>NZ_FMDN01000064.1 GCF_900090245.1 Micromonospora halophytica
TCCGGTCAGGCCCCCGTGTGGGACCGGCCCGCACCCACCCTGCGCCAGTCGTACGACGAATACATGCGGCTGCGCGACGCCGCCGACCTGGAGACGCAGCGGGCGTACTGGCGCGAACAGCTGCGCGGGCTGCCGCGGCAGGGCACCGGTGATCCGACGGTGTCCCTGGAGCAGGCGCTGGCCTGGGGGCCGAAGGCCGGGCACACCGTCACCGTCACCCCTGAGGTCATGCAGCGGTGGGACCGGGCGGCCCGCGAACAACGGTTCAGCCGCTCCAGCTACTTCGTCGCCGCGTTCGCCTCCGCCCTGCGCGCCGTCCACGGACAGGACGACATCGGCCTGCTGATGGTCGTGGCGAAGCGCGGCAGCCGGGTCCTCGACTCCGCGTTCACCACCCGGCTCAACCTCAACTGCGTCCGGGTGCGGTTCGACGGGCCGGAGGACGACAAGCTCGTCCTGCGGGTCAACGAGACGATCAGCGACCTCATGCGGGCCCAGGACGTCCCCTTCGCGGAGACCGCCGACGATCCCGCCGCCGGGCTCTCCGGTGAGGTGGTCGCCAGCCTGCCTACGTTCGTCTTCCAGGACAACGTGGTGCTCCCACTGGAGCTGCCCGGCTGCCGGGCCGAGGAGGTCGTCGACCCGTATGCGCGGGAGGTGTCTAACGGCCTCACGGTCGAGGTGCTGCCCCGGCCCGACCATGCCCTGCTGCGCGTGACCATCCGTACGGACTACCTGCCGTACCGCTTCGCCGAGGAGCTGAACGGCCACATGCTGCGCTTCCTCGAAGCCGGCCCGGCGATGGCTACGCACTGAGTTCGTCCGCACCGGACGTGGCTGCCACCGGGCGCGTCCCCGCAGTTCCTGGTTCCTGACCCGGCCGTACCCGTGCAGGTGGCGCCGGTCCTGATCGGAGGTTGGCTGATGTCTGTCGGGTTCGATGGTGCGCATGCCGTGGCGGGTGACGCCGCCGGTGGCACGTTGGGGGACGCGGAACGGGAACGGTTGCTCGCCTGGGGCCGGGGCCCGGTCCGCGATGTGCCGTCCGAGCCGATCCACGAACTGGTCCTGCACTGGGCACGACACACACCCGAAGCGGTCGCCGGCGTCGCCGGTGACGACACGCTGACCTACGCCGAACTGGACCGCCGCTCCCACGCCCTCGCCGGCCACCTACGCGCACAAGGCGTCAGCGACGGCGACGTGGTCTCCCTGGCCCTGGACCGCAGCCTCTGGACCCTCATCGCCACCCTCGCCGTCCTCCGCGCCGGCGCCGCCTACACCCCGATGGACATCACCTGGCCCGCCCCCCGCATGCGCATGCTCCTGAACGACCACGGCGCACGCATCGTCCTCACCACCAGCGACACCGCCCCCCGCATCCCCCAACCC
>NZ_FMDN01000062.1 GCF_900090245.1 Micromonospora halophytica
CAAGAGGGTATCCAGGTCTTGCGTCACAACATGATCTTGGATGCCCTCTCTTCATGCCCACACATCGACCCCTGACTTCGGAACTACTCGTCTAGATAGTGAGCGTGTTCGGGCTCACCAGGGGCGGCGCCAGGTGGGGTCGCCGCGCCCGAGAAAGCGGTGCCGGCGTGGAATGCGGTGAGTGCGGTGGCGACGGCGTGGGCACAGAAGTCGTCGCCGACGGTTCCGCAGTCGCAGTCGGTGGTGAAGAGGCCGCCGACGATGCCGATCCAGGGTTGGAAGACGCCGTCGTGGCTGTGGACGACGGCTTGGACACCGCCGCCGGCCGGTACGAGTTCGCCGACGCTGCCGTTACTCAGCAGCCGTGCCGCGGACTCGGCCACCGAGCTGGGGACGGATTCCCGGAACGCGTCGATGTCGATGCGGACTGCCACGGGCGGGCACTCTACCGGCCAGGGTGGAGGCGGGCGACGTCGAGCTTGGCCAGGAACGACGGCCGGCGCCGGTGCTGTCCACGCAACTCATCCAGATACCTGGCGAACTGGTCGGTTTCGCCGGTGGCCGCGTACGCGTCACGCAGATGGCGGAGCAGCGTGATGGCTGTGTCGTAGCGGCGCTTGTCATGTGAGTCCAGCAGGTGGGCGTTGACGAGTGCCCGGTAGGGTTCGCGTACGTCGGCCGGATGGCCCTGTTGCCGACGGTGCAGGAGTTCGATGCGTTGCCGGGTGGGCAACTCGTCCAGGCGTGCGAGCCCGTTGTGCCAGGCCTCATCGTCACGGCCGGTATGGTGCAGCGCGTCGATCAGGTGGGGCAGGTAGCCGGGCTGCTGGGCGACGCGGTCGCGTACCACGGTCAGCGCCCACTCGGTGTGGGTTTCGTCGCGGTCGGTCTCGGCCACCGTCGTCAGTAGTGGCCGGAGGTTGTCGATGGTCGGCTGCTTGTCGAACGCAGCCCGACGCTCGGCCACCGCGGCGCGCGGTTCGCCGGTCTCGATCAGCAGCCCCACCAGCAGGTCACGCAGCCGCGCGGATTGGTGGCCGCTGGGGTGTTCGGCGAGTCCGCGTCGGGCCCAGTCGATTGCGTCGGCGGGTTGTCCCGCCTCGGCCAGCACCCGTACGGCACGCTCGTACTGGTCGGCGCTTACCAGGTGCTCCGCCAGCACGGCCACGTACCGGTCCACGTCGCCGGAGACCTCGGCGAGCTGCTCGCGTAGGTGCCGTATCGTCCACTGCTGGTGCCAGTTGTCCGGATCCGCAACCGCGGCACGCTGCTTGACCAAGCGCGTCATTTCGGCCAGGCCTTTTGCCCCGAGAGCCGGCGCCCACTCGCGCAGGATCACGTCCGGCCAGCCGGGACCGTCGCAGACGAGCCGGACCAGCCACGCGGCCAGGCCAGCGGGTCGTGGCGGTGCGGCCCGGCACGCCCGGGCGTAGAGCTCCATCAGATGAGCGAGGTCGTTGCCGAGGACACCGGAGGAGCTGTCCATGTACATCAAGGCGGTCGTCATCCGATCGACTGCCTTGCGCAGCACCGGCACCGCGACCGCCGCGTCACCCGCGTCGATCAGCCGGGCGCAGCGGTCCGCGACCTCACGCGCCGCCTGCGAGTAGGCCTGCCGGCCCGCGTACGGGTCACGACGGCGATCCCGCCGCAACCGGTCCACCAGCACAGTCAGCTCATTCTCGTTCCCTGCGCTCACCGGGTACATCACACCAGAACGCCCGCGAGGACCTAGGCCGCGTTTCATAAGCGGGGTAGCCACTCGTTGATCATGGAGATGTGCACGGTGGCTTCATAGCGGACAGCGAGTTTGTCGTAGCGGGTC
>NZ_FMDN01000059.1 GCF_900090245.1 Micromonospora halophytica
CGCAACCCCGGCCTGTACTGCGCCTTCCTCACCCTCGCCGCCGCACTCACCTGCCACAAGCGCTACCTCAAACTCACCACCTGAGACACGCTCTTTAGATTTGATATGAAAGAGTCGCAACAGCGCAAAGGGACCATCTAGCGTAACTCGATTGACCCCTGCTACTCTTCCATCAGACCCGCTGGCCACAACATCAAGGCGCACGCCTATCGATGGATGGCCGGGATGCAGAATTGCGACAGGAGGGCAATTGAACGGGAAACGAAATACCCGAAGGAACATAGTAGCGGCTGCTATCGCAGCCTTGCTTCTGGCCGCTTCGCCAGGGGTGGCGCACGCGGAGGGCACCACCTCACAACCCAACCCCTCTGTCGCACTCAGGTCGCTGATGGCGATCTATCCCGGGTCTACGCCAGTTAGTGCAGACACGATCAAGATCGACGAAGGGGTCCTGCTCTCTCTCCCGCAGGGCCACAACGGGGATGTACCAATCAAGCGTGATGGGGCAGCAGCACAGCCATCAGCACCATCCCTGAATGCGTCCCGAAGCACTGGCGCAGGTCGTACCGCCAGCGGAGAAGCAGGAATGGCGACGACCGCTGCAACAGCGGACGGACCGGTACTCGCCGGCTGCTCCTATGGCTTTTCATGTATCTACTCAGACCAGAATTGGACCGGCTACAGGATCAGCTTCTACACATGCGCACTTCGCGACCTCAGAAATTATTCATACCCCGAAGGTGGGAACTGGAGCAACAAGATGTCGTCCTGGTCAAACAATCAGACCAGGGGTACGCGAAGCGGCTACTACATCTACTCCAGCGCCAACTATGCGTGGTACGAGCAGTTCATTTCCGTCGCACCGTACGCGTCGGGGAGCATCAGCTCACCGTGGGACAACGCCCTCGATGGCATCAGGGTTTGCTAGAAGCAAAGGCGTAAGTAGAGAATCGAGCAAGGCGACATAATTCCACTAGACGAGCAAGTCCGAAGTCTGGTCAATGGTCGTAGGCGATTAAGGACCTGGTCACGGGTTGGCCGGTGGTCCGGTTGTGCCAGATCGCGGCGGTCATCGCGAGGAGGCGTTGCGCGACGCGTGCCGCGACGCCTTCGATGCTGCGTCCGCCGTGCAGTTCGAGGTCGAGTTGGCCCTTCAACGTGTCGTTGACGGACTCGATGAGCTGCCGGATCGGTTTCAGTAAGTAAGTGCTCGTCCGGGCGTGGGGCGCGGTTGCGGTAAGACGGTCTGAGCAATCGCACCCCACGCTCGACCAGCCACCGGTCCAGCTCCGCGGACACGTATCCCTCCGGGGTTGGAGCGCCGACGGGACCTGGGACCGGGTTCATGATCAGGTGCGCGACGCCGGTGCGGGTGGCCGAGGGACGTGATCCGCAGCCGTCAGCGGCGGTGCTGGACTCGCAGACCGCGCACAGCCACCAGGGCGGGGAGGCGATCGGCTACGACGCCGGCAAACGCACCCTAGGTCGTAAACGGCATCTCCTGCTCGACACCTGCGGGCTGCTACTGCGGGCGGTGGTGGTGCATTCCGCGTCGATTCAGGAACGTGCCGGCACCAAGTTGGTCCTCGCGGGGATCACCGAGGCGTTCCCGCTGCTGGGCCTGGCCTGGGCCGACGGCGGCTACGTGAACCGCGTCGATGCGGGGCTGCTTGCGTGGGCGCGAACGCACGCCGGCGTCGACCTGCAGATCATGGCCCGCAACGCCGACGTGAAGGGCTTCCAGGTGCCACCCCGCAGGTGGGTGGTGGAACGAACCTTCGCCTGGTTGGGACGGTGCAGACGGTTGGCCCGCGACTACGAACGCAAACCCGCGCACGCCAAAGCGATGATCAAAGTAGCCATGATCCGACTGATGGCCGCACGCCTCGCCGGCGAGGACATCGAACCGCAAGGTCCCATCGAGACCGAAGCAGCCCGACGCCTCGACGACGAACTCAACCAGAAGTAGTCACCGGGTTACCCAACACTCTCTCACATGAGGACGGCGCCGGCTGGCTGGTGTTCCTGCGGTCGCTGACCGCCCGTGGCCTGTCCGGTGTCCGCCTGATCATCTCCGACGTCCACGCTGGCTTGGTGCAGGCCATTGGGGCGGCCCTCCCGGGCCTCGTGGCAGCGGCGTCGGACCCACTACCTGCGCAACCTGCTGACCTGAGTTGTAGCGTTCTGGCGATCTTGTGATCGTGGGTGCCGCTGACGTGGGCGTTTGCTCGCGGATCGGTGCTGGTGTGGTCACTAACGCGGC
>NZ_FMDN01000058.1 GCF_900090245.1 Micromonospora halophytica
AGATCACACTCACCCGACCGCAACGACTGCGCCGCCAGATGCAACGCCACCAACGACGACGAGCATGCGGTGTCCACCGTCACCGCAGGGCCCTCCAGGCCGAACGTATAGGCCACCCGACCGGTGATTACGCTGCCCGCGCTACCGCTTGCGAGCAGCCCCTCAAGCTCGGCGGGCACCTGCGCCCCGCGAGAGCCGTAGTCGTGGTACATCGCGCCCGCGAACACGCCCGTACGGCTGCCCCGCAAGGAGGTCGGGTCCAGGCCGGCCCGCTCGAACACCTCCCACGACGTCTCCAGCAGCAACCGCTGCTGCGGGTCCATCGCCAGCGCCTCGGCCGGCGAGATCCCGAAGAACTCCGCGTCGAAGTCACCGGCGTCGTGCAGGAAACCGCCGAACCGCGTGGTGGACCGGCCGGCCCGGTCGGGGTCGGGGTCGTAGAGGTCGCCGACGTCCCAGCCCCGGTCGGCGGGGAACCCGGTAATGCCGTCGGCGCCGCCGAGCACCAGCTCCCACAGGTCCTCGGGCGACCGGACCCCACCCGGATAGCGGCAGGCCATGCCGACGATGGCGATCGGCTCGCCGGCCGCGGTCGTCGCGGCGGACGGCGTCGCCGTCTCCAGTGCGCCCACCAGCAGGCCGGCCAGGTGCTCGGCCAGCACGGCCGGCGACGGGTAGTCGAAGACCAGCGTGGCCGGCAGCCGCAGCCCGGTCGCGGCGGCGAGCGCGTTGCGCAGCTCGACCGCCATCAGCGAGTCGAAACCGAGGTCACGGAAGACCCGGTCGGCGCCGACCGCCTCGGCCGACGCGAAGCCGAGCACTGTCGCGGCGTCCCGGCGCACGATGTCGAGCACCACGGCCTGCTGTTCCGCCGGCTCCAGCTCGATCATCCGCGCTCGCAGCCCGGTGTCGTCCACGGTGGCGGCCGGGCGCGCGGCGGGCCGCACCAGCCCACGCAGCGGCGGCGGCACGGCGGTGTGGCGGCCGAGGAGCCCGAGGTCGAGGCGGAGCGCCACCGGCGCCGGGTCGGATCCGGCCATGGCGGCGTCGAAGGCGCGCAGCCCCTCGTCGAGGGTGAACCCGCCGACGCCGGCCCGCCCCATCCGCGCCACGTCGGCGTCGGCGAGGGCACCGGCCATGCCGCCGCCGAGGTCCCACCGGCCCCACGCGATCGAGGTGGCGGGCAGGCCGGCGGCCCGGCGGTGCCGAGCCAGGCCGTCGAGGAACGCGTTGGCCGCGGCGTAGTTGGCCTGCCCGGCCGCGCCGAGCGTGCCGGCGGCAGACGAGAACAACACGAAGGCGTCGAGGTCGCGGTCGCGGGTCAGCTCGTGCAGGTGCCACGCGGCGGCGGCCTTCGGAGCCAGCACGGCGGCGACGCGCTCCGCGGTCATCGTTTCCAGCAGGCCGTCGTCGACGATGCCGGCCGCGTGCACCACGGCGGTCACCGGATGGTCGTCGAGGAGCCGCGCGAGCGTCTCCCGGTCGGACACGTCGCCGGCCACGACGGTCACCGAGGCGCCGAGCGCGGTGAGCTCCTCGACGGCGTCGGCACGGCCGCTCCGGCTGACCAGCAGGAGCTTCCGGACGCCGTACGTGCCGACCAGGTGCCGGGCGATCGCGACGCCGAGGGCGCCGGTGCCGCCGGTCACCAGCACCGTGCCGTCGGCGCGCCACGGCGTGCGCACCACCTCGGCCCGTTCCCGGACCAGCCGCGGCACCAGCGGCCGGCCGGCCCGGACGGCGATCTGCGGCTCCCCGGTCGCCACGGCGAGCGCCAGCGCACCCTCGTCGTCGGTGTCCGCCAGGACGACGCGGTCCGGGTGCTCGGCCTGCACCGACCGGACCAGACCCCACACGGCCGAGCCCGCCGGGTCGGTGATGTCGCCGGGCCCGGCGGCGCCGCGGGTCAGCACCACGAGGCGTTCCTCGGCGGGGCGGTCCTCGGCCAGCCAACCGCGGATCGCCTCCAGCGACTCGGCGACGACGGTCGCCGGATCGGAGGCCTCGCCGCGGCGCAGCACCTGATAGAGGGCTCCGGTCGCGGCCGGCGCGGCGACCGGGATCCACTCGAGCCGGAAGAGGTCGCTCCGCCGGTACGCGGCGAGCTGCTCGTCGGAGACCTCGCGGAAGGTGAGGGCGTCCACCGACAGCACCGGGCGGGCGGTTTCGTCGGTGGCGGTCACGGCGACCGCGTCCGGTGCGGCCGGGGTCAGCCGTACGCGCAGCGTCGAGGCGCCGGTGGCGGCCAACGTCACGCCCTGCCAGCCGAACGGCAGCCGGCCGGAGCGGCCCGGCTCGGCGCCGAGCGCGTGCAGGGCGGCGTCGAGCAGCGCGGGGTGGATGCCGAAGCCGTCACCGGGGATGCCGTCGAGCGCGACCTCGGCGTACCGGTCGTCGCCGTGGCGCCAGACGGCCCTGACGTTCCGAAAGGACGGACCGTAGTCGAAGCCGGCCGCCGCGAGGCGGTCGTAGAAGTCGTCGAGGTCCTCCGGCACGGCGCCGGTGGGCGGCCAGGAGGCGAGCACCGCCTGCGCTTCCGGCCGGCCGGTGCCGTCGAGGATGCCGGAAGCATGCCGGGCCCACTCACCGTCCGGCTGCCGGACGTGGACAGTGAAGGCTCGCGCACCGTTGGCGTCCCCGTCGACGGCCACCTGCACCGAGGCTCCCCCGTCGGCGGGCAACGTGAGCGGCGCCTCGAGGGTGAGCTCGCGGACCCGGCTGTGGCCGGTGGCCTGTGCCGCGCGCAGGGCCAGCTCGACGAAGACCGTGCCCGGCACGAGCGGCGCGGACCGCACGACGTGGTCGGCCAGCCACGGCTGAGCGGCGGCCGACAAACGGCCGGTCAGCAGCAGGCCGCCGGACTGCGGAAGCGCGACGGCGGCGCCGACCAGCGGGTGTTCGGTGGGCTCGAGGCCGGCCGCGGTCACGTCGCCGGGACGCGAGTCGCCGTCCCGCAGCCAGTAACGCCGCCGCTGGAAGGGGTAGGTGGGCAGGTCGGCCGGGTGGCCGGCGGGCAGCACCGCGGCCCAGTCGATCGGTGCGCC
>NZ_FMDN01000057.1 GCF_900090245.1 Micromonospora halophytica
TCGCTACCGCGCCACCGTGCAGATCGCCGACATCCTCATCTGGCTACGCGCGAAACCCGATCGCCCCAAGCCATGATCCAGGAGACACGGCCTAGCGCGGCCTCGGGGAGGCTGTGTGGTGGCCCGGGTGCTCGCGGCCCTGGCCTTGGAGACTCCGAACCCGGGTGGCAGGTGCCGCCACGCGCAGCCGGTGGTCAACACGCACACCATCGCGGCGAACACCGCCGCGCCTCGATCGGTGGGGTGCCGCCGCCCTGCGGGCGTCGAGGCGGTGGCGGGACCAGCGGGGCGGCCAGGTCCTTACATTATGGGGCCGCCGAAAACGGCGTCATCCCACACGATTATCGGAATTTGCACAGCAACCTTCGATGCATAACGAGGCGGACAACAAGTGTCGGCAAGCGTGGCCACATGGTCCAGCACGGCCAGCCGCCATCAGCCGCAAGGGCCTTCAGCGACGAAGACGCCGCGACCAGGGCGGCCCACCAGCACACCCTGCTCCCGCAGGGCCGCCACAGCCCGGTGAATCGTCGAGACCGACACGTCGTAGTGGTCGGCCAACTGCTGGGTGGACGGGATCTTCGACCCGGGCTGAAACTCGCCCACCTCGATCCGCCTCAGCAGATCGTTGATCAACTCGTTCATGGTCGGCGGAATCGGCACGTGAAGGCCCCTTGCAGTCGGTTGGCCCTCCCAGTATCGAGCAACAGGTGAAACAGCGGCAATAACTGACGTGGGAGCGGCAGGCAGGAGAGTCAGCGAGGTTTGACAGGTAAGAGATAGTTGACAGAGGTGGCAGGTGTCGGTAGCGTCGCTCTCGGTGATGCGGTGCTGCTGCGGTCGGTTGGCGCCTCTCGTGCCGGTCTCGCATCGCCGTCGAGACCTCACACCCTCCGCGCTCCCCCGGCGCACCCTGCCGTCCTGCCTGGTCAGACGGCAGGGTGCGGTGGTCTCCGCCGATCGCAAGCGGCGGGGACCACCCTCCCCCACGACCCACGACCTCCCCGAAAGGCGGTCATCTCGTGCGCAACCTGCTCCGCCGGCTGACCCGCCGGCACCACGCTCCGCAACCACCAGCGCCGACCAACACGATGTCGGCAGGACCGCTGCGCCCCTGGCAGGTGCGGGATCGGTGCTTCAACGTGCGTCGGCACGGTCTCGACCCCGTCGAGATCCGCGACTTCCTGCACCGGGTGGCCGACGAACTCACCGTCGCGCAGACCGCCCTGGTCGCGGTGCAGGAGGAGAACGTACGGATCAAGAACGCGCTGCGTGCCTGGCAGAGCGCCCAGTCGGCGAACCGCCACTACCGATGACCGAGCGTTGGGTGATCCACCTGCCGGTCACCGCGCCGGACCTGCTCCGGGCCCGGATCTTCGCCCGGACGGCCGCCCGGGTGCTGGCCCGGCTCAGCGCCCGCGTCGAGCCGGGCGGGGTGACCGTCTCGGCCGAGGACCAGCAGGGCGTACGCCATTGGGTGTTCTGCGACCGGCCGCTGCCCGGCGGCGCCCGGTGTGCCCTGGCGGTCGACCACACCGTGCCCTGCTCACGGCGTGCGCTCTGGCTGCACCGCCCATGACTCGCATTGAAGGGCGCACCTGCCGCCGTGATGATCCGGCAACTGATCACGCCCGACTTCGCCGGCGCAGAACCGCCTCTTCGGTGTCCCGTTACTGTCGGAGCCGGCTGGCATGATCTCGGTGCTGGGGCGCGCGAAGCCGTGCGCGCACTGGCGATACCCATACGCGTCGAAGAAGCAGGAGAAAGACTACGTGACGCGGTCAGACAAGCGAGTGCCCCGACTGTTCCGAGCTGCGGCACCGCTGGCGGCCCTGCTGGTCGGGGCGATGCTCGCCAATCCGGCACCGGCCTCGGCCAAGCCTTTGAACCCGACGGTGAAGGCCACCGTCTGGGCGCACTCCCCCACCACCGCCGAATACCGGATCAGCGGCGGCTACACGGCCGTCACCGGCGGCGGAGACGTGCTCGTCCGTCGGACCGGCGTCGGGGCCTACAGGGTGACCCTGGAGAACGCGGCCCGCACTGTCGGCGGCGTGGCCCATGTCGTCGCCTACGGCAGTGACCCGGTCTTCTGCACGGTCGCCGCCTCCTACCCGTCGTGGAGCAAATGGGATCCGACGGTCGGGGACCATGTGATCCAGGTCCGCTGCTTCGACGCCACCGGCGCACCGGCGGACAACCGATTCGTCGCCACCTACACCAACGTCCGGAGCGCCGACCAGGCCCGGCTGCTGTACTTCACCACCGACCAGGCGGCACCGACCGGAGTGCGCACCATTCCGAGTTCCTTGAGCTACGACTCGACCGGGGCGCCGATCACCTACGAGCGGATCAGCACCGGCCGTTACAAGGTCAACTGGGGCCCGAACCCTTCAGGTCTGCCCGTCGTGCCCACCGTCCTGTGGCACGTCTCCACGTTCGCCAGCACTGCCGTGCACTGCCAGCCGGTCAACGAGGAGGTGTGGTGCGCAGACGGAGCGACCGGCATGTTGACCGACTCGCGCTTCACGATGACCCTGGGCAGGGTGACCGACCTGGTCGGTAACGTCACGGGCCCCCGGTTCAGCGCGTCCAACTTCACCGGCACCACCTACGACGGCAACCGAATGTGGCTCCACAGTTACAACACGGCCGTTTCGAACTACGGCTGGAACACGGTGGACGGGCTGCTCCTCGGGACCGGCCGCTATCAGCTCACCATTGAGCAGATGGCCACGCCCTACGGCACCGCCTTCGTCAGCGCCGCCGCGGCGAGCGATTCGCCACGCGGTTACTGCACCGTGGCCGGCTGGGGCGCCTCCGGTCTGGACGAGAGAGTTTTCGTCAACTGCTACGGATATGGTGGCGCACCGGCAAATCTGAACGTCAACATGTCGTTCACCACCTGGCCCGCCGCTTAACACTCTTGCCGGGGGTCGTGCTCACGGCTCGATGAGTGCTGCAACGCCCTTGCGTCAGTGCTGTGGTTGGTGGGTCAACCCCTGCTGGTCAGTGAGAACGGGACTCCTGGTAGATCGACTTGTGTCGAGCAAGAAGATCATGTCTCAGGAGTCCCGTTGCAGGGCCCGCTGCGATCCGGCGGCGGTGTGGCCGGTCAACCAGAACTGAGCAGTTCGCGCTCAGCGGCTCAGGGTGGTCTCCCGCGCCATGTGCGACAGCTTCTCCGGGTTGCGTACGGCGTAGATGCCGGCGATCAGGCCGTCCTCGATCCGCAGCGCCACCACGGTGTCCCCCGAGTTCCGCAGTTCGTAGGAACACAGGCCTGATCAGTTCTGGATCGCTGCTGGTCACGGGCTTGCGGATGCCTCACACCGGGCCTGCGGG
>NZ_FMDN01000054.1 GCF_900090245.1 Micromonospora halophytica
GCACACACCCGATCAAAGGCATCCGCGTACACCGGGAAACGGTCGTACAACTCCCGACCCATACCCGGCCGCTGGGCGCCCTGACCCGTGAACAACACCGCCCGACGACCCGACGACACCTGACCAGCCACCACGCCCGGAGCAACCAGCCCCTCAGCCAACGCCGCCAACCCCGCACACAAATCACCGGCCGTGGAACCCAACACCACCGCCCGATGATCGAGAGCGGCCCGAGACGTGGCCAGGGACCAGCCGACATCCATGAGGGACAGATCGTCGCGCTCCCGTGCGTACTCGGCCAACCGGTCCGCCTGCCCGGCCAGGGCCGGCCCCGACCGCGCCGACACCAACCATGGCACCACCGGCAGGTCGACACTCGTCGCCGGCTGCCCGCCGGGGTTCTCCACGGCCGGCAGTGCGACGACCGACGCCGTCAGCCTGGTCCTGTCCGGTTGCCCGTCGAGCGACTCCGGCTGATCGACGACCGCTGCCGCCTGCCCGGCGTCCGGCTGCGGCTGCGGCTGCGGCTGTTCGACGATGACGTGGGCGTTGGTGCCGGAGATGCCGAACGACGACACCGCCGCCCGACGCGGCCGATCCACCGCCGGCCATGACCGAGGCTCGGTCACCAGCGTGACTGCTCCCGAGGTCCAGTCCACCTTCGACGAGGGCGCGTCCACGTGCAGGGTCGCCGGCACCACACCGTGCCGCATGGCGAGCACCATCTTGATCACCCCGGCCACCCCCGCCGCCGCCTGGGTGTGCCCGATGTTCGACTTCACCGACCCCAGCAACAACGGCTCACCGCCGTCGCGGCCCTGCCCGTACGTCGCCAGCAAGGCCTGCGCCTCGATCGGATCACCCAGGGTCGTGCCGGTGCCGTGCGCCTCGACGGCGTCCACGTCCGCCGTGCTCAGCCCGGCGTTGGCCAGGGCCTGCCGGATCACCCGCTGCTGCGCCGGCCCGTTCGGCGCGGTCAACCCGTTCGACGCGCCGTCCTGGTTGACCGCGCTGCCGCGCAGCACCGCCAGGACCCGGCGGTTGTCCCGCCGGGCGTCCGACAGGCGCTGCACCAGCAGCACGCCGACGCCCTCACCCCAGCCGGTGCCGCCGGCCGAGTCGGCGAACGAGCGGCAACGCCCGTCGGCGGACAGCCCTCGCTGCCTGGAGAACTCGACGAAGGCCCCCGGGGTGGCCATGACCGTCACGCCGCTCGCGAGGGCCAGGTCGCACTCTCCCGCGCGCAGCGACTGCGCCGCCAGGTGCAACGCCACCAGCGACGACGAACACGCCGTGTCCACGGTGACCGCCGGCCCCTCGAACCCGAACGAGTACGCCACCCGCCCCGACAGTACGCTCGCGGAGGCGCCGGTCGCCCCGTAGCCGGCGAGGCGTTCCCCGCCGTGCCGGATGAGGTTGTCGAAGTCCTGCCCGTTGGTGCCGGCGAAGACACCGACGCGGCCGCCGCGCAGCGAGAGCGGGTCGATCCGGGCGTCCTCGATCGCCGCCCAGGACACTTCCAGCAGCAGCCGCTGCTGCGGGTCCATGGCGACCGCCTCGCGCGGGGAGATACCGAAGAACTCCGCGTCGAACGCCCCCGCGTCGTCGAGGAACGCCCCCTGCGTCACGTACGACGCGCCGGGGTGGTCCGGGTCGGGGTGGTGCAGCGCGGCCAGGTCCCAGTGCCGGTCGGCCGGGAAGTCGGACATCGCGTCGACGCCGTCGGCGAGCAGCCGCCAGAACTCCGCCGGCGATCCTGCCCCGGCGGGGAACCGGCAGCCCATGCCGACGATGACGATCGGATCGTCGTCGGCGGGCCGTACCGTCGGGGTCCGCGTCGCGGGCAGCGCCGCCCCACCGAGCAGTTCGGTGCGGATGTGCGCCGCCAGGGCGGTGGGGTTGGGGTGGTCGAAGGCGAGCGTGGCGGGCAGGGTGAGGCCGGTCGCGACGTCGAGCCGGTTGCGCAGTTCGACGGCCGTGAGGGAGGTGAAGCCGAGGTCCCGGAACGCCCGCGCGGCCGGCACCTGGTCGGCGCTGCCGTGCCCGAGCACCGCGGCGACCTCGGCGCGCACCAGGTCGCGCAG
Source organism: Micromonospora halophytica (assembly GCF_900090245.1). Taxonomy (GTDB): domain Bacteria; phylum Actinomycetota; class Actinomycetes; order Mycobacteriales; family Micromonosporaceae; genus Micromonospora; species Micromonospora halophytica. The sequence continues at coordinate 2,085 of NZ_FMDN01000054.1, forward strand.
GGCGGTGAGCTGCTCGGCCTCGGTGAGTCCGGCGAGGCGCTGTCGCAGGGCACCGCCGCCGGTGGCCCGGTCGGCGGTGGCGGCGTCGGTGACCTGCGGCGCGGTCAGCAGGTCCCGCAGCAGCGGGTCGGGGCGCCGGGCGGCGGCGTGGGCGGCCACCCGGTCCCAGTCGACGTCGGCGACCACGAGGTGGGTCTCGTCGTGGTCCAGGGCCCGGGTGAGCGCGCGGACGGCCGTCGCGGGGTCCATCGCCCCGATGCCGGTGCGGGCCATCCGGCGTTCGAAGTCGCCGGCGCTGACCCCGCCGTCGGCCCACAGGCCCCAGGCGATCGAGGTGGCGGGCAGCCCTTCGGCGCGGCGGCGTCGGGCGAGGGCGTCGAGCCAGGCGTTGCCGGGGGCGTAGTTGGCTTGCCCGGGGCCGCCCATGGTGCCGGCCAGGGACGAGAACAGCACGAACGCCGACAGGTCGTGGTCGCGGGTCAGCGCGTCGAGGTTGCCGGCGGCGGTGACCTTCGCCCGTAGGGCGGTGGACATCTGCGCGACGGTGAGGGTGTCGACGACGGCGTCGTCGAGCGCCGCCGCGGTGTGCACGACGGCGGTGAGCGGCAGGTCGGCGGGCACAGTCGCCAGCAGGTCGCGCAGGGCGTCACGGTCGGCCACGTCGCAGGCGGCGACGGTGACCCGGGCACCGAGCGCGGTCAGTTCCTCGGCGAGGGCGGCGGCGCCGGGCGCGTCGGGGCCGCGCCGGCTCACCAGCAGCAGGTGGTCGGCGCCGGCTGCGGCGAGGGCGCGGGCGACGTGACCGCCGAGGGCGCCGGTCCCGCCGGTGACGAGTGCGGTGCCGCGGGGGGTCCAGCCGCGACCCGGGCCCGCCGACTGGCCGGCGCGGACCAGCCGCCGGGCGTACGGGCCGGTGGCGCGCAGCGCGAGCTGGTCCTCCGCGTGCTCGCCGCCGAGCAGCCGGCGCAGCAGTCGTACGCCGCGTGGGTCGGCCGTGGTGGGCAGGTCGAGGAGGCCGCCGAAGCGGTGCGGGTGCTCGGCGCGCAGTACGCCGCCGAAGCCCCAGAGCGTCGCCTGGTCGGGGTCGACGGGCTGGTCGCGGGGGTCGACGGAGACCGCGCCCCGGGTGGCGATCCAGAGTCGGGCGGGGATCCCGGCGTCGCCGAGGGCCTGGGCGAGGGTGACGGTGCCGGCGAGGCCGGCCGGCACGGAGGCGGCGTCGGGGTGTGCTCCGGGCGTGAGGCCCAGCAGCGACAGGACGGTGTCGGGGCGCTCCTGCGGGTCGGCGTACGCCTCGGCGAGGTCACGGGCGAGGCTGGTGCGGTCCTGGCCGGTGGCCACCGGCAGCACCCGTACGCCGGGCGCGGCGAGCGCCGCGGCCCACTCCCCGGCGGTCCCGGCCGGGTCGGCGGGTACGACGAGCAGGAGGTCTCCGACGTCCTGCCGCTGGCTGTCGGGGAGCGGTTGCCAGGCGACCCGGTACCGCCACGAGTCGAGGGTCGATTCGGCGTCGCGGCGGCGTCGCCACGCCGACAGGGCGGGCAGCACCGCGCCGAGCGGGGCCTCCGGGTCGACGGCGAGGGTGGTGGCGAGGGCTTCGACGTCCTGGTTCTCGATGACCTGCCAGAATGCGTCGTCGTCGGATGTGGTGCGACCGCCGTCGACGCCGTGGGTTCGGGTGCGGGCCTCCAGCCAGTAGCGCCGGTGGTGGAAGGCGTAGGTGGGCAGGTCGACGGTGCGGGGCCGGTGACCGGTGTGGGTGAACCAGGCCGCCCAGTCGACGGGGGTGCCGGTGACGTGCAG
>NZ_FMDN01000056.1 GCF_900090245.1 Micromonospora halophytica
ACCGTGCAGGTCTCGGCCTACCCGGACCACTACGCCCAGTGGGAGCAGCAGGCCGCCGACCTCGTCACCGAACACTGGAACAGCTGACCCCACCCACGACAACGCTGGCCGGCGCCCCACCACGGGGTGCCGGCCAGCGGCGTGTCCGGTGACCGTCAGGGGCACTTCGCGTACAGCCGGCGGGTGCCCACGCCGGCGTCGTACGCGGCCCGGTCGCTGAACCGGCAGCCGAAGTCCGGCGCGGCGACCGCCTTCGGATCGGTGACCGCGTCACCGGCGGGACGGACTCCGGTGCGTACCCAGGAGACCAGATCGTCCCAGGCGGCGCCGGCCTCCGCCGGGGTGAACTCGCAGTGCTGGGTGGCCCGGACGGCCCGCTGGACGACCAGCCGGCTGCGACCGTGCCGCGCCGCGTCCCGGGCGTACGCCTGCTCCATGGAGAAGGGCACGAACAGGTCACCCAGGTCGTGCAGGCTGAGCACCGGCGCGGTGGGGCGACCCGCGATGCGCGGCACCTCCGTCAGCACCGGGGAGAACCGCTGCCGGACGTTCTCCGGCGCGACCCGCTGTACGGTGGCGTTGACGTCGACCGGCCCGTTCGGGCTGTAGCGCGTCAGCAGGTTCGTGGCGAGCTGCCCGGGCCGCTGGGCCGGTGAGTCCCCGCCGTCGGTGGTGCTGATGGCGAAGAGGAAGTCCTTCCAGACCGCGAAGGCCGCCTCCGCGCCGGGGCGCGGCCCGCCGGAGCGGTTGACGGTGATCTCCCGTAGCTGCTTGCCGCGCTCGTTGGTGGTGTCCGGCCCGGTGGGGGTGAGCCCGGCGAGGCCGAGCGCCACCTGGATCCGGGGCACGGCGTTGCTCAGGTAGTCGGTCGGCGTCGGGTACGCCCGCACCCCGCCGAGCGCCTGGGCGACCAGGTTGTAGTCGAGGTAGAAGTCGAGCAGCTCGTGGTCGCCGAGCACCCCGCACATCGGCAGTGCCCCGTCGTAGTAGCCCGGGTACTGCTCCAGCGAGCGGCCGATGACGTAACCGCCCATCGACACGCCGGCCACGTACGTCCGCTTCGGACGCTCGACCGTCGAGGCGAACAGGTCGGCCAACTCACGGGTGCTGACCACGCCGGAGCGGATGTCGAAGCCGTTGGTGGTGTACGACGACGACGCCCAGGCGTACCCCTGGCCCAGCAGCCGTTGCCGCAGGCCGAAGCCGGGGGCCTCGGGGGAGAGCACGGTGGTCTGGCCGCGGTAGCCGTGCGCCCACATGACGAGTTCGCCGTTCCAGGCCGGCGGCACCTCGACGACGTAGCCGGCGTGCCGGTGTACGCCCTGCCGTACGGTGGTCGGCGTGCCACCCACGACGAGCGGGGCCAGGGGCGGGTTGTTGATGGTGTAGCCGGGCAGTGGCTGCGAGCCGTCGTCGCCGCCGGCGGCGGTGGCCGGCGCCGCGCCGGCGAGCCCGACGGTCAGGGCCAGGGACGCGCCGACGGCGAGCAGCCGGCGCATGAGGCGGGTGGTTGAGGACAGCATCGTGCTCCCCCGGGGACGGGTGCCGCCCGAGGGCGGCCAGGCGGGACGGTGCCTACCGGCCGGTAGCGCACTGAAGCTAGGCCCGCCCCATGAGGGCTGTCAATGCTGCACCTGACCGAACGGTCAGCACCGCCCGGCCGGGATCCTCAGACCAGCCCGTGCGCCAGCATCGCCTCCGCCACCCGGCGGAACCCGTTGATGTTCGCGCCCGCCACGTAGTCGCCCGGCAGGCCGTACTCCTCGGCGGTGGACCAGCAGCGGGCGTGGATGTCGCGCATCGTCTCCCGCAGCCGCTGCTCCGACTGGACGAAGGTCCACGAGTCGCGGCTGGCGTTCTGCTGCATCTCCAGGGCGCTCACCGCCACCCCACCGGCGTTGGCCGCCTTGCCCGGGGCGAACCGCACCCCGGCCCGGCCGAGGATGCGCACCGCCTCCGGCGTGGTCGGCATGTTCGCCCCCTCCACCACCGCGACGCAACCGCCGGCGACCAGCGACGCGGCCTCCGCCCCGCCGATCTCGTTCTGCGTCGCACAGGGGATGGCCAGGTCGCAGGGGACCTCCCAGACGGTACGACCGGAGACCGCCACCGCCTGCGGCATGTGCCCCACGTAGTCGTCGAGCCGGGCGCGCCGCTTCTCCTTCAGCTCCCGCAGCAGCGCCAGGTCGATGCCCTTCTCGTCCAGCACGTAGCCGTTGGAGTCCGAGCAGGCCACCACCGTCCCGCCGAACTGGTGCACCTTCTCGATGGCGTACGTGGCGACGTTGCCCGACCCGGAGACCACCACCCGCTTGCCGTCGAGGCTGTCCCCGGTCTGCTTGAGCATCTCCTCGGCGAAGAACACCGCGCCGTACCCGGTCGCCTCGGTGCGCACCTGCGCGCCCCCGTACGACAGGCCCTTGCCGGTCAGCACCCCCGTCTCGTACCGGTTGGTGATCCGCTTGTACTGCCCGAACAGGTAGCCGATCTCCCGGCTGCCGACCCCGATGTCCCCGGCCGGGACGTCGGTCTGCTCGCCGATGTGCCGGTACAACTCGGTCATGAAGCTCTGACAGAACCGCATCACCTCACGGTCCGAGCGGCCCTTCGGGTCGAAGTCCGCGCCGCCCTTGCCGCCGCCGATCGGCAGTCCGGTGAGCGCGTTCTTGAAGATCTGCTCGAAGCCGAGGAACTTCACGATCCCCAGGTAGACCGACGGGTGGAAGCGCAGGCCACCCTTGAACGGGCCGAGCGCGCTGTTGAACTCGACCCGGAATCCCCGGTTGACGTGCACCCGACCGTGGTCGTCCTCCCACGGCACCCGGAAGATGATCTGCCGTTCCGGCTCGCAGATCCGCTCGATGATCCGCGCCTCCGCGTACTCGGGGTGACGGGCCAGGGCCGGGCCGATGCTCTCCAGCACCTCCCGCACCGCCTGGTGGAACTCCGGCTCGCCGGGGTTCCGAGCGACCACACTGGCGTACACCGCTTCGAGGGTCACCGCACGTCCCTTCCCGTTCAGATGGTTGCCGCGTCGCCACCACCGGCTCGACGCCGTACCGCCGGCCGCCCCCCCCGGATGCGGATCGTCACCCCTGTCCGGTTCACTGTCCGGGTGGACGAGTCGATCTGGGAGGCGGCCCGCGCCTCGCGTGGCTGGCTGGACGCCGCCAACGGTACCGGCCAGGCCGAGCTGACCTGCCGCATCCTCAAGCTCACCGAGGAAGCGGGCGAGGCCGCCGGGGCGTGGATCGGACTGGTTGGCCAGAATCCCCGCAAGGGCGTGACACACACCCGCGAGGATGTCGCCGCCGAACTGGCCGACGTCGTCCTCACCGCCCTGGTGGCCATCGAGAGCCTCGGCCTGGACGCCCGGACCGTCGTCACCGCCTGCGCCGAGAAGGTCCGCTCCCGCACCGCCTGACCGCCCCACCCCGACCTGTGGGACGCCGTGCTCACTGCCGGCACAGGCGACAGCGAGGACGTCCCCGCCGTCCGTGCGTGCGGTGTCCGTTTCGCCGGTTTCGGGTACGTGGGCGGGGTGTCCGCCGTCGGTCAGGCGGACGGGTGTCGGGTGTGGTTGTTGCTGCCTGGGCGATGACAACCGCACGCGAGCTGGTGTGGGGGGCGTGCGGTCTGGGTCGGGTGTCCGGTTCAGGTGGGCTGCGGTTGTGGTTTGTCGGTGTCGGGTTCATGCCTGGTTGGTGTGCGGGGTCCTGTGGCC
>NZ_FMDN01000053.1:0-2500 GCF_900090245.1 Micromonospora halophytica
CGCCATTCGTGCAGGTCGGAACTTACCCGACAAGGAATTTCGCTACCTTAGGATGGTTATAGTTACCACCGCCGTTTACTGGCGCTTAAGTTCTCCGCTTCGCCCCGAAGAGCTAACAGGTCCCCTTAACGTTCCAGCACCGGGCAGGCGTCAGTCCATATACATCGAATTACTTCTTCGCATGGACCTGTGTTTTTAGTAAACAGTCGCTTCCCCCTGCTCTCTGCGGCCATACAACGCTCCACCCGCGCGGGGCTTCACGTCTCCGGCCCCCCTTCTCCCTAAGTTACGGGGGCAATTTGCCGAGTTCCTTAACCACAGTTCGCCCGATCGCCTCGGTATTCTCTACCTGACCACCTGTGTCGGTTTGGGGTACGGGCCGCTCAGAACTCGCTAGAGGCTTTTCTCGGCAGCATAGGATCACTGACTTCACCTGAATCGGCTCGGCATCACGTCTCAGCCTTCATGTGTTGCGGATTTGCCTACAACACGGCCTACACGCTTACCCCGGCACAACCACCGGCCGGGATCAGCTACCTTCCTGCGTCACCCCATCGCTTGACTACTACCCGCCAGGTTCCCACGCTCCCCAACCTCAACCCGAAGGTCTCAGCCGGTTCGGATGGTTAGCACAACGAGGTTCATCAGGGACGCTCTTTCGCGGGTACGGGAATATCAACCCGTTGTCCATCGACTACGCCTCTCGGCCTCGCCTTAGGTCCCGACTCACCCAGGGCGGATTAGCCTGGCCCTGGAACCCTTGGTCATCCGGCGGAAGGGTTTCTCACCCTTCTTTCGCTACTCATGCCTGCATTCTCACTCGTGCCGCGTCCACAACTAGGTCACCCCGTTGCTTCACCCCCGGCACGACGCTCCCCTACCCACCCACACACCTGCACCCGACATCAAGGCCGGGCGAAGTCAATATGTGAGTGCCACAGCTTCGGCGGTGTGCTTGAGCCCCGCTACATTGTCGGCGCGGAACCACTTGACCAGTGAGCTATTACGCACTCTTTAAAGGGTGGCTGCTTCTAAGCCAACCTCCTGGTTGTCTATGCGACCCCACATCCTTTTCCACTTAGCACACGCTTAGGGGCCTTAGCTGGTGATCTGGGCTGTTTCCCTCTCGACTACGAAGCTTATCCCCCGCAGTCTCACTGCCGCGCTCTCACTTACCGGCATTCGGAGTTTGGCTGATTTCGGTAAGCTTGTGGGCCCCCTAGACCATCCAGTGCTCTACCTCCGGCAAGAAACACGCGACGCTGCACCTAAATGCATTTCGGGGAGAACCAGCTATCACGGAGTTTGATTGGCCTTTCACCCCTAACCACAGGTCATCCCCCAACTTTTCAACGTTGGTGGGTTCGGCCCTCCACGCGGTCTTACCCGCGCTTCAGCCTGCCCATGGCTAGATCACTCCGCTTCGGGTCTAGGACATGCGACTCGATCGCCCTATTCAGACTCGCTTTCGCTACGGCTCCCCCACACGGGTTAACCTCGCCACATGCCACTAACTCGCAGGCTCATTCTTCAAAAGGCACGCCGTCACCCCGCAAGGCTCCGACGGATTGTAGGCGAACGGTTTCAGGTACTATTTCACTCCCCTCCCGGGGTACTTTTCACCATTCCCTCACGGTACTCGTCCGCTATCGGTCACCAGGAAGTATTTAGGCTTACCAGGTGGTCCTGGCAGATTCACGGCAGATTTCAGGGGTCCGCCGCTACTCGGGAACACCCACAGAAGGTCAGCAACTTTCACCTACCGGACTCTCACCGCCTACGGTCAGCCATTCCAGACTGTTCGGCTAGCCACTGACTTTATAACTCCTCGAACAAGTGTCAGCTTGTTCAGCAGGGTCCCACAACCCCGACCACGCAACCCCTGACAGGTATCACACGCAGCCGGTTTAGCCTCAATCCGCTTTCGCTCGCCACTACTCACGGAATCACTATTTGTTTTCTCTTCCTACGGGTACTGAGATGTTTCACTTCCCCGCGTTCCCCCCACACACCCTATGTGTTCAGGTGCGGGTGACACCACATGACTGGTGCCGGGTTTCCCCATTCGGACACCCTGGGATCACAGCTTGGTTGACAGCTCCCCCAGGCCTATCGCGGCCTCCCACGTCCTTCATCGGCTCCTGGTGCCAAGGCATCCACCGTTCGCCCTTGACAACTTGACCACAAAGATGCTCGCGTCCACTGTGCAATTCTCAACAAACGACCAACCCACAACCCACAAGCCCCACACCAAACGCCACCACAGTGACCGGTATGCGAGACCAGGCCATGCCTGGCAGCCCGACAAGCGCTCACACGCTCATCCACGGCTCTGAAAGACAACCCACGGGTTGTTCCTTCAGGACCCAACAGGGTGCTATACGCCAGCCACCAGCCGCACCAGGAGCAATCCGTTCCCACCACCCCCCAAAAAGGGCAGCTGTACTAGGTGTCCCGGCCGTTGCCGGCGCCTGACTGACCAGTGTCTCCGCCATCTGAG
>NZ_FMDN01000052.1 GCF_900090245.1 Micromonospora halophytica
CCAGCGGCACCGCCGACTTCCCCAACAACGCCGCGAGCCGATCCGCCTGACCGGCCAGCGACACCGCACTACGCGCCGACAGCACCAACGGCACCACCCCGTCCACCGGCACCAACCCAGCCGGAACCGGATCCTCGGGCGCCTCCTCGATGATCAGGTGCGCGTTCGTCCCGCTGATCCCGAACGACGACACACCCGCCCGGCGTGGACGTTCACCCCGGGGCCATTCGTGGGCCGAGGTGAGCAGCTCCACCGCGCCCGAGGACCAGTCCACCTCGGTGGTGGGCTGGTCGACGTGCAGCGTCGCCGGCAACATCCCGTGCCGCAGCGCCTGGACCACCTTGATCACGCCGGCCACACCCGCGGCGGCCTGGGTGTGGCCGATGTTCGACTTCACCGAGCCCAGCCAGAGCGGACGCTCCGGGTCGCGATCCTGGCCGTAGGTGGCCAGCAACGCCTGCGCCTCGATCGGGTCACCCAGCACCGTGCCCGTACCGTGGCCCTCGACGACGTCGACGTCGGAGGCCCGTAGCCCGGCGTTGGCCAGGGCGGCGCGGATCACCCGCTGCTGCGACGGACCGTTCGGCGCCGTCAACCCGTTCGACGCACCGTCCTGGTTCAGCGCGCTGCCCCGCAACACCGCCAGCACCCGGTGCCCACGCTCCCGAGCCACCGACAGCCGCTCCAGGAGCACCATTCCGGCCCCCTCGGCCAGGCCCATCCCGTCCGCGCCGTCCGCGTACGCCTTGCACCGCCCGTCGGCGGCCAACCCCCGCTGCCGGGAGAACGACAGGAAGGAGCCGGGCTGGGCCATCACCATCGCGCCGCCCGCCAGCGCGGCGGAACACTCGCCCTGTCGCAGCGCCTGCGCCGCGAGGTGGATCGCCACCAACGACGACGAGCATCCGGTGTCCACCGTCACCGCGGGCCCCTCGAACCCGAACACGTACGACACCCGGCCGGTGGCGATGCACGGGGCGGCACCCGTACCGGCGAAACCCTCCAGCTCCGGCGCGACCTGACGACCGGAGCCGGCCCCGTAGCCCTGGCTGGACAGCCCGGCGAAGACGCCGACGTCGCTGCCTCGCCACGACGACGGGTCGACGCCCGCCCGTTCCATCGCCTCCCAGGAGGTCTCCAGCAGCAGCCGCTGCTGCGGATCCATGGCCAGCGCCTCTCGCGGCGAGATCCCGAAGAACCCCGCGTCGAACAATCCCGCGCCGTCGAGGAAGCCACCCCGGCTCGTGTACGACGTGCCCGGACGGTCGGGGTCCGGGTCGAACAGGGCAGCGAGGTCCCAGCCGCGGTCGGTAGGGAAGCCGGCGACGGTGTCGACCCCGCCCGCCACCACGCGCCAGAGGTCCTCCGGTGAGGACACACCGCCCGGGTACCGGCACGCCATCCCCACGATGGCGATCGGCTCCCGCGCCTGCTCCTCCACCTCGCGCAGCCGCCGACGAGCGTCGCGGGCGTCGCCGATGGCCCTCTTGAGGTAGTCGCGGAGTTGTACCTCGTCAGCCATGTACCTCAGCTCCCAGGGATGTCCGTGTGCGATTGCCGTCGGTGGGTCCGCGGCGTGCGGGTCGTACGGTGGTCAGACCAGGCGGTCGACGAGCGCGAAGAGCTCCTCGTCGCTGGCGGTTTCCAGGTCGTCGTCGGTCGGGTCCGGATCAGCCACCGCCTCGGCGGTGTTCAGCAGTTCCCGCAGGCGTGTGGTGATCCGGTCGCGGGCCTCGTGGTCGAAGACCGCGGAGCCGAGCGTCGACTCCAGACCGGCGAGACCGGCCAGTACGGAGTCGACCGGGGAGACCGCGTCGACGGCGAGTTCGTCGCGCAGGTGGCGGGCGAGGGCCTGCGCGTTCGGGTAGTCGAACACCAGGGTTGCGGGCAGCTTCAGGCCGGTCGCCTCACGCAGCCGGTTGCGCAGCTCCACCGACGTGAGCGAGTCGAACCCGGCGTCCTTGAACGCCGCGTCCGCGCGGACGGCACCCGCTTCGGAGTGCCCGAGCACGACCGCGACCTGGGCACGTACCAGATCCAACAGCAGCGCCTCCTGGTCGGCCGGAGCTAGCTCGGCGAGCCGGCGGGCCAGCCCACCATCCCCGCCCGACGCGGCCCGCGCCGACTGCCGACCCACCCGGACCAGGCCGCGCAGCAGGTGCGGTACGCCCCCGCCGGTGGCCGCGTCGGCACGTACCTCCCGCAGGTCCAGCTTGACCGGCACCAGCAGCGCCGGTCCGGACGCCAGAGCGGCGTCGAACAGGTCCATGCCTTCCTCGGACCCGAGACCCAGGACTCCCCCGCGCCCTTCGCGCCGGCTCATCCGGTCCAGGGTGAGGTCGTCGATGGTGTCCGCCATGCCGGTGAGCTGCTGCCACGGCCCCCACGCCAGCGACAGCCCCGGCAGGCCCGCGGCCCTGCGATGGGCCATCAGGCCGTCGAGGTAGGCGTTGGCGGCCGCGTATCCGCCGCTGCCCGCGCCCATGAAGATCGACGAGGCGGACGAGTACACGATGAACGCGTCGAGGGGGAGGTCGCGGGTCAGCTCGTCCAGGTGCCGTGCCGCGTCGACCTTCGGCGCGAACACCCTGGCCAGTTTCTCCGGGGTCAACGCCCCGACCACCCCGGCGTCGAACACACCCGCCGTGTGCACGACCGCGTGGGGACGCTCCTGCGCCAGCAGGGCCGCGACCTGATCCCGGTCGGACAGGTCGCAGGCCCGTACCGACACGTCCGCACCCTGCCCGGTCAGCTCCGCGACCAGCTCCGCCACCCCGTCGGCGTCGCGGCCCCGGCGGCTGGCCAGCACCAGGCGCCGCACTCCGTGCCGGGTGACCAGACGGCGCGCCGCGAGAGCACCCAACGTCCCGGCGCCCGAGACCAGCACCGTCGCGTCCGGGCCGAACCGGACCGGGGAGTCCGCGGCCGGGGTGACGCGGGCGAGGCGCGGCACGGACAGGGTCGTCCCGCGCGTCGCGACCTGCGGCTCACCACTGGCCAGCACCGCACCGAGCACCGTCTCCGGTCCGTCGTCGGTGGCCGGGTCGCAGTCCAGCAGGACGATCCGGTCCGGGTTCTCCGCCTGGGCGGCACGCACCAGACCCCACACCGCGGATGCGGCCGGGTCGGTCACCACACCGTCGCCGGCGGGCATCGCGCCCCGGGTGGCCACCACGAGCCGCGACTCGTCCAGTTCGGCTGCCGTCAGCCACGCCTGCACGACCGCCAGGACCCGGGACGTCACGGCCAACGCGTCGCCATCGCCGACCGCCTCCAGCACCGCCGCGTCGGGCGCGTCGCTCAGGGCTGCCACGTCGTCGGCGGTGGTCACCGCCACCCACGACGGCGACGGCGGCCCGGCGGCGGCGGGCAGTTCGACCCAGTCGACCTGGAACAGGGAGTTGCTTCCTGCCGCGTCCGCCTGGTCGGTGGAGACGGCGCGCAGCACCAACGAGTCCATCGTCAGGACCGGGCCGCCGGTCTGGTCGGCGGCCTCGACGGTCATCGTGTCCGGACCGCCGGGCGCGACCCGGACCCGCAACGCCGACGCGCCCACGGCGTGCAGCGCGAGCCCGTTCCAGGCGAACGGCATGACCGCGCGCCCGGGTTGCTCGTCCGTCCCGGCCACTGCGGCGGCGACGGTGCCGGTCTGCAGGGCCGCGTCGAGCAGCGCGGGGTGGATGCCGTACGCGGTGGCGTCCCCGCGATGCTCCTCGGGGAGGGCGACCTCGGCGAAGACCTCCTCGCCGCGCCGCCACACCGTCCGCACCCCCTGGAACGCGGGCCCGTACGCGTAACCACGCTCGGCCAGGTCGGTGTAGAGGTCCCCGACCTCGACCCGTCGGGCGCCGGGGGGTGGCCATGCCGTGAAGTCGAACCGGGTGCCGGTGCTCGGCGTCGCCGACAGCACACCCGTGGCGTGCCGCGTCCACACGTCGGTGCCGTCCTCGCGCAGCGAGTACACCTGCACCGGGCGCGTGCCGTGGTCGTCCGGTCCACCCACCGCGACCTGAACCCGGACGCCGCCGTGCTCGGGCACCACCAGCGGTGACTCCGTCACGAGTTCGTCGAGCACGGGGCAGCCGACCTCGTCGCCGGCGCGCACCGCCAACTCCACCAGGCCGGTGCCGGGAAAGAGCACCACGCCGCCGATGGCGTGGTCGGCCAGCCACGGATGCGTCCGCAGCGACAGCCGCGACGTGAACACCGCCCCGTCGGACTGTGCAAGCCGCACCACCGCGCTCAACAGCGGGTGGTCCGTCGGGGACTGCCCCAGCGAGGTCGCGTCGGCCGCGTCGGCCGTCTGGAGCCAGTAGTGCTGGTGGTCGAAGGCGTAGGTGGGTAGTTCCACCCGCGCCGACGCCGCTGCGGCCGGCAGCACACCGGTCCAGTCCACCGGCACGCCCCGCACGAACAACTCGGCCATCGAGGTCAACAACCGGCGCAGACCACCGTCGTCACGCCGCAACGACCCGGTCACCACCACATCGGCGTCATCGACGATCTCGTTGATCGGCTGCACCAACACCGGATGCGCGCTCACCTCGAGGAACACCCCGAACCGCTGACCGAGCAGATCCGCCACCGCCGGCGCGAACCGCACCTGACCACGCAGATTCTCGTACCAGTACCCGCCGTCGAGCACCCCCGCCTCA
>NZ_FMDN01000050.1 GCF_900090245.1 Micromonospora halophytica
GGGGTTCACGGTCACGCAAGCCGGAGGGCTCGCGGCGCCGGGACCATGTGTAACGACCAGCGGGCCACCACCATTCCCGGCCCGGGCACATCCCCAGCCGGGCCTCGGTACCGGGCCTGGCAGCGAGGGCGCGCTGCTGCAGTCGTACAGGAAATGTAACGACCCCACCCCCGCCACCATTCCCCCACCACCCGAGTGCCCCCGGCCACGGGACCCCGCGCCCCTAACCGGACAGCCGACCCCAGACCGGTCGACCCGCACACCACTTCGGGTGCCGTTGTTGTCGTCGGAGCAGCAACAGCTGCGCCCGAACCCGTCAACCGTCCGCTGACCCAGGGGTCGATGTCGGCGACGGTACGCAGCGACGGTCGGCGCTGGCGCGTCTCGTTCTGCGTCGAGGTCGACCGGGTCGAACACTGCCGCAGACGCGCAGAACCGGCTCCGAGCCCTGGGCCGGGCGCTGTCGCGAAAGTCGGGCCCGGACCACCGTATCGGCCGCCGCCCGTCGAACCGGTGGCAGCGTGCGTCCGCCCGGCTCGGTCGCGCTCACGCGCGGGTGGCGAACCTACGCCGCGACGGCCTGCACAAGCTCACCACCCGGCTTGTCCGCGAACACGCCACGGTCGTGGTGGAAGACCTCAACGTCGCTGGGATGCTGCGCAATCGGCGTCTGGCCCGGCACGTCGCCACAGCGCCGGGAGTGGCCCGGTGGCCGGGCGTGGAGCCGACCATAAGACCCCACCCGCGGGGCCGGTGGCCGTGAAGCGTCAACCCGGCACGGCACCCGCCGGTCAGACCGGGACCGTCCCACCGCAAGGCGGGACTACCAATCGCGTGCGCACTACAGCGCACTGAGAGGTAACGGTTACCCTGATGCCATGCAGACCACGGCGATCCCCGTGGCGTGCCTGGCCCGCCCGGGCCGGCCCGCCGTGGTGGCGCGTACCCTCGCCGAACTGGCGGGCCCCACCCGGGGTGTGGTGGAGCTGCCGGTGCGGCTGATGTGGCACGGCGAGCGGACGTTCGACCTGGCGGATCCGGACGACCTGCTCTGGATGTACGAGAACGTGCTGCGGGAAAGCACCCGCACCGACGACCTGCGGCAGCTGATCAACGGCCGGACGCTGCGCCGGGTGTGGCGTCGACTGAACCTGCCCCGGGGTGTGCGACAGGCGTGGGAGAGCCGGCACCGGGGCCTGCGTACCGCGTGACGCATCTGCACGACTTCTACCGGGAGGTCGCCCGGGTGGCCCTGACGGCGGCCGGGCCGCATCGGTTCGTGCTGGGCGGCGGGGTGGCCTGGGCCGCGCACGGCCTGGTCACCCGCCCGACGGAGGACGTCGACCTGTTCGCCGACGTGGAGGGCGCGGCCGCGGCGGCGGCGACGGAGGTGCGCGCCGCGCTGGAACGGGCCGGGTACGAGGTCGTCGACGCCGACCCGGACAGCGACCTCGCGGGGCTCTTCGACGGCTTCGACCGGGACATGAAGGACTTCGTGGTCACCCGAGGCGCGCGGCAGATCCGGCTGAGCCTGGCCCGGCTCGACCGGTACCGCTCCCCGGTGGTGATGGAGTTCGGTCCGGTGATGGACGTGCGCGACCTGGTGGCGAACAAGGTCGCCGCCCTGGTGAACCGCCGCGAGGTGCGCGACTACATCGACGTGGCGGCGGCGCTGGAACACTACGCCGTCACCGAACTGCTGGAGCTGGCCCGGCAGGTCGACCCGGCGCTCGACGACGCCGACGTACGGGAGGCCGGACGGTACCTGGACCGCGTCGCGGACCGCCGGTTCACCCGCTACGGCCTGGACGCCGCGCAGGTGGCGCAGGTGCGGCGCCGGCTGGCCGCCTGGCCCCGCTGACCGTCGAGGACGCGCACCGCCCGGGCGGCGGTCGGCCACCCGGGCGGTGCGGGGCTCACTTGGTGAAACGCCCACCGGTCACGCCGAGGATCTCCCCGGTGACGTAGCTGGACTCCTGGGAGGCGAAGAAGACGTACGCCGGGGCGAGCTCGGCCGGCTGGCCGGGACGACCCATCGGGGTGTCGGTGCCGAACTGCTTCACCTTCTCCTCCGGCATGGTGGCCGGGATCAGCGGCGTCCAGACCGGGCCGGGCGCGACCGCGTTGACCCGGATGCCCTGCTCGGCGAGTTGGGCGGCGAGCGCCTTGGTGAAGTTGGCGATGCCCGCCTTGGTGGTGGCGTAGTCGAGCAGCTGCGGCGACGGGTCGAAGGCCTGGATCGACGTGGTGTTGATGATCGTCGCACCTTCCTTCAGGTGCGGAATCGCCTCCTGGCAGAGCCAGAACATGGCGTACAGGTTGGTCTTCATGACCCGGTCGAACTGCGCGGTGGTGATGCTGGCGATCCCGTCGTCCTGCGACATCTGGTAGGCGGCGTTGTTGACCAGGATGTCGATGCCGCCGAGGTCGGACAGGGTGCGCGCGACGAGTTCCCGGCAGTGGCCCTCGTCGGTGAGGTCGGTGCGCACCGCGACGCCCTTGCGGCCGGCCTGCTCGACGAGCCGGACCGTCTCCCGGGCGTCGGCGTCCTCCTCCTCGCCCAGGTAGGAGATGAGCAGGTCGGCGCCCTCCCGGGCGAAGGCGATCGCGACGGCCCGGCCGATGCCCGAGTCACCGCCGGTGATCAGGGCACGCTTGCCTTCCAGCCGGCCGCTGCCCCGGTACGACTCCTCACCGTGGTCGGGCTTGGGTCCCATCTCGCGGGTCGAGCCCGGCGCCGACTGCTGCTGGGCCGGCTGCCCCTGCTGCTGGCCGTACTGCTCGGTGGGGTCCTGCGGGGTGAACTGGTCCTTACTCACGGGTGTCTCCTTCGTCCGTCCCGGTCCCTGGCTGCCCTACCCCTCGGCGGGGTGCGGAAACGGACGCGGCGGCCCTCCGGACGACCCCGGTGTTACGTCAAGGTGGCCGGCGGCGCTGGTGGGGTGAAACACCTCGGGTCCGTGTGGCGGGAGTGACAGGGGCTCGTTATGGTGCGCATCGGCGCCCACGAGGCGCCGCACCCCCATCGGAAAGGCACCGCTTTGACCTCCTCCTCCGGCGCCTCGCGCCGCCAGGTGCTGGCCGTGGCCGCCGCTGCGGCGACCGCTCCCCTGCTCGCCGGCGCCCCTGCCCGGGCCGCCGAGGCGAAGGGCCCGAAGACCTGGGACCTGACCGTCCTGGGCACCTCGGACACGCACGGCAACGTCTACAACTGGGACTACTACAAGGACGCCGAGTACGACGACAGCCGGCACAACGACGTCGGCGTGGCGAAGCTGGCCACCCTGGTCAACCAGATCCGCGCGGAGCGCGCGGGTAAGGCGACCCTCGTCCTCGACGCCGGCGACACCATCCAGGGCACCCCGTTGGCCACCTACTACGCCAAGCAGGAGCCGATCACCGTCACCGGTGAGACGCACCCGATGGCCAACGCCATGAACGTGCTCAGGTATGACGCCGTGACGCTGGGCAACCACGAGTTCAACTACGGCCTGCCGCTGCTGGCGAAGTGGATCGAGCAGCTCGGCTTCCCGGCGCTGGCCGCCAACGCGCTCAACGAGAAGACCGGCAGGCCGGCCTACCTGCCGTACGTGATCAAGAAGGTGCGCCTCGGCGGCGCGGACTCCCCCACCATCAACGTCGGCATCCTCGGTCTGACCAACCCGGGTTCGGCGATCTGGGACAAGGCCAACGTCGAAGGCAGGCTGATCTTCGCCGACATGATCGAGACGGCCGCGAAGTGGGTGCCGATCATGCGGGAGCGCGGTGCCGACCTGGTGATCATCTCGGCGCACGGCGGCGACAGCGGCACCTCCAGCTACGGCCCGGAGCTGCCGATCGAGAACCCGGTGGCGCTGATCGCCCAGCAGGTGCCGGGCATCGACGCGATCCTCTTCGGCCACGCCCACGCCGAGGTGGTGGAGAAGTTCGTCACCAACACCGTCACCGGCGAGCAGGTGCTCACCGCCGAGCCGTCCAAGTGGGGGCAGCGGCTGACCCGGATGGACTTCACCGTCCAGAAGGTGCGCGGCCGGTGGAAGGTCCTCGCCAAGGGCGCCACCATGCTCAACACCAACACCGTGGTCGAGGACCCGGCGGTGCTCGCCGCCGTACGCGGTCAGCACACCAGGACGGTGGACTACGTCAACACCGTGGTCGCACAGTCCTCGCAGGAGCTGTCGGCCGCCGAGTCCCGGTACAAGGACACGCCGATCCTGGACTTCATCAACCACGTCCAGACCGAGGTCGTCACCACCGCGCTCGCCGGCACGGCGTACGCGGCGCTGCCGGTGCTGTCGATCGCGGCGCCGTTCAGCCGTACCGCGGTCTTCTCGCAGGGCGACGTGCGCATCCGTGACGTGGCGGGCCTGTACGTCTTCGACAACACCCTCGAGGCCGTGGTGTTCACCGGCGCCGAGGTGCGGGCCTACCTGGAGTACTCGGCGAAGTACTTCCGGACCCTCGCCGTCGGCGCCCCCGTCGACCCGGCCACCATCAGCGACCCGGCTGTCCCGGACTACAACTACGACGTGATCTCCGGGCTCGACTACGACATCGACATCTCCGCGCCGGTCGGGCAGCGGATCACCCGCCTCGTCCTGCCGGGCATCGACACCCCGGTCGCCGACGACGCGCAGTTCGTCATCGCGGTCAACAACTACCGGCGCAGCGGCGGCGGCAACTTCCCCGGCATCGTGAAGACCCAGGTCTACAACCAGCAGCAGGAGATCCGCCAGCTGCTGATCGACTGGGCGCAGGCCAAGGGCGTGATCGACCCGGCCGACTTCTTCGTGCCGAACTGGAAGCTGGTACGCGAGGGCGTGCCGGTCTTCTGACCCGTGGCACCGTCGACGGGCCGTGGGTGTCCTCCCACCTGCGGCCCGTCCGCGTACCCGGTCAGCCCACCCCCGGCAGCAGGCCGAGTGCCCGCTGGTCGGGGTCGTCGACCGGTTCGGGATAGTCCCGTCGGGCATCGGTCTCGCGCAGCTCGACCAGTTCGTCCGGACGGACCGGCGCGGGTAGCTCGCCGAAGCGGACGTGCCGTAGGAACGCGTACTCCTCGTCGGTGAACGACGTGGGAACCGGCTCGCTCATACCCGCATTCTCCACCCCCGGTCGCCCGGCATCAACGCCGCCGCCGCGGGTAAACCGGCCCCGACCGGCGTCGGCGACGAGGTGGAGGACGACCATGCGCGCGGTACGGATGACCAGTCCCGGAGTGCTCGAGCAGGTCGAGGTCCCCACTCCGACGGCCGGAGCGGGCGAGGTGCTGCTCGCCGTCGGCGCGGTCGGCCTCTGCCATTCCGACCTGCACGTCCTGGACGCCCCGCCGGGACTCTTCCCCACCCCGATCACCCTGGGCCACGAGACCGCCGGCACAGTCGAGGCCGTCGGCGCCGGGGTCACCGGGTGGACGCCCGGCGACCGGGCGGCGGTCTACGGGATCGTCGGCTGCGGCACCTGCCGGGGCTGCTTGAGCGGTGCGGAGAACCAGTGCCGTCGGATGCCGCCGGGCGGCATCGGGCTCAGCCGCGACGGCGGCCTCGCCGAGTACGTCAACGTGCCCGCCAGGAACCTGCTGCGCGTCGGGGACATGGACCTCACCCAGGCCGCGCCGCTGACCGACGCGGGGCTGACCCCGTACCACGCGGTGGAGCTGGCCCGGCCGGCGTTGCGTCCCGGGACGTTCTGCGTGGTGATCGGGATCGGCGGGCTGGGGCACATGGCGGTGCAGATCCTGACGGCCACCACCGCGGTGCGGATCATCGCCGTCGACACCAGCGTCGCCGCGCTGGACCTGGCCACCCGGATGGGCGCGCACCACGTGGTGCAGGCCGGCCCGGAGGCGGTGGAACGGATCCGGGAGATCGTCGGACCGGCGCCGGACGGCGCCGACGTGGTGATCGACTGCGTCGGTGTGGACGCCACCCTGACCACCGCCCGCACCGTGGTCTCCACCGGCGGCAGGCTGCTCCTGGTCGGGCTGGGCGGCGGCACGCTGCCGGTCCGCCCGGTCGCCGACGCGCCGCCCACCCTGCCGCTGGAGACCAGCGTCGAGATCCCGTTCTGGGGCACCCGCGCCGAACTCCAGGAGGTGATCGCGCTCGGCCGGGCCGGTCTGATCAACGCCGACGTGCAGACCTTCCCACTGGAGCGGACGCCTGAGGCGTACGACCTGCTGCGTCGGGGCGAGGTCCACGGCCGGGCCGTCGTGGTGCCCTGACCAGGCCGTCCGGTCGGGAGCGGGTGCGGTGCCGTCCGGTCGTGCAGCACCGAGGCTGGTCGGCGTCGGGGCGGACGGGTTGTGGCCGGTCACCCGGGCAGGGTGACCACCGGGCGCCGCACCGGCGGAAGGCGGTCCAGCAGCGCCAGCCCGGCCCGCACCGGCGCCCGGGTCAGCGTCCGGTCGAAACTCGCCCGGCCCTGGCAGAACCCTACGAACATCGACCAGCCCGCCGGCGTGGCCAGCAGGGCGTGGAAGACGTCCGGCCGGCGTTCGAAGACCTCCAGCAGGCGGTGCCCCGCCCGCATCGACGGCACCAGCCGCTCGCGTACGTCCCGCTCGTAGCGGTCGAGGTCGCCGGCGACGACCGCCTCGCCGGCGAGGGCGCCGGAGCGCAGCGCGTAGCTGATCCCCTCCCGGCTCCACGGTTCGAGCAGGCCCGCCGCGTCCCCGGCGAGCAGCACCCGGCCCCGGCGCAGCGGGGAGTCGTCGGCCCGGCACCGGGTCAGGTGCCCCGAGTCGTGTTCCGGCTCCACCTCGGACAGGCCCAGCCGGTCGACGAACCGGCGCAGGTACTCGCGGGTGGCCTCCCCCTCGCCCCGGCCGGCGATCACGCCGACGGTCAGCGACGCCCCCTTCGGGAACACCCAGGCGTAGGAGCCGGGGATGGCGCCCCAGTCGAGCAGCAGCCGGCCCTGCCAGCGCCGCTGCACGTCCGCCGGGACGGGCAACTCCCGTTCCAGGCCCAGGTCCACCTGACGGAACCGGACGCCCACGTGCCGGGCGGTCACCCCCGACGAGCCGTCCGCCCCGATCACCGTCCGGGACTGCACGGTGGTGCCGTCGGCCAGGCGTACGCGTACCCCGTCGGGATCCTGGTCGACGCCCCGCACGGCGACCCCCTCGCGCAGCTCGGCCCCGGCGGCGACGGCGGCCGAGCGCAGCCGGTCGTCGAACTCGTCGCGGCGCACCATGGCCACCAGCGGGGTGCGGTGCCGGCGGGTGAAGGCGCGTCGCCCGTCCCGGGTGAACGTCACCCGGTCCACCCGGTCGTGCGCGGGCACTTCGATCCGGCCGGCGACGGCCGACAGCGAGGTGCCGATCAGGCCGCCGCCGCACGTCTTGTAACGGGGGTGGGTGGCCCGGTCCAGCACCAGCGTGCGGACGCCCGCCGCGGCGGCGACCCGCGCGGCGCAGAGCCCGGCGGGGCCAGCACCGACGACGACGAGATCCCAGATGATCACGGCGTCCACCCTAGGGCACCCCGGCCCGGTCGGCCGTGCACGACGGACCGAACGGATGGGCATTGTCGGTCACCGACGGGGTAAACCGCGAGACCCAGACCGCCCGGCGGACGGGCGGTTCACGGCAAGGAGGTCACCATGCAGCAGGTACGTCTGTCGGAGGCCGAGGAACGGGTGTACGACGCCGTCGCGACGCTGGAGGCGCGCGGGCAGGTGCCGTACCCGGACCTGATCGCCCAGGAGGCGGGGATGGCGGAGGAGGACGTGCACCAGCCGCTGCACCTGCTCACCGAGAAGGACCTGCTGCACCGGGAGGACTCGCCGATGGCCGGGCTGGACTTCGGCCCCCGGTGGTGTGCTCGCCAGATGGCGTGACCCGTCCAGCCCCACCCGGGCCCGCTCGACGTCGGGCTGTTCGCGACGTTCATGACCTGCTGGACGCCAGCATGGTCAACGTGGCGTTGAGCCGTCGCACCGGCCGTGCTGCCCGCTCCTGAACGTGCCGGGCTCCGGCCGGTCCTCGTCGTGCTGTCAGGGTGGACGCGGTTGCGGTGGTGGGTGCGCCGCCGGGCGGCACGCCGGGTGCCTCGTGCGGGGTGGAGGTGGACGGTGCTGGATAGGCCGCTGGCCGGCACCCCGTGGTGGGGTGCCGGCCAGCGTTGTTGTGGGTGGGGTCAGCTGTTCCAGTGTTCGGCGACGAGGTCGGCGGCCTGCTGCTCCCACTGGGCGTAGTGGTCCGGGTAGGCCGA
>NZ_FMDN01000047.1 GCF_900090245.1 Micromonospora halophytica
GACTGGCGTGCCAACGAACCGATCCTCATGGCGATCGGACCCGTCCTCCACCCCGACGACGCGGTCGCAAACAAGATGAGCGCCCTCTACGGGCGGGCGTTCGCCCGGGACTTCATCGACATCGACGCCACCCTCCGATCCGGCCGCTACACCCGCAGCGCCCTTCTCGCCCTCGCGCAGCGCGCCGACCGTGGCTTCGACCCGCGTATCTTCGCCGACGCCCTCGGACAAGCCACCCAGCTCGATCCCGACGACTTCTCCCAGTACGGCGTCACCGGCCCAGCGCTGGACGATCTCCGAAGCCGATTCGCGGAGTGGCGCCGCGAACTGCTCAACGACGAGGAAGGATGACTCAGCACCGCCTCGCGGCTACGTCAAGCCGGCACCCACAGGGCCCACAACGTCGTCACAGCTGATCTTCGGCAAGCGATCGCAGCGAGCCCGCGAAGCGACCGGCACGCAACGGAGGACGATAGGAAGGCCGCAGGTCATCGGCCTACGGACACCGGCGCAGCGTCGGGTTAGGAGTCTCCATGTGACTCCGGTTGATCTTGGCGGGCAGGGTGGAGTGGCCGGCGCAGTGGGCTCGCGTCGGCGTGGAGCGGGCCGTTTCAGGCTGCGGCGCGGATCGCTGGTGCCGGTCGGGTGAAGGTCTTGCGGTCGCGGATAAGTGCCCAGAGGACGTCAACCCGCCGTCGCGCGAGGGCGAGAATCGCTTGACGGTGGTTCTTTCCTTCGGCGCGTTTCTTCTCGTAATAGGCACGCGACGTGGGGCATTCCCTGGCAGCGGTGAACGCGGCCATCCACAGAATGTGCCGCAGTCTTCGGTGGTACCGGCGGGGCTGGCGATGGTTCCCGGAGACCGTTCCGGAGTCGCGGGAGACAGGTGCCAGGCCGGCGTGGGCGGCGAGTTTCGCCGGGCTGTCGTACTCGGTCATGCCGGCGGTGTGGACGAGCAGTTCGGCGGTGAGCAGGGGTCCCATGCCGGGCAGGCTCTCGATGATCGGCGCCAGCGGGTGCTGGTCGAGCTGTTCGGCGATGAGGTCGTCGACGGCGGCGATGCGTTGTTCGAGGGCGAGGATCTCGGTGGCCATCTGCCCGACGACCACCGCGGCGGCGCGTTGTCCTGGCAGGTTCACGGTCTGCTGCCGGGCGGCGGTGACCATCGCCTCGGCGACCTGAACGGCGTTCTTCACGTGCCCGCGGCGGAGCAGGGCGGTGATCCGGTCGACGCCGGCGTGCCGGATCGCGGCCGGTGTCTGCCAGCACGCCAGGACCATCATCGGGGCTTTGCGGTTCAGGTCGACCGCGCGCTCCAGAGCGGGGCTTATCCCGGTGAGGAGTTCCTGTAGCCGGAAGAGGGTGGCGACGCGCTGCCCGACGAGGTCGGCGCGGTAGCTGGTCAGGACGGTGAATTCGGCGAGGAGCCGGTCGGAGGGTTCCAGGATCGGGATGTCGGGGCGCATGCGGATGGTCTGGGCGATGACGACGGCGTCGCGGGCGTCGGTCTTGTTCTCGCCGGCGAACGCGGTGGCCATGTGGAACGCGACGGTGCCGGAGACGTAGCGGACCTGGACCTGCCGCCGCCACAGCAGGGTCAGCAGGAGGGCGGACAGGCCGGTGGTGACGTCGACCGCCCAGCAGACCGGCCGGCCATACGTCGACACCTCGGCCATGACCGTGAGCAGGGAGGTCTCGTCGTTGGCGACCCTGCGGGAGTAGACCAGCCGGCCGTCGCCGTCGACGGCGGCGACGTGGTGGTGGGTCTTGCCGATGTCCACGCCGATCCACAGCTTCGCCACCCTCGCGCTCCTTCCACTTGATCGGTCTTGTCGGTCGGCCCGTCGTCTGTGGGTTCGGGTTTGCCGGCACCTTCTCACGAGGCGAACGCAGGTCGCGGATCTCCATCAGCGGTCTACCGAATCTCGCAGACGACGAAGCGGCGGGTGGCATCTCCTACCGTGAGCCAAACGATCTCAGCGAAACACACGCAGCCATACCCACCGCTCCCGGACATCAGGGTCTACGGCTGTCGGTGCCGCGCCCGTTCAACCCGGCCCGCCCGCGGAGCGAGAAGTGGGTGGCACCTCGAGGCTCAGCCACGATCACGGCGGAACACACTTCAGCCATCCCCACCCCCGGACCCCGCGGGCGCGGCAACCCTGAGCCTGCCGCCGTCGCCGGCCGGCACCCCGGACACGATGTGCGGGACCTGCGGAGCATCAGCGCTCCACCGAGCGCGGGGCAGGCGTACGGCATCGTGGCCCACGACGGCTGGTCGCGGCCGCCGCTCCGCGACCGGCCTGATTGCCACGCCAACCGTCGCCGCAGCGGCTTGAATGGCGGTGTGCAGGTCAACAAGGACGGGCGGGGCTGGCGCGTCGGCACTGCCGCCGACGTGAGCTGGATCGCCGGGCACACCACTGCCGGCGTCTCGATCACCACCGCCATCCCATCGGTCTTCGACGCCTACGCCACCACGTACCAGACCGACGACGTCACCGCCGCCGCCTACGAGCAGGCCCTGATCGAGGACCTCACCACGCACACGCCCGACCAGCCGTGGTGGCTGGCCTACCTCGACACCGGCGCCCACGACGTCGTCTTCCCCCACGCCCCGAGGGTGTTCCTCTACTGGAACTGGCCGTACGTGCTGGTCCAGGCCGGCCCCGAGCAAGCCCTCACCTGGCGCACCGGTGGGCACATCCGCCACCCGCACGGCGCGCTACCCGATCTGTTCTTCCCTGCCGACCGGTCATGGCTGGTCTCCGCGCTCTGGGACGACACCTGGACCTGCGTCGGCGGCCCGGCGCCACTTATCCACACCCTCGAACGCGACCCCGTGGCGAATGCCCGCCAGGTCCGACTCGGCGAGGACGCGCTGCCGCCGGGGCTGGTCCGCGAGTGACGACCCACGTCCCCGGTCAGCGGTCAGCCTCCGATCGTGGCTATCGCCCCCACTTCTCGGCAGGACGGCAGTCGCTGGTCGGTTTGCCGTAGATCCGCTTCCCGTCGGGGCCCGTGTAGCAGTGCTCGAGTTGGTCCTCGGCCTGGAACAGCGGGCGCCTGTCGATCTCGGTCCCTCCGGAGTCGTAGCTGACCAGTTGAGGGTCGTTGCTCGCTTTGAGTCTTGCGTCGCTGGTCATGAGGCCAAACGCGCCTTCGGAGAGCCGGGCTGCTGTGGTGTGGCCGTCGCCGTGGTCGAGTACGAGCCGGTGGACGCGGCTGCTGACCCGGCCGCTGATGCTGACGTCCCCGCCGTCGGACTCGGTGGAGGTCAGCAGCAGCCGCTGCACCGGCCCGGGCAGCCAAGCACCGTGCGGCCACGGCTCGGTGGCGCCCCCGCCGGACTCCCGGGCTGTTCCCGCCCCTTCCACGTCGCAGGTGGCGTAGCCGACGTCGTTCATGAACAACACCAGTGCGCGGTCACCTCGCTCGGTGGCCACCGCGAGGTCGGCCAGGGACACCGGGACGGGTCGCTCACCCGGATTCTGCCGGGTCTGTCGTTGCGGGGAGTTCCACCGCAGGCACCGCTCGGCCGCTTCCTGCAGCGTCGGCGACAGCTCACCGGGTCCCATGGCCAGCACCTGCATGGTCGAGCGCTCCGTCCGGTCCCACACCACCGCCGCGGCACCGGACGCCACGGCCAGCAGCACCGCCGCAGCAATGGCGATCCGCAGTCGTGGAATACGCGGCGGAGGCGGGCTCACGAAGCCGAGAATCCGGGCCCGCATCGCAAGCGCCGCCTCCGGCGGCAGGTCCCGCTCCGCGGGCAGGTCGAGAATGTCGTTCACCGCTTCCCCTCCTGGATCTCATCTGGCATCAGACGGGCCAGGCGGCTGCGCGCACGGCTCACCCTCGACCGCACCGCCACCTCGCTGATTCCCAACACGGCCGCCGCATCCGGGTACGACACGCCGGACCACAGGCACAACGCCACCGCCTCCCGCTCGGCCGGCGGCAACCGGCGGACCACCTCGAGAACCTCAGCCATCCGCCGCTCGTCGTCCAGCCGCGCGGAAACCTCGTCCGCGAGGTCACCGTCGGCGTACCGCTCCGCCGGTAGACGCCGTAGCAGCGCAAGCCATCGGCGCCCCGACCGCCACTCGGTGCGGACCGCGTTCGTGGTGACGACCAGCAGCCACGGCAGCGCCGATCCGTCCACGAGTCGGGCGTTGTGCCGGCGGCGCCACGCGACGAGGAACGTCGCCTGAGTGACGTCCTCGGCCGTCGACCACGACCCGGTCAGCCGGAACGCGTGGTTGTAGACCGGGCGGGAGTATCGGTCAAAGAGCCGACCGAACGCCGCCTCGTCACCGGCGGCGATCGAGGACCACAGGTCCTCGTCCGACGGCCATACTTGATGCCTCACACCACACTATGGCCGCCCACGCCGACCCTGTTGCAGGCCGACGGTCGACGTCTGAGGCCGTGGCGCCGGCGCGAGAGCCGCAGCGCGTGTAGGCGATGGTGGCCAGCTCACCGGGCGGCGATCCAAGCGTCAGGTGTCGAGGCCTGCGAGGTTGAGGCGTTCGAGCAGGCTGGGCTTGCGGGCGTGCACCGCCCGTAGCTCGGCCAGCCGGTGTCGGAACGATGAGCTGTCCCCGTCGCGTTCGCCAAGATCGCGCAGATCGACGAGGAGTTGTACAGCGGTGTCGTACTCGCGGGGTTTCTTCGTGGCGATGAGTTCGTCGACCCGCTGCCAGGCGGCGGGTTGGTCGACTCCGAGGGTGTCGAGGTGCCGTTGCCGGGCGGCTGCGGCGGACCGTTCCCGGCAAGCCCGGTCGCGTTCGCGCTGCTCGGCGTCCCGTCGTTCCCGCTGGGCGCGCAACTCCGCGGCGGTGGCGAGCAGTTCCCCGGCGGTGCGGGCGACTGCCGGGGTGGGCGTATCAGTGCGGTGTGCGTCGCGGTAGCGGCGCAGCAGTCGGCTGCGCAGGTGGCTGTCGCCGCCGGTGATCAGGTCGGTCAGGATGGCGTCCTTGTCCCGGGCGGGCAGCCCGACGACCCACTTCCGTAGTTGTGCGGCGGTCGGTTCGCCGGAGGCGGCCGGCGACGGACCCAGCCGCCGCAGCCGCGATCAGGTCAGGGTCGATGCGCAGAAACTGAGCGACGGCGGTGAGGGGCGCGTCGAGGGTGTCCAGCCCAGCCGGGACGGGCGGTTCGGGCTCGTCGCCGGCAACGTCCTCGGACTGTACGCAGCGCAGCCACGCCAGGTAGAGCAGGCGCAGGTCGCCGGCGGCGAGGCCGGCCCGGACCGGGATGATCGAGGTGAGCAGGCCGTGGCCGTCGAGGTCCCACTCGTCGGTGCCGTCCTCGTCCTCGTCGTGAAGGTCGATGATGACGTGCGTATCTGCGGTCCAAGCGGATGCGCTGTCGCCTTGGCAGTACCGGGCCACCGTGGCGAGGTCGAGCACGTGTTTCGGTAGCCGCAGCATGAGCCGGCGGGTTCCCCAGTTCGCCAGGTACAGGTGCGCGTCGAAGTATCGTTCCATCAGCGTGCGCGGGTCGCCCTTGAAGTTGCCCCACTCGTAGGTGTTGACGAAGCTGGTGGCGGTGATGTCGGCCCGGGTCGACATCGACCGCAGCTCGGCCCGCTCCCGGCCGGTGAGGGGCCGGTCGACGGCGGCGAACTCGTAGTACTGGTACTCGCTCACCGGGGCCTACCTTCCGGCCCAGTGCCGGTAGGCGTCGATCCACGCGGCGCCGTCCGGTGCCGGGGTGGGTAGCGGCAGGTCGAGCAGGTCGATCCTCTGCCGGTGGCGGCCCCGGACGCAGACCGCAGCAATACTGTCCGCGGTCAGCTCGACCTTCCGCACGGTGACCTCGATGCCGAGGACGGTGGTGGTGAACGGCACCGTCAGATGCTCCTCGATCATGGTGAACAGGCCGGCACGCTCGTCTTCGTGACCGTCCGTGTCGAGGGTGGCTTCCTCGATCATCGCCTCCAGCGCGGCGTTGCCCTTCGATGCCATCGGCGGAGGATAGCGGACCGGTGCCGTGGTGTTCGGAGCCTGATGCGCGAGGATGGTCGGCATGGGTTCGGTGGCCGAGTTCGTCGATCTTCGGCGGGAGGTGGAGCGGTTACGGGCGGAGAACGCCCGGCTGGGACGTCTGCTGGAGCTGCGCGGTCAGGACACGTCTGCGGCGCCGGAGCAGTTGTCCGCGCCGGTTGAGCCGCCAGGGCTGGTCACCATGGCTTCGCCGACTCGGGACAAGCTGGCGTTGTTCGCCGACCGGTTCCGGGCCCGGGCCGACGTGTACGCCGTGCGGTGGGACAACGCCCGTACCGGCGCTGCCGGGTGGATGCCCGCGGTCGCCGGCGGTTGGCGTAAGGGGATGGACCGGCGGGGTGCCACCTACCTGCCCCGTACGACGGAGGTCGTCGCGGCGCATCTGGTCGGCGACGTGTTCATGGGCCTGTACCCGCTGATGCCCGGCAACACCTGCCACTTCGTCGTGGCCGACTTCGACGGGCCCACGGCGATGCTCGACGCCCTCGCCTACGTGAAAGCGGCACGAGCCAGCGCGGTGCCCGCCGCGATGGAGATCTCCCAGTCAGGCCGCGGCGCCCACGTGTGGATCTTCTTCACCGGCGCTGTTCCCGCAGCCACCGCGCGCGCCGTCGGCACGGTCCTGCTGCGCGAGGCGATGGTGCTGCGCGGGTCGATGGACCTGCGGTCGTACGACCGTCTCTTCCCCAACCAGGACGTCCTGCCCGAGGGTGGCTTCGGCAACCTCATCGCCGCACCCCTGCAGGGACGCCGCCGCAAGGACGGGCTGACCACGTTTCTCGACCTCAGCACCCTCGAGCCGCACGCGGACCAGTGGGCGTTCCTGTCGACGCTGGACCGGCTCAGCCCCGGCGACGCCGAACACGTCGCCCGGCAGGCCAAGCAAGCCGTCACCGGTGCCGACGTCGCCACGATGAGCCGGTCCGCCGCGACCCAGGTCCACCCTCCGCTCCCTCCGGTGGTCCACGCGGAGGTAGGCGCCGGGCTGAGCATCGACGCCAGACAGCTCACCCCCGCCGCGCTGGCGACGTTCAAGCACGCCGCCGCCATGGCCAACCCGAAGTTCTA
The DNA here is from genome assembly GCF_900090245.1 of Micromonospora halophytica. Lineage (GTDB taxonomy): Bacteria > Actinomycetota > Actinomycetes > Mycobacteriales > Micromonosporaceae > Micromonospora > Micromonospora halophytica. The sequence continues at coordinate 7,080 of NZ_FMDN01000047.1, forward strand.
CGAGTTGCAGCGACTCCGCAAGTCCACCTGGGACACCCCACGCTTCATCCAGGGCTACGACCTCACCCTCGATGACCGCTTGGTCCTCCCGCGGGGCCTGCGGCACACCATCACCACGATCGTCGAGCGCGCCGGATCCCGGCTGGCAGTCACGGACGCACGGAACCCCGGGACCGAGATCGACGCCGCGTTCACCGCCGAACTCACCAGCAGGCAGGCCAACGCGGTCAGCGCGCTTCTCGCCCACGACGACGGGATCCTGGTGGCCCCACCGGGCTCCGGCAAGACCGTCATGGCCTGCGCCGTGATCGCAGAACGCAACACCTCCACCCTCGTCCTCGTCGACCGCAAAGCCCTCGCTGACCAGTGGCGCACCCGGATCCAACAGTTCCTCGGATTGAGGCCGGGGCAACTCGGCGGCGGCCGACGCAAGCTCACGGGCACGGTGGACATCGCGTTGCTGCCCTCCCTGGCGCGGCGCGACGACGTCGCCACCCTGACTCAGGGGTACGGGCACGTCATCGTCGACGAATGCCACCACCTCGGCGCCGCCGCGTACGAGCACTCGGTCAAACGGATCGCCGCGCAGTTCTGGCTCGGCCTCACCGCCACACCCACCCGACGTGACGGCCTCGGCCAACTCGTCACCTGGCAACTCGGACCCGTCCGGCACACCCTGACCGACGATGAACAAGGCACTCTCGCGGCAGCGATGTACGCCGACGCCGGACCTCGTCGAGCGCTGTTCATCCACGAGACCGCCTTCCAGCCCGGCGACGTCGACCTGGACGCATCCGGCGCGCTCGCCGAGGTGCACCGGCGACTGGCCCTCGACGAGCCCCGCAACACCCAGATCGCCGATGATGTCGCCGTAGCCCTGACCCGCGGTCGCAACTGTCTCGTCCTGACCCGACGGGTCGCCCAGGTCGAAGCTCTCACCGCCCTGCTCGCCGCACGCGGACACCAGTCGCTCGTGCTCCAAGGCGCGATGAGCACCCGCGAACGGCGGACCATCGTTGACCGGCTCGACGGCGCCAAAGCCGGTGAGGGTTTGCTCGTCATCGGCACCACACCGTTCATCGGTGAAGGCTTCGACGCCCCCGCCCTCGACACCCTTTTCCTCGCCGGCCCGATCTCCTACGACGGCCTACTCGTCCAGTGCGCCGGCCGCGTCATCCGCGCCGCGCCCGGCAAGGACCTCGCCGAGGTCCACGACTACCACGACCCGGCCACTCCCATCCTCGCTGCCTCACTCCCACGCCGCATGCCCGGATACCGGGCCCTCGGCTTCACCAGAACATGAGTGCATCCCGACGCGATCACCACGCCTGGGCTCGCCGGTTACAGGGTGCGAATGAAAGGCCAAGCTTGCTGGGCCTAGCGTAGTAGGCTGATCGCCATGGGCCGGTTCTCCGAGGATGAGCTGCAGGCGGTTGTCTCCAGGTACGAGGCGACACGGGCGCAGGCGTTGACCGAGCGGGACGAGCAACTGCGGGCCTTCCACGCGGCCGGATGGCGGCCGGTGGACCTGCAGCGGGTCACCGGATACAGCCGGGAAACGATCCGTCAGGCACTCCGACCGGAGATCCGGCGGGCGACCAACCTCAGCCGACGCAGGACATCACCCCAGCCGCCAGCGGACTACCGGCCATACGGCGACCGGAAGCCCTACGTGGTGGCCGAAACCCTCACCGAACTGCACGGCCCGACCGACGGCACGGTGACGCTTCCGCGTCACCTCGACTGGTCCGGGCGCGCCGAGTACGACCTGAACCGGCCCGCGCGCCTGGCCAGCATGTACAAGGTGGTGCTCACCGAGGCCAGTACCGTCGAGGATCTGCACACCTGGCTCGACGCCCATCTCCTTCGGCGACTCTGGCCCACCCTCTGGCTGCCACCCCAGCTCCGCCAGCGCTGGGAGGAAGCCATCCCCGAACTCGCCGCAACCCGTAGCGAGGCGGCGTAGCGGTGGACCCCTTCCACGAACGCCTCGCCCGTACCGGCCTGGCGGCAGCCGATCGCTACGGCTTCGCGCTGGCCGGCGGGTACGCGGTCCAGGCCGCCGGGCT
>NZ_FMDN01000021.1 GCF_900090245.1 Micromonospora halophytica
CGTAGCACTCCGGCACGTCCCGCCACGGCGATCCGACCCTGGTCCGCCACCTGATCCCATCAATGAGCAGCCGTTTACTCCATGTCGGCGGCCGACCCGGCCTCTTGCCCGTGCGCAGCAACGGCTCCAGCGCCGCCCACTGCGCGTCGGTCAGGTCGTGCCGCCTCGTTGCCGCTACGCTGGCCACGAGGTCTCCGGTGTTCAGGTCTTCTTGGTCGAAGAACCATCTACCGGAGACCTCACCGACTATCGATCACCGACACGCCGGATCGATCAAGCCCGGACAGTCAACCCTGCCCACTTCTGAAACACGGCCTAGCAGCCCGTCGACGCGCCCCGCGCCCGCCGGGAACCGGCATAGGTCTGCTCGCGCAGCCAGGCGAGCGGACCTGCAACCCGCAGGCCCGGCGGCAGGTTGCCCACCGGGTCGAAGGCCAGCGCCGCGTCCGTCCGGACGTCGAGCTGGTCGCCGATGGCCACCTGGCCGAACGGTCGCCACGGACCGACGGCGGACGCGACCGCGAGCACCAGGCGCGGCGCGTCCGCCGCCCGGGCCGCCGCCGCCACCTCGCCCAGGCTGCGGCCCAGATCCACCGAGTCCGGGTCGGCCAGCGCCGCCAGCCAGAGCCGCCGCGCGCCCACCCGGTACGACATGATCGTGCTGTACGTCCCGGTGAAGCGCCGCCGGGGCAGCGGCAGGTTGCGCAGCACCGGGGCCGCGCCGGCGGAACTGACCAGCAGGTCGAACGGGCACCCCTCGGCCCGGTGCAGCCGCACCGCCAGCCCCAGCACGTCCGGCCAGTTCCCCGGCGTGGGCACCCCCTTGGAGAGGCGTGCCGTGGCCCGGTACCGGCCCGGGGCGTCCAGCAGCGGCACGCCGGTCGGCGGACCCGGCGTACCCCAGATCATCACCTCGGCGGCGAACGAGCGACCGGCCGGATGCAGCAGGCGGCGACCCCCGCGCAGCCGGGTGAGCGCGGCGGCCCCGGCGGTGACGGCGGCGGCGAGACGGGAGGGCATGGCACCTCCGGTACCCCCCGCCGCCCACACGATGCGCGCCGCGCCGCCCCGGCTGGTCGAGCGGCCACACGTCACCTTTCCGCCCCGGAGATCGGATAGCGTCGGGTCATGCCCGACAGCGGTTACCCCTGGCCCATCGAGACGACCCGACTGGACAACGGCCTGCGCGTGGTGGTGAGCGAGGACCGCACCGCGCCGGCGGTGGCGGTCAACCTCTGGTACGACGTGGGCTCCCGGCACGAGCCGGACGGGCAGACCGGTTTCGCCCACCTCTTCGAGCACCTGATGTTCGAGGGGTCGGTCAACGTCGCCAAGACCGAGCACATGAAGCTGATCCAGGGCTCCGGCGGCTCGCTCAACGCCACCACGAACCCGGACCGGACCAACTACTTCGAGACCGTCCCGGCCGAGCACCTGGAGCTGGCGCTCTGGCTGGAGGCGGACCGGATGGGCGGGCTCGTCCCGGCGCTGACCCAGGAGACCCTGGACAACCAGCGTGACGTGGTCAAGAACGAACGCCGCCAGCGCTACGAGAACGTCCCGTACGGCGACGCGTGGCTACGGCTGCTCCCGCTGCTCTACCCGCCGGGGCACCCGTACCACCACGCGACGATCGGCTCGATGGCCGACCTGAACGCCGCCGACCTGGCCACCTTCCAGGCGTTCCACACCACGTACTACGCGCCGAACAACGCGGTGCTCACCGTCGTCGGGGACGCCACCGCCGCCGAGGTCTTCGCCCTCGCCGACAGGTACTTCGGCGCGATCCCCGCCCGCGCGGACATCCCCGCCGCGCCGGACGGCCGTACCGTCCCGGCCACCGGTCGGGCCGCCGTCGAGACCGTCACCGCCGACGTGCCCGCCCCCCGGGTGTACGTCGCGCACCGCACCCACCCCTTCGGCACCCCCGGCAACGACGTGGCGACCGTGCTCGCCGCCGTGCTCGGCAGTGGCCGGGGCAGCCGCCTCTACCAGCGCCTCGCCGACGGGGAGCGGATCGCCCAGCCGGACAGCGTCGGGGCGTACGGGGTGGACCTGGCGCACGCCCCCGCGCCGCTGATCGTCACCGCCACCGCCCGCCCCGGGGTGACCGCCGAGCGGCTCGCCGCCGGGGTCGCCGAGGTCGTCGACGAACTGGCCACCGTGCCGGTCACCCACGCCGAACTGGACCGCGCCAAGGCGCTGCTCAGCACCGCCTGGTGGCGGCAGATGTCCACCGTGGACGGCCGGGCGGACACCCTCGGCCGGTACGCCACCCAGTTCGGCGACCCGGCGAAGGCGGCCGAACGACTGCCCGCCTGGCTCGCGGTGACCGCGGAGCAGATCGCCGAACTGGCCGCCGAGCTGCTCGGCGCCACGGACCGGGTGACCCTGACCTACGTGCCGGAGGAGAAGACCTCATGACGTTGATCGCCGCCCGTCCCGGTGCGGGGACCCCCCGCCCGTACCGGTTCCCGACGGTCGTCCGGCGCGACGTCGCCGGCGGCCGGGTCGTCGCCGCCCACCTGCCCGGGCAGAACCTCGCCGTCGCGGTGCTGCTGCTCGACGCGGGCGCCGGCCGTGAACCCGTCGGCAAGGAAGGGCTCGCCGGGGTGCTCGCCAAGGCCCTGGAGGAAGGCACCGCCCAGCGGGACGCCACCGCGTTCGCGCTCGCCGTCGAAGGGCTCGGCACCGAACTGGTCACCGGGCTGGACTGGGACTCGTTCCAGGTCAGCGTCCAGGTGCCGGTCGACCGGCTGAGCGCCGCCGTCGAACTGCTCGCCGAGGCGGTCCGCACACCCAGGCTCGACCCGGACGACGTGCGCCGGGTCCGCGACGACGAGGCCACCGCGCTGCGGATGGACTGGGCCAACCCCGGTCCGCGCGCCGACGCGGTGCTCCGCGCCGACCTGTTCGGCGCCGACAACCGCTGGGGCCGCCCGATGTACGGCGACCCGGAGTCGGTGGCCGCGCTCGACGCCGAGGACGTCACCGTCTTCCACTCGGAGTGGTTCATCCGCCCCGGCACCCTGATCGTCGCCGGTGACCTGGACCGCCTCGACCTGGACGCGCTGGGCGCGGCGGCGTTCGCCGGCACCGGCGGCGGCCCCGTCGACCGGGGCGGCCCGATCGAGGTGCCGGCGCGGGCGGGACGACGGATCATCCTGCTGGACCGGCCCGGCTCGGTGCAGTCGACGCTGCGCCTCGGGCACCCGTCGCCGCACCGCGCCCACCCCGACCACGTGCCGATGACGCTGGCCGGCACGGTGCTCGGCGGGGCGTTCACCTCCCGTCTCAACCACCTGATCCGTGAGGTGCGCGGCTACACGTACGGCATCCGGGGCGACTTCGCCTCGTCCCGCCGGTTCGGCCGGTTCGCGGTCGCCTCCGGCGTGCAGACCGCGGTGACCGCGCCGGCCCTGGTCGAGGCGGTCGGGGAGATCACCCGTACCCAGCTGACCGGGGTGACCGAGGACGAGCTGGCGGTGGCCCGCTCCTGGCGGGCCGGCCAGCTCTCGGTGGAGTTGCAGAGCCCTCGGGCGATCGCCTCCGCGCTGACCACCCTGGTGGTGCACGACCTGCCGGACGACTACCACGCCCGGCTGCGCGAGTCGCTGCTCGCCGCCGACGTGGCACAGGTCTCCGCTGCGGCGGCCACGCACCTGCGCCCGGAGGCGCTCACCCTCGTCGTCGAGGGCGACGCGGCGCTGATCCGGGACGAACTGGTGGCCACCGGCCTCGGTGAGGTCACCGACCACGTCCGTTGAGCCGGGGCACCTGGCCCGGTCCGACCCGCTGGACGCCGCCGGCGGGCGGTGTGATTCCGGTCGCGCCGCCCCGCCGCCGTCCCGCCGGGCCGGGACGCGAAAGCTCCGGCCGGGTGGGCCCGGGGCGCGCGATCTTCCCGGCCGGTGCGCCGTTCGGTGCTGTTGTTGCAGGTCGGAAGCGGGCCCGGACACCGCCGTGGCGGGCGGTGGGCGACCCGGGCGGTGGGAAAGCGTTCCCGCCCGGGCCGGTGGGCTGGGTAGCCTCGCGGGCATGAGGATCGGCATTGTGGGGGCCACCGGCCAGGTCGGTGGCGTGATGCGGCAGGTGCTGGCGGAGCGGGACTTCCCGGCGGAGCAGGTGCGGTTGTTCGCCTCGGCGCGCTCGGCCGGGCGGACCCTGCCCTGGCGGGACGGCGAGGTGACCGTCGAGGACGCGGCGACCGCCGACTACTCCGGGCTGGACATCGTGCTCTTCTCGGCGGGCAAGGGCACCGCGAAGGAACTCGCCCCCCGGGTGGCCGCCGCCGGCGCCGTGGTCATCGACAACTCCTCGGCGTACCGGATGGACCCCGAGGTGCCGCTGGTCGTCGCCGAGGTCAACCCGCACGCCGTCGCCGACCGCCCCAGGGGCATCATCGCCAACCCGAACTGCACCACCATGGCCGCGATGCCGGTGCTGCGCCCGCTGCACGAGGAGGCGGGACTGGTCAGCCTGGTCGTCTCCACGTACCAGGCGGTCTCCGGCGCGGGACTGGCCGGCGTCGCCGAACTGGACGAGCAGGTGCGCAAGGTCGCCGAGAACGCCGTCGGGCTCGCCTTCGACGGCTGCGCCGTCCAGTTCCCCGCGCCGCACTCCTTCGCCCGGCCGATCGCCTTCAACGTGCTCCCGCTGGCCGGCTCGATCGTCGACGACGGCTCCTTCGAGACCGACGAGGAACAGAAGCTGCGCAACGAGAGCCGCAAGATCCTGGAGATCCCGGAGCTGAAGGTCTCCGGCACCTGCGTGCGGGTGCCCGTCTTCACCGGTCACTCGCTCCAGATCAACGCCCGCTTCGCCCGGCCGGTCACCCCGCAGCGGGCCCGCGAACTGCTCGACGGTGCCCCCGGCGTGGCCCTGTCGGACGTGCCCACCCCGCTTCAGGCCGCCGGTCAGGACCCGACGTACGTGGGACGGATCCGCGCCGACGAGACCGTCGAGCACGGCCTGGCACTGTTCTGCTCCAACGACAACCTGCGCAAGGGCGCCGCGCTGAACGCGGTGCAGCTCGCCGAACTGGTCGCCGCCGAACTCCGCTGAACCCACGCCGCCGGCCCGGGCCCGCCTGCGCCGCAGGCCGCCCGGGCCGCGCCGCTACGGCATGCCGCCGCGCGGCTGACCGGCGTTACCTGCTCGGGGGCGCCGGGTAGACGGGCCGTGCCGACACCGAGAGGGGAGCACCATGACAACGGTCGGAGAGTTCATGACGACCCGGTTGGTGACGATGGACGGCAACGACACGCTCACCGCGGCGGCGCAGGAGATGCGCGACAGCGCCATCGGCGACGTGGTGGTGACGGCAGGTGATGACGTGATCGGCATCGTCACGGACCGGGACATCACAGTCCGTGGGGTGGCCGAGAGCATGAACCCGGACACCACCCGGCTCAACCAGATCACCAGCCGGGACCTGGTGACCGTCAGCCAGTACGACGACGCGGTCGCCGCCGCCGACCTGATGCGGACGTACGCCGTCCGGAGGCTGCCGGTGATCGACGACGGCAAGCTCGTCGGCCTGATCTCCATGGGTGACCTGGCGGTCGAGCGGGAGCCGCAGTCGGTGCTGGCGGACATCTCCGCCGACGAGCCGAACAACTGATCGTCCGCCGCGGGCGACGCGACGCCGGTCCTCCTCCGAGGGCCGGCGTCGTGGCATGGTCAGACCGGTTCGGTCCGCACCGCCACCCGGGTGGCGCCCCGGCCGGCCCGCACCGTCTCAACCTCGATCTCGATCGACCGGTCGAGCTGCTGCGCGACCGCCCGGTGGGCGAGCACCCGCCGACGGTCCACCTCCGCTGCCGCCATCCGTACCCCCTTCCGTTCGGCACGCTACTGCGCCGGTACGACGCGTCGTCGTGCCGGCTCACCCGATCCGGGCGAGGTTGACCGGCCGCCGGGCGGGGACCCGGCCGGAGTACGTCACCAGGGGAGAGCGACGACGGGGAGAGGACCTGATGGTGGACGCGACCACGAGGTTCTTCGAGGACCTCGACCGGCGGGGGTACGAGCCCGTGCTGGCCAAGACCTCCGGGACACTGCGGTTCGACCTGCACGAGGGGGCGCAGACCACCCACTGGCTGGTCGAGATCGACCGGGGGAAGGTCCGGGTCAGCCAGGAGGACCGCGAGGCGGACACCGTCGTCGGGATCAGCCCGGCGCTCTTCGAGGAGATGGCCGCCGGTCGTGAGCACGGGGTCGCGGCGGTGCTGCGGGGCGACATGACCGTGACCGGTGACGCCAGGTTGGTGGTCCAGATCGAACGGATCTTCCCCGGACCGCCGGATTCCAAGGGACCACGACGGCTCTTCCACGCGGAGGTGCACTGATGGGGCAGAGCAACACGATCCGGATCCTGGACGGCAACACCTTCGTCGTGTCGGAGGACACCGGCGACATCGAGGCGACCCCCAGCGAACCGACCGGCCTGTTCTCCATCGACACCCGGTTCCTGTCCCGCTGGGTGCTGACCGTCAACGGCGAGCGCCTCAACGCCCTCTCGTACGACGACCTCCAGTACTACGAGGCCCGCTTCTTCCTCGTGCCCGGGATGGCCACGCACTACGTCGACGCCAAGCTGTCGATCATCCGGGAACGGACGGTCGGCGGGAGCTTCCGGGAACAGGTGACCATCCTCAACCACGACGAGAAGCCGGTGGACCTGGAGATCCGGATGGACGCCGGCTCGGACTTCGCCGACCTGTTCCAGGTGAAGGACGAGATCCTGAACAAGAAGGGCGAGATCTACGCCGAGGCGGAGTCGGACCGGCTGCGGCTGGGCTACCGGCGGGGCAGCTTCGTCCGGGAGACGGTCATCTCGTCGTCCGAGTCGGCCCGGTACGACCGCAACGGCTTCGCGTACAGCGTGCACCTGGAACCGAACGAGCAGTGGGAGACCCGGATCGACGTGCAGACCCACGCGATCGGCCCGGGCGGGCGCGACCTGCGGATGGGGCTGCGGGTGCACGGCACCGAACGGCTCGCTCTCCAGCACGACCTGGAGGAGTGGATCGCCAAGGCGCCCAAGCTGAACAGCGAGCACGAGGAACTGGCAACCACCTACCGGCGCAGCCTGGTGGATCTCGCTGCGCTGCGCTTCTCGCCGCTCTCGCTCGGCGGCCAGACGCTACCCGCAGCCGGCCTGCCCTGGTTCATGACGATGTTCGGCCGGGACAGCATCCTGACCTGTCTCCAGGTGCTGCCCTTCGCGCCCGAGATGTCCAAGACCACGCTGCGGATCCTGGCCTCGCTGCAGGGCACCCGGTTCGACGACTTCCGGGAGGAGGACCCGGGCCGGATCCTGCACGAGATGCGCTACGGCGAGACGGCCGCGTTCGAGGAACAGCCGCACTCGCCGTACTACGGCTCGGTCGACGCCACGCCGCTCTTCGTGATCCTGCTCGACGAGTACGAGAAGTGGAGCGGGGACGTCGACCTGGTCCGGGAGCTGGAGCAGGAGTGTCGGGCCGCGCTGAAGTGGATCGACAACTACGCCGACCTGGTCGGCAACGGCTACATCTGGTACGAGCGGCGCAACACCGACACCGGCCTGGAGAACCAGTGCTGGAAGGACTCCTGGGACTCGATCTCGTACTCCGACGGGACGCTGCCGCCGTTTCCCCGAGCCACCTGCGAGGTGCAGGGGTACGCGTACGACGCGAAGGTGCGCGCCGCCCGGATGGCCCGGGAGTTCTGGGGCGACCCGGCCTACGCCGACCTGCTGGAGCGGGAGGCCACGCAGCTCAAGGAACGCTTCAACCGGGACTGGTGGGTCGAGGACGGGGAGTACTACGCGCTCGCCCTGGACCCCGACGGCCGGCAGTGCGCCACCCTCAGCTCCAACGTCGGCCACCTGCTGTGGAGCGGCATCGTCGACCACGACCGGGCCGAGAAGATCGCCCACCACCTGGTCGGGCCACGGCTCTTCACCGGCTGGGGCGTGCGGACCCTCGCCGAGGGGGAGATCCGGTACAACCCGATCGGCTACCACAACGGCACGATCTGGCCGTTCGACAACTCCTTCATCGCCTGGGGTCTGCGCCGGTACGGCTTCACCGAGGAGGCCGCCACCATCGCCAGCGGCATCCTGGACGCCGCCACGTACTTCCACGGGCGGCTGCCGGAGGCGTTCGGCGGCTACCCCCGGGAGCAGACCAAGTTCCCGGTCGAGTATCCGACCGCGTGCAGCCCGCAGGCCTGGTCCACCGGCACCCCGCTGCTGCTGCTGCGGACCATGCTGGGGCTGGAGCCGCACGAGGGGCACCTGGCCGTGGAGCCGGTGCTGCCGGTGGGCATGGGACGCATCGAGGTGCTCGACATCCCGGGCCGGTGGGGCCGGGTGGACGCCTTCGCCCGGGGCCGGCTCGACCTGCACAGCCTCGCCGACTGATCGCGCGTCTGCTCCTCCGCCGGCCTCAGGGCCGGTGGGGGAGCAGGCAGAACTCGTTGCCCTCCAGTACGGCGGCGCGTCCGCCGGCGGGGTCGTTCGGCCCCTACGGATCCGTAACCTACGCGGGGTAAAGTTACGGGATGCCGGAACTCGTGTACCCGCCCGTGATCACCGCCGCCAAGACGATGTTCCGGGTCCTCGACCTGCGACTGACCGTCGAGGGCAGCCACCACGTCCCCCGTACCGGCGGGGCGGTGCTGGCCAGCAACCACGTCAGCTACCTGGACTTCATCTTCTGCGGCTTCGGGGCGCACGAGTCCCGCCGGCTGGTCCGCTTCATGGCCAAGCACGAGGTCTTCGCGCACCGGATCTCCGGCCCGCTGATGCGCGGCATGAAGCACATCCCGGTGAACCGGGCGGCGGGCGCCGGGTCGTACAACGCGGCGGTGGACGCGCTGCGTCGCGGCGAGGTGGTGGGGGTCTTTCCCGAGGCGACGATCAGCCGGTCGTTCACCGTCAAGGAACTCAAGACCGGGGCCGCCCGGATGGCGCAGGCAGCGGCGGTGCCGCTGCTGCCGGTGGCGCTCTGGGGCACCCAGCGGATGTGGACCAAGGGTCGGCCGAAGGACCTGACCCGCCGACACACCCCGATCACCATCCTGGTCGGCGAGCCGATGGACCCGGCCGACCACCCGGACGCCAACGCCATGACGGTCGAGCTGAAGTCCCGGCTCGCCGCCCTGGTGGACCGGGCGCAGCAGGAGTACCCGGAGAAGCCCGCCGGCCCGGAGGACGCCTGGTGGCAGCCGGCCCACCTCGGCGGCACCGCGCCGACCCCCGCCGAGGCCGCCGAGCTGGACCGGCGCGGCCGCCGCACCGCCACCTCCTGACCCTTCCACAGACGCCGCCGGCCACTCCTCCGGCGGACCGCTCGCTCGGCCCGGACGCCTCCCCCGGGGTATCGACCCGGGCCGGGCCGTTCAGCCGTCCGCGGCGGCCCCGCCGTCGGGGGCACGGCCCGGAACCGCAGCCGGCACGGTCCCCGGTTCCCCGGCGGGGTGGTGTGGCGGACGCTACCGACTTGATCTCACAGATGGATCACCCCGCCCGTGCCGTGCCCGTGCCGTGCCCGTGCCGTGCCCGGCCCGTGCCCGTGCCGTGCCCGGCCCGTGCCGTGCCGTGCCCGGCCCGTGCCGTGCCGTGCCCGGCCCGTGCCGTGCCCGGCCCGTGCCGTGCCGTGCCCGGCCCGTGCCGTGCCGTGCCCGGCCCGTGCCGGAGCCGGAGCCCGTGCCGGTTGCCGGACGGGGAGACGCCGGCCTCCGGCGGTGAGGGCCGGTCTCCGACGGACGCTGATCCAGATGTGCCATCAGGTCTGTAGTGTCCCGACGTCTCCACTGCTCCTGCGGGCGGTTGCTTCCCGGCCGGGGTCCGGCGCGACCCCGTCGGCGGAGCGACCGCGATGATCGCCCCCGGGCCGGGTCCGGCGTGATACGTCGGCGGGGCGACCGGGCGGTGGCCCCGGGCCGCCGGGCCGGGGCGGTGGCCGGATCGTTCCGCATCCGGGCATGATGGTGCCTGCCGCCCCGGCCTCCACCCGGCCAGGATCTCTTCCATGAGCAGAGCAGCACTCGTCGTCATCGACGTCCAGGAGTCCTTCCGTCGGCGCCCGATCTGGGCCCACGGCTCGAACCCCGCCATCGTCGGCCAGGTCGACCGGTTGGTCGACGCCGCCCGTCGCCGTGGTGACCTGGTCGTCTGGGTCCTGCACGCCGAGCCCGGCAGCGGGACCGTCTTCGACCCGACGTCCGGGCACGTACGGCTGATCGACGGGCTGGCCGCCCGGCCCGGCGAGCCGACCCTGGTGAAGACCTCGCACAACGCCTTCACCACCACCAACCTCCAGCAGATCCTCACCGCGGCCGGCGTCCGCGACCTGACCGTCTGCGGCATCCGGACCGAGCAGTGCGTGGAGACGACCACCCGGGTCGGCTGCGACCTCGGCTACCGGATGACCTTCGTGATCGACGCGACGGTGACCTTCCCGACCCCGCACCGGGACCTCCCCGCCGACGCGAGCCTGGCGGAGATCCTCGCCGACCCGCGCACCCTGCCGACCGGGGAGATGATCGCCCGCACCGAGTACGCGCTCGCCAACCGGTTCGCCACCGTGCGTACCGTCGACGAGGTCACCGGCGCGGTGCCGGCCGGCGCGGGAGCCTGAGCGCCGTGGCCCGGGTCGTCTTCCTGCTGGTGCCGCAGTTGCACCTGCTGGACCTCGCCGGCCCGGCCCAGGTCTTCTCCGCCGCCGCCGACCTCGGTTACGACTACCGGCTGCACTACGTCGCCGAGCGGGACCCGGTGCCGACCGTGCAGGGCGTACCGCTGGGAGCCGTCACCGAATGGCCGGAGCTGGCCGCCGACGACCTGGTGGTCGTACCCGGCTGGCGGCCCCGCGCGCACGGCCCGGCGGGGCCGGTCGGCCGGGACGACCTGCGGCGCCTGGCCGACCACCACGCCAACGGCGGCACCGTGGCCAGTGTCTGTGCCGGCGCGTTCGCGCTCGGCCGGGCCGGCCTGCTCGCCGGCCGGCGCTGCACCACCCACCACGACGTCCAGGACCACCTGGCCCGCGTCTTCCCGGCCGCCCGGGTGGTCCGCGACGTGCTCTACGTGGTGGACGACCGGGTGGTCACCTCCGCCGGCATCGCCAGCGGCATCGACGTGGCGCTACACCTGGTGGCCGCCCGGCACGGCCCGGCGGCGGCCGCCCGGATCGCCCGCACCCTCGTCGTCTACGCCCGGCGCAACGGCCACGAACAGCAGGCCAGCGCGATGATGCGGTACCGGTCGCACCTCTCCGACGCGGCCCACCGGGTGCAGGACCTGATCGACAGCCGGTTCTCCGAGGCGCTGCCGCTGGCCGACCTGGCCGCTGCCGCCGGGGTCGCCGAACGCACCCTCACCCGACTGTTCCGCCGGGCCACCGGGCTCACCCCGCTCGGCTACCAGCAACTGCTCCGCCTCGAACGGGCCGAGCACCTGATCGGGCATGGCGCCACCGTCGAGTCCGCCGCCCGGGCGGTCGGTTTCACCGACGCCCGGATGCTGCGCCGGCTCCGCGCCCGGGGTCACCCGCCGACCGCGCCCCACGCCGACGCGCCCGGCGCCCGGTAGTAGTCGTCGCGGGAGAGGAACTCGATACCGGCAGCGAGCCGGAGAGCGCGACCCGGCCCGGCCGACGGCACCCGGCCCGTCGGTCAGCTCGTTTCCGCTCGGGCCGGCCAGTCCGCAGTTCGGCCAACGGCCCGTCCAGGTCCGCACGGCAGTTGATTGACGCGGATGAATGCCACGGGAAGCGCTCTTCATCACCGGCGGTACACGCCGAGTCGCCGAGGGTTGCTCGGCGTCCGCCGTCTCCGACCGGTGTGACACCTGCGCCGCTGCCGGCGCTGAGGGGCACGGAAGGTGTTGATCCGGAAGGCGCCCCGGACCGCACCGCTGCTCCGTCGCCCCCAGAACCGGAGATGTCCATGCTCGAGACCGCCCTGGCGAAACTGCTCACCCTGAAGGCCGGTGCCACGGTGCTTGCCGTGACCGCCACCGGTGGGGTGGCGGTCGCCGCCGCGAACGGCGCCCTGCCCAACCCGCTCACCGAGGCCGGCGCGAAGCCGTCCGCGCACTCCACCGGCACCCCCGCCGACCAGGGGAAGAACACCGGACCGACCGGCGCGAAGGGCACCCCCTCGCCGTCGCTGGTCGGCCTCTGCCGGGCGTACGTCGCCAAGGCCACCGACAACCCCGGCAAAGCGCTGGAAAACCCTGCCTTCACCGTGCTGGTCACCACCGCCGGTGACCGGGAGAAGGTCGCCGCGTACTGCGACACGCTGCTGACCGCCGAGAAGGGCCGACCATCCGGCCGTCCTTCGACGCGCCCCTCGGCCGCCCCGAGCCGGCCCGCCGGTAAGCCGGACACCCGCCCCACCGCCCCGGAGACCCCGCGCGCCGAGAACCAGGGCGGCGGCCACCGGCCGAGCGCACCACCCACCAACTGAACTCCGACGCCGGGCGGGGCACCTCCCCACACTCTCCCCTCGCCCCGCCCCGGCGTCGGCCAGGCCGCGTCGCGTCGGACGGCACCCACCCCCCCCCCGGGGCCGACCGAACGACGCGTGCCGACCCTGTGCCCCTACGGGCACGCCGGGGCGGCGGCCGGTCCCGCGGCCGCCGCCCCGCTGACCTCAGCCGGTGCGGTGGCGAAGCCACTCCAGCGCGGCCTCGCTGCCGTTCAAGACCGAGATGTGCCCGTCCGACGGGGCCAGCCGCAGCTCGGCCGAGGGACAGCGGCGAGCCAGCCAGGCGCTGTGCGCCGCCGGCACCAACCGGTCCCGCTCCCCGTGCAGCAGCAGCACCGGCGCGGTGACCTGGGCCGGGTCGAAGCCCCACGGCGTGACGTAGGCGATGTCGTCGTCGACCAGCCCGCCCGGGCCACCCCGCACGGCGGGGCGGACCACACTGTCCAGCCAGGACCACCGGCCCCGCAGCGCGGCCAGGTCGGCGGGGGTGAACTCGGGGTCGTACTCGACGCCGGAGGTCTCGTACCGCTCCTTTGCCTCGCGCCCCTCGGCGGCCGCCCGCAGTGACGCCACCCCGGAGGCGATCATGCCGGCGAACCAGTCCAACCCCTCGGCGTCGTACGGGGCCAGGCCCGCACCGCCCACCACGGCGAGCACCCGGTCCGGCAGCAGCGCCGCGCAGGCCAGGGCGTGCGGCGTACCGCCCGAGTGGCCCATCGTGGCGAACCGCGCAATGCCCAGCGCGTCGGCGACCCGGGCGGTGAACTCCGCCGCCGAGGCCACGTCCCGCCCCGGGCGGCGGGTCGACCCGCCGTAGCCGGGCCGGTCGTACGACACCCAGCGGAGGCCCAGCCGGTCGGCGGCGGCGAAGAGCGGCGCCGGTGGGGCGCCGACGTTCGGCGTGCCGTGGTGCCAGAAGACGGCGAGCCGGCCGCCGGAGTCGTCGCCGGTGTCGTAGACGTGCAGGGTGTCGCCGCCCGGCAGGGCGAGATCGGTCTCCGTCACCATGCGGCCGAGCCTAGGGTGCGGCACCGACAGTCCGGACGCGACCGGCCACAGCCCGTCACTCCTCCGGCCAGCCGGCCGGGTTGCTGACCGACTCCCGGGAAATGCCCGAGCCCGTGTCGGGCCAGTCGCCGAAGCGCTCGGAGTGCAGGTGCGCGAAGAAATAGCACATCTGCTCGCAGCCGGCGTCCAGCACGGCCATCGCCGGGTCGGCGCGCACCGCCTCGTAGAACTCGCGGCCGACGGCGACAATCCACCCCCGACAGTAGAGGAACCCGTCGTCCGAGCCGTCGGTCACGTTATGGACGTCCTGACGGTCGATGTCGTACAACTTCCGCTCCACCACCCGGTCGAAGTCGGTCAGCTCGCGGCTCGACAGATCGACGCAGAGGTCACGCAGACGGGCGAGGAACGGGTCCAGCCAGGCGTCCAGGGCGTACGGGTCGACGTCGTCGGCCTCCGGGTCCCGGGTGGCCAGGGCCCGGCGCAGCGCCGCCGGCTCCGGCCCGAGCGACGCCCAGGCCGCCTCCACCAGGGCCCAGAACCGGGCCTCGTCCTTCGCTGTCGGCACCCGCGTCAGGTCAGCAGTCTCGGTCACGCGGCGGAGGGTAGCGAGCCGGACCGACACGATCGGGACGGCGCATCGTCGACGCCGTGCGGCGTCCCTCCGGCTTCTGCGGTGACGGTGGTGCGCCCGGCAGGATTCGAACCTGCGGCCTTGGGATTAGAAGTGGTGTTAGCCCTATGATCTCTGGCTTCATTAGGCGCTCTAGCTGCAAAAACCTCTTCCCTGGTATGCCTGACCTTCCGTGGTGACCTGCATTTCGCACCACGAATAGCTCCACACTTGACCTGGTTACCGAATTCGGGTGTGTCGAGTTGTAGTAACGCTCTGTAAGCCAAGCCGTTTGGTAAGGGCTGGCAACGCATCGGTTCCACCGTCGACCCGGGCAAGCCGAGCAGGCCTCCGCCCAGCCCGCCAGCGTCCGTGCGGGCCGTCAAGGTCCGCTCGACGTGGCGGGCCGGGCGGAGGCCGCTCCTCAAAGGGGCGGGTTGACGGCAGACGCGGCGGCAACGGTGGAGAGCTCCTGGGGGGCGGATTGCTTGTTCCCTGTCCCAAACAAGTCACCTATAGTGCGAATCAAGCCAGCATCGCTAGCATGACCCCGACGTACCGCCGATCCTCAAGGGGAATCTAGGGTGACGACCCATGCGGACCGCATGTTCGCTGAGTTAGACAGACAACTGGAGCACGTCCGGGTTCAATGCGACGCCATTGCGAGTCGCGCCGGCTTTCTCATTGCTACCACAGCCGTTGCTGCCGCAGTCTTGGCGGCCCGAATTCAGACCGGAAAGCTGAATGTGTCAGGTGCGTTATGGGCTTTAGGTATAGCTGGTGCACTTGGAGTTATTACTCTCGTTCCGTTATTGCATCCAGGTCCGCGTCTTGTTGCCGTGCAAAGGTGGGCTACTGCTGCTGGCGAAAAGGAGCAGGCTGACGCGACTGCCGAACTTTTTCTATCGAAGATTTTGACACTAGAGGGCAATCGTGCCCGCTTGCTAGTCATGACAGTAGCGTTCTATTTTCAAGGGGCAGCTGTCGTGCTTGCTGTCGTGCTGGCGCTGATGCAGACGATGGGGAAATGAAATGGCCCGACGTTCCCGGACGCCGTCTTCGAATCAGCCGGGCTCAAGGCATCCCGAGAGCAATGCGGCGTCCGAATCCGATAGTGGTAGCGCGACTCGGAAGACGCCGGAAGTGAGGGGTGATGAGATAGGCGGGGGCGGCGCGCCTCTGTCGTTCAACGAATCTCACCTTCGAAGAGCTTCGGGCGCGGTATTGTCGCATTCCCTCCTAGGGAGGCTGGGGCCTGCCAACAGGGGAATGAGGCTCGCCATCCGTGCAATTGCGGAGTCGCTCAAACTAGCCGACTCTGGTGGGATTTCGGTTCCTGTAGCGGAGCAGGAGCAGGAGCGGGAGCAGAGTCGCGGTCAAGGTCGCGGCGGCGATTACCGGTCTTCGGCGGCCACGGGCCATGACCAGCAACCGCGACCTAGTGCTGCTGAGGAGCGCGGACCGTCTCACCCCGCCTATAGGGGGAGTCCCTCAATATCGGAACGAGAGCCGATCGAGTTCTGGGCGTTGGTGGGTCGGTGGATTGACGAAGGCGAGAAAGCGCAGACCGAGTCTGCTGCTGCCTCGCGGGACGGCGGAACTGAATCTGACATGGAACCTCTTGAAGAGGTGCCGCTAGAGGAGGCCGTTAAGCAAGTTGTTGCCCTCATGACTAAAGTTTCGGCCGAGGATTTGAAGATAGACGGTGACGGCGACATTGAGATCAGGGCTGGGTCTGCGGCCGTGTTCGTTAGAACGCGAGATGCCCCGCCGCTGGTTGACGTGTTCTCGCCTGTTTTGATGGACGTTGAGCAAACGCACGAGCTTCTAATTAGGTTGTCTGAATTCAGTAACCGTTTGCCTATAGGTAGGCTCTACTATGCGGCAGAAACCGTTTGGGCGTCCATACCTGTTTATGGGCGTTATTTCCAATCGGCGCATCTGATGCTTGCCGTGCAAGTCATGATTGGGTTGGCGGATGAATTAGATGACCGATTGAAGGCAGAGTTCGGCGGCCGGCGGTTCTTCGAATAGGGGCGGGGGCGGCGTCCTCGGGCAGGTTCGCGGTTCCGAGACGCGATGACACAGGTTAAACCCCTGGGAACTGGATCTGGGAATGACTCCGTGAACGACTAACTGGGTGACATCACGATCGTTGCCCGGGGGGCCAAGGAGTCGAAGCCAGCGGGTAGGTGGCCGCAGTCGGGCGATGGCCAGGCCCCGGTCTAAATGGCCGCAATGGCAGAAACCCAGGCAGGCTGGGTTTCTGCCATTGCGGCCATTTAGACCACTGGCTTACGCGGGTCTGCGGCCTGCCGTCGCAGGCAGGGCGTAGACGGTGCCAGTGGTTTGGTGTACGTCCGGGTGGACGAGGAACCCGGGCGACGGTGGCCGGCCGGCGCCGGCCCGGGGCGGTGGGTCGAGTTGGCGCAGGTACCCGTGGATTTCCAGCAGTGACAGGACGGGGTCGAGGTCGGCGGCGGTGGGGATCTGGCTGCGGACGGCCCGGTACAACTCCTTCTTAGTGAACGTGGTGGAGCCGGTCCGTTCGATCCAGGCGAGCACGAGCCGGGCGTACCGGGTGCTCTTGTCGGCTCCCATGTCGTCGAAGGCGGCCAGAGCGTGAGCGGCGAAGTACTCGCCGAGCAGTGCGGCCCGCTCCACAGTCTCGGCCGTGACCGGCTTGCCCCAGCCGTCGCGCAGCTGTTCGGCGAGGTGGATCAGCCCGGCGAGGCGGACCACTGCGCCGGTGTACTTGCTACCCCAGTCCACGACGTGTCCCCATGCCCCGCCGGGGGCAAGGCGTGGTTCTACGGCCCGTTCGATGTCCAGGACCCGTTCGTTGGCTTCGGGGGTGAGCGGGAGCACTGCCGGGTCGGTCCATTCGGCGAGGCTGGCGACCAGGGCACCGAGGTTGGCGGCGTAGGCGGTGGCGATGTGCTCGGGTACCGGGTCGGCGCCGATCTTTCGGCGGCCGACGGTGTTCTCAGGCAGGCTGAACAGGATACGGGCGAGTAGCCCTTTGCCTCGGAAGCCGGGCATGTCGGCGATGTCGCGCAACACGTCGGGTTGCACGGCCAGGCCGAGGGTGAGGGCGGGGTGTTCGACGTGTTCGGGGGCGCGGGAGCGGCGGTTGACGCGCAGCATGTCGCCGGCGTGGCCTTTGAGGAAGACCTCCAAGTTGGGGGTGCCGGAGTAGCGGCCGGCGATGGTGGCGAAGATGCCGCCTTCGGGGGAGAGAACGGCGAGGCGTCCGCCCTGCTCGGCGAGCAGGGACGCGGCCTCTTCGCTGGTGACGTCGTCGGCGACCAGTTGCGGCAGGACAGGCACAGTCACGGCGTCAGCGTTCATCGCGGCAGCGGTCGCTTCGGCAAGCAGGGTGTCCCGCCCGGACGCGTCGGCGTTCGCGGCGGCGATGGCGGCTTTCTCCGCCGTCTTGCCGGCGACGCGCGCAGCAAGTTCGGCCTCCACGATCGCCGGCTTCGTCCGCTCGACAAGGGCCTTTTCCGCGGCGAGCAGCGGCCCGGTCATCGCGGCGAACACAGCCGACTTCCGGGAGCCCGGTGGCAACACAACGACGGTAAACAGGTTCGTGGGTTCGCGCCAGGAACCGCGCACCTCCACTTCGGCGCGGCCCCCGGCGGCGGTGGACAGGGCGGCCAGGGCGATGCAGCCGGCGAGGTCGACGGGGGTTTGGGTGAACTCGGCGACGGCGTAGACGTGCTCTGCGACCCATTCGGGCAGCACGTAGGCCGGGAACTCGGGGAGGTGCCGGCGGTCGCCGAGCGGGATCAGTGGTGCCCATTGGGCGCCGGTGGCGGCGTGGTCGAGCATCGCGCGGCCGGTGGCGAGGATGTCGGCAACGTCGGCGCCCTGGTCGACCTTATCGGCGAAGTAGACGCCGAGGTCGGCGACCTGGCGGCGGCGTGCGTGGTCGGCGACGATCCGCGCGTAGTGACCTGCGTTCGCGGTAGTGGGGACGGCGGCAATCAGGGTGTGCAGGTACGGAGCTCCGCCGACCTTGGCCAGGTCGCCGGTTGCGGCGAGTCGGGCGGCCAGGGCGATCGGGTCGACCGGTTCGCGGGCGGCGTGCATCGTGCAGAGCGCTTCCCACAGTCGGGCGTGAGCGGGCCGGTGGAAGTCGGCCGGGGTGAGCGCCGTGGCGAGGTCGGCGACGACGGACGGGTTGAGCAGCGCAGCGCCGATCACGGCCTGCTCGGCGGCGTGGTCGTGCGCGGGCGGTCGGGTCACGATGACGTGCTCCTGTCGTGAGTCGGGGAGGGAAGTCAGGCGGCGGTGCGGCCGGGGCGCGGCTGACGGATCGCGGCGGCGCGGATCACCAGGTCGCGCAGGCCGGCGAGCAGGGTGCCGAGCTGGCGGCGGGCTGCCGGGTCGACGTCGGCCAGGGCAACCCGTACGCGGATCTCGGCGTGCTCGCGGCCGTCGCTGGCCCGCACGCGGACGAGGACGGCGCGGGCGTGGCCGGGCAGGTCGACCAGGATTTCGTCGGAGCGGTGTTCGCCGAGGTTGCAGCGGTGGTCCCGGGCGCACCACCCGGTGTGCCGTTGGCTGCCGGGGCGGCGCTTCACTGGTTGCCTGCCCGGTACTCGGCCCGCATGTACTCGGCGATGCGGCGGCCGATACGGACGCGGCGGCCGGTGCCCTCGCAGCGGCGGCAGTCGCGTCGGGTACCGATGGCGGTGCGGTGGTTGCGGCGGCCCCGGCAGCGGCGGCAGCGCCCCCACGGGGCCACGACGCACAGGACCAGGTACCACACTGTGTAACCGAAGGTGGCGAGGCTAGCGAGCAGGGCGATGGTGGTCACGAAACGCCTCCACGAGCCGGTTTGAGGATGCGGAGGGCTGACGCCGCTAGTGGCTAGGGCGCTGGCCAGGGTTGGGATTGGTCGCTAGCGGGGGTGCTAGGTCTAGCGGGGGGTGCCGCTAGACCTAGCGACCACACGTTGTCCGGGTTAGGCGGCTTTGTCGCCGCGCCGCTTGTGACGCTCCGCGACCGCATCGGCGATGTGCTGGCGTTCGATGCCGCGCCGGTTGGCGCCCTTGCCCGTGGTCGGGTCGGTGCCCCACACCTGCCCCGTGGTGACCCCGTACGGCTTGAGCGCTGCCGTGAGCTGATCGCGGGTCAGGTCCCCGTACGCGTCGGCGTTCAGCTCGGCAAGCCGCTCGGTCAGCGTCTCCGCCCACACCTTCGCCTCCGTCGCCGGAACGACGGTGAGGATGTCGTCCAACAGGGTGTCCCGGCGTACAGCCGGGGTTGGCGCGGCCTGTCCGATGGCGTGGCCGGTCAGCGTGCCGGCCGCCTCGCGCAGGGCGCGTGCCCGGTCGGTGATCTTCTCGGCGGTGGGGCCGTCGATGTAGAAGGTGCGCACGATCTGCGCGTCGTCGGCCGCGCCGACGAGGTAGCCCACGCCCTTGTCCTTCTTGGCGAACATGGTCGCCCGGATGCCGTTCTTGTACGCAGAGGTGCCAAGGATCATGTCGTTTTCGATCTGCCCCATGACACGCAGGCAGAACCGCGTACCGGCGTTCGCCGACACGCCGGTGGGCAGGCTCTTGGCGTCCGGCCGCTGGGTGGCCACGACGAGGATGACGCCCAGGGCGCGGCCCAGCTTGATGACCTTCTCGGCCAGCTCTCCGGCTTCCTTGCCGAACTCCGGGTGTGAGAACAGTTCCTGCACCTCGTCCAGAGCGACAACGAGCCAGTGCAGACCGAGCTTGCGGCGGCGGGCCAGTTCGGGGGTGACCTTGTTGTCCGGGCATACCGCCTTGGGTAGGCCCTTGATGACGGCGGCGCGTCGCTGGCATTCCTTGCGCAGCTCCCGCAGGGCGATCAAGCCCTCTTCGGCGGTGTCGTCGTCCTGCCCCGACGCATACCGCGCCGACACCTTCTCCAACGGGTCGAGTCCACCGGTGCCCTTGAAGTCGAAGCACCACAGTTCCGCGTACGGGTCGAGCGCGGCGGCGAGCATCGGGACCTGGGTGGCGGCGGTCTTGCCGTAGCCAGGGATCGACCCTATGAGCAGGTTCGTGTACGGCAGGTCGAAGGTGATGATTCGGCCGCGTGGATCGGTGCCGAACGGCACCGGCTTGGCGAGGTCGAAACCACCGGACGCCTTGAGTAGCGGCCAAGCGGCCGGCTTCGCGGCGGCCATGTCCTGATCTCCCACCCACAGCAGCATCCGACCGGGGTGCACCTCCGGCTGTCCCTCCGGCCACACACAGCCCAGCGGCCGGGTGAGGCCGGCGGCGAGCCGGTCGCGCCGCTCGATGACGTCCCCGGCGGTGACGCCCGGCGGTAGGTCGATGTCGGCCCGCCACCCCGGCCCGTCGCGGACGATAGGGGCCGTGAACGCGATAGCGCGGTTGCCCTGCTTGGCGATGGCCTGGGTGATGCCGGAGATGCCGAGCACGGCCAGGGCGCGCACGACCACATCGGAGGTGAGGCGGGCGACCCGAGGCACGACCACGGCGGTGTCGAGCAGCGGCTTGTCTGCCGGCTGACCGAACATCCCACACAGCGTCACCAGCAGTGCCAGCACGGCCCACCGCGCCCACTCCGGGGCGAGAGCGACCGCCACGCCACCGGCCAGGGCGATGGCGAGGGTGAAAGTGGCGACGATGCCACGCCACCGCACTCGCCGGTCACGCTGACGGGACAGCTTGAGGTAGTCCTCGGCGTTCTCCCGCCGCACGGTGGCCTGCCGGACCGGCTCGCCTTCCCAGTCGAACAGCCACCGGGTCGCCCCGGACAGCATCCGCCATGCGCCGGCCGGGGCGCGCAGCGCCAGCTTGCCGGCGTACTTCGGAGTGCGGGTGGCGTGGTACGCGGTGGTGTGCAACAGGTGCCCGACCGCCCATCGCATCGTGTCGCGCAGCTCGGCGCGCGAGCGCAGCCAGGCCGGCAGGATCGGGCGCCGCTGACCGGCGCGTACGCCATCGAGAGTGAACCGCGGCGTGCGCTGCGCGGCCGGGGAGTCGACCAGCACCGGCCCGCCGTCGTCGGTGTCGGCGCTGATGCGGGCGGTACGGGCGGCGTCCAGGTCGACCACGTTCGCGTCGGGGGCATCTCCGGTCAGGTCGCGCTCGGCGGCCCGCCAGTCGAATCGGTCGTCGTCTCGGGGGGACGTCATGTCGGGTGTTCCTCCATCTGGGGTTGTGGCGGTGGGGAAGGACCGGCGGCGCGGCGCAGGTTGGTAGCCAGGTGGCCGCGCCGCCGGGCAGGGGAAGTCAGTTCTTGACGGAGATTCGGTTGCCGCAGTCACCGCAGGTCGCGTGAGTGCGCTGGTTGCTGGCGGTGATGTCGCGCCAGTTGGTCTCGTTGCCGCAGGCCGGGCACCACAACTGCTTGCCGCCGCTGCTGACGCGTCCGGCGCTGCCGATCGAGATGCTTGCCATCAGGGATCTCCTTCGGTGAGGGTGGTCAGGCGGCGCAGAACAGGGCGGCGATGAACAGCCAGCCGATGTGCCAGGACTGGTCCAGGGCGTAGGCGCCGGTGCCAAGCGACGGGTTATCGTCGCGGCCGGGTCGGGGTGCGCCGAGGGCGTAGAAGTCGGCCGAGCCGAGGGCGGCGGCGATCCGGCGAAGTGGCGTGCGCCGGTCGGCGATGTAGTGGGTGACCGCCGAGATGGTCAGCCCGACCGCCACACCCCACGGGTCGAGCCGCAGGCCGGTGCCGGCGATCAGGAACAGGAGCGCCAGGCCGGCGGTGGCGGTGTAGGTGGCGACGTGGGCAGCGCAGGCGATGCGGCCGGTCCAGCCGGGCTGGCCCTTGCAATCGGCCTGGTGCTGGGTCTGCACCCAGTGGTCGGCGACCTGGTGGGCGACGTAGAGGGCGACAAACACGGCAGCGAACGCGGCGGCGTGGCGGCCGGTGGGATCTGCGAACATGGGTGGTCTCTCCCGAGGTCGTTGGCTGAGGGGTGAAGGGCCGGCGGCGCGGCGCAGGTTGGTAGCCAGGTGGCCGCGTCGCCGGGCGGAACTAGTCGTGGGTGCGGACGAGGTGTGCCAGGGCGGCGCCCATGCCGAGCACCCCGACCGGCAGGCAGGCCACGGCGGTGGTGATCCACCACGGGGCCGACGTGACCCCGGCCGCAACCAAGAGGTGGTACGCGACCTGGCCGAGCGCGCCGACGAGCAGCGATGCGATGGCCGACCACTTGGCGAACCGGCGGGCCAGGTCCGGCACCCGGCCGGACAGCCACACGTACAGGGCATAAGCGCCGTACGTCTCCACGCCGATCGGCAGGGTGATGGCCGAGTTGATGGAGAAGCTGTCCCAGATGCCCGGCAGCGGGTGGACCACCCCGAACCCGGTGAGTCCGCCGAGCCCGACCCACCCGGACCAGATCGCCACGAACGCGGGCAGCGCCAGCAGCACCACCGGCCACACCACCGCACGCCGGTTGTCCGTCAAGTCGGCCGGAATCGCTTCGGTCGTGATGTTGGTGCCCAGGTCTGCGACGGGTGCTGCCTGCTCCGACAGGACCGGCGGGATGTCGTCCCTGGCTGGCGGCAGGTCCGGTGCTGGGACCGGGTCAGCGATCGGGTCCGGGACGCTGTCGACCGGGTCGGCGGTGGGTTCGGTGGTGGCCGGTGGGGTGTCGGTGCGGGTCAGAGCGGCGAGGATCGCGTCTGCCTTCGGACCGCCCACCCGCAGTTCCTTCTTGATGCGGTTGCGTGACGGGATCTCGCCGAGCTGGTCGGCCAGGTCGCGGGCGGCGGGGATCAAGTCTTCGACCGGCCGGGGGAAGGCCGACAGCGTGGGGGCGGTCATGAAAGGTGTCCCTCCGATACGTCGGTGCCGTAGATGAGCGAGAACAGGGCTTGTTGCAGGTCCACCAGGTCCGCCCCGCACCCGTCGTACGGCTCGGCCATCGACGGGTAGCCGTGCGCGGCGAGCACCTGGGCCACGTCCAGCGCCAGACCAAACGTGAAGCGGGGGTCGTCAGCGGGGCGGGGGATCGGGTAGCGACGGCTCATGGCGCTACCCACCTACGCGGCCCGGCCGTCGGCCGAGCGAACGGCGAGCAGGGCACGCGCCTCACGCAGCACCCGGCGCTGCGCCCGACGAAGCCGCTGCCAGTCCAACTCGGTCGGGCCGGCGTCGCTGGTCAGCACGACGATCTGCGCGTCGAGCAACAGAACCTCAGCCTCAATCAGCGGCAACTCCTGCTCGATCTCAGAGAGTTCAGCGGCGTTCGGCTCGACCTCGGGGGAGTGGTTCGACTCAGTCACTTGCATGTCCCTTCTGACTGATCCGGCGCTCTAGATGCGCGCCTTTGTTGCGCAACAAGGTAGCGATACGCGGGTCTGTTGCGCAAGGGGGTAGCGGTATGTTGGTCCGATGGTTGATGCGCGAGATGAGCTATCAGCAGCCACGAAGCGGTACCGGCGTACCGAAGCTGCTCACGAAGCGGCACGCGAAGCGGTGGTTGCGGCGGTGGTTGCGGCGCTCCGTGGTGGCGTCGGTCCGGCTGAGGTCGAGCGGCTGTCGCCGTTCAGCGGTGCCTACGTCCGGAAGCTAGCTCGGGAGCACAGCGTCCCGCCTGCGCCGCCGGGGCCGAAGCGGGCCACTCGGTAGCGGTCAACCGGCAGGCCGCAACGCGTAGTTGCTGGCGTCCACCAGGCCGTACGCCAGCGCGGACGCCTCCATTTCGTCGATGGCGCGTGCCGGAATTACGAAGCGGCCACGGACCTTGATGGCGGGGAACTGGCCGGCGTGAATCGCCCGGTAGACGGTCACCTCCGACATGCCGAGCATCGTTGCGGTGTCCGCGACCGACCGGAACCGAGGGCGGTCGTTCTTGGCGGCGAGGGGTTCAGCCACGGGAGTCTCCTCAGTAGTCTGTGGTTGGTGTTCCGTTCGGCTTGCTGAGACCTAGTGAAGTCGAAGATGAGCCGAGCGCCCATGCAAACCCAGTGCAACGTGTGGCAATCCAATGCAACTTGCAAGCTCGGGAGACGACGGTGGCGGCGGTAGATCGGTGGACAGGGAGCCTCGCCTGTTCACTGCAAGCTGCCGCCGGAATGACGAACGAGGGATTCGCGGGGTGGCTGGGAATCGCGACAAGGACGGTCGCGTACTGGCATAGTCGACCCGATACTGTTCCTGGGAATGCCAATCAAGACGTGCTTAATGCCGCCTTGGACCGTGTCGCGGATTCGGCTCGCTCCCGGTTCTTCGAAATGCTCAGCGCGGGGCGCCCGGAGGGAAATGCTGGCAGCGGCGGCAGCGTTGTTGATGCTGTGAGCGCTGCTGCCGACTCGGTCGCCAATGATTCCCTGCTGCTGAGCCTGGCCCTGCCACACGACTCCATTGAGTCCTTGCAGGAAGACGTGAGGTTGCTCGCCCGGTCGGGAGGCATGGCAGCCTTCGATGTCTTCAGCAGCGCCCGCCGGTTGCGGGACGAGGCAAGGGCTTTGGTGGAGCGCACGCGTCGGCCCGTCGAGTTAGCCGACCTCTACGTGGTGATCGGCCAGAGTGCTTCCCTGATGGCCTCCACCGCATTCGATCTCGGGCACTGGAACGAATCGGCGGCGCTGGCCAGGGCATCGACGCAGTACGCTGACTTGGCCGGACATGCGTCATTGAAGGCGTGGACCTATGGCCTGCAAATGACGCTCGCAAACTGGCGTAACGAGCCTGACTCCGCGCTGAGCTACTTCGCTCGGGCCATGCGAACGGCACCGGAGGGCGAGCCGAGACTGAGGCTTCGCTACGTCGCTGCCCGCTCTCACGCTCTGCTCGCCGACTCCGATTCGGTCGCGGCCGTCTTGGAAGCGGCCCAGCGAGACAGAGAAGCGGCGGCGGACCGACCCGACGAACTTGCCACCGTTACCGGCGGAGAGTTCGCATTCGGCGACGCGCGGGCGGCGGCATGTGCGGCGGCGGCATGGCTTGACCTCCACAACGGCGAGCAGGCCGCGAGGTACGCCCGAGAGGCGTTGCAGGTGTACGAGGCGTTGCCGTCGCCCAGGCGGCCGTACTCGCAGATCAACGGGACGCAGATCGACGTGGCCGCTGCGCACCTCCACATGCGAGACAAGGATGGCGCCGCCGAAGCGTTGCGTACCGTCTTGGACCTGCCGCCGCAGAAGCGCAACGTCTCGCTGACCGGCCGGCTGTCGCGGATTGAGCGCATGCTGAGCCAGTCGCCGTGGGACCGCGATGCGGACGCGCGCCAGCTCGCCGAGCGCATCTCGGTCTGGCTGTCGGAAACCTCAGCGCGCCCGCTCGCCTGACTGCCGCCAGGCGGCCAACACCTGAGCTTCCCTCTCCGGGCTGATGCCAATCTCGGCGGCGCGGTCGTGGTTGCTGACTTCGCCGCTCTCCACCATCCACCGCCAGGTGTCGCGGACAGTCAGGGAGAGCGGCCGACAGCGCAGGCCGGCAGCCTGAGCCTTGGCGGTGTCGACGCGCCACACGCCGTCGAAGGTGCGCCAGAGGGGCAGCTCGGACCACTGCCGGACGCCTTGACTGACCAACACCTCATCGGGCACCCACTCGAAGGAAGCGTCCGCCTGGGTGGCGTGGGCGCAGTCGGCCAGTAGCCCGCCGAAGGTGGCGCCGCCCACCGGGGCGCAGACGTTGAACGCGCCGGAGGAATCTTCGGTGATGGTGTGAAGTGCGAACGCGGCCAGGTCGCGCACGTCGACCGGCTGAATCGTGCGGTCGGAGGAGCCGGGGGCTAGGACTTGCCCACCGGCAGCCACGCGGCGCAGCCACCACGGCAGGCGGCCGACGTACTCACGCGGGCCGAGCACGACACCGGGACGCAGGATCGTCGTCCGATCCGCTCCGAAGGCGGTGACTGCCGCTGCCTCGCAGCCGGACTTCTGGTAGCCGTATTGCGTCGGCCCATCCTCGGTGTCGGTGCCGTAGTCCGGGCCGGCGTTGGGCGGGCAGTAGAGCACCTCGGACCGTTCGCTGAGCGGTTTCAGCGGCCAGTCCCGGTAGACGCTGACCGTCGACATGAAGACGTAGCGACCGGCGACGGGAGTGAGGGCACGAGCCACGTCGAGGGTGTTCCTCGGCACGTAGCCCGAGGTGTCGACCACGGCATCCCAGGGGCCGGCCGCGGCGAGGGCGGCGACGTCCTCCGGACGGGTTCGATCACCTCGGATGGGCCGTACAGCCTCTAGGAAGGGGTCGGAGGTGCCCCGGTTGAAGGTGGTTACCTCCCAGCCCGCGTCGATGGCGGCCGTGACGACCGCGTGGCCTACGAACCAGGTTCCGCCGAGCACCAGCAAACGCATGCGCCCTATCATGCCGATCTGGCGAGCAGCCGCCGAATCGGCCGTACTCTCGGGCCGGGGCGGCGCTCGTGCCCTCCAGCGCCAAGATGTCGCCTTGGAGCCGGCCAGTCGCTGTCAGGCCGGGGCCTGCAAGCGGGGCTCCCCTGGGGTCCCCCTTGAGGTATCTGGGGGACTGTCCAGGAGCGGGTAGGTCGTCGCTCGGCGGGCTGCTGGCGTGATCCTTGGCAGGTATAGGAATTCGCGGATCCACCCCTGTCTCATCAGCGGCTTGGTCTAGAAGGAATCTAATCAGACAAGGTGTTGTATTTCCACCCCGCCGAAGTGGCGTGCGAAGTATTCGGCCACAAGCCGACGGTGGCAATTATGAGGCTTCTCTTCACTGCATAGGAAGCAGTCGCCGTCGCGCAACTCGTCAGCCCAGCTCGCTTCTACGCGTCTTCCTTGAATCAACTCTCCAAAACGTGCTTCGTATTCACTCCAGGTGCCCGCCCCCTTCTTGTAGGCATCTAACATTTCCTGGGTAGGCGCAAGATCTAGAGCGTGTGTGTAGCGAATAGATCCGATTTTTCTAAGAAAGTATTCTAGGTCGTTTTTTTTGGCGAACCCGGCCAGCTGGGAGACATTGTTTAGCCGGACATCGACAACCCTGTTGACTTGCGCGCCGCATAAAGTGTCAAAAAATTGGGAGGCGGACTTCCGTGTGAAGCCAATAGTGTAGATTTTCACGACAGAACGCTCTCATGACTTTCGGTCCTAGGTGCGACATAGGCTATGCGCTCCTCTTGGCGCTGGTAAGCCTCTTGAAGTATCTCTCTTCTGGTTCTAAATATCTCCGGCTGGTGGAGGCCGGTAATGCGCAGAAGTCTATTCTCTGCATCGCGGTGAAATTCAAAGTTGCCGTCGGAGTGAATGTGCGTTACTTCCATGCCGTCTTCGGCTAGGTGTCGGCTGATCAGGATTGCGCGATGGCAATTCAGTGGCTCGCCTTCGGTGCACATGATTGCAATCGGCATGCGTTGGGTTCCTTCTTGTAGCCGCTTAAGCCCTTCGCGAAAGAGATCCAACCTGGCAATTCGATCGTAACGGACGCGACCATGCTGATCTCTCACGGATGGTCCAACGCCACGTCCACCTAACTCGTGCCCAAGGAAAGCGTACGATATCTCAGCGTCTTTCAGTGAAGATCTCAACGCTTCGCGGTTGAAATGAGGCTGGTGTCTGCTGTAGGGAGTTGATCGGACGTCGGCAATAGCGGATATCCCTGCCCTCCGCAAAAGTTCTATGAAGCTGGTAAGTGAGTGTGTGGAATGTCCAATGGTGAAGATTTGCATTTCATGTGCAGGCATCCTATGCTCCAATGATGGCGGCGACGAACTTGTGGCAGCGTTCGTCTGCGAATTTCTCACCAAGGCTAATCGTCAAGTAGCTAGCGCCGAGCGCATATTCGCCGATTGCTCGATCTCGGTACGCGCGTTCGATTATTGGGTCCGTGACCGTGATATTATACTGCACGCCGCCGAAGTGAAAGTCGGCCTGGACTCGCCGCCTTGGATTGCCGAAATTCTCGCCGATTGTAAAAACGCGCAGATTTAGCCCGTGGGCTAAGTAGATGAGCTTTAGGGAGCCGTCTGCGGGATCGGCCTCTTCTGCGGGAAGGCAATCATGCAGGCCGTTTTGGGTGCGCCAACCGTTCTTCCAAAGTGGGCCGGAAGTGGCGGCCAGTGCTGTAATTTGGCCGGGGGTAACGCTTCCAGCCTTCACCCAACGGGAATTGGAATCGATTACCCAATTCTCCTGCTGATGTCCTCGTGGTCGGGGGTAAAGTAGAGGAATGTCGATGATGTCCAGCACCTGCGGTTCGCTTCCGTCTTCGTATTTCCGCTCGTCGTATGAGACCGCCTCGTGAGTTTGGCTGCTTATGGGTCGGATCCATCCTGTGGCTCTAGCTCCATCTAGTTCAAGCCCGGCTATGCATCGCCCCTGCGGTTTGCGAGAATTTGCAAGGCATAAGATTCGCTTGACCGCCGTCAACTTGGCTCCCACAGGTCAATAAGCGGGTAGAACGATGGACGTACCAAGTCTGCCCTACTTGATGTCGCTGGGGTACCGACAGACCGTCCCTCCTGTGCTCCCCTATAGCAAACTGTTCGAGTCGCTGTTCAGAGCGAATCCGCAGCTCATGCACACGCGACGGTCGCTCGACGACCCCGAGAGACACTGACCAAGCCCTCTGCTGTCAGAAGGACGACAGCCCGGTGAGCGGTGCCCACGGAGACGCCATAAGCTGCCGCAAGCTCAGCAACCGCCGGAAGCTGATCACCGGGCCGCAGCATCGCAGTCGCGATTTGCTCGCGAAGGTCTGCCGCTATTGTTTGGTAAGGGCTGCCTTCCGCCGTTCGCCGTGTGGGTGTAGCCGGACGCGGCGGCATTCGAGCGGCCAGGGTCCCTGCCGCGCGCTGGTCCGACTCCGACAGCCAGGCTGCATAGACCCTGAGCGTAGTTGTCCCGCCGCCGCCATGACCAAGTCGGCCGGCGACGGTCCGCACGTCGACACCTGCGTTGATCAGCTCGGTCGCCGAGTAGTGGCGCAGGGCGTGAATGTGGCTGGTGATGCCGAGTCGGGTGGCGAGTCGGCCGTACCGCTGCGTGATGGTGTCAGGGCGGTAGCCACGGCTGTTGTCTGGCTCGGGGGAGAAGACGTAGTCGGCGGGATCGGCGTCCGCGTCGAGCTGGGCCAGGCGCTCGACGTACCGGCCGTGCAGCTCGCGCAGCACTTCGATCGTCTCCGCGTCGAGCGCCACCCGCCGCTGCTGGTGCGTCTTGGTGTCCTTCTCCCGCAGTTCGCCGTCTGCGTCCAGGTAGGAGCTGCGTCGTAGCGTCAGCACACCGGCGGCCAGGTCGAGATGGTGCCAGCGGAGCGCGCACAGCTCGCCGCGCCGGGCGCCCGTCGTCATCGCGAGCCACACCAACGCGCCCCAATCCGGGTCGCGCCACGCCTCGTTGATGATCCGCGCGGCGTCGGCCGGGTTCGGCGGCTGCGGATCGGGGTGCGGCGGCGCGGGTGGCTCGGCCTGACTGGCGGGGTTGACGGCGATCCAGCGCCAACGGACGGCGCGGCTGAGGGCACCACTGAGGATCCAGTGGATTTGCCGCACTGACGAGGCGCTGAGCGGCTTGCAGACGTGCGGCCGGCACTTCGCCGTGCAGCTGTGCTCGCCCTCCAGGCGGTGCTTCACGTACGCCTTGCCGCCGCACCAGTCGCGGCAGCGGCGCAGGCTCGCGTAGAACGACTCCAACGTCTCGGCTTCAAGCCGGCCGACCGGCAGCTTGCCCAGCACCGGCCGGACGTGCTTATTGAGCTTGTTCACGTAGCCCATGCGCGTGGTGGCCTCGATTTCGGCCACCTCAAGCCACCGGTCTAGGAGTTGGTCGAGGGTGGCGCGGGTGCGGGGGTTGCGCCGCTCGTCCACCTGGGCCAGCAACCGGGTACGCGCCTTCTCGGCTTCCTTGGCTGCGGTGCGGCCGGCGGGGATGACCTCGGTCAGGTAGTGCCGCTTCCCGCTGATCGGGTCGATCCCGGCATAGACCTTCACGCGCAGTGACCCACTGGGCAAGGTTTCGATCTCACCACGCTGGCGTTTGCTGCGTCCGTTCGAGGCTGCCACGGGGCCACCGTAGCCCACTCGCACCACGGACAGCCCCACGCGAGCCGTTCAAGTCAGAGAAGTACCTGTGCGCCCGGCAGGATTCGAACCTGCGGCCTTGGGATTAGAAGTCCCCTGCTCTATCCGCTGAGCTACGGGCGCGCAACATGCAACTCGCGCCAAGAGGGTACCGCCGTACCCCCGCCAGGTGGGGGAACGGGTGGCCGTCCCGGCACGGTGATCAGCGTCGCACGCCACCGCCGCCCTGGTCACCTCGGTTCCACTCCGATCGGTCGGCAGGCGACGCCCCGATCGGTCGGTGGGTGATGCCACAGCCCGGGGGCGAGGGCCCGTCAGCCGCAGCCGGGCCCTCCCCGCCCCGTACCCTCGGTGCCGTGCTGCTGGAACCGGATGCCGAGAACGAGGTCGCCTACGAGCTGTGCCAGCTGCTCGGTCGGGCGATCCTGCCGATCCGTCCGGCCGGTGACGGCCCGGTCGGAACGGCGTTCTTCCTCCACCATCCGACCGGGGAGTACCTGCTCACGGCGGCGGACGTGCTGGCGTACGCCGACGTCGCGGAGATCGGGTTGAGACCGAGCGTGACCGAGCCGACAGGGGTGGCCGCCGACGCGCTGGCCCTGCCCTGCGGGTGGTGGGTACACCGGCCGGAAGGCGGGGTGGCGGTCCTGCCCGCCGGCGGGCTGCACGACCGGGCGGTGCGGGAGGGCTGGCGCTGGCGTACCCAGTCGGTGCCGGACGCGATCGCGGCCGGCGCGGACGACGTGGCCCGGATCGGCGCGGAGCCGGTCTCGGCGATCGTGCTCGCGCTCGGTGTCCGCGACGACGGGTCACGGCCGTTGGAGGTGGCGGTCGAGCGGGTGGTCCGCGCGGCTGACGGGCTGCGGCTCACCGGTGAGCTGCCGGCCGGCTACCTCGGCGCGCCGGTCTTCGGCGTCCAGGCCGACGTGGCGGGCGAGGTCGGGCTGCGCTGCCTGGGCGTGGTGCTGCCCGGCGAGGGCGGCCACCCGGTGGCCACCCTCGACCGGGTCGTCACGGACCTGGGCTGACTCAGCCGCCCTGGGCCGCCGTGGCGGGCTCGTCCGCGTCGGCCGGGGACCGGCTGCCGGGCACCGCCGCGGGCGAGGCCGGGCCGGCCTCCGTCGGGCCCGCGCCGAGGAACGCCTCGGCCCACCGCCCGACCTCGGCGAAGACCTGCTCGCGTACGGCGGGGCCGGAGAGCGTCAGGTCGTGCATGCCGCCGTCGAAGCGGGCCAGGGTGACGTGCCGGCCGAGCCGGGGTGCCCAGCGGACCATGTGCTCGACGTCGAGCACGGCGTCGGCGAGGGCCGCCGAGTCGTGCCACTTCGTGCCCTTGAAGCTCCGGGTCGAGCAGGCCAGCAGCACCGGCACGGGGATGTCCAGCCCGGCGCGCAGCTGCCGCTGGGCGGAGCGGATCGCGTGCAGCCAGCCGGCCCGGACGGGGAACCCGGCCAGCGGCTTCCAGTTCAGGTCGTACGTCCACTCGCCGCGGTGCTCGGCGTGCAGGCTCTCGCCGTACACGGTGCCCAGGCCGAAGGGGAGGACCCGGTGCGGCGCGCGGCGGCCCAGGCGGGAGACGGCGGCCGCGAGGGGTCGACGGATCACCCAGGGGGCGTTGATGTCGAAGAAGGGGCTGTTCAGGAAGAGCCCGTCGACCAGGCCGGCGTCGCGTCGGGCGTGCGCCCAGAGTGAGATGATCAGGCCGCCGGTGGAGTGACCCATGGCGAGCACCGTGTCGTGGCCGTCGTCCTCGCGGATGATCTTCGCGGCGGCGTCCAGTTCGGGGAAGTAGTCGCTCAGGTCCCGGCAGAAGTTCGGGGTCTGGTGCGCCAGCAGGCTACGGCCGTACTTGCGCAGGTCGAGGGCGTAGAAGTCCCACCCGCGTTCGGCGAAGAAGTCCGCCAGGTGGGTCTGGAAGAAGTAGTCGACGTAGCCGTGCACGTAGAGCACGGCCCGTCGGGTCGAGTGGTCGGCACGCCGCCGCACCAGGGTGGCGACCACCGCTCCCTCGTCGTCGGTGCCCAGGTCGATCGTCTGCCGCTCGTACGGCGGCCCCAGCACGTCCGGTTCCACGAGGGCGACGGTACGCCCGGAAGCTACCGGGCGGTAGCCCCTGGTTCGTCCCCGCCCGGCCGTACCGGACGAACGGGGACGAACCAGTGGTGTCACTCAGGCCGTCTCGACGTCGACCCGGTCGAGGTCGGCGTCGGCTGCCTGGCCCGGACCGGGCTGGCCGATCTCCCGGATGTGCTTGTTGTGCCGGGGCTCCTGCTTCGTCTTCGCGTCGTTGAGCCGTCGGCGCAGGTCGTCCCGGGCGTCGTGCAGCGCCGCGCGCAGGTCCTCCTCGCTGGAGGTGGTCACGATTTTCTGCCGGCCGGCGATCCAGCACTCCAGCGTGACCTTCTGCCCCCGTGCCTCCCGGTCCTTGACCGACACCTCCAGTTCGGTGGCGTCGGCGTGGAACGCGGCCAGCCGCGCGTCCAGGGTGGCGAACTGCTCCACGATCCAGTTCCGGTCGCCCTGGGAGAAGCCGGCGCCGACGCGCAGGCACTCGGCGACGGTCGCCGGGTTGGTCACCGCGCTCATCGCCGCACCTCCCGCTCGGTACGGACGGAGCCGGTCGTACGCGGGCTGAGAATCATCTCGCTGACCTTTCTCATCTGACCTCGTGCCGTGCGGCGCTCGGTCGACGTGCCGTGGTGGCCGTGGTGGTGGCCGTCTCTGGTTGATCAACTCCATACCCGGTCGGGATCCTCCTCACTCCCGGTGATCCCGTACTTCGATCCTGGTCGTCCCCGGTGCCGCCACCCAGGGCCGGTCGGCCCTAGCAGACCGGGACCTTGATCAGGTTCTTGTCCACAGGGGGTTCCGTCGTCCACAGGGCGGCCGTCTGCTGCTGCGCCCGGACATCCGTACCGGCGAGGCTCGGCGGCGAGTCGACTCACCACGGCAGCCCTGAACCCCTGGGAGGGGACGATGTTCGACACGTACGTGACAATTGTCGGTAATGTTCTGACGGCTCCGGAGTGGCGGCGAACCACGCAGAGCAACACCCTGGTCGCCAACTTCAAGGTCGCCTCCACCGCCCGCCGTCTCGACCGGGACAGCGGCCGGTGGGTGGACGGCAACAGCCTCCGTGTCCGGGTCAACTGCTGGCGAAAGCTGGCCGAGGGGGTGGCCGCCTCGGTGATGGTCGGCGACCCGGTGGTGGTGGCGGGCCGCCTCTACACCCGCGACTGGACCGACGACGCGGGCAACCACCGCACCCTCTACGAGTTGGAGGCGGTCGCGGTCGGGCACGACCTGTCCCGGGGCCGGGCCCGCTTCCTGCGCAACCGGCCGACCATGACGACCAGCGCCGTGGAGGACGCCGAGGCGGCCGTCCGGGTGCACGGCGAGCCGACGGAGCCGGTGCCGCACGGGCAGGCCCCCACCTCGCCGGAGGACCGGCCGTTCGACGAGGACTTCGAGTTCGCCGGGTTCGCCGTTCCGCAGGCCGGCCACGGACTGCCCGACCGTCCCGGGTTGCCGGGCGACGACCTGCCCGGCGGCCCGGCCGGCGACGAGCTGACGGGCTCCGGCTTCGAGGGCACGGCCGATCCGTTCGACGACGACGAGGACGGCCGGACCCTCGACGACGAACTCGCCCCGGAGCCGGGCGAGCGGGTGGACGACGGCGCCGACGCGGGGGAGCCCGGCGAGCTCGACCCGGTGCCGGCGGAGGCGGCCGTCGCCCGGCCCGGCCGGGGGCGTCGCGCCCGGGGCAGGGTGTCGGTGCCGGCCTGAGCCGGTGGACCGGAGCCCGGTGACGTGCGCGGTCGGGGGCACGGCGGTCCGGGTCGGGCGACACGGGACGGGGGCGGGGTGGCGACGGCGACGTGGCCACCCCGCGTACGGCTAGGCTGGCCGGCCGGAGGTGGTGACAGGTGCGTCAGGCGACCGCCGTGGCGAACGCGGCAGGACTGCTGGCGGGGTACGCCCTGGACAGCCTGCTCGGCGACCCTGCCCGTTGGCATCCGGTGGCCGGGTTCGGCCGCGCGGCCGGTGCCCTGGAGCGGCGGATCCATCGCCCCGACCGCGCTGCCGGGGCAGTCTTCACCGCGCTCGCGGTGGGTGCGCCGGTGCTGCTCGGCGCGGCGGCCACCGCCGCCACCCGACGTCGCCCGATGGTCCGCGCCCTGCTGGTGGCGGCCGGCACCTGGACGGTGCTCGGCGGGCGCACGTTGCGCCGCGAGGCCGGGCTGATGGGGGCGGCCCTGCGCAGCGGTGACCTGCCCGCGGCACGCGGCCGGCTGGGCAGTCTCTGCGGCCGGGACCCGTCCGCCCTCGACGAGCCCGAGCTGGCCCGGGCCACCGTCGAGTCGGTCGCCGAGAACACCTCCGACGCCGTGGTCGCACCCCTGCTCTGGGGCGCGGTCGCCGGCCTGCCCGGCCTGCTCGGCTACCGTGCGGCCAACACTCTCGACGCCATGGTCGGTCACCGTTCCCCCCGGTACGCCCGCTTCGGCACCCCGGCGGCCCGCCTCGACGATCTGCTCAACCTGGCGCCCGCCCGGTTGACCGGCCTGCTCACCATCGCCGTGGCCCCGGTGGCCGACGGCGACCGGAGCCGGGCCTGGCACATCTGGCGGCGGGACCGCAACGACCACCCCAGCCCGAACGCCGGTCAGTGCGAGGCGGCCATGGCCGGCGCCCTCGGCGTCCGGCTCGGCGGGCGCAACGTCTACTTCGGCCGCTCCGAGGTGCGCCCGTTCCTCGGCGACGGGCCCCGTCCCGAGGCCCGGCACCTGAAGCGGGCGGCCCGGATCTCCGGCGCGGTCGGCCTCGCCGCGCTCGGCATCGCGGCAGCCTGGCCGCTCACCGGGGGCAGGTTGGCGGGCGCCGTGGGCCGGCGCGGATCGGCCGTCCTGGCCTCCGCCGTCGCCGCCACCGTCGCCTCCGCCGTCGGCGGCCTGGGAGCCGCGGTGACCCGTGCCGGCGGTCCCGGCGCCGTCGGCACCGCCGGCGCCGGGCTTCCCGGGGCGGTCGGACCGGCGGTGCCCGGCGATGCCGGCCCGCAGCGGGGGAGGGGCCGGTGAGCGGCGGTCTCCTGGTCGCGGGCACCACCTCCGACGCCGGCAAGAGCGTGCTCACCGCCGGCATCTGCCGCTGGCTGCACCGGCGTGGGGTCAAGGTCGCGCCGTTCAAGGCGCAGAACATGTCGAACAACTCCGCCGTGGTGGTCGGGCCGGACGGCCGGGGCGGCGAGATCGGCCGGGCCCAGGCGATGCAGTCGGCCGCCTGCGGCCTCGCCCCGGACCTGCGGTTCAACCCGGTGCTGCTCAAGCCGGGCAGCGACCTGGCCAGCCAGGTGGTGCTCCTCGGCGAGGCCGTCGACACCGTCACCGCCGGCAACTTCCGGCAGCTGCGCCCCCGGCTCGCCGAGACCGCGTACGCGGCGCTGGCCGAGCTGCGCGCGACGTACGACGTGGTGATCTGCGAGGGTGCGGGCAGCCCGGCCGAGATCAACCTGCGGGCCGGCGACTACGTCAACATGGGGCTGGCCCGGCACGCCGGCCTGCCCACGATCGTGGTCGGTGACATCGACCGGGGTGGCGTGTTCGCCTCGATGTTCGGCACGGTGGCCCTGCTCGACCCGGCCGATCAGGCACTCGTCGCCGGCTTCGTGATCAACAAGTTCCGGGGCGACCCCGGCCTGCTCCGGCCGGGGCTGGACATGCTGCACCGGGTGACCGGTCGGCCCACGTACGGGGTGCTGCCCTGGCACCTCGACCTCTGGCTCGACGCCGAGGACTCGCTGGCGTACGGGCGGGTGCTCGGCCGGCCGGCCGCCCCGCACGGCACCGACTGGCTGGACGTCGCCGTCGTCCGGCTGCCCCGGATCAGCAACGCCACCGACGTCGAGGCGCTCGCCACCGAGCCCGGCGTCCGGGTCCGGCTGACCGTCGAGCCCGCCGAACTGGCCGCCGCCGACCTGGTCGTCCTACCCGGGTCCAAGTCCACCGTCGCCGATCTGGCCTGGCTGCGGGAGACCGGCCTGGCCGACGCCGTCACCGCGCACGCGGCGGCCGGCCGGCCGCTGCTCGGCATCTGCGGCGGCTTCCAGATGCTGGCCCGGGCCATCCACGATCCGGTGGAGAGCCGCCGGGGCAGCGTCCCCGGCCTCGGCCTGCTTCCCGTGGAGATCACCTTCGACCCGCGCAAGACCGTCCGGCAGGCCGTCGGTACCGCGTCGGGCGCCGTCCCGGTGCGCGGCTACGAGATCCACCACGGGTACGTCTCGACCACCGACCCGACCCTGACCCCGCTGCTCAGGTACGCCGACGGCGGCGGCGAGGGGGTCCGGCTCGACACCGTGTACGGCACCCACTGGCACGGGGCGTTCGAGTCCGACGAGTTCCGCCGGCGCTTCCTCACCGAGGTGGCCCGCACGGCGGGGCGGCACGGGTTCCGGGTCGCCCCGGACACCGCCTTCGCCGCCGCCCGGGAACGCTCCCTGGATCTGCTGGGCGACCTGGTCGAGGACCACCTGGACACCGACGCGCTGTGGCGGCTGATCGAGTCGGGGGCCCCCGCCGACCTGCCGTTCATCCCACCCGGCGCGCCCCCGGCCGCCTGACCGCCCGCTGGAGCGTCATGATCGACGCCATGTCGGCGACGTGGCGGTATCGGAGCCTGCCGGATGCCGCTACCTCGCCGCCATGGCGCGTGGCCTCCGGCGTGCGGGCCAGGTGGGCGGGGAGACCGCCGAACCCGCCGGGCGGTCCACTGCTCAGGGGCGGACGTCGGCGGGGCCGTCGTTGAGCGGCAGCCCCGCCTCCCGCCACGCCTGCGCCCCGCCGATCATGTCCGTCGCGTTACGCAGCCCCAGCGCCTGCAGGCTCGCGGCGGCCAGGCTGGAGCTGTACCCCTGCCGGCACACCACGACGATCTCCCGGTCGTAGCCGGTCGCCTCGGGGATGCGGCACTCGCTGGCCGGGTCGAGCCGCCACTCCAGCACGGTCCGCTCGATGACGATCGCGCCGGGCAGTTCGCCCTGCTCGCGGCGCTGCGCGTCGGTGCGGGTGTCGACCAGCAGAGCGCCCGCCCGTACCGCCTCGACGGTCTCCAGCGGGCTCAGCCGGCGCAGCCCGGCACGGGCCTGTTCCAGCAGGGCGTCCACGCCCGGACTTATCACGTCATTGAGCACGTCCAGATCATGCCGGTCACCGGCACCGGCCCACCGGCGAACGCCGCCA
Organism: Micromonospora halophytica; assembly: GCF_900090245.1. GTDB lineage: Bacteria > Actinomycetota > Actinomycetes > Mycobacteriales > Micromonosporaceae > Micromonospora > Micromonospora halophytica. Next base: position 37,302 of record NZ_FMDN01000021.1, read on the forward strand.
CCGGCGGCGGAACCAAACTCACGGGGGACACCCGGTAGCGTCACGCCGGTGGCGGTGGCGGTGGTCGAGGCGTACGCGACGCTGGCCCGGCGGGTGCTGGCCCGGCCGGCGCGGCTCGGGCGTACCCGACTGGTGGCCGTCGACGGGCCGAGCGGCGCGGGCAAGAGCGTCTTCGCCACGCGGCTCGCGGACGCCCTCGCCGACCTCCCGGGCAGCGCGCGCCCACCGGTGGTGCACACCGACGACCTGCTCGACGGCTGGGCCGATCAGCTCACCTTCTGGTCGCGGCTGGAGAGGTGCGTGCTGGCGCCGCTGCGGGCCGGCCGGCCGGGCGCGTACCACCGGTACAGCTGGGTGCGGCGGGCCTTCCTGCCCCGGCCGGTGCCGGTGCCGGTCGCGCCGGTGCTGCTGGTGGAAGGAGTGAGCGCGGCGCGGGCGGCGATCCGGCCCGAGCTGAGCCTCGCCGTCTTCGTCACCGCGCCCGCCGGCCTGCGGCTGACCCGCGCGGTGGGCCGGGACGGGGCCGAGATCCTGCCCGAGTTGCGCCGCTGGCACGCGGGCGAGCGCACGCACTTCGCCGCCGACGCCACCGCGCCGCACGCCGACCTGGTGGTCGACGGCGCGCCTTCGCTGCCGCACGACGAACGCCGCTACTACGTGCGGCTGACCGGCCCGGACGCGGGCTCGGACGGTACGACGCGGTAAGGCCGGCATACGATGCCGGTCATGACCACTCCGATCATGTCCGAGTCCGAGATCCGGGCCGCCGTCGAGCGGGAGCTGCCCGGAGTCCGCGCCGACCTGGAACGCCTCGTCCGCATCCCCGGCATCGCCTTCGAGGGCTTCGACCACTCGCACGTGGAGCGTTCCGCCGAGGCGGTCGCCGAGCTGCTGCGCGGGTGCGGCCTGGACACGAGGATCGTGCGTTCCGGTGGCCAGCCCGCGGTGATCGGGAGGAAGCCGGCCCCGCCCGGCGCGCCCACCGTGCTGATGTACGCCCACCACGACGTGCAGCCGGTCGGGGACCTGTCGCTGTGGGAGTCCGACCCGTTCGAGCCGGTGGAGCGCGACGGCCGGCTCTACGGTCGGGGCGCCGCCGACGACAAGGCCGGCATCATGGCGCACGTGGCCGCGTTGCGCGCCTTCGGCGACCAGCTTCCGGTCGGCGTGGTCCTGTTCATCGAAGGTGAGGAGGAGTACGGCTCCGATTCCCTGGAGCGGCTGCTCGCCGAGCATCGCGAGGAGATCGCCTCCGACGTCATCGTGATCGCCGACTCGACCAACTGGGACGTCGGCGTGCCCGCGCTGACCACCTCGCTGCGCGGCATCGTCAACTGCTTCGTCGAGGTCCGCACCCTGGACCACGCCGTGCACAGCGGGATGTTCGGCGGCGCGGTGCCGGACGCGCTGACCGCCCTGGTCCGGCTGCTGTCGACACTGCACGACGACGCCGGTGACGTCACCGTCGAGGGGCTGGTCGGCCGGGAGGGCGCCAGCGTCGACTACCCGGAGGACCGGTTCCGCGCCGAGGCCGGCCTGGTCGAGGGGGCGTCGCTCTTCGGCACCGGACGGATCACCGACCGGCTCTGGACCAAGCCGGCCCTGGCGGTGCTCGGCGTCGACGCCCCGGCCACCGGCGAAGCGCCCAACGCGCTGGTCCCGTCGGCCAAGGCCAAGCTGAGCGTACGGCTGGCGCCGGGTGACGACCCGAAGCGGGCGTACGACGCGCTCCGTACCCACCTGGAGAAGCACGCCCCGTGGGGTGCCCGGGTCACGGTGAGCTTCGAGCACGACGGGGACCCGTGCGTCATCGACGCGGCCGGTCCGATGTTCGACGCCGCCCGCTCGGCCTTCCGTACCGCCTGGGACGGCACCGACCCGGTCGACATCGGCGTCGGCGGGTCGATCCCGTTCATCGCCACCTTCCAGGAGATGTTCCCGCAGGCGGCGATCCTGGTCACCGGCGTGGAGGACCCGCACGCCCGGGCGCACGGGCCGAACGAGAGCCTGCACCTCGGCGAGTTCGCCCGGGTGTGCCTGGCCGAGGCGTTGCTGCTGGCGCGGGTCGCCGAGGTGGGACGCCAGGCCAGCTAGACCGCCGTCGCCTGCGCGGGCTCGACCGTCCCGACCGGGGTGGCGAACCCGCGCGGCGGGGAGGAAAGGTCGCGGAACCGTAACTTCGGGGTCGATGTCGGAGTTTGCGGTGTGTCGGGCGCGCGGCTGTTATAGCCTCTCGAACATGCGTACGAACGACGTGATGGCGCGGCTCGAAGCCGCCGTGAGTGCTCTGGGGGACGTCGACGTCTCCGCGTGGCCCGAGGACACGCTCAAGGAACAGCTGGGCGAGCTCTCCGCGGCGCTGGTCGCCCTCGACGGCGTGCTCTCCCGGGTCGCCGACGAGGTCCGCGCCCGCGGCCTGCGCATCGAGGAACCCGTCTCCGCCTGACCCGCCCGGCCCGACCGGCGCCTGATCGTCCCTGGACGGCCCGGGTACGGCAATGCCCGGGTGGTGTCGGGGGTGGCTGGCAGGATGAGGTTCGTGCGGTTCCTCGACCTGGCAGCCACCTCCGCAGCCGTTGGCGCCACCAGCGGCCGGCGGGCCAAGGTGGAGCTGCTCGCCACGGCCCTGCGGTCGCTGGACCCGGCCGAGGTGCCGGCGGGCTCCGGCTACCTCGCCGGTGAGCTGCGCCAACGGCAGACCGGCGTCGGCTGGGCCAGCCTGCGCGACCTGCCGCCGCCGGCCGCCGAGCCGACCCTGACCGTCGCCGAGGTCGACGCGGCGATCGACGGGATCGCGGCGGTGCGCGGGCCGGGATCGCAGGCCCGCCGTCGGGAGCTGCTGGGTGTGCTCTTCGCCGCCGCCACCGCCGACGAGCAGCGGCTGCTGGTCGGCCTGTTCAGCGGCGAGCTGCGCCAGGGGGCGCAGGCCGGGCTGCTCGCCGAGGCGATCGCCCGGGCCGCGCAGGTGCCGGTCGCCGCCGTACGCCGTGCCCTGCTGCTCGCCGGGGACCTGCGTGCCGTCGCGACGGCCGCCCTCGGCGGGGGCGCCGCCGCGCTGGCCGAGTTCGGGCTGCGGGTGGGTCGTCCGCTCGCCCCGATGCTGGCGCAGAGCGCCCCCACGGTCGACGCGGCGCTCGACGCCACCGGCGCGCCGGCGGTGGTGGACGTCAAGCTGGACGGCGTCCGCATCCAGGTGCACCGCTCGGGTAGCGACATCGCGGTGTTCACCCGCAGCCTGGACGAGATCACCACCCGGGTGCCGGAGGTGGTCGCCGCCGTCCGCGCGTTGCCGGCCCGGGAGCTCGTGCTCGACGGTGAGGCGATCGGGCTGGACGCGGCCGGCCGCCCGCTGCCGTTCCAACAGACCTCCAGCCGGGCCGCCCGCCGTGCCACGCCCAGCACCACCGGTGGCACCCCGGTGGCCCCGGCGGTGCTCGCCGCCGCCGAGACCACCGGCGAGACGGTGCTGACGCCGTACTTCTTCGACCTGCTGCACCTCGACGGCGTGGATCTGATCGACCGGCCCGGCCGGGAGCGGTGGGCCGCCCTGGCCGGTGCGGTCGACGAGTCCCTGCTGGTCGGGCGGGTGGAGGTCGACGACGCCGAGCAGGCGGGCGAGGCCTTCGCCGCGGCGCTCGACGCCGGTCAGGAGGGAATCTTGGTGAAGGCGCCGGAGGCGCCCTACGATGCCGGCCGGCGCGGCGCGGCCTGGGTCAAGGTCAAGCCCCGGCACACCCTCGACCTGGTGGTGCTGGCGGTCGAGTGGGGCAGCGGCCGCCGGCAGGGCTGGCTGTCCAACCTCCACCTCGGTGCGCGTGATCCGCGCACCGGGGGCTTCGTCATGCTCGGCAAGACGTTCAAGGGGCTCACCGACGAACTGCTGCGGTGGCAGACCGAGCGTTTCCTCGCCCTCGCCGTCGAGCGCGGCGACTGGGTGGTGCGGGTCCGTCCCGAGCAGGTGGTCGAGATCGCCTTCGACGGGGTGCAGACCAGTTCCCGGTACCCGGGCGGGATGGCGCTGCGCTTCGCCCGGGTGGTGCGCTACCGGGAGGACAAGACCGCCGCCGAGGCGGACACCGTCGACATGGTCCGGGCGATCCACGCCGGGCGGGCCGGCGGCTGAGGGCGGTCGCGCCCGGGGGCGGCGGAGGCCGGCACCCCGGACCGTGCTGCCGCGTCCCGTAGCCCGACGGTGGGCCGGTCCGAGCGACCGCGGGGCGACCGGATCCCGTCGGACGGGCCGTACCCTCGACAGGTCCGTGGGGTGCGGGGCCGGCCGCCGTGACCGCGGGACCGCTCGGCTCAGAATGTGGAGAGCGACCGGGCGTAGTTGACCTGGTTGTTGATCTGCTGGACCTCGCCCTGGTGTTGTACCGGGATCCGGGCCACGTACTGCCGCTGGCCGTGCCGGACGGTGACCTGCACCGTCCCGGTGTGATAGGTCGTCCTGGCCAGCAGGAAGAGCAGGCTGAGCCCGCCGGTGAAGCAGAAGAGCACGATGGCCAGCACGATGCCCCACTGCGCCATCCTGGTGTGGGTCTGCCAGTCGTCGGCGATCTCCCAGACGGCGCCCTGCACGGGCAGCGCACCGGCCGGTGTACGGATCACCGGCGGGGTCACCACGATCTCGGCGATCTGCACCGCCACCGCGTCCTGTCCGGGCGTGTGGTGGCCGGCCGGCAGCAGGGCCCGTTGCGTCGGCGGCATCGGCGGCATCGGCGGCTGCACCGGCACGAAGGCCGGGGGATGCGGCCCGGGCCGGTCCACTGCCGGGGAAGCGGCGAACCGGGCCGGCGGCACGGAGAACGGGCCGGCCGGTGGCCCGGACTGCGGGGCGGGTGGTGCGGAGAACTGCGCCGGTGGTGCGGAGAACTGCGCCGGGAGCGCGGCGAACTGGGCGGTGGCGGGCAGCCCCGACATCGGTGCCGGCGGGGCCGGGAACCGGGTGGTCGGCGCGGAGGGGTCGGTGGTGGGTGGTGCCGGGTCCGCCGCCGGCGTCGCACCCCAGGGGTGGTGGACCGGGTACGCCGCGGTCGGCTCCGACCCTGGTGGCATCGTGGGATCAGGGGTCACCGCGACCCCTCACGGTTGTCGATCATGGGCGGACACTACAGCGTCCCTGGTCCTCCGGTGGCCCCTCGGCGTGACCGTTCCGCGTCACGGCAGGAGACCGAGCGGCGACCGGCGCGACGCCACCCGCGACCCCGGCGGGGCGGGACGTCAGGCCGGGGTGACCGGCTCCGCGGCCCGGTCGACCGGCGGCCTCGGCTTGTCCAGCCCGGCCGCGCGGCGGGCCTCCCGCCGCGCCGCCCAGCCGTAGCCGACCAGCGTCATCGCCGCGAAGATCCACCACTGGACGACGTAGCCGAGGTTCTGCCAATTGTTGGCGTGCCCGATCGGCACCGCCTTGAAGGCCGGGTCGTTCGCCGGGGTCTGCTCGTCGAGCAGCAGGTACGCCCCGTGCACCGGGTAGGGCAGCTCGCGGGCCAGCTTGCCGACGGTGACCCGGCGGGTCTCCAGCCGGCCGTCGCGTCGGCCCACGCCGCTGCCGCCGGTCTCCGTGGGGTGCACCCGGCCGATCACCGTCACCTCGCCGGTGGGCAGGGCGGGCACCTCCGGCGCGGTCAGCGCGCCGCCGCCCGGGGCGGGCGGGATCCAGCCCCGGTCCACCAGCACGGCGCTGCCGTCGGCGAGCACCAGCGGGGCGAGCACCTCGAAGCCGACCGTGCTGTCCACCGTCCGGCCCCGGACCAGGATCACGTTCGACGGGTCGTACCGGCCGGTGGCGGTGACCCGGCTCCACTCGGCCTGCTCGGCCGGGGCTGGTCCGGTCGTGCCCGCGCCGCCGGTGGGTGCCGGCACCCGGTCGCGCAGCGGGGCCGGGGTCCCCCGGCTGCCCGCGTCGATGCGCTCGTTGACGGCGGTGCGCTCCTCGTAGCGGGCCAGCTGCCAGTTGCCGAGCAGGACCATCACCGCGGCGGCGACCAGGGTCAGCGCGAGGATGCCCAGCCAGCGTGGGGTCAGCAGGAACCGGTACACAGCACGAGGCTACCCGTATGACCCGGACCACTGACCGCGCCGGCCCGTTACCCCGGTCGGCCGGAGGCCGCCACGCGTCGGTCCGGGCGGGTATGGTCACGCGAGCGGATCACCGTCCGAGTTCCTCCCGGTTGTCCGTGCGCCACCCCCTGTCTCCTGCGAGGAGTCGACGATGACCGCGGTGCCGCGCCTCGTGCTCAGCGCGCCGTCCTCCGGGCACGGCACGAACGCCCTCTCCATCGGCCTGCTCGCCGCCCTCGCCGATCGCGGCGTGGACGTCGCCGGCTTCAAGGTGGGGCCGGACCACGTGGACGCCGCGTACCTCGGGTTGGCGGCCGGTCGGCCGGGGCGGAACCTGGATGCCCGGCTGGTCGGGTCCGACCGGCTCGGGCCGCTCTTCGCGCACGGCGCCGCGGGCGCCGGCCTGGCGGTGGTCCAGGGCACCATGGGCCTCTACGACTCGGTCTCCGGCCGCCCCGAGGCGGAGTCGACGGCCGCTGTCGCCACCGCGCTGCGCAGCCCGGTGGTGCTGGTGGTGGACGTGGCCGCGATGGGGCAGTCGGTGGCCGCCCTGGTGCACGGCTTCCGGTCGTACGACGAGCAGCTCTGGCTGGGCGGCGTGATCCTCACCCAGGTCGCCTCCCCGCGTCACGAGACGATGCTCCGCGAGGCGCTCGACGACATCGACGTCCCCGTCTACGGGGTCCTGCGTCGCCACGAACTGCCTCCGGTGCTGCCCGCCCGGCGGCACGGGGTGCTGCCGGTCCTCCGGGGCGACGCCGAGGCGACGCGGGCGGTGCGCCGGCTGGGCGAGGCGGTGGCCGGCACCGTCGAGCTGGAGCGACTGCTCGCGCTGGCCCGTTCCGCCCCGGTCCTGCCGGTGGAGCCCTGGTCGCCGGCCGTCGCGCCGGCCGAGCCGGGCGGTGGGCGGCCACCGCTGGTCGCGCTGGCCGGTGGGCCGGGCGGCAGCTACAGCTACGCCGAGACGGCCGAGCTGCTGCGCGCCGCCGGGGCCGAGGTGGTCGCCGTCGACCCGCTGCGCGACGAGGTCCTGCCCGCCGGCACCCGCGCGCTGGTCGTCGGCGCCGGCCTGCCCGAGTCGTACGCCCGGGAGCTCTCCGCCAACCGCCGGCTCTGCATCGCGGTGGCCGAGCTGGCCCGGACCGGCCGTCCGCTGGTCGCCGAGGGGGCCGGCCTGCTCTGGCTGGCCCGCGAGTGGGACGGCGCACCGATGTGCGGGGTGCTGGACGCGGTCGGGACGAGCCGGGACGGCATGGTCGTCGGTCACCGGGAGGCGACGGCCCGTACGGCCAGCGTGGTCGCCGAAGCGGGAACGACGGTGGTCGGCTACAAGCAGCACGCGGCGGTGCTCAGTCCTCGGGCCGGCGAGCACCCGGCATGGAGCTGGGACGGCGGCGCTCCCGAGGGGTTCGTCTGGCGGGGGGTGCACGCGTCGCAGCTCGGCCTGCACTGGGCGGCGGATCCGGCGATCGCGACCCGGCTGGTGACGGCGGCCGGGGTGGCCGAGGGTGTCGGGGCGCCGGTGTGATCGGGCAGGTGGCGGTCCGCCGCTTCCCGGAGCTGACGGTCTCCACCCCGCGTACCGAGGTGCGCCAGCTCCGCGCCGGGGACGCGCAGGCGGTGGACGAGGTCTTCGCCGACCGGCAGACCCAGCGCTGGTTGCCGCTGGCCGACTCGGCCGGGCAGATCGAAGGGCTGGCCTGGTGCACCGACCTGGCGCGGCAGCGTCGGGACAGCGGCGACGGCGACCACTACGCGGTGCTGCGCCGGGAGGACGACCGGGTGGTCGGCTGCCTCTGGACCCGGCGTACCGACTGGGGTGCCCGGCTCACCGAGGTGTCGTACGCGATCGCCCCGCACGCCCGCGGGTACGGCCTGGCCGCCGAGGCGGTGGACGCGTTGGCCATCGCGCTGATCCTGGAGCACGGCTTCCAGCGGGTGGAGCTGCGGGTGGCGCCGGGGAACACGGCGTCGCGCCGGGTGGCCGAGAAGGCCGGCTTCAGCTATGAGGGCCTGCTGCGCAACGCCGGCTTCGTCCGGGGCGCCCGGGTCGACCTGGAGATGTGGTCCCTGGTCACCGCCGACCTGCACTGAGCCACCGACCTGCACTGAGCCGCCGACGACGGGCCGGGGCGGCTCCGGGCCCGGACAGGGTTCTGCGCCAGGAACCGCACCGTTCCTGACGCAGAGTTCGTGGTCACCCTCGGGGGCGCGGGCCGGCGGTCAGCCGACGATCGCGTCCGACGGCGGGGTGAACTGGCGGACGGGCTTGCCCTTCAGCGCCTCCTTGAGCGTGTTGGCCACCGCCTGGATGGGGATCTGGGACTGCCCGTCGCCGACGGCGTTGAACGGGTTGTCCGGGTCGGAGATGAAGCTGGCCGCCGCGAGTTCCGGGGTGTAGCCGACGAACCAGGCCGACCGGGTGCTGTCCGTGGTGCCGGTCTTGCCGGCCACCGGACGGCCCACCGTGCCCCGGACGCTGTCCGCCGTCGACCAGCCGCCGCAACTGCCCTTGGCCGGGGTGTCACCGGTGGGACAGCGGGCGGCGTCGGTGGCGGCGCGTGCCGCGTCGGCACTGACCACCTGCCGGCAGCGGGGCTTGGCCACCTCCCGCTCGATGCCGCTCGCGGTCCGGTACGTGGCCGGCGTGCCGTCCCGGTTGGTGATCGAGTTGACCGGGATCGCCTCGCAGTACCGCCCGTCGGCGGCGACCGCGGCGTAGGCGTTGGCCATCTCCAGCGGGGTGGCGTCGGAGACGCCCAGGGTGAACGCGCCCCACTTCTTGGCCTTGGCCGGGGAGGCGTGCTCCCGGTCCACGTCGGTACGCCAGCGCAGCCCGAGCTGTTCGGCCATGTGTACCGCCCGGTCCGCGCCGACCTGCTCCTCCAGCCAGACGAAGTAGGTGTTCACCGACTTGCCGAAGCCGGACCACATGGTCTGCCGTCCGGTCATCGCGCCGCTGGCGTTGGACGGCGACCAGCCGTCGTACACCTGCGAGTGGTACCGGTGGGGCGAGTCGAACGCGGTGGACAGCGTCATCCCGGCGTCGAGCGCGGCCAGCATCGGGAACATCTTGAACGTGGATCCGGCCTGGTAGCCGGGGAGGCTGCCGCCGCCGAGCAGGGGCGCCACCGTGTTCGGGTAGTTGGCCTTGACGTTGGGGCTGGCCTCCGGGTTGGAGCTGGGCCCGTTCTCACTGAGGTCCAGCGAGTAGTTGCGGTTGACGGCCATCGCCTTGACCCGGCCGGTGCCCGGTTCGGCGACCACGATGCCGTTGGCGAACGGGCTGCCCACGTTCTCCTTGGCGCCGACGTTCTTCTCGGCCGCCGCCTGGACCTTGGGGTCGAGGCTGAGCACGATGCGGTAGCCGCCCCGGCGCAGCTTGTCCATCCGCTCCAGCCGGTTCTCGCCGAAGGCGGGTTGCGCGCTCCACCAGTTCTTCACGTAGTCGCAGGCGAAGCCCCAGCTCTGGTACCGCTTGTCGATCGAGGCGCAGTCGTTGGCCGGGCTGGTCACCCGGGTGCGGATCGGTTCGGCCCTGGCCGCCGCGGCGGCGTCCGGGGACAGGTAGCCGAGCTGGGCCATCCGGTCGAGCACGTAGTTTCGTCGCCCGGTGGCCTCCTTCTGGTCGGAGCTGATCGGGTCGTACGCGGAGGGGGACTTGACCAGCCCGGCGAGGGTGGCCGCCTCGACCGGGGTGAGGGTGGCCGGGGTCTTGGAGAAGAAGATCTGCGCGGCGGCGTGGATGCCGTACGCCCGGTGCCCGAAGTACGCCGAGTTGAGGTAGCGCTCCATGATCTGTTCCTTGGTGAGCTCCTTCTCGATGTCCAGCGCCATCCGCATCTCCCTGACCTTGCGCAGGCTGGTCTGCTGGGTGGCCTCCTGGACCTCCTTCGGGGTCTTGGCGCTGTCCCGCAGCGCCATCCGGACGTACTGCATGGTCAGCGTGGAGGCGCCCTGGGAGACGCCGCTGGAGCGGGCGTTGGCCACGAAGGCGCGGGCGACGCCCTTCGGGTCGACGCCGTGGTGCTGGTAGAAGCGGTTGTCCTCGGCGGCGACGATCGCCTGCTGGATGTGCGGCGACATGTCCGACAGCTTCGTGTACTGCCGGTACTCCTCGTAGAACATGGTCAGGATCGTCTTGCCGTCGGGGGCGTAGAGGTACGACGTCTCGGCCGGCATGGCGGTGCGCAGGATGTCCGTCTTCTGTTCCATGGCGTGCGCGGTGGCCTTCGCGCCGATGCCGGTGACGGCGGCCAGCGGGTAGGCCAGGGCGGCCACCACGAGGCCCGCGATCAGGCCGGCGCGCAGCAGCGGAACGGAACGACCAGCGGCAGCAAGGGGTCGGTTGCTCACAGGGCCAAGTTATGACATTTCCGATTCGGAAATGAGAAGAATTCGTAAACGGGCCGGAGGGTTCGGGGGTGGTGACGCGGCCCACGCCGGGATCCGCTGTCCCGTACGGCGGCTTCCCGGCAGGATCGCGGACATGCGTGGGCAACTGATCGGGGCGGAGCCGACCGCCGGAGGAGAACCGGCCCCCGGGCCGCCGGCCCGGGGGCCGGACCGGATGCCCGGGGACGAGCCGGACCTCGGCCACCACGGGGACGTCGAGGCGACCCCCGGCCTGGTCGACCTGGCGGTCAACGTCCGGCGCGACGAGATGCCGGACTGGCTGGCCGACCCGCTCACCGCCTCGCTGGCCGACCTGACCGCGTACCCGGACCCGCGGCCCGCCCGGGCGGCCGTCGCGGCCCGGCACGGCCGTCCCCCGGAGGAGGTACTGCTCACCGCCGGCGCCGCCGAGGGTTTCGTGCTGATCGCCCGCACCCTGGCCGGGGTGCGCCGGCCGGTGGTGGTGCACCCGCAGTTCACCGAGCCGGAGGCAGCGCTGCGGGCCGCCGGGCACCCTGTCGAGCGGGTGCTGCTCGACCCGGCCGACGGCTTCCGTCTCGACCCCGCGCGGGTGCCCGACGACGCCGACCTGGTCATGATCGGCAACCCGACGAACCCCACCTCGGTGCTGCACCCCGCCGCCGACCTGGCCGCGCTGGCCCGGCCCGGCCGGGTGCTCGTGGTGGACGAGGCGTTCGCCGACACCACGCTCGCGCCGGGCGTCGACGGCGAGCCGGAGTCCCTCGCCGGCCGGCGTGACCTGCCCGGCCTGCTCGTGGTCCGCAGCCTCACCAAGACCTGGGGCCTCGCCGGGCTGCGGATCGGCTATCTACTCGGCGAGGCAGCGCTGCTGGCGCGGCTCGCGGCCGGCCAGCCGCTCTGGGCGGTCTCCACCCCGGCACTCGCCGCCGCCACCGCCATCGCCGCACCGGCCGCCGTCGCGGCCGAGCGAGCGATCGCCGCCCGGCTCGCCGCCGACCGCGACCACCTGGTCGCCCGCCTGTCGGCCCTGCCCGGGGTACGCGTCGCGGGCCGCCCGGCCAGCGCCTTCGTCCTGATCCACCTGGCCGGCGCGGACCGGGTGCGCGAGACGCTGCGTGCGCGCGGATGGGCGGTCCGGCGCGGGGACACCTTCCCCGGCCTGGGCCCCGACTGGCTGCGGGTGGCCGTGCGCGACCCGGCCACGTCCGACGCGTTCACCGAGGTACTGGCCGAGATCCTGGAGGCATGATGCTGGAGACCACCATCGCGGCGATCCGGCCGCCCGACGAGCCGGCGATGGCCGCCGCCCGGGACCTCCAGGGACGGCTGACCAAGCCCGCCGGTTCGCTCGGCGCCCTGGAGGAGCTCTCCGTACGCCTGGCCGGGCTGGCCGGGACCTGCCCGCCGCCGCTGCCCGAACCGGCCGCGGTGGCGATCTTCGCCGGGGACCACGGCGTGCACGCCCAGGGGGTGACTCCCTGGCCGCAGGAGGTCACTGCCCAGATGATCGGCAACTTCCTGGCCGGCGGCGCGGTGGTCAACGCGTTCGCCCGGCAGGCCGGTGCGTCGGTCACCGTGGTCGACGTCGGCGTCGCCACCGCGCTTCCGGTCGACCCGGACGCCGACCGGGCCGGCCCCCGGCTGGTCGAGGCCAACGTCCGCCGGGGCACCCGGGACATGACCGTCACCGCCGCCCTGACCCGGGAGGAGGCCCGCACGGCGGTCGAGACCGGCATCCGCGTCGCCGGTGAGCTGGTCGATGCCGGGGCGGGGATCCTGCTCACCGGCGACATGGGCATCGCCAACACCACCCCGTCGGCCGCGCTGATCGCCGCCCTCACCGGGACCGACCCGGCCGAGGCGACCGGACGCGGCACCGGGGTGGACGACGAGACGTACCGGCGCAAGGTCGGCGTGGTGCGGGCCGCGCTGCGCCGGCACCGGCCCGACCCGGCCGACCCGCTGGGCGTGCTGGCCGCCGTCGGCGGCCTGGAACACGCGGCGCTGGCCGGCCTGATCCTCGGCGCCGCCGCGCGGCGCGTGCCGGTGCTGCTGGACGGGGTGATCGCGGCGAGCGCCGCGCTCGTCGCGGCGGCCCTGGCCCCGGACGCGGTCGGCGCGATGGTCGCCGGGCACCGCTCGGCCGAGCCGGGCGCCACCGTCGCGCTGCGGCACCTCGGGCTGGATCCGCTGATCGACCTCGGGCTGCGCCTCGGCGAGGGGACCGGTGCGCTGCTGGCGCTGCCGGTGGTCACCGGCGCGGTGCGGGTGCTGCACGAGGTCGCCACCTTCGACTCGGCGGGGGTCTCGGAGAAGTGACGGTCAATCCCTACCCCCTCGGCCTGCGGCTGGCGGGCCGGCGGGTGGTCGTGGTGGGCGGGGGAGCGGTCGCCACCCGCCGGGTGCCGGCACTGCTCGACGCGGGCGCGGACGTCTTCCTCGTCGCCCCGGAGTTGACCCCCGCCCTGCACGCGCACGTCGACGCCGGCCGGGTGCACTGGGCGCCGCGCCGGTTCGTCCCGGACGACCTCGACGGGGCCTGGCTGGTGCAGGTCGCCGTCGACGACCCGCTCGCCGCCGCGTCGGTCAGCGCCGCCGCCGCCGAGCGGAAGATCTTCTGCGTACGCGCCGACGACCGCGCCGCCGCCACCGCCTGGACCCCGGCGGTCACCCGGCACGGCCCGGTCACCGTCGCGGTGCTCGGCGGTGGGGACCCCCGCCGGGCGATGAGCGTCCGCGACGCGGTACGCGACCTGCTGAACGTCCGCACCGGTCTCGCCGCGGTGGCCCCGCAGGCGCCCACCGGGGCCGCCCCCGGCCGGGTGGCGCTGGTCGGGGCGGGCCCGGGCGACCCGGAGCTGATCACCGTCAAGGGCTGGCGGCTGCTCACCGAGGCGGACGTGGTGGTCGCCGACCGTCTCGTCCCCGGGCTGCTCCTGGACGAACTGCGCCCCGACGTGGAGCTGGTCGACGCCTCCAAGATCCCGTACGGGCCGTCGCGGGCTCAGGAGGAGATCAACCGGATCCTGGTCGAGCGGGCGCTGGCCGGCAGGTTCGTGGTACGGCTCAAGGGCGGTGACCCGTACGTCTTCGGCCGGGGTGGCGAGGAACTGCTCGCCTGCGCCGAGGCCGGTGTGCCGGTGACCGTCGTACCGGGGGTGACCAGCGCGATCGCCGTGCCGGCGGTGGCCGGTGTCCCGGTCACCCACCGGGCGGTGGCGCACGAGTTCACCGTCGTCTCCGGGCACGTCGCGCCGGACTCGCCGGCCTCGCTGGTGCAGTGGCCGGCCCTCGCGGGACTGCGCGGCACCCTGGTGGTGCTGATGGGGCTGAAGAACCTCGCCGCGATCGCCGACACCCTCACCGGGCACGGCAAGGACCCGGCCACCCGGGTCGCGGTGATCCAGGAGGGCACCACGGGCGCCCAGCGCAGCCTGCGCTCGACGCTCGGCACGGTGGCGGCGGACGTGGTCGCGGCGGGCCTGCGTCCGCCGGCGATCGTGGTGATCGGCTCCGTCGTCGGGGCCTTGGACACCTGAGGTTCTGCCCGTCTCGAGCCTGGTGATCCGTGGAGACGCGACGGCGGCCGGAGACGAAGTCTCCGGCCGCCGTCGTCGGTCAGGTCACTGCTTGAGCATGTTGTCCAGGAGCAGGGCGCAGCGGATCAGGCCCAGGTGGCTGTACGCCTGCGGGTGGTTGCCCAGGCCGCGCTCGGCGAGCGGGTCGTACTGCTCGGGGAGCAGGCCGGTCGGGCCGGCCGTGTCGACCATCTGGACGAACAGCTCCTCCGCGTCGGTGCGGCGGCCGGTGCGCAGGTACGCCTCGATCAGCCACGCCGTGCAGATGTGGAAGCCGCCCTCCCGGCCGGGCAGGCCGTCGTCCCAGTGGTACCGGTAGACGACCGGGCCGCTGCGCAGGTCCGCCTCGATCCGGAGCACGGTGGAGAGGAAGCGCGGGTCGTCGCCCGGGAGCAGCCCCGACAGGCCGATCCAGAGCGAGGAGGCGTCCATGTCCTCGTCGCCGTACGCGACGCTGTACGCCTCGACCTCCTCGTGCCAGCCGTTCTCCAGCACGTTCGCGCCGATCCGGTCGCGCAGCTCCACCCACTCGGGCCGGTCCTCGCCGCCGTGCTGACGCATCACGTGCAGCGCCCGGTCCACGGTCATCCAGCACATCACCTTGGAGAAGATGTGGTGCCGGGGAGGAAGACGGGCCTCCCAGATGCCGTGGTCGGGCTCGTGCCAGCGACGGCGTACCGCCTCGACCATGTTCTCCAGCACCCGCCACTCGTCCTCACGGACCGAGCCGCGGGCGTCGGCCACGGCGGCGATCAGGTCGGCGATCGGGCCGAAGACGTCGAGCTGGAGCTGGTGGTTGGCGAGGTTGCCGACCCGGACCGGCCGGGAGCCGGCGTACCCGGGCAGGGTGTCGATGACCGCCTCGGCGCCCAGCTCGTAGCCGTCCACCGTGTAGAGCGGGTGCAGCCGCTCCGGGTGCCCGCCGGTGCGCTCGATGCAGCCGTCCACCCAGCGCAGCAGCGCCTCGGCCTCCTCGATCGAGCCGAGGTCGACAAGCGCCCGCGCGGTCATCGCCGCGTCGCGCAGCCAGCAGTACCGGTAGTCCCAGTTCCGCACGCCGCCCAGTTCCTCCGGCAGCGAGGTGGTGGCTGCCGCCAGGATCGATCCGGTCGCCTCGTGGCAGAGCCCACGAAGCGTGAGCGCGCTGCGGGCGACCAGGTCCCGGGCGGTGGTCGGCAGCCGCAGCGAGGCCACCCAGTCCTTCCAGGGCTGCTCGGCAGCGGCCTGCCGGTCGTGGATCGGGTCGGCGTGGTGCTCCAGGCTGTGCGTGCCGAAGCGCAGCTCCAGCACGACCTGCCCGCCAGCCGCGCGCAGGTCGACCACGGCACGGGCGGTCTCGTAGCCCCCGTCGTTGCTGATCTCCCAATCCACGCCGGGGGCGTAGAGCGCGGCCGGCTCGTTGGAGCCGAGCACCAGCAGGCCGTCGTCCATCGGCTGGAGCTGCGTGGCGACCTGGCCGAACTCGGGCCGCGGGGCGAACTCGATCCGGGCCTTGCCGGAGCCGGTGAGCACCCGTACCAGGGTCGAGTCGCCGGTGATGATCGCCGGGCCGTCCGGGGTGGTCTCCCGGGCCGGCAGGTCGAGCCAGTCGGTGACGGTGAGGCCGGACCAGCGGGTCTCCACGGTCATCGTGCCGTTGCGGTAGCGCTGCCCCAGCGGGATGCCGCCGCGCTCCGGGCCGATGGTGAAGTGCCCGGCGGGGCTGCCGCCGACCAGGTCGGCGAAGATCGCCGCCGAGTCCGGCTTGGGGTGGCAGAGCCAGCTGACCTTGGCCTCGGGGGTGAGCAGGGCGACGGTCCGACCGTTGGCGAGCATCGAGTGCCGCTCGATCGGGACGGCCCGCTCGCCGAAGAGCCAGTGCCGGCGGGTCTCCAGCAGCAGGCCGAGGGCCCGGGCGGCGTCGATCGGCTCGGCGACCCGGTAGTGGGCCTGGGTGTCGCCGGGGCCGATCTTGATGCCGACGTCGGGGCCGTGCAGGTTGCCGAAGGCGTTCTCGTCGGTGACGTCGTCGCCGATGAAGAGCACCGCGCTGGCCGAGAGCTGGGTCCGCAACTGGTCGACCGCGGTGCCCTTGTGGGTCGCGACCACCGACAGCTCGATGACCTCCTTGCCCTGGGTGACGGTGACGTCCTCCCAGGTGGCGGGGCCGCTGCGGACCGCCTCGATGACGGCGGCGGCGACCTGCGGGTCGACCCCGCGGGTGTGCACCGCGACGCTGGCCGGCTTGCGTTCCAGCCGTACGCCCGGGTGGGCGGCGGCGATCTCGCGCAGCGCGTCGCGCAGCCGGGTGCGTACGGCGACCAGCTCGGGGGAGAGCCGTTCCACGAATCCGATGTCGAACTCGGAGCCGTGGCTGCCGACCAGGTGGACCTCGCTGGGCAGCCGGGACAGCGCCGCCAGGTCCCGCAGCGCGCGACCGGAGACCACCGCGACGGTGGTCTGTGGCAGCGCGGCCAGCGCGCGGACCGCGGCGACCGACTCCGGCAGCGGCACGGCCTTGCTCGGGTCCTCGACGATCGGGGCGAGCGTCCCGTCGTAGTCGCAGGCGACCAGGAGCTGCGGGACCCGGGCGATCCGCCCGATGGCCGCGCGCAGCTCGGGGTCCATCGTCCCCGCGGGCGGGGTCACGATGTCGGTGGCGGGGGCGTTCACGATGTCACCTCGGTTCGCGGCTGCGGGGCTCGCAGGGTCGGCTCACTCCGCACGCTCACGAGGCCTCCGCCCCGCGCGTGCCGAGTTCGGTGAGGAACGATTTCGCCCAGTGCCCCACGTCGTGGGTGCGCAGATGACGTTGCATGATCCGCATGCGTCGACGGGCCTCCGGCTTCTCCACGTGTACAGCCCGCAGGAGAGCGTCCTTGACGGCGTCGGGGTCGTGCGGGTTGCACAGGAACGCCTGACGCAGCTCGGTGGCGGCGCCGGCGAACTCGCTGAGCACGAGCGCGCCGCCCTGGTCGGCGCGCGATGCCACGTACTCCTTGGCCACCAGATTCATTCCGTCTCGCAGCGGGGTCACCATCATCACGTCGGCCGCGACGTACATCGCGGCCAGTTCGGAGCGACTGTACGACTGATGCAGATAATGCACCGCCGGCACGCCGACCCGTCCGAATTCACCATTAATCCGGCCAACTTCCCGTTCCACCTTGACGCGAAGTGCCTGGTAGTGCTCCACGCGCTCGCGGCTGGGCGTGGCGACCTGCACCATAACCGCGTCCGGAACTGTCAACTTTCCGTCAGCAAGAAGTTCCCGGAAGGCCTTGAGTCGGAGCTCGATGCCCTTGGTGTAGTCCAGCCGGTCGACGCCCAGGATGATCGTCTTCGGGTTGCCGAGCTCCTCGCGGATCTGCTTCGCCCGGGCCTGGATCGCCGCGTCCTCGGCCAGCCGTTCCATCTCCCGAGTGTCGATGGAGATCGGGAACGCCCCGGCCTTCACCTGCCGGCCGTCCACCTGGATCATCTGGCCCTCGTAGCGCAGGCCGAGCAGGTGCCGGGCCAGCCGGACGAAGTTCTGCGCGGCCAGCCGCTGCTGGAATCCGACCAGATCGGCCCCGAGCAGGCCGCGCAGGATCTCGGTGCGGAACGGCATCTGCATGAACAGCTCGATCGGCGGGAACGGGATGTGCAGGAAGAAGCCGATCTTCAGGTCGGGCCGCAGCTCGCGGAGCATCGCCGGGACCAGCTGGAGCTGGTAGTCCTGCACCCAGACCGTCGCGCCCTCGGCCGCGACCTCCGCCGCGGCCTCCGCGAACCGGGCGTTGACCAGCCGGTACGCCTCGCGCCAGCGGCGCTTGTAGGCGGGCGTCTCCACCGCGTCGTGGTAGAGCGGCCAGATGGTGGCGTTGGACTGGCCCTCGTAGTAGCGTTCCAGCTCCTCCGCGCTGAGCGGGACCGGGTGCAGGCGGATGCCCTCCAGGTCGAACGGCTCCGGGGCGGCCCCCGTGCCACCGGCCCAGCCCACCCAGGTGCCCCGGTGCTCGGCGAGGACGGGGTGCAACGCGGTGACCAGCCCGCCCGGGCTGCGTCGCCACTGCCGTCCCTCTGGTGTGCTCACCTCGTCGACCGGCAGTCGGTTCGCCACTACGACAAAGGAGCTACGGACGGTCACGATCGGCCACCTCCGGGTGCTGACGGGTCCACCGCGATGAGCGTACTGAGCGTAGCTGCGGCGTCTGGTGCCCCGTGCCGGAGTCACCTACCCGTCCCACGACCGCTCAACCCATGACGTGATCTTGACGACACCCGCTGCCTGCGGCGGCACGCGGCGCAGCGCCGGGCGGGGTGATGTGGGCGCGGCGGGGCGTACCTGTCAGGATTGACGACGACGTGCGCGCGGCCGGCCCCGGGCCGGTGGCGGCGGGCGGAAGTCGCCGCCCGCGCCCGCGCCCGCAAGCTCGCGATCGCAACCGACGGAGGTAGCCCGCACCGTGGCCCAGTTCATCTACGTCCTGGAAAAGGCGCGCAAGGCGCACGGCGACAAGGTCGTGCTCGACAACGTGACGCTGAACTTCCTGCCGGGGGCCAAGATCGGTGTGGTCGGTCCGAACGGCGCCGGTAAGTCCAGCCTCCTCAAGATCATGGCAGGGTGGGACCGGCCGAGCAACGGCGAGGCCCGGCTCATGCCCGGCTTCACCGTCGGCATGCTCGCCCAGGAGCCCCCGCTCAACGACGCCAAGACCGTCCTCGGCAACGTCGAGGAGGCGGTCGCCGAGACCAAGGCCAAGCTGGAGCGGTTCAACAAGATCGCCGAGCAGATGGCGACCGACTACTCCGACGAGCTGATGGAGGAGATGGGCCGGCTCCAGGAGGAGCTGGACCATGCCGACGCCTGGGACATCGACTCCAAGCTCGAACTGGCCATGGACGCGCTGCGCTGCCCGCCGCCGGACGCCGACGTGACCCAGCTCTCCGGCGGCGAGCGGCGCCGCGTGGCGCTGTGCAAGCTGCTGCTGGAGGCCCCCGACCTGCTGCTGCTCGACGAGCCCACCAACCACCTGGACGCGGAGAGCGTGCAGTGGCTGGAGCAGCACCTGGCCAAGTACGCCGGCACCGTCGTCGCCATCACCCACGACCGGTACTTCCTCGACAACGTGGCCAACTGGATCCTCGAGCTGGACCGCGGCCGCGCCTACCCGTACGAGGGCAACTACTCCACCTACCTGGAGAAGAAGGCCGCCCGGCTGGCCGTCGAGGGCCGCCGCGACGCCAAGATGAAGAAGCGCCTCTCCGAGGAGTTGGAGTGGGTCCGCTCCAACGCCAAGGCGAGGCAGACCAAGTCCAAGGCCCGCCTCGACCGGTACGACGAGATGGCCGCCGAGGCGGAGAAGACCCGCAAGCTGGACTTCGAGGAGATCCAGATCCCGCCGGGCCCGCGCCTGGGCAGCACGGTCATCGAGGCGCACAACCTCAGCAAGGGCTTCGGCGACCGCCTGCTGATCGACGACCTGTCCTTCTCGCTGCCGCGCAACGGCATCGTCGGCATCATCGGCCCGAACGGCGTCGGCAAGACCACCCTGTTCAAGACCATCGTCGGGTTGGAACAGCCGACCGGCGGCGAGGTCAAGGTCGGTCCCACCGTCTCGCTGTCGTACGTCGACCAGAACCGGCAGGGCCTCGACGGTGACAAGACCGTCTGGGAGGTCGTCTCCGACGGGCTGGACCACCTCATGGTCGGCAAGGTCGAGATGCCGTCCCGGGCGTACATCGCCGCCTTCGGCTTCAAGGGGCCGGACCAGCAGAAGCCGACCAAGGTGCTCTCCGGCGGCGAGCGCAACCGGCTCAACCTGGCGCTGACCCTGAAGATCGGCGGCAACGTGATCCTGCTCGACGAGCCGACCAACGACCTGGACGTGGAGACCCTCTCCAGCCTGGAGAACGCGCTGCTGGAGTTCCCCGGCTGCGCCGTGGTCATCTCCCACGACCGGATGTTCCTGGACCGGGTCGCCACGCACATCCTGGCCTGGGAGGGCGACGACGAGAACCCCTCCAGGTGGTTCTGGTTCGAGGGCAACTTCGAGGCGTACGAGAAGAACAAGATCGACCGGCTCGGCGCCGAGGCCGCCCGGCCGCACCGGGTGACCTACCGCAAGCTGACCCGCGACTGACGTGGCCGACCGGTTTGTCTACCACTGCACGCTGCGGTGGTCCGACCTGGACGCGTACGGCCACGTCAACAACGCCCGCTTCCTCACCCTGTACGAGGAGGCCCGGGTCGCGATGATGTTCGCCGGCGGCCGGGCGTGGGGCGTCGACTCGTTCTCCGACGGAGTGGTCATCCGCCGGCACGAGGTCGACTACCTGCGCCCGGTGGACTACGCGCTGGGCCGGGCCACCGCGGAGGCGGCCCCGAGCGTCCGCATCGAACTGTGGGTGGAGGAGATCCGGGCCTCCCGGTTCACCGTGGCCTACGAGTTGTACGACGGCGACGTGCTGGCCAGCACCGCCCGGTCGGTGCTGGTGCCGTTCGACCTGACCGCCAAGCGGCCCCGGCGGATCACCGACGACGAGCGGACCTTCCTGCTGTCGTACGCCCTGTCCAGCGGTGCGGCGTGAGCGGGGCGCCGGCCGTGACGCCGGGGCACGGGCTGGACGGCGTCGCCGACGCGGGCGCCTTCCTGTCCCGGCTGGTCCGCTTCGACCCGGCCACCGTGGTCCGGCTGCGGCCGGTCGACGGGGCCGGGCGGACCACCCTCTGGGCCCGGCTGCCATGGGACGTGCTGGTGGCCCGTACGGTGGCCGGCCGGGCGCCGTACGACGTCACGGTCGCCGCCGCGGACCTGCTGGCCCGGCTGGAGTCCGCCGACGGCGCGCTGCCGACCCGCCGGGACGACCGGTGGCGCTGGCCGCTGCCGCCGACGGCCGGTCGCGGGGTGGAGGCGTTGCCCGCCGGTGAACTGCGCCGGATCGCCGAGGCGGCGGCGGGCACCCTGCGCAGCGCGGCCACGCACGGTGTCGGCGGGCGTGCGGTGGGGCAGCGGATGCTGCGCGACGCGCTGCTCGACCACGTCGCGGTGGTGGTGACTCCGGACGACGCGCCGGGGGAGCCGGTCGAGGTGAGCCAGCGTCTGGTCCAGGGTCTGGTCCGGATGGGATTCCTCGGGCCGGTGGACTCTCCCGGCGAGGTGCAGGTCCGGGTGGTCGGCCGATGGGTCGGACTGGTCGGACCGTACGGAGCGGCATGGTCGCGGAAGGTTTCCGATCTTGCCGTCCGACCCCTCGGAAATCATCCGAAAGGATGAGCCGCACTCATTCTTCCGGGCTGGGGCTGGCGTTGGGGGGGTGCTTCCGCCCGGCTGTCCGGGTACCGTCCATCCTCGGATCCAACGCACCGTAGGCGTCCGGATCCGCTGGGGAGTGAGGTGCGCGAGCGATGCCGTGGTGGTCATGGCGCCCTGGTCCCGCCAGTGGCGGCGACCCGGAAACTCGAAGCGGGACCACAGTGGACAGCACCGTCCGGGTCGGACCACCGTCCCCCCGGCAGCCGGGGGACGACTGCAAGGCCGCCGACCGGTCGGTGATCGCCGACATGCCGGTCACCGTGGCCCCGGTCACCCTGCGCCGGGTCTGCGACGCCCTCGACCTGCTCGATGTGCGCTACCTGGCCGACGGTGACGGGAACCTGCTGGCCATGTGGGAGCGGCACGCGGTGCTGGTCACTCTTGAGGGTCCGGAGGACGAGATCCTGGTGATGCGGGCCCGTCCACACGCGACGGTGCCGCCGGACTGGGCGGACCGGGCCTACCGGGTGGTCAACGAGTGGAACCACACCCGCCGGTTCTGCAAGGCCTACATCGGCGACCCGACCGAGCGTGGTCAACTGCCCATCTACGCCGAGCTTCAGGTGCCGCTCGGCGCCGGCACCCACGACGCGCTCCTGGTCGAGATGCTCGACTGCGGCGCGGCCGTGGCGACCACCTTCGTCGACTGGCTGCACGACGAGGGCGCGCTGCTCTGAGCCGGCCACGGGGGCCGCAACGGGCTGCCCGCCGAGCCGCCAGGGTGACGCCTACCCGGCCGGGTCCTCCATGACGTTCACCAGGAAGTAGGCCGCGCGCTCCAGGTAGTCCCAGAGCGCCCCGGCGATCTCCGGTGGCAGGTCCAGCCGGTGGACGGCCCGCCGCATGTGGTGCAGCCAGGCGTCCCGCTCCGCGGCGCCGATCCGGAACGACGCGTGCCGCATCCGCAGCCGCGGGTGCCCGCGCTGGGCCGAGTAGGTGTGCGGGCCGCCCCAGTACTGCATCAGGAAGAGCGTCAGGCGGTCGGCGGCCGGCCCGAGGTCCTCCTCCGGGTACATCGGCCGCAGCAGCGGGTCGGTGGCGACGCCGGCGTAGAACTCGTCGACCAGCTTGCGGAAGGTGGGCTCGCCGCCGACCGCTTCGAAGAGGGTCATCGACGGCTCGGTACGGTCGGATTCACCTGCGGGGTTCACCGCTCCATCCTGCCAGGTGCGCCGGGCCGCCGGTCGCCGCGTACCGGTCGGGCGGCTGCCGATCACGTCACAGCGTGGCTGCGCCGCCCCCGCTCGCCGGTGCGGCCCTCCGCGGCCGGCTGCCCGTCGTGGCGCCGCGGGTCGGCGGGGGAGCGGGACCGGTCACCGGTCACCGGGTCCTCGGAGTTGGCCCGGTCGGCCGCCTCGACGGCCGCTTCGACGGTCCGTCGGTCCGGCCAGCGCAACGCGGTGAAGAGCATCAGCAGGACGCCGCCGGCGCTCCACAGGCCGACCACCGTCGGGATGGGGAAGTGGTCGGCGAAGAGCCCGGTGATCAGCACCGCGCCGCCCTGGATGACCTGCATGCCGGTGGCCATCACGCCGAAGGCTCGGGCCCGGAAGCCGTTCGGCAGGGCGCGGACGAAGAGGCCGTTGGCGGTCGGCAGCAGGCCGGCGACGGCGAAGCCGCAGGTCGCCGCGAGTAGGGCCACCACCAGCGGCGGCGGGTCGAACAGCGCCGGCACCAGCGCCAGCGGCGCGGCCACCGCCAGCGGGCGCATCAGGGTGAGCCGGCGGGCCGGCGCGACCGCCCGCCCGACCAGCAGTCCACCGAGGATGAAGCCGGCCGGGTTGGCCGCCATGATCACGGCCTGGGCCAGGCCGGTGTCCATTCCGGGGTCGGTGCGCTCGCCGGCCCAGGCCGCGGCGAGTCCCTCGGGGACGATGGAGAAGAGCATGGCGCTGAAGACCAGCAGGGCGATCGCCCGCAGGACGGGGTTGCCGAACACGATCCGGAACCCCTCGCCGGTCTCTCGGAGGAGGTGGGTGCGGTGCGCGGCCGTCATCGCGGACGCCCGCTCGCGGACGCCCCAGCGCACCAGCGCGGCAGACACGGCGAACGTCATCGCGTTGATCAGCAGCGCGGCGGTGGTGTTCCAGGTGGCCACGGCCGCTCCGAGCAGGTAGCCGACCACCTGGGCGGCCTGGCCGAAGCTGGCGTTCAGCGACAGCCCGACGACCAGCCGGTCGCCGCTGAGGATGGCCGGCATGAGCGCCGACCGGGCGGCCTGGCTCGGCGGATTGGCGAGCGTGGTGGCGAAGAGCAGGGCGAGGATCGCCCAGACCGGCGTGCCCGGGATGGCGATCAGCGTCATCAGCGCCATCCGGACCAGGTCGCAGACCACCATCACGCGCCGGTACGGGTAGCGCTCCGCGAGTGCGGCGAGCAGTGGCCCGCCGACCAGCCAGGGGAGGTAGCTGACCGCGAACGCGGCGGCGGAGAGCGCGATCGACTCGCTCTCCCGGTAGACGAGGACGGTGACCGCGGCCTTCGCCACGTAGTCGCCGATCCAGGAGAGGAGGCTCGCGGTGAGGACCGCCCGGTACTCGGACTGGCCGAACACCTCACGGAAGGTTGCCGGCCCGTCCGGAGAGGGTCGCTCGTCGGACACCGTCGCCTCCATCGAGCCCGCCGACGGCCACTCGTGACGGCCTTGACGGGGCCCTGTCGTCAGATCTACGGATCAGCGAGGACATGATCACGCTCCGGGGAGCGTGTGCACCGGATTCTGCCCGATCGTCTGAGAACTGGCTAGGGTGAACGGACGGATCGTCGCATCTCCGACTGAACGAACGGACGATACCCGAGGGGTCACGCGGTCGGGAAGCCCCGGATTTCGGATCACCGCGGTCGGACGGCTCATCCCGAGGTCAGGTCGCCCCGCCCTGGCCCGTGGGTGGAGGGCCGCTGGCGCCCTGGGCGCCGTTGGCGCCGCCCGGGGCGGCGGTCGTCGTGGGCACCTGCGGCAGGCCCGGGTAGAGCCGGGCGGCGGCGATCTTCGCGGTGATGCCCGAGTTCTCCAGCGCCTCGGCCAGCCGGCGGCGCAGCTCCCGGCCGACCGCGAACTGGCCGTCCGCCGTCGTCTTGACCACCGTCCGGATCACCGCCCCGTCCACCGTCATCTGCTCGACGCCCAGCACCTCCGGCTCCTCGACGATCTCCGAGGCCAGTTCCGGGTCCATCGCCAGCGAGGCCGCGGCGGTACGCAGCACTGCGGTGGCTTCCTCGGTGCTGGCGAATCCGATCGGCAGGTCCACCACCACCAGGGCCCAGCCCTGGCTCTTGTTGCCGACCCGGACGATCTCCCCGTTGCGGATGTACCAGAGCACCCCGCGTCCGTCCCGGACCGTGGTGACCCGCAGCCCCACCGACTCGACCACGCCGGTCGCCTCGCCCAGGTCCACCGTGTCGCCCACGCCGTACTGGTCCTCGATGAGCATGAACAGGCCGGCGATCAGGTCCTTCACCAGACTCTGCGCGCCGAAGCCGAGGGCGACGCCGGCGATGCCGGCGCTGGCCAGCAGTGGAGCCAGGTCGAAGCTGAACTCCTTGAGGACCATCAGCAGCGCGATGCCGAAGACGAACGCGGTGACCATGCTGCGCAGCACCGAGCCGATCGCCTCGGCCCGCTGCCGGCGGCGCTCCGGGACGAACTCCTCCGGATTGCCCGACGCGGACGGGATCCGCTCGCGCAGCGGCCGGAGCATCGTCGGCACCGCGCCCTCGCTGGTGGTGCGGACCAGCCGGTTGATCGTCCGGTGCAGCGCCCAGCGGGCCACCAGGGCCAGCAGCAGGATCAGGACCACCCGCAGCGGCTTGAGCAGGATCCAGTAGCTGCCCTCGGCGAACCAGGTGGAGCCGGTCACCTCCAGCACGCCCTGGCACAGGGGGTCGTCCAGGCACTCCCGCGACGGCGACGGGTCGATGATCGGCTCGGCGAGGATCGTCAGATCGGTGGGGCTCACCCTGCTTTCGTACCGCAACGGTCGCGGCGATCGGCCGCCGACCCACCGGCGGCCCGGCCTCGACGACCGCCGTGATCATCCGGGGCCGAACCGGTCATCTTCACACGAGGGGAAGAAGCTTCACGGGGGACCCCGGATTAGTACGTGCAATCCGGGGCCTTATCAGGGACGATTGGCGCACGGACGTCGGTGATCCCGCCGGCGTCGGTCGTGGTCACCCCCTTGCCCGGGGCACGGCCGGCGTGGCCAGCGGTGGGAGCGGCTGGACCGGGAGGGTGAGCACGATGCCTGACATACGACCCACGGTGGGCTCCGGCGCGCTGGTTCTCAACGCCACCTACGAGCCGCTGTGTGTCGTGTCGGTGCGTCGCGCCGCCATTCTCGTGCTCTCCGCCAAGGCGGTCTGTGTCGCCGACGGCGACGGGGTGCTGCACAGCGCCCGCAACGCGCTCCCCGTCCCCTCCGTGGTCCGGCTGACCCGTTTTGTCCGGGTGCCGTACCGGACCCACGTCGGGCTCTCCCGGCGGGCCATCTTCGCCCGTGACGGCTGGCGGTGTGTCTACTGCCGGGGGCCGGCGGAGACCATCGACCACGTCTTCCCGCGTAGTCGGGGCGGCCGGCACGCCTGGGAGAACGTGGTCGCCGCCTGCGCCCGGTGCAACCACACCAAGGGCGACAAGACCCCGGCCGAGCTGGGCTGGCGGCTGCACCACCACCCGGCCGCCCCGAAGGGGACGGCCTGGCGGGTGCTCGGGCACCGGGCCCCCGACCCGCGCTGGGCCGACTGGCTCGACCTGCGCGAGCCGCTGCGGGAGGCCGAGGCCGCCTGAGCCGCTCCGCGCGGCCGGTGGGCGGGCCGGCGCGCTCATCCCTCGTGCGCCCGGACCAGTGAGGCGTACACCACCACGTTGTCGGCGTAGCCGGTGTCGCCGCCGACCCAGCGGCCACCGCAGGTGATCAGGCGCAGGTTGGGGCGACTGAAGTCGCCGTATATCTCGTCCACCGGCAGCTTCTCCTTGCCGTGCCGCTGCACCTGGTCGACCTCGAAGACGGCCACCTTCCCGTCCCGCCGGGTCACCTCCACCTCGTCGCCGTCGCGCAGCCGCGTGAGGCCGTGGAAGACGGCCGGGCCGGTGCTGGTGTCGACGTGCCCGACGATCACCGCCGGGCCGTACTGACCGGGGGTCGGGCTCTGGTCGTACCAGGCCGCCTCCTGGGCGCGGGCGGCGTCCGGCACCCCGATGCTGCCGTCCGGGGCGATGCCGACGTGGTGCACCGGCGCCCGCAGGTCGATCCGGTCGATCGCGATTCCGGTCGGCGGGCTGCCCGGCAGCACCGGGAACTTCTTCGGCGGCGGGCGCAGGCCGGCGATGAACCGGTCCGGCAGCACGCTGAGGCCGGTCACCTGTTCCACGCCGAGCATGGCGACGATCAGCGCCATCAGGCCGGCGACCACCATGACCGGCAGGCCCGGACTGCGGCTCCGGTAGCGGCCCGGCCGGGCCGGGCGCCGGGACGCGGGTCGTACCGCAGCGGCGTGGGCGACCGGGTCGGCGGTGGTCACGCTGGCGGAGACGGCCTGGCCGGCCACCCGGCGGAAGCGGCCGGCCGCGCGGGCCGCGAGCCGGGCGGCGGCCCGGACCCGACCCGACCGTGGCGTACGCGAACGTGCGCGGGCCATGGTGGCCTCGGGTCAGGATCCGGTCCCGGCCCGACGACGGCTCCCGCCGAACACGCCGAGCCCGGCCACCACGGCGACCACGGCCAGGCCGCCGACGAGCAGCAGCGAGCCGACTCCCCGGTCCCCGACGGTGCCGCCGCCACCGGTCGCCGGGCCCTTGCTCGGCTGAGCCATGTTCAGCACGGTCAGCGTGGTCTGGGCGGTGTTGCCGTCGGGACAGCGCAGGTTCACCGGGTAGTCGCCCGGTTCCTTACCGCTCGGGATGGTGACCGCCCCGGTCAGGAAGCCGTTGTCCGGTCGGACGACGACCCGCCCGAAGGCGTCGGACTGCACGCTGGCCTGCTGGTTGTTGGCGGTGTCGCAACTGGCCCGGATGTTCACCCGGGTCCCGGCCTGTGCGGTGTTCGGGGTGACCTCGACGAAGGTGTTCTCCCCAGCCCAGGCCGGTGTGGCCGTCCCCAGCACGAAGGCCGCGACCAGTGTGAACATCGCCAGTACGGCGGAAAAGGCACGACGGTGCCCGATGAGCCCCCGCATGATTCTCCCCTCCCGGCACGATCGCCGGAATCCTGCGACGGGTGTTCGGGCCTGCATTCCCGCTGGCCCGGTGCCAAACCAGGGATGGTGTTACTGACAGTGGCCGGGGGTGGTGTCGCTCTGCGTGATCGCGGCATCGGCCCCCGCGCTTGCCGTGCGGACGCTTTGCTCTGCACCCGCCCACGCGCCAAGGCCGTGAGCAGCAGTTTCGGTGAAGAGGTCAGCGGATGGTGGGTCCGCTGCCTATCACGCCACGTAGCTGGCGCGTTTGTGGGTGCAGAGCAAAGCGTCCGACGTGCTGCTGCCGTCCCCGGAGCAGGAGTGACATCACGTCACGATCGGCCTCCGTCGCCCGAGCCGGCCGTCGCCCGAGCCGGCCGTCGCCCGAGCCGGCCGTCGGCCGTCGGTCGAGCCGGGTGCCGGGCTCAGCGCCGTCGGGCGGGCGGGGGCGGCGGGTCGGTGCGTGGCGGCAGTGGGCCGACCGGGTGCCAGCCCAGCGGGGTGGAGAGCACCATGGTGCTGGACGGCTGGCCGTACGGGGCGAGTCGGTCGATGACCGCCTCGAACCCCTCCATCGACCTGGCGGCCACCTTGAGCATGCTGCACGCGTCGCCGGTGATCCGGTGGATCTCCCGGATCTCCGGCCAGCCGGCCACCGCCGGGTCGTGCAGGATGCAGCGTGGCCCGTAACAGGACATCCGGATCAGTGCGAGCACGCTACGGCCGGCCCGGGTCAGGTCGACGTGGGCGTGGTAACCGGTGATCACCCCGGCCTCCTCCAGCCGGCGGACCCGCTCGGCCACCGCCGGCGGGGACAGGTGCACCCGTCGGGACAGCTCGCTGTACGACAGGCGGGCGTCGGCCTGCAGTTCCCGCAGCAGCGCCCAGTCCATGTCGTCCACGCCTGAACTTTACCTTCCGTAAGCTCAACCGGCCCAGCGCCTTGCAGGCCGAAGGTGATCCCCCCTGATGACCGTCGAATCGGCATTCCGTCCGCCGATCCGGCCGGGGGATCATGTCGTATCCGGCTCAGGGAGGAGACGAGAAGGTGGAGCAGACGGACCTGCGGGCGCCCACCCTGACCGCGGCGGTGCGCCCGGCCACCCCCCAGCAGCGGGCTGCTCGGGCCGCCCGCAACGGCGGCGAGCCCACGCTCGAGTTCGCCGACCGGGTGCCGTACGACGCTTACGTGCACGCCAGCACCCTGCACCGGTTGCAGCAGCCGCTCAGCGACGACCCGGGCGAGATGTCGTTCCTCATGGTCAGCCAGATCATGGAGCTCTACTTCGGACTGACCTGCCACGAGCTGCGGCAGGCCCAGCAGGACCTGCGCGCCGACCGGATCTGGGACGCCCTGGCCCCGCTGCGCCGGGCCGCGCTGCACCTCGAAGGGCTCAACGCCGCCTGGCGCGGGCTGCGCTGGATGACCCCGGCCGACTTCAACCGGTTCCGCAACCTGCTCGGTGAGGGCTCCGGTTTCCAGTCCGCGATGTACCGGCACCTGGAGTTCCTGCTCGGCCTGCGTGACCCGGCCCTGATCCGCCCGTTTCGCCGGCAGCCGCAGGTGTACGACGAGCTGCGCGCCACCCTCGCCGCGCCGAGCCTCTGGGACGAGGTGCTCGCCCTGCTCGCCCGGCACGGTCACGACCTCCCCGCCGACCTGCTCGACCGGGACGTCGCCGTCGAGCACCAGCCGCACCCGGCGGTCGAGGCGGCCTGGGTGACGGTCTACGACGACGGCGGCCCGGAGAACCAGCTCCGCCTGCTCGGCGAGGCCCTCACCGAGGTGGCCGAGCAGTTCGGCGACTGGCGGTGGAACCACGTCAAGGCCGTCCAGCGCACGATGGGCGCCAAGGTCGGCAGCGGTGGCTCCGCCGGCCTGGCCTGGCTGCAACGGAGCATGGCCCGGGTGGTCTTCCCGGAGCTGTGGTCGGCCCGGACCGCGATGTGACCCGGAGGACGGACGTGCGCATCCCGGAGCAGGAGGCCCACCGCCTCGACCAGGCCGACCCCGGCCACCGCCACCTCTTCCGCGTGCCGCCCGCCGACGGTGGCCGCTACCCGGAGGCCGCCTACCTGGCCGGCAACTCGCTCGGCCTTCAGCCCCGGGCCACCCGCGCGGAACTCCTCGCCGACCTGGACGCGTGGAGCCGGCTCGGCGTCGAGGGGCACCTGGAGGCCGAGCGGCCGTGGCTGCCGTACCACGAGCTGTTGACCGCCCCCGCCGCGCGACTGGTCGGCGCGTTGCCGGTGGAGACCGTGGTGATGAACTCCCTCACGGTCAACCTGCACCTGCTGATGGTGAGCTTCTACCGGCCGGCGGGACGGCGGAGCAGGATCGTCGTCGAGGACGCCGCCTTCCCCTCGGACTCATACGCCGTGCGCAGCCAGGCCCGCTTCCACGGCCTGGACCCGGACACCACGGTGGTGCGCCTGAAGCCCCGCCCCGGCGAGGAGACCCTGCGGACCGAGGACGTCACCGGCTTCCTCGCCGCCGAGGGCGACACGGTCGCGCTGGTGCTGCTCGGCGGGGTCAACTACCTCACCGGCGAGCTGATGGACATCGCGGCGATCACCGCCGCCGGCCGGGCGGCCGGCGCGGTCGTCGGCTGGGACCTGGCGCACGCCGTCGGCAACGTCCCGCTGGCGCTGCACGACTGGGACGTCGACTTCGCCGCCTGGTGCTCGTACAAGTACCTCAACTCGGGGCCGGGCGCGCTGGCCGGCGTCTTCGTCCACCAGCGGCACCTCGGCGACCCGGACCTGCCCCGCTTCGAGGGCTGGTGG
The DNA here is from genome assembly GCF_900090245.1 of Micromonospora halophytica. GTDB lineage: Bacteria > Actinomycetota > Actinomycetes > Mycobacteriales > Micromonosporaceae > Micromonospora > Micromonospora halophytica. The sequence continues at coordinate 67,555 of NZ_FMDN01000021.1, forward strand.
AGCACCGAGGCGGCCACCCGCTTCGAGATGACCCCGGTCTCCCGGCCACCGGCGACGGTGGAGGCGTGGCAGGTCTCCAACCCGCCGATCTTCGCGATGGGGCCGGTGCGTACCTCGCTGGAGCTCTTCGACTCCGTCGGCATGCCGGCGCTGCGGGAGCGCAGCGTCCGGCTCACCGGCTTCCTGGAGCGGCTGCTCGACGAGGTCACCGCCGATCGGCCGCTGACCGTGGTCACCCCGCGCGACCCGGCCCGGCGCGGCTGCCAGCTCTCGGTGCGGATCGGCGCGGGCAGCGCCGCCGAGCTGACCAAGCGGCTGCGCCACGAGCACGGGGTGGTCGCCGACGCCCGGGAGCCGGACATCGTCCGGTTCGCCCCGGTGCCGCTGTACTCGACGTACCACGACTGCTGGCGGGTCGCCGACGCGCTGGCCGCGACGGTGGAGCAGAGCCGATGAGCGAACGGGACGAGATCGCGGTGGTCGGGGCCGGGCTGGCCGGCTGCCTGCTGGCCTGCTTCCTGGCCCGGCGTGGCTACCCGGTCGCGCTCTACGAGCGGCGGCCGGACCCGCGCACCGGGCAGGTCGAGCGGGGTCGCTCGATCAACCTGGCGCTCTCCGAGCGGGGTCTCGACGCGCTGCGCCGCATCGGTCTGGCCGATCAGGTGATGGCGGACGCGTTGCCGATGCGGGGCCGGATGATCCACCCGGTCGCCGGGGAGCCGCAGTTCCAGCCGTACAGCGTCGCCGGGGACCGGGCGATCAACTCGATCAGCCGGGGCGCGCTGAACAACGCTCTGCTCACCGCCGCCGAAGCGCTGCCGGGGGTGCGGATCGCCTTCGACCACCGGCTGGTCGGTCTCGACCCGGCCGGTGGTGAAATGACCTTCAAGACCCCGCAGGGAAAGGTCACGGCCACCGCCTCGGTCGTCCTCGGCGCAGACGGCGCCGGCTCCGCGGTGCGTGGGCAACTCCTCGGGTACGGCGTGCTCGACGAGAGCCTGGACTTCCTCGACTACGGCTACAAGGAGCTGACCATCCCGCCGGTCGGCGGCGAGTTCGCCCTCGACCCGGCTGCGCTGCACATCTGGCCGCGCGGCACCTCGATGATGATCGCGTTGCCGAACCCGGACCGCTCCTTCACCTGCACGCTCTTCTGGCCCACCCACGGCACCGCGAGTTTCGCCTCGCTGGGCAGCCCGGCCGCGATCGAACGGCACTTCGCCACCCACTACCCGGACCTGCTCCCGCTCGCGCCCAACCTGGTCGACGACTACCGGCACAACCCGATCGGGGTGCTCGGGACGGTCCGGTGCGCGCCCTGGCAGGTCGACGGTCGGGTGGGCCTGATCGGCGATGCGGCGCACGCCATCGTCCCCTTCTACGGCCAGGGCGCGAACTGCGCCTTCGAGGACGTGGTGGAACTGGACCGCTGCCTGGACGACACCGGCGACGACTGGTCCGCCGCGCTCCCGCTGTACCAGCGGCGGCGGCAGGAGAACGCCGAGGCGATCGCCCGGATGGCGCTGGCCAACTTCGTGGAGATGCGTGACCGGGTCGCCTCCCCGGTCTTCCAGGCCCGCAAGCGGATCGAGCACGCCCTGGAACGGGCCCTGCCCGGCCGGTACGTCTCCCAGTACGAGCTGGTCTCCTTCTCCACCACCCCGTACGCCGAGGTGCGGCGGCGGGTGCGGCGGCAGTACCGGGTGCTGGCGGCGGTGGCCGCCGGGACGGCGGCGGTGCTGGCCGGCGCGGTCGGCGCGGCGACCGGTCGGGGCAGGCGCGGATGAGCCTCTGGGATCCCCGGCTGATGGCCGGGCACGCGCCGGACGGGCCGGGTCTGCTGCGCCACTTCGTCGGCGGCGAGTTCGTCGACGCCGGGGCGCGGTTCACCAAGCGCAGCCCGGTCACCGGTGAGCCGGTCTTCGAGGTGGCCGAGGCGTCGTCGGCCACGGTGGACGACGCGGTGGCCGCCGCCAGGGCGGCGCTGCGCGGGCCGTGGGGCCGGACGGGGGAGCGGGAGCGCGCCGAGGTGCTGCGCCGCATCGCCGACGAACTGGAGCGCCGCTTCGACGACCTGGTCGCCGCCGAGGTCGCCGACACCGGCAAGGCCATCTCCCAGGCCCGCACCCTGGACGTCCCGCGCGGCGCGGCCAACTTCCGGGCCTTCGCCGAGATCGTGGCGACCGCGCCGACCGAGTCGTTCACCACGGTCACCCCGACCGGCGGCCGGGCGCTCAACTACGCCGTCCGCAAGCCGGTCGGCGTGGTCGCGGTGGTGGTGCCGTGGAACCTGCCGCTGCTGCTGCTCACCTGGAAGGTGGCCCCGGCGCTGGCCTGCGGCAACGCGGTGGTGGTCAAGCCCAGCGAGGAGACCCCCGCCTCGGCGACCCTGCTCGCCGAGGTGATGGCCGCCGCCGGCGTGCCCGACGGGGTGTTCAACCTGGTGCACGGCTTCGGCCCCGGCTCGGCGGGGGAGTTCCTCACCCGGCACCCCGGCGTCGACGCGATCACCTTCACCGGCGAGTCGGCCACCGGCGGCGCGATCATGCGGGCCGCCGCGGACGGGGTGAAGGCGGTCAGCTTCGAGTTGGGCGGCAAGAACGCCGGGCTGGTCTTCGCCGACGCCGACCTGGACGCGGCGGTCGCCGGCTCGGTGCGGTCCAGCTTCACCAACGGCGGTCAGGTCTGCCTCTGCACCGAGCGGATCTACGTGCAGCGCCCGGTCTTCGAGGAGTTCACCGCCCGGCTGGCGAAGCGGGCCGGCGAGCTGGCGTACGGCTGGCCGGCCGACGAGGCCACGGTGAACATGCCGCTGATCTCGCACGGGCACCGGGACAAGGTGCTCGGCCACTACGGTCTGGCCCGCGCCGAGGGCGCCGAGGTGCGCACCGGGGGTGGGGTGCCGCGCTTCGGCGACGCCCGCGACGGCGGCGCGTACGTGCAGCCGACCGTGCTGACCGGGCTCGGGCCGCACGCCCGGACCAACACCGAGGAGATCTTCGGCCCGGTGGTGCACGTGGCGCCCTTCGACGACGAGGACGAGGCGTACGCGCTGGCCAACGGCACCGAGTACGGCCTGGCGGCGACGGTCTGGACCCGCGACGTCGGTCGGGCGCACCGGGCCGGGGCGCGGCTGGACGCCGGGATCGTCTGGGTGAACACCTGGTTCCTGCGTGACCTGCGTACCCCGTTCGGCGGGGTGAAGGCCTCCGGCATCGGCCGGGAGGGCGGCGTGCACTCCCTCGACTTCTACTCCGAACTCACCAACGTCTGCGTGGACCTGTCGTGACCGCGCGCAGCGGGCAGAATGCACGGCATCGTGAGCGCGAGGAGTGAGCCGGTCTTGCGAGCCCCGCAGTCGCGAACCTGGAGGCATCGTGAGCGCGAGGAGTGAGCCGGTCTTGCGAGCCCCGCAGTCGCGAACCTGGAGGCATCGTGAGCGAGCGCAGCGAGGAGCGGGGATGACTGTCGACATCGAAGCGGCCAACCGGGAGCTGGCCGAGGCCCGGACCAGCGGCAAGCCCTGTGCGCCGCTGCGGGGGCGGCTGCTGCCGGAGGGGGACGTCGAGTCGGCGTACCGGGTGCAGCAGCTCCAGGCGCGGGCCTGGCAGGGCCGGGGTGAGCGCCGGGTGGGCGCGAAGATCGGGCTGACCTCGCGGGCGGCGCAGGACAGCTTCGGCGTCCACCAACCGGACTTCGGGTTGCTGACCCATGTGATGGCGGTCGGGGATGGCGTCGAGGTGGCGATCGACCGGCTGATCCAGCCCAGGGTGGAGGCCGAGGTCGCTTTCGTGCTCGGTCGGGACCTGACCGAGGAGCGGGTCACCACCGTCGACCTGATCGGCGCGGTCGACCACGTGCTGCCGGCGATCGAGATCGTCGACTCGCGGATCGCCGGCTGGGACATCTCCATCGTGGACACCGTCGCCGACAACGCCTCCAGCGGCATGTACGTGCTCGGCACCAGGCCCCGCCGGCTGGCCGACGTCGATCTGCGGCTGGCCGGCATGGTCCTGGAACACGCCGGGGAGCCGGTCTCGGTCGGTGCCGGGGCGGCCTGCATGGGCAGCCCGCTCAACGCCCTGCAGTGGCTCGCCGGGACGCTCGCCCGCGCCGGGGACCCGCTGCGCGCCGGGGACGTGGTCCTCTCCGGGTCGCTGGGCCCGGTGGTGCCGGTGGTCCCCGGCGGGGCGTACGAGGCGCGGATCTCCGGGCTCGGCTCGGTGCGGACCTGTTTCTCCAAGGGGTTGTCGTGAACGCGGGCCCCGCAGTCGCGTACGAGGACGGTGCGGCATGAGTGTCGGGGTGGCGGTGATCGGGTCGGGCAACATCGGCACCGATCTGATGATCAAGGTGCTCCGGCTGGGCGGCGGTGTCGAGGGGGCGCCGCAGTCCCGGGGCAGCCTGCGGATGGTCGCCATGGCCGGCATCGACCCGGACTCGGACGGCCTGGCACGGGCCCGCCGGCTGGGTGTCGCCACCACCGCCGAGGGGGTGGACGGTCTGGTCGCGCTGCCCGAGTTCGCCGAGGTGGAGCTGGTCTTCGACGCCACCTCGGCCGGGGCGCACCGGCACAACGACGCGGTGCTGCGCGCGCACGGCCGTACCGTGGTCGACCTGACCCCGGCCGCCATCGGCCCGTACGTGGTGCCCCCGGTCAACCTGGACGAGCACCTGCACGAGCGCAACGTCAACATGGTGACCTGCGGTGGGCAGGCGACCGTGCCGATCGTCGCCGCCGTTGGCCGGGTCACCCCGGTGGCGTACGGCGAGATCGTCGCCTCGATCGCCTCGAAGTCGGCGGGGCCGGGCACCCGGGCCAACATCGACGAGTTCACCGAGACCACCGCCCGGGCGATCGAGGTGGTCGGCGGCGCGGAGCGCGGCAAGGCGATCATCGTGCTCAACCCGGCCGACCCGCCGCTGCTGATGCGCGACACCGTCTACTGCCTCTGCCCGGACGCCGACGCCGACCGGGCCGCCGTCGCCGCCTCGGTGGCGGACATGGTGGCGACCGTGCAGGAGTACGTGCCCGGCTACCGGCTCAAGCAGGACGTGCAGTTCGACCGGGTCGACACGTACGTGCCGTCGCTGGGGCGCCACCTCACCGGGCTCCAGGTCTCGGTGTTCCTGGAGGTCTCCGGGGCCGGGCACTACCTGCCCCCGTACGCCGGGAACCTGGACATCATGACCTCCGCCGCGCTGCGTACCGCGCAGCGGCTGGTGGCCCTGCGCGCCGAGGTGACGACCCGATGACCGACCTCTACATCCAGGACGTGACGCTGCGCGACGGCATGCACGCCATCGCCCACCGGTACACCGTCGACCAGGTCCGGACCATCGCCGCCGCGCTGGACGCGGCCGGGGTGGCGGCGATCGAGGTGGCGCACGGCGACGGTCTCGCCGGCTCCAGCGTCAACTACGGCCACGGCGCGGCGAGCGACGCGGACTGGATCGCCGCCGCCGCCGAGGTGATGACGAACGCGAAGCTGACCACCCTGCTGCTGCCCGGCATCGGCACCATCGCCGACCTGAAGGCGGCGAAGGCGCTCGGGGTGACCAGCGTCCGGATCGCCACCCACTGCACCGAGGCCGACATCTCCGCGCAGCACATCTCGTGGGCCCGGGAGAACGGCATGGACGTCTCCGGGTTCCTGATGATGTCGCACATGAACGACGCGGCGGGACTGGCCGCGCAGGCCAAGCTGATGGAGTCGTACGGCGCGCACTGCGTCTACGTCACCGACTCCGGGGGGCGGCTGCTGATGTCGGACGTGGCGCAGCGGGTGGACGCGTACCGGCAGGTGCTCCAGCCGGGGACGCAGATCGGCATCCACGCCCACCACAACCTGTCGCTCGGGGTGGCCAACAGTGTCGTCGCCGTCGAGCACGGCCGGATCGCCGGTGACGGGCCGCCCGGTCCGGACGCGCCGCACGGCCGTACCGTCCGGGTGGACGCGTCGCTGGCCGGGCAGGGCGCCGGGGCCGGCAACGCGCCGCTGGAGGTCTTCGTCGCGGTCGCCGAGCTGCACGGCTGGAAGCACGGCTGCGACGTCTTCGCGCTGATGGACGCCGCCGACGACGTGGTCCGCCCGTTGCAGGACCGGCCGGTCCAGGTGGACCGGGAGACCCTCTCCCTCGGGTACGCCGGCGTCTACTCCAGCTTCCTGCGGCACGCCGAGCGGGCGTCGGCGAAGTACGGGGTGGACGTCCGCTCGATCCTGGTCGAGCTGGGCCGCCGTCGGATGGTCGGCGGCCAGGAGGACATGATCGTGGACGTGGCGCTCGACCTCGCCGGTCGGCGCGAGGAGGAGGCTGGCGTGAGCGGGAAGACCGAGCCGGGTGGAGTCTCACGGGCGGAGGCGGCCCGGTGATCGGGCCGGACATCGCGGGCATCGCCGAGAAGCTGGGCGCGGCGGCCGACACCGCCACCGCGGTGCCGCAGCTCGCCGCCGAGACGGGCCTCGACGTCGACGCCGCGTACGCGGTGCAGACGGCGCTGATCCAGCGCCGCGTCGACCGGGGCGAACGGGTGGTCGGGCTCAAGATGGGGTTGACCAGCCGGGCGAAGATGGCGCAGGTCGGCGTGGACGAGGTGATCTGGGGTCGGCTCACCGACGTGATGCGGGTGCCCGACGGCGGCTCGGTCGACGTTGCCGGCTTCATCCACCCCCGGGTCGAGCCGGAGGTGGCGTTCCTGCTGGACCGCCTCCCCGACCCGGGTGAGCCGGTCGGCGCGTTCACCGACGCGGTCCGCGCGGTCGCCCCGGCGATCGAGCTGATCGACTCCCGGTTCGCCGGCTTCACCTTCTCGCTGCCGGACGTCGTGGCCGACAACACCTCGGCCGCCGCCTTCGTGGTGGGGCCGTGGTCGCCGGTGCCGGACGGGCTGGACAACCTCGGGGTGCTGCTGGAGGTCGACGGGCGGATCGCGCAGACCGGGTCCACCGCGGCGATCCTCGGCGACCCCCGCCGGGCCCTCGACGAGGGCATCCGGCTCGCCGGGCGGCACGGGGTGCGGCTGCGGCAGGGCTGGGTCTTCCTGGCCGGCGCCGCCACCGCCGCCGTGCCGCTGCGTCCGGGCGCACACGTCCGTGCCGTGGTCGAGAAGCTCGGCACCGCGTCACTGCGGGCGTCGTCGTGAGCGCCGTCGTGGCGTCCACGGCCGGTGGCCGCCGTGGTTGACGGCGCCCGCGTCGTCGCCGGCAAGGCTGTGCCGCGCGGGTCGTTCCCGCACGTCAAGGTCGCGGGCGGGTTCGTCTTCGTCTCGGGTACGTCGTCCCGCCGGCCGGACAACACCTTCGCCGGGGTACGGGTGGACGAGTTCGGGACCACGGACCTCGACATCCGCGAGCAGACCCGGGCCGTCATCGGCAACGTGCGGGACCTGCTCCGGTCGGTGGGCGCGGACCTCGCCGACCTCGTCCAGGTGACCTCCTACCTGGTCAACATGAACGACTTCGGTGGGTACAACGAGGTGTGGGCGGAGTTCTTCGACGCCACCGGGCCGACCCGGACGACCGTGGCGGTGCACCAGCTTCCGCACCCGCACCTGCTGATCGAGATCCAGGCCGTGGCCCTTCTTCCGTCAGGAGGTCAGTCGTGAGTGAGATCGCGGAGCCGTTCAGCTTTCCCGGGTGGATCGCGGAGAACCAGCACCTGCTCAAGCCGCCGGTGGGCAACCGGGAGATGTTCCCGGGCTCGGACGACTTCATCGTGATGGTGGTCGGCGGGCCGAACCAGCGCACCGACTTCCACGTCGACCCGTACGAGGAGTTCTTCTACCAGGTCAAGGGCAACATGCACATCAACCTGATGACGCCGGAGGGGCCGCGTACGGTGCATGTGCGCGAGGGGCAGATGTGGATGCTGCCGCGCAACACGCCGCACTCGCCGCAGCGGCCGGAGGCTGGCTCGATCGGCGTGGTGGTCGAGCGGGTCCGCGAGGAGGGCACGCTGGAGAAGTTCCAGTGGTACTGCCCGGAGTGCGGGCACCAGGTGCACGAGGTGGAACTCCAGGTCCGCGACATCGCTGCCGACCTACCTCCGGTGTTCCAGGCGTTCTACGCCGACGAGCAGGCCCGCACCTGCGACAACTGCGGCGCGTTGCACCCGGGGAAGGGCTGATGAGCGGACCGGTGGTGGACGTGCACACGCACGTCGTACCGAAGGGGTGGCCGGACCTCACCGCGGCGTGCGGTGGGGCCGGCTGGCCCTGGTTGCGGGTCGACTCGGAGCGCGCCGCCATGATCATGGTGGGGGAGTCGGAGTTCCGGCCGGTCGGCGCGCAGTGCTGGGACGCCGACACCCGGCTGGCCGACATGGCCGCCGACGGCGTCGACGTGCAGGTGGTCTCGCCCACCCCGGTCTTCTTCGGCTACGACCGCCCCGCCGACCAGGCGGTCAAGGTGGCCCGGATCTTCAACGACCTCACCCTGGAGGTCACCGGGGCGGGCGGCGGGCGGCTGGTGCCGTTCTGCCAGGTGCCGTTGCAGGACCCGGACGCGGCCTGCGCCGAGCTGGACCGCTGCCTGGCGGCGGGCCACGCGGGCGTGGAGATCGGCAACCACGTCGGCGACCGCGACCTGGACGACGCCGGGATCGTGCAGTTCCTGACCCACTGCGCCGAGGTGGGCGCGCCGGTCTTCGTGCACCCGTGGGACATGCCCGGTGGGCCACGGCTGGACCGGTGGATGGCCCGTTGGCTCACCGGCATGCCCGCCGAGACCCACCTGTCGGTGCTGGCGATGATCCTCGGCGGCGTCTTCGACCGGGTGCCGGACACGCTGCGGATCTGCTTCGCGCACGGCGGCGGCAGCTTCCCGTTCTGGGTGGGGCGGGCGGACAACGCCTGGCACCGCCGCGGTGACCTGGTACGCGGTGTCTCCGCCGCGCCGCCCAGCTCCTATCTGGACCGGTTCTGCGTGGACTCGGTGGTCTTCGAGCCGGCCGCGTTGCGGCTGCTGGTCGACACGATGGGCGTCGACCGGGTGCTGCTCGGCAGCGACTATCCGTATCCGCTGGGGGAGCGGCCGGTGGGCCGGGTGGTGCACCGGGCGGACTTCCTCACCGACGCCGAGCGCGACAAACTGCTCGGCGGCAACGCCCTGCGCTTCCTCGGCACAGACCGGCCGTCCGCCGTCCGCGGGCTGCTCGCCACCGAGACCCGGTCGTCCTGACCGTTCGCGGTCGGCGGCAGCCCGCGCACGGGCGGGGGCGGGTTCGGGTCAGGAGTGCGGGCAGGTGTCCCGGTGCTCCTGGATCGCCGTGCCCCTGGGCGCGGGGCAGAGGAACTGTTCGTAGCGGGTGTCGTCGTCGACGAACCGCTTGAGCCAGGAGATGCTGTACTTCGCCACCGTCACGTTCGCCGACGTGGGCGCCGAGTGGCTGGCCGCGTTCAGTTCCAGGTACGCCTTGTCGAGCGTGGCGGGCAGGCTGGTGTAGAAGGGCTCCGAGTGCGAGGAGACCGGGGCGACCGAGTCGTTCTCGGCCCCGACGACCAGCGTCGGGACCCGTACCGACGACCAGTTCTTCACGGTGTGCCAGCCGGTCAGTGGGATCGCCGCCTGCAGGGTCGGCCGGGTGTTCGCCGCGGACAGGCTGCCCCCGCCGCCCATGGAGTGCCCCATCACGGCGAGCCGGTTCCGGTCGATGCGGGTGCGGACGGAGCTGGCGGTGGTCAGGTGGTCCAGGGCGGCCAGCAGTTGGGCGCCCCGGCTGGCCGGCTGGTCGTAGCGGGACAGCGTGTCGATGGTGATGACGAGCCCTGCGAGGCCAGCCGGGGGCCGAGCCACGCGACGCTCGACTGCGTCGCGGTGAAGCCGGGTGAGATCGCCACCGCGCCGAAGGTCCCCTCGGCGGTGCTGGTGGGGTAGTAGACGGTGCCGCCGCGGAAGCCGCTGACGCTGGAGGCGGCGATCGTCGTCTGGGCGGTGGCGAACGGGCCCCGGGTCGCCTCGATGCTGGCCACGGTGGGGTTGGGGCCGCGCTGGTACGGGTTGACCGTGGCCGGGCCGACGTCGGGTGCGGCGGTGCCGGCGGCCGGTGCGGCGGTGAGCCCGGCGCCGACCAGGGCGAGGGCCAGCAGCGGCCGGAGGGCGTGGCGGATCCGTCGGCGGTCCGGCCGGGACCGGACCTCGGAAGCGTCGAAGGCGGGGACGGGTTGCACGTTGTCTGCTCCCTGCGGGGTTGAGCGGCGGGTGGTCCGTCGTCGGGACCACCGGATCGATATCGATCGGCGCTGATCGGTAGGGTCATCGTCCGCGCCCGCGCCCGGCGACCGACAATCCCGGCCGGGTCATGTCAGGGAGGTATGAGGCGTGCCACCGGCGCGACGTGCCACCGCCGGTCGTGTCGTACGGCCAACCGGGCGTCGAGACGGCAGGATGACGGGATGGCCGAGCCGCACGACCTCACCGCGCTGGAGCAGGCCGCCGCCGTCGCGCGGGGCGAGCTCTCCAGCGTGGAACTGGTCACGCACCACCTGGCCCGGGTGGCCGCCCTCGGGGACACCGTCGGCGCGTTCGTCACGGTCACGCCCGAGCGGGCGCTCGCCGCAGCCCGCGCCGCCGACGCGGTGCCGCCCGCGCGGCGCGGGCCACTGCACGGCGTACCGACCGGGGTCAAGGACCTGACCCTCACCGCCGGGGTGCGCACCACCTTCGGCTCGGCCGCCTTCACCGACTTCGTCCCGCCGCTGGACGCCGACGTGGTCCGGCTGATGGCCACCGCCGGGCTGGTCAGCCTCGGCAAGACCACCACCTCCGAGCTGGGCTGCTCGCTCTACTCCGAAGGGCTGGTCGCGCCGCCCGCCCGCAACCCGTGGGACCTGGCCTGCACCGCCGGCGGATCCAGCGGCGGCGCGGCGGCCGCGGTGGCCACCGGGCTGGTCCCGGTCGCCCAGGGCTCGGACGGTGGCGGGTCGCTGCGCATCCCCGCCTCCCTCTGCGGTCTGGTCGGCTACAAGCCCAGCCGCGGCCTGGTCTCCGGCGGGCCGGTCGGCTTCGGCGCGTTCGGCCTGCCCACCAACGGCCCGATCGGGCGTACGGTCGCCGACGTCGCGGCGCTGCTGGACGTCATGGCGGAGCCGGTGCCCGGCGAGCCGTACCTGCCGCCACCCCGGCCGGACGGCGGCTACCTGGCCGCCGCCCGCCGGGCCACGCCCGGGCGACTGCGGGTCGGGCGGTTCACCGCGCCGATCCTCGCCGACGAGCCGGTCCACCCCGACTGCCTGGCCGCCGTCGACCGGGCCGCCGACCTGCTCACCGCCGCCGGCCACGAGGTGGTCGAGGTGGCCCCGCCGCTCGGCCCCGCGGTCTGGCCGCTCTTCGAGACCCTCTGGTACGTGCTGGCGCTCGCCCCGGTGCCGCCCGAGCGGGAGGCCCGGCTGCTGCCGTTGACCCGTCACCTGCGTGCCCGGGGCGCGGAGGTCGGCGCCGGCGCGCTGATGGCCACCCTCGGTGAGGTCCAGGCCCAGGTACGCCTCGGCGCCCGCCGTTCCGCCGGCTGCGACCTGCTGCTGTGCCCCACCCTGGCCGCGCCGCAGGCCCCGGTCGGCTGGTTCACCGCCGACGGCGACCCGGCCGCCGATTTCGACCGGCAACGACGGTTCTCGCCGTTCTGCGCCGTCTTCAACGTCACGGGCCAGCCGTCCGTTTCGCTGCCGATCGGGCGGACCGCGACGGACCTGCCCGTCGGGGTGCTGTTGACCGGTCGCTACGGCGACGACGCCCGGTTGATCGCCACTGCCGCGCAACTGGAACACTGCAGTGACGGATGGGATCGGCACCCCGCAATCTGGCGGGGCGTCGACTCCGCTAACGTGAATGGCAGCGGAGTCGGGGGGTCGACGCCATGATCGTCCTTCCGAACCGGATGCTCTGGTCTCTCTTTCCGCCTGGGGGCGTTGGGATTGTCTGTCACTGAGACTGCGCTGATCTTCGCCGGCATCCCCGCGGCGGTGGTGCTGGTGATCGCCGGGCTGGTCTTCGCCGGCAACCGCAGCGGCGGCGGTGGCGCCAAGCGCTACCGGCCGGGCCGCCGCTTCGACTTCACGCCGGTCTGGTTCCTCGGCCGTCCGGAGCAGCTGGCCGACTCGGCCGGCACCGCTCTGGCCGCAGGCGCGCAGGCGCCGGCGCTGACCAGCCACAAGCTTGAGAAGGCCGGCGTCGAGGCGCCGGCCGGTGGAACCGGAGGCGCAAGTGACCGTTGGTGAGAAGCGGGCCGAGGCCGGGACGGGGACCCCGCCCGAGGTGCTGGACGGGCCGTTCTCGACCCGTCAGCTGCTCCGCATCGACGAGGCGCTGCGCCTGGCCGACCAGGGCACCGGCCTGGTCTTCTCGGTGTACGTGGGTGGCCTCGACGAGCCGATCCGGGAGCACGCCGAGCGGCTGCACCGCCAGCTCGCCGAGCCGGACAAGTCCGTGCTGGTCGCCGTGTCACCCAACCAGCGCCAGCTGGAGATCGTCACCGGCCGGCACGCCCGCAAGCGCATCCCCGACACGTACGCCAAGCTCGCCGCGCTGTCCATGGTGGCGGCGTTCGGCGGCGGCGACCTGGCCGGCGGCATCATCCAGGGCCTCGACCAGCTCGCCAGCCACGCCGGCAGGGGCTGAGCCGGTCATATACGACGAAGCCCGGTCCGCGCGCCATGCGCGGGCCGGGCTTTTCCGTGTCCCGGTCAGCGGGGCCGGACGCTCGGGTCGAGCCGCATCGACCACGGCTCGTCGATCTGTACCGGATAGTCCGGCCCGATCGCGCCGACGAGGTGGTAGTGGACCACCCGGACGCCGATTTCGTGGTGTTCCGGCCCGGCGGGTGGGGTCACGTGCAGGCTCCCGTCGATGATCTCGTAGCGGTTACCGTCCTCCGGAAGACCGGACAGGTCCTGTTCCTCCCACGGTCGCTCGGGTGGGCGCCACTCGTAGGTCGGTCGTGCCATCACGTCCACCTCCTCAGCCACGTCAACGGCCGGGGCCGGCGTGGACCTGCGCCCACACCGGCCCCGGCCGCGTGCTTCCGATCAGGCGCTGCGGGCGTCCCGCGCACGGGCCCTGAGCGCGCGGACCACGCCGTCGCGGCCCTCGGCGACCAGCCGGCGCAGCGACGCCGGGTGCCCCTCCTGCGCGAGCCACGCGTCGGTGGCCGCCACCGTCTCCTCCTCGACCAGGTGGGCGGGGTAGGCGAGCTGCACGAACTCCTGCGCCGGCTCGCTGTCGCGCTGCGCCCAGACCTGCGCCACCGTGGCGAAGTACCGCTCCCGGTACGGTGCGGTGAGCTCCACCTGCGCCGCGTGGGTGAAGCCCTGCAGCAGCGCCCGGTTACGCCAGTTCGGCAGCGCTTCCGGCCCGGTCAGCTGCGCCCACACCGCCGCCTTGTTCTCCGGGGTCGGCACCAGCGCGTGCGTGTACGCGGCCTCCCGCTCGCCGCTGGCCGTCCGGTCGCCGGCCAGCTCGGCCTCGACCTCGCCCGCGCCGGCCGCCCCGTTGGCCACCAGCGCCTCGAGGAGCGTCCAGCGCAGTTCGGTGTCGATGGTCAGCCCGGCCGGCACGTCGCTGCCGTTCAGCCAGCCACGCAGCGTCGCCAGGTCCTCCGCCGACCGGGCCGCCGACGCGTACGCGCGTGCCCAGGCGAGCTGGAAGCCGCTGCCCGGCTCGGCGGCCGCCAGCGTCGCCCGCGCGGTGCGGGCCAGCTCCGCCCAGCCGGTCGGTGCCCACGCCGGGTCGGCGTAGTAGGTGAGGGTGGTGCGCGCCTGCCGCAGGGTGGCGGTGACCAGGTTGATGTCGGTCTCCGCGGGCAGACCGGCCAGCACCAGCGCGACGTAGTCACGGGCGGAGAGTTCCGCGTCCCGGACCATGTCCCAGGCGGCCGTCCAGCACAGTGCCCGGGCCAGCGACGACTCGAAGCCGCCGATGTGCTGCACCACCGTCGACATCGACCGCTCGTCGAGCCGCAGCTTCGTGTACGTCAGGTCGTCGTCGTTGAGCAGCAGCACGTCGGCGGCGGGCCGGCCGTGCAGGACGGAGAGTTCGGTCCGGTCGCCGGTGACGTCCACCTCGACCCGCTCCCGGCGGACCAGCCGCCCGTCGGTCAGGTCGTAGAGGCCCACGCCGATCCGGTGGGTACGCAGCGTCGGGTGTCCGGCCGGCGCCTCCTGGCGGACCAGCACCCGCTCGTACGTGCCGTCCGCGCCGACGGTCACCTCGGGGCGCAGCGTGTTGACCTGCGCGGTCTCCAGCCACTGCGCGGCGAACTTGCGCAGCTCGCGGCCGGAGGCGGTCTCCAGTTCGGAGAGCAGGTCGTCGAAGGTGGCGTTGCCCCAGGCGTGCTTGCCGAAGTACGCGCGCAGGCCGGCCAGGAACGGCTCCTCGCCGACGTACGCCACGAGCTGTTTGAGCACGCTGGCGCCCTTGGCGTACGTGATGCCGTCGAAGTTGACCTCGACCGCCTCCAGGTCCGGCATCTCGCAGTAGACCGGGTGGGTGGAGGAGAGCTGGTCCTGCCGGTAGCCCCAGTTCTTGCGGATCGACAGGAACGTCGTCCACGCCTCGGAGAACCGGGTGGCGTGGGTGTTGCACCAGTGGCTGGCCCACTCGGCGAACGACTCGTTGAGCCACAGGTCGTTCCACCAGCGCATGGTGACCAGGTCACCGAACCACATGTGCGCCAGCTCGTGCAGGATCGTGTTGGCCCGCTGCTCGTACTCGAAGTCGGTGACCTGGGAGCGGAACAGGTAGTGCGACTCGGCGTGGGTGACGCAGCCGAAGTTCTCCATCGCGCCGGCGTTGAAGTCCGGTACCCAGAGCTGGTCGTACTTGGGCAGCGGGTAGCGCACCCCGAACTGCTCGTGGAAGAAGTCGAAGCCCTGCTTGGTGATCAGGAACAGGTCGTCGGAGTCCAGGTGCGGCGCCATCGAGGCCCGGCAGAAGACGCCCAGGTCGATGCCGTCGTGGCTGTCGCGCACCTCGTGGTACGGCCCGGCGCAGAGCGCGGTGATGTAGGTGCTCATCCGCGCCGACTCCACGAAGTGCACGGTCTTGAGCGCCTCACCGGCCGGCTCTTCGCGCTCCACAGGCATGTTGGACACCACCCGCCAGTGCTCCGGGACGGTGGCGTGCCAGGTGTAGACGCTCTTCAGGTCGGGCTGGTCGAAGCAGGCGAAGACCTTCTGCGCGTCGGCCGTCTCGAACTGGCTGTAGAGGTACGTCTCCCCGTCGACCGGGTCCACCGTGCGGTGCAGGCCCTGCCCGCTGTTGGAGTACGCGAAGTCCGCGTCCACGACGAGGGTGTTCTCGGCGGACAGCCCGGTGAGGGTCAGCCCCTTCTCGGCCGACCAGCCGGACAGGTCGACGGGCGTGCCGTTCAACGTCGCCGACCGTACCGACTCGGCGGCGGCCTCGATGAAGGTGCTGGCGCCCGGCTCGGTGCAGCGGAACCGGATCTCGGTCACCGACCGGAAGGTGTGGCCCTCGGCCTGCACCGCGGTCGACAGGTCCAGGCTGATGTCGTACCCGGTCACGTCGAGCAGGCGGGCCCGCTCGGTGGCCTCGACCTGGGTCAGGTTGCGCACTCCCGGCACTGTTCGTCTCCATCCCACTCTCGCCGCCTCACGGCCGCGCCAGCCCGCCGGCCGCTCGTGGTGGCCGGCCCGAGCCGAGTCTTCCATGCACCGACGCCCCTCGGTGGTCGAGGTCACGCTCTCATTCGTTGAACGGTCGATGCCTGTCGGGGTGAGGATCGGAACTACGGGCGCCGGTGCCGTCGGCGCTCTCGTCGTGAAGGGACCTCACCGTGACCGAGCGTGCCACTGTCGACATGTGGTTCGACCCGCTGTGCCCGTGGGCGTGGATCACCTCCCGTTGGCTGCTGGAGGTGGAGAAGGTCCGGGACGTGGAGATCCGCTTCCACGTGATGAGCCTGTCGGTGCTCAACGAGGGCCGGGACCTGCCCGAGGAGTACGTGGACCTGATGCGTCAGGGCTGGGGGCCGGTGCGGGTCTGCATCGCGGTGGAGCAGGCGCACGGCGGCGCGACGCTGGCGAAGCTCTACACCGCCATGGGCACCCGGATCCACCTGGGCAAGGAGCCCCTCGGCCGGGAGATGGTCGTCGGGGCGCTCACCGACGTCGGGCTGGACGCCTCGTTCGCCGACGCCGCCGACTCGGGCGAGTACGACGAGGCGCTGCGGGCCAGCCACGAGGCGGGCATGCGGCCGGTCGGCACCGACGTCGGCACCCCGGTCGTGCACGCCCCGGGCCCGGACGGCGGCACGGTGGCCTTCTTCGGCCCGGTGGTCACCCCGGCCCCGAAGGGCGAGGCCGCCGGCCGGCTCTTCGACGGTGTGCTGCTGGTCGCCGGCACCCCCGGCTTCTACGAGCTGAAGCGCTCCCGCGAGCTGGGCCCGCTCTTCGACTGACCGAGCGTCACCCGGCCGCTGCGGGGTCGTTTCACCCGGTGTCCCCGCAGCGGCCCGCCGCGGCCGCACCCGGCCGACCCGGAGGCTCACACCCGATGGCCAAGCATCGCCGTCCGCCCGCCGACGACCCGCCGACCGGTGAGGAGGTGGTCGGTGACGCCGCGTACTGGTCGGTCGACGACTGCCGCTGGCCCGTGGTCCGGCCGCACCTGCCCGACGACATGGTCGACCTGCTCGCCCCACCGATCGTGGTCGGCGTCGCCCGTGTGCCGATCACCTCCCGGGCCACCCCGCCCGGCACCGGCCCGGCCCGGCTGCCGCGCCCCGTCGGCCCGGCCCGCCGGCCCGCGTCCGACCTCTCCGGCCGGCACCGGCGGGCCAAGGGCCAGGCCGAGCAGGGGTGACCGGTTCATCTGGTGGACCCGGCGCGGGGTCCGCGTCGTACCAGCGGCCGACGCCGGTAGCGTCATCTCCCATGACGGTCGTGCATCCGATCGCCCGGGCCTGGATCACCACTGGCGGCACCGGCGCGCAGAACTACGACGAGTTCGCCGACGACGCGGAGATCACCGCGATCATCGAGGCGAACCCGCACAGTGCCCTCGGCATCGAGATGCCCCACCGGGCGCCGGAGAGCCTCGGGAAGTCCTTCCTCGACGCGCTTCCGGACGCGGTGGCCCGGCTCGCCGAGGCGAAGGCCGACGGCAGCTACACGCCGGCCGAGCAGGCCGTGGTCCTCTACCGGATCAGTGCGCCGGGGGAGGAGCCGGCGTACGGCCTCTTCGCCATGGTCGACACCGACCAGATCTCCACCAGCGCCGACGAGCCCGGACTGGTCATCCGCAACGAGGACGTCTTCATCGCCAAGGTCCGGGAGCGGGTGGCGCTCGCCGAGACGCTCGGGCACCTGCTCTCGCCCGTGCTCCTGCTCCAGACCGGGCGGGGCGACGAACTGCACGCCGCCCTCGCGGCGGCGACCGAGTCGGCCGGCGTGCCGGCCGCGACCGACACCGACCAGGCCGGGCGGACGCACGCCATCTGGCTGCTCGGCCCCGGCCCGGAGCAGGACGCGCTGGCCGCCCTGGCCGGCGGCGGCGAGCTGGTGGTCGCCGACGGCAACCACCGCAGCCTGGCCGCGCAGACCGGTGGCCTGCCGCGCTTCCTCGCCGTGGTCACCACCCCGGCGTCGGTCGCCATCCAGCCCTACAACCGGCTGGTCAGCGAGCTGACCACCACGCCGGGCGAACTGCTCGACCGGCTCCGCGCCGCGGGCGCGGAGATCACCGAGATCGTCGATCCGGTCGAGGTTCCGGCGGCCGGTGGCACCGTCCACCTCCGCCTCGCCGGCCAGGGGTACGCGGTCCGGCTGCCGCACGACGGCACCGCCGGCCGGCTGGAGAACCTCGACCACGCCCTGGTCGAGCGGCTGCTGCTGCGCGAGGCGCTCGGCCTCGACCCCGGCGACAAGCGGATCACCTACGTCGGCGGCGACTACCCGGCGAGCTGGCTCACCGGTGAGGTCGACGCCGGCCGGGCCGAGCTGGCGATCCTCGTCGCCCCGGTGACGGTGGACGACTTCGTCGCGGTGAACCTGGCCCGCGAGAAGATGCCGCGCAAGAGCACCTGGTTCACCCCGAAGGCGCGCGGCGGCCTGGTCGTCGCCGAGCTGTCCCGCGCCGCCGTGTGACGAATCCGCCCCGGCACGCCGCCCGCTCGGCGTGCCGGGAGGCGGCCTGACAGACTGCGCGGTATGCGCGTCTACCTGGGATCCGACCACGCCGGTTTCGAGTTGAAGGTGCACCTGGCCAACCATCTGGCCAAGCAGGGGTACGAGGTGGTCGACGTCGGCCCGCACGCCTTCGACCCGGACGACGACTACCCGGCCTTCTGCCTGCACACCGGCCAGCGGGTGGTCGACGACCCGGGCAGCCTCGGGGTGGTCATCGGCGGCTCCGGCAACGGCGAGCAGATCGCCGCCAACAAGGTCGTCGGCGTCCGCGCCGCACTGGCCTGGAACATCGACACCGCCCAGCTCGGCCGGGAGCACAACGACGCCAACGTGGTGGCCGTCGGCGCCCGCCAGCACACCCTGGACGAGGCGACCGCCATCGTCGAGGCGTTCCTCACCACGCCGTTCTCCGGCAACGAGCGGCACTCCCGCCGGATCGACCAGGTCGCCGCGTACGAGCGCACCCGCGAGCTTCCCGAACTGCCCTGACCCCACCGACCCGGCCGGTCCCGCCCGGGGCCGGTCGGGTCACCGACCGGAACGGGGCAGCTCCTCCCGGGGCACCCAGTTCCGCCGGATGATCACCAGTCGGGCCTCGGCGTCAGCCAGGTCCTCTTCGCTCGGCCGGGCGGCGTCCCGGGCCCGTATCGCCGCGCGGACACCCACCTGGGACGACCCGGAGCCGACCAGGCCCCGCAGCCCCCGCTCACCCTCGTCGCCACCCGTCCCGCCCCGGCGGGCCCGGGGGGCGGACGTCTGTTCGTGCACCTCGGCCGTGGCCGCGGTCGGGCCGTCGCTCTCCCCGGTCGCGCCGTCGGGCTGGTGCCGCAGCCGGCGTCGCCGGCGCTCCACATCCGCCATCTGCCGACCGTACCGCCCCGGGAGCGCACGGGCACCGGGGTCGGCGCGGCTCAGAAGATCTCCATCGGCGCCGGGGCACGATGCCAGCCGAAAGCCGGGCCGGTGGCGGCGAGCGTGCCGGGACGCAGCTCCCGCACCCGGCCCGCGGCGGCCAGCGCGGTCAATCCGGCCCCGCCGAGGTAGAGCTCGCCGAGGCAGCGCACGTCACAGGCCAGCTCCGCCGGGTCGTCCGTGCGGGCGCACGTCGCCCCCTGCGGGCCGCCGGTGAGCCGCCACCGGCCGGTGTTCTCCGGCAGCAGGGGGTCGGTCACCTCGACCACCACGTCCACCGCGGTGGCGTACCGGCGGGCGGCCAGCGCGGCGGGGACGTCCACCACCCGCACCCAGAGCGCGTCCATCAGCTGTGGCCCGAGCTGGCGTGGCTCGTTGACCAGGCGCAGCAGCGGATCGTCCACGGGGGCGCGGAAGTAGGTGAGCCGCCGGGTCAGGTCGACCGAGAGCAGCGTCCGCCAGATCGCCAGGTACGCGTCCGGGCCGGCGGCCACCACCTCGTCGACCTGGACCAGCCCGGTCGGTCCGGTGCGTTGCCACTCCGGCCTGCTGCGCCAGAGCGCGTACCCGTCCAGCCCGTTCGGTCCGTCGTGCAGCAGGGCCCGGCGTGCGGTCGCGCCGCCCCGCTCACCGGACGGGTCGTTGAGCACGTACCGCCACCAGCGCTCGTCCCGGTCCGACCAGCCGGGGCGGTCGACGCGCAGCCGGTCGTACAGCCGGGCCAGTTCGGGCTGCACCGCGGCCGGCGCGGCCTGGCGGAGCGTGCCCGCGGCGGGCGCCGGCTCCGGCAGCCGCAGTTCGGTGGTGGCCGGGCAGTCCAGGGTGAGGCGCTGTGCGGCCAGCCCGTAGCCGAACCGGGGGTAGATGCGCCCCTCGCTGGCCCAGAGCACGGCGACCGGTTCCCGGCCGGCGTCGTGGATCTCCCGCAGCTGCCGGTGCATCAGCGTGCGGAGCAGGCCGCGGCGGCGGTGCGTGGTCGCCACCGCCACCATCGTCACGTGCGCGGCCGGCACGGTCGCCCCCGGCACGCTGAGCGTGCGGGTGAACGCGGCGGCGTGCGCCACGGCGGTCGGCCCGTCGCGGACCAGCAGCGCCCGTTCGGGTTCGAAGATCGCGCGTTCGGCCTCGTGGGTCTCCGGGTCGATCGGATGGTGGAAGGCGTCGGCGATCAGCTGGGCGATGTCGTCGAACTCGTCGGGCCCGGGTACCACCACGGTGGGTGCGGTATCGGTCACCGAACCTGTCTATCCGATCATCGCGCGGGGCGGCGACCCCTTTGCCGGCTGGCTACCCTCGTAGGCGGAGGCCGGTACCCGGTCAGGGGGAGGACGACGAGATGGCAGACCAGACACACCCGTGGGCCGAGCGGACCGTCGAGGTGCCGCCGCAGCCCGGTGTGGGGGTGCCGCCGCAGCGGGACGCGTTCCGCCGGGGCATCGCCTCGGTCGGGCAGCGCCGGACGCCCCGCACCGAGCAGTTCCCGGTGGTGGGTCACGACGACCACGCCTGGTCCGGGTCCGAGACGTCCCGCCGGCCGATGAGCTGGTACGTCGCCCAGTGGCGTCGGGGCCGGGAGTGGAGCTTCGCCGGGGCGCTCTTCGCGTTCGTCTGCTGGGGGATCTGGGCCATCTCCGGCCGGGGCAACCTGGGCGCGCCGCTGCTGACCTTCGTGTTGAGCCTGCTCGTCGCGGTCGGTCTGTTCTTCCTCGCCCGGCTGGTCGGGCGGGTGATCTGGGAGCGGCAGCTCGGGCGGATCCGGCGCAGCGCGCGTGGCGCGCACCTGGTGACGGCAGTCTTCCTGGTCGGCGTCGGGGTCGCCTACCTGCAGCAGACCGCGTGGGTCGTCTCCGTCTGGAACTTCCTCACCGGCGGCTGACCGGCTGCGGTGCGGCGGTACGGCGGGCGGGTCGGCGTGTGCCGGCCCGCCCGCGCGTCCGGTCGCGGGGTGCCGCGACGCCGGTCGCTCTCCTCCAGGGCCGCGGTTGTCTTACCCCGCCGGAGCAGGTTCATCCGTGCCCGGGCCGGTCGACCCGCCGTCCCGGCGACAGTCGTATGATCACAACAATATGTTGAAGCTCATCGATATCTGGTTCTAGGCTCCCGCCAACGAACCGGCGTTCCCACGAGGTGCGCCGCCGAAGGTTGGAGGCCCAGTGAACCGTTGGCGCAGACTCATCGGCCGGATGGCCGCCGCGATGGTGGCGGTGACCGCCGGATCCCTGGTGCTGGCCGCCCCGGCCACCGCCGCGCCCACCAGCGACGTCACCCCGTACGTCGTCGGTGGCACCCGGGCCGCGCAGGGCGAGTTCCCGTTCATGGTCCGGCTCTCGATGGGGTGCGGCGGGGCCCTCTACAGCCCCCGCCTGGTGCTCACCGCCGCCCACTGCGTGGGCCGTACCGGGACGAACACCAGCATCACCGCGACCCTCGGCGTGGTCGACCTCCAGTCGAGCAGCCGCATCCAGGTCCGGTCCAACTACGTCTACCGGGCCCCCGGCTACAACGGCAGCGGCAAGGACTGGGCGCTCATCCGGCTCGCCACTCCGGTCACCAGCCTGTCCACCCTGCGCATCGCCACCACCACCGCGTACGACAGCGGCACCTTCACCGTCGCCGGCTGGGGTGCGGCCCGCGAGGGCGGCCCGCAGCAGCGGTACCTGCTCAAGGCCAACGTGCCCTTCGTCAGCGACGCGAGCTGCGCGGCCTCCTACGGCGGCGACCTCATCCCGGCCGAGGAGATCTGCGCCGGCTACGCCGGCGGCGGGACCGACACCTGCCAGGGTGACTCCGGTGGCCCCATGTTCCGCCGGGACGCCAACAACGCGTGGATCCAGGTCGGCATCGTCAGCTGGGGCTACGGCTGCGCCCGTCCCAACTACCCGGGCGTCTACACCCAGGTGAGCACGTTCGCCCCGCAGATCGCCTCGGCCGCCGCCAGCCTCGGCGGCTGAGCCCGCCCGCCCCCGCCGGTTGAGCCCGTCCCGCCGGGCCGCCTGCCCGGCCGGGGCACGGGGGAGCACGGACCGGTGCGCCACGACGGCCACTCCCGTCGCCGGCGCACCGGTCCCTGCCCGGGTGCGGGTGGAAACGACGCGCCGGCCGCCGCTCGGCGACGCCAGCGGCCCTTCCGGCGCAGCGGGACCGACCGGCCCTCGTGCCCGTCCCCGGAGGCGTCGAGCATGTCGCCATGGGCGCGTATCGAGAGGCGTACGAGCGGAGCATCGCCGACCCGGAGGGCTTCTGGCGGGACGCGGCGGCGGACATCGACTGGCACCGGCCGCCGCAGCGGATCCTCGACGACAGCGCGGCGCCGCTGTACCGGTGGTTCCCCGACGCGGAGCTGAACACCTGCCACAACGCGTTGGACCGGCACGTGGCCGCCGGCCGGGGCGACCAGCCGGCGCTCATCCACGACAGCCCGGTCACCGGCACGGTGACCACGTACACCTACGCCGAACTGCGCGACGCCACGGCCCGGTTCGCCGGAGCACTGCGCCGGCTCGGCGTGCAGCGCGGCGACCGGGTCCTGCTCTACCTGGCGATGGTGCCGGAGGCGGTGGTCGCGATGCTGGCCTGCGCCCGCATCGGCGCGGTCCACTCGGTGGTCTTCGGCGGCTTCGCCGCCCACGAACTGGCGGTACGCCTCGACGACGCCCGCCCGAAGGTGGTCGTCGCCACCTCCTGCGGCATCGAGGTGGACCGGATCGTGCCGTACCACCCGATCCTCGCCGCCGCGCTCCAGGAGGCGGAGCACGCCCCCGCGCACTGCGTGATCGTGCAGCGCCCGCAGCATCCCGCCCCGCTCACCCCGGGCCGGGACCTGACCTGGGACGAGGCGCTGGACGGCGCGGAACCCGTCGACTGCGTGCCGGTCGCCGCGACGGACCCGCTCTACGTCCTCTACACCTCCGGCACCACGGGCAGGCCGAAGGGCGTGGTCCGGGACAACGGCGGGCACGCGGTGGCGCTGCGCTGGTCGATGAAGAACGTGTACGGCATCGGGCCGGGCGACGTGTTCTGGGCCGCCTCCGACGTCGGCTGGGTGGTCGGCCACTCGTACATCGTCTACGGGCCGCTGCTCACCGGTGCCACCACCGTGCTCTACGAGGGCAAGCCGGTCGGCACCCCGGACGCCGGGGCGTTCTGGCGGGTGGCGGCCGAGCACCGGGTCGCCGCGCTGTTCACCGCGCCCACCGCGATCCGGGCGATCCGCCGCCAGGACCCGGCCGGCGACCTGATCGGCCGGTACGACCTGTCGAGCCTGCGCACCCTCTTCCTCGCCGGTGAACGGCTCGACCCGGACACCTGGGAATGGGCGTCGCAGCGGCTCGGCGTGCCGGTGGTGGACAACTGGTGGCAGACCGAGACCGGCTGGCCGGTCGCGGCGAACCTGCGCGGGCTGGAGCCGATGCCGCTGAAGCCGGGCTCGCCCTCGGTGCCGGTGCCCGGGTACGACGTCCGGGTGGTGGACGGCCGGGGCGCGCAGGTGCCCGCCGGCACGGACGGCTCGATCGTGATCCGGCTGCCGTTGCCCCCGGGCTGCCTGCCCACTCTCTGGGGCGACGACGACCGGTACGTCCGCTCCTACCTGAACGCCTTCCCCGGCTGCTACCTCACCGGCGACGGCGGCCGATTCGACACCGACGGCTACCTGTACGTGATGGGCCGCACCGACGACGTGATCAACGTGGCCGGGCACCGGCTCTCCACCGGGGCGATGGAGGAGGTTCTGGCCGGGCACCCGGCGGTGGCCGAGTGCGCGGTGATCGGCGTCGCCGACCAGCTCAAGGGTCAGGTGCCCAGCGGGTACGTGGTGCTCAAGGCGGGCGTCGACGTCGACCCGGACACCCTCGCCGCCGAACTGGTGGCGCTGGTCCGGCAGCGGATCGGGCCGGTGGCCGCGTTCCGCCGGGTGACCGTGGTGCCGGCGTTGCCGAAGACCCGCTCCGGCAAGATTCTCCGCCGGACCATGCGGGGCCTGGTGGAGGGGCGGGACGAACCGGTGCCGGCCACCATCGACGACGCCTCGACGCTGGCGGTCTTCCGCGACCTCGGCGACGCCGGGTGACGTGCCGCCGGCCGCCCCGCGCAACCTGGGTCAGTCCACGAACCGGTACAGCACGAAGTCCTTCTCCGCGCCGCAGGCGATCACCTCGGCGTTCCACGAGCAGGACTCGCTGCGGACGGCCTTCAGTTCGCCCAGCTCGGTCAGCGCCCCGGCCGCCGAAACCCCGGCCACGCTGCGGTCGTCCTCGACGCTGCTCGGCGCGTCGGCGAAGACCAGCAGATTCCCGGCGTCCACCCGGCCCGCCACGCCGTCCCGGTCACGCAGCACCGCCTTGCCGTCGGCGTCGAAGAGGGTGAAGCTGCGCGGGTAGGTCCGCTCGGCCAGCAGGTGCTCGCCGAACGGGACGAGCCCGGTGGCCTTCGGCGCGGCCCAGCGCCGGATGCCCTCGCCCTCGGTGGCCACCACCACCTCGGTCCGCTCCGCCTCGCCGGCCTGCTCCTCCAGCAGGCAGGCCCGGTGCTCGCCGCAGGCGACCAGCGCCTTCACCCGGCGCCGGTCGTCGGGAGCGGTGTAGAGCACCGACGGCTCGCCGAGGCTGCCGAGGTCGTAGGAGAGCAGCCGGGCGTCCTCGGTGACGTACAGCCGGTCGTCGCGGGCCGCCACCGGGTCGTCGACGTCGGCGACGTTCGGCCGGCGGCGCAGCACCTTCCCGCTGTCCATGTCGATCACCCGGACCGAGCGGTCCGTGCCCACCTGCACGAGCCGGTCGGCGCCACCGAGCCAGGGCGCCCGGGGCGAGCCGTCGACATCGGCGGAACCGCCCAGCGCCTCCTCGGTGCCGACCGGCACGACGCGGGTACGGGCGCCGTAGTCGTTGCGCGGGTTGTCCTGGTGCCACCGCTGCGAGCCGTCGCTCAGCCGCAGCCCGACCAGCCGGTCACCGGTCCGGTCCAGCCACACCACCGTGTCCCGGCCGAGGAACAGCTCGTCGTCGCCCCGGACGCTGTGCCGCCAGCGCTGCTCGCCGGAGCCGGCGTCGAGCACCACCAGGTCGCGCGGGGTGCTGTCGCCGCCGGCGTCGGCGAGCAGCGCGACCGCACCCGGCAGGGCCCGGATGCCGTCCCACCGGTCCGCACCGGTGCGGGTGGACACCCGCCAGCGCTCCCGGCCGGTGCCGGTGTCGACCGACACCACCTCCAGCCGGTCGTCGTCGCGCTGGTGGGCCAGGTAGGCGCGGTCGTCGAGCACCGCGGTGAACATCGCCGTCGACCGCTCCGCCCCCGCCGCCGGCCGGGCCACCTCGCTCAGGGTGCGGAACTCCAGCGCCGGGTAGCGGTCCCGGATCACCCAGAGCACCGTCGCGGCCACCACACCGGCCAGCGCGAGGCCCGCGCCGGCCGCGATCCACAGACCCCGCCGGCCACGTCGGGCCGGGCCCGCCACGAGGGAGACCGGGGATCCGGATCCGGGTACGCCCGGACCGCCCTGACCGGGTACGCCCGGCGCGCGGTGCCCGGGTGACGCCGGCGACGCCGGGGCGGGCGGGTGCCCGCCGAGCACGTTCCCGGCGGGCGGTGCGGCCCCGGCGGGCGGCCCCGGCGGGGTGTGTCCCGCGGACGGGGCGGCCAGGGTGTGGCCGGGCACGGAAGCCAAGGTGCCGTGCGGGCCGGCGGCGGGCGCGGCCTCGGGTCGGGTGCCGTGTGGGCCGGGGGCGGGTTCGGGCCGGGTGCCGTGCGGGCCGACGGCCGGCGGCACCACGGGCGGCGGTGGAATCGCGCCCGCCGGGCGGGTGGCCGGCCGGGGCAGCGGCAGGTCGGTCAGCGCCCCCTCGGCGACCGGGAGTTCGGGCTGTTCCAGCACGGTCGGCGCGACGCCCAGCTCGGCGTGCAGCATCCGCGCCACCAGTGGCACCCGGGACGATCCACCGACCAGGAAGAGCCCGGCGAGCTGCCCGGGGGTCAGCCCTGCCGCGGCCACGACGTCCCGGGTCGCGGCGACCGCCCGGGCCAGCAGGGGAGTGGCGAGCCGTTCCAGGTCCTCCCGGGTCAGCCGGACCGCCGCCTCCACCCCCGGTACGGCCACCGGCGCGACCTCGGCCCGGGAGAGCATTTCCTTCGCGCCGCGTACGTTGTCCCAGAGCTGCTGCCGGTCCCGCCGGTCGGTGGTGGTCCCCGGGTCGGTCAGCCGCGCCCACCGCTCGGGGTGGGCGGGGGCGACCAGCTCGCCGAGCCGCTGCACCAGGGCGGCGTCGAGGTCGAGCCCACCGAGGTCGGGCACCCCGCCGTCGGCGACGACGGTGAAGCCGGAGTCGCCCCACGGGTCGGCGCCCTCGTTGCGGACCACCGCGACGTCGAGGGTCCCGCCGCCGAAGTCGAACACCGCGACCGCCCCGCCGACCGGCACCGGCCGGCGCAGCACCTGGGTGTAGTAGCGGGCGGCGGCCACCGGCTCGCGCAGCAGGCGGGTGCCGGGCGCGATCGGCCCGGACATGGTGTGCTCGGCCGCCGAGGGCCAGCCGGCCAGCGCCAGCGCCTCGTGCAGCACCTGCCGGCGCGACGCCGTCCAGGCCGCCGGGTAGGTGACCACCGCCGGCGGCAGGAAACCGGTCGCCGCCACCGCCGACTCGGCCACCACGTGCAGTGTCGCTGCCAGCAGCTCCGCCGGGGGGTACGTCCGGCCGCCCAGCAGGACGGTCTCGTCGTCCACCCGGCGTTTCGGGTTCGGCTCGTAGCCGGCCGGGTCGGCCTGTGCCAGCCGCTGCGCGTCCCTGCCGACGTGCAGCCGGCCGTCGGTGTCGGCGTACACCCCGGAGGGGAGGATCGGGTGCCCGTCCACCAGCAGCGGCCGGGTCCGACCGTCCGGCCAGCGCAGCACCGCCACCGTGTTGGAGGTGCCGAGGTCGACGCCGAGGGCGAACCCGTCCTGCTGGCCTGCCACCGGTCGATACCTCCACGCCGACGAGGGATGCCGCAGCGCATCGTACGCAGCCCGCGCCCGCCGTCCGGGCCGGCCGGCTCGCCCTCGCCGGACGGTGACCACACCGGTACGGACGGCGGTGGGGTCGGATCCGCGACGACGGCTTCCGCGCGGTCGCGGACCAGGACGCCACGGTCGAGTTGCCCGTCGACGGCCCGGGCGGCTCACCCGACAGGTTCAGGACCCCAAACGACCGTACCGACTGCGCGCTCTCCGAACAGCTGCGACGCAACGCCGCGACGCAGGGGTGGCAGGGCCTGCGCCGCGTGCCGAGCTACCCCTGCGACGACTGGCGGGCCGAGCGGGACGGGCTGCTGGTCACGCTCGCCCACTCGGCGAGCGGGTCGAGGCTGAGCGTCGCACCGGCCGCGCCCGACAAGTTCCTCGCCGCCACCATCACGGGCACCCTTCTCGGCGCCGCCGCCGGCACGGCGCTGTTCCGGCTGGTGGCACGGCGACGTCCACCCGTACCCCTGCTGGTCGGCACCCTGGTGACGGTCGGTCTACTCCCAGGCGTCGCCCTCACCTGGGCGATCCTGGACATGAACCGGCTCACCGAGCCGGGAGTTGGCCCAAGGCCGGCAGGGGTGGCTGGTCGGCTGCGGGCAGCCTGTCGAGCCGGGTACGGACTATCGCCTCTGACCTGGGTCGGAGGGCGGTGGAGCGGGCGACGGGAATCGAACCCGCACCGTCAGTTTGGAAGATCGTTCTCGGCTGTCATGATCTGCCCGGATCGCCTGGTCAGTGGCCGGGTCCTGGTGCCCGATCATGACCGCTGGGGACCGTCTGGGACATCGGCTACTGGCACGTGGCTGGCACGGCTGCGCGGTGGGCGCGTGGCTGTCCGGCGGCGTGCGGCTTACCGCCCCCGGCCTCTCGGGTCGGGGGCGGCTTGCCGTGTCGCCGGCTTTCCGCGCGCCTGGACCCCGTCACCTGGTGGCAAGCCGCGAAGCGGCGCGGCAGCCGATCGCCCCAACCACGACGGCGGTTGACCACCCCACGATCGTCACGACCGCAAGTCGCTGGTCAGTCGCCAGGCGGACAGTTTCGATGTCCGGTCTCCGGTACGGTCCCGCAGTGGACCTTCGATCCCGGCGAGCCGCCACCAGACGAGTAGTAGGCACGGCGTCATTGCTGGCAGGCTTGCTGATCTCCGCGCTCACCGCGTTGAGCGACTCAGGGCAGACGGAACCTCACGTCCTCGCTGGCCTCCTGGTACTCGTCGGCGTTGGACTGCGCATAGAGGCCGCGATCATTGCTCCCCAGGCGTAGCACGAGCCATGGTTGGCCGCGCGCGGCCGATGCCGGCCGGAGGCCGCCAGCAGGCCAGTGCGCGGCCAACGCGCCGCGCTTGCGCGGCGCCTTGCTCCTTCGGGCGATCCTGAACACCGCCGTGAAGGAAGACGAGCTGATCCGGCAGAACCCCTGCCGCATCCCCGGCTATGACCGCTATCACACGCCGGAGCGGCCGGTGGCGACCGTCGCCCAGGTCCTCGCGCTCGCCAAGCGGATGCCGCCCCGGTTCTCCGCGCTGGTGATCGTCGCGGCGTTCTCCGGGCTCCGCTGGGGCGAGCTGGCGGCGCTGCGCCGCTCGGATGTCGACCTCACGGCCGGTACGGTCCGCGTCCCGCGCAAGCTGGCGGCGCTACGCAGCCGGATGGAGTTCGGCCCGCCCAAGTCGGTGGCGAGCAATCGCACCGTGACCCTGCCGTCGGCGGCCCGGACGGCGCTCGCCGAGCACCTGGCCGAGTACGTGGGCGAGGAGCCGGAAGCGCTGGTCTTCACGGGGGACAAGGGGGCGGTGCTGCGTTCCGGCAACTTCCGCCGGGCGGTCGGCTGGGCGGCGGCACTGCGGGCGGCTGGCATGCCGGAGGGGTTCCACTTCCACGATCTGCGGCACACCGGCAACAACCTGGCGGCGGCGACCGGGGCCAGCACCCGGGACCTGATGCACCGGATGGGTCACGCCAGCATGCGGGCGGCCCTGATCTACCAGCACGCGAACAGCGAGCGGGACCGGGAGATCGCTGACGCCATGGACCGCCGGATCGTCAAGCAGGCGAAGCGCGCGGCGGCGCCGGCCAAGGCGAGCAAGACCAAGGGCAAGGCGACCAAGGAGCAGCCGGCGGCGCGCAAGGCGACCAACGGCACGAAGCCGAAGCGACCGGCACGCGAACCCGCCTCGGACGGCACGGGTGGCGCTACTGGCACGCCAATGGCACGCAAGATCAAGAAGGGCTGAAACGAGAACGGCCCAGGCTCGGCGACTATGCCGCTGACCTGGGCCGGAGTTCGTGGAGCGGGCGACGGGAATCGAACCCGCACCGTCAGTTTGGAAGACTGAAGCTCTGCCATTGAGCTACGCCCGCGTACGCCCCGACACCGCAGGACGCGCCGACAGCCTACCCGGTCCGCCCACCCGGTGCGCAAAAGGCATCTACCACGCGCCGGTCACGGCCCTCCACACCGCAGTCGGCCCAGGAAGCGGGACGCCGCGACTCTGCTGGTCCTGGGTGCGGGAGCGTGTCCGGTTGCTGCCGGTTCGGCGCGTTGGGGCCCGCCCCGACACCTCGCACCGGTCCGCAAGGCATACACTTCTCGTCGCCACGGGGTGTGGCGCAGCTTGGTAGCGCACTCGCTTTGGGAGCGAGGGGCCGTGGGTTCAAATCCCGCCACCCCGACTGTCGTCCGCGGCCGGGCGCCGGGGCATCGCTGTTTGCGCGGTTGCCCGGGCGCTGCCGGAGCGTCCGGCTGGCTCGCCTACACTCGATGGGCTGAATCACGCCCAGACTCAACTGAGATCCGTCAAGGAGTACGCCTGTGAAGAGCACCGTCGAGACTCTGAGCCCGACGCGCGTGCGGCTCGCCATCGAGGTGCCGTTCGTCGAGCTCGAGCCGAGCCTCAAGAAGGCGTACCGGGAGATCGGCCAGCAGGTCCAGGTTCCCGGTTTCCGCCGGGGCAAGGTGCCGGCCGCCGTGATCGACCAGCGGGTGGGCCGGGGGACCGTCCTCAACGAGGCGATCCAGGAGGCCATCCCGCAGAACATCCTCGCTGCGGTCCGTGAGCACGACCTGAAGACGCTCGGTCGTCCGGAGGTCGACATCACCGAGTTCAACGACGGTGACTCGCTCAACTTCACCGCCGAGGTCGACGTGCGCCCGGAGATCACTCTGCCGGACCCGGCCACCGTCGAGGTGACCGTCGACGAGCTGCAGATCGACGACAGCGAGATCGACGAGCAGGTGAAGAGCCTGCGCGAGCGGTTCGCCACGCTCAAGACCGTCGAGCGGGCCGCCCAGGAGGGCGACTACGTCCAGATCGACCTGAACGCCACCGTCGACGGCGAGGACGTGCCGGGCGGCCAGGCGAGCAACATCTCGCACGAGGTCGGCAGCAAGCAGCTCCTGCCAGGGCTGGACGAGGCCCTGGTCGGTCTCGCCGCCGGGGACAGCACCACCTTCACCACCCAGTTGGTGGGCGGCGACTTCGCCGGCCGCGACGCCGACGTGGCGGTGACCGTCCGCACGGTCAAGGAGAAGGAGCTGCCGGAGCTGAACGACGACTTCGCCCAGATGGCGAGCGAGTTCGACACCATCGAGGAGTTGCGCGGCGACGTGCGCGAGCGGGTCACCCGGGGCAAGCGGGTGGAGCAGATCTACGCCGCCCGGGACAAGGCCCTCGAGCAGATGGTCGCTGCCGCCGAGGTGCCGGCGCCGGAGGGTGTCGTCCGCGAGGAGGTCGAGAGCCGCAAGGCCGCCATGATCGACCAGCTCGAGCGGATCGGCGCCTCCCTGGAGGAGTACCTCGCCGCCGAGGAGAAGACCGAGGAGCAGATCGACGCCGAGCTGAACGAGGCGGCGACCGAGGGCGTCAAGATCCAGCTCCTGCTGGACACCCTGGCCGACGCCGAGGACGTCCAGGTCTCCGACGACGAGTTCGGCCACGAGATCGTCCACCGGGCGCAGCGTGCCGGCATGGCCCCGCAGCAGTACTACGACCAGCTGGTGCGCTCCGGCGCCGCCGGTGCCGTCTTCGGTGACGTCCGCCGCGGCAAGGCCCTCGCCGCCGTGATGGAGAAGATCAAGATCAAGGACGCCGCCGGCAACGAGGTCAGCCTCGACGCGCTGCGCGCCGAGAGCGAGCAGGCGCACGACCACGAGCACTGACGTCCCCGGTCGGCCGCCGTCCGCCCGTTGCGGTGGACGGCGGCCGAAACCCTTTTCCGGGTACGTCCCGGGGACAGCTGCGCTGATAGCGAACACTGTCCCGACCGGGAGTCGATCACCCGGCTGAGCGGTTAGTGTCGGGTACGACGGTACGGAGAGCGAAGGGCTGCCATGACCGACATGCACATCCCAGCGAAGCCGCTCCGGGCGATCGACGCCCGCGGTGGCGACTCAATTGGCAACCTCGACGACTCGGTCTACAACCGGTTGCTCAAGGAGCGCATCATCTTCCTGGGCAGCGAGGTGAACGACCAGGTGGCCAACCGCATCTGCGCGCAGCTGCTGCTGCTCGCGGCGGAGGACCCGGACCGGGACATCTTCCTCTGGATCAACTCGCCGGGCGGTTCGGTCTACTCCGGCATGGCGATCTACGACACCATGCAGTACATCGACAACGACGTGTCGACCGTGGCGATGGGCATGGCGGCCTCGATGGGCCAGTTGCTGCTCTGCGCGGGCACCAAGGGCAAGCGGTACGCCCTGCCGCACGCGCGGATCATGATGCACCAGCCGTCCGGCGGCATGGGCGGCACCGCCTCGGACATCGCGATCCAGGCCGAGCAGATGCTCTACACCAAGCGGATGTTCCAGGAGCGGGTCGCGTTCCACACCGGCCAGACCCAGGCCCAGATCGAGGCGGACTCGGACCGCGACCGTTGGTTCACCGCCAAGGAGGCCATGGACTACGGCTTCATCGACAAGGTGATCACCGGAGCCGCACAGGTTCCGGAAGGCGCCGGGACCCTGAGCTGACCGAGGAGCTGACGATGACCGACCTGAGCCTGCCGCCCCAGTTCGCGGCCGTGCACAACCGCTACGTCCTCCCGTCGTTCGTGGAGCGCACGTCGTACGGGGTCAAGGAGTCCAACCCGTACAACAAGCTCTTCGAGGACCGGATCATCTTCCTCGGCGTCCAGGTGGACGACGCGTCCGCCAACGACGTGATGGCGCAGCTGCTGACGCTCGAGGGCACCGACCCGGACCGCGACATCATCATGTACATCAACTCGCCGGGTGGCTCGTTCACCGCCATGACGGCGATCTACGACACCATGCAGTACGTCCGGCCGGACATCTCCACCGTCTGCCTGGGCCAGGCGGCGAGTGCGGCGGCCGTGCTGCTCGCGGCCGGCACCCCGGGCAAGCGGATGGCGCTGCCGAACTCGCGGATCATCATCCACCAGCCGGCCACCGAGGGCGGCTACGGCCAGGGCTCGGACATCGAGATCCAGGCCCGGGAGATCCTGCGGATGCGGACCCAGCTGGAGGACATGCTCTCCCGGCACTGCAACCGCCCGATCGAGAAGGTCCGCAAGGACATCGACCGGGACAAGATCATGACGGCCGAGGAGGCCAAGGAGTACGGGCTGGTCGACACGATCCTGACCAGCCGCAAGAAGGGACTGCTGGCGGCCAACGCCGCGAGCTGAGCCAGGCCGGGTCGGAGGTCGGTCGGCGCGTGGTTCCCGGCCGACCTCTGACACACCCGTTTTGGGGGTCGGAGAAACCTCCGCCAGCGGGTAACGTCGGGTCCGTACCGCTGTGCCGGGTCGGACCGGCGGCGGGGATTTCAGACGGACGGGCGCCCGGCGCCCGCAGGTCAGGGCCGGGTTCCGGCCGACGAGTGCAGGGAGAACGTAGGTGGCACGGATCGGTGACGGCGGCGACCTACTGAAGTGCTCCTTCTGTGGTAAGTCCCAGAAGCAGGTCAAGAAGCTCATCGCGGGCCCAGGGGTCTACATCTGCGACGAGTGCATCGATCTCTGCAACGAGATCATCGAAGAGGAGTTGGCCGAGTCCGGCGAGGTGAAGTGGGAAGAGCTTCCCAAGCCGATGGAGATCTGCCAGTTCCTCGACAACTACGTCGTCGGGCAGGAGCAGGCCAAGAAGGCGCTCGCCGTCGCGGTATACAACCACTACAAGCGGATCCAGGCCGAGGCGGCCGGCGCGCCGGGCCCCGGCAGCGACGGCGTCGAGCTGGCCAAGTCCAACATCCTGCTGCTCGGCCCGACCGGGTGCGGTAAGACCCACCTGGCGCAGACCCTGGCCCGGATGCTGAACGTGCCGTTCGCGATCGCCGACGCCACCGCCCTGACCGAGGCCGGGTACGTCGGCGAGGACGTGGAGAACATCCTCCTCAAGCTGATCCAGGCCGCGGACTACGACATCAAGCGCGCCGAGACCGGCATCATCTACATCGACGAGGTCGACAAGATCGCCCGTAAGTCGGAGAACCCGTCGATCACCCGGGACGTCTCCGGCGAGGGTGTGCAGCAGGCGTTGCTGAAGATGCTCGAGGGCACGGTGGCCAACGTGCCGCCGCAGGGCGGGCGCAAACACCCGCACCAGGAGTTCATCCAGATCGACACCACCAACGTGCTGTTCATCTGCGGTGGCGCCTTCGCCGGTCTCGACCAGATCATCGAAGCCCGCACCGGTCACGGCGGCACCGGCTTCGGCGCCCGGCTCCGGTCGGTCTCCGAGCGGTCGACCGATGACATCTTCAGCCAGGTCATGCCGGAGGACATGCTCAAGTTCGGGCTCATCCCCGAGTTCATCGGCCGGCTGCCCGTGATCACCAACGTGCGCAGCCTGGACCGCAGCGCCCTGGTGCGCATCCTCACCGAGCCCCGCAACGCGCTGGTCCGGCAGTACCAGCGCCTCTTCGAGCTCGACGGGGTGGAGTTGGAGTTCGAGCAGCCGGCGCTGGAGGCGATCGCCGACCAGGCGATGCTGCGCGGCACCGGTGCCCGTGGCCTGCGCGCCATCATGGAAGAGGTCCTCCTCTCCGTGATGTACGAGGTGCCCAGCAACCCGGACGCCGCCCGCGTGCTGATCACCCGCGAGGTGGTCCTGGAGAACGTCAACCCGACGATCGTCCCGCGCGAGTTCACCGGTCGCCGGGCCCGCCGGGATCGCGAGGAGAAGTCGGCCTGACCGGCCACCGCCGCACGCACTGACTTCGGGAGCACGGCCACCCTGTGGGGCCGTGCTTCCGTCCGTCGGACACGACGGCGGTCCGCCTTCGGTACGACCGGGTGGTGCCCTTCGTGCTGGCGGCGGTCCCCGCGAGCCGGCAGGACAGCAGGCCCCGAACGGGTGGGCGGGAGCGGCGCAGCCGGTGCTCGCGTCATCTGACGCTGTCGTCGGCCGGGCTCCGGCCGTACGCTGATCTCCATGCGTGTCGCCGTCTGCCAGCTCAACGCCCGCGACGACCGCGCGGCCAACCTGGCCGCCGCGGAGGCCCTGCTGGTCAGGGCCGCGGCGGCCGGTGCCGATCTCGCGGTCCTCCCCGAGTACGTCGACTACCTGGGCCACGCCGCGGGCATGCCGGCACCCGAGCCGGTGGACGGCACGGTGGGGACGTTCTTCGGGGGCGTCGCGGCTCGGCTCGGCATCTGGGTCGTCGCCGGCTCCTTCCACGAGGCCGGCCCGGATCCCGAGCACACCTGGAACACGTCGCTGGTCTTCGACCGCTCCGGCGCTCTCGCCGCCAGCTACCGCAAGATCCATCTGTACGACGTGGAGATCCCCGGCCGGGTGTCCTACCTGGAGTCGGCGACAGTCGCACCGGGCGACCGGCCGGTGGTGGTCGAGGTCGAAGGGCTACGGGTCGGCCTGTCGATCTGCTACGACCTCCGCTTCCCCGAGCTCTATCGGCGGCTCGCCACCGACGGGGGAGCGCACCTGCTCGTCGTGCCGGCCGCGTTCATGCTGCACACCGGCCGGGACCACTGGGAGGTGCTGCTGCGGGCCCGGGCGATCGAGAATCAGTGCTTCGTGGCCGCCGCCGGGCAGACCGGCGACCACGATCCGGGCCGGACGTGCTTCGGGCGCAGCATGGTGGTCGACCCCTGGGGGACGGTGCTCGGCCAGGTGCCGGACGGCCCCGGTCTGACCGTCGTCGACCTCGACCTCGATCGGCTGCACACCATCCGCGCGGAGCTGCCCAGCCTGGCCAACCGCCGGCTGTAGCCGTCAATCCTGGAAGAGCACGCCGAGCACGGTGAGGCCGACGATCGCGGCGGCGGTCACCAGCAGAGCGGTGCCCATCCGCGATCGCCCGCGCCGCGCCAGCCGCGCCAGCGACAGCAGGACGACGACGAGCACGACCGCGCCGATCACCAGCTGCCAGAAGGGCAGCAGCAGTCCGAGCAGTGCCTCTTCGGCGAGGGGGACCACCGGGGACCGCGAGACGTCATCCATGGCAGCCACTCTGGCACGCCGCCGGCTCCGCCGGCCCGCCCTTCGCGGTGGGACACGCGGTCTGCGTGGACGAAGCCCGC
This sequence comes from Micromonospora halophytica, assembly GCF_900090245.1. Classification (GTDB taxonomy): domain Bacteria; phylum Actinomycetota; class Actinomycetes; order Mycobacteriales; family Micromonosporaceae; genus Micromonospora; species Micromonospora halophytica. Next base: position 103,106 of record NZ_FMDN01000021.1, read on the forward strand.
GAGGACGCAATGACGATCATTGATTTGCCTTCTGAGGGCCTTCCGCGTAACTTTCTCTCTGCACGCGGGAGGCCGGACAAACCGACGGAGAGCGGGCACCAGGCTCGTGGCGGAGACGCCGAGCGAGACTGAGGATCGGGCGGTGCGAGACACTCCGGAAGACGGGGTTGCGATCGCGAAACCGACCGGGTAGAGTGCGAAAGCCGGCAGGGAGCCGGGCGGGTGGCCGCGAAGCGGCGATCGGCCGGTCTGTCGCTTCCCACGACAGGAACGACCGCCGGTGACGGCGTGCGTCAGCGTGGAACGGACCGAACCAAGTTGATCACCTCGGATGCGAGGTTGACAGCGGAAGTCGGGTCGGGTAAGTTAGAGGGGTTGCCCCGGATGGGGCTCCACGGATGTGGAGTTCCGGCGGTGTGTGGTTGTTCTTTGAGAACTCAACAGGGTGCTTGATAAGCCAGTGCCAATTTGATTTATACCCCGGACTGGTGATCCTTCTTCGGGAGGGTTGTTGGTTGGGATTCCTTTGGCAACACTTTTGTTGTCAGGACATGTTTTCAACAGTTTTTGTTGGAGAGTTTGATCCTGGCTCAGGACGAACGCTGGCGGCGTGCTTAACACATGCAAGTCGAGCGGAAAGGCCCTTCGGGGTACTCGAGCGGCGAACGGGTGAGTAACACGTGAGCAACCTGCCCTAGGCTTTGGGATAACCCCGGGAAACC
>NZ_FMDN01000009.1 GCF_900090245.1 Micromonospora halophytica
TCGCCACCGCCCGCACCCAGCCCGACCGGGAACAGATCCACCGGCTGCTGCACCGCTTCTACGCCCGCTGCGCCGCCACTGACCTGCCCGAACTACACCGGCTCGCCACCACCATCGAGACCTGGTGGCCACAGATCCAGGCGTTCCTGACCACCGGCATCACCAACGCCGGCTCAGAAGGCACCAACCGAGTCATCAAAACCGTCGCCCGCGACGCCTACGGCTTCCGCAACCCCGAGAACCAGCGCCTACGCACCCGCACCGCCACCACCCGACGCCACCGCGGACAACTCAACCCCGCTTAACTTCGATGAGCCGAGAAAGACCAGCGCGGCGGCCCCGCCGAGTGCCACGATCCGGGACAGGCTCCTCATGTGATTCCCCTTGTCAGTGGGAGTGACGGTGAAACCACGGTAGTGCCGCCTGTCTATAGTGGTCGTAGATCAGATTCGATGGCTTGAGGATGGCGGAGTGGAACCACCGCGCTGACTGCGGCCGGCTCAGGCATCGCTTGCGCGGGGCGGTTTCTGGCCCAGCGGCAATGCGCGCCGTACGATTGAGAAGATAGACGATGGTCGAATACTTGTGCCTGCAGGAGTTGCGGCGCCGGAGCCAACGGCTAAAGGACGACAAGCGGCGGTTTGCCACCATGGACGAAACTTCGGACGGTGTGGAAAGGACGGTCCGGTGACAGGGGTGGAGTTGATCGCGGCGGCATTGGCCGCCGCCACAACGGCGGGGATCACCAGTGGTGTGCAGGACGCGTACGCCGGATTGAAGGCTCTGCTCGTCAAACGACTGGCCGGGCGTACCGCGGCGCTGGAGGCGCTGGAGGCGGGGGAAGCCGAGCCGGGAGTGTGGCAGACGCGCCTCGGTGAGGACTTGGCCGCCTGCGGCGCCGCGTCCGACGCGCAGATCCTCGACGCAGCCCGGGCGGTGCTGGCCCGGTCCGGCCCGACCGGGACCTACACGACCTACACCGTGGAGAACAACCACGGTGGGGCGGTCGGGCAGTTCAACGGCCCGGTGACGTTCGTGCACGCACCGCCGGCCCCCCCAGCTACGCCGGGGACGGTCTAGGGTCATCCGTCCCCGGCACCGCCAGCACCGACCCCCAGGTAACGGCCAGCAATATCCAGAACAACTACTTCAGTGTGCACTTTCCCGACCCGGTGGAGACCGCCGCGCAGAAGCTGGGGAGGGTGGTGCTGGCGCAGTGGAGGCACGAGGCCGCTGTACGCGGTCTGCAGGACCCGGTGCCGATCCCCGTTCGGTGGCGCACGGCACCCAGCGAGAAGCTCGGTGACCATCTTCACCTGACGGGGGATCCAGTCGACGGAAGCGCCGCGGATCTCGGTTCCTTCGCCAGCGCATTCCTGCGACTGCGGCAGCGGCGACTGGTCATACTCGGTGGAGCGGGCAGCGGCAAGACGACCCTGGCTGTGTTGCTGGTGATCGAGTTGCTGCAACGGATGCGGGTAGGGCACCCGGTCCCGGTCCTGCTGTCGCTCGCCTCCTGGCGGCCCCGGGTCGAGCACCTCATCACCTGGTTGGAGCGGCAGCTGCTGCGCGAGTATCCCTACCTGTGCGTCGAGACGGTCCGCGTCCTCATCCAGGATCGGCGCGTTCTGCCGGTCCTCGATGGCCTGGACGAACTGCCCGCCGCCGAGCGGCCGGCAGCGATGCGGGCGCTCAATTCCGTCCTCGCGGCCGGTGGCCCGCTGGTGCTGACGTGCCGGACCGATGACTACGCCGAGGCGATCAATTCCGCTTCCGTGCTGCGCTCGGCCGCCGTGGTCCAGGCCGAGCCTCTGGCCGCCGAGGCGGTCTCGGAGTATCTGCTCGAGTGCGCAACGCCGCTCCACCAGGACCGCTGGCAACCGCTCACAGACGCCCTGACCCGGGATCCGTCCAGCCCTGTGGCCAAGGTCCTGTCGGTTCCGCTGCTGCTGTGGCTGTGCCGCGTCGTCTACGAACGCGCGACCCCGGACAGGCTTCCCGGTGAGCTCGCCGATCCGCGCAGCTTCCCGACGGCCGAGATGATCGAACGTCACCTACTGCAGGCGCTGGTCCCGTCGGTCTATCCAGGCGGTCCGCAGCCACCTGCCCAACCCGATCGAAACGCGCCGCGCGGGTGGTCCAGCCTGGACGGGGACCGGGGCCACGAACGGGTTTCCCGCTGGTTCGGCTACCTCGCCCAGCACCTCGGGCAGCGTCGCAAGCCTGACCTCGCGTGGTGGGAACTGGGCACCGCCATGCGCCCACTGCCGCGCATGATCGTGGTCGGACTTGCCTCCGGGGCGTGCCTCGGGCTCACGGTCTGGCTCGTGGACTTCCTCCTCTACATGCTCACCTACGCCGACCCCTCGCGTGGACTCATGCCCAGGCTCACCGGAGGACTCGTCTTCGGATTCGTGGACGGGCTGGTCAACGGCATCCCGGCCGCGCTGGCTTTCATGCTCATCCACGGGTGGGCGATCAGGGGCACGGCGCTTGAGCCGTCACGCGTACGGATCCGCATCCGGGGCAGGACGGGACAGTCGGATGTCAGGTCCCTCTCTGAGATCCTCGCGCGGGCCAGGATAGGGCTCATGGCCGGATTCGCGGCCGGGGCCGGGATCGGGTTCCTGTTCGGGCTGGGCAACGCGCTGCAGTTCAGAAATGCCGTCGGGCTCGTGGCCGGGCTGACGACCTCGGTCGTGTTCGGGGTCGCGTTCGCGCTCGGAGGCGGGCTCGCCGGAGGGCTCATGGCCTGGACTGAAGCTCCTGTCGACATCGAGGCCGCCTCCGACCCCCGAGGTCTGCTGGACCTCAACCGTAGGACGGTGTTCTTTCAGTGGCTCACGATCGGGCCCTTGTTCGGGCTCGTGACGGGACTCGGGGTCGGGGTGATCGTCAAGCTCCTGAACGGATCCCTGTGGGGCGTCACGCTCGTGTGGACTTTCCCAGGAGGGCTCAGGTTCGGGTTTCTCACCGCGCTCGGAGGCGGGCTCGGAGCCGTGCTCAGCCTGACAGCCTGGGGGCAGTGGGTGGTCCTCGCGCGCATCTGGCTACCACTGACCCGGCGGCTGCCCTGGCGGGTGATGACCTTTCTCGAGGACGCCCACCAGCAGCGCGGCGTACTGCGCCAGGCCGGCGCGTTCTACCAGTTCCGCCACAGCCGACTCCAAGATCACTTCGCCCGTCCGCCGGAACATCGCGACCAGTAGCCAGTCCGGCGAGTGGGCCTTGCGATCGATCACGCCACCCGCTCAACCCGGCGCAAGATCATCCTCGATGCCTGCATGCTACCTCTCGGGTGCCGACGTCGATGGGCACTCCTCACGGCTGGCGCCAGAACAACCACCGGCTGCGTCGGCGTCCAGCGGGCGCGGTGGGCGCCGGGGATCTGTTCGACCTTGCGGCGCAGTTGCAGCGGCGTGGGCAGGAGCAGATCGGTGGGGAGCGCCTCGCGCTCCAGGAAGCTCATGATCCACCACGACTCGTCGTAGGGCAGGCCCCGGCCGGGGATCGGCTTGCCCGCCCCGGGCAGGTTGTCGAACTCGCCGCGCTGCTGCGCGGAGCGAATCTGCGCCTCTACCGCCGCTTCCCATCTGTCGACCATGCCCCACACCTCCCCCATCCACCGTAGCCGCCACGCTTCGGCGCCGTGGACGACGCGGCCGTTCCCGGTGGGCCCGAGCGCCGCGACGTACACCGGACCTCAGGAGGCGTTGCGGTACAGGTCCCGTCGCTCGGGTAACTGCTCGAGGCCGGCCGACCGGTAGGTGGCGACGGCGCCGACGTTGGAGCTCGGGGTGCACACGACGACGCTGGACGAACCCAGCTGCTGCAGTGCCCGCGCCGCGGCGAACGTGACCGCCCGGCCGTAACCGTGACCGCGGTGTGCCCGGTGCACCCCCATCGGCTCGATCAGCCCCAGTCTGCCCTCACCCGCCGACCACACCGTCACCGCCGCCACCGCCTCGCCCCGCTCGTTGCGAACGACCAGACACCGCGCGTCGACATACGGCGCACCTGCCGCCATCGCGCGCCAGCGCTCGTCGGTGAACGTCGACCCGTCGAACGACGCCCGCAGGACCGCGGCCCATTCGTGCGCCTGTTCCGGCCCGATCACCTCGACCCGAACACCCGGGTCCGACACCGGCCCGCCGAGGTCACACCGAAGTGGCGTCCACGGCTCGCCACTTGCCCAGCCGTCCTTGAGCAACAGGTCCTGAACCAGCGCACCCGTCGGCGCCTCGACATACGCCCTGCCCTCGAACAGCACACCACGCTCAGGCGCCGACACGTCCTCGACCACCTGCCGCGCCAACTCCTCGTCCCGCAACGCCTGCGGCGCGAACGCCAGCCGTAGCAACTCCGCGCCATCCAGCAGCCCGACGGCCAGAACCTTCCCTGCCCGACTCCAGGTCCGTGTAGCCGCCGCCGTCCGCTGCGCACCGAACCGCCAGAACCACCCCACATCCCCCGGATGCAACTGCACGGGCCCTGCGTCGTACTGCCACTGCCGCAACACCCGCACCACGTCACCGAGTCCGTCGACGCCCGGGGCACCCATCTCAATCGGCATCCTCCGAGCACACACCACCCCGCCGATCCTCCGCACCCGGGTTTCCCACCGGCAGTCGTCGCCGGCCTCGTCGTGATCGTGTGCGCACTGTGGCAACGGCCTACCCGAACACGCTCGCGCACGGATGGTGCGTGTTTCCTGACGGCACCCCGCGCCGTCGCGGTGAGGGCGGTCAGTAGGCACGCCGGCGTACGTGCCGGTGCCCGTCGAGCGGGAACGGCGGCCGGGCCGGCAGCACCTCGACGAAGTCGTACCCGGTCTTCTCCGCCACCCGGCAGGAGGCCGGGTTGTCGATCTGGTGCAGCAGTTCCAGGCAGGTCAGCCCGGCCGCGGCGAACCGGGTGAAGGCCCACCTGGTGACCGTCTCCAGCGCGCGCGGCGCCACGCCACGTCCCCGGGCGTCGGCGGCCGTCCAGTAGCCCACCTCCGCCGCCGGCCGGCCGGGGACGACCTCCTTGAGCAGGACGGTGCCGACCAGCCGCTCCGTGTCGTCGGCGGCCTCGCACACGGCGAAGCTGAACCGGCGATCGGCGGCCCAGCCCTGCCGGCTGCGGGCCACCCACCGGCGGGCCTGCGCCGGTGTGGTCAGCGGCTGGCGGGTACGCGCCCGCAGCGTCGGATCCCGGTGCGCCAGCAGCAGCGCGTCGACGTCGTCGTCGCGCCACGGGCGTAGGACGAGTGCGGGGGCGCTCGCGGTGGCCGGCGCGCGCAGCGTCATGGACATGTGTGCAGTGTGGCCCGTCACGGTCCATGCCGGCAGCCCCGAATTGGCCGCTGCGCCCCGGTCGCGACGGCCGTAGGGTCGAGTGCCGGGAGCGACGGATGCGGGGGGCGTCGATGGTCACGGTGGGCGCGGTGGTGGGGATCGGGCTGGTGGCGTTGGGGCTGGTGCTCACGCCCGGGCCGAACATGGTCTACCTGGTGTCCCGGTCGGTGACCCAGGGGCGGCGCGCCGGTCTGGTGTCCCTGCTCGGGGTCGCCGCCGGGTTCCTGGTCTACCTGGCCGCCGCCGTGGCCGGCATCGCCACCGTGTTCGTGCTGGTCCCGCCGCTGTACACGGCGGTGAAGCTGGCCGGCGCGGCGTACCTGGGGTGGCTGGCCTGGCGGACTCTGCGCCCGGGTGGGCGATCGGCGTTCGCCCCGGCGCCGCTGCCGCCGGACCGGCCCCGGCGGCTGTTCACCATGGGCCTGGTGACCAACCTGCTCAACCCCAAGATCGCCATCCTGTACGTGTCGCTGCTGCCGCAGTTCGTCGACCCGGCGCGCGGGCACGTGGCCGCGCAGAGCCTGCTGCTCGGCCTGACCCAGATCACGATCGCCCTGACGGTCAACGCGCTGATCGTGCTCACCGCCGGGTCGGTGTCGACGTTCCTCATCCGCCGGCCGGGATGGGCGCGGGCGCAGCGCTACGTCATGGGCACCGTGCTGGCCGCACTGGCGGTGCGGATCGCCGCCGACCGCTCCCGCGCCGCCGTCGCTACGCCCTGAGCCCGGTCGGCGGGGTGCCGCCGGGCCGCTCGTGACGTGCCGGCAGGGCTGCGAGTGGTCAGTCGGGAGTCTCGCGGATCACGGCGACGCCGCCGGCCGGCACCACCACCTCGCCGTCGACCGGCGTGTCGGTGAGCAGGTCCATCCCGTCGGCCGGGATCCGCTGCGGCCGGTCGGTGTGGTTGACCAGAAACAGCCAGCTCGCCTCGCCGGCGCGTCGGCGTACCGCCTCCACCCCGGGCGGCGCGGCCGGGCAGACCGGTCCGACGCCGGCCGCGTGCGCCGCCTCGACCATCAACCGGCGGTACGTCTCGTCGTCCGGGCGGGTGGAGACGTACCAGGCGGCGCCGGCGCCGTAGCGGTGCCGGGTCACCGCCGGCAGCCCGTCCAGCACCCCGCCGACGTACGCGGTGACCGTCTCCGCGCCGGCCGGGCGCACCGTCTCGGACCACACCCGCCCGGTGCCACCGCGCGACAGCAGCACCTGCTCCCCCTCGGCGAGGGGATGGAACTCCTCCACCCGCAGGCCGAGCAGGTCGCGCAGGGCACCCGGGTAGCCGCCGAGCCGGACCCGGGCGTGTTCGTCGGCGACGCCGCTGAGCCAGGTGACCAGCGCGTGCCCGCCGCGGCGCACGTGCTCGCGTACCCAGTCGGCGGTGGCGTCGCAGGTGAGGTAGAGCGCCGGGAGCACCAGCAGCCGGTACGCCTCGACCGGGTCGCCGGGGACGACGACGTCGCAGGCGTACCCGGATCGCCAGAGCGCCCGGTGCGCGGCGGACACCTCGGCGTGGTGGTCGAGTGACGCCGATGGCAGGCCGGGGTGCTGCAACGCCCAGCCGCTGGCGGCGTCCCACGCGATCGCGACGGAAGCCTCGACCGCGCCGGCGTCGGTCTCGGCGATCCGGTCGAGGATCGCGCCGAGTCGTACCGCCTCGCGGTACACCCGGCTGTCCGGGCCGGCGTGCGGGACGAGGGCGGAGTGGAAGCGTTCGGCCCCGCCGGCCGGGGCGCGCCACTGGAAGAACATCGCCCCGCGTGAGCCGCGGGCGATGTGCGACAGGCTGTGCCGGGCCATCCGCCCGGGCTCCTTGGTGTGCATCCGACCGGGGGTGTAGATGTGGTTCGGGGCGCTCTCCATCAGCAGCCAGGCCGGTGTCGTGCCGTCGCCGGCGCCGTGCCGGGCCCAGCCCCGGGCGAGGTCGGCGGCGAACGCGCTCTGTTCCTCCGCGCCGCCGTCGACGGCCGACGGGTAGTGGTCGATGGCGACGAGGTCCACCTCCCGGGCCCAGCGGGCGTGGTCGACCGGCACCCAGTCGCCCAGCACGTAGTTGGTGGTGACCGGCACCCGGGGGTTGGCCGCGCGCAGCAGGTCGCGCTGTTCGACGTACGCGGCGAGCAGGGTGTCGGACCAGAACCGACGGAAGTCGAGCAGCTGGCCGGGGTTGGCCAGGTACTGGGTGGCGCGCGGGGTGCTGATCTGTGCCCAGTCGGAGTAGTGCTGGCTCCAGAAGCTGGTCACCCAGGCGGTGTTGAGCGCGCCGAGGTCGCCGTGGCGTTGCGCCAGCCAGGTGCGGAAGGCCGCTGCGGTGTGTTCGCAGTGGCAGGTGGTGCCGTACTCGTTGTGCACGTGCCACATGGCCAGCGCGGGGTGCGTGGCGTACCGGTCGGCCAGCACCTCGGTGATGCGGCGGGCGGCGGTGCGGTACGCGGGCGCGGCGGCGCAGTAGGTGTCCCGGCTGCCGTGGTGCAGCCGTACCCCGTCGGCGGTGACCGGCAGCGCGCCGGGGTGGGCCAGGGAGAACCAGGGCGGGGGCGACGCGGTGGGGGTGGCCAGCGCGACCCGGATGCCACCGTCGTGCAACAGGTCGAGGACCTGGTCCAGCCAGTCGAAGGTGTACCGGCCGGGGGCCGGTTCCAGCCGGGACCAGGCGAACACGCCGACGGTGACCAGGTTGACCCGGGCCTGGCGCATCAGCGCGACGTCCTCGCGCCACACCTGTGGCGACCACTGCTCCGGGTTCCAGTCGCCGCCGTAGCAGAGCCGGCCGTCACCCCACATGACCCACACCCCGTCCACTTTGTTGAGTAGGCGTCCAAATTATGAACAACGTTTGCCCATGTCAATGGCGAGCGAGGTGGCAGCCGTCGCCGGAGGTCGTTGACAGTTTGTTGGGAAGCCAAAGAAACTGGCGGGACCGCCGGACGCACCTCCCCCGTAGAGGAGACCCCATGCCCTACCGCCCGCCACTGGTCCCGTACGAGACCTTCGTGGCCGACCCGCCCGACCTGCCCGTGCGGGCCCCCGGCGAGCACGGGACGGCCGTCGTCACCCGGGCCGAGGTCGGCGGGACCGACCCGCACGGCGTCACCCTCACCGCCGTCACCTCCGCCGGGGACACGCTGGTCGCACGGGTGGAGGCCGCCGGCGACGGGGTGATCCGGGTACGCCTCGCCGACGACCTCGCCGCCCGCAGCCGCTCCGCCCGGGCCCTGCCGCTGGTCCACCCGGCCGCCCATCCCGCCGAGGTGACCGTCACCGGGGGCCTGGTGAGCGTCGACGCGGGCGCCGTGGTCGCCGAGATCCGCCTCGACCCGTGGCGGCTGCGCTTTCGCACCGCCGACGGTCGGCTCCTCGTCGAACAGGACCCGGGCACCCAGGACATCAGCGGCCGGCGGCGGACCCTGCCGTTCGGCCGCTCCAGCGCCGACGGCGCTCCCGTCGCCTGGCACGAGAGCTTCGTCGCGCCCGGCGACGAACGCTTCGTCGGCTTCGGCGAGAAGTTCACCCCGTTGGACAAGCGCGGCCAGCGGGCCCTGATGTGGAACTTCGACGCCTTCGGCGGCGAGTCCGACCGCTCGCACAAGAACGTGCCGCTCTACCTCTCCGACCGCGGCTACGGCGTGCTGGTCGACAGCGGCCTGCCGGTGCAGTTCGACGTCTGCCAGTCCACCCACAGCAGCGTGCAGATCCTCGTCCCCGACGACCTGCTCGACTACTACGTGCTCGCCGGCCCCACCCCGGCCGAGGTGCTGGACCGCTTCGACGCCCTGACCAGCCGGCCGTACCTGCCGCCGAAGTGGGCGTTCGGCGCGTGGATCTCCTCGGGCTTCTTCCCGGACAGCCAGCAGCGGGTGCTGGAGCGGGCCCGGCTGATCCGCGAGCGTGGCATCCCCTGCGACGTGCTGCACCTGGACTGCTACTGGCAGGTCGCCGGCCGCTGGTCGGAGCTGCGCTGGAACGACGAGGCGTTCCCCGACCCGACCGGGATGCTCAAGACCCTCGCCGACCAGGGCTTCCGGGTGTGCCTGTGGATGAACCCGTACCTGATGACCGGCAGCCCGCTGTACGCCGAGGCGGCCGAGGCCGGCTACTTCCTGCGCCGCGCCGACGGTTCCACCTACGTCGCCGACGTCTGGCACGGCAGCTACCCGGCCTGCGCCATCGTGGACCTCACCAACCCGGCGGCGGTGCGCTGGTTCAGCGGGCTGCTGCGGCCGTTGCTCGAACAGGGCGCGGCGGTGTTCAAGACCGACTTCGCCGAGGGGGTGCCCGCCGACGCCGTCGCCCACAACGGGATGACCGGGGTCGAGCTGCACAACGTGTACGCGCTGATGTTCAACGACGTGGTCGCCGACGTCACCGAGGAAGTCACCGGACACCGTACGGTCTGGGCCCGCTCGTCGTACCTGGGTGGGCAGCGGCACAGCGCCCAGTGGAGCGGGGACGTCAACGCCACCTGGCCCGCGCTGGCCAGCACCCTGCGCGGCGGGCTGTCGCACGGGCTGTCCGGGGTGCCGTTCTGGAGCCACGACACCGGCGGCTTCCACGGCACCCCGGAGCCGGAGCTCTACGTCCGCTGGACCCAGTTCGGGGCGCTCTCGCCGCTGGTCCGGCTGCACGGCACCACCAGCCGGCTGCCCTGGGACTTCCCCGCCGAGACCGAGCGGGACGCGGTGGCCGCGCTGCGGCTGCGCTACCGGCTGCTGCCGTACCTCTACTCGGCGGCGGTGCACGCGGCCCGCACCGGCGCGCCGATGATGCGGGCGCTGCTGGTCGACACCCCGGACGACCCGACCGCGTGGACCAGCGACCTGCAGTACCGCCTCGGCGCCGATCTGCTCGTCGCCCCGGTCACCGACCCGTCCGGGCAGCGCCGCCTCTACCTGCCGACCGGCGACGACTGGGTGGACGCGGCCACCGGCGAGCGGCACCCCGGCGGGCGGCACCTGCGGGTCACCGTGCCGCTGCGCCGGCTGCCACTGTACGTCCGACACGGCGCGCTGATCCCCGTGGTCGCGCCGGCCGACCGGACCTGGGACGGGCCGTTCCACGACGTGACCCTGCTCAGCTGGGGCGGGGTGGACGCCCGAACGGTGATCCACGACGTCGACGGCGACACCGTGGTCGAGGCCGTGCGCGACGGCGACACCCTGCACGTGCGTACCGACGGGCCGCTGCGGGTCGGGCGGGTGAGCGTGGTCGGCGACGACGCTGTGCGCCGGGTGCTGCTCGACGGCGAGGCGGTGATACCGGCGGTGTTCGAGGCGTGGTTCGCGGCGTGAGCGACGACGGCGCCCGACCCGGTGACCGGGTCGGGCGCCGTACCTCAGCCCTTCACCGCTCCGGTGATCACACCCTTGGTGAAGTGCCGCTGCACGAACGGGTAGACGATCAGCGCCGGGACGACGGTCACCACCACCACGGCCATCTTCACGGCCAGCGTCGGCGGGTACGCGGTGACCCCGGGCAGGCTGACCGCGGCCCCCGAGACGTTCGGCGACTGCCCGGCCAGGATGTAGCTCTGCAGCACCCGCTGGATCGGGAACTTGTCGTTGTCGTCGATGTAGAGCACCGAGTTGAAGTAGGCGTTCCAGTAGCCGACCGCGTAGAACAGGCCGACCACCGCGATCACCGCCTTCGACAGCGGCAGCATGATCCGGGTCAGGATGCGGAACTCGCCGGCCCCGTCGATGCGGGCGCTGTCGAGCAGCTCACCGGGGACGTTCATGAAGAACGCCCGGATGACCACGAGGTTGAACACGCTGATCGCGCTGGGCAGGATCAGCGACCAGATGCTGTCCTTGAGCCCCAGCCCGGTCACCACCAGGTAGCTGGGCACCAGGCCGGGGAAGATCAGGAACGTCAGCAGGAAGAAGAAGAGCAGGCCGCGGTGGCCCACCGACCCCGGCCGGGACAGCCCGTACGCGGCCAGCACGGTGAGCGCCAGGCTCACCGTGGTGCCGAGCACCGTGACCAGGGTGCTGATCCAGACCGCCCGGGTGATCTGCCCGCCGTTGAAGATGGTGAGGTACGCCGACGGGTCGATCTCGCGGGGCACCATCACCATTCCGCCGGCCGCGTCGATGGTCTCCCGCGAGGCGAGGCTGGTCACCAGCACCGCCCACAGGGGCACGAGCACGGCCGCCACGAGCAGCACGAGCACGACGCCCTTGCCGAACAGCCCGAGCGGCGTGGGCGGCTCCTCCCACGGGGGCCGCCGGTTGCGCGACCGTCGCGGTGGTACGCCGCCGGTCGCCGACGCCACGGTGGCGTCCTTGAGCTTCACGGTCATGACCGGGAGTACACCCCCTGCTCGCCGAGTCGGTGTGCCACCTTGTTGGCGGCGACGATGAGGATCAGGCCCACCACCGCCTTGAACAGGCCGGCCGCCGCGCCCAGGCCCCACTGCTGGGTGGCGATGGCCTGGTAGTAGACGAAGGTGTCGAGCACCTCGGCCGCGTCCCGGCCGACCGCCTCCCGTTGCAGGATGAACTGCTCGAAGCCGACCGACAGCGCGTCACCCAACCGCATGATCAACAGCAGGACGATCACCGGCCGCAGTCCGGGCAGCGTGATGTGCCACAGTCGCCGCCACCGTCCGGCGCCGTCGGCGGCCGCCGCCTCGTACAGGTTCGGATCGATCGCGGCCAGCGCGGCCAGGAAGACGATCGCGCCCCAGCCGAGGTCCTTCCACACCGCCTCGGCCGTGACCAGCACGATGAAGGTGTCCGGGTTGGTCATCACGTTCCACGGCTGCAGGCCGGCCTCGCGCATCTCCTGGGCCAGCAGGCCGGCTCCGCCGAGCATCTGGACGAAGAAGGTGACCACCAGCACCCAGCTGAAGAAGTGCGGCAGGTAGACCACGCTCTGCACGAAGCCGCGCACCCGCCCGGAGACCAGGCTGTTGAGCAGGATCGCCAGCATGATCGGCAGCGGGAAGAAGAAGACCAGCTGGAACGCGGTGATGGTGAGGGTGTTGCGCACCGCGTCCCAGAACAGCGGGTCGGAGAAGAGGACCTCGAAGTTGCCGAAGCCGATCCACTCGCTGTAGAGGAACGCCTCGATCGGGTCGTCGCCGACGAACGGGTTGTAGTCCTGGAAGGCGATGACGTTGCCGAGGGTCGGCAGGTAGTGGAAGACCAGCAGCAGCGCGGCGGCCGGCGCGGTCATCGCCAGCAGCGGCCAGTCCCGACGCAGCCGCGCACGCAGGCTCTGCCTCCTGGGCCGGCGGCGCCCGGGCGGGCGGAGGTCCCGCCCGGGCGGGGGCGCCTGGCCGGCCGCTTCCGGCGCGTCCACCGTGCCGGGGGCGCCCGGGCCGCTCATCGGCCGTTGTCGGCGAGCGCCTTTGCGAAGAACGCGCGCCCCTCCTCGCCGCCGGTGGCGAGGAACTCCTTCGTCACCTGGTCGAGGTCGCTGATCGGGCGGCGGCCCCGCAGGATGTCGCGGATCTTGTCGTCGGTCGGTTGCAGGACCTTCGACCAGTTGGCCGGCAGCTCCAGCTTGATCCCGGCGAAGAGGTCCTTCTCCATCAGGGTGATGTTCTTCCGGTAGTAGCCCAGGTAGTCCTGGACGTAGTTCGGGGTGTCGCCGCTGGTGACCTTCACCGCGGGGCGGCAGAAGTTGTACTGGCCGCCCAGTTCCTTGCGGCCCAGGTCACTGGGGACCGGGCTGCCGTCACCGCCGCGGGTGAAGTGCCGGCCCTCCGCGCCGTACTCGCGCAGCTCGAACTCGCGGCTGCCGAACGGGGCGGCGCACCAGTTGAGCACCCGCAGCAGCTCGTCGACCCGGTCCGTGCCGGCGCCCTTCTTGAGGAAGGTGAAGAAGACCGGCTTCTCGCTGCCCCAGATGACCGGCTGGCCGCCGTGCACCCCGAACACCGGCAGCGGCTGCATGTTGAAGCTGGGCAGCACCTTGGACTGCTCGCCCTGCAGACCCTGCCAGGCGCCGAGCCCGTCCTGGAACATCAGGATCTTGCCGGCCTTGAACAGCTGTTTCTCGTCGGCGCCCTTGCTGGCCACCGTGTCGGGGTGGACCAGACCGTCCTTGAAGAGCTTCGCGGTGAACTCCAGGGCGGCCTTGAAGGCGGGGTTCTCGAACTTGTGCTCCAGGCCGCCGCCGGGCTTCTTGCGCCAGGTCTGCTGGCAGCCGTAGAACTGCTGGACCATGTCGAAGATGCTGCCGAAGGCCCAGACCCCCTTGGCCGGGTCGGTGACCTTCCTGCCCAGCTCGTAGAGCTCCTCGGGCGAGGTCGGGGCGGCCAGGCCGGCCCTGTCGAGCAGGTCCTTGCGGTGGAACAGGGCCCAGGCGAACGGCCCGTCGGTCGGGTACGGCACCGCGTAGAGCCGGCCGCCCCAGACCGAGTACTCCCAGGCGCCGGTGGGCAGCGCGGCGAGGTAGGGATACTTCGCGGCGGCGTCGCCCTTGAGGTGCTCGGTGAGGTCCTCGAAGAGCGCCTTGGTCGCGTCGGAGAACCGGGCGACCTTGTCGACCTCCCAGTTGGGGACCATGAGCAGGTCGGGCACGTCGCGGGCGCCGAGCATCGCGTTGAGCTTGTCGGCGTACGTGGTGCCGTCCTGCAGGCTGGGGTTGACCTCCACGCCGAGCTTGGCGTTGACCGCCGCGAGGTAGGAGTTGCTGCCCAACGTCGGCGGGGTCGGCCCCCACCAGGGGCTCATGGTGCGGATCGGCCCGCCGCCCTTGCCGGGTTGTTCGGTGACCGCGTCGACGAGTTGTCGTGGGTAGCTGAGGTAGCCCTGGGGGATGGGCCCCTCGCCGGGGATGTCGGCCTTGAGCAGCTCGGCGGGCCTGTGCGTCGGCAGGACCTCACGGATGGCGTCGCCCTTGGTGGCGGTGCCCTTGCTGCCCGCCTCCTTGCTGCAACCGGCGAGGGTGGAACCGCCCACGGTGGCGGCGGCGCCGAGTCCGATCATCCGCAGCAGGGTCCGGCGGTCGGTGGATGCGCCCGGCAGGGACGGCTTCACGGCGCACTCCCTTCATCGTGTGTGTCGGGTTTCCGAGCGTCGGAGGCTCGGCTAGAGTTAGTTGGGGTTCTAGCCGAACAAACTAATCGACGGTGATCCGTCCCACAAGACAGTGGTGACCATGCCGCGACCGGGTGGACAGGCCCGGACACGGCGATGCGCGATGATGGACGCGCGGCACCTCGGGGACCGCGCACCGGCGGCGCAGGAAGCGGGCAGATCGTGATCAGCATCCACACCGAACCGCAGCCGAGCGACCTCGGCGACGTGCGGGTGACCAACCGGGCGGTGGTCCTGCGGCATGTCCGCCGGCACGCGCCCTGCTCGCGCGCCGACATCGCCGCGCACACCGGCCTCAACAAGGCCACCGTCTCCAGCCTGGTGACCGAGCTGATCGACCGCCGGCTGCTGCGCGAGACCGGGCTGACCGAGAACCGGGTCGGCCGGCCGGCCACCATGCTCGTCCTCGACGGCGAGCCGTACGCCGCGCTGGGCATGGAGATCGGCGCCGACGAACTGGTGGTGGTCGCCGTCGACCTGGGCGGCAACCGCCTGCTGACCTGGCGGCGCGCCTTCGCCGCCCCGTCGGCCTCCCCCACCGAGACGATCCGCGCGCTCGCCGGCCTGGCCCGTCGGGCGGTCGGCCGGGTCACCGGCCAGGGACGCACCGTGCTCGGCCTCACCGTCGGCGTGCCCGGCCTGGTCGACACCACCGGAGCGGTGCCGCTGGCAGCCGCGCTGGGCTGGCAGGACGTCGCGATCACCAGCGAACTGCGCACCGCGCTGCGCGACCCCGGCTTCACCGTGGCCGTCGACACCGACGCCAACCTCGCCGTCCTCGCCGAACAGCGCCACGGCGCGTACGCCGGCACGGCCGACCTGGTCCACCTCACCGGCGGTGTCGCGGTCGGCGCCGGGGTGCTCGCCGGTGGCCGGCTGCTGCGCGGCAGCCGCGGCTTCGCCGGCGAGATCGGGCACGTGCCGCTGGATCCCGCCGGTCCGCGGTGCAGCTGCGGGCGACGCGGCTGCCTGGCGACGCTGACCAGCCTGCCCGCGGTGATCCGCCGCCTGCTGCCCGACGCCGAGAACGACGGCCCGGTGCTCGACTGGCTGCCGGAGGTGGAGCGCGTCCTGACCCTGGCCCGGCAGGAGGATCCCGCCGTCGTCGGCGGACTGGCCGAGATCGGCCGGCACCTCGGGCACGGGGTGTCCGTGCTGGCCAACCTGCTCAACCCGGAGGCGGTGGTGGTGGGCGGCCACTTCGCGACCCTGGGGCCCTGGCTGCTGCCGGCCGCCCGGGCCGAGCTGGCCGCCCGCACGCTCGCCCCCGACGCCGGTGGCTGCCACCTCGACGCCAGCACGCTCGGGCCGACGGCCACCGCCCTCGGCGGCGCCACCGCCGCGCTCGCCTCCGTCGAGGCGGGACGCCTGCCCGTGCCCTGATCCCACGTACCCGTCCCTCCGCGACGGCCGTCGCTCGCCCGGCAGGGACGCGGCGGCCTCTTGACCGGACCGGTCCCGTGGTGCCAACCTCGAACGGCCGTCTCGTCGTTCGGGCACCCGGGGCGGCATGTTCCACGCAGTCGTCGAAGCGCTTCACCGCTTCCGGGCCGGCGACCGCCACCACCCTCCTGCACCGCGATGCGGCACGCTTCCACGACGCTCGTCGAAGCGCTTCGACCGACGAGTGTCGCGCCCGTGCCGGGTCAGCCCCACGGAAGGTACGACCACCATGACCGACAGCCCCGCCCCGTCCCCCCGAGCCCGGATCGACGACCTGCTGGCCCGACTCACCCTGCCGGAGAAGATCGGACTGCTGCACCAGTGGCAGGCCCCGGTCCCCCGCCTCGGCCTGCCCGCGTTCCGCACCGGCACCGAGGCGCTGCACGGGGTGGCCTGGCTCGGCGAGGCCACCGTCTTCCCCCAGGCGGTCGGGCTGGCCAGCAGCTGGAACCCGGACCTGGTCCGGGCGGTCGGCGCGGCCGTCGGCGACGAGGTGCGCATCAAGCACCAGGCCGACCCGCAGCGGGTCGGCCTGAACGTGTGGGCGCCGGTGGTGAACCCGCTGCGCGACCCCCGGTGGGGACGCAACGAGGAGGGCTGGTCGGAGGACCCGTGGCTGACCGGCCGGCTGGCCACCGCGTACGCCCGGGGGCTGCGTGGCGACCACCCCCACCGGCTGCGTACCGCGCCCACCGTCAAGCACTTCCTCGGCTACAACAACGAGACCGACCGGGCCACCACCTCCAGCGACCTGCCGCCCCGGGTGCTGCGCGAGTACGAACTGCCGGCGTACCGGGCCCCGCTGGAGGCCGGCGCGGCGGTAGCCATGATGGCCTCCTACAACCTCGTCGACGGGGTGCCGGCACACCTGAGCCCGCTGATCGAGACCGAACTGCGCGAATGGGCCGACGACGAGGTGATGGTGGTCGGCGACGCCGGGGCGGCCGGCAACATCGCCGGTGTGCAGGCGTACCTGCCCGACCACGTCGAGGGCTTCGCCGCCGCCCTGCGCGCCGGCATCGACAACTTCACCGAGGACGACGCCGACCCGGCGCCCACCGTCGAGCGGATCACCGAGGCGCTGCGCCGGGGCCTGCTCACCGAGTCCGACGTGGACCGCGCGGTACGCCGGATCCTCAGTGTCCGGATCCGCCTGGGCGACCTCGACCCGCCGCACGCCGACCCGTTCGCCGGCGTCTCCCCCGACGTGCTCGACTGCCCGGCGCACCGGGAACTGGCCCGCGAGGCCGCCCGCCAGTCGATCGTGCTGCTGCGCAACGACGGGCTGCTGCCGCTGACGCCCGCGCCGCAGCTACGGATCGCGGTGCTGGGGCCGCTGGCCGACGCGGTGTACGAGGACTGGTACAGCGGCACCCCGCCGTACGCGATCACCGCGTACCAGGGGCTGGCCCGGCGGCTGCCGACGGTCACCACCCACGACGGCGCCGACCGGATCGCGCTGCGGGTCGGGGAACGCTACGTGCACTGCCCGGACACGCCCGAAGGCGGCCCGCTCACCCTCGGCGCCGAGGCCACCGGGTTCGACGTGTTCGACTGGGGCCGCGACATCCTGGCCCTGCGGGCGGTCGGCAACGGCCGGCACGTCGGCGCCGACGACGACGGCGCGCTCGCCAACGACCGTCCCGGCCCGGGCGAATGGGTGGTCCGGGAGACGTTCCGCTTCCGTCCCGGGCCCGACGGCACGACCCTGCTGCACCACCTGGCCACCGACCGGTACGTCACCGTCGACGCCGACGGGCGGCTGCGCGCCGACGCGCCGGGCCCGCAGGCCGCCACCGGCTTCACCGTCGAACTTCTCACCGACGGCGCCGCCGAGGCCGCCGCGTTGGCCGCCGCGGCGGACGTGGCGGTGGTGATGCTGGGCAACCACCCGATGGTCAACGGACGGGAGACCGAGGACCGCCTCGACCTGGCCCTGCCGGCCGCTCAGGAGGCGCTGCTGCGCGTCG
Source organism: Micromonospora halophytica (assembly GCF_900090245.1). Taxonomy (GTDB): domain Bacteria; phylum Actinomycetota; class Actinomycetes; order Mycobacteriales; family Micromonosporaceae; genus Micromonospora; species Micromonospora halophytica. The sequence continues at coordinate 17,797 of NZ_FMDN01000009.1, forward strand.
TGCACGCCGCGAACCCGCGCACCGTGCTGGTGGTGACCAGCAGCTACCCGTACGCGATCGGCGCCGCGCAGGAGGGCCTGCCGGCGGTGCTGTGGTCGGCGCACGGCGGGCAGGAGCACGGCGCGGCGCTGGCGGCGGTCCTGCTCGGCGAGGCCGAGCCGGGCGGCCGGCTCACCCAGACCTGGTACGCCGACGCGGCCGAACTGCCCGACCTGCTCGACTACGACATCATCGGCGCCGACGCCACCTACCTGTACCACCGGGGTGACCCGCTGTACCCGTTCGGGCACGGGCTCAGCTACACCCGGTTCGACTACGCTGGGCTCCGGTTGAGCGCGACGGCGGTGACCGCCGGCGAGGAGGTCGAGGTGCGCTGCGAGGTCACCAACACCGGCGACCGCGCCGGCGAGGAGGTCGTGCAGCTCTACACCCGGCAACGCCGCTCCCGGGTCAAGCAGCCCCTGCGGCAACTGCGCGACTTCACCCGGATCAGCCTCGCCCCCGGCGAGCGGCGCACGGTCACCCTGCGGCTGCGCACCGACGAGCTGCGCTGGTGGGACGAGACCCGTGGCGGGTACGTGGTGGAGGACGCCACGCACACCCTGATGGTCGGCCGGTCCGCCCGCGACGTGCGGCTGCTCGGCGCGCTGACCGTGCGGGGCGAGCAGCCCGCCGACGGCCACCGGGCCCCGGCGGTCGCGGGACGGCGACCGTGACCGGGTCGCCGGGGCGCCCGTCGCCCGGCCAGGTCACCATCGCCGACGTGGCCCGGCACGCCGGGGTGGCGGCGAGCACCGTGTCGTACGTGCTCAGCGGCAAGCGGGCCATCTCCGAGCTGACCCGCGCCCGGGTGCTGGCCAGCATCCGGCTGCTCGGCTACCACCCGAACGCCGGGGCGCGCGCCCTGGCCAGCCGTCGGGCCAACGTGATCGCGCTGGTGCTGCCGCTGCGCTCAGGCATGCAGGTGCCGGTGGTGATGCAGTTCGCCACGGCGGTGGTCACCACCGCCCGCCGCTACGACCACGACGTCCTGCTGGTCACCTCCGACGAGGGGCCGGCCGGGCTGCGCCGCATCGCCGCCAGCGCCCTGGTCGACGGCGTGCTGCTGATGGACGTGGAACTCGACGACGCGCGGGTACCGCTGCTGCGGGAACTGGCCCTGCCCAGCGTGCTGATCGGTTTCCCCGCCGAGGCCACCGGGCTGACCTGTGTGGACCTGGACTTCCACCGGGCCGGCGCGGCGTGCGTGGCGCACCTGGCCGGGCTGGGCCACCGTCGGGTCGCCCTGCTCGGCGCGCCCGCGGCGGTGTACGAGCGCGGCACCGGCTTCGCGCACCGCACCCGCTCCGGCGTGGTGGAGGCCGCCGAGCTGCAGGGCGTGCAGGTGGTGACCCTGCCCTGCGAGGAGGGCGCCGCCGACGTGCGGCGGACCCTGACCGCGCTGCTGGCCGAACACCCGGACGTCTCCGCCTTGATCGTGCAGAACGAGGCCGCGGTCGGGCCGGTGCTGGCCACCCTGCCGACGTTGGGCCGGCAGGTGCCGCGGGACGTGTCGGTGGTGGCCATCTGCCCGGACCCGTTCGCCGAGCAGAGCGGCCCGATGCTCACCAGTGTGCCGGTGCCCGCCGAGGAGATCGGCCGGCAGGCGGTGGCGCTGCTGATGAGCAAGCTGCGCGACGAGCAGGTGCCGGAGGCGACGCTGCTGCAGCCGCGGCTGACCGTGCGCGACAGCACCGCCGCCACCCCGGCGGTGCACGCCGCCGGCGGCCACTGACCGGCGCGGAAGGACCGTCGATGACGGACAGCCTGCCCGCGTCGGCCCACCGCATCTGGGATCCCGCACCCGCCGCGAGCTGGGAGGACGCGTTCCTCGCCGGCAACGGCGAGTACGGGATCATGGTGTGCGGCGATCCGCACGCGGAACGCATCATCGTCAACCACCACCGGTTCGTGCTGCCCAACGGCACCCACGACGCCCGAGCGCCCGAGCTGGCCGAGCAGTTGCCCCGGATCCGGAAGCTGGTGCTCGCCGGTCGGCGGACGGAGGCGGCCCGCCTGCTCACCGGCGGCCGGGAGCTGCAGTGGACGCAGTCGTACCATCCGGGCTTCGCGCTGACCGTCGACGCGGCGGATCCGGTCCCGGCGCGCGACTACCGGCGGCGCACCGAGTTCGACACCGGGCAGGTTGTCGTCGAGTGGGCGGGCGGGCGACGCCGCTCGTTCGTCTCCCGCGCCGACGCGATGATCGTCACCGAGCTGGACATGGGCGACTGCACGGTCGGGGTCACCGGCGAGCTGCCCGGCCGCCCCGCCGACGTGCGCTACACGTACGCCGCGTACCGCCGGGGTGATCTGGTCCTGCTGCGGGTGCGGGGGCACTACCCGCAGGTCGGCGGCGCGTACGGCTTCGAGGGGCTGACCCTGCTGCGCGGCGACGTCACGCTCGACGGCGACCGGGTGGCGGTACGCGGACCGGCGCTGCTGACCACGGTGCTCGACCGGGTGGGCGACCCGCGCTGGCGCACCGGGGAGTTGGCGGATCGGCTGTCGGCCGTCGACGGCGACTACGACACCCTGCTGGCCCGCCACCTGCCACGGCACGAGGTGCCGTACCGGCGGGTCAGCCTGGACCTGGGGGTGCCCGCGGCGCAGCGGGAGCTGCCGGTCGGTGAGCTGCTCGCCCGGCAGCGGGCCACCCCGCACACGCCGTTGCCGGCGCTGCTGGAGCGGCTCTTCCACGCCGGCCGGTACCTGCTGCTCAGCGCCAGCGGGGAGCTGCCGCCCCGGTTGACCGGGCTGTGGCTCGGCTCGTGGGACGCCGCGTGGGCGGGCGACTTCACCACCGACGCCAACGTCAACCTGCAACTGGCCGGCGCGAACGTCGGCGCGCTGCCGGAGGTCACCGCCGCGCACGCCCGGCTGGTGGCGGGTCAGCTCGACGACTGGCGGCGCAACGCCCGGGCCGTGTACGGGGCGCGGGGGCTGCTCGCGCCCAGCCGCACCGACGGCGAGCACGGGCACCTGTTCCACGTGCACCCCGACTGGCCGTTCACGGCGTGGCTGGCCGGCGCGGACTGGCTGCTGTTCCCACTGTACGAGCACCACCTGGTGACCGGTGAGCCGCTCGGCGAGGTGGCCGGCTGGCTGGCCGAGGCGGCCGACTTCTTCACCGACGTCCTCACCGTCACCGACGACACCGGCACGGTGGTGCTCGTGCCGTCGTACTCGCCGGAGACGGGTCCACCGGACGCCGACGGGCGGCCCGCCCCGGTGGCCGTGAACGCCACGATGGACGTCGCCGCCGCCCGGCACGCCCTGCGGGTGGCCGCCGAGGTGACCGGTGCGCACCGGTGGGACGAGCTGCGCGGCCGGCTGCCGGCGTACCGCATCGACGAGCGGGGAGCCCTCGCCGAGTGGGCCTGGCCGGGCCCGCCCGCCGACGAGGAACACCGGCATGTCAGTCACCTCTACCCGGTGTGGCCGCTGGGCGAGATCGACCCCGACGACACGCCGGACCTGGCCGCCGCCGCCCATCGGGCGCTCACGCTGCGCGGCGACGAGAACCTGTCGGCGCACGGCAGCCTGCACCGGGCCCTGGGAGCCGCCCGGCTGCGCGACGGTGCCCTGGTCGGGGTGAACCTGTGCAAGATCCTCGGCAACGACATGTTCTTCCGGTCGTTGATGAGCTCCCACAACCCCGGGCTGGTCACCTACAACGCCGACGCCGCGCACGCCCTGCCGGCGGTGCTGATCGAGTCGTTGGCACAGGCCAGGCCGGGTGTGGTGCGGCTGCTGCCGGCGGTGCCGCCGGGGTTGGAACGCGGCACGTTGCGCGGGGTGACGCTGCCGGGGCGGATCACCGTGCAGGAGCTGTCCTGGCAGCCGGGCCGTCTCACGGCGCGGCTGGTGTCGGCGCTGACCCGGAGCGTCGAGGTGCGCACCCCGTACGACACGGCGACGCTGCGGCTGCCCGCCGGGGTGCCGGTGCGGGTCGCGCACACGTCGGACGGCGGGTGAGCCGGCTACCGTCCCGGGTCGCGGTGCCGCCGCACCATGCCGGCCGCCAGCGACGCGCCGTCGAGGTCACCGGCCGCGATCCGGGCCGCGACGGTACGCCGTACGAGCCGGTCGGCCAGCGCCGGCGCGTGCCGGGCCAGGGCCATCTCCAGACGTCCCCGCCGGGTGGTGGCGACGTCGCGCAGCGCCCGCCGGGCGGTGGCCGCCCGCAGGATCGCCGCGACGACCCCGTCGACGGGCTCCAGCCGGGACACCCCCTGCAGTGACAGCCCGGCCCGGGCGGTGCTGTCGTGGATCGGGGAGGCGACCATGCTGGGGTAGACGACGCTGACCCCGACGTGGGTGCCGACCTCCAGGCGCAGCGCGTCGGCGTACGCGACGAGGGCCCGCTTGCTCACCCCGTACGCGGCGGCCAGCGGCAGCGGCAGCACGGCCATCCGGCTGGCCACGAAGATCACCCGCCCGCGGGCGGCGACCAGGTCGGGCAGGGCGGCGGCGGTGGTCCGCCAGGCGGCGAGCAGGTTCACCTCCAGCTGCGCCCGCACCGCTTCGTCCGGGGGCAGCTCCGCCGGGGCGGGCCCGCCGACCCCGGCGTTGTTGACCAGCAGGTCCAGTCCGCCGAGGCGCTCGACGGCGGCGCGTACCGCCGGTGGCACGGCAGCCGGGTCGGTCAGGTCGCAGCCGATCACCGGAGTCCGGGCGGTGGTGTCCGGGTGCCGGTCCAGGCCGACGACCTCGGCCCCGGCGGTGTGCAGCGCGGCGCACAGGTGCCGGCCGAAGGTCCCCTGGGCGCCGGTGACGAGCACCCGGCGGCCCCGCAGGCCGGTCACGGACGCACCTGCGCGCCGGTGAAGAGCACGCCCTCGCCCCGGGCGGCGCGGCGGACGCCTTCGGTCAGTTCCCGGCCCAGCAGCGCCAGGTACGCGTCGAAGTCGACCCGCATGGCGGGGCGGCGGTCGCCCCAGCGGTCGACGGCAGCGCGCAGTTCGGCGCGGATGTCGGCGTGCTGGCGTGCCGGGTCGGGCAGCGCGTACGTGCCGGCCAGGTGCGCGGCGACCAGCCGGGCCTGCGCCTCGACCAGCGGGAAGGCGGCGCCGGTGGACTGCATCAGCCCGACGAACGCCAGCCCGGGCACATCGGGGTGGAAGACGTGCCGGTACAGCGGCAGGGTGTCCGCGCCGTCGCCGAGCAGCGCCGGGTCGAGGAACGGCACCTCCACCCGGTAGCCGGTGCACCAGATCACCAGGTCGATCTCGTCGCTGCGCCCGTCGGTGAAGGTGACGGTGTCGCCGTCGAAGCCGGTGACGCCGGGGCGGACCTCGATCTCGCCGTGGGTGAGCCGGGACAGCAGCCCGTCGGAGAGGGTGGGATGGTCCTGCAGGAAGCCGTGGGTGGGGGCGGGCAGGCCGTAGCGCTGTGGTGGGCCGACGGTGGCGGCGAGCATCCGCTGGCTGATCCGCTGGCGCAGCCGCCACGGCAGCCGGCGGGCCAGGGCCCCGTTGAGGGTGTCCGACGGACGCCCGAGCAGGTACTTCGGCACCACCCAGACGCCTCGGCGCAGCGACAGCAGGGTGCGGGCGGCGGCGTACGAGGCGTCCACCGCGATGTCCATGGCGGAGTTGCCGCCGCCGACGACGAGGACCCGCCGGCCGGCGAGCTGCTCCGGACCCCGGTAGGCGTGACTGTGCATCTGTCGCACGGTGCCGGTGGGCACCTCGGGGGTCTTCGGGACCCGGTTGTGCCCGTTGGCGACGACGACGGCGTCGACGGTGATGCGTACCGGGCCGTCGGGGGTGTCGGCGTGCACGTGCCACCGGCCGCCGGTCTCGGGGACCACCCGGTCGACGACGTGCCGCAGCCGGATCGACCCGTGCAGGTCGAAGCGGTCGGCGTAGTCGCCGAGCCAGCCGGCGACGCGGGTGTGGTCGGGGTAGTCGGGCCAGTGCGCCGGCATCGGATGGTCGGCGAACTGGGTACGGGCCTTGCTGGTGTTCAGGTGCAGCGTGCGGTACGCCGGCGACCCGGCCGCGCCGAAGACCCACAGGCCGCCGACGCGGTCGCCGGCCTCGAGGCAGACCGCGGGCACGCGTGCGTCGGCGAGCGCCTTGAGGGTGGCCAGTCCGGCGGCGCCCGCCCCGATGACCGCCACGACCGGCTGCCCGCTCATCGCCACTCCCCTCCGCCATAATCCAACGACTGTCGGATAATGGCCGGGGCGCAGCGGCACGTCAAGAGCCCGCCGCTGCGTACAGCCCGTCGAGGAAGCGGTGCACGAAGGCGCGGAACTCGCGGCGTTCCCGCGCCGGGGAGCCGTCCGAGGCGGCCAGGGCCACCACGTGCCCGTGCACCGCCCACACCAGGCTGCGCACCGAGACGTGCGGGGTCGGCTCGACCAGCGCGCCACTGGCCGCGGCGGCGGTGAGCAGGTCGGTGACCAGGCGGTACAGCGGCGCGGCGTAGCGCTGGTCCAGCTCGGCGTGCCGGTGCGGCTCCAGCCAGCGGCGCAGCCACAGCGCGGTGGTCTCCGGCCGGTCCTCCAGGAAGTCCACGAAGACGTCCACCAGGTCGTGCAGGGCCCGCAGCGCCGCCGCCGGCCCGGCGTCCAGGGCCGCCCGGGCGTGTTCGGCCGCCGCCTCCAGGGCCTGCCGTTCCGCGGCGAAGACCCGGGCGAAGCAGGCGTCGTAGAGCTGTGCCTTCGTACCCGTGTGGTGCGAGACCGTGGCCACGTCGACGCCGGCGGCGGCGGCGACCTCCCGCAGCCCGACGGCGTCGAAGCCCCGCTGCGCGAACAGCGCGGTCGCGGCGGCGAGCACCGCCTCGCGGGTGTCGCGGCTCTGGTCGCGGCGGGGCCGGCCCGGTCGGCGGCGGGGCATGGTCATGGCGACCATTCTGCCCCTACAATCCAGCATCCGTTGGATTGGCGGGCGACGCGCCCGGGACAGGAGGCGGCGATGAGCGGGCCCGACCAGCAGACGGCCGCCCTGCCCCGCGGACCATTGCTCGGGTTCGCCGCCGGCTCGCTCGGCATGGGCGTCTGGGTGACCGTGCCCGGCCTGCTGCTGCTGTACTTCCTCACCGACGTGCTGGCCGTCACCCCGTGGCTGGCCGGCCTGGCGCTGCTGCTGCCCAAGGTCGCCGACGTGCTGCTGCACCCGTGGATCGGGCACCGCTGCGACGTCGAGCAGGCCCGCCGGGGCGACCGGCGGCGGCTGCTGCTGCTCGGCTGCGTGCTGCCGGTCGCCTTCGCCGCGCTGTTCGCCGTGCCCGGCGGGCTGACCGGCGCCCCGGCGGCGGCGTGGGTGGCGGTGGCCTTCGTCGCCGGCAACCTGCTCTTCGCCGCCTACCAGGTCCCCTACCTCGCCACCCCCGCCGACCTGCGGATCGGTTATGACGAGCGGACCCGGCTGATGGCCTTCCGGATGGTGGTGCTGACCCTCGGCATCCTCGTCTCCGGACTGCTGGCGCCGCTACTGACCGGCGGCGACACCGCCACCCGCGGCGGCTACCAGCGGATGGGGGTGCTGCTGGCCGTCGGCATGCTCGCCGCGATGCTGGTCGGTGTGGCCGGCATCGCCCGGCTGCGCCGCAGCGCCGCAGCGCCGGCCGCCGGGCACACCGGTGGCTGGCGGGCGTTGGCGGCGGCCCTGCGGGACCGGCAGTTCCGCTGGCTGGTCGCCGCCTACCTGGCGATGTCCACCACCACCCACCTGGTGCTGGCCGGGGTGCCCTACTACGCCGAGTACGAGCTGGGCCGCCCGGGGCTGACCACCGTGCTGGTGGCCGCGTTCGTCGCCCCGGCCCTGCTGGTCACTCCCGGCTGGCTGGTGGTGGCCCGCCGGTTCGGCAAGCAGCGGGCCCTGCTCGCCGCGCAGGGCGCGTTCGCCGTCGGCGCACTGGTCCTCGCGGTGGGGCGCCCGGCCGGGCTGCCGGTGCTCATCGCCGCGGTGGCGGTGCTCGGCGTCGCGTTCGCCGGCATGCAACTGCTGCCGTTCTCGATGGTCCCGGACGTGATCCGCGCCGGCACCGGCGCCGCCGGCACCTACACCGGGGTGTGGACGGCCACCGAGGCCACCGGCGCGGCGCTGGGCCCGTGGGCGTACGCACTGTGCCTGGCCGCCGGCGGGTTCGTCGCGTCCGCCGCCGGCGAGAGCGTCGTCCAACCGGACTCGGCGCTGGCCGCGATCCGCTGGGGCTTCGGGTTGCTGCCCGCCGCGGCGATGCTGGTGGCGCTGCTGCTGCAACGCCGCTACACCCTCGACGGCGCGGCCCGCGCCGCGGACCGGCCGGTCGGTGCCGCGCACTAGACTTTCGCCTCGATGGACGCCCAGCCCGCCCCCGCCGAGACCCGCCCCTGCGCACACTGTGGACGCGACGTGCCACAGCGGGCCGGCGCGGGCCGGCCGTTCCGGTACTGCCGGGACAACGACGGCGCCTGCCAGCGGGCGTCGCGCAACTCCCGGATGCGTCACCGCAACGCCCCCGGCCTGCCCGGTCAGGTCGCGCGCACCTGGGAGGCGGTGGACCGGCTCGACCAGATCGTGGAGACGCTGACCGAGGCGCTGCACGCCGAGCTGTCCCCCGTCGGGGTCGAACGGCAGCTCGCCCAGCTCCGCGCGGAGACCGCCGCGCAGGTCGCCCAGGCGCACACCGAACGCGACGAGGCCCGCGCCGACGCCGAGGCCGCGAGCGCCGACGCGGCCCGTGCCCGACAGGAGGCCCGCCTCGCCGTCTCCGACCGCGACGCCGCGAAGGCGCAGGCCCAGCAGGCCGACGCCCGGGCCGACGCCGCCGAACAACGCGTGCTGCGGGCCGAGACCGACGCCGACACCGCCCGCCGTGACGCCAGCGCCGCGCAGGCGTTGCGGGTGCAGGCCGAACGCGACCGGGACGCCGCCCGCCACGAGCTGCGGGGCCTGCGCGCGGAGCGGGACAGTGAGCGGCAGCGCGCCGCCGACCTGACCGTCGCCCGCGACGCCGCGGCCGCCGACGCGCAGCGGGCCACCGCCGCGGCCGCCGAGGCCCTCGCCCGCGCGCAGCAGGCGGGCGCCGACGCGGCGGCGGCGCGGGCCGACGCCGACCGGCACGCCGGCGAGGCCCGGCAGGCCCGCGCGGCCGCCGAGGCGGCGACCCACGACCGTGACGCCGCGCGCGCGGACGCCGCGCGGATCCGCGAGGAGGCCGCCGCGACGGCGGCGCGGGCGCGGGAGGAGGTGGCCGCCGCGCTCGGGCAGCGCGAGGCGATCACCGCGGAGCTGGCCGCGTCGCGGCAGGCCGGCGCCGCCGCGCAGGCCCGCCTGGCCGAGTTGGAGGTACGCCTGCGCGCGGCCGAGGCCGACGCCGACGCCGCCCAGCATCGCGCCGCGCAGCTCGCCGACCAGGTCAGCGACCTCGCGGCGGCGCTGGCCCGGCTCGGGACGCCGGCTCAGGCCGGCTGAGCCGGGGCGGCCCGCACCTCGACGCGGGTGTCGTGGAAGGTCGGCCCGCCACCGAGGTCGGTGTCGCGTACGGCGGTGACCGCGTTGACGGTGCTGCCGCCGGGGCTCAGCCGCGCCCAGTACGCCTTGTAGGTGAACGCCAGCCCGGGGCGGGTGGCGTCGTCGACGGCGACGGTGGCGAGGAACTCGCCCCGGTCGTTGTGCACCCGGGCGGTGTCGCCGTCGGCGAGGCCCCGGGCGGCGGCGTCGTCGGGGTGCAGGTGGATGCGCGGCGGGCCGGTGCGTTCGAGGTGCCAGGGCTGCGACGCGAAGGTCGAGTTCATCAGGTACCGGCCGGCCGGGGAGATCAGCGCCAGGGGGAACCGGCGGGCCAGCTCGGTGTCGCCGGCCTCGGCGGGCGGGGTGTAGCCGACGAGCGGGTCGACGCCCTGGGCGGTGAGCTGCGGGTCGTACAGCCGGGCCCGTCCGTCGCGGGTGGGGAAGTCGCCCTTGGCGTACGGGGCGGTGCCGACCTCGACGCCGGTGGCCCGCGCGTACGTGGCCTCCGCCAGTTCCTCGTAGCTGACGCCGCTGCCGTCGAGCAGTTGCCGGGCCAGGTCGGTGTCGCTGTCGCGCAGCCGGGGATGCTCCAGTCCGAGGGCGGCGGCGATCCGCCGGAAGATCTCGGTGTTGGGCAGCGCCTGGCCGGGCGCGACGGTCGCCGGCAGGTTGAGGGTGGCGTAGTGGTGGCCGTAGGAGGTGTGCAGGTCGAGGTGCTCGGGCTGCATGGTGGCCGGCAGCACCACGTCGGCCCAGTCGCAGGTGTCGGTCCAGCGCTGTTCCAGCACCACGGTGAACAGGTCCGCGCAGCCCAGCCCCTGCCGCAGCCGGTTCTGGTCGGGGACGGTGGCGGCGGGGTTGGCGTCGAAGACCACCAGCGAGGTGACCGGCGGGTCGGCCTCGCCGGTCAGCGCGGCGGCGAGCCGGCTCATGTTGATCGACCGGGCCGGCGGGGCGGGCATGTCCGCCGGGCGGGCCACCCGGTCGGTGTCGATGCGGTGGTGTCCGCTGGTGGTGACCAGGACGCCGCCGCCCGGGTGCCGGAAGTCGCCGGTGACCAGCGGGATGGCCGCGATGGCGCGGACCGCCTGCCCGGCGCCGGCGTGCCGTTGCAGGCCGAGGCCGACGCGGATGGCGGTGGGGCGGGTGGTGGCGATCCGTTCGCCGAGGCGACGCAGCACGTCGACGTCGAGGCCGCACACGGCGGCGGCCCGGTCGAGCGGCCACTCGTCGAGGCGGGCCTGCAGCCGGTCCCAGCCGGTGGTGTGCGCGGCGAGCCACTCGGTGTCGGCGGCGCCGAGGTCGCGGATGTGGCGCATCAGCCCGAGGGCGAGGGCGGCGTCGGTGCCGGGCAGCGGGGCGACGTGTTCGTCGCTGCGGGCGGCGGTGTCGGTGCGCAGCGGGTCGACGGTCACCACGTACGCGCCGCGGCGGCGGGCCTCGGCCACGAACGGCCAGTGGTGCAGGTTGGTCGACAGCAGGTTCGCCCCCCACAGCACGATCAGCTTCGCCTCGACGACCGACTCGGGCTCGAAGCCGACGGATCTGCCGTAGATCGAGGCGAGGGCGGCGCGGGCGGCGGCGGTGCAGATGGTGGTGCGCAGCCGGGACGCTCCGAGGTGGGCGAAGAGCCGCGGTCCCATCGTCCAGCCCTGCACCAGGCCCATGGTGCCGGCGAAGTAGTACGGCAGAACCGACTCGGGTCCGTGCCGGTCGATGCCGGCGCGCAGCCCGTCGGCGACCCGGGCCACGGCCTCGTCCCAGCTCGCCGGCCGGTACGACACCGGGCCGACCCCCTTCGGGCCGACCCGCAGCAGCGGGGTGGTGAGCCGGTCGGGGCCGTTGACCGCGTCGAGGTAGCGGTTGACCTTGCCGCACAGCGCGCCCCGGGTGAACGGGTGCCCGGGGTCGCCGCGCAGCGCCACGGCCCGCCCGTCGGTGACGGTGAGCTGCCAGGCGCAGGTGTCCGGGCAGTCCAGTGGGCAGGCGCCGGGGTGCACGGTGGTGGTGGGGGCCATGCCGCGGATGCTATCGCCGTCGGGTGCTGACGCACCTCCCCCGCAGGTGGCAGCTCAGTGGATGCCGGCCATCAGCCGGGAGACGTGCCGGCCGGCCATCATCGCCCCGAGGCCCAGCACCACCGAGGCCAGCCCGAAGGTGAGGAAGTACGTCGGTTCGGGCCAGGTCTCGGCCAGCCGGGCCACCTGGCCACCGATGGCGTCGCCGACGGCGGTGGCGAGGAACCACAGGCCCATCATCTGGCTGGCGTACTTGACCGGGGCGAGCTTGGTGGTGGCGGACAGGCCGACGGGGCTCAGCGACAGCTCACCGGCGACCTGGATGGCGTACACGGCGATCAGCCACCACGGGGAGACCAGGTCCCCGCCGACGGCGGCCTGCGCGGCGGCGGCCATCAGCACGAACGACAGGCCGTTGAGGACGAGACCGACGGCGAACTTCACCGGGGTGGAGACCCGGTGGCCCAGGCGCAGCCACAGCCAGGCGGCCAGCGGCGCCCCGATGATGATCAGGATCGGGTTGACCGACTGCAACCACGAGGCGGGGAAGGTGAAGCCGAGCACGTCGCGGTCGGTGTTGTCGGCGGCGAAGATGTTCAGCACCGACCCGGCCTGGTCGTAGATCAGCCAGAACGACGCGGCGAAGACGAACAGCCACAGGTACGCCTTCATCCGCAGGCGTTCGGTGCCGCTGATCTCCCGGTCGGTGAGGATCCGGGCGAAGTAGCCGACGGTGATCACGACGGTGGCGACGGTGAGCAGGTTGACCACGCTGTTGACGGTGAACAGTCCGGCGACGGCGAGCCCGGCCAGGACGAGCGCCAGCGCCAGCGTGCCGAGGCCGATGCGCCTCAGCGCGCGGCGGCGGTCGGCGCCGAGCAGCGGATCGGCGGGGCGGGCGCCGGCGTCGCCGAGGTGGCGTCGGCCGAGGACGTACTGCAGCACGCCGAAGGTCATGCCGATCGCGGCGGCCCCGAACCCCAGATGCCAGTTGATCTTCTCGCCGAGGAAGCCGCAGACCAACGGGGCGATGAACGCGCCCAGGTTGATGCCCATGTAGAAGATGGAGAACCCGGCGTCGCGGCGTGGGGAGTCCCGGTCGTACAGGTCGCCGACCATGGTCGAGATGTTGGGCTTGAGCAGGCCGGTGCCGAGCACGATCAGGGCCATCCCGGCGAAGACGCTCCACCGGGTGGGGATCGCCATCACGTAGTGCCCGACGGCGATGACCACCCCGCCGGCCAGCACGCTGCGGCGGGCGCCGAGCAGCCGGTCGGCGATCCATCCGCCGGGCAGTGCCATCAGGTAGACCATGGCGTTGTAGGTGCCGTAGACGGCGCTGGCGGTGGACTCGCGCAGGCCGAGGCCGTCATCGGCGATTGCTGCGGTCAGGTACAGCACCAGGATGGCCCGCATGCCGTAGAAGCTGAACCGCTCCCACATCTCGGTGAGGAACAGGGTCGACAGCGCCCGCGGGTGACCGAGGAAGGTCTTCTGGCCGGGCCGTCGGGCGTCGACCGGCGCGTCACTGCTCATCGTCACCTCCGGCACATCTGGGGCGGCTAACATCCCCGATGAGCGCCGAAACACGCATACCGTTCGACCCGGCCGGGGACGACCCCGCCGGGTACCGGTCCTGGGCGGCTACCCTTGCAGGGGCCACCGGGCCGGTCACCCACCCCGGGGCGGGAATGCCCCGGCGGCGACGGGCCGTTAGAGACCGAGAAGACCAGCACCACGAACGAGGGGAAGTCGATCATGGGCGAGCGTATGCTGCGCGGAAGCCGTCTGGGCGCGGTCAGCTACGAATCCGACCGCAACACGGAGCTCGCGCCGCGTCAGACCCGCGAGTACCTGTGCGCCAAGGGCCACCAGTTCGAGGTGCCGTTCGCCGTCGACGCCGAGGTCCCCACGACCTGGGAGTGCAAGTTCGACGGCAGTGTCGCCCGCCTGGTCGACGGCACCGAGCCGGAGCAGAAGAAGGCCAAGCCGCCGCGTACCCACTGGGACATGCTGCTGGAGCGCCGCTCCATCGCCGAGCTGGAGGACATCCTCGCCGAGCGGCTGCAGGAGGTCCGCACCCGCCGCGGCCGCGCCTGAGCGAGCACGACGAAGCCCCCGGGAGCCCGTCCTCCCGGGGGCTTCGTCGTGCTCACGCTCAGCCCTGCCGCGGCTCCACGATCTCGCCCTCGATGGCCTGAGCGCCGTCGAGGACCACCGGCTCGTCCGCCGCGGCCGGCGGCTGCGGGTCACCCCGGCGCACCCGCACCGTACGCGGCCCGAACAGGTCACCGGCGACCATCGACGACACCCGCCGCTCGGTGGCCCGTTGCACCCCGGCGCGGGCCAGCCGGCGCACCGGCGGCACCAGCAGCAGCAACCCCACCGCCCCGCTGACCAGGCCCGGGGCGGCCAGCAGCAGCGCACCCAACAACCCCACCAGCCCGTCGGTCACCTGCCGCCCCGGCGGCTGCCGGGACTCCACCGACGCCCGGAACCCCCGCCACGCCCGCATCCCCTCGCGGCGCAGCAGCACCAGCCCCAGCAGCGACGCCGCGAACGCCAGCAGCACCGCCGAGCCGAACCCGATCGCCCGGCCCACCCCGACGAACACCACCAACTCCAGCACCACCGCCAGCAGCAGGGCCAGCGGCACGAACCTCAGGTATCGGCGCATCTCACCTCATCCGCGTCGTACGGCACCCGCTCACCGGACCCGGGGCGGAAACCCGCCCCTCCAGCATGACACGCCCGGCACTCACGGCCACCGGTCATGTCCGGCCCGACCCCGCCGCACCCCACGGTCACGCAACCCCCACGTGGTGATCCGCCACAACGCCTCCGCGACGATCAGCGGGCTCATCTTGCTCGCGCCGCGTTCCCGCTCGGCGAACGTGATCGGCACCTCCACGATCCGCACCCCCGCCCGGTGCGCCAGCCGCGACAGCTCCACCTGGAACGCGTAGCCCTGCGAGCAGACCGACTCCAGCGCCATCGCCCGCAACGCCGCCGTGCGGTACACCCGGTACCCGCCGGTGGCGTCGGTGACCGGCATGCCCAGCGCCAGCCGCGCGTACAGGTTGCCGCACCGCGACAGCAGCAGCCGCCGCAGCGGCCAGTTCACCACCTTCGCCCCACCGGTCCACCGCGACCCGATGACCACGTCGGCGTCACGGGCGGCGGCCAGCAGCGTCGGCAGGTCCTCCGGGGCGTGCGAGCCGTCGGCGTCCATCTCCACGACCGCGTCGTAGCCCCGCTCACGCGCCCACGCGAACCCGGCCAGGTACGCCGCGCCGAGCCCGTTCTTGCCGGGGCGGTGCAGCACGTGCACGTGCCCGTCGGTCGCGGCCATCGCGTCGGCGAGCGCGCCGGTGCCGTCGGGGCTGTTGTCGTCGGCGACGAGGATGTCCACCGCCGGAGCGACGGCGCGGACCCGCCGCACGATGTCGGTGACGTTGTCGGCCTCGTTGTAGGTGGGGATGACCACCAGCACCCGCCCCACCCCGTCGATCGGCACGCTCACCGCACCCCTTTCGCGTCTGCCCCGGCGGACTACCCGCCGGCGCGTGCGCGGCGACGCGTCGCAGCCGCGGCCAGCAGCAGCGCCACCGCCAGCCCGGTCAGGGCCACCTCCGGCCACACCCCGGCCCGGGTGGCCGGCGTACGCCCGTCGGCGAGAGCCACCTGCAGCAGCACCACCGCGCGGGTGTTGAACCCGGTAGCGCCGCTTACCCGCCCGTCGGGGGTCACGAACCCGGACACTCCCACCGTGGAGGCCATCAACGCCCCGCGCCCGTGCTCGACGGCCCGCAGCCGCACCATGGCCAACTGCTGGCGGGCCTCGGCCACGTCGAAGGTGGCGTTGTTGGTCTGCACCACCAGCAGTTGCGCCCCGCCGTCGACGGTGTCACGCACCAGCCCGTCGTAGGCGACCTCGAAGCAGATCACGTCGCCGAGCACCGCCGGGCCCGAACGCACCACCCCGGGGGTGTCCCCGGCGACGAAGTCGTTGCGGACCAGGTCGACCTGATCGGTGACCATCCGGGCGATGCTGCGCAGCGGCACGTACTCGGCGAACGGCACCGGGTGGCGTTTGGTGTACAGCTGCGACAGGTCCGCCCCGCTGCCCGGACGCCACAGGATTCCCGCGTTGCGCACCTGCCCCCGCCCGGGACCGAGCAGCACCGCCCCGACCAGGATCGGCGCGTCGATCGCGTCAGCGGCCCGGGAGATCCGCGCACCGGCGGAGGCGTTGCGCAGCGGGTCGATGTCGGAGGAGTTCTCCGGCCACACCACCAGGTCCGGGCGGGGCTGCTCCCCGGCGTCGACCCGGGCGGCCAGCTCCAGGGTGGCGTCGACGTGGTTGTTCAGCACCGCCTGCCGCTGGGCGTTGAAGTCCAGACCCAGCCGGGGCACGTTGCCCTGCACGATCGCCACCGTCACCGTCCGGCCGGTGCCGGTGGCGCCGGTGGGCAGCAGCAGCGCCACGCCGGTGACGGCGAGCGCGACGGCGGTCGACGCCGCGACCGGCGCCCACGCCCCCGGCGTACGGCCCGGCCAGCGCCGCCACAACGCGGCGGCCAGCAGCCCACCGACCAGCGCCGCGGCGAACGTCACCAGCGGCGCGCCACCGAGCCAGGCCAGCCGCAGCAACGGGGAGGTGTCCTGACTGAACGCCAACCGGCCCCACGGGAACCCGCCGAACGGGGTACGCGAACGCAGCGCCTCCTGCGCCACCCACAGCAGCGCGGTCAGCAGCGGCCACGCCCACCGCCGCCGGTCGGCCAGCGGCGACACCCACGCCGTCGCCGCGCCGAGCAGCGCCAGGTAGCCGGCCTGCAGCAACGACAGCAGCACCCACGGCAGGTAGCCGGTGTGCAGGTTGGTCCACTCCAGCATCGGCGCGAACAACGCCACCCCGGTGAGGAAGCCCAGGCCGGCGCCGGCGCGCAACCGCCGCCGGTGCGCCGCGACGGCCAGCAGCGCCACCCCGAGCGGCGCCAGCGGCCACAGCCCGTACGGGGGGAACGCCAGCAGCATCGTCAGCCCGGCCACCACCGCCGCCGGCACGGCCCACCGCAGCGGCATCGCGCGCGGGGCGTCGTCGCGGCGTACCACCTCGGTGGTACGCGTCTCATCCCGGTCGAGCGTCGTCACCGGCACCTCACCACGATCACGGGCCGAAGGCTACCCGGCCGTCGGGCCCGTACCTACGGTGCCGGCGGGATCGGGCCGGCGGAAGCTGCCCAGCAGACGCGCGGCGGTGTCCCGGTCGCCGGTGACGGTGGCCGCGCCGGCCGCGACGGCGTCGGCGAGGCCCCGCCGACCGAACACCACGTCGCGCAGCGTCGCCGGGTCGGTGTCGACGCCGGCATCGGCTCGCTCGGCGGTGCCCCGCGTGATGCGCAGGTCCTCCCCGGCGATCTCGACGGTGAACGAGTCCACCCCCAGCCGCAACTGCACGACACCCCGCAGGCCGGCGGCCAGCCCCGGCACGTACGTGGTGCGCAGGGCGAGCATCAGCGCGTCGACGCTGAGCCCGGCGACGCTGGTCAGCGGCGCCCGCGCCCCCCACCGGCCCAACGCGAGCAGCACCGGTTCGAGTTGACGCCCCCAGTCGGTCAACTCGTACACGCCAGCACTGACCGGCGGGCCGAGGACGTGGCGGGTCAGCACACCGGCCGCCTGCAGGTCCCGCAGCCGCTGCGAGAGCACGTTCTGGCTCATGCCGGGCAGACCGCGGCTGAGCTCGGCGAAGCGTTTCGGCCCGAGCAGCAACTCCCGGACCACCAGCAGCGACCACCGTTCCCCGACGGCGGCCAACGCGCGGGCGACGCCGCACGGGTCGTCGTAGGGGCGCACGGGCACCAGAGTAGCCGAAAATGGTTGTACACCCGCAGTGATCACTCCTAAGTTGGGAGTGACCGAGAGGAGGGTTGATGACGACCGTGACCGACCTGCCGCAGGGCGACCCACGCCTGCTCGACACCGACCTGGCCCGCGAGCTGCTCACCTCCACCGAGCTGGCCCGCCTCGCCTACGTCGCCCCGGACGGCACCCCCCGGGTGATGCCGATGATGTTCCACTGGACCGGCGAGGAGGTGGTGTTCAGCACCTTCGGCGGCGCCCGCAAGATCGCCCACCTGCGGGCCCGCCCACCCGTCGCCGTCACCATCGACACCGCCGCCGCCCCACCCCGGGTACTGCTGCTACGCGGCCCGGTCACCGTAACCGACGTGCGCGGGGTCGTCGCCGAGTACGCCGCCGCCCACGAGCGCTACCACGGCCCCGAACAGGCCGCCGCGACACTCGCCGAGATCAACCACCCGGACCTGCTGATGGCGCGCATCGGGCTGCGCCCCACCTGGGTCGGGCTGCTCGACTTCGTCACCCGCTTCCCCGGCGGCGGCACCGCCGAGGACATCGTCAGGCGGGCCCGACAGTGACCTACGTGCTGATCCCCGGCGCCGGTGGCGATCCCCGCTACTGGGACCTGCTCGTCGACGAACTGCACACGCGCGGCCACCGCGCGGTGGCAGTGCCGCTGCCGGCCGCCGACCCCGACGCCGCCCTGCCCGAGTACGCCGCCACCGTCCGCGCCGTCGTCGACACCCACCCCGAGGTGGTGCTGGTGGCGCAGTCGCTGGGCGCGTTCACCGCCCCACTGGTCGCCGACCACCCGGCGGTACGGCTGCTGGTGCTCGTCAACCCGATGATCCCGGCGCCGGGTGAGACACCCGGCGACTGGTGGGCGGCCACCAGCCACGCCCAGGCCCGCGCCGCGTACGCCGCCGCGCAGGGCCGCGCCCCGAACGCCGACGTCGACCCGGCGGTCGACTTCTTCCACGACGTGCCCGCCGACGTGGCCGCCCGGATGCACGACGGACCGCAGGAGTCCGACGCGGTGTTCGTCCGCCCCAACCCGCTGCGCGACTGGCCACACGTGCCGACCCGGGTGATCTCCGGCCGTGACGACCGGTTCTTCCCGGCCGACTTCCAGCGCCGCCTGGCCGCCGACCGCCTCGGCGTGCACCCGGACGAACTACCCGGCGGGCATCTGCTGGCGTTGAGCCGACCCCACCTGCTGGCCGAGAAGCTGCAGAGCTTCACCGCCGGCCAGAAACGGAAATCGGGGCGCGGCATACGCCGCGCCCCGATGCTCCCAGGCCCTTCCCGGCCGGTGGGGCGAGAATGAGCGACGCCGACCTTCGGACCGACCCGACGGTGGACTGGCTGCCCCCGCCTGGCCGTTGTCTACTGGCCGTGCCCCTCACCCTGCCCGTACACCGGTAACCGCGGCCGGTTCGCGCCGCCCCGCCGACCCCCGCCCGCTGGACCTGGCCGCCGCGACTCGCAAGGTCGCTCGGCCAGCGGACGAAGGGACGAAGCGAACAACAGCCGCTTCCCGTAGTAGGACTCAAAGACGGTACGGCGCGGACCCCCGCCGCTGTCAACCCACCCCGGCCTGTCGTGTGTTGCGCCACGGCGTGTCGCGTCGGCGCGTCTCGATACGTGGCCGTCCCGCAGCGGCCGGTCACGCCTCAAGGTGCCGACACAACAACGCCCGCGCCGCCCCCGGATGCTCGGCAGCCAACAATCCCCCGGCGGCCAGCACATAGTCCACGTCCACCACCGCCCGGGCGGCGCGCGGCACCGGCCACCCACCGGCATGGTCCGCGAGCACGCCCGCCAGGACCCCGGCCGCGTCAGCCGACGGCGCGTGCCGCAGCACCCCACCGGAGCCGACCACCAGCCGCACGTCACGCAGGTCCCGCCCCGCACGTTCCCCCGTCGCCGCGCCCCGGGCATGCCGGCGCAGCGCCACCGTCGCGGCCAGCCCGGCGATCCGCGCGTCGACCGCCCGACCGGCGTCGTCACCCGGCAGGAAACCCGGATCCGCCGCCCGCACCGCCGCCTCCGGCGCCAACACGTCCTGCTCCCCCACCGCGAGCAGACGTTCCTCAGCCGCGGCACGCACCACCCCGGGGGCGCTCCACCGCATCCCCAGGTCCCCCTCCACGGTGCGCGCCCGCCACAACGTCCCGGCCACCTCCCGGCCCGGGCCGCTGTCCCGCTCGTCGGGGGTCAGCACCGAATACACGTCGGTGGTGGCACCACCCACGTCCAGCACCACCAGGTCCCCACCGACGGCATCGGCGAGGACCTCCACCCCGGTCAGCACCGCGTCCGGCGTCGCCGCCCGCACCAGCCGGGCGAACCGGCCACCCCGGGACAGCTTCTTACCGCCGATGACGTGACGCAGGAACACCTCCCGGATCGCCGCCCGCGCCGACACCGGCGCGAGCACCCCGATACGGGGCAGCACATTGTCCGCCACCGTCACCGGCACCCCCGCCGACGCCAGCAACGCCCGCACCTCGTCGCGCACCTCGACATTGCCGGCCAGCACCGTCGGCACCCGCCAGCGGGCCCGCGCCAACCGCGTCGCGTTGTGCCGCAACGTGTCGGCGTCCCCACCATCGGTGCCACCGACCAGCAGCACCACGTCCGGGCGGGCCGCCCGCAACGCCGTCAGGTCGGCCCCGCCCAACCGGCCGGCGGCCACGTGCACCACGTTCGCCCCCGCCGACAACCCGACCCGCCGCCCCGCCTGCGCGGTCACCAGCGGCTCGAAGCCGACGACCGCCAGCCGCAGGCCCCCGCCGGCCGACGAACACACGTACCACGGCACGTCGGACACCCCGAGCCCGTCGGTGGCCGCCGCCACCGCGGCGTGCAGACCGTGCAGCACGTCCGTGCCCACCGTCGTCGGCGCCGACGCCCCCGCCACCAGGACGCCGCCGTCGAGGTCCACCACCGCCACCTTCGTGTACGTCGACCCGACGTCGGCGCAGACCGCCAGACTCACGCCGACGCGGGAACGACCACGGTGCCGGTCGCGGTGACCGCCACGATCGGCTCGTCGAGCACCTCGGCCGCCGACTCGCCCTTGTCCGGGCGGCCCCGGCACACCACCCGCGCCACGAAGTCGATGGTGCGGCTGCGCGTACCCACCCGCGTCACCGTCGCCGTCACCTCCAGCACGTCGCCCGCCTTCAACGGCGCCCGGAACTGCACATCCGAGTAAGAGGCGAACAACCCCTCGTCACCGTCAGTGCGGATACACACCTCCGTGGCCACATCCCCGAACAACCCCAACGCGTACGCCCCGTCGACCAGGTTCCCCGCGTAATGGGCGTGCGAGTACGGCACATACCGCCGGTGCGTCACCGTCAAGCCCAGCCGTACGTCACTCATGCTCTCGCCTTCTTGTCCGTGATCAACGCGTGCACCAGATACGACGCCACCTCACCCGGAGTGGTGCCCCGGCCGAAGATCCGATCCACGCCCAGCTCACCGGTCATCGTCTCGTCGAACCGCGGCCCACCCACGATCAGCAGCGGCCGCTTCCCCGCCGGCATCGCCTCCCGGAACGCCGCCGACATCTCCCGCGTGTTGTGCAGATGCGCGTCGCGCTGCGTCACCACCTGCGACACCAGCACCGCGTCGGCCTTCTCCCGCCGCGCCGCCTCCACCAACTCCGGCACGCTCACCTGCGCACCCAGGTTGGTCACCTTCAACTCCCGGTAGTACTCAAGGCCCTTCTCCCCCGCGATGCCCTTGACGTTCAGGATCGCGTCGATGCCCACGGTGTGCGCGTCCGTGCCGATGCACGCCCCCACCACCGACAGCTTGCGCCGCAGCCTCTGCTTCACCACCGTGTTCACCTCCTTGGCGCTCAGCAGAGGGAAGTCCCGCTCCACCACCTGCACCGCCGCCAGGTCCACCAGATGGTTCACCCGCCCGTACACCACGAAGAAGGTGAACCCGTCACCCATCTGCCTGGCGTGCACCAACATCGCCGGGTCAATGCCCATCCGGTTCGCCAACTGCACCGCCGCACCCTCGGCCCGCTTGTCGTGCGGCACCGGCAACGTGAACGACACCTGCACCATGCCGTCACCGGTGGTGTCCCCGTACGGCCGGACGATCTTCTTCTCCGCCGCGGCCGTCACGCCCGGTCCCCTTCCAGGATCTCGGTGGCCGGGTTGTAGTAGTCACCCTCGTGCCGCGCCACCCCGGCCAGGCCCTTACCCCGGTCCGCCGGCCGCTTCATGATCCCGAACGTGCCCTCGGCGATCGCCGTCAACAACGACTGATCCCCGATCCGCTCCAACAACTCCACCGCCTCACCGAGCACCCGGTTCGCACGCTGCTGGATGAACCCGCCCGGCGCCGGCACGAAGTCCTCATGCAACCCACCGGCAGCGCCCAACACGTACCGCACGTTCTGCAGGGCGATGTCCCGATCCGACAACCACGGCGTCACCACCGCCTCCGTCATCATCCCCACCAGCAGAATCCCCTGCCCGGTCATCGCCCCGACCAGGTTGAAGAACCCGTCGAGCAGATTGCCGCGGAACACGTCACCGGTCATGTGCTTCGTCGGCGGCATCCACTTCAACGGCGCGTCCGGGAACAACTCCCGCGCCAGCAACGCGTGCGCCAACTCCAACCGCAACGACTCCGGCACATCCGGGTTGATCTCGAACGCATGCCCCAGACCCAACTGCCAGTCCGCCAACCCCGCCTCATGCGCGAAGTACTCGTTGAGCAACTGCGACACCGTCACCGTGTGCGCCTCGTCCACCGCATCCGCAGTGGTCAGGTAGTTGTCCTCACCGGTGTTGATGATGATCCCCGCCCGCGCGTGCACCTGCCGCGAGAACCGCTGGTCCACAAACGTACGAATCGGATTGATGTCGCGGAACAGGATCCCGTACATCGAGTCGTTGAGCATCATGTCCAGACGCTCCAACCCCGCCAGCGTCGCCATCTCCGGCATACACAGACCCGACGCGTAGTTCGTCAGCCGCACATACCGGCCCAGCTCCTTCGACGACTCGTCCAGCGCCGCCCGCATCAACCGGAAGTTCTCCTGCGTCGCGTACGTCCCGGCGAACCCCTCCCGGGTCGCCCCCTCCGGCACATAGTCCAGCAGCGACTGACCCGTCGACCGGATCACCGCGATCACATCCGCCCCCGCCCGCGCCGCCGCCTGCGCCTGCGGAATGTCCTCGTAGATGTCCCCGGTCGCCACAATCAGATAGATCCACGGCCGCTGCGCCGGATCCCCGTACCGCCTCACCAGCCGATCCCGCTCGGCCCGCCGCCGATCGATCAACCGGACACCCGCGCCGACCGCCCGACGCGCGGCCCTACGCGCGGCCGTCGCGGCCCTGCCCGACGGCACCTGGAAACGCACCGACCCCGCCGCAGCCTTCTGCGCCAACAACGTCACATCGGCGATCTGCTCACGGGCCAACGCATCGAACACCGGCACCGCCACCCCGTGCCCCAACCCGACATCGGCCACCACCGCGTCGACCAGCCGGTTCACCCACGGAATACCGTCCGGATCCGCGCCGCTCACCCCCGCCAACCGCAGCACCGCCCGCTCCACCGACACCGTCGTGTGGCTCCGCGCCAGATCCACCACCGGCTGCCCGGCCCGACGCGCCAACTCCCGCGCCCGCGCCACCAGCACCGGATCCAGGTCGAGCTTGCCCGTCACGCCGTCACCCCGGCCCCACTCGCCCACAGCACCACCCGCACCCGTGCCGCCTCGATGCTTCGCTCGCTCACGCAGACCCTTCCTCAAAAATGACCTCACCGCGCAGCACCGTGCGCCGGCACACCGGCAACGGCGTCGGATCCTGCGGACCCCGCACCTCCGGGTCCTCCGCCTGCAACACCGGCAGACCCCGCTCCACCCCCGCCGGCGCCGACCACACCGCGAACGTCGCCGGCGCCCCCAACGCCAGCACACCCTCGTTGTCCAGGTGCACCGCCCGCCAACCACCCCGGGTGTGCGCGGCGAACGCCGCCCGCACACTCATCCGCTGCACCGGATTGTGATGCGCCACCGCCGCCCGCACCGAACCCCACGGATCCAACGGCGTCACCGGCGAATCCGACCCGAACGCCAACGCCACCCCGACCGCGTGCATCGCCCCCATCGGATTCGACTCCAACGACCGGTCCAACCCCAACCGCGACTCGTACATCCGCCCCGCGCCACCCCACAACCGGTCGAACGCCGGCTGCACCGACGCCACGATCCCGAACTCCACGAACCCGGCGATCAACCGCCTGCTCATGATCTCCGCGTGCTCCACCCGGTGCCGCGCCGCCCGCAGCCGATCCACACCCAGCTTCTCCGCCGCCTGCCCGAACCCGTCCAGCACCGTCGAGATCGCGGCGTCACCGATGGCGTGGAAACCGCCCTGCAAACCGTGCGCCGCGCAGTCCAGCAGATGGTCCCGCACCTGCTCGGCGCTCACGTACCCGTGCCCGCACGCCCCCGGCTCCCCGTCCAGGTACGCCGCCGACACGTGCGCGGTACGGGACCCCAGCGCCCCGTCGGCGAACAGGTCCCCGCCGGCGCCGACCGCCCCGAGCTCCCGGGCCCGCGCCGCACCCAGCAGCTCACCCCAGTACCCGTATACCTCCGGCACCCCGGCCCCGGAGATGCCCAGCAGCCCGGTGAAGTCCTCCTCGTCGGAGATCTCCGGCCCACCGCACTCGTGCACCGCGGCAATTCCCAGTGACGCCGCGTGCTCCAGCGCCCGCCGCTGCGCCGCGACCCGCTGCGGGCGGGTCACCGACGCGAACGCCGCCGCCCGCACCACATGATGCGCATCCCGACGCAGCCACCCCGACACGTCGAACCCCGCCGCAGCAGCCGCCTCCGGACACGCCGCCAACAACGCCCGCGACACCAACGCCGAATGGATCGACGCCTGCGACAGGTACACCCGACGCCCACCAGCCGCCCGACCCACCTCGTCGGCGTCCGGCAGCCGCCCGTCCACCCAGCCCGACTCGTCCCAGCCGTGCCCCAGCACCACCGCATCCGACGGCAGCCCCGCCGCGAACACCGACACCGCGTCCAACAGCTCACCCGCCGACCGCACCGACGACAGATCCAGCCCCGACAGGGCCAGACCAGTGTCGGTGGCATGCACATGCGCGTCCACGAACGCCGGCGTCACCAGCGCCCCGTCCAACTCCACCACCCGGTCCGCCACCGGCGCATCCGCATCGGCACCCAACCAGGCGATCCGACCGTCACGCACCAGCAGCGCCGTCGCGCTCGGCTCCGCAGGACAGTGCAGCACTCCACCGCGATACAACGTCGAGGGGTTCGTCATGGCACTCAGTCTGCCGCCAACCGGGCCTCGAAGAGCGCACGGACCCCAGGCTCGGAACGCAGCAGACCCAACGCCACCTCGGCGTGCCCCGGCACGTACCCGTTGCCCACCAGCATCGTCACGTCCGCCGCCAGGCCCTCCGCGCCCAACGCCGCCGCCGCGAAGCTCGTCGCCATCGAGAAGAAGATCACCGTACCGCCGTCCGCCGTGGCCAGCACCGCCCCGTGCTCACAACCCGGCACATCCACGCAGACCACCGTCACGTCCGCCGGCACCCCCAACGCCGACGTCACCGCCGTCGACAACGCCACCGGATCCCGCGCGTCGGCCAACGCCACCACATCCGCCAACCCAGCCCCGAGCAGCGCCTCCCGCTCCGCCTCCACCGGCACCACCCCGACGCTACGACCCGCCCCCGCCCGCCGCGCCGCCGCCAACGACAGCGACCCGCTCTTGCCGGCCCCACCGATCACCGCCACTGTCACCGGCGTCGGATCACCCGCCCGCTGCCGCCGCGCCACATGCTCGGCGACCACCCGCGCGGTCAGCGCCGGCGCCCCACACACGTCCAGCACCGCCAGCGACAGCTCCGGGTGCAGGTCCGACGGCAGCACCGCGGCGATGGACCGGGCGAACAGGATCGCGTACCCGTCGCACGGCACCTGCTCGCTGCGCCCGTCCCAGCGGGCCAGCCCGTCGAGGATCGTCAGCGGCGTCAAGGTCAGCGACACCAGCGTCGCCACCCGGTCACCGACCGTCAACTGCAACGGCGATCGCCGGCCGACCTCCTCCACCGTGCCGATCAGCATGCCGCCCGAGCCGGTCACCGGGTTCTGCATCTTGCCCCGGGTGGAGACGATGTCGAGGACCTCGGCCCGAACCTTCTCCCCGTCGCCGCCGTGCTTCTCCGACAACTGCCGGAAGCTCGCCGCGTCCAGGTTCAACCGCTGCACCCGGATGCGCACCTCGTTCGGCGCGATCCGCGGGTCGGCGTCCAACCGCCACGCCGCCTGCGGCAGCACCCCCGCCGGTTCCACAACGCGGTGCAGACCCACCGGTGACGTCACGCCGACCTCCCCTGTCCAGCCGCTCGAAGCCCTGGCCAGGACTCGCGTCGCGGGAAAACTTCCGGCAGACTAATTTCTTCACCGGATATTTTCCAGTAGCCTACGGGCCGCTGATCATCTGCACCACGCACCGAGGAGGGGCCGTGACCCAGACCCAACCGGTTGAGACCATCCCTCAACCCCGTCACGCCCCGGTCGCGGCGCCGACCGCCGGGCAGCCGTACGAATACCGCCGCAGCCCCCTGGTCGAACCCGACTGGACCCGCTTCCCCGGCTGGCGCCACATCACCCGCGAGCAGTGGGAGAACGCCCAGTGGCAACGCGTCAACTGCGTCAAGAACCTCAAGCAGCTGCGCACCGTACTCGGTGACCTCGTCGACGAGACCTTCTACGCCGACCTCGAGGCCGACCAGAAGGCCCTGGCCACCATGTCCATGCTGGTGCCGCCGCAGATGCTCAACACCATGGTCCCGTTCGCCCCGATGAGCACCGAGGCGTTCCTCGCCGACCCGGTACGGCGCTACATGATCCCCGTCGCCTCCGACCGGCGCACCGACTGGCCGTCGCACCCGTACGCCAGCCGCGACAGCCTGCACGAGCACGACATGTGGGTCGCCGAAGGCCTCACCCACCGCTACCCCACCAAGGTCCTCGCCGAGCTGCTCTCCACCTGCCCCCAGTACTGCGGGCACTGCACCCGCATGGACCTGGTCGGCAACTCCACCCCCGCCGTCGACAAGCTCAAGCTCACCCTCAAGCCCGTCGACCGCTACGACGCCCACATCGCGTACCTCAAGGCCCACCCCGGCGTCCGCGACGTCGTCGTCTCCGGCGGCGACGTGGCCAACGTGCCGTGGAAGAACCTCGAGTCGTACCTGATGCGGCTGCTGGAGATCGAGACCATCCGCGACATCCGGCTCGCCACCAAGGCGCTCATGGGCCTGCCGCAGCACTGGCTCCAGCCCGACGTCGTCGAGGGCCTGGAGCGGGTCGCCCGCACCGCCGCCCGGCGCGGCGTCAACCTCGCCATCCACACCCACGTCAACCACGCCCAGTCGATCACCCCACTGGTCGCCCGGGCCGCCCAGACCGCCCTCGACGTCGGCGTACGCGACGTGCGCAACCAGGGCGTGCTCATGCGCGGCGTCAACGCCACCGCCCCCGACCTGCTCGACCTCTGCTTCGCGCTGCAGGGTGAGGCGGGCATCCTGCCGTACTACTTCTACATGTGCGACATGATCCCCAACGCCGAGCACTGGCGGGTCCCGGTCTGGCACGCCCAGCAGCTCCAGCACGACATCATGGGCTACCTGCCCGGCTACGCCACCCCGCGGATCGTCTGCGACGTCCCGTTCGTCGGCAAGCGCTGGGTGCACATGCTCACCGAGTACGACCGCGAGCGCGGCATCTCGTACTGGACCAAGAACTACCGCACCTCGATCGAGTCGGCCGACCTGGAGGCGCTGAACAAGCGCTACGCCTACTACGACCCGATCGACACCCTGCCCGAGTCCGGCCAGACCTGGTGGAGGGCCCACCACAACGACTGACCTCTCGACGTACGACGAGCGGCCTGCGGGGTATCCCCGCAGGCCGCTCGTCACGTCCGACGGTCAGCGCATCGCGTCCCGTACGTCCTTGCCGGCCTCCTTGACGTGCTCGCCGGCCTGCCGGGCGCGCGCGCCGCTGCGCTCCTCGGCGCCCTCGGCGCGCAGCCGCTCGTTGTCGGTGGCGCTGCCGATCCGCTCCTTCGCCACGCCGGTCAGCTCCTGCGCCTTGCTCTTCGCCTTGTCGGTGAAGCTCATGTCGCCTCCTGCCGTTGCTCCGGCGGTCCACGGGGCCGTCCGCCCCGCTGCCGTTGCGTCCCCGACCCGTCGGCGCCGAAACCGGCGGTTCCTGGTGACGTGCTGAGCCTGTGTGCGGTCTTGCACACCGTAGGGCATCCTAGGACACTAGGGGAAGCGCATCCTGGCGGGCAGGAAGCTGCCGCCGGCGTGTGCGGGTCCCGACCCGCTGGCGCCGACCGGTGGGGCGATGGATCGGCGAGGAGACGCCGGTTGGGGCGCGCGGGCGGGTGGCAGGTGGCTTCGGTGGCAGCTGCTGTCGCCCGGGCGGCAACACGTGCACCCGAAGCGCGGTCCGCCACGCCCGTCCCCTACCACCGCGCGCCGGGTCTGCACTGCCCCGCGCCGTCGCGCCCCGTCCCGGTGAGGTCGTGACCGCCGGACGGGCCACATCCTGCTGGGCGTCCTAGGACAATAGGTAGGAGGTGGGTGCCGAGGCGGTCGCCCGGGACTGGTTGACTGGGGGCATGAGCGAGATCCTCCTGGTTCGGCACGGCGAGACCACCTGGAGCGCCAGCCACCGGCACACCTCGTACACCGACCTGGAGCTGACCCCCGACGGCGAGCGGCAGGCCCGCGCGCTCGGTGCGGTGCTCGTCGGGCGGCGCTTCGCCCGGGTGCTGGCCAGCCCTCGCAAACGGGCCCTGCGCACCGCACAGCTCGCCGGCCTCACCGTGGACCGCACCGACGAGGACCTGGCCGAGTGGAACTACGGCCGGTACGAGGGGCGCAGCACCGCAGACATCCACGACGAACACCCGCACTGGAACATCTGGACCGACGGCTGCCCCGACGGCGAGGCCCCCGAGCAGGTCGGCGAGCGGGTCGACCGACTGCTCACCCGGATCACGCCCCTGCTGGACCTGGGCAGCGTCGCGCTGGTCGGGCACGCACACTGCCTGCGGGTCGTCGGGGCCCGCTGGATCGGCCTGCCGCCGTCGGCCGGGGGGAAACTGCGACTGGACACCGCCACCGTGAGCGTGCTCGGCCACGAGCACGGGCGGCGGGTGATCCTGCGCTGGAACGGCCGCTGAACGGCTCAGCCGCCGTCGCGGGGACGCCGGGCCGACTCCCCCAACAGGATCTTCGGCGGGCGCGCCTCGTACGGGGTGGAGAGCACCACCGTGGTGCGGGTGGTGACGTTCGCCGACGTACGGATCTCCTGGAGCACCCGTTCCAGGTCCGCCGGGCCGGCCACCCGCACCAGCAGCAGGTAGAAGTCCTCCCCCGCCACCGAGTAGCAGGAGTCGATCTCCGGCAGGTGGGCCAGCCGCTCGGGGGCGTCGTCCGGCTGGGAGGGGTCGAACGGGCGGATCGCCACGAACGCGGTCAGCGGCAGGTCCAGCGCCTCGAAGGAGACCTTCGCGGCGTACCCGTGGATGACCCCGCGCTGCTCCAGCCGGCGGACCCGCTGGTGCACCGCGGACACCGACAACCCCACCCTCTCGGCCAGATCCGTGTACGACAGCCGGCCGTCAGCGGTCAGCGCGGCGACGATGGCACGGTCGATCTCCTCCACGGCGTGCAACCTACCCGGTGCGACGCTCCCATGGTGGACGGGCCCGCCGGCGGTCACGCTCCGCGTGCCGTCCGGTCGCGCACCGCGTCCGCCGCGAAGTGCAGCACCTCCGTCATGTCCTCCTCGTCGAGGAAGGGCAGATCGGTGAGGATGTCCGTGACGGACATGCCGTCGGCCATCATCGCCAGGATGGTGGCGACCGGGACCCGGGACTGCCGCACGCAGGGCGCGCCGCCCATCACCTCGGGGTCGACGGTGATCCGTGGGAAGGCCATCGGGCCAGGTCAGCCCTTGGCCAGCGCGCGGGAGATGACCAGCCGCTGGATCTGGTTGGTGCCCTCGACGATCTGGAGCACCTTCGCCTCCCGCATGTACCGCTCGACCGGGTGGTCGGCGACGTAGCCGGCCCCGCCGAGCACCTGCACGGCGTCGGTGGTCACCCGCATCGCCATGTCGGTGGCGAAGAGCTTCGCCTTCGCCGCCTCGATGGAGTAAGGCCGGCCGGCGTCGCGCAGCCGGGCCGCGGAGAGCATCAACGCCCGGGCCGCGGATATCGCGGTGGCGTGGTCGGCGAGGTTGAAGCCGAGGCCCTGGAAATCGATGATCGGACGGCCGAACTGCTGCCGCTGCGTGGCGTAGCCGACGGCGTAGTCCAGCGCCGCCTGGGCCAGCCCGACCGCGCAGGCGGCGATGCCGAGGCGGCCGGAGTCCAGCGCCGACATGGCGATGGTGAAGCCCACCCCCTCGCCGCCGATCAGCCGGTCGGCCGGCACCCGGGCACCGTCGAAGGCGATCTGCGCCACCGGGGAGGCGTGCAGGCCCATGGTGCGCTCCGCGGCCTGCGGCAGGATGCCGGGGGTGGCGCGGTCGGCGAGCAGGCAGGAGATGCCCTTCGGGCCGGGCCCGCCGGTGCGGCAGAAGATGTTGTAGAAGTCGGCGACCCGGGCGTGGGTGATCCACGCCTTGGTGCCGGTGACCACATAGGCGTCGCCGTCGCGGACGGCCTTCGTGGTCAGCGACGCGGCGTCCGAACCACCCTGCGGCTCGGAGAGGCAGTACGCGCCGAGCAGCTCGCCGCCGATCATGTCGGGCAGCAGCTTGCGCTGGGCGTCGCTGCCGAACTGCGCCACCGGGTAGCAGGAGAGGGTGTGCACGCTGACCGCCTCGGCCACGGCGAGCCAGCGGCTGGCCAGGATCTCCAGCACCTGGAGGTATACCTCGTACGGCTGGGCGGCGCCGCCGTGCTCCTCGGCGTACGGCAGGCCGAGCAGGCCGGCCCGGCCGAGGGTGCGCAGCACCTCGCGGGGGAACTCGGCGCGCTCCTCGAAGCCGGCCGCCTTCGGGGCCAGCTCACGATCGGCGAGTTCGGTGGCGAGGTCGAGCAGGTCGTGGGCCTCGTCGGTGGGGAGGATCCGGTCGACAGTCATGGCGCGATGAGCTCCGTCGGGGTGGTGGTGAGCCGCTGCCCGCGAGCCGTGGTGCGGCCGGCGGGGTCCTCGGTGCGGGTGCCGGACCGGCCGGACAGGTCGATGCCGTGGCCGGTGCCCGACGCGGGCGCGACCGGACGCCCGGCGGTGGCCGGGGCCACGACCGGTCGGGCGGCGGTGCGCGGCGCGTCGGTTCCCACCCCGCCAGCTTAACGGTCGTTCGGGAACGGACCTACCCCGGATCGTCCCGCCGGACGCGGGGCGGGGCGGCTCAGGCGCGGGCCCCACCGAGGCCGAGCAGCACCGCCAGGCCCAGGGCGCTGCGCGGGGCGTACGGCACCCGCCACAGGCCGCCGTGCGCGGCGGCGTACGCCTCATCCTGCCACGGGTGCGCCAGCGCCGGCCCGCCGCCGGTACGCAGGTCGTGCACCAGCACCGCGGCCATCAGGGTGTTGCTGGTCGCCGGCTCGAAGATCTCGATGCCGAACCGGTGGGCACCGGCGTACGCGGCGGCGAGGGCCCGATTGCGCACCACCGACCGGGTGCGCGTCGGCGGGGCCACCGTGAACGACACGGTCGACCCGGCGTCGCGGGCCACCGTGGCCCGCCAACGCTGCAACCGCTTGGCGAGCGCGTAGTTCGGCCCCTGCTGCGGCACCAGACTGTCGTTGATCCCCGGGTCGGCCTCCGGCGGGTAGTTACGGTGCAGCAGCCGGCCGCCGGAGAGCACCCGCAGCGCCCGGCGCGCGGGCCCGCGCGCCGCGTAGGCCCGGTCGGCGTGCCGCACCGCGTCGGCGGGCACGGCGAAGACGTCGGTGGGGGTGGCGAGGAACGCCAGGGCCACGTCCTCGCGGTGCCGTTGCAGGTGGCCGGTGAGCGCGTCGACGGCCGTGGCGACCCGCACGTTGGTCGCCCCGTCGGCGTACACGTAGTTGCCGAGCACCAGCCGGCCCTCGACGCCGCGCAACCAGTCGGCGACCTGCGGGAGGCGGTGCAGCAGGTCCGCGCCCGCGGCGGCGGCCAGGGCCGCGTCGCCGTCGGTGTCGGCGCCGGGCCGCACCGGCAGCAGGAGCCGGCCGCCGTGCCGGCGGGTGGTCTGCAGCACCCGCCGCCAGATCTCCGGCCGCGGCAGGTCGACCGCGACCACGTCGGCGCCCCAGCGCAGCAGGGACGGCAGCGGGCCCATCTCCGCGCCCGCGCCGAGCACCACGACCCGCTGGTCGCGCAGGTCGAGCCAGTCCGGGTGGGCGTGCACGGCGCGGACCGCCTCGGCGCAGGACGGCTCCACCACCCCGGCGGTGACCCAGGCGTCGAGTTGACGGAGCAGGTCGTCGCCGCGCAGCCGCCGGCCCCGGTACGGCAGCGACAGCTCCCGCTCGACCGGGCCCTCGCCGGTGACGGTCGCGGTGCACAGCGGCTCGTGGCCGGCGGGATCGGCGAAGACCTCGTCCAGCCCGGTCTCCCGGCCGTCGTCGCCGAGGACCCTCATCCGGGAGTGCAGCGAGGCGAGGCCGTCGCGGGCGATGGTGAGCGCGGCGTCACGGGAGGGCAGCCCCGCCTCGACGAGCCGGCGGAAGTGGCCGAGGTAGCCGTGCCGCCAGTTCGTCTCGTGCTCGGCCGAGCGTGCGCCGACCGGGTCCACGGCGCGCAGCGCGTCGGCGACGACCGCCCGGCCGAGCGCGCTCGTGCTGCGTCCCTCCCCGGTACGGGGGAAGACCACCCCACGCGGACCCTCCACGGCCACCGCCCCTTTCACTCCGCGGCCGGAGGAGTCCGACCGCGGGTGCCACTCTGCCGTATGCCGCGACGGCCCGCATCGCGGACCGCCGCCTCACCCGCGCCGGGCGCGGCCGGATACCGTCTGCGGCAGCCCGGGTGACGCCGGGCGCGGGCGAGCGGCGGGAGGCCGGACTCATGCGTCTGCACGTGGGGTGCGCGATGTGGACCCACAAGGCCTGGCAGGGCCGCCTGCTGGCCCACCCGCTGCCGGCGCACGAGCGGCTGCGCCACTACGCCGCCTGGTGCACCGCGGTCGAGGGCAACACGACGTTCTACGCCACCCCGGCCCGGCAGGCCGCGGCGTCGTGGGCGGAGCAGACCGACCCCGACTTCCGGTTCGTGCTCAAACTGCCCAGGGTCGTCACGCACGAGCGCCGGCTCACCGACGTCGACGAGGCGCTGCGCGTCTTCCTGGACGCGATCGAGCCGCTCGGCCCCCGCGCCGACGCCCTCTGGATCCAACTGCCGGGATCGTTCGCTCCCGCCGACGTCCCCGCCCTCGCCGGGTTCCTGCGCCGGCTGTCCACCTCCCACCGGTACGCCGTGGAGGTCCGCCACCTCGCGTTCTTCGCCGACCCCCGCGCGACGCGGCTGCTCGAAGGGGTGCTCGCCGACGCGGACGCCGAGTGGATCCCGTTCGACACCACGGCGTTCTTCGGCAGCCGACCGACCAGCGACGCCGAGCGCGACGCCTGGGTCAAGAAGCCGCGCATGCCGCGCCGGTCGGTCGCGCTGACCGACCGACCGGTCGTGCGGTACCTCGGCCGCGACGACCCCGCGCGGACGGTCGAGGGCTGGCAGCCCTGGGTCGACGTCGTCGCCGGATGGCTGCGCGAGGGCCGCTCGCCGACGATGTTCGTACACACCCCGGACAACGCCGACGCGCCGGTGCTGGCCCGCCGCTTCCACGACGAGGTGCGGGCCCGGGTGCCGGAGCTGGCGCCGCTGCCGGAGCCGATGCCGGTCGAGCCCGCCACCCTGTTCTGACCGCCGACGGCTTCCGGCCGTCGCGACCGGCGACTCACCGGACGCGGTCACGCACCAGGTCGAGCATCTCGTCGACCGCGCCGGCCGGATCGGTGACCGGGAACTGCACCGCCCGGACCACCGCGTCGGGGTCGACGTGGTCTTCGCCGGCTGCCTGACCTCACCGGACTGGACGCGGACGAGCCGGTCAGGCGGGCGACGCCGGTGGGCTGACCGCCGTCGTGGGCAGCACGGCCGCCGCCACCCGGCGGGCCCGGTCCGGGTGGGTCAGTACGTCCACGTTGTGGACGTACTGGTCGACCGCGCCCACCGGCGGGCGTGCCCGCAACGCCGGGTCGGTGATCCCGGCGCGCAGCGCGGCGGCGAACCGCCCGGCGTCGAGCACCAGGAAGGGCCGGTCGTGGAAGGGCCGCACCCGGGCGTCGACCGGCGCGGCCAGCCCGGTGTCGTTGGTCCAGCCCGCGACGGTCTCCAGGGCCCGGGCCAGCCCCTCCTGCCGGTCCGGCCAGCCACCGGGGCCGAGGGCGGCCGACAGCGCCGCGACCAGTGGCGCCGCGCCGGGCAGCCGGGCGACCAGGGTGCCCAGCCACTTGTCGTACGGAGGCCAGCGGCGGTGCAGCAGCAGCCCGAGGCGCATCAGGTCATGGGCGACGCCAGCGACCACCACCCGGCTGCCCAGCTCGTCGCCGACCTCGGCGCACCGCCCGGGCAGGTGCTCGGCCTGGCCCACCCGGGTCCAGGCGGCGGCCAGCACATGCCGCCAGACGTCGTCCGGGTACCAGGCCAGCCGGGCCCGGGCGAGGGTGAGCGCCCCGGCCAGCCCGTCGTGGAAGACCGCGCCGCCGGTCAGCTCGGCCAGTCGCTGGGTCGGCACCGACAGCCAGTCGTCGACGTCGAGCCCGGCGGCCGGGTCGACACCGAGCCGGCCACGCAGCCAACCCGACAGCTCGTGCACGCTCACCCCGTGCCGGTCGCCGTCCGGGTCCACGACGCCGAGGCGGACGCCGGGGCCGCCGGCGAACCGGGTCGGCCAGCCGAGGAACCCGGCCGGCAGCTCGTCCAGCGCGGCGCGCACCGGCCCGACATCAGCGGCGTCGGCGACGAAGAGCTGCACGCGCGGCCCCCAGTCGTGGTCGGTGGAACGCGCGGTGTCCAGGCCGAGCAGCTCCGACCCACCGTCGAGCAGCCCTGCGGCGTACCGCAGGCACGGCAGGCGGCGAGCCAGCAGCGGGGCGACGACCTCGTCGTGGAAGCGGCGGCTCAGGGTGAGTCCGGGCAGGAACGGCATGCCGGTCAGTCTTCCCGGGCGGCCGGGGGCGGCGACACCTCGTTCCACGGGCTCCGCATTTGCCGGGTACGACGCTCACGGCAGATCGGGTTCCGCCGGCCCGCCGCCGACCGGCTCGGCCACGCTGCCGCCGCGCCCGTGACGTCGCGGTTGTCGGCCCGCCGGCCGACGGGCGCGGATAGCCTGGTCACAGCGGCGACGAGAGGCGGACGCGGTGGCACAGGACCGGGCGGCGGCACGCCGGCGACGACTGCTCTGGGCGGGCATCCTCGCCGTGGCGGGACTGGCCCTGCTCCTGCTCGGCCTGACCGTCGCCGACGGCGCGCTGGCCTGGCTGGAGGTGGTGCTGGCGATCGCCCTGCTGGTGACCAGCTACGCGGTGCAGCGCGTCGCCCGCCGCGAGGCGCTGTACGCCGACCGCGAGCGCCGCTGACCGCAGCACAGGCCGCCGGGCATCCCCCACGTCGTCACCCGCCTGTGCCAGGCTGTCGGGCGTGGCACACCGACCCCCGATCCTGCTGATCGACGCTCCGAGTCTCTACTTCCGGGCCTACTTCGGCGTACCCGAGTCGGCGGCGCGGGCCGAGGACGGCCAGCCGGTCAACGCCGTACGGGGCTTCCTCGACATGCTCGCCCAACTGATCCGCACCCGCCGGCCGGACCGGATGGTCTGCGCGCTGGATTACGACTGGCGGCCGGCGTGGCGGGTGCAGCTGCTGCCGTCGTACAAGGCGCACCGCGTCGCGCCGGAGGGCGGCGAGGAGGTGCCGGACACCCTGTCGCCCCAGGTGCCGGTGATCCTGGAGGTGCTCGACGCGATCGGCATCCGCGCGATCGGCGCCACCGGATACGAGGCCGACGACGTGCTCGGCACCCTCTCGGTGACCCAGCCGGCCCCGGTGGAGGTGGTCTCCGGCGACCGGGACCTGTTTCAGCTCGTCGACGACGCCCGCCCGGTGCGGCTGCTCTACGTCGGCCGTGGAGTGGCGAAGCTGGAGGACTGCGACGACGCGGCGGTGCGCGCCCGCTACGGCGTCCCCGCCGACCGGTACGCCGACTTCGCCGCACTGCGCGGCGACCCGAGCGACGGGCTGCCCGGGGTGCCCGGGGTGGGCGAGAAGACCGCCGCCCGGCTCATCGAGCGCTACGGCGGCCTCGACGGCATCCTCGCCGCGTTGGACACGCCCGGTTCGGGTTTCGCGCCGGGGCTGCGCACCCGGCTCGACGCCGCCCGGGACTACCTGGCCGTCGCGCCGAAGGTGGTGCGGGTCGCCACCGACGTGCCCCTGCCCGAGCTGACCACCGCGCTGCCGACGGCCCCGGCGGACCCGGACCGGCTGCTCGCGCTGGCGCAACGGTGGAACCTGGCCGGCTCCTGCCGGCGGCTGGTGGACGCCCTCGCCGACCGGGCCTGAGCCGTGGTGCTCGGTCGCCGTGAACAGGGTGGTGCGGCGTTCGCGGGCGGCGATCCGCACGAGCGCGTCAGGCCCGACGCGGTGACGACCGACTGGCAGGCCTGGCACCGTGACTACGCCGATCCCGATTCCCCGCTCTCCCGGAGGCTCGAGCTGGTCCGCCAGGAGATCGGGCGGTGGCTCGACGAGCGTCCGGGCCGGGCCCTGACAGCGGTGAGCGCCTGCGCCGGGCAGGGCCACGACCTGATCGGGGTGCTGGCCGGGCGGGACGACGCGGCCCGCGTGCGGGCCACCCTGGTGGAGTACGATCCCGGCAACGTCGCCGCCGCCCGCGCGGCCGCCGCCGGCCTGGACACCGTGACGGTGCTGCGGGCCGACGCCGGGAAGCTCGCCTCCTACGTCGGCGCGGTCCCCGCCGACCTGGTGCTCATGGTCGGCGTCTTCGGCAACGTTCCCGACTTCGACGTGCGCCGGACCGTGCACGCCCTTCCCCAGCTCTGCGCGCCCGACGCCACCGTGGTCTGGACGCGCAGCCGCAGGGCACCCGACCGCACCCCGGCGCTCCGGCGGTGGCTGCGGGAGGCCGGCTTCCAGGAGCGGGCCTTCCACGCCCCGCACGACGTGCTCTTCTCCGTCGGCGTCCACCGGCTGACCGGGTCACCGCGTCCGCTGGACCCGGCCGGCGAGCTGTTCCGCTTCCACCCGGGTGGACCGGCGCAGACCAGCCCGAGGGCCGAGCCCAGCACGGACAGCGCACCACTCGACACGGGTGTGCTCCACCCGTACTCAAAGTGACTGATCTCCGCCACGGCGGCGTGTCCCCCCAGTCATTACCGGCGCGCGCAGCAGCATGATCACGGGTGCCCCCGGCAGCCGCGACAGCACCCCCGGGCACTTCGGGGGGTGCTGTCGCGGGGCCAGCGCGATGCGTCGATTCGGCGGACGACGGTGACCGGGAGTGACGGGTCAGGCCGAGGCGTGGTACGCCAGCACGCCCCGGTTGACCGCGGCGATGGCCTGCCGGGCGGTGGCGCGCAGCTCCGTCGACGCGCCCCCGGAGTCGGCGAGCTGGCCGAGCAGGTCGACAACCTGCCGCGCCCAACGGACGAAGTCGCCGGCGGGCATCTCGCCGTCGATCTGGTGGCCGCTGGCGAGCACCTTCGCGAGGGCCTCGCCCCGCGCCCAGCGGTAGATCGGCCAGGCGAAGCCGAAGTCCGGCTCCCGGGTCACGGCCAGGCCACGGTTCGCCTCGTCGGACTCGATCTCACTCCAGAGCTTGAGTGTCTCCTCGACCGCGTCGGCGACCGGACCGCGCGGCAGCGACGCGCG
This sequence comes from Micromonospora halophytica, assembly GCF_900090245.1. Lineage (GTDB taxonomy): Bacteria > Actinomycetota > Actinomycetes > Mycobacteriales > Micromonosporaceae > Micromonospora > Micromonospora halophytica. The sequence continues at coordinate 55,175 of NZ_FMDN01000009.1, forward strand.
CTCGTCGAGATCCCGCCGGGCCTCGAAGACCACCACGGAGACCGCGGCAGCCAGCTCGGCCGGGGAGAGTCCGTCCCAGACGCCCCGGCGCAGACACTCGGCGACCAGCAGGTCCGCCTCGGTCCAGATCCGGCCGAGCATCCGGCCGGCGTCGGTCACCCCGCCGTCGGCGGAGAGGTACCCGCGCGCGGTGAGCAGCGCCACGATCCGGTCGAACGTACGGGCGAGGGAGCCGGTACGGCCGGCCACGCGCTGGCGCAGCTCCTCGGTGTCCTTCTCCAGCCGGCGACGCCGCTCGGCCCAGCGGGCGTGCTCCTCCCGGTCGGCGCAGGCGTGGCAGGGGTGCCGGCGCAGCTCGGTGCGGAGCTGGCTGAGCCGGTGGTCCTCACCGGCCGCCTGCCGGGACCGGCCACCGCGACGGCCGCCGTGCCGGTCCAGGCCGGTGCCGCTGACCTCGGCAGCCAGGTCCCGCCGGGCCGCCGGGGAACGGTGGTTGAAGTGCTTCGGCACCCGGATGCGGGCCAGCACCTCGGCGGGGCTGGTGAAGTCGCCGGGGCTGACCCGGCCGGCCCAGCGGTCCTGGGTGAGCACCAGCGGGCGGGGCTCGCCGAAGCCGCCGGTGGCCGGGTCGAGGACGACCGCGAGCCCGGCCCGACGGCCCGACGGCACCCGGATCACGTCGCCGACGCGCAGCCGCTCCAGCGAGGCCACCGCCGCCGCCTTGCGCTGCGACTGGCCCTGCCGGGCCAGGGCGCGCTCCCGGTCGGCGATGGCCACCCGCAGCGCGAAGTATTCGTCGAAGTCGCCGTGGTGGCAGGCCGCCTCCGCGCCGTACGCCTCGATGGTCTCGGTGTTGCGCTGCACCTGCCGGGCCAGGCCGACCACCGACCGGTCCGCCTGGAACTGGGCGAACGAGGACTCCAGCAGCGCCCGGGCGGGCTCCACGCCGACCGTGCCGACCAGGTTGACCGCCATGTTGTACGACGGCCGGAAGCTGGAACGCAGCGGATAGGTGCGGGTGGAGGCGAGGCCGGCGACGTGCCGGGGATCGGTCTCCGGCGACCAGACCACGACGGCGTGCCCCTCGACGTCGATGCCCCGCCGCCCGGCCCGGCCGGTGAGCTGGGTGTACTCGCCCGGGGTGAGGTCGACGTGCGCCTCCCCGTTGAACTTGACGAGGCGTTCCAGCACCACGCAGCGGGCCGGCATGTTGATGCCCAGCGCCAGGGTCTCGGTGGCGAAGACCGCCTTGACCAGGCCGCGGACGAAGAGCTCCTCGACGACCTCCTTGAACACCGGGAGCATGCCGGCGTGGTGGGCGGCCAGGCCGCGCTCCAGCCCGTCGAGCCACTCCCAGTAGCCGAGCACGGTCAGGTCCTCGCCGGGAATGGCGGTGACCCGGGACTCGACGACCCGGCGGATCTCGGCGCGCTCCTCCGGCGAGGTGAGCCGCAGCCCGGCGGCGAGGCACTGCTGCACGGCGGTGGCGCAGCCGGCCCGGCTGAAGATGAACAGGATCGCCGGGAGCAGCCCCTCCCGGTCGAGCCGGTCGACGATGTCCGGACGCATCGGGCCACGCCAGCGGGGACCGCGTCGCCCGGCGCCGGGGCCGGCGCTGCGGCCCTCGCCCAGCTCCAGCCGGCGCATCGTGTCGCGGGTGTAACGCAGCAGCTCGGGGTGCACGTCGTGCTTGCGGGCGGCGTCGGCGTCGTGGAACAGGTCGAACATCCGCTTGCCGACCAGCATGTGCTGCCACAGCGGCACGGGCCGGTGCTCGCTGACCACCACCGCGGTCTCGCCCCGGACGGTCACCAGCCAGTCGGCGAACTCCTCGGCGTTGGAGACGGTGGCCGACAGGGAGACCAGCGTGACCGAGGCGGGCAGGTGGATGATCACCTCTTCCCAGACCCCGCCGCGGAACCGGTCGGCGAGGTAGTGCACCTCGTCCATCACCACGTAGGCCAGGCCCTCCAGGGTGCTGGAGCCGGCGTAGAGCATGTTGCGCAGCACCTCGGTGGTCATCACCACCACGGGCGCGTCGCCGTTGATCGCGTTGTCGCCGGTGAGCAGGCCGACCTGCTGGGCACCGTACCGGTCGACCAGGTCGTGGTACTTCTGGTTGGACAGCGCCTTGATCGGCGTGGTGTAGAAGCACTTGCGGCGGGTGCCGGCACCCGGGGACGGCGCGACCTCACCACCGGCCGCCGGGACCACCTCGTCGCCCGCGCCCGGGGCGACCTCGCGCGCCGGTGACCGGCCGGCCGGCGGCCCGCCGCGCAGAGCCAGGTGCACCGCGAACTCGCCGACGACGGTCTTGCCCGCGCCGGTAGGGGCGCAGACCAGCACGCCGCTGCCGCGTTCCAGGGACTGGCACGCCTCGCGCTGGAAGTCGTCGAGGTCGAACCCCAGGTCGCGGGCGAACTCGTCCAGGGCCGGGAACTGGGAGGCCTGCGCGGCCCGGCGGCGCGCCGCGGCGTACCGCTCGGCGGGGCTCGACATGTCTTCAAGATTAGTGCGTACCACCGACGGTCACCCGGCAAGGCCAACCGGCAGGGCGGTCGGACGCGGTCGGTAGGGTGCACGACGTGCCGGATCATGCCGAACCGCCCCGAACCCCGAGCGGCGCCGACGACGACGTCCGCCCGAGCCCGCCCCGCCGCCCCGTCGAGGCGGTGCTGTTCGACTTCCACGGGACCCTGGCCCAGGTGGAGGAGCCGCACGAGTGGGTGCGGCACGCCGCCGCGGCGTGCGGGGTGACGCTGGAGCGGATGCGGGCCACCGCGCTCGCCGACCGGCTGGTCACCGCGGGCCGGGCCGGCGGGCCGCTGCCGGCGCGGGTGCCGCCCCGGCTGGCCGAGCTCTGGGCCGACCGGGACCTGTACGAGCACGCGCACCGTGGGGCGTACACGGGGCTGGCCGAGACGGTGGACACCGGGATCGAGGGCCTCGCCGACGCGCTCTACGACCGGCTGCTCGTCCCGGACGGCTGGGTGGTGTACCCGGGGGTGGCGGCGACGCTGCGGGCGCTGCGCGAGGGCGGGGTGAAGGTGGCGGTGGTGAGCAACATCGGCTTCGACATCCGGCCCCTGCTGGCCGCCTGGGGCCTCGACGGCCTGGTCGACGCGTACGCGCTGTCGTACGAGGTGGGGCGCTGCAAGCCGGATCCGGGGATCTTCCTGCGGGCCTGCGGGATGCTCGGCGTCGACCCGGAGCGGGCGTTGATGGTGGGCGACACGCCGGCCGACGCGGGCGCGGTGAACGCCGGCTGCGCGGTGCTGGTGCTGCCCTGCGCCGAGCCGGGGCGGGACAACGGCCTCGGCGCGGTGCTCGACCTGGCACTGCCCCGCTGACCAGCGAGTAGCACCGCTAGCGCGATCTTGATACCCGCGCTGGCGCACGCCGCTAACACCGGAAGGTTATCGTCGCTGTCGTGACCGAGACGTCCGCCCGGGACCGGATCGTGCGGGCCGCCGCCGCGCTGCTCGCCGAGGGCGGTCGGGAGGCCGTCTCCACCCGCGCGGTCAGCCGGGCCGCCGGGGTCCAGGCCCCCACCATCTACCGCCAGTTCGGCGACATGCGCGGGCTGCTCGACGCGGCGGCCAGCTACGGCTTCGCGGCGTACCTGCACGCCCAGGCGGCCCGGGAACCCGCCGACGACCCGGTGGACGACCTGCGCCGCGGCTGGGACATGCACGTCGGGTTCGGCGTCGCCAACCCCGCCTTCCACACCCTCATGTACGGCGACCCCCGCCCCGGCGTCCGCCCCACCGCCGCCCGGGTGGCCGCCGACATCTTCCGGCAGCTCGTCGTCCGGGTCGCCGAGGCCGGACGACTGCGCGTCGACGTCGAGCGGGCGGCGGAGATGGCGCACGCGGCGAGCTGCGGGGTGACCCTGACCCTGATCCAGGGCGGCGACCCGGCGCTGTCCGACGTCACCCGGGAGGCGGTCGTCGCGGCCGTCTGCGCCGACAGTCCGGCCGCCCGCGCCCTGCGCCCACCGGACCGGCCGGTCCGGCACGCGGTCGCGCTGCGGGCCGCGCTGCCGCGTTTGACGGGCGACCTCACCGACGCCGAGCGGGCGCTGCTCGCCGAGTGGCTGGACCGGATCGCCGGCGCACACCGCCGCCCGACGTCCACCTGAGCGGCGGCAGGGCCCGACGGTCATGAGCACCGGTGGACCTGCGTGTCCGTGCTCCGCCCGCAGGTCATAGCGTCACCGTCATGACCGAGACCCTGCCGCCCACCGTCCCGAGCACCGCCGGCCGGTCGGCACGCCCCGGCTCCGGGCGGGCCACCGCGGTCGGGCTGGTGCTCGGCGGGGCGCTGTCGGTGCAGTTCGGCTCGGCCGTCGCCGCGCTGCTCTTCCCGCGCGCCGGGGTCGCCGGCACGGTGACGCTGCGGCTGGCCATCGGCGCGCTGCTGATGCTGCTGGCGTGCCGGCCCCGGCTGCGGGGGCACGACAAGGCCGCCTGGGCCTCGGTGGTGGCGTTCGGACTGGCCCTCGCCGGCATGAACTCGATCTTCTACCAGGCCATCGAACGGATCCCGCTCGGCCCGGCGGTCACCCTGGAGGTGCTCGGCCCGCTGACGCTGTCCGTGCTCACCGCGCGCCGGCTGGCCGCCTGGTGCTGGGCCGGCCTCGCGCTGGCCGGGGTGGCCCTGCTCGGCCAGGGCGGCTTCGACCGGCTCGACCCGCTCGGCGCCGGGCTCGCCCTGGTGGCCGGGGCGATGTGGGCGGCGTACATCGTCTGCTCGGCCCGGGTCGGCGGCCGGTTCCCGAACGCGGACGGGCTGGCCCTCGCCCTGACCGTGGCCGCGCTGATCACCCTGCCGGTCGGGCTGGCCGACGCCGGCGGCCGACTGTGGCATCCCGCCGTGCTCGGCCTCGGTGCGGGGCTGGCCCTGCTCGCCTCGGTGCTGCCGTACACGCTGGAGCTGCTGGCGCTGCGCAGGCTGCCCACCGCCACCTTCGCCGTGCTGATGAGCCTGGGCCCGGCGATCGCCGCCCTCGCCGGCTGGCTCGTGCTCGGCCAGGAGCTGCACGCGGTGGAGCTGCTCGCCATCGGCCTCGTCGTCGCCGCCAGCGTCGGCGCGGTCCGGGCCGCCGCGCCGCGCAGCACCGGCCGTGACCGGGCGGCCGACCCTGACGGGCCGGTCGCGGCAGGCCCGGACGGACAGCTCAGCCCAGCAGCCGCACCGCCCGCGGCACGGCGGTGATCCGCACCGGCAGATCCAGCGCCCGCTCCCCGTCGGCATAGGTGGTGATGCCCTCGGCGGCCAGTTCCACCGTCCGTGCCCGGAAGCTGCGCACCAGCGGATGCCGCACGTGGGTGCCCTGGTAGATGCGCGGCTTGACCCGCATCAGGGTGCGCCGGTCGAACCGGCCACCGACCACCACGTCCAGCAGCCCGTCGTGCGGGTCCGCGTCGGGGCAGATCCGCATCCCACCGCCGTAGCTGGCACAGTTGCCCACCGCCACCAGCACCGCGTCGAGGGTGTGCTCCTGCCCGTCGAGGCGCAGCGTGTACCGGCGCGGCCGCAGCCGGGCCAGCTCGACCAGGATCGCCAGGTCGTACCGGCGGGGGCCGCGCGGCCAGCGCATCCGGTTGGCCCGCTCGTTGACGATCGCGTCGAAGCCGGCCGCGAGCACCGCCCCGTACCAGCGGTCGACGCCGCCCGGGCCGGTCATCCGGGCCAGGTCGACCGGGTGGCTGCGCCCGTCGCGCAACGCTGCGGCGATCACCGCGGCGGCAGCGAGCGGGTCGGCCGGGAAGCCGGTGTCGCCGGCGAAGTCGTTACCGGTGCCCACCGGCACCGGGCCGAACGGCACCGTCGTACCGGCGACCGCCTGCAACGCCCGGTGCACCGTGCCGTCACCGCCGACGGCGACCAGCGCGGTGGCCCCGGCGGCGACCGCGGCGTGGCACGCCGCCTCCGCCTCGTCGGGGGTGCCCGCCGACAGCAGCCGCACCGGCCGGCCGGCCTCACCGAGGCGCTCCAGCAGCCGGGGCAGCAGGTTACGATGCCGGCCCCGGCCGGCGGTGGGGTTGGCGAGCACGGCGACAGGGCCGGTCGGACGGTGATCGTCTGCGGTCACGGCGAGCACCGTACGGTACGGCCGGCGTCGCCACCACCGGCCACGACGGTCAACAGCCGACGCGGACCGACGCGGGCGCGCCCGCCCGGTCCGCGACGCGCGCTGCGCACGTGGGAAGAGGCGAGCGCCCCGGCGCGACCGGCATCATCAGGGGCAACCCCTCGCCCGGTCACGGCCCGACACCGGGGCCGGGCGGGGTCACCACGACGGCGGGCCCGACGACGGCGCGTGACGGGTGGCCGGTCGCGTGCCCGCCGCCGGCCGGACTACCGGCGCCGTCCGCCACAGGAAGAGGCGACGATGGCACTTCGACAGGCCCCCAACCGCTGCTCGACAAGGCCGCGCCCCCGACCAGGGGAAGGAGGACTTCCCCACCGACCGGTACGTCCTGCAGGGGCTCGCCGAGGCGCGCGGGCTGACCCTGCGGATGCTCCCGTCGGACCTCGACGAAGGGCTGGACCTGCGGACGCTGCGGGCGGCGCTGGACGAGGACGTCGCCCTGGTGGTGCTCTCCACGGTGTCCTACCGGTGCGGCGCGCTGCTGGACATGGCCGAGGTCAACGCCGCCGCCCGGCAGGTCGGGGCGACGGTGCTGTGGGACCTGTCGCACGCGGTCGGGGCGGTCCCGGTCGAACTGGCCGCCACCGGGGCGGACCTCGCGGTCGGCTGCACGTACAAGTACCTCAACGGCGGCCCCGGCGCGCCCGCCTTCCTCTACGTGCGGCAGGAGGTGCAGTCGCGGCTCCGGCAGCCGATCCAGGGCTGGTTCGGCCAGCGCGACCAGTTCCTCATGGGCCCCCGGTACGACCCGGTGCCGGACCTGGACCGGTTCCAGGTGGGCACCCCGCCGATCCTGGCCATGGCGACCCTGGACCCCCGGCGCTGGACGTGCTCGCCGAGGCCGGCATCGACCGGGTACGCGAGAAGGGCCGTCGCCTCGGCGAGCTGATCGTCGCGCTCGCCGACGCCTGGCTCACCCCGTACGGCTTCACCGTCGCCACCCCGCGCGACCCGGCGCGGCGGGGCAGTCACGTCTCGCTGCACCACCCCGAGGCGCTGCGGATCTCCCGGGCGCTGGCCGAGCAGGGCCGGGTCGTCGGCGATCACCGTGCCCCGGACCGGCTGCGGCTCGGGCCGGCGCCGCTCTACACCCGGTACGTCGACGTTGGGACGCGATGGACCGGCTGCGGGACATCGCCGAGCGGGGGTCGTGGCGGCGGATGCCGGGCGAGGCGTCCCGGGTCACCTGAGCCGGGCCCGCCCGGCTGCGACGGGGTGTGGCGGGGCCGGATTCCCGTGGCTCCGACCGGCCTCAGGTGCCGGCGGGTGGTGGATGAGCCCGGCCACCACCCGCGGACCCGGATACCGTCGCGCGGGGCCGGCCCGTGTCCGGTAGGGGCGCGGGGAGGCGGCCGGGCAGCTGATTCCGGCCCACTGGACAGCCGTGTCACCATGACGGTGTGAACTCGAGCCGTCACGTGGTGCTGCTGGCCACCGGAGCACTGGTGGCCCTGTTGGCGGCCACCTTCGTCGTCCTGCGTGGGGACTCGGCCGACAAGGTCGCCACGGCAGTGTCCGCGCTGGCGGGGGTGGCTGGCGTCGGGGTCGCCGTGTGGGCCGCGCTCTCGGCCGTTCGGGCGGGCAGCCGGGCGCGCGTCACCGGACGGGCCACGGCTTCGGGCGCTGGATACGCCAACACGGGGATCGACGCGCCGGCCGGCGACGCCACCCCGATGGAGGTCTCGCGCACCGGAGATGCTGTTGCCGGCGACGACGGACAGGCGATCAGCGGGATCCGCCGCCGCGACCGATGAGCCGGGACCGCTCCGACCCTTCGACCCCGGCCGGGTACGTGGTCACGAACACCGGCGGCGCCTGGGCCGGCGCCCCGGGCAGCGTCGCCGTCTCCGGGTACGTTCAGGGCGATGTCATCGTCGGTCTGCCGCGTTACCGCTTGACCGCGCTAGCCAGTGGTCCACCGCGCCCGGCGGAGACCTTGCGCCTCGCGGAACTGCTCGACGCCCGGCACCGCGTGGTTCCGTTCCTGGGCCGTGAGGACGAGCAGCGGTCGCTGCGGAGATGGCTGGGCTCCCCGTACATCCGAGGGGACCGGGAGGTACGGCTCATCCACGCGCCGGGCGGCCAGGGCAAGACGCGCCTCGCCGACCAGTTCGCGGAAACGGCGCGGGAGGCCGGCTGGGAGGTGCTGCGCGCCCACCGCGATCCGGGGGCGTCGGATCCCGCACCCGCAGGCGATCCGCACCGGACAGACCATGGAATGCTGGTGCTGGTCGACTACGGCGACCGCTGGCCCGCCGGCGATCTGCGGGCGTTGTTCACCGATCCCCGGCTGCACCGCGGCGGCCCGGTCCGGGTGCTGGTGCTGGCCCGGTCTCTCGGGTACTGGTGGCAGACGCTGCGGCACTGGCTACGCACGCTCGGCATGTCCACGCAGGAGCGCGAGCTGCCGCCGTTGGCTCCCGACCGGGCCGATCGGGAGCGGCTCTTCCGTGCCGCCGCGACCCGCTTCGCAGCGCTCGTCCCGCACGTCCGCACCGACGCGGTGCGGGTGCCGGACCTGGCCGACCCGGCGTACGGTACAGCGCTGACCCTCCAACTGGCCGCGCTCGTCGCCGTGGCCGCAAGCCGCCATCCGGGCGCGCCGACGCCGTCCACGCTGGTGGACATGTACGGCTACCTACTCGACCGGGAGGTCGGGCACTGGCAGCAGCTCCTCGCCGGCGCCGCCGTAACCAGCCGGCCCGAGCAGCTCGACCGCGCCGTTCTCGCCGCAACGCTCGCCGGCCCCGTCCCGTACGACGTGGCCCAGGCGATCCTGGGCTCCGTCGGGGCCGGTACCGGGTCGGCCGGGCTGGCGGAGCTACTGGCCGACCACGCCACCTGCTACCCACCCCGGGACGCCGGATCGATGCTGGAGCCGCTGCAGCCCGACCGACTCGGGGAGGCATACCTGGCGTTGGCCCTGCCGGGTCACGGTTGGTCGTCCCACCCGCCGAGGCCGTGGGCGGTCGGGACAGTTCGGACCCTGCTACGGGGTGACGGGATGCCGACCGCAACGGCGGCCCAGGTTCGGGCCAGCACACTCACCGTGCTCGCCGAGGTGGCCGCCAGCTGGCAGCACGTGGCCAGTGGGGTGCTCCTGCCAGCGCTACGGGACGACCCGACGCTGGCCACCGCTGCCGGCGGTGCGGTGCTGGCCAGAATCGTCGACCTGCCGAGCGTCGACGTCGGACTGTTGGCGCGCATCGAACCCGTCCTGCCGTCCAGGCGTCACGTCGACTTCGACAACGTGGCGCGCGACGTGATGGCCCGGCTCGTCTCGGACCGCCTCTCCCGGGACCTGGATCCGGTCGAGCGCGCCCGGTCACACATCGCGTACGGGCGTCGCCTGGCCAACGCCGGGGACCGGGAGGCGGCGCTTGAGCAGGCCGACCTGGCCGTGGCGGCCGGTGAGGCCGCGCTGGCCTCCCGTCCCGCCGCGCAGACCTCTGCGCTGCTCGCCCAAGCCCTGCACGTGCGGGGTCACCGCCTCGCCGCCGTGAACCGCTACTCCGCAGCGCTGGCCAGTGTGGAACGCGCCGTGAAACTGCTCAGCCCCCTCGCCGAGGATCGGGGCGTCGACGCCGAGTCGTACCGCTCGACGTTCGCCGAGACGCTCGACAATCTCGCGCTCCGGCTGTCGCACACTTACCGCCACGAACAGGCCGAGGTGGTGGCGCGGCGGGCGGTCTCTCTGTTCACCGGCGGCCCCGGCTCGACGGTCGAGGACGTCGGCCTGGCCGGGGCGCTCACCAACCTGGCGGTGATCGAGGCGCACCTCGGACGGGGCGGCGAGGCGCTCTCGACCGTCCGTCGCGCCGAGCAGATCTGGCGTCGGCTCAGCGAGGACGAGCCGTCGGTGTATCGGCCCGAACTGGCGCTCGCGCTGAACACGGTCGGCCTGCGTCACGCCGAGCTGGGCCAACTGACGGCCGCGGTGGCGATCGCGGAGGAGTCGGTCGGCATATACCGCGACCTCGTCCGCGCCAACGCGGTGGCCTTCGAGCTCGACCTGGCCGCCGTGTTGGCGAACCTGAGCGGGTACCTCTGGCAACTGGGCCGTCGCGCCGAGGCGTTCCAGCTCAACGCCGAGGCCGAAGAGATTTTCGCCCGCTGGGGCGGGGCGAATCCGCAGGCATTCTCCAAGCACCTGCGTCACCTCCGAGAGAACATCGCGGCCATGCGGGCCCAGCAGTCCCCCGCCGACCTACGCCGCTGGGAGCTGGGCGCGGGTTCTTTCAACAGCTGACCCGGGTACGCTCCGGCCCCTGAGGCCGAGCCGACCGTGCGGTCGGGCACGGCGGTGGTCGTGCTGCTCGGCCTCGCCGGCGGGGCCGCCGCCGCGTACCGGCTGCAGACCGACGACGGGTCGTGGGACGAGGAGATCTTCGTCCGCAGCCCGGCCTGACCGTGGCGGTCGTCGCGGGGCGGCCACCGCTGGCGGTCAGTGGCGCACGTGCAGGCCGGCCATCCGATCCGCCTCCCCCTTGGGCAGGCCGGATGCCTGAAGCAGCTCGCTAACGACGATGCACACCTGTGACACCACGATGGTGCCGGAGCACCCGAGTCCCGCAGTCCGGGCCCGCTGCACCTCTGCGGCCGCCTCCAGCGCCCGGGTCCGGGCGATGTCCGGGGTACCGCCAGCCAGGAAGTCGCGGTGCAGCAGCCGCAGCGCCTGCCCGAAGTGCTCGATCGCGAGCGGCAGGTCCGGCGGCACCGGCTCCCGGGCCTCCAGCAGGCTCACCATCCGGCGCACCATGTTGCGGCTGTTGGTGAACGCCAGCTCCAGGTGTTCGGCGGCGTGCTCGTAGCGGCGCAGCAACGCCCGCCACGGCCACGGCCACGGCCACGGCGACGGCATGGCCATCTCCCGTGCCGCCGCCACGATCTCGGTGGTCTGCCGTCGTTCCACCTCGGCGGCCCGCAGCCGCCGCAACACCGCCTCGGCCCGGTCCGCGTCGCCGCGCGTCAGCACCTCGGAGGCCACCGTCATCTGGTGGGCGAAGAGGTCGAGTGTCGGCCCGGCTGCCCGGTGCACCACCCGCACCGGGTTCAACGGCAGGATCGGCAACGCCACCACGACGGCCACTCCCCCGCCGATCACGGCGTTGGCAGTACGCGGGAAGGCGAGGTCCGGTCCGGTCGGCGACACGGTGCCCAGCAGCACGGCGGTGCTACCCGCCTGCACCATGACCGCGCCGCTGCCCGGAACACCGCCGCCACCGAGATGGACAACGCCACCACCAGTCCGGTCTGCCAGGGACCGGCGCCGATGACCTCGATGATCAGGTCACCGGCGAGGACGCCGAGGCTCACCCCGGCGAGCAGCTCGGCGGTCCGCCGGATCCGGTTGCCGATCGCAGCGGCGATGGTGCCGACCGCGGCGGCTGGCGCGAACAGTGGCTGCGGGTTGTGCAGCACACTGCTGGCGACGAACCAGGACAGGCCGGCCGCCACCTCCGCCTGCACGGCGACGAGAAAGTAGGTGCGCAGCCGCTCGTACGCCTCCCGGGCCTCCCGGCGCAGCGTCCCGACGGCGCTCACCGGGGCCCCGCGCGCCGGACTGGGACCGGTCGGCCCGCGGAACGCGGCGGGCGTCCGGGCGACGGCATGCCGCTTCTTTCCCCGCCGACGCGCACCTAGTCGCCGGGGCGGGAGCCGCCGCGAGCCGCCCCGCGCCGACCCGGCCGGTAGCTACGGCGGGGCCGGCGGTCTCAGCCGGTCGACACGGCGAGGCGGCCGTCGACCATCTCCACCACCCGGTCGGCCCGGTCCAGGTGCCCCCGGTCGTGGGTGACCAGCACGGTGGCGGTGCCGCGCTCGCGGGTGAGCTCGACGAGCAGGTCGAGAACCGCCGCGCCCCGGTCGTGGTCGAGGGCGCTGGTGGGCTCGTCGACGAGCAGCACCGCCGGGTCGTTCATCAGGGCCCGGGCGATGGTCACCCGCTGCCGCTGCCCGCCGGAGAGCTGGTGGGGGCGGCGGTCCACCTGGCCGGCCAGGCCGACGGTGGCGAGCAGCCGCTCGGCGCGGGCGCGGGCCGGGCGTACCGGGCGGCCGGCGAGGTGCGCCATCACCTGCAACTGCTCGGCGGCGGTCAGCGAGGCGATCAGGTTCGGCTGCTGGAAGACGATGCCGATCCGCGCCCGGCGCAGCGCCGCCGCCCCGGCCCGGTCCAGGCCGCCGGTGTCCACCCCGGCGACGACCACCCGCCCCCGGTCGGGGCGGATCAGAGTGGCGGCCACCGCCAGCAGGCTGGACTTGCCGGAGCCGGAGGGACCGATGACGGCCGTGACAGTGCCGGGCGGCACGCTCAGGCTGACCCCGTTCAGGGCGGTGAGGCGGGCGTCGCCGTCGGGGTAGGTCAGGGTGACGTCGGACAGGTCGAGGGTCATCGGGCGCTCCCCAGGGCGGTCAGTGGATCGACGGCGGTGACCCGCCGTACGGCAAGGGCGGCGCCCACCGCGCCGAGGACGATCGTCACGACCGCCGGCAGCAGCACCGAACCGGCGGTGAGCGCGAACGGCACCTGTCCGGCCGCCGCCGCGCCGACGGCCACGGCGAGCCCGGTGCCCACCACGGTGCCGGCCAGCAGCAGCACCAGGGCCTGCCCGAGCGCGTCGCGCAGCAGGTGACCGGTGGCGGCGCCGAGGGCCTTGAGCACGGCCACGTCACCGGCACGCTGGATGGTCCAGACGGTGAAGAAGGCGCCGACGACCAGCGCGGAGATCACCAGCAGCAGCCCGCGCATCAGTTGCAGCGATCCGTTCTCGGAGGTGTAGGAGCCGATCGCGGACAGCGCCGCGTCCCGGGTGACGGTCCGGGTGCCCAGCTCCCGGTCGACGGCGTCGAACCGGACGTCGCCGGTGGTGGTCAGCGCGAGGACGGTGGCGGCGTCGTCGGGTACGCCGGGAGTGGTGCGCCGCCAGTCGGCCAGCGAGGTCCAGACGACCGGGGTGTGGCTGTAGGAGGCGTCCCCGGCGACGGCGGCCACGGTGAGCCGGACCGCGCCGAGGGTCACGGTCGAGCCCGGCCCGGCGGCCAGGGCGTCGGCGGCGCCGCGGGAGAGCACGACCCGCCCGTCGGCGAGTCCGCCGAGGGCCAGGGCCGAGTCCGGGGGTACGCCGAACGCGGCGAGCGGGGCCGTCCGGTCCCCGGCGCCGGCGCGCAGGGTGGCCACGCCGAGCGGGTCGGCGGCGGTGACCCCGGGCGTCTCGCGCCAGCGGCGCCACTGCGCGTCGGTGACCCGGGAGGCGGTGAAGGACAGGTCGCCGTCGGGGACGGCGAAGACGAGGTGGTCGGCGGGGAGCCCGGTGACCGCCGAGGTGCTCTCCCGGCCCAGGCCGGCAGTCAGGCCGGAGAGCAGCACGACGAGCAGGGTCATCAGGGTGACGACGACGCCCATCAGGGCGAAGCGACCCTTGGCGAACCGGAGGTCCCTCCAGGCGACGAACATGACGAGCCTTCCGTTGCGGGGCCACGCCGAGGGCGTGGCGGTACGCCGTCCACGCTCGCCCGGTCCGGCCCTGCCGGCATCGCCCCGCCGATCGGCGGCCGGCGGTCGAAGTGCGCAGCCCGGGATCAACCCTTTGGTTGATGGCGGCGGCGGGCCGCCGCCTAGCCTGGAGGCATCGTGAGCCCGCACCCGCCCGTCCCGCCGCCGCGCGCGGTGCGGATCAGCCTGTACCTGCTGGTCGCCGCGCTGCTCGCCGTGGTCGCGGGACGCGCGCTGACCGGTCAGCAGCCGCACCGTGCCGGCGTGCTCCTCGCCACGGCGGCCCTGGCCGGTGGCTGGGCCGTCGCGGCGGTGCTGCCCCGGTCACGTCGTACGGCGGTCGGCTGGCTGGCCGTGCTGACCGTGGGCTGGGCGGGGCTGCTCTGGCTGACCCCGGACGCGGTGTGGCTGGCGTTCCCACTGTTCCTGCTGCACCTGCACCTGCTGCCCGTACGGTGGGGGACGGTCGCGGTGGCCGCCACCACGGCGGCGGCGGTCGGCGGGGTGGCCCGGCACCAGGGCGCGCTCGCCCCCGGCGGGGTGATCGGTCCGGTGATCGGGGCCGCCGTCGCGGTCGCCACCGTCCTCGGCTACCAGGCCCTGTACCGGGAGAGCGAGCGCCGCCGCCGGTTGATCGAGCAGCTCACCGCGACCAGGGCCGATCTGGCCGAGGCCCAGCACACCGCCGGGGTGCTCGCCGAACGGGAACGTCTCGCCCGGGAGATCCACGACACCCTCGCCCAGGGGCTGTCCAGCATCCAACTGCTGCTGCGCGCCGCGCAGCGGGCGATGCCCGAGCGGCCGGACGTGGTTGCCGGTCACGTCGAGCAGGCCCGCCGGGCGGCGCAGGACAACCTGGCCGAGGCGCGGCGCTTCGTGCGGGCGCTCACCCCGCCCGCCCTGGCGGCGCGGTCGCTGCCCGAGGCGCTGCGCCGGCTCTGTGCCGCCGGTGGTGGCGACGCCGGCCCGGTGGTGCGGTTCCGTCTCGACGGCACACCACGACCCCTGCCCACCGCGTACGAGGTGGCGTTGCTGCGGATCGCCCAGTCCGCGCTGGCCAACGCCGTCTCCCACGCCCACGCCGGTCGGGTGGAGCTGACCCTGAGCTACCTCGGCGGGCAGGTTGCCCTCGACGTGGTGGACGACGGCGTCGGTTTCGACCCGGCCACCGCGGTCGGCCGGGACAGCGCCGACGGCGGGTTCGGCCTGGGTTCGATGCGGGCCCGCGCGGCCGAGCTGGGCGGGACGCTCAGCGTGGAGTCCGTGCCCGGGCAGGGCACCGCCGTGGCGGTGAGCTTCACCCCGCCGGACCGGGCGGCGGAGGTGTCCGGGTGAGCCGGCCGGTGCGGCTGCTGCTCGCCGACGACCATCCGGTGGTCCGCTCCGGGCTGCGCGCCCTGCTGTCCACCGAGCCGGACCTCACCGTGGTCGCCGAAGCGGCGACGGCGCGGGAGGCGGTGGCGGTGTGTGCCCGGGAGTCGGTGGACGTGGTGCTGATGGACCTGCAGTTCGGATCCGGCATGCAGGGTGTCGAGGCGACGGCCGCCATCGTCGCCCGCCCCGACGCGCCCCGGGTGCTGGTGCTGACCACGTACGACACCGAGGCGGACATCCTCGCCGCGGTCGAGGCCGGCGCCACCGGTTACCTGCTCAAGGACGCCCCGCCGGAGGAGCTGGCCGCGGCGGTGCGGGCGGCGGCGGCCGGCCGGTCGGCGCTCGCGCCGGCGGTCGCCCACCGGCTGATCGACCGGGTGCGGGCGCCCGGGGTCGCGTTGACGCCCCGGGAGAGCGAGGTGCTGCGACTGGTCGCCGACGGGTTGTCCAACCAGCAGATCAGCCGCCGGCTGCACCTGAGCCAGGCCACCGTCAAGACGCACCTGGTGCACGTCTACGGCAAGCTCGGGGTGGAGTCGCGCACGGCCGCCGTCGCGGTGGCCCGGGAGCGGGGGCTGATCCGCCGCTGAGGCCCGGGCGCCGCCGAGCCTGAACGGCGCGGCCCCGTGGGTCGGCCGCCACCCGTGCCCGGGCACGGCGTACGGGAGCTCAGTGGGCGTCGACCAGCTGACCGCGCAGCTTGACCAGCGCGCGGGCGAGCAGTCGCGAGACGTGCATCTGGGAGACGCCGACCTGGGCGGCGATCTCGCTCTGGGTGAGGTTGCCGTAGAAGCGCAGCGTCAGGATCTTCTGCTCACGCTCGTCGAGGGTGGCCAGGGCGGGGCCGAGGGCGACCCGCAGCTCGGCCAGCTCGAACTCGTTGTCCTCGGCGCCGAGGGTGTCGCCCAGCTCGGTGGCGCTGTCGCCGTCGCCGATCGGGGTGGACAGCGATACGGCGTTGTAGGCGCGGGCGCCCTCCAGACCCTCCAGGACCTCTTCCTCGGTGATCTCGAGGTGGGCCGCGATGTCGGCGACCGTGGGGGCCCGGTGCAGCGTCTGGGTGAGGGTGCCGTTGGCCTCGGTGATGCGCAGCCGCAGCTCCTGCAGCCGCCGCGGGACCCGGATGTTCCAGGTGCGGTCGCGGAAGTGCCGCTTGATCTCTCCGAGGATGGTGGGGATGGCGAAGCCGGCGAAGTCCACGCCCCGCGAGGCGTCGAACCGGTCCACCGCCTTGATCAGGCCGAGGGCCGCCGTCTGGGCCAGGTCGCCGTTGGGCTCGCCCCGGCCGCTGTAGCGGGCGGCGAGGTGGTTGGCCAACGGCAGCCACGCCTCGATCACCTTGTCGCGCAGCGCGGACCGCTCGGGGTGCTCTGCCGGCATCGCGGCGAGCGCCGTGATGAGCTCGCCGGCACGCTCCTCGTTGCCGGTGGCCGAGGTGCTGCTGGTTGCCCTGACGGTCGTGGTGATCATGTCGTCCTTTCCGTGCCGTACGGCGTGGCGGGACCTACCAGTCCCCCGCTCAGGCACCCACCCTAGACCAAGGGTCTGCCATCAATCAACCGAACGGACGATGGACAAAGGCACCATACAGGGTGAAACCAGCTCTGAACGAGAACCGGGCGCGACACTTCACCGCACGGTCGGGCGCACCCCGGATTCGCGCGGACTTCGACGCATCGACATGTTGCACGGACGTTACCGACACCTCTACGCTCCTGTGGGAGCGCTCCCGGATGTCGACGACCCCGTGCACCCGACCCGAGATTGAGACGGTCCCATGAGGAACATTCCCCGCCCGACCCGGCGGCACCTGCTCGCGGCCGGCGCCGCCGCCACACTGGCCCTCGGCGCGTCGACGCTGCTGCCGGCCACGAACGCCATGGCCGCGACCGGTTGCGCCGTCACCTACACGGCCAACTCCTGGACCGGCGGCTTCTCCGCGAACATCACCATCAGGAACCTCGGGGACGCCGTCGACGGGTGGACCCTCGGCTTCACCTTCCCCGACCCGGGCCAGCGGGTGGGCCAGGGCTGGTCGGCGACCTACCAGCAGAACGGCCAGTCCGTCACCGCGCAGAACGTGAGCTACAACGGATCCCTGGCCACCGGCGGATCCACCACCATCGGCTTCAACGGCACCTGGACCGGCGGCAGCAACCCCTCGCCCACGTCGTTCACCCTCAACGGCACCGTCTGCGCCGGCAGCACCACGCCCACCACCCCGCCCCCGACCACCACGCCGCCGCCGAGCACCCCGCCGCCCACCACGCCGCCGCCGACCACCGGGCAGACCCCCGTGGCGATCAACGGACAACTGCGGGTCTGCGGGGTCAACCTGTGCAACCAGTACGGCAGGCCGATCCAGCTACGCGGCATGAGCACGCACGGCCTGCAGTGGTTCCCCCAGTGCTACAACGACGCCTCGCTGGACGCGCTCGCCACCGACTGGCGCTCCGACCTGCTGCGCATCGCGATGTACGTGCAGGAGGACGGCTACGAGACCAACCCGACGGCCTTCACCAACCGGGTCAACGCGCTGGTGGACGAGGCGAGCGAGCGCGGCATGTACGCGCTGATCGACTTCCACACCCTGACCCCCGGTGACCCGATGTACAACCTGGAGCGGGCCAAGACCTTCTTCGCCGACGTCGCCGCCCGCAACGCCGACAAGAACAACGTGATCTACGAGATCGCGAACGAGCCCAACGGCGTCAGCTGGCAGACCATCAAGAACTACGCCGAGCAGGTCATCCCGGTCATCCGCGCCAACGACCCGGACGGCATCGTCATCGTCGGCACCCGGGGCTGGTCCTCGCTGGGCGTCTCGGAGGGCGGCAACGCCACCGAGGTGATCAACAACCCGGTCAACGCCGGCAACGTCATGTACGCGTTCCACTTCTACGCCGCGTCGCACAAGGACAACTACCGGGCCGAGCTGGAGCGGGCGGCCGCCCGGCTGCCGATGTTCGTCACCGAGTTCGGCACGGTGTCGTACACCGGTGACGGCGGCGTCGACACGGCCAGCAGCACCGCCTGGGTTGACCTGATGGACCGGCTGAAGATCAGCTACGCGAACTGGACGTACTCCGACAAGGCCGAGGGCAGCGCCGCCTTCAAGCCGGGCACCTGCAACGGCAGCACGTACGCCGGCACCGCCGTGCTCACCGAGTCCGGCAACTTCATGCGCAACCGGATCCGCACCCCGGACGACTTCCCCACCAGCTGACCCCGTCCCACCACCACAGCGGCGCCCCGTCCCACCCCGGGACGGGGCGCCGCGCTGTTCCGGCCGGCGCGCTCAGCCGACGGCGGCGGCTGCGGCCCGGCCGGCGGTACGACCGGAGAAGAGGCAGCCGCCGAGGAAGGTGCCCTCCAGGGCGTTGTACCCGTGCATCCCGCCGCCACCGAACCCGGCCACCTCGCCGGCGGCGTACACCCCGCCCAGCGGCTCGCCGTCCGCCCGCAGCACCCGGCCGGACAGGTCGGTCTGCAGCCCACCGAGGGTCTTGCGGGTGAGCACGTGCAGCTGCACGGCGATCAGCGGGCCGGCCGCCGGGTCGAGCAGCCGGTGCGGGGTGGCGACCCGGATGAGCCGGTCACCCCGGTACCGGCGGGCGCCCCGGATCGCGTGCAGCTGGGCGTCCTTGCCGAACGGGTTGGCCAGTTCCCGGTCCCGCGCCTCGACGACGCGGCGCAGCTCGGCGGCCTCGAGCTGCGGCCCGTCGGTCTCGGCGGCCAGCCTGTTCATCCCGTCGACCAGCTCGGGCAGGCCGTCGGCGACGACGAAGTCGGCGCCGTGCCGCTTGAACGCCTCCACCGGGCCGGGCGCGCCGGGACGGACCCGGCCGAGGACCTGGCGGACGCTGCGGCCGGTCAGGTCCGGGTTCTGCTCGGAGCCCGACAGCGCGAACTCCTTCTCGATGATCTTCTGGGTGAGCAGGAACCAGCTGTAGTCGTACCCGGTGGCGCGCAGGTGCC
The DNA here is from genome assembly GCF_900090245.1 of Micromonospora halophytica. Classification (GTDB taxonomy): domain Bacteria; phylum Actinomycetota; class Actinomycetes; order Mycobacteriales; family Micromonosporaceae; genus Micromonospora; species Micromonospora halophytica. The sequence goes on from NZ_FMDN01000009.1 coordinate 74,176, forward strand.
GCAGGGTCGCCAGGGTGTCGAAGCCGGGGAAGAGCGGCGCCGGCAGCCGCCGGCCGGTGGCGTCGAGCCAGAGCGCCGAGGGGCCGGGCAGGACGCGGATGCCGTGCCGGGGCCAGACCGGATCCCAGTTGCGCAACCCTTCGGTGTAGTGCCACATCCGGTCCGGGTTGACGACCTGCCCGCCGGCGGCCTCGGTGATGGCGAGCATCCGCCCGTCGACGTACGCCGGCACCCCGGCGACCATCCGGGTCGGCGGGGTGCCCAGCCGCTGCGGCCAGGCCCGCCGGACGAGGTCGTGGTCGCCGCCGATGCCGCCGGAGGTGACGATCACGGCCTGCGCCGCGTACGCGAAGTCGCCCACCACGGTCCGCGACGTGCGCTGCCCGCGCGGGGCGTCGTCGGGCGCCAGGACCGCGCCGCGCACGCCGGTGACGACGCCGCCGGTGGTGACCAGCTCGTCCACCCGGTGCCGGAACAGCAGCCGCACCCGCCCCTCGGCCTCGGCCTGCCGGACCCGCCGGACGAACGGCTCCACCAGGCCGGGGCCGGTGCCCCAGGTGATGTGGAAGCGGGGCACGGTGTTGCCGTGCCCGTGCGCCGCCGCACCACCCCGTTCGGCCCAGCCGACCACCGGGAACAGCCGGTGGCCCATCCCCCGCAGCCAGGCCCGCTTCTCCCCGGCCGCGAACTGCACGTACGCCTCGGCCCACCGGCGGGGCCAGTGGTCCTCCGGCCGGTCGAAGGCGGCACTGCCCGTCCAGTCCTGCCAGGCCAGCTCGACCGAGTCGCGGATGCCCATCCGCCGCTGCTCGGGTGAGTCGACCAGGAAGAGCCCGCCGAACGACCAGTGCGCCTGCCCGCCGAGGTTCTGCTCCGGCTCCTGGTCCAGCAGCAGCACCCGGCGGCCGGCGTCGGCGGCCTCGGCGGCGGCGACCAGGCCCGCCAGGCCGGCGCCGATCACGATGACATCGGTATCCACACCCCCGACGGTACGTACGACGCTGCCAATATCATCGCCTTCGGCGCGCAAGATGCCCGCCCTGTTTTGTCACCCGGATGACAAGGAGTGCCGGTGTCCGACGCGCTCATCGACATCGAGCCGGGCCTCGCCGGAGTGGCGCCGGCCGTCGGAGAGCACGTACGCGGCCTCCGCGACCCGCTGCACGAGCGGATCCTCGGCACCGTCCGGGCCGCCATGCGGGCCCAGGGCCGCTCGCTCACCGGCGGGCAGGGCCAAGGGCTGACCCTCGGCGTGCAGACCGCGGTGGACTCCTTCGTCGACGCGCTCGCCGACCCCGGCCGGGACCTGACCGCCACCCGCGCCGTCTTCCACGCGCTCGGGCGCACCGAGTACCGCGAGGGCCACCGGGTCGACGCCCTGCGTACGGTGCTCACCCTCGGCGCGCGCGACATCTGGGCCTTCCTGGTGGCGCACAGCCCGCGCACCGCACCGGCGGACCTGTACGTCATCGCCGGGGCGCTGTTCGGCTACGCCGACGCCCTGGCCGGCGCGGCGGCGGAGGGCTTCCTCGACGAGCAGCGCGACGCCGCGCAGGACTGGGCCACCACCCGACGCCGCCTGATCACCCTGCTCGTCCAGCCGGAGCCCCCGGGCGACGCCGCGCTGCACGCCGCCGTCGACGCGGCCCGCTGGGTGCTGCCGCGCACCGTCGCCGTGCTCAGCGTCGACGGCGTCGACGCCGAGCACCTGGCCCGCACGATCGGTGGGGGCGCGATCGCCACCGTCGTCGACGACGCCGTACGCGTCGTCCTGCCCGACCCGGGCGCCCCCGGACGCCTCGACCGGGCCCGACGGGCGCTGGCCGGCCGACGGGCGGTCCTCGGTCCCACCGTCGAGCTGGGCCGGGCCCGGCTGTCGTACCGGATCTCGCGGCGGGCGCTGGCCCTGCGGCAGGAGGGTCGGCTCCCCGCCGACGCGCCCGTCACCACCGACGAGCACCTGCTCACCCTGCTCCTGGCCTGGGAGCCGGGCCTCGCCGACCACCTCACCGACGCCTGGCTCGCCCCGCTGGCCGGTCTGCGGCCGGCCACCCGGCGGACCCTCACCGAGACGCTGCACAGCTGGCTGCGCCGGCAGGGGCAGGTGGTCGCCGTGGCCGAGGAGCTGCACACCCACCCGCAGACCGTCCGCTACCGGATGCGTCAGCTGCGTGCGGCGTTCGGGGCCGCCCTCGACGACCCCGACACCCGGCTCACCCTCCAGCTCGCCCTGCGCCACCACCTCGGCGCGGACTCGCCACGGCAGCCGCCCGGCCGACGGAATCCGCCGCCCCGTTGAACCTTCCGGCCGCCAGGTACGAACCAGAGTGCGTGCGTACCCGATCGGCCGTCCTGGGGCTGCTGCTCGCCCTGCTCTGCGTCCCGCTGCTCCCGGCGGCCCCGGCGTCCGCCCACGCCGTGCTGGTCGCCACCGCCCCGGTGCGCGACGCGGTGCTCGGGTCCCCACCGTCGGAGGTGGTGGTCACCTTCAGCGAGCCGGTCTCCCCCGTCCCGGACCGGGTGCAGGTTCTCGGCCCGGACGGCCGGCGGGTGCACACCGGTGAGCCGTCGGTGCGGGGGGCGACGATGCGGATCTCGGTCCGGGTGCCGGAGCGACCACTCGGGACGTACCTGGTGAGCTACCGGGTGATCTCCGCCGACAGCCACCCGGTGGCAGGCAGCTTCACCTACTCCGCCGGAGCGCCCTCGCTGAGCCCGCCGCAGGCCGACGACGAGGCCGACCCGCAACCGGCCGGCATCCTGGTGCCCGTCGCGAAGTACGCCGGTTACCTGGGACTGGTGCTGGTCGTCGGCCCGACCCTGCTCACCGCCACGCTGTGACCGCGCCGGCGGTCGCGCCGGGGCGCGGCCGTCACCGCGTACGCCGGACTCGCCCTGGTGGTCGCGGCGACCGCCGTCACCTGGGTCGGGCAGGCGGCGGACACGGTGGGGGTGCCGGTCGGCGACCTCACCGGCGAGGACCTGGCGGCGGTCGGCGACAGCGACGTCGGCGTGGTGCTCGCCGTCCGGGTGGCGGTCACCGGGGCCGCCGCCACGCTGCTGCCGGCGGTCGTGGCCGGGCGGGCCGGGCGGTGGCGGCGGGCGTCGCTGGCGGGCGTCGGGGTGGCCGGGCTGGCCACCTGGCCGCTGGCCGGGCATCCCGTCGCCTCGCCGCTGCCGCCGGTGAGCGTCGCCGTCGCCGTCGTCCACCTCGCCGCGGTGAGCGTCTGGCTGGGCGGCCTGCTCACCCTGGTGGCATTCCTCCTGCGCGGCGCCCACGAGCGGGTGCTGGCGCGGATCCTGCCGGTCTGGTCCCGGTGGGCCACGATCGCGGTCGGCTGGCTGGTCGCCACCGGGGTCGGGCAGGCGACGATCGAACTGGGTCGGCCCGGCACGCTGGTCGACACCGGCTACGGGCGGCTGCTGCTCGGCAAGGCGGCGCTGCTCGCCGTCGTACTCGCCGTCGCCGCCGGGCAGCGCTGCCTGGTCCGGCGCGGTACGGCGGCGGCCCGCCCGGGGGTGGTCGCCCGGGCGGCCGGGGTCGAACTCGTCGCCACCGCCGTGGTGCTGGCGCTGACCGCCGCGCTGGTGCAGACCCCGCCGGGGCGTACCGCCGGCACCGAGGCCGCCCGGGCGGCACGCGAGGGTGTCGCCCAGACCCTGACCACCGGCCTGTACACGCTCCAGTTCGACGTCTACCCGGTGAAGCTCGGCGCGCCGAACTCGCTGCACGCCTACGTCTACACGTCCCGGGGTGAAGCGCTGCCGGTCGCCGAGTGGACGGTGAGCCTGGCCCTGCCGGAGGCCGGGATCGAGCCGGTCAGCGTGCCGGTCGAGACACCGGAGCCGAACCACGGCAGCGCGGAGGTCCGGTTCCCGGTCGCCGGTGAGTGGCGAATCCGGTTCACGGTCCGCACCAGCGAGATCGACCAGGCCACGGTCACCGCCACGGTGCCGGTGCGCTGAGCCGGGTCCGTACGCGCACGGGTCGCGCCGGCGTTCCCGACGACGCTCGAAAGTTTCTGTCAGATTTTCGGCTGCGGGTCACATCGGGGTACTCCTGAGCAGCGGCGAAGGCGCGAGTCCAGCGCCGCGCCGGCCGACGGCCAGGTCGTCCGCGAGTGTCGAAACTTTCGGGGTATGCTGCCGGCCTGACCGGGCGATCCATCGGGAGTGAGTTCATGGACAACCAACGCGCAACGCTGGCGCAGATCGCCCGCGACGCCGGCGTGTCGGTGCCCACCGTCTCCAAGGTCCTCAACGGCCGGCCCGACGTGGCGGCCACCACCCGGCAACGGGTGCAGGCGCTGCTCGACGAGCGCGGCTACACCGGCCGCACCGCCGGTCGCACCACCGGCGGGGCCGGCCTCATCGACCTGGTGCTGCGCGACCTGGGCAGCCCGTGGGCCATGCAGATCATCGACGGGGTCGAGGAGCACGCCCACCGCGCCGGCTTCGGCGTGGTCGTCTCGGCCGCCCACGGCCGACACCGCAGCCGCCCCGACCGGCGCTGGATCGAGCAGCTCTCCGCCCGCCGCTGCGACGGGGTGCTGCTGGTCCTGTCGGACCTGTCGGCCAGCCAGCACGACCAGCTCGCCGAACTCGGCATACCGGTGGTCGTCATCGACCCGGCCGGGCAGCCGACCCCCGACATCCCGTCCGTCGGCGCCACCAACTGGTCCGGCGGTCTCGCCGCCACCGAGCACCTGCTCGGCCTCGGGCACCGCCGGATCGCGGTCATCGGCGGCCCGCCCGACGTGCCGTGCAGCCGGGCCCGGGTGGACGGCTACCGGGCCGCGATGAACGCCGCCGGGCAGCGCATTCCCGCCGGGTACGTGCGCGCCGGGGACTTCACCTCGCCCTCCGGCTACCGGGAGACCAACGCCCTGCTCGACCTGTCCCGGCCCCCCACCGCGATCTTCGCCTGCTCCGACGAGACCGCCTGGGGGGCGTACGAGGCCCTCTACGAACGCGGCGCCCGGGTGCCCGACGACATGAGCGTCGTCGGCTTCGACGACGTCGACGGCGCCCGCTGGGCCATCCCGCCGTTGACCACCGTCCGGCAGCCGCTGACCGAGATGGCCGCGATGGCCACCCGGATGCTGCTCGCCCTGATGAACGGCGAGGAGCTCGACAGTCGCCGGATCGAGCTGGCCACCCCGCTGGTCGTCCGGCACAGCACCCGCCCGGTGGGGTGACGCCGGCCCGCCCGCGGCCGACGGATGTTGCGCGACATTGAACGACTGGGGCTCCGTCACCGTACGACCGGATGAAGGGAGCTGCTGATGAAGCGCATCACCCCGTTGCTGACCCTGTTGACCGGGGCCGGGATGGCCGCCGTGCTGTTCACGATGAGCGCCCAGGCTGCGCCGCGTGGGGCCGATCCGACGCCCGCCGCCTCGGCCGAGGCGTCCGCCGTGCCGGCGCCACCGGCCCCGCCCGGTGGGCAGTCCGCGCCCGCGCAGCCCTCCGAACAGCGGGGCAGCCCCGGGACGCCGACCGGCCCGCCACCGGCGCCGCCCGCGGCGGAAGCCGAGCGGAGGAAGGCCACCGGGAACTGGACCGGCCGGCTCGACGGCGGCGCCACCATCGCGATCACCGCCCGCGACGGCGAGGCGGTGGCCTACGTCTGCGACGGCGAGCGGCTGGAGATCTGGCTGCGGGGCGCCGCAGCCGACGGCCGGCTCGACCTGACCGGCAAGAAGGACACGAAGCTGACCGGCACCTTCGGCGACGGCCGGGCCACCGGCGAGTTGGTCGCCGACGGCAGACGGTGGGCGTTCACCGCCAAGGCCACCGCCACGCCGGCGCCGGTGCTGTACCGGGCCACCGCCCAGCAGCGCCGGGACGGAGTGGACGGCGGCTGGATCCTGCTGCCCGACGGCAGCCAGATCGGCGTGGTCACCCGCGACGGCGAGCCCGTGTCGGCCCCGCCGCTGGACCCCGCGTTCGGCACCACCATCGTGGACGGCGTGACCGTGCGGGCCGAGCCGGTGGCGACGGATCCGGGCGCCGGTGTGTGATGGCCGGTCGTCGCAGGACCATCGGGGACACCCGTCAGGGCGACGAGACGGTGGCCGTGCAGGTGCTGCCCGGGCCGCCGTCGCGCCCGGCGTCGTCCGTTCCGATCGCGCCCCTGCCGGTGGCCGCGCCACGGGCGCCGCTGGTCGTGCCGTTGCTGGTCGATGCCGCCGTCGCGGTCGCCATGGGCGTCTACGGCCGGATGCACACGCCGACCGGGATCGCGGTCAACGTCGCGGGCTTCTCCAGCCCGCAGGCGGTGAAGGTGTGGCTGGGCAGCGGCGCCGCCGCCTTCGCCGTGGTCCAGTTGCTCTCCGCGCTGGCCATGTGGGGCCGCCTCGGCGACTTCTCGCCGTCCTGGGCGGGGACCGTGCACCGCTGGTCGGGCCGGATCGCCTTCCTGCTGACCGTGCCGGTGGCGGTGCACTGCCTGTACGCGCTCGGCTTCGCCGACCACGACCTGCGCACGCTGACCCACTCGCTGCTCGGCTGCCTCTTCTTCGGCGCGTTCAGCACCAAGATGCTCGCCCTGCCCAGGCCGGGCCTGGCCGGCTGGGTGCTGCCGGTGGTCGGCGGCGTGGTCTTCACCGTCCTGATGGGTGTCTGGCTGACGTCGTCGCTGTGGTACTTCACCACCTTCAGGGTGGGCACGTGAGAGGAGACGTCCGCCGATGAGTGACGTCGACGAGCGGCACCGCCCGTCGCGGCGGGCGGCGCTAGCCTGCGCGGGCGCCGCGGGAGCCGGTGTGCTGCTGACCGGCTGCCAGACCTACGGCGAGGCCGCCGCACCGCCGGCCCCGGCCGCGCCCGCTGCGGGGGGCCCGCCCACCGCGTCCGGCCGGGCGGCGGCCCCGGCGGGCGGGGCGGCCGCCGCCCTGGCCACGGTCGCCGACATCCCGATCGGCGGCGGGAGGGTCTTCGCCGCCGAGGGCGTCGTGGTGACCCAGCCGGAGGCCGGCACCATCAAGGCGTTCTCCGCGAAGTGCACCCACGCCGGCTGCACGGTCAGCGAGGTCAGGGAGCGGGCCATCGTCTGCCGCTGCCACAACAGCGCCTTCGACATCGCCGACGGCGCGGTTAAGGGTGGCCCGGCCCGGCAGCCGCTGCCCGCGGCGGGCGTCACCGTCGAGGGCGACAGCGTCCGGCTGGCATAACCGGCAGGTACCCGTCCGGCTGCCCGCAACCGCCGCCCCCGGTGGAGGTGACGGTGATGCCGGCGGCCGGACGACCCGTGGCCGCCGGCGGCCGACCGAGGCGATCCCCGCCGGACGATCCGCGACGCGCCCGTGCGCGGTACGTCACCGAACGGCCGCGTTCGGTAGAGTTCTCCTGTCGCACCTCGGGGGGCACCGAGGTCGGGAGGGGCGGCACCGATGGGTCGACGCAGTGGGCGGTTCGCGCGGGGCGTGGTGCGCCTCGGGCTGCTGCTCGGTGCCGTCGCCGGCGCGTGGATCGGCTACGACACGGCCACCTCCGGCGCGGCGTACGCCGCCGACTCCCCACCGGCCACCCTCGTGGAGGGACCCGTCGAGGGCGTGACCGGCCTGCTCCGCTCCTCCCTCTCCCCCGTCGTCGCCGACCCACCGCCAGCGCGGCGTCCCGGCGGCCCGTCGACGTCACCCGGCACGGCCGCCCCGACCCTGCCCGGAGGATCCGGCGGCGGCTCCGACAAGCGGCACACCACGACACCGTCCCGACAGCAGGCCGACGCGGGACCGGTCCGCCGGCACCGACCGGCGTCCGGCGACGCCGCCGGGCAACGGCGCGGGGCCGCCTCCCCGACGGAACGAGCCGTGCCACGAAGCACGGACCGGAAAGCCGGGGCACGGCTCTCGCCGGCATCGCAGGCGGTGCCCTCGCCGGCCACCGCACGCCTGCGCGACCGGCTGAGCGCACCCGCGGCACACACCCTCGAACCCGTCGCCGGCCCACTGCACGACCGGGTCGTCACGCCCGCGGCACATGTCCTCGAACCCGGGACCGGGCCGCTGCGGGACCGGCTGATCGGGCCGGTGGCAGGAGTTCTCCAGCCGGTGATCACGCCGGTCTCCGGTGTGCTGGCACCGGTGCTCGTCCCGGTGAACCGCGGGGCGAGACCGCTACGGGGCTTCCTGAACCCCGTGCTGAAGCCGTTCGATCCGCTGCTGCGGCCGGTGGCTCCGGTGGGCTCGTCCGCCGGCCGGGAGCCACCGGTGGCCGCCCCGCCGGCGGACGAGCCCACCGCACCGACCGCGCTCACCGCACCGTCGGCGGGCAGCGGGCCGTCCGAGACGGCGACGGCCGGGGCGAGCAGCGTCGCGCACACTCACCCGTACGGGCGCACGGCGGCGACCCGGTCTTCCGACGCCGCCCGACCCGCCCTGCGCAGCCCGGCCCCGGACCGGTACCGTCCGGCCCACCCGGCCCCGGCCGGCGCGCCGAGCCACACCGGCACGTCCGGCGGCCTCCAGCTCGGCGAGGCCGACACCGGGCTGGCGGCCTGGGTGCCGCCCACGACAGGGTGCCTACGCTGCCGTCCGACCAGCCCGGACGCCATGCCCTCCCGCTCACCGCGCCCCGGTAGCAGACCCGCCTGAGCAGGTTCCGCCGGCACCGACCGCAGGGCCGCCCCACGGGCGGCGTCGCCCGGTAGGCACGTCAACGCCGCCCGGCCGACCCTGACCAGGCATCGTCCCGCCGGCCACGCCGCACCCGCCGCCACGCCGTCGTCCCGCCCGGTCGCCGTCGCGCCGGTGGACGTCACCCGGCGTACCGGCCACCCGCCATGAGCACATCCCGCCGACCAGGGAGCTTTCCGTGACTTCGTCCCCAACTGTCATCCGCGCCCGCTGGCGCGACGTCGACCTGATCGTCGAACTCGTCACCGCCACCGTCACCTCCACCGTGGTCGCCGCCTGGCTCGTCCCCGACGAGCGGCGCAGACGCGACGTCCTGGCCGACGTGGCCCGCCTCTGGGTGGAACACGCACTGCTGTTCGGCGACGCGTTCCTGCTCGCCGGCGGCACCGCCGCCACCGTGTGGTTCCACCACTACCGGCCGATCCCGGCGCCGGTCCGGTACGAGCAGCGCCTCGCCGACGCCTGCGAGGGGCAGGTCGACCGGTTCCTCCTGCTCGACCGCGCCCTGGCCACGCATCGTCCGGTCCAGCCGCACAACCATCTCGCGTTCCTGGCGGTGCCGTCCGGCCCCGGGCGCGCCGACCGGGCGGAGGCGATCCTCGCCGGCAGCCAGCGGTGGATGGACACCCTCGGCCTGCCGACCTACGCGGAGACCTGGACCGGCGCGCATCGTGACCTGCACCTGCGGCACGGCTACCAGGAGCGGGGCGAGTTCCCGCTCGGCAACGGCCTGCTGGTGCACCCCACCTGGCGACTGTCGCCGTTTCCGTCCGGGCGGCGCAACACCGGGGCCGGGCACTGGTCGTCCACCCGACCGGCCCGGCGGGCGAGGAACGACCGGCTGACCGGGCCGGTGCCGCGGTGACCCCGTCCGGCGACCCGGCCACCGGGGCCGGGTCGCCGGACCGGGCCCGTCCGCCTCTACGACGCGGATGATCTCGGCACGCCGCGCTGTCAGTCGGTCGCGGGCACGACCACACGCAGCCAGTGCCGGGCGAGCATCGCGTGCCCGGACGGGGTCAGGTGCACGCCGTCGCTGGTCCAGACCCGGTCGTCGGTGTCGGCGGCGGCGAAGGCCGCGTCCACCGCCACCAGGGACGCGTCGAACTCGGCGGCGAGCCGGCGTACCACCTCGACCTTCGGGTCGAGGTCCTCCCGCCAGGCCCGCTGCCCGTCGTCGCGTGGGATGAGGAACGGCTCCGCGAGCACCAGTGCCGCGTCGAGCCGTTCCCGTGCCGTCGTCAGCAGGTGACGGTAGTCGCGGGCGAACTCCTCGACGCCGGTCGGGTCGTCGTGGTCGTACCGCCGCCAGGTGTCGTTGATGCCGATCAGCACCGACACCACCTGCGGGGCGAGGGAGAGACAGTCGGCGTCCCAGCGGGCCCGCAGATCACGCACCCGGTCGCCGCCGATCCCCCGGTTGAGAAAGGTGGCGCGGTGCCCGGGATGCCGGGCGGTGAACCAGGCCGCGGCCATCATCGCGTACCCCTGGCCGAGGTCGGCGCCGTCGGCACGATCCCGGCCGGCGTCGGTGATGCTGTCGCCGATGAAGAGCACGCGCCCACCGCGCGGCACCCGAACCGTCACCCCGTCGCCTCCTCCGGCCGTCGTCCCGATCATCATCACCGCAGCGACGCGACGCCGCCACCGTCGGTGCGGCGCGCGAGCGGTGCCGCAGTCACCGCATCCGGGCGGGAACGTTAGAGTGGGACGCTGTAGCCGACGCCCACGGGCGTCGCGAGCGAGCGTCAAGCAGCGGCGCTGGTCCCCGGTCCGTCCTCGCGGCCGCCCTCCGCGGTCGCCGGTGCGGGCCGAATCCGTCACGCGCTGCCCCGGCCCCGCCGGAACGATTGCGCCGGTTCGCAAGGACGTCAGACGCCATGCCGCAGTCACCCCTGGATCTCACCGAGGCGTTCATCCAGCTGGGCACCATCCGCCACGACGAGACGCCTCTCGACGCCGTCCTCGACCGGATCGTCGCACTCACCCGGGGCAGCATCCCGGGGGCCACCGAGGTGTCGGTGACCCTGGTGCACGGCAGCGCGGCGCACACCGCGGCGCACACCGGGGAACTGGCGCTACGGCTGGACCAGTGGCAGTACGAGCAGGGCCGGGGACCCTGCCTGGATGCGGCGACCACCGGCACGGTGCTGGTCGTGACGGACATGGCGGCGGAGAGCCGCTGGCCGGAGTGGGCCCGGCTGGCGCACGCGGCCGGCGCGGGCAGTTCCATGTCGATCGGCCTGCCCATCCAGGAGGCGGTGGTCGGGGCGCTCAACGTCTACGGCGCGCAACCGGGCGCGTTCGACGAGGTGACCGAGGCCGCGCAGACCTTCGCCGACCACGCCGCCGTGGCCCTGGCCAACGCCCACCTGTACGAGAACGCCGCGACCCTGGCCGAGCAGATGCAGGCGGCGATGCACAGCCGCGCGGTCATCGAGCAGGCCAAGGGAATCATCATGGGCCAACGCCGCTGCACGGCCGACGAGGCGTTCCGGATCCTGGCCACGATCTCGCAGAACTCCAACCGCAAGGTCCGGGAGGTGGCGGAGGCGCTGGTGCGTCAGGTCACGACGGCTGCGGTGGCACCGCGCCAAGGGGCCCGCCGGGACGGTTGACGGCCGGCTCAACCGGCGTCGCCGGAGGCCCGCGCCACGAGCAGTTCGGCGACGTCACGCAGCTTGCGGTTGGTGTCCTGGGAGAGCTTCACCAGGATGCCGAACGCCTCCTCGGCGGTGCAGCGCCGGTCGCCCATGATGATTCCCTTGGCCTGCTCGATGACCGCGCGGCTCTCCATCGCGGCGCGCATCTGCTCGGCCAGGGTGGTCGCGTTCTCGTAGGAGTGGGCGTTGGCCAGGGCCACGGCCGCGTACGCGGCGAAGGTCTTCGCCAGCTCCATCGCCTCCGGGTCGAAGGCGCGCGGGGCGCTCCCGTAGACGTTGAGGGTGCCCACGACCGCCTCCTGGATGGGTAGACCGATCGAGAGCGAACTGCCGACGCCGACCTGCCGGGCCCGGGTGGCCCAGGCCGGCCAGCGGTCCTCGGCCGTGGTGTCGGGCACGGAGAGCGCGTCACCGGTGACCGAGGCGTCCAGGCAGGGTCCCCGGCCCTGCCGGTACTGCCACTCGTCAAGGGAGAGCGCGAGGTCGCCGGTGTAGGCCACGCTGTGCGGGGTGTCGCCCCGCAGAAGCGTCACCGAGACCTCGGCCGCGCCCGGGACGCTGCGTCGGGCCAGGTCGGCCACGGAGCGCAGCACGTCGTCGACGCCGACCCGGTCGAGCCGGATCCGCCCGAGTTCGGCAAGGGCGTCCTGCGGGTTGATCGGGGTCTGCGCCATGGGTCGGCCCCCTCACGACGGGGCGTCCCTCCGGGAGGGTGGAGGGACACGCGGCGGGCGTCGGGCACGCCGGGCCATCGGCGGTCCGGCGGCGGCGGCCGTCCCCTGGCGGGTCGGACACCGGCCCCCGCGCGGCCTCTCGCCGAGGCGGCGCGGCACCTCGAACCCTACCCGTCGGGCGTGTGGCGGCTCGTTCCGGTGGGCGGGGGCGGGGTGACGGAACCGGGTGGGACGTGCGCGCGGATGTGTGAGGAGGATCGGGTGCGGGTACCGTCGGCCGCGGGTCGGGACACGCGCCCAGACCGGCACCGGGGACGGTGCACCAGGTCCGGCGATCCCGCAGGCGTGATGTCGAGCAGCAGCCCGTCGTACTGCGAGGGCCGAGGCGCCGCACCCGTCATGTCCCTGAGCTGGGGCCGCGGGGCCGCGACCACGGTGGTCCTGCCTCACCCGCCTGCTCCGGCTCACCGGGGCCGGCCTCATGCTCGACGTGGACGACGCCGGGCGGGCGGAGACGCTCCGGTCGCCCGGCTCCGTCCCGCCCGCTCGGCGGCACGGACCGCCGTTCGTGGCCGTCAGCCCTGGTCGTACACCGTGACGGCGATGTCGCGGGCGCAGAGCGTACGGGTGATGATCGGTTCGATCCGGCTCCAGGTGCCGCCGGCGAGCCCGCAGCCGATGCGCGGCATGTGCACCGACGCGCCCAGTTTCCACGCCTGCTCGGCGAGGGTGGTCAGGCAGCGCTCCACGGCGTCGTAGCGGATCGGTGGGCCGTTGCTGCCCGTTCTGGTTCCCCGTTGCCCGACCATGTTCGCGACCCAGGTGTCCCCGCCGACCCGGACCAGGCGGACCGCGCCGAGCCCGAAGTCGTTGCCCGCCCGACGCCGGTGCCAGTCGCGGTAGTCGCGTTCCGGCTCGGGCCAGCGGCGGGAGATCGCCAGCACGAAGCCCTTCCCCCAGCCGCCCACGTCGTTGCAGAGGTGCGCGAGCACCTTGGGCCCCTTGGCCTGGGGGCTGGTCGCGTCACCGCGGATGACGGTCAGTGGTGTCACGTCGGCATCCTGCCGGTGGGGTACGACGCTGCGACACCGAATTTCCGGCCGCGACCAGGACAGCGTCGGGGCGGGCCGGAGCAGTCGGGACGGACCGGATCAGCCCCTGCGTGTGCCGCTGCTCGCCCGGACCACGAGCGTCGGCGGCACCTGCGGCGGCGCGACGCTGGGGCTCGGGCCGTCGGCGTCGAGCAGTTCCAGCAGGGTCGCGACGCACCGGCGGCCCACCTCGTCGAAGTCCTGCCGGATGGTGGTCAACGGCGGGGACAGGTACCCGGCCTCCGGGATGTCGTCGAATCCGACCACGCTGACGTCGTCCGGCACCCGCCTGCCGCGCTGGTGCAGCGCGCTCAGCAGGCCGAGCGCCTGGTGGTCGTTGGCGCAGAAGACGGCGGTGACGTCGGGCCGGTCCACCAGGGACAGTCCGATCTCGTAGCCGGAGCGGGGACTCCAGTCGCCGACGAGGGCCGGCGGCGCGGGCCGGCCGGCCGCCTCGAGGGCCTGTCGCCAGCCGTCGACGCGGTCACGGGCCTCCAGCCAGTCCCGTGGACCGGCGACGTGCCACACCGTCTCGTGCCGCAGGGCCAGCAGGTGCTCCACGGCCCGCCGGGCTCCGGTCACCTGGTCGACGGAGATGCTGGGCAGCACGCCCGCTCCCCCGCCGGACTCGACCACCACGGCGGGCACCCCGGTGGGCAGCCCGTGCACGGCGACCGCCGCCGTCATCATCGGCGCGATGATGACCACCCCGGCCACCGACTGCTCGGTGAGCGCGTCGATGGCCGAGGTCATGCCGGCCCGGTCGAGCTGCTCCAGCGCGACGATGCTGATGCCGTAGCCGGCCGCCCGGGCGGCCCGCTCGACCCCCAGCAGGGTGGCTGCCGGGCCGTAGAGGATGGTGTCGAAGCTGACCACGCCGATGACCCGGGACCGCCGTCCGGCCAACCCGCGGGCCAGGGCGTTGGGACGGTAGTTGAGCTGGTGCACGGCGCGCAGCACCCGCTCGCGGGTCTCCTGTCGGACGCTCGGATGGTTGTTGAGCACCCGTGACACGGTCTGGTGCGAGACACCGGCGAGCCGCGCGACGTCGCTCATCACCGCGGCCCGCGCGGCCGGCTGCCGGCCCATGGCGACCCCCTCGTGCTCATCGTCGGCCCCCGTGACCATGGCCGTGTCCGGTGCGGCACGCCACGCCGGTGGCGTCGGCCGAGCCGACCCGCCGGCACCGTGGGGGACCCGCCGGCACCGTGGGGGACCCGCCGGCACCGTGGGGGACCCGCCGGCACCGTGGGGGACCCGCCGGCACCGTGGGGACCCGCCGGCCGGCGCCCTCCCGGCGTACGCGCCGGTCAGAAGCCACGCGCCAGCCGGTAGTAGGCCTGGTTCCACCGCAGCTCGTCGGTGAGCCGGCGGGTGGTCGTCTGCGCGTCGATGACGACCAGTTCGGTGGCCACCATGTCGGCCAGGTCGTGCAGCTCCTCGACGCCGACGGCCTGGGACAGCACGGTGTGGTGCGGGGCGCCGGCGGTGAGCCACGCCTCCGCCGAGCGGGGCAGGTCCGGGCGGGGCCGCCACACCGCGCGGGCCACCGGCAGCTTCGGCAACGGCTGCGGCGGGGCGACCACGTCGATCTCGTTGGCGACCAGCCGGAACCGCTCCCCCATGTCGGCCAGACCCAGCACCACGGCCGGGCCGGGCCGGGCGTCGAACACCAGCCGCACCGGGTCCTCGCGGCCACCGATGCCCAACGGATGGATCTCCACGCTCGGCGCCGCCGCGGCGATGCTCGGGCACACCTCCAGCATGTGCGCGCCGAGGACCAGCTCCCGGCCGGGGGTGAGGTCGTAGGTGTAGTCCTCCATGAACGACGTCCCACCGGTGGCGCCGACCGACATCGCCTTGAGCGTGCGGACCAGCACGGAGGTCTTCCAGTCCCCCTCGCCGCCGAAGCCGTACCCGTCGGCCATCAGCCGCTGCACCGCGATGCCGGGCAGCTGGCGCAGCCCCCCGAGGTCCTCGAAGTTGGTGGTGAAGGCCCGGAAGCCACCGGCGTCGAGGAAGTCGCGCAGCCCCGCCTCGATCCGGGCGGCGTAGCGCAGACAGTCGCGCCGCTCCCCGTCGGGGCGCAGCTCGGCGACGAGCCGGTAGGCGTCGTCGTACTCCTTGACCAGTTCGTCGACCCGGGTGTCCGGCACCGCGTCGACGGCCTGGACCAGGTCGTTGACCCCGTACGTGTTGACGGAGACGCCGAAGCGCAGCTCCGCCTCGACCTTGTCGCCCTCGGTCACCGCCACGTCGCGCATGTTGTCGCCGAAGCGGGCCAGCCGCAGCGACCGCAGTTCGGCGTGCCCGACGGCAGCCCGGATCCACGCCGCGATGCGGGCGGTGACCTGCGGGTTGCTGACGTGCCCGGCGACCGTCTTGCGGGCCACCCCCAGCCGGGTCTGCACGTACCCGAACTCGCGGTCGCCGTGGGCGGCCTGGTTCAGGTTCATGAAGTCCATGTCGATCTCGGACCAGGGCAGCTCGACGTTGGCCTGGGTGTGCAGGTGCAGCAGCGGGGTACGCAGCGCGTCCAGCCCGGAGATCCACATCTTCGCCGGGGAGAACGTGTGCATCCAGGCGATCACCCCGACCGCCCCCTGCACGGCGGCGTCGCGGCAGACCGCCAGGATCTCCGTGCTGGAGGTGAGCACCGGCTTCCAGACCACCCGGGCGGGGATGGCGGGGTCGGCGTCGAGCAGCGCGGCGATCCGCCGGGACTGCTCCGCCACCTGGCGCAGGGTCTTCTCGCCGTACAGGCCCTGGCTGCCGGTGAGGAACCAGACCTCGGCGGCGGGTGGTGTGCTGGTCATGGGCGTGCCTTCCGTGGAACTGGTCGGGGTCACTTGGTGCGGATGCCGACGAGGCGTTGGAGCAGGATGAACGCGAACAGCAGGCCACCGATGACGATCTTGGTCCACCAGGAGCTGAGGGTGCCGTCGAAGGTGATCAGGGTCTGGATCACGCCGAGGACCAGCACGCCCAGCACGGTGCCGAAGACGTAGCCGGAGCCACCGGTGAGCAGGGTGCCGCCGATGACGACCGCGGCGATGACGTCCAACTCCATGCCGACGGCGATCAGCGGGGCGCCGGAGAGGGTGTAGAAGGACAGCAGGATGCCGCCAACGGCCGAGCAGAGCCCACTGATCGTGTAGACGGCGATCCTGGTCCGCCCGACCGGCAGGCCCATCAGCAGCGCCGACTGCTGGTTGCCGCCGATGGCGTACACGTTGCGGCCCAGCCGGGTGTAGGCGAGCGTGAACGCGGCCACCGCGACCACGGCCAGGGCGATCAGGACACTGACGGTCACGAAGTTCTCGCCGACGCGGATGCGCGCCTGCGCCACCGAGGTCCAGAACCCGTCGGCGATCGGGACGGAGGTCGAGCTGATCCAGGTGCACATGCCCCGGGCGAAGAACATCCCGGCCAGGGTGACGATGAACGGCTGGATGTCGAAGAAGTGGATGACGCAGCCCATCGCGAACCCGAGGGTCGGGCCGATCAGCAGCGCGATCAGCAGCACCAGAGCGGGGTGCAGCCCGTCGCGCAGCAGGGACGCCGACACCATCGCGGTCATCGCCACGACCGAGCCGACCGACAGGTCGATGCCGCCGGTGAGGATCACGAAGGTCATGCCGACCGCGACGACGAGCAGGAAGCCGTTGTCGATGAAGATGTTGAAGACGACCTGGACGTTGGAGAAGGCGCGGTACTGCGAGACGCCGACGCCGTACATGACGAGCAGCAGGGCGAGGGTGGCCAGCACCGGCACGTGCCGTTGCGGCACCCGCCACCATGCGCGCTCCGCGCGCGCGGCCAGTGGTGTCGTGGTCATGCCGGAACCTGCTCCTTCTGCTTCTCGGCGGCGGGCGCCGGGGCCACCGTGGACGGGCGCCGGCGTCGGAGGCGGGCGCGGAACGCCGGGGCCTGGATGAGGCAGACCGCGATCACCACCACCGCCTTGAACAGCAGGGCCGTCTGCGGGTCGATGTCCATGGCGTACACGGAGGTGGTCAGGGTCTGGATGATCAGCGCGCCGACGATGGTGCCGCTGAGGAAGAACCGGCCGCCGGCCAGCGACGTACCGCCGATGACCACGGCCAGGATCGCGTCGAGTTCCACCCAGAGACCGGCGGCGTTGCCGTCGGCGCTGGAGACGTTCGCGGTCATCATGAAGCCGGCGACGGCCGCGCAGGCAGCGCTGACCACGTACACGAGGAAGGTGATCCGGCGGGAGCGGACGCCCGCGAGTCGGCTCGCCTCGGCGTTGCCGCCGACCGCCTCGATGATCATGCCGAGGGCGGTACGCCGGGTCAGCACCGCCACGACCAGGGTCACCGCCAGGGCGACGACGATCGCGAACGGCAGGGTGAGCAGGTGCCCCACCCCGATCGTCCGGTACGGCCCGCTGTTGACGGTGATGATCTGCCCGGAGGTGATCAGCTGGGCCAGACCACGCCCGGCGACCATCAGGATCAGCGTGGCGATGATCGGCTGGATGCCGATGACGGCGACCAGGACCCCGTTCCAGGCACCGAGCAGCAGGGCGATGCCGAAGGCGAGGGCCAGCGCGGTCAGCACGCCGCCCAGGCTGTCCTGGTCGGGCTGCTCGCTGATGTACAGGCAGGCCACCGCCCCGCTGACCGCGACGACGCTGCCCACCGACAGGTCGATGCCGCCGGTGGCGATCACCAGGGACATGCCCAGGGCCACCAGGATCAGCGGGGCGCTGAGCCGGACGATGTCGATCAGGCTGCCGTACAGGTGGCCGTTCTTCAGCTCGACCGACAGGAAGCTCGGCCGGTGGACGGTGTTCGCCGCCAGCAGCACCAGCAGCACCACCAGCGGCCAGAACAGCCGGTGGCCGGTGATCGTCGTGACACGGGTCCGCACGGTGCTCATGCCTTCTCCAGCCCTTCCTGCTGCGCGCCGCTGGCGATGGCCCGCATGACGCGGTCGGCGTCGAGCGAGTCGTCGTTGGCCAGCTGGGCGACCATCTGCCGGTCGCGCATCACGGCCACCGTGTGGCTGAGCCGCAGCACCTCCTCCAGCTCGGCGGAGATGAACAGCACCGCCATGCCGCCGTCGGAGAGCTCGGCCACCAGGCGCTGGATCTCGGTCTTCGCGCCGATGTCGATGCCCCGGGTCGGCTCGTCCAGGATCAGCAGCCGCGGCTCGGTGATCAGCCAGCGGGCGAGCAGCACCTTCTGCTGGTTGCCGCCGGAGAGGTTGCGCACCGGCATGTCCGGGTCGGCCGGGCGGATGCTCAGCGCCTCGATCCAGCGCTGGACCAGCTCGTCCTGCCGGCGTCGGGGCACCGGGCGCAGCCAGCCCCGCGCCGCCTGCATCGCCAGGATGATGTTCTCCCGCACCGTCAGCTCACCGACCAGCCCTTCGGTGCGGCGGTTCTCCGAGCAGAAGGCGATGTCCCGTTCGATCGCCGCCACCGGCGTCCGCACGGCTGCCGGCCGCCCGGCCACGGTGAGCCGGCCCCGGTCCGCGCGGTCCGCGCCGAAGAGCAACCGGGCGACCTCGGTACGCCCCGAGCCGAGCAGCCCGGCCAGGCCGACGACCTCACCCTGGTGGATGGTGAGGCTGAACGGCGCCACCGAGCCGGCACGGCCGAGCCCGTCGGCCTCGACCAGCGCTTTGCCGGCGGCGACGGCCGCCGGGTCACGGCCGGCCTCGGAGTCCAGGCGCTCCAGCGCGTCCAACTCCTTGCCGATCATCTTCTCGACGAGGGCGATCTGCGGCAGGTCGGCGGTCAGGTACTCGCCGACCAGGCGACCGTTGCGCAGCACCGTGATCCGGTCGGCGATGGCGTACACCTGGTCGAGGAAGTGGGTGACGAAGAGGATCGCGATGCCCTCGTCGCGCAACTGCCGCATGACCCGCAGCAGTTGGGCGACCTCGTCGGCGTCCAGGCTGGAAGTGGGCTCGTCGAGGATCAGCACCCGCGCCCGCACGTCGACGGCGCGGGCGATGGCCACCATCTGCTGCACCGCGAGCGAGTAGCTGCCGAGCAGTTCGGTGACGTCGATGTGCAGGTCGAGACGGGCCAGCAGGGCCTGCGCCCGCCGGCGGGTCTCGCGCCAGTCGACCACGCCGAGGCGGCGCGGCTCCCGGCCGATGAAGATGTTCTCCGCCACGGACAGGTTCGGGCAGAGGTTGACCTCCTGGTAGACGGTGCTCACGCCCGCCGCGGTGGCCTGCATCGGGCCGGCGAAGGAGACCTGCGCGCCGTCGAGGGTGACGGTCCCGGCGTCGGTGTCGTACACGCCGGTCAGCACCTTGATCAGGGTGGACTTGCCGGCGCCGTTCTCGCCCATCAGGGCGTGGACCTCACCGGGGAACAGGCGGAAGTCGACACCGTCGAGGGCGCGTACGCCCGGGAAGAGCTTGCTGATCGCGGTCATCGTCAGGACCGGATGCCTCTGCGACATCCCACCAGACCTTTCGTGGTTCTCGGCGGTACCGGGCGGGCGCGACCGCGCGGGGCGGTCCCGGTCCGTCGGTGTGCGGGCGCGGGGAGGTGGCCGGGCCGGCGGTGTCCCGGGACACCGCCGGCCCGCCGCCGTCACGGCGAGGATTCGTCGCGAGCGGACGCCGGGTCGTCGCCCGGGTCCGGAGGGTCAGTACTTGCGCGTCGGCAGCGCGGCCTTGGCCTGCTCGACGGTGAACGTGGTCTCCTCGGTCTCCACCCGGGTGGGCACCGACTCGCCGGCGTGCACCTTCTTCACCAGGTCCATCAGCTGGGGCCCGAGCAGCGGGCTGCACTCGGCGATGAAGTTGAACTTGCCGTCGGCCAGGGCCTGCATGCCGTCCTTGACCGCGTCGATGGTGATGATGGTGATGTCCTTGCCGGGCACCTTGCCGGCCGCGGTGATCGCCTCCAGCGCGCCGAGGCCCATGTCGTCGTTGTGCGCGAAGAGCACGTCGATCTTCGGGTTGGCCTTGAGGAACTGCTCCATGACCTGCTTGCCGCCGGCCCGGGTGAAGTCACCGCTCTGCGACGCGACGACCTTGAGGTTGGGGTTGGCCGCGATCGCCTCGGCGAAGCCCTTCCTACGGTCGTTCGCCGGGGCCGAGCCGGTGGTGCCCTGCAGCTCGACGATGTTCACCGGCCCGGTGGCGGACCTGGTCTGCTCGACCAGCCACTCACCGGACAGGCGGCCCTCCTTGACGAAGTCCGAGCCGATGAACGTCTGGTAGAGGGTCTTGTCGGCGGAGTCGACGCTGCGGTCGGTGAGGATCACCGGGATCTTGGCGTCCCTGGCCTCCTTGAGCACGGTGTCCCAGCCGGACTCCACCACGGGCGAGAAGGCGATCACGTCCACCTTCTGCTGGATGAAGTTGCGGATCGCCTTGATCTGGTTCTCCTGCTTCTGCTGGGCGTCGTCGAACTTCAGCTCGATGCCGGCCGCCCCGGCGGCTTCCTTGATCGAATTGGTGTTCGCGGTACGCCAGCCGCTCTCCGCGCCGACCTGGGAGAACCCGAGGACGATCTTGTCGGTGCCGCCGGCGTCACCGCCGGTGTCGCTGTTGCCGCAGCCGGACAGGCCGGTCGCCAGCAGGCCGGCGGCGAGCAGGGCGCCGAGCCCACGACGGGTGATGGTGGTACGGATGTGCACCATGTCGGTGACTCCTTCGGGGGTGAGGTGGGGGTGCCACCCGGCCGGTCGGCACGGCACGTCGGACGGCGCCGGGCCGGGTGGGTGGTGCGGTGGTGCGATCGGCCGGCCGGTCTGCGGGGGCGGGTCCGGCCGGGACACGGGCGGGTCACCGGGCGGTGGAACGCGTACCCGGCTGGCCGTAGACGTTCTGGTAGCGGTCGTAGAGCGAGTCGATGTCGGCGCGGGCCATCGGCACCGGCGTGCCGAGCGCCCGGGTCAGGTGCGCGGTACGGGCCACGTCCTCGCACATCACCGCCGCCTTCACCGCCGCCCGGGCGTCGGGGCCGATGGTGAAGACACCGTGGTTGCGCATCAGCACCGCCGGCGAGCGGTGCCCGGACAGGGTCGCCACGATCCCCTTGCCGATGTCGTCGCCGCCGATCAGGGCGAAGGGACCGACCGGGATCTCGCCGCCGAACTCGTCGGCCTGGGCGGTCAGGTGGCACGGGACGGGCTCGCCGCGCGCCGCCCAGGCGGTGGCGTACCCGCTGTGGGTGTGCACCACGCCGCCCACCTCGGGCATCGCCCGGTAGACGTAGGCGTGCGCGGCGGTGTCGCTGGACGGCGAGAGGTCGCCGTCGACCACCACGCCGTCGAGGTCGCAGACGATCATGTTCTCCGGGCTCAGGTCGTCGTAGGACACCCCGCTGGGCTTGATGACCATCAGGTCCCGTCCGGGCACCCGGGCGGAGACGTTCCCGGCCGTCCAGGCCACCAGTTGGTAGCGGACCAGTTCGGCGTGCAGGCTCGCCACGGTCTCCCGCAGCCGGGTCACCTCGGCGGGCAGTTCGACGCTCATGCCATCACCTCCAGGGGTGCCGCGGCCGGCGCGGCCGGGGTCGGGTCGGCCGCCTGTCGGGCGGCGTTGCGGATGGCCCGCAGGCGCAGCAGCGTGTCGTCGCCGCCACGGCCGAAGTGGTCGTGCAGGCGGCGGTACTCGGCGTACAGGGCGTCGTAGGCGCGGGCACGCTCCGGGTCGGGCCGGTACACGTCCCGGTCCACCCGGCCCATCGCCGCCGAGGCGGCCGGCACGTCGGGGTACGCGCCGGCGGCCACCGCCGCGTGGATCGCCGAGCCCAGCGCCGGGCCCTGCGCGGAGCCGATGATGCCCAGCGGACGCCGGGTGACGTCGGCGTAGATCTGCATCAGCAGCGTGTTGGCGGTCAGCCCACCGGCGACGATCACCTCGTCGACCGGCACTCCCGCGTCGGCGAACGCCTCGATGATCATCCGGGTGCCGTACGCGGTGGACTCCAGCAGCGCGCGGTAGACGTCCGGGGGGCGGGTGGCCAGGGTGAGCCCGACGAGGACGCCGCTGAGGTCGTGGTTGACCAGCAGGGAGCGGTTGCCGTTCCACCAGTCGAGCGCGATCAGGCCGTGCGCGCCGACGGGCTGGGCGGCCGCGGCCGCGCTCAGCGCCTCGTGCGAGGCCCAGCCGGCGGGCGCGGCGTGCTCGACGTACCAGCCGAAGATGTCGCCGACCCCGCTCTGGCCGGCCTCGTAGCCCCAGGAGCCGGCGCTGATCCCGCCGTCGACCACGCCGCACATGCCGGCGACCTCGGCCAGCCGGGCGCCGTTGACGACGTGGCAGGTGGAGGTGCCCATGATGGCGACCAGCCGGCCCGGGTCGAGGGCCTGGGCGGCGGCGGCGGTGACGTGGGCGTCCACGTTGCCCACCGCGACCGCGACGCCCTCGGGCAGGCCGGTCCAGGCGGCGGCCTGCGCGGTGAGCCCGCCGGCCCGGGCGCCCAGCGGCGCGAGCCGGCCGTCGAGCTTGGCGACGAAGTCGGCGAAGCCCGGGTGCAGGGCGGCGAGGTAGTCCCGGGCCGGGTAGCGGCCGTCCTGACGGATTCCCTTGTAGCCGGCGGTGCACACGTTGCGGGTCTCGGCGCCGCAGAGCTGCCAGACGATCCAGTCGGCGGCCTCGATCCACCGCTCGGCGCGGGCGTAGAGCTCCGGGTCCTCCTCCAGTAGTTGCAGGGCCTTGGCGTACTGCCACTCGGCGGAGATCTTCCCGCCGTAGCGGCCGATCCAGGGTTCGCCGCGCTCGTGGGCGAGGGCGTTGATCCGGTCGGCCTGGCGTTGGGCGGCGTGGTGCTTCCACAGCTTCGCCCAGGCGTGCGGCCGGGTGCGCAGCTCGGGCACCTCGCACAGCGGGGTGCCGTCGGCCAGGGTGGGCAGCACCGTGCAGGCGGTGAAGTCGATGCCGACGCCGATCACCCGCGCCGGGTCGACGCCGGCGGCGGCGAGGGCCGCGGGCACCGCCTGCCGGAGCACGTCGCGGTAGTCGTCGGGGTCCTGCAGCGCCCAGTCCGCCGGCAGTCGCCGACCGTCGGCGGCGGTGAGCGCGGTGTCCATGACCGCGTGTCGGTACTCGTGCACCGCGGTGCCCACCTCGGCGCCGTCGGCGACCCGCACCACCAGTGCCCGCCCCGACAACGTGCCGAAGTCGACGCCGACGACGTACCGGTCGTCCGGTCCTGCAGCTTCGTCCATGCCCATCCTCCCGTGACCTGCTGCGCACAGTGTTAGCGCTCACATCGCTGTCGTCAAGGTGTCTTCCGAAACCGCCCTCAGAACTCTCGCCCACCCGCAGCAGGCGGAAGTGGGCCCGCCGGACGGGGGCGGCGGCTCTCACCTCGACCGATCCGACGGCAGAGCCAACCGCAGGAGTCAACCTGGGAACCACCGGCTCGACGGCCCTCTCTCCGGACAGACCACCGGACTCCCGACGCCATGCTCCCGTCATCGCGAGATCGACCGCGCGGCATGGCTCGACAATTCTCCCGGGTCCTGTTCGCGCTCACATGAACAGCGGTCCGAGTCGATCGGCTCGGTCACCCTCCCGACCGGTACGTCCGGGTCGTCGACGGCACCGTGCGGCTCGTACCGGTGACGGCCGGCGCCGCGGCCACGGCGGGTTTTCCGCCGGCTGCCCCGGCCCGACGGCGCGGTGACTCCTCGGCGCATACCCGCGGCAAAAGGCAGGCCGTATGACGGCGCGACCGGCGCGGGAGCGGCCAACTACGGGCCGTGGACCCGGGCCACCTCGTCGGCGGACAGCCAGTGACTGCCCCGGAACCGCCGAGCGGCCAGCAGCTTTCCGCTGAGCTGGCTGCCCGAACCCGGCCCGGTCGGCGACGCCGGCCGGGCCGCCGCGCGTCCGACGTGGATTCGTGTCGTACCCGTGGTCCATGATCCATGTCGTCACGGCGGCGTCGGCACGATCCGACGGCCGCTTCACCATGGGCGTCGCCGGTCTTCCGGCGGGCAGGGGAGGTCGGAAGTGACGGACGTGGACGGGGCCGCCCAGCGGCGCAGCGCGGTGCGGGTGGTGCCGCCCGCCCGGCCCCGCAAACTGGCCAAGGTGCCCTTCGTGGAACTGGCCGACGGGCGGCTTCAGGGCGTGGTGTCCAGCGGGTCGGACATCGAGCGGGTGTACGTCTCGTCGGTCACCTCCGGCACCCACGCCTACCACTGCAGCACCAACAACAACCGGCCCTGCGGCGGCCTGCGGGGCACCCCCTGCAAGCACCTGCACGCGCTGGCCGACGAGGCGGTGCTCCAGTACGGCGTCGACCGGGTCGTCCGCTACCTGCGGGTCGAGGCCGACGACGAGGTGCAGACCGGCGCACAGCTGATGAGCCGGTTGGACGCCCGGCACGAGCCGACCTCCGCCGCGGTGGTGTTCAGCCGGTTCCTGCGCCACCTGGCCTACCTGGAACTGCCCGGCGGCACCACCCCGACACCCGAGCTGCACTGGTTCCCGGCGACCGGGGCGGGTCGCTGATGCTGGGCACCCACCTCACCGCGCTGCACGACGGCGACCCGGCCGGGCTGGCCGACGCGCTCGACGTCGCCGCCGGTTTCGACGACGCTCTGACCCGCGGTCTGGCCCGGGTGGGCGAGACCGACGCGGCGGCCCTGGCCGCCCTCGCCGGGGCGGTCGCGGCCACCCCGCTGGCCGACCGGGTGGCCGAGGCGGTGGGTAAGGTGACCGCCGGCTCCGTCGCCGAGGAGCACCTCGCCGTGCTCGCCGGGGCGCGCACGGCGCTGTTCGGCGCCGCCCACGACGCCCTGCTGGCCCGACTCGACGCCGCGCTGGGGCGCGAGCGCCGGCCGTGGACGCCCGCGACGGCGACCGGGCCGACCGAGGTGACGGCCGATCCGGCGGGCGCGCGGGCCTGGCTGCACGAGCTGGCGGTGACCGGATGGCGCGGCGTCGACCACGAGTTGCTCGCCGCCGCCGACGCCCCGATCGAGTCCGCCCTGGCCACGCTGGGCACACGCCGGCTGGCGGTGCTGCTCGACGGCCTGGCGGCCGAGCTGCGGGCCTGCGTTCCGGTCGCGACGATGCCGCAGGTGCCGAGCCGCCGCTGGGCGGACCTGTGGAGCCGGGGGATGCTGCTGGCCCAGGCCGGGCCGGTCACCCCGGGAGCGGTCGAGCCGGTCTCCGGCCGGCTGCTGCCGCTCGCGGTGGACGTGCACGAACACGACACGGCGGTGCAGGTCCAGCTGCACGCCGTCCTCGAACCGACCGACGGGAGCCCGGCCCGGCTGGTGCGTACCGCGGTGAGCGCCGCGAAGGTCGACACGATCTCCGGCCCGGCGCTGTGGCAGCTGCTGCACGCCCACCCCGTCCTGCTGACCGCGCTGGCCGAGCGGCGCGCCGTGACCGTCGACGACCTGCCGCTGCACGGTGCGGACCTGCTCTGGCACGACGACGCGGTACGCCCCGGCGAGCCGGCCGACCCGTTCGCCACCGCGCGGGTCCTGCTGCCCGCCGCCGTGGCCTCGGCCGCACCGCCGCTGGACCGGCACCCGGCCGTGCTCGCCGAGCCGGTGCTGCTGGAGGGTTACACGGTGCACGACACCGACGGCGGGCTCGAACTGGAGCTGGACGGTCAGCGGATCGCCGTGGCGGTCGACCGTCTGCCGTCCTGCGGACCGGTCACCCCGGAGCTGGTCGCCGGCTCCTCGGCCTGCCTCGGCCTGGCCCGCTGGGACGCCGGACGGTGGCTGGTGCAGCCGGTCGCGGTCCGCTCGACCGTCAAGCGCAAGGTGGTGGAGGTCCACAACGGCGACTGGGCGTGCGGCGTGACCGACCCGAAGGTGGCCAAGGCCGAGGCCAGGTCGGGTGACGTCGTGGCCGTGCTGCGCGAACGCGCGGGACGGTTGCTGCGCCGATGACCGAGTCGATCCCCACCCACGACCTCGCCGACGCCAACCGACGGCAGGTGCTGTACTGGCGACTGCTGGCCCGGCTCTTCGACCCGGACGAGCAGCCCACCCTGGAGTCGGCGAGCGTGGCCGTCGTCGACGACCTCGGCCTGCCGGCGGCACTGCTCGACCCGACCGTCTCGGTGGACACCGTGGTGCAGCGCTTCCCGGCGCTCGCCGACGAGCTGCGCGGCCTGCTGGCCCCGACCGACGAGGCTCCACTCCCGACCGGGGCGGCCCCCGGGCCCGCCCCGGCGGCCGGTGCCGACGGCGCGTCCGTCTCGCAGACCGATGCCGACGACGCCTGCGCTGCGGCGGCCGGTGACGAGGTGGCCGGCGCGGACCACGAGCCGGCGACGGCCGAAGCCGCCGGCGCGCACCGGCCGGGTGCGGAAGAGGTACGCCGGGCCGCGCTCGTGTCGAAGCTGCTGCTCAACGTCTTCGCCACCGGCGCGGGGCCGGTCAGCGCCGGGCAGTTGGCCCGCTGGCAGTCCGACGCCGGCTGGTTCGAGCAGGCGTGCGGCGCGGCGCCGGGCGAGCTGCGCCGGCAGAGCGCCGGGCTGGGCGGCACCCTCGCCGGGCTGGAGGGCGACCTGGTGCGCCGGATGCACCTGCGCGAGGTGCTGGCCGATCCGGCGCTGGCTGCCCGGCTGACCCCGAGCATGTCGCTGATCGAGCAGTTGCTGCGGGACAAGGCGAACCTGTCCGGGGTGGCGCTGGCCAACGCCAAGGCGCTGATCCGACGCTTCGTCGACGAGGTCGCCCAGGTGTTGCGTACGCAGGTCGAGCAGACCAGCGTCGGGACGATCGACCGGTCGGTGCCGCCGAAGCGGGTGTTCCGCAACCTCGACCTGGACCGCACCATCTGGCAGAACCTGACCAACTGGAGCCCGGACGACGAGCGGCTCTACGTCGACCGGCTCTACTACCGGCAGACCGCCCGCAGGACCACACCGTCACGGCTGATCGTGGTGGTCGACCAGTCCGGTTCGATGGTCGACTCGATGGTCAACTGCACCATCCTCGCGTCGATCTTCGCAGGGCTGCCCAAGGTGGACGTCCATCTCATCGCGTACGACACCCGGGCGCTGGACCTGACGCCGTGGGTGCACGACCCGTTCGAGGTGCTGCTGCGGACCAACCTGGGCGGGGGCAACGACGGCCCGGTGGCGATGGCGCTCGCCCGACCCAAGATCGTCGAGCCGAGGAACACCGTCATGGTGTGGATCTCGGACTTCTACGAGTTCGACCGGTCCCAGCCCCTGTTCGACGGCATCGAGGCCGTGCACCGCTCCGGGGTGCGGTTCATCCCGGTCGGCTCGGTCAACAGCTCCGGCCAGCAGAGCGTGAACCCGTGGTTCCGGCAGCGCTTCAAGGACCTGGGCACCCCGGTCATCTCCGGTCACATCCGCAAACTCGTCTTCGAGCTCAAGAGCTTCCTCACCTAGGAGTCATCACCACATGTCCGAGATGTTGCGTGCCCCCGCCGAGGTCAAGTACGCCGCCGAGCTCGACTACCTGGAGTCGGTCGACACCGGGCCGAAGCCGTTCTCCTGGCGGCTGAGCCCGCGCATGGTGCGGCTGTTCGTCCTGGGTTCCGAGCGGGCCGACGGCCTGGACCGGGAGATCGCGCAGAAGTGGTTCGGCGATCGCAGCTTCGTCGAACGGAGCATCGTCACGCTGGCCTCCGACCGGGGCCTGCTGCTGATCGGTGACCCGGGCACCGGCAAGAGCTGGCTGGCCGAGCTGCTGTCAGCCGCGATCTGCCGCAACTCCACCCTGGTGGTGCAGGGCACCGCCGGCACCACCGAGGACCACATCAAGTACTCCTGGAACGTCTCGATGGTCATCGCCCGCGGGCAGTCCCGTGAGTCGATGATCCCCTCGCCGATCATGACCGCCATGGAGCAGGGCGTCATCGGCCGCTTCGAGGAGCTGACCCGCTCCACCAGCGACGTGCAGGACGCGCTGATCTCGATCCTGTCGGAGAAGTACGTCTCCATTCCCGAGCTCAACGACGACAACATCGTGTTCGCCAAGCCCGGATTCTCGGTCATCGCCACCGCGAACAGCCGCGACCGCGGTGTCAACGACCTGTCGTCGGCGTTGAAGCGACGGTTCAACTTCGTCCGCATCCCGGTGGTGACCAACAAACGCAGCGAGGCGGAGATCGTCCGGTTCCGCACCGAGGAGCTGCTGCGCCGGCACTCCATCGAGCTGGACGTGCCGCCGACCCTGCTGGACATCCTGCTGCAGAGCTTCGCCGACCTGCGGGCCGCCGCCGCGTCGGCGACCAGCGACGACGAGAAGCTGGAGTCGGCGCTGTCCACCGCCGAGCAGATCGGTGTGCTGGAGGACGCGATCCTGCACAGCCAGTTCTTCGGCGACCGTACGCTGCGCCCGGAGACCCTCGCCGGGTCGCTGATGGGCTCGCTGGCCCGGCGCAGCCCGGAGGACCTGGCGATCCTCAACAAGTACCTGCACGGCGTGGTCGAGCCGCGGGCCAAGCAGGACGGCGGCGGCTGGGAGGGCTTCCTCGACGGCGGCCGCCAGGCGATCGCGTCGCTGTCATGACCGTACCCGTCCCCACCGGCCCGTTCGCGGCGCTGCGTGAGCAGCTCGCCGAGGCGGCGGCCACCTTCGGCGGTTCCCCCGACGCGGTGGCCGGCATCCTCGCCGGCATGGTCGACGACGTCGACCGCGCCCTCGGTGAGCCGCTGGAGATCTTCCCGGTCTGCCACCACTCGCCGGCCTCCGCGCTGGCCATGGTGCGCCGGCTGCGGGCCAAACAGCCCAAGGTGATCTACCTGGAGCTCTGCGAGGACCTCCAGCCGCTGCTGGGCGAGCTGCGCAACTGCCGCCTGCCGGTGGCCGTGCAGGCGTTCGCCTCGGAACTGGAGGGCTTCCCCGCCGAGTGGGGCCCGCTCAGCGTCGTCGCGCCGGTCACCGAGGCCTCCGCCGAGTACCAGGCCATCGCGTACGCGCTGGACACCCCGGGGGTCGAGCTGGTGTTGGTCGACCGCTCCACCGACCACGTCTTCCAGTGGACGCCCCGCGACGACACCCCCGCCGACGGCGGTGACGCCGAGCCACCGCCGACCCTCGACGAGGACGCCGCGCTGCACGGCGACGCGGTCGGGGTGGAGATCGGTGAGCTACGGCCCCGCTTCGCGGAGCTGGAGACGTACCTGCTGCACCACGGCAAGGTGCGGCACTGGTCGGAGTGGTGGGACCAGTACGTCGAGCAGCCCCTCGCCGACGCCGACCACGACACCTACCGGCAGGTGATGGTGCTCATCGGCAGCCTGTTCCGGCGGCTGCGCCCGGCCGGGTCGGACCGGACCGACCGGGACGAGGACCGGGAGCGGTACATGTGGACGCGGATGCGGCAGCACCTGGCCGCCTCCGGGGCCGACCCGGCCGACTGTCTCTACGTCTGCGGGGCCTTCCACGCCGCCAGCCGGGTCGAGCAGTTCGGGCTCGCCGCCGACGCCCCGCCCTTCGAGATCACCGGGCGCACCGGCACCCGCTGGCGCTACGGGCTGATCCCGTCCAGCCACTCCGCGATCGAGGCGCAGTTCGGCCTCGCCTCCGGCGCGGTCTCCATCGCCGCCGCGGCGTGGACGAAGGCGGTGTCCCGCTCCGGTCTGGTGCCGTTCCGCCTCGACGGGCAGCGCGGCGGGCGTAGCCGGCGCGGCAAGGCCGGGTCCGGTCCCTCCCCCGCCGTCCCGGTCACCGACCGGCTCTCCGGGTTCCTGGCCGCGCCGCCCGTCCCCGGCGGTCTGGACGAGGCGGAGCTGCGCGGCTGGTGCGTCGACATCGTGCGGCTGGCCCGCCGCAACGGCTATCTGGCCAGCACCGCCGACGCGATCGCGGTGTTCGAGACGTCGATCCTGCTGGCCGGGCTGCGCAACCGGGCCCGCCCCACCCCGTACGACTTCGCCGACGCGGCTGTCACCTGCATCGAGAAGGACGTGGTGCCCGGCCGGCGGGACGTCCGGCGGCTCTGCGAGATCCTGCTCGGCGGCGACCGGGTCGGCCAGGTCGGCTACGACGCCCTGCCACCGTTGGCCCGTGACGTCCTCGACCGGCTGGCCCCGCTCGGGCTGGACCTGGAGAAACGGACCGTCCAGCGGGCGCTGCTGGACCTGCACGGCGACCCGGCGCTGGCACCCTGCTCCGACCTGCTGTGGATGCTGCGGCACCTGCTGCCGCCGGACGCGGTCCGTCCCATCATGGGCGAGCGTCGGCTGGGGCACCGGTCGATCCAGGAGAGCTGGGATCTCGCGCTCGGCCGTAACCAGCGTGCCCTGATCGAGCTGGGGTACGAGGGGGTGACCGTCGAGCAGGTGCTGGAGCAGCGGCTGCGCCGGGCGGTCCGGGGTCCCCGGGCAACGGCGGCGATCGCCCTCGGGGCGGTCGAGGACGCGATCCGGCTGCTCGACAGCCCCCGTCTGGTCGACGAACTCGGTGCCCGGGCGGTGGAGCTGCTGGCCGCCGAGCGCACCGTCGACGACGCCCCGGAGGTGCTGCGCCGGATCCGCCGGCTGCTCGCCCACCACCGGACGTCCGGGGCGCTGCCGGCCTGGTGCCGGGCGTTCGTCACCACCGGGTACGCGCACTACTGCACCCTGCTGCCCACCGCGGTCGTCGACGAGGAGACCGGCGTACGCCAGGTCGGGGCGATGTTGGGGTTCCTGTTCGGCATGGAGGGGCTGGCGTTGTCGCTGGGCTGCGACCGCTCGCAGCTCGAACTCGCCGTCGCCCAGTCGCATCCGGAGACCCCGGCGAAGGTGGCCCTGCTCTGGGCCGCCCGGCACCAGCTCGGCCTGCTGTCGCTGGCCGAACTGCGGCAGCGCTGCGCGCAGCTGCTCGGCAACCCGCTGGTGGTGCCGGCGTTCCCGCAGTACCTCTCCGGGTTCGTGCAGGCCCTGGAGCCGGTGCCGGCGCTGGCGCCGTTCGTGGTGGAGACGATGTCCACCGCGTTCGCCCGGCTGCCCGACCCGGTGCTGCTGCCCTGGTTGCCGACGCTGATCACCACCCTGCGCGACCAGGGCCCGGAGCTGGTGCCGCTGCTGGTCCGCGAGGCGGGGCGGACCTTCCCCGGCACCCTGCCGGCGCTGGACGCCTGGGTGCCGCCGTGGATCGCTCCCGCGCCGGCGGTGGCGGCTGCCCCGAGCGTCGCGGCGGGGCCGGTCGGCGCGCTGCTCGCCGCGCACCCGGAGCCGGTGGACGCGGTGGCGGCGCTGCTCGGCTGCGACGCGGGCTGGCGGCCGGTGGAGGCGCCGCCGGGCGCCTCGGAGGTGGCCGCGCTGCTGGCCGCGCACCCCGGCACGGTCGACGCGGTGGCCGGGCTGCTCGCGGCGGCCGGGGCCGGGCGGTAGCCGACGTCTGTCGGCCGGCTCGCGGGCCCGGGGAAGGCGCCCTGGACCCGCGAGCCGGGCCGACGGGGCGGCGCGCAGGGCGCTCAGGTGTCGGGCCGCCCGTAGTCGGCGGGTCTGAGCCGTGCCGTGGCGCGCCGGTACTCCCCCGCCATACCGGGCCAGTTGGTGACGACCCGGCCGCCGGGGGTGCGGTACCAGCTCTGACATGCGGTCCAGACGCTGCCGGCGAGCCGGCGTTGCAGGTCCGCGTCATGGGCGGCCGCCACGTCCGCGCGCACGTCCAACGGTGGCCCGCCGGCGGCGATCATGCGCACCGCCTGGGCGATGTAGCGAGCCTGGGCCTCGTGGAAGTAGACGACCGAGGTGTTGCCGGTGTTGGTGTTCGGGCCGTACATGAGGAAGAGATTCGGGAAGCCGGGCACGGCCATGCCGAGGTAGGCGTGGGCGCCGTCGTGCCACACCTCGTCGAGGCGGCGGCCGGCGCGGCCGGTGACCCGGATCGGGGTGAGGAGGTCGGTGGCGGCGAAGCCGGTGCCGTAGACCAGCACGTCGCACGGGTGCGTGACGCCGTCGGCGGTGCGGAGGCCGTCCGCGGTGACCTCGACGATCTTCTCGGTGACCAGGTCGACGTCGGGTCGGGCCAGGGTGGGCAGCCAGTCGCTGGTGAACAGCACCCGCTTGCAGCCCATCGGTTCGTCCGGGGTGACCCGGGCCCGCAGGTCGGGGTCGCGGACCTGCCAGTGGCGCTGCGCGGTGGACAGCGCGCGCAGCAGGGCGCCGGCGGCCCGGTTGCCGGTGACGGCGAGGCCGGTCACCACGGTCATCGCCCAGACGCCGGCCCGGGGCAGGCGCATCAGCCACGGCCACCGCCGGTACGCGAGGCGGCGCAGCGACCCGTAGCGACGGTCCGGTTTGGGCAGGGTCCACGGGGCGGTGCGCTGGAAGACGGTGACGTGGGCGGCGCGACCGGCGATCGCCGGGACGAGTTGGATCGCACTGGCGCCGGTGCCGACCACCGCGACCCGAACGCCGTCGACACGTACCGTCGGGTCCCAACGGGCGGTGTGCATGGCCGGCCCGCGGAAGCGCGCCGCGCCGGGCAGCGCCGGCACCACCGGACGGGAGAGCTGCCCGACCGCCGGGATCAGCACGTCGGCCACCAACTCCTCGCCGGTGGCGGTGCGCAACCGCCAGCAGGAGCCGGCCTCGTCCCAGGTGGCGTCGGTGACCTCGGTACGCAGCCGGACCCGGCCGGTCAGGCCCAGGTCGTCGGCGCAGCGACGCAGGTAGCCGAGGATCTCCGCATGTGACGGGAAGCGTCGCGACCAGTCCGGGTTGAGCGCGAAGGAGTACGAGTACAGCGGCGCCGGGATGTCGCAGGCGCACCCGGGGTAGCTGTTGTCCCGCCACACCCCGCCGGTCCCGTCGGCCTTCTCCAGCAGCACGATGTCGTCGAAGCCGGCCCGCAGCAGCGCGGCGGCGGCCGCCACCCCGCCGAAGCCGGATCCGATGATCGCCACCCGGGGCGTGCGGTCACTGTCCACGTCGTCCACTCCTCACCCGGCACTGGGCGCCGGGGCGGGTCAGATGGTGAAGGCGCCGTCGCCGTCGAGGCGTACCCGCGCGCCGATCGGGTCGGCCTGCGCCACGGCGGTGACGGTGTCGGGGTCGGTGCTGCCGGCGATGGCGCGGGCGCCGTCGGGCAGCAGGCAGCTCGCGTACGCGGCGGACGGCCCGCCGTCGCGGTCGTAGGTGGCGGTCCAGGACTCCACGGTGGCCTCGCCCCGGTGCCCGTCGGCGAGCCGGCGGCGGGGCGTGGCGTCCACCTCGGCCTGCACGTCGGCGTACCGGAAGGGCGTGCGCGGTGGCGCGGCGGTGAGGACGGTGACGGCGTGTTTGGTGAGGAACCAGCCCACGGCGGTGGCCAGGGCGGCGTCGCCGGGTGCGCCGGCGCGCAGCCGTCCGGCCAGCTCGGCGAGCGCGTGGAAGGTGTAGCTGCTGGCGGGCCCGCCGGCGAAGGTCAGGCCACCGGTGACGGTCGGGGTGCGACGGTCGAGGTCGACGCCGAGTTCGGCGGCGGCGACCTGCACGGCGGACGGGAAGCAGGAGTAGAGGTCCAGGTGGGCGAGGTCGTCGACGCCCCGGCCGACGGTGGCGAGCACGGCCCGGCCGGCGGCCGCGATCGCGGGTGAGCGGTGCAGGTGGGCGCGTTCGCCGACGTGCCAGTGGTCGGTGGCCCCGGCGCCGGCGGCGACGAAGACCCACCGGTCCCGGGGCACGCCGAGGGCGGCGGCGGTGCCGGCGGAGCAGACCAGCACGGCGGCGGCCTGGTCGACGGCGATGTTCGCGGTCAGCAGCTTCGGGTAGGGGTGGGCGACCGGGCGGTTGGCCGGGCCCGGAGTGGTGATCCGGTCGGCGTCGGGTGGGTCGCCGTCGACGCATCCGTACGGGTTGGCCGCGCCGACCTGGGCGAATCGGGCCCACAGGTCGCCGAGCCAGCGGGTGTGCTCGGCGACGGGAACGACGCCGGGGGCGTCGGCGGCGCGCAGGCCGGGCCATCCGCCGGCGGCGCGGATCGCGTTCTCGAACAGGGGGTAGTAGTTGAGCGGCTGGTAGAGCCCGGCGCGTTCCTCGGCCGGGTGCGACGGGGCGCGGTCGGTGCCGAGGACCTGCGGGGCGCCGGGGACGTCGGGGGTGTCCGGGTCGTCGGCGAGTCCGGCGCGCAGCGCCCGGATACCCTCGCCACCGGCGAGCAGCGTCACCTGGTCGTCGCCGGCCCGGATCGCCGCGGCGGTGTGGTGCAGCAGGTCCAGGGGCGCGGTGCCGCCGGGGTGGGTGCTCAGGGTACGGCCGGCGGGGGCGCCGAGCGCGGCGGCGAGGGTGGCGGCCGGGTCGGTGGCGGACCAGCTCAGGCAGTGGGCGACGCCGACGGTGCGCAGCCGGGCGCGGACGGCCTCGGCGGCGCCGGTGTCGTCGAGCGCCCGGTGGGCCGCCGTGCGGATGAGCACGGCGGCCGGGGTGGCGGTGGCGCGGTCGCGGTGGGCGGCCTGGCCGACTCCGATGAGGACCGCGGCGGCCGGGTCGACGCCGGCGGGGCCTGTCATGCGGCCGAACGTAGCAGCTTGTTGACATGCTGCCAATAGCTTCGTAGCGTCCCGGTCATGACGACCGTGACCTCCACCGCGGAGCTGCCCGTCGCGCCCGAACGGGTCTGGCCGGTGCTCGCCGGGCCGGCCGAGCTGGGCCGCTGGCAGACCACCCACCTGGGCTACCAGGGCGCCGAGCCGGCCGCCTTCACCGACGGCACGACCTTCACCCAGAAGGTGCGCGTGATGGGCATGCCCGCCGAGGTGACCTGGACGGTGGCCGAGGTCGCCGAGAACGCCCGGCTCGCCATGACCGGCCGCGGGCCGATGGGGATCACGCTGCGCAGCAGCTACGAGGTCGAGCCGACCGACAGCGGCTCGACGGTGCGGCTCTCCCAGCAGGTGCAGGGCACCGCCGTCGCCGGGCCGCTGGAGCGGGAGCTGCGCAGCACCCAGGAGCAGTCGCTGGCCCGGCTACGCGACGCCGTCGGCTGACCGCCCGCCACCGCGCCGCACGCCCGAAGGCCGGGCGTCCGGTGACCGCCCCGGGCCGGCGACCACGGCCGGGACGACCTGTTCCACGATGGCCAGCAGGGTGGTGGCGAGCAGCAGGTGCACCTGCTCCCGGGTCAGCGCGCCGCGCTGGAGCCATTCCCGGGCGGTCGAGGTGGCCAGCCCGCCGTAGGCGCGGATCATCCCGCGCAGCTCCTCGCGGTGACTGGTGACGTCGGCCAGCCCGACCGCGACGAGCACACTGTCCGCCGCGACCTCCTCGGCCTCGCTGAGCACCCGGGCGACGTCGGCGTCGTGGCCCATCCCGCCGGCGGTGACCGCCGCCAGCCACGAGGTGCTGTGCCGGGAGACCACGTCGAGGAACCAGGCGACGCTGGCGTCGACCCGGGTGCGCAGGTCACCGGCGGGCAGCCGCTGCACGGCCACCTCGGGGACGGTCACCATCACCCGGATGACCTCGAGGTACAGGTTCTTCTTGGTGCCGAAGTAGTGGTTGATCAACCCCCGGGCCACGCCGGCCTCGCGGGCGATGTCCGTGGTCGACACGTCGGCGTACGGGCGCGCGCCGAAGAGCCGGACCGCGCAGGTCAGGATCTGCCCACGGCGGGCGTCGGGCTCCAGCCGCCGGCGTCGGGGTTCGGTGTCAACGCTCACCCGCCGACCCTATCGGCAGCTCAGGGGCGCGGCCTAGGACAGCCGCAGGGCGGCCGGGGCCGACGCCGGCACGGTGGGGCGCCGGGGCGGCACCGGGTCCACCCGTCGGTACCCCTGCCCGAGCGCCGGTCGCGGGTCGGGCTGCCCGGCGTTGGGCCACATCGCCACTGCCCGTTCGGCGAGGGCGGTGATGGTCAGCGACGGGTTGACGCCGAGGTTCGCGGCGACCGCCGAGCCGTCGATCACATGCAGCCCGGGGTGCCCGTACAGCCGGTGGTAGGGGTCGATGACGCCGCGCGACGGGTCCGGCCCGATCGGGCAGCCGCCGATGAAGTGCCCGGTGACCGGGCGGCCGACCAGTTCGGTGAGCGCGCCCAGCGGCACCCCGTCGATCTTGTCGGCGACCCGCCGGGCCACCTCGTGGGCGGCCGGCACCCAGGTCGGGTTCGGCTCGCCGACGCCCTGCCGGCTGGTCAGGCGACGACGGCCGAGCGGCCCCCGCCGGGTGTGGAGGGTGATCGAGTTGTCCAGCGGCTGCATGGCCAGCAGCACGACGGTCTGCTCGGACCAGCGGCCGGGCCAGGCGAGCAGGCGCAGGTCGCGCCATCCGCGGGCCAGCTCGCGCAGGCCGGCGGCCCAGCGTGGCCGCCCGCCGGTGTCGTCGACCAGCACGGTGGCCAGCAGCCCGAGCAGATTGCTGCCGGGTCCGTAGCGGACCGGCTCGACGTGGGTCACCGGGTCGGGGTGGATCGACGAGCCGATCGCGATGCCGTGGCTGAGGTCGGTGTCACGGCGGCGGGTGCGCGCGCCGAGGATCGACTCGGAGTTGGTCCGGCTGAGTTCGCCGAGCCGCCCGGAGATCGCCGGCAGCAGCCCTCGGTCGCGCATCCGGTGCAGCAGCCGCTGGGTGCCCAGCGCGCCGGCCGCGAAGATCACCTGGCCGGCGGTGAACCGGCGCCGACGCAGGGTGCCGCCGGTGCGTCGGGTGTCGACGGCGTACCCGCCGTCGGGCAGCGGGCGCACCGCCGTCACGGTGGTCAGCGGGTGCACCACCGCCCCGGCCGCCTCCGCCAGGTACAGGTAGTTCTTCACCAGGGTGTTCTTGGCGCCCTGCCGGCAGCCGGTCAGGCAGGAGCCGCAGAGCGTGCAGGTCCGCCGGGCGGGCCCGACGCCGCCGAAGAAGGGGTCGGCGACGGCCGCGCCGGGCGCGTCGCCGAAGAGCACCCCGACCGGGGTACGCCGGTACGTGTGCCCGACGCCGAGGTCGTCGGCGACCGCCCGCAGCGCCCGGTCGGCGGCGGTCTCGACCGGGTTCACGCTCACCCCGAGCATCCGCTTCGCCTGGTCGTAGCAGCCGGCTAGTTCCGCCGCCCAGTCGGTGACGCCGGCCCACTGCGGGTCGGCGAAGAACGCCTGCGGCGGCTCGTAGAGGGTGTTGGCGTAGCCGAGGGAACCCCCGCCGACCCCGGCGCCGGACATCACCAGCACGTCGCGCAGCAGGCTCAGCCGCAGGATGCCGTAGCAGCCGAGCGCGGGGGCGTAGAGGTAGCGCCGCAGTCGCCAGGAGGTGGTCGGGAACTCGGTGTCGGCGAACCGGCGACCGGCCTCCAGGACGCCGACCCGGTAGCCCTTCTCGGTCAGCCGTAGCGCGCTGACGCTCCCGCCGAACCCGGAGCCGATGATCAGGACGTCGTAGTCGTACGTCATGGCGTACGGTGGCACCGTTGTTGTCACCCTGTCAACAAGGGTCTTCCCCCGACCGGGTGGCGGTGCCAGGGTGGGTGGGTGCGCTCCCCCGACCCGATCCGGCTGTCCCGTTACCGGCGCGGTGCCGGCCCGCCGCTGGTGCTGATCCACGGCATCGGCAGCCGCTGGCAGGTATGGCAGCCGGTCCTCGACGAGCTGACCCGCCACCGGGACGTCATCGCGCTGGACCTGCCCGGCTTCGGCGCTTCCCCGCCCTGGCCCGACCCCGGCCCCGGCGTGCGGCCCGGCTCGGTGGACCACCTCGCCGACCGGGTGGCCGCCTTCCTCGACTCGCTCGGTGTGTCGGCGTACGCGGTGGCCGGCAACTCCCTCGGCGGCGGCGTCGCGCTGGAGCTGGGCCGCCGGGGCGCGGCGCGGGCGGTCGCCGCGTTCTCGCCGATCGGGTTCTGGGGCCCGCTCGGACGGCACTGGTGCCAGCTCGTGGTCGGCGGCGCCCGCTCCGCCGCGACGACGCTGCGACCGGCGCTGCCCCGGGCGTTCGCCCACCGGGCCGGCCGGGTGGCGCTGTGCGGGGTGTTCTATGGCCACCCGGGACGGTTGACGCCGGCCGAGTGCGCGTCGTCGGCGGCGGCGCTGGCCGGCGCACCCGGTTTCGCGGCGGCCCGGGCGGCGTTCGGCGACTGGCAGCTGCACGCGACGTCGGAGCCGGACGGCGGCCCGCACCTCGACGCACCCGCCGACCCGCTCGCCCCGAACCGCGACGCGGTCGCCGACCCGGATCGAGCCGGGCAGCCGGGCCGGCACCGTGGGCCGGGCGCGCTGGCCGCGATCCCGGTGATGATCGCCTGGGGCACCCGCGACCTGGTGCTGCCGTACCGGAGTCAGGCCCGGCGGGCCCGGGCGGCGCTGCCGGCGGCCCGGCACGTCGCGTTGCCCGGCTGCGGACACCTGCCGTTCGCCGATGCTCCGGAGACCTGCGCGCGGTTGCTGATCGAGACTTGTTGACACGCCGCCAACAAGTGGTGAGGGTGTACCCATGCCGACGCCTGGACTCGACACCTACACCTCGCCGTGGCGGGAGGCCGAGCACGACGACCTCGCCGAACTGGCCCGCGACTTCTTCACCAAGGAGGTGCTGCCACACACCGAGCGGCTGCTGGCGCAGGGCCACCCGGACCGCGACCACTACCGGCGGGCCGGCGAGCTGGGCCTGCTCGGGCTCTCCGTGCCCGAGGAGTACGGCGGCGGGGGCGGCGGGTTCACCCACGAGGCGGTGCTGCTGCACGAGCAGGCCCACTGCGGCGAGAGCACCCTCGGGCTGGCCGTGCACAGTGGCATCGTCACCGGCTACCTGGTCGCCTACGGCAGCGAGGAGCAGAAACGGCGCTGGCTGCCCGGGCTGTGCAGCGGCGAACTGGTCGGCGCGATCGCGATGACCGAGCCCGACGGCGGCTCCGACCTGCAGGCGATGCGGACCCGGGCGGTCCGCGACGGTGACGACTACCTGGTCACCGGGGCGAAGACGTTCATCAGCAACGGCGGCCTCGCCGACCTGATCATCGTGGCCGTCAAGACCGACCCCGAGCAGCGCGCCGCCGGCATCTCCCTGCTGGTCTGCGAGGTCGGCAGCGGCCCGGCCGGCTTCCGCCGGGGGCGGCTGCTGTCGAAGATCGGGCTGCACGGCAACGACACCGCCGAACTGTTCTTCGACGAGCTGCGGGTGCCGGCGGCGAACCTGCTCGGCGGCGCCGAAGGGCTCGGCTTCTTCCAGATGATGCAGGCGCTGCCCCAGGAACGGCTGGTCATCGGCGTCGGCGCGGTCGCCGCGATGCAACGCGCCGTCGAGCTGACCACCGCGTACGTCAAGGAGCGCACCGCCTTCGGCAAACCGCTGATCGGGCACCAGAACACCCGGATGGTGCTGGCGGAGTGCGTCACCCGCACCCGGGTCGCCCGGGTCTTCCTCGACGACTGCATCGCCCGGCACGACCGGGGCGAGCTGGACGTGGCCACCGCGGCGATGGCGAAGTCCTGGCTCACCGAGGGTCAGTGCGAGGTCGTCGACCGGTGCCTGCAGCTGTTCGGCGGCTACGGCTACACCACCGAGTACCCGATCGCCCGGATGTACGCCGACGCGCGGGTGCAGAAGATCTACGGCGGTACCAACGAGATCATGAAGGAGCTGATCGCCCGTGCCCTCTGACGGCGAGGCCTACGTCTACGACGCCGTCCGCACCCCGCGCGGGCGTGGACGCGACACCGGCGCCCTGCACGGCGTCAAGCCGATCACCCTGGTCGTCGGGCTGATCGACGCGCTGCGCGAACGGCATCCCGGGCTGGACCCGCAGCGGCTGGAGGACCTGCTGCTCGGCATCGTCACCCCGATCGGCGAGCAGGGCGGCGACCTGGCCCGCGCGGCGGCCCTGCTGGCCGGGCTGCCCGACCACGTCGGCGGGGTGCAGCTCAATCGGTTCTGCGCCTCGGGTCTGGAGGCGGTCAACCTGGCCGCCGCCCGGATCCGCTCCGGCTGGGAGCACCTGCTGCTCGCCGGTGGCGTCGAGTCGATGTCCCGGGTGCCGATGGGCGCCGACGGGGCCGCCTGGGCGATGGACCCGCAGACCGCGCTGGCCACGTCCTTCGTGCCGCAGGGCATCAGCGCCGACCTGATCGCCACCCTGGAGGGCTTCACCCGCGACGACGTCGACTCGTACGCGCTGCGCTCGCAGGAGCGGGCGGCCAAGGCGTGGGCCGGCGGGCACTTCGCCCGCTCGGTGGTGCCGGTCCGCGACGCCAACGGGCTGGACATCCTCACCGTCGACGAGCACCTGAGGCCGGACACCACCCGGGAGGCGCTGGCGAAGCTGTCGCCGTCGTTCGCCACCATCGGGGAGACGGGCGGCTTCGACGCGGTCGCGTTGCAGCGGTTCCACTGGCTGGAGGCGATCGAGCACGTGCACCACGCGGGCAACTCGTCGGGCATCGTGGACGGCGCTGCCCTGGTGCTGATCGGCTCCGACACGGTCGGGGCGGAGCTGGGGCTGACCCCGCGCGCGCGGATCGTGGCGACCGCGGTCAGCGGCGCCGACCCGACGCTGATGCTGACCGGGCCGATCCCGGCCACCCGCAAGGCCCTCGACGTCGCCGGCCTGGGCGTGGCCGACATCGACCTGTTCGAGATCAACGAGGCGTTCGCCGCGGTGGTGCTGAAGTACGTCCGCGACCTGGGGCTGGATCCGGACACGGTCAACGTCAACGGTGGGGCGATCGCCATGGGGCATCCGCTCGGCGCCACCGGCGCGATGCTGCTCGGCACCGCCCTGGACGAACTCGAACGCCGCGACCTGCGCCGGGCCGTGGTGACCCTGTGCATCGGCGGCGGCATGGGCGTCGCCACCGTCATCGAGCGCTGCTGAACCGGAGGAACCAGCCATGACCGACACCATCCGGTACGACCGCGGCGCCGACGGCATCGTCACCCTCACCCTCGACGACCCGGACCAGTCCGCGAACACCATGAACCGGGCGTACGCCGCCTCCATGACCGCCGTGCTGGACCGACTGGAGGCCGAACGCGACGACCTGACCGGGGTCATCGTCACCAGCGCCAAGCAGACCTTCTTCGCCGGCGGTGACCTGGACGAGATGGGCCGGGCCACCCGGGCCGACGCGCCCGCGCTGGCCGAACTGCTCGGCACGATCAAGCGGGACCTGCGCCGGCTGGAGACCCTGGGCCGTCCCGTCGTCGCGGCGATCAACGGCGCCGCGCTCGGCGGCGGCCTGGAGATCGCGCTGGCCTGCCACCACCGCATCGCGCTGGACGCGCCCGGGTCCCGGCTCGGGCTGCCCGAGGTGACGCTGGGACTGCTGCCCGGCGCGGGCGGCGTGACCCGCACGGTACGGATGCTCGGCCTGGCCGCCGCGCTGACCACGGTGCTGCTCACCGGCCGGCGGATGCGCCCGGCCGACGCGCTCGCCGCCGGGCTCGTCGACGAGGTGGTCGCCACCGACGAGGAGATGCTGACCAGGGCCCGCGAGTGGATCGCGGCGAACCCGCGCCCGGCTCAGCCGTGGGACCGCCCGGACTACCGGATGCCCGGCGGCACGCCGGCCAGCCGAGGGCTGGCCGCGCAGTTGCCGGCGTACCCGGCGAACCTGCGCAAGCAGCTCAAGGGGGCCCGGCTGCCGGCGCCCGAGGCGATCCTGGCCACCGCCGTCGAGGGGGCGCAGGTCGACCTGGAGACCGCGCTGACCGTGGAGACCCGGCACCTGATCACCCTGCTCACCGGGCAGATCGCCAAGAACATGATCGGGGCGTTCCACGTCGACCTGCGGGCGGTCAACGGCGGCGCGGCCCGGCCGTCCGGGGTGGACGCCGCGCCGGTACGCAAGGTGGCGGTGCTCGGGGCCGGCATGATGGGCGCCGGCATCGCGTACGTCTGCGCGAAGGCCGGGCTCGAGGTGGTGGTCCGCGACGTCTCCGAGGAGGCCGCCGGCAGGGCCCGCGACCACGCCGGGAAACTGCTCGCGAAGGCGGTGCGCCGGGGCCGGATCGGCGAGGCCGACGCGCAGGCCGTGCTGGACCGGATCACCACCACCGCCGGACTCGACGCCCTCGCCGGCTGCGACGCGGTGATCGAGGCGGTCTTCGAGGACCCGGCGCTCAAGCAGGCCGTCTTCGCCGAGGTGACCCCGGTGGTCACGGCCGACGCGCTGCTCGCCTCCAACACCTCCACCCTGCCGATCACCGGCCTCGCCGCCCAGGTGGCGCGGCCGGCGGACTTCATCGGCATGCACTTCTTCTCCCCGGTGGACAAGATGCCGCTGCTGGAGATCGTGGTCGGCGAGCAGACCGGCGACGTCGCGCTGGCGCGGGCGTTCGACCTGGGCCGGCGGATCGGCAAGACTCCGATCGTGGTCAACGACGGGCGGGGTTTCTTCACCAGCCGGGTGATCGGCAGGTTCATCGACGAGGCGGTCGGCATGCTGGCCGAGGGGGTGCCGGCGGCGTCGGTCGAGCAGGCCGCGTTGCAGGCCGGGTACCCGACCGGGCCGCTCGCCCTGGCCGACGAGGTCAGCCTGACCCTCATCCAGCGCATCCGGCGGCAGTTCGAGGCCGCCGGGGAGGGGTTCGTGGCCCTGCCGTCGCACCGGCTCGTCGACACCATGCTCGACACCCACGAACGGCCCGGCCGGACCGGCGGGCGGGGCTTCTACGACTACGCCGACGGCTCCCGGGGCCGGCTGTGGAGCGGCCTCGCCGACCTGGCCACCGACGCCGGGCGGGCGGTGCCGCTGCCCGACCTCAAGGAGCGGATGCTGTTCGCCGAGGCGCTCGACGCGCTGCGCTGCCTCGACGAGGGGGTGCTGCGTACCGAGACCGACGCCAACATCGGCTCGATCCTCGGCATCGGCTTCCCGGCGTGGACCGGCGGGGTGATCCGCTACGTGCGCCAGTACGCCGGCGGGCCGGCCGGATTCGCCGCCCGGGCGGCCGAACTCGCCGCCCGCTACGGTGACCGGTTCACACCTCCCGCCGACCTCGCCGAGCGGCTGGCGGCCGGCTCCCCCGACCCGGCGCGCGACGGCCGGCCGGTGGGCGCCGCGTGAGCCCGGCCGGGCCGCCCGGCGGCGGTTTCAGCGCAGCGGGCGGCGGGACCGGCCCGCTCGCCGGGGTACGGGTCATCGAGCTGGCCAGCCTCGCGCCGGCGCC
Organism: Micromonospora halophytica; assembly: GCF_900090245.1. GTDB lineage: Bacteria > Actinomycetota > Actinomycetes > Mycobacteriales > Micromonosporaceae > Micromonospora > Micromonospora halophytica. Next base: position 117,193 of record NZ_FMDN01000009.1, read on the forward strand.
GTTCGGGTGCATGGTGCTGGCCGACCTCGGCGCCGACGTGGTCCGGGTCGACCGGCCGGGTGGCCCCGGCGCGGGGCGACTGGCCGCTCCGCCGGGCGGGCCGTTGCAGCGCGGACGCCGGGTCGTCGCGCTGGATCTGAAGTCCCCCGCCGGGGTGGCGGACCTGCTGCGCCTGGTGGAACGCGCCGACGTGCTGGTCGAGGCGTACCGGCCGGGGGTGGCCGAGCGGCTCGGCATCGGGCCGCAGACCTGCCGGGAGCGCAACCCCCGGCTGGTGTACGCCCGAATGACCGGCTGGGGCCAGGACGGCCCGCTGGCCGAGCGGGCCGGGCACGACATCGACTACATCGCGGTGGCCGGCGCGCTGGAGCCGCTGGGCCGGGCCGGGGAACGCCCGCACGCGCCGCTGAACCTGATCGGCGACTTCGCCGGCGGCGGAATGCTGCTCGCCGTCGGGGTGCTGGCCGCGCTGCTGGAGCGGGAACGCTCCGGCGTCGGCCAGGTCGTCGACGCGGCGATGGTGGACGGGTCGGCGCTGCTCACCTCGTTCCTGCACGGCATGCTCGGCGCCGGGCTGTGGCCCGCGCCGCGCGGCGGCAACCTGCTCGACGGCGGTGCGCCGTTCTACGACACGTACCGCACCGCCGACGACGGGTTCATGGCGGTGGGCGCGCTGGAGCCGGTGTTCTACGCCGCGCTGCTGGCCGGGCTGGGCCTGGCCGACGAGGACCTGCCCGCCCAGTACGACCCGGGCGGCTGGCCGCGGCTGCGCCGCCGGTTCACCGAGCGGTTCGCCCAGCGCACCCGGGACGAGTGGACCGAGGTCTTCGCCGGCCTCGACGCGTGCGTCGCGCCGGTGCTCGCGCCCACCGAGGCGCACCGGCACCCGCACAACGCCGCCCGGGACACCTTCGTCACCGTCGGCGGGGAGGTGCAGCCCGCACCGGCGCCCCGGTTCGGTCGTACCCCGACCTCGGTTCCGCGACCGGCCCCGGACCCGGATCGGGACCCGCTGGACGTGGCGACGGTCGTCGAGGGCTGGCCGGCCAGGTCGTGACTGCCCCCGGCGTCATCCCGGCGGCGTCGATCGCCACGCAGGGGTGACGTCTGCCGGTCATCGACCCCGATCACCCGGACGAACCGCCCGGAACACCCACGGGTCGCGGGTGCGTGGGCAGGACGGCCCGGCGGCGGCTACGCCGAGCGCCGCAGTTCGCGCCAGCCCGGGGCCCCGGCACGCCAGGCGTCGGCGAGGATGCTGGCCGAGCTGCGGGTGGCGCACTCCAGCACCTCGGAACGGCCCTGCGCTCCCCCGATCTGCGCCTGAACCTCCCAGCGACGCCCATCCGTACGGATGTAGACATCGCGGCGCCCACGGGGCGTGGGGTCCCCGTTCCACCAGTGCTCCTCGACCATCACCTGGCGACCGTACCAGTGTGGGGCACGGATGCGGCATGGCGGACGGGCGCGGAAATCACCGGGTGGCCGGCGAGTGCCGGCCGGAAGGACCACGACGGCGGCCGCACGACCGGTCGGGACGCCTGGGCAGCGCGTCCGGCGGCTGCACCACGTGCTCACCACCGTCCGACGGCGGGCGGGGTCGCCGAGCCCGACCGGCCACGCTCAGGCTGGTCGGCGCAGGGCGACCGGTGGGCCGAACCGGACCGGGACGCCCGGGGAGTGGAGCACGCTGGCAGGTGGTCCGGCCGGCGCCGGCAACCCGGCCGCGCTGATCAGCTCGTCGTCCAGGTGCAGCAGTTCCGCCCGGTGCAAGGGCCAACGCGGGTGCCAGCTCGGCAGGTGCAGCGTGCGTCCGTGGGCCCGGGTGTGCAGGCCCCAGCGGGCGGTGACGAAGTGTTCCAGCGGGGCCGGCTCGGCGATCGGCGCATGGGGCGGCGGTGTCGCGGTGCTGCGGCAGGCGGGGGTGACCGGCAGCCCCGGGGTCGTCGCGGCCGACTCCGCCGTCGACGCCTTCAGCGCGGTGCAGCGGTTGCTGGCCGGACACCGGGTGTGGAAGCGGTTCCCCAACACCGTCGCCTGACGCGCCCCGGTCAGCGCGGCGCGCAGTTGTTGCTGGTGAGCTTCACCGTGTACTCGCGGTCGTCGTGGGTGATGCCCGACGGCGCGCCGTCGAAGTGGGTCTCCACCTTCTGCCAGCCCCGGCGCTGCTCGTAGTGCAGGTGCGGTGCGCCGGAGTTGCCGGTGCTGCCGACCCGCCCGATCTGCTCGCCCTGAGCCACCCGCTGGCCGGCCCGGACCAGCGGTGTTTCGAGCAGGTGCAGGTACTGCGTCTCCCACCTGCCGCCGTGGTCGATCTTCACCCAGTACCCGCCGCCACGGCCACGCGGACCGTTCGGGTCGTCCGGGGTGCGGGCCCCGAGCGACCCGTTGATGCCGGCCACGGTGACCTCGCCGGCGTACGACGCGAGCACCGGTCGCCCCCACGCCTCGCCCTCGGTGGGGAACAGGTCGACGTCGTAGTCGTCGTGGCCGGGGTAGGTGCCCAGCCGCCAGGTCTCGCCGCAGGCGACGGGGAGTTGGAACGGCGGGCGTGGGCCCGGCGGGAGCAGCAGCGGAACGACGATCACGGCAACGGCGACGAGGGCCGCGAGCACCCCCGCGGCCAGGGCCACCCGGGCGATACGGCGGCGCGTGCGGCGCGTGCTCGGCTCGCCGGTCGTCACCGCCCGATCATGACAGACCCCGGCAAGCGGGCGGACGGACGCCTGTGCCGCATCGGGCCGGCGGGGCCGCCGATGACGCCACCGCCGCCAGGTCGGCCAGCGAGGTCCGACGGCAGTCTCGAATACCTGACTAAAGTCAGGGACATGAACTCGGAACTCACTGCCGCGGTACGGCGGTTCAACCGGACGGTCACCCAGCGGGTGGGGGCGCTCGACGACGAGTACATGGCCCGTGGCCGTCCGCTGGCCCAGGCGCGGCTGCTGTGGGAGATCGGCCCCTACGGCGCCGAGGTCGGGGCGCTGCGAGCCCGGCTGGGTCTGGACTCGGGGCATCTCAGTCGGCTGCTGCGCGCCCTCGAGGGCGACGGCCTGGTCACGGTCAGGCCGACCGGTCCGGCCGGAGGTGACGGGCGGGTGCGGGAGGCGGTACTCACCGACGCCGGGCGGGCCGAGTGGGCCGAACTCGACGAGCGCTCCGACGAGTTCGCCCGGTCGATCCTCGAACCGCTCACCGCACGGCGCCGCGAACGGCTCGTCGCGGCGATGGCCGAGGTCGAGCGACTGCTCATGGCGTCGATGGTGGAGATCGAGAAGTGCCCGCCGGGCGACCGGAGGGCACGGGCATGCGTACGGGCCTACGCCCGGGACGTCGCGCGGCGGTTCGACGACGGGTTCGACCCGGCTCTGAGCAGCCCGGTCCACGACGAGGACCTCGTTCCGCCCGCCGGCGTGTTCCTGCTCGCCACCCTCCGCTCCGAGCCCGTCGGCTGCGGCGCGGTCAAGCTCCACCGCGATGCGCCTGCCGAGATCAAGCGCGTCTGGGTGGCGGACACGGTGCGCGGGCTCGGAGTCGGCCGGCGGATACTGAGCGAACTCGAACGGCATGCCGCCGAGCGCGGCTGGAGAACGGTCCGGCTGGACACCAACCGCCGACTGACCGAGGCGATCGCGATGTACCGCTCGGCCGGCTACCGTGAGATCGAGCCGTACAACACCGAGCGCTACGCGCACCACTGGTTCGAGAAGCACCTCGCACCGTGACGGCACCGGCGTCGGTCCAGGTGCCGGGCGGGCGGTCATCGGCGGGGCAGGTCGGCCAGCCAGCGTTCCAGCTCCGCCGGACGGCGGAACAGCAGCACCGGCGGCCCGGCCGGGTCGGCCTGCCAGGCCCGCATCCGTCGCCGGGCCCGGCCGAACGCGGTGACGTGCCACACCAGGACCGAATCGCGGGAGAGCACGCTGCCCAGCGACTCGCGGTTGCCGTTGCAGATCTCCTCCCCCGTCACCAGCCGGCGCACGGTCCGGCGCAGCAGCCGCCAGAAGGAGCGCCAGCGCGGGTAATCCAGGCCGACGACCAGGTCGGCGCGGGCCAGCGGCACGTCCCGCCAGCCGTGGTACGCCCCGTCGAGGATCCACCGCTCACCTCGGCAGATCGCCTCGATCCGGCTGCGCTGCCGCGCGAGCGGCACCTCGACCCAGCCGGGCTGCCAGAGCAGGTCGTCGACCGGGTGCCAGGGCAGTCCGAGTCGCTCGGCCAGCCGCGCCGCGAGGGTGGACTTGCCCGCGCCGTACACCGCGTAGACCAGGATGCGGGACGGCGCGCTCATCGCGGCAGCGTACGCCGCCGGCGAGGACGCCGCCCGACGCGGCTCAGTCCGCGCCGGGCGGCGACAGCGAGCGCCGTAGCTCCCGCTTGAGCACCTTCAGGCTGGGCCCGAGCGGCAGCGCGTCGACGTACCGGATCTGGCGCGGGTACTTGTGCCGTCCCAGGTGGGTACGGGACCAGTCGATCAGCTCCTGCTCGCTCGGTGGCGTCGACGCCGCCGGGTCCGGCACCACCACCGCGCAGACCTCCTCACCGTGCCGTGCGTCGGGCAGGCCGATCACCGCCACCTGGCCGACCGCCGGGTGCCGGACCAGCGCCTCCTCGACCTCCCGGGGGTACACGTTGAACCCGCCCCGGATGATGATGTCCTTCTTGCGGTCGACGATGGTGATGAACCCGTCGGCGTCCTTGCGTCCCAGGTCACCGCTGCGGAACCAGCCGTCGACCACGGCGTCGGCGGTGTCCTGCGGCCGGCCGAGGTAGCCGGCGAAGACGTTGTGGCCGCGGATGACGATCTCGCCGAGCTCGCCGGTGGGCAGCAGCTCGATCCGGTCGTCCAGGTCGGTCCGGGCGATCTCCACCTCGACACCCCACACCGGATGCCCGATGGTGCCGGGCCGGGTGCCGAAGTGCGGCTGGTTGGTGGTGGCGGTCGGCGAGGTCTCGGAGAGGCCGTAGCCCTCGAAGACCGTCGTGCGGAAGGTGGTGTGGAACCGGTCGAGCACGGCCACCGGCAGCGACGCCCCGCCGGAGACGCACAGGCGCAGCGCGGGCAGGGTGTCCCGGCCGCGGCTCGCGTCGAGCAGCGCGACGTACATGGTGGGCACACCGTGGAAGACGTTCACCCCCTCGCGCAGCATGAGGTCGATCGCCGCCGGGCCGGTGAACCGGCTGAGCAGCACCAGCGTCGCGCCGATCCGGAAGGTGCCGTTCATCGCCACGGTCTGGCCGAAGCTGTGGAACAGCGGAAGGCCGCCGAGCACCACGTCGGTGCTGCGTGCGTCGTTGGCGTCGAAGACGTTGACGGTGGCGTTCAGGACGAGGTTGAGGTGGGTGAGCACGGCGCCCTTGGGGGTGCCCGTCGTGCCGCTGGTGTAGAGGATCACCGCGGGGTCCTCGGCGGCCCGGGTCAGGTACGACGGCAGCGGAGCGGTCGACCCGCCGGCGTCCTCCAGGCGGGGCGCCTCGGCCGCCGAACCGACCGTCACGACCGGCACCCCCGCCAGCGCCGCGGCCCGGGCGCCCATCGCCAGCTGGGAGGTGTGGCAGACGAGCAGCGTGGCACCGCTGTCGCGCAGCACGTGCGCGGCCTCGTCGGGGGTCAGCAGCAGGTGCACCGGCACGAGCACCGCCCCGGCGGCGAGGGCGCCGTAGTACACCCGGGGGAAGTCGACCACGTTGGGGGCGAGCAGGGCGACCCAGTCGCCGGGGCGCACGCCGAGCTCACGCAACCCGGCGGCGTGGCAGCGGGCCTCCAGCCACAGCTCGGCGTACGTCACCCGGATGTCGCCGTCGACGACGGCGACGGTGTCGGGGTGCCGGCGGGCGGACTCGGCCAGGATCGTGGCCACCGACAGCGCGGTCACCGGGCCGGCTCCGCGGTCAGCAGCCGGCTGACCGTCTCGGCGACGCAGACGGGCTTGCCGCCGGCGTCGCTGTCCACGGTGGCCGTGGTGACGAGCTGCACCCCGCCGGGGACGGGCGACACGTCGGTGATGGTGACGGTGGCCCGCACGGCGGCGCCGACCCGCAGCGGGGCCGGGAACCGGACCCGGTTGAGCCCGTAGTTGATCCCCATCCGGACGCCCTCGACCCGGTAGAGGCGACCGGCCAGGGCCGGCAGCAGGGACAGGGTGAGGTAGCCGTGGGCGATCGTGCCGCCGAAGGGGCCGGTCGCGGCCCGCGCGGCGTCGAGGTGGATCCACTGGTGGTCGCCGGTGGCGTCGGCGAAGAGCTGGACGCGGTCCTGCCCGATGCGTTCCCACGGTCCGGGGCCCAGGGTCTCGCCGACCGCGGCGGCCAGGTCGTCGGTGGAGGCGAAGATCCTCATCCGAGGTGGCCTCCCAACCGGGTGTAGCCGCGCAGCAGGTCCCGCGCGATGATCAGGCGCTGCATCTCGTCGGTGCCCTCGAAGATGCGGTAGAGCCGGACCTGCCGGTACCAGCGTTCGATGGGCAGCTCCCGGGTGTAGCCCATGCCGCCGTGGATCTGCAGCACCCGGTCGACGACCCGGTTGACCATGCCGGCGCCGTACAGCTTGGCCATCGAGGAGGCGTGGCGCGGGTCCATGCCCGCATCGACGGTCCAGGCGGCCCGCAGGATGAGCCAACGGGCGGCCTCCAGCTCGGTCTCCGAGTCGGCGATCATCCACTGGATGGCCTGGTTGGTGCCGATCTTCGCGCCGAATGTCTCCCGGGTGTTGGCGTGCTCGATCGCCATCCGCAGGGCCCGTTCGGCGATGCCGACCGCGTGCGACGGAATGGTGTAGCGACCCTTGCCGATCCACTGCATGCCCAGGGTGAAGCCCTGGCCGATGGCGCCGAGGATGTTGCGGTGCGGCACCCGCACGTCCTCGAAGATCAGCGACGCCGGCCCGCCCTCGCCCATGGTCTGGATGAACTCCGAGCGCCAGCCCATCGCCCGGTCGACGAGGAAGGCGGTCGCCCCGCCGTTGCGGGCGCCCTTGTCCCGGTCGGTCACGGCCACCACGATGGCGAAGTCCGCGTCGTGGCCGTTGGTGATGAAGGTCTTCTCGCCGTTGAGGACCCAGTCGTCACCGTCGCGGCGCGCAGCGAGCTTGATGTTCGCGGCGTCGGAGCCGGCGCCCGGCTCGGTGATCGCGAAGCAGGAGATCCGCTCCCCCTCGATGGTGGGGATCAGGAACTCGCGCTTCTGCTCGTCGGTGGCGTGGAACAGGATGTTGTCGGCCTCGCCGCCGAAGCGGAACGGCACGAACGTCCGGCCGATCTCGGTCCAGATCAGCGACTGCATGACGGCGGGCAGGTCCATGCCGCCGTACTCCTCGGGGGTGGCCAGCCCCCAGAAGCCGAACTTCTTGGCCTTCAGTTGCAGCTCGCGCAGCTCGGCGCGCTCCAGGCCGGGCCGGTGGGCACGTTCGCGGCGCAGCACCTCCTGTTCCAGTGGCATCACCTCCCTGGTGATGAAGTCGCGGGCCGTGTCACGGATGGCCCGTTCCTCGTCAGACAGTGCGAAGTCCATGTCTCTTCCTCTCCCACCGGGGCGCGGGTCAGCGCGCGCCGCCGTTGACGTACAGGGTCTGGCCGGTGACGTAGGACGCGTCGTCACTGGCCAGGAAGGCGATCACCGAGGCGATCTCGGCCGGTTGGGCGACCCGTCGCAGCGGGGTGTGCTCGGCGACCGTCCGCTGGTGTTCCTCGGGGCTGCTGCCGACCCGCTGGGCGGTGGCGGCGGTCATGGCGGTGGCGACGTAGCCGGGGGCGACCGCGTTCACGGTGACGTTGAACGGGCCCAGCTCGACGGCGAGCGTGGCGGTCAGTCCCTGGACGCCGGCCTTGGCGGCGGCGTAGTTGACCTGGCCCCGGTTGCCGAGCGCGGAGCGGCTGCTGAGGTTGACGATCCGGCCGTACCGGGCGGCGACCATGTGCTCCTGCACCGCCTGGCAGCAGAGGAACATGCTGGTCAGGTTGGTGGTCAGCACCGCTTCCCAGTCGGAGCGCGGCATCTTGAACAGCAGGTTGTCGCGGGTGATGCCGGCGTTGTTGACCAGCACGTGCACCGCCCCGTACGTCTGGACCACCCGCGCGCTCATCGCGGCCACCGCGTCGGCGTCGGTGACGTCGCACCCGATGCCGACCGCCCGGCCGCCGGCGGCGACGATCTCGTTCGCGACGGCCTGGCTGCGCGCGGCGTCGAGGTCCACCACGGCGACCGTCGCGCCCTCGGCGGCCAGGCGGTGGGCGGTGGCGGCGCCGATGCCCTGCGCCCCTCCGGTGACGACGGCGATCCGGTCGGCGAATCTGGTCATGGTTCCCCCAGGGGTTCTAGAAGGCGTTGACGCCGGTGAGGGCGCGTCCGATGAGCAGGTGCTGGATCTGGCTGGTGCCCTCGTAGAGGGTGGCGACGCGGGCGTCGCGCAGGTACTTGGCGACCGGGTACTCGTCCAGGTAGCCGTACCCGCCGAAGACCTGGAGGGCGTCGTTGGCCGCGCGGACGGCGGCTTCGCTGGCGAACAGCTTGGCCATCGACGCCTCGGTGGCGAAGGGCTCGCCGCGGTCGATGAGGTCGGCGACCCGCCACACCAGCAGCCGGGCGGCGGCGGTGTCGACCGCGATCGAGGCGAGCAGGTGCTGGACGAGCTGGTGGGCGGCGACGGGCTTGCCGAACTGGGTGCGCTGGCCGGCGTAGGCGACGGCGGCGTCCAGGCAGCCCTGGGCGATGCCGACACAGCCGGCGGCCACCGACATGCGGCCCTTGGCGAGGGTGGCCAGCGCCAGCCGGAAGCCCGCGCCCTCCTCCCCCAGGCGTGCCGAGTCGGGCACCCGTACGCCGTCGAAGCGAAGTTCGGCGGTGGCCTGCCCGCGCAGGCCCAGCTTGCCGTGGATCTCCGTACGGGTCAGGCCGGGGCTGTCGGTGGGCACCAGGAAGGCGGTGATCCCCCGGTGTCCCTCGCCGCCGCTGCGGGCGAGAACGAGGGCGACGTCGGCGGTGGTGCCGTTGGTGATGAACGTCTTGGCGCCGGTGAGGAGCCAGTCGGCGCCGTCGCGCTGCGCGCGGGTGCGCAACGCGGCCGCGTCGGAGCCGCTGTCGGGTTCGGTCAGCGCGAAGCAGCCGAGGGCCGCGCCGGAGCAGAGCCGGGGCAGCCACCGCGCCCGCTGGTCGTCGGTGCCGTGCGCGGCGATCGCCTTGGCGACCAGGCCGAGCGAGACCGAGACGATGCCACGGACGGCCGAGTCGCCCCGGCCCAGTTCCTCCAGGACCAGGCAGTAGGAGAGATGGTCCCCGCCGGAGCCGCCGTGCTCCTCGGCGACGGTGAGTCCGAGGAGGCCGAGGTCGCCGAGCTTGCCGACGATGCCGGGGTCGACGGCCTCGCGCCGGTCCCAGTCCCTGGCGTACGGCGTCACCTCGCGGTCGACGAAGTCGGCGGCGAGGCGGCGGACCGCCGCCTGTTCCGAGGACAACTGGAAATCCATGACCCTTAAACTAGCGGTGCAAGTTTTAATCCGTCCAGACCCGGATGTGGCAGAGTCTGCGGCGGACCACCGAGTGAGGGAGGCACCGATGCCCCGGCCGCGGCAGGCGCTGCTCAACCGGCAGCTCATCGTCGAGACGGCCGCCGCACTGATCGACGCCGACGGCCTGGCGGGGTTCTCCACCCGGCGGCTCGCCGCCGAACTGGGCGTACGCGGGCCGTCGCTGTACAACCACTTCGCCACCAAGGACGAAATCCTCGACGCGGTCGCCGACAGCATCACCGCACAGGTGGACGTGTCGTTCTTCGGCGTCGTCGACTGGCGCGAGGCGCTGCGCCGATGGGGGCACTCGTACCGGGCGGCGCTGGCCGCGCACCCGCACATCGTGCCGTACCTGGCCCAGGGCCCCGGGCGGCGTCCGGCGGCGCTGGCCATGGCCGACGCCGTCTACGGTGGACTGGTCGACGCCGGCTGGCCACCGGCCCGGGCCACCCACATCGGCGCGCTCATGCGGTACTTCGTCGCGGGATCGGCGCTGGGGTCGTTCGCCCGCGGGTTCGTCGAGGACCCGGGGCTGTACGCCGAGCAGTACCCCCATCTCACCCACGCCCACCGGCTCGCCGAGCACCAGCAGCGGGTCGACGAGGGCGCCTTCACCCTCGGCCTCGACGCACTCATCGACGGGCTGTCGCACACCTACGAACGGACCATCGGACCGCTGCCACCCCTCCCGCCCGCCGCCGCGGCCGACTAGAGTAAAACTTGCACTGCTAGTTTCGGGGCGACGTGAGGGGCGCGATGGAACTCGCACGGACCGACTTCTACCTGGACGGACGCTGGGTCACCGCGTCCGACGCGGACAGCATCGAGGTGCAGAACCCGGCGACCGAGGAGGTCGTGGCGCGCGTACCCGCCGGCTCGGCGACCGACGTCGACCGCGCGGTCTCCGCCGCCCGCGCCGCGTTCGACGGCTGGGCGGGCACCGCGCCGGCCGACCGGGCGCAGGCCCTGCACCGGCTGCACACCGCGCTGGCCGCCCGGTCCGACGAGATCGCCCGCACCGTCGCCCTGGAACTGGGCACCCCGCTCAAGGTCGCCACCCGGATCCAGGCCGGCCTGCCGCTGACCGTGCTGCGCGGCTACGTCGACCTGGCCGGGCGGCCGCCGGCCGAGCACATCGTGGGCAACTCGCTGGTGGTCCGGGAGCCGGTCGGCGTCGTCGGCGCGATCACCCCGTGGAACTACCCGCTGCACCAGGTGGTGGCCAAGCTGGCCCCGGCGCTCGCCGCCGGCTGCCCGGTGGTGCTCAAGCCCAGTGAGCTGACGCCGCTGGTGGCGTACCTGCTCTTCGACGCGATCGACGAGGCCGGCTTCCCGCCCGGGGTGGTCAATCTCGTCACCGGCACCGGCCCGCAGGTCGGCGCGGCCATCGCCGCCCACCCGGACGTCGACATGGTCTCGTTCACCGGGTCCACCGCCACCGGCCGGCAGATATCGCACCTGGCCGCCGACCGGATCGCCCGGGTGGCGCTGGAACTCGGCGGCAAGTCGGCCAACGTGATCCTCGACGACGCCGACCTGGACACGGCGGTGAAGGTGGGCGTCGGTAACGCCTTCCTCAACTCCGGGCAGACCTGTACCGCCTGGACCCGGATGCTGGTGCACCGGGCCCGCTACGACGAGGCCGTCTCGCTCGCCGCGCAGGCCGCCGCCGGATACCGGCTCGGTGACCCGTTCGACCCGGCGACCCGCCTCGGCCCACTCGTCTCCGGAGCGCAGCGCGACCGGGTCCGCGAGCACGTGGTCCGGGGTCTCGCCGACGGGGGCCGGCTGGTCGCCGGTGGACCGGACGCCCCGGTGCCGGATCGGGGTTTCTTCGTCGCACCCACGGTCATCGCCGACGTCGACCCGGACAGCGCCCTGGCCCAGGAGGAGGTCTTCGGCCCGGTGCTCGCCGTCATCCCGGTCGACGACGACGAGCACGCCGTCGCGGTCGCCAACAACTCGCGGTACGGGCTGGCCGGCGCGGTCTGGTCCGCCGACACCGACCGGGCCCTCACGGTGGCCCGGCGGATGCGCACCGGCGCCGTCGACATCAACGGCGCCCCGTTCAACCCACTCGCCCCGTTCGGCGGCTACAAACAGTCCGGCCTCGGCCGGGAGCTGGGCAGCTACGGGCTCGACGAGTTCCTCCAGACCAAGGCGATCCAGCGATGAGGGCCCTGGTGGCCCGCGCCGTCGGGGAGCCACCGCGGGTGGAGGACGTCGACCTGCCCGCCCCGGGGCCCGGCGAGGTCCGGGTGGACATCCGGGCCGCCGGGGTCTGCCACTCCGACCTGTCCATGGTCAACGGCACCATCGCACCGCCGTACCCGCTGGTGCTCGGCCACGAGGCGGCGGGGGTGGTGACCGAGATCGGCGACGGCGTCGACCGGGTACGCCCCGGCGAGCACGTGGTGCTGAACTGGGCGCCGCCGTGCCGGCGGTGCTGGTACTGCGGGCACGGTGAACCGTGGCTCTGCGAGAACGCCGGATCGCCCGCGGTCGCCCGGGGCCGGACCTGCGACGGCGCGCCGCTGCACGTCACGCTCGGCCTCGGCGCCCTCGCCGAGCAGGTGGTGGTGCCGCAGCAGGCGGTCATCGGCGTCCCCGCCGAACTGCCCTTCGCCGCCGCCGCGCTGCTCGGCTGCGCCGTGCTCACCGGCGTCGGCGCGGTACGCCGTACCGCCCGGGTGGCCGCCGGTGAGTCGGTGGCCGTGATCGGCCTCGGCGGGGTCGGCCTGTCCGTGGTCGCCGCCGCCCGGGCGGCCGGGGCCGATCCGGTGCTCGCCGTCGACCTGTCGCCGGCGAAGGCGGGCCTGGCCGCCGCCGCCGGCGCCACCGACTTCCTGCTCGCCGACGACACCCTGAACCGGGCGGTCCGGGCGCGCACCGGCGGCCGGGGCGTCGACCACGCCGTGGAGTGCGTCGGGCGCAGCACCACCATCCGTACGGCGTGGCGGGCCACCCGCCGGGGCGGTCAGGTGACCGTGGTGGGCATGGGCGCCAAGGACGACGTCGTCGGGCTCAGCGCGCTGGACATCTTCCACTCGGCCCGGACGCTGCGCTCCTCGGTCTACGGTTCCTCCGACCCGGACCGCGACGTGCCCGAACTCGCCCGGGCCGTCCTCGACGGCACCCTCGACCTGGCCCCCCTGATCACCGACCGGGTGGCGCTGGACGACGCCCCGGCGGCGTTCGACCGGATGGCCCGGGGCGAGGGCGCCCGTACCGTGGTCCTGCTGCCGTAGGTCCCTGGGAGCCACCTGCCGGATCCGGTCGGGTCCCGCTACGTCCGGCGGCGGTGGGTTCTCGCGTGGACCAGCAGGACCACCCAGCCGATCGCGGCGAACGCACCGGCCACGGCGAGCCCGGCGAACAGCAGCCAGCTGTTGCCGCCCTGGGCGGCGAAGACGCCCTTCCTGGCGCCGGTGTCGCGGGCCGCCACGGTGGCGCCCGGGGTCAGCCCGTCCGGCTCGTCGTAGATGATGACGTCGTGGCGCGGCGTCCCGGGCCCGTCCGGGACGAAGTCGCCGCGCCAGGTGCAGGTGCGGCTGCACCTCTCGTAGTGCACGGTGAAGGTGCCCGCCGTGCCGTCACCGGATCTCGCCCGCCAGGCCGGGGCGACGTCGGGTAGGGCGAAAGCCAACCCGGCGACGGCGAGCAGGGGCAGCCCGATCCAGCGCAGGAATGTGATCCCCCCGCCAGCCTTTTCGTCAGTCACAAGCAGACTGTAAAGAGACGAGTCCAGCGGTCCCGCGCACCGCCACGTCGGCCACCGGCACTCAGGAGAGCACGCGGGCCAACTCGATGCGGGAGCGGATGCCGAGCCGGTGGAAGATGTTGCGCAGGTGGTGGTCGACCGTCCTGGTGGACAGGAACATCCGGGCGGCGACCTCCCGGTTGGTGGCGCCCTCCGCGACCAGCTGCGCGATCCGCAGTTGCTGACCGGTCAGCAACTGCGCCGCGGGCCGATCCGGCGCGCCGACCGACTCCCCCGCCGCCCGTAGCTCCGCGGTGGCCTGTGCGGCCCAGGCGCCCGCCCCCAGCAGGGTGAACGCCTCCCGGGCCCGGTGCAGGTGGGCACGGGCGTCGCGCGGTCGCCGGCTGCGGCGCAGCTCCAGGCCGAAGAGCAGTTCGGTGCGGGCCCGCTCGAACGTGCCGGCGTCGGCCGGGTGCAGCCGCAGCGCGGTGCGGAATCCCTGCTCGGCCGTGTCGCTGCCCCGGGGGGCGAGCAGCGCGTGACACCGGGCGGACAGGGCCCGGCGTGACGGGCTGGCCGTGCTGCTGGCCCACCGGTCGAAGACCGCGAGCGCGGCGCTCGCCGCCGGATGGTGGGCCAGGTGCGCGGCGGCCTCCACCAGGTACGGAGTGGCCATCACCTGGACGAGGACCTGGCCTCGGCCGGTGCCGGGGCGGGCCAGTGACGCCAGCCGGGCCGCCGAGTCGGCGTGCCGGCCGTCGACCAGGTCGAGCACTCCCAGCGCCCACTGCGCGAGCGCGTGCGGGCGGCTGCCCGGCACCGTCGCCTCACCGATCTCGGAGATCCGGCGCAGGCTGGTGGCCCGGTCGGCCCGGACGGCGGCCAGTACGGCCAGCATGCCCAGGTGGACGGCGACGCAGTTGGCCTGACCGGTGGCCCGGGCGACCCGCAGCCCTTCCCGGGAGCTGTCCGTGGCCGCCTCGTGCCGGCCCAGCCAGTACTCGGCGACCGCCCGCAGGTCCAGCGCCCGCGGCAGCACCGACAGCTCACCCCGGGCACGGGCGAGCGCGACGGCCCGATCGGCGAGCCGGTGCGCCGCGCTGTCCACGGCCACCAGCAGGCCGGCAACCGCCGCGCTGCACAGCGCGGTCGGGGTGACCTCCGGCCCGGTCAACCGGTCACCCAGCACGACGGCCCGGCGCAGCGCGGGGCCGGCCCGCTCGTGGTCGGCGCGCAGGGTCGCCGCCACCCCGGCGACCAGCGCGCTGGTCAGCTCCGCCGCCGGCGGGTCGTCCGGGCGGCGCAGGTGGCGTGCCCGGCGTGCCACGTCGGCGTACCGGTACTGGTCGCCGGAGAAGCAGGCCGCCTCGCCGGCCCGGGCCAACGCGGCGAGGGCTGCCGCGCGATCCGTGCCGGCGACCGCCTCGGCGCCGGCCAGCAGGGTCGTCAGTGCCACCGGCGGCGAACCGCAGCGCAGTTCCAGCTCGCCGTGCAACAGGTCGGCCCGGCCGGACACGGCCGGGTCGGCGGGGCCGGCGGACAGCGCGCCCAGCAGCAGCCGGGCCTCGTCGGGGCGGCCGGCCGACCAGGCGTAGCGGGCGGCGGTCACCAGTCGGGCGGCGGCGCGGGCCGGCTCGTCGCTGAGGTCGGCGGCCCGCCGCAGCGCCGCCGAGGCGGTGGCCCAACCACCCTCGGCGCCGGCCGCCGCTTCCTCCAACTCCGTCGCCAGCAGCGGATCCGGGCCGGTCGCGACGGCCGCGAGGTGCATGGCCCGGTGCAGTCGTCGCCGGGTGCCGCACATGCCGGCCAGCAGCAGGTGTGCCGTACGTCGCTCCGCGAGGG
Source organism: Micromonospora halophytica (assembly GCF_900090245.1). Lineage (GTDB taxonomy): Bacteria > Actinomycetota > Actinomycetes > Mycobacteriales > Micromonosporaceae > Micromonospora > Micromonospora halophytica. Next base: position 132,238 of record NZ_FMDN01000009.1, read on the forward strand.
TGGCCGTGGCCTCGACCATGGCTCTGGCCAGCGGCTGCGGGAAGGTGACGCCGCGCGGGTCGACCCGTACCAGGCCGGCAGCCTCGGCCGGTGCGAGGGCATCCACCGTCGTCCCGGCGGCCCGCGCGGAGCGGATCAGGGTGGCGGGATCGCCGTCCTGGTCGAGCGCGGCGAGCAGCAGCACGCGCCGGGTGTCCTGCGGCAACCGGTCCAGGCGGGTCCGGTAGGCACGCCCGAGCCCGCCGTCGGGCGGTGGTGTGTCGGGCAGCGGTTCCTCCCCTCGCCACTGACCGGGGGTGAGCACGCCGGCGAGGTCGACCAGGGCCTGCGGGTTCCCCGCGCCGAGCGCGGTGAGCACCGTGGCGACCGACGCCGGTGGGCGTCCGGGCAGCCGGTCGGCGAGGACGGCGTGGCTGTCGCCCTCGTCGAGGGGGCCCAGCCGGTGGCTGGGTATCCCGCCGGCCGTGGTGTCGGCGCCGGCGGTGAGGACGACGGCGACCGGCAGGTCGCGCAGCCGGCGGGCAACGAAGGCCAGCACCTCGGCGGTCGGTCGGTCGCCCTGGTCGACGTCGTCCATGGTGCAGAGCAGGGGGCGTTCTCGCGCGGTGACGGCGAGCAGCCCGAGGACGGCCATCGACAGGGCCAGCCGGTGGCAGGCGGGGCAGCCTTCGCCGGTCAGCGCCCGCCGCAGTACGCTCTGCTGCTGCTCGGGCAGCGTCCCGGCCCGGTCGAGCACCGGGTCGAGGAGTCGTTGCAGCCCCGCGTACGGCAGGGCGGCCTCGTCGGCGAGCCCGGTCCCGGCGAGGACGGCACGGTTCCCGGCGTGCCGGTGCGCGTAGGTCACCAGCGCGGTGCGGCCCGAGCCCGGCTCGCCATGGAACAGCAGCGCTCCCCCACCCGTCGGACCGTCGAGCAGGCGTCGGATCTCCCGGCACTCGTCGTCGCGCCCCCGCAGCACGGTTATTTGCACTGACGATGCAGTAACCATGCAGGTAGTTTCACCCATTGGCAACCAGTTGGAAAGAGGGAGCTGGTTCGGACGGGCGCACCGCCGCCGTCGGGGCCCTCGGCGGGCGAGGAGTCAGCGCGCCGCCGGGTCGGCCAGCAGCGCGGCCACCGTGCGGGCCATCACCGCCCGGGCCGCGTCCACGCCCAGCCCGAGACCGTCGCGCAGCATCGACCAGGCCGGCCACATGCTCGCGGCCACCACGGCGTTCACCAGCTGCTCCCGGCCCGGCCCGGCCTGTTCCAGCTCGGCGGCGAAGAGCTGCTCGACCTCGTCGCGGACCCGGGCGATGTGCTTGAGCCGGTTGCGGTGCAGCTGCGCCGACACCGGCTCGCGCATCTGCGCGGCCCGGGCGGACGGCGCGATGAGCTGCAGGAGCCGGGCCCGCTGCCGGCAGTACGCGTCGACCCGCTTGGCCAGCGGCAGCGCGGTGGAGATCGGCCGGTAGGCGGCGTCCTGCTGGCGCAGCAGCTCCCCGCCGCTCGCCTCGAACAGCGTCTCCATGTCCTTGAAGTTGGTCCAGAGCGTACGCAGGGAGACCCCGGCCCGCTCGGCGATGCGTTCGCCGGTCGGCCGGAGGTCACCTTCGGAGATGAGCGCGAGGTGCGCCTCGACGATCGCCGCCCGGGTGCGTTCGGCCCGAGCGGTCCGGCCGTCGACCCGGCCCGGCGCCTCGACCCTGCCCATCCGCGCCGCCTCCCTCACCACCGTCACGTCACGCAGAGTCTAGACGGGCGACGCCGCGCGAGGCTGATGCCGGCGCAGCTCCCGACGGGCCAGCGACTGCCGGTGCACCTCGTCCGGGCCGTCGGCCAGCCGCAGGGCACGGGCCCGGGCCCAGAGCCGGGCGAGCGGGGTGTCCTGACTGACTCCCGCCGCGCCGTGGGCCTGGATGGCCCGGTCGATGATCCACTGCGCCGTCTCCGGCACCACGATCTTGATGGCCTGGATCTCGCTGTGCGCCTGCCGGTTGCCGACGGTGTCCATCAACCAGGCGGTCTTGAGCACCAGCAGCCGGGCCTGCTCCAGGCGTACCCGGGCGTCGGCGATCCAGTCGCGGATCACTCCCTGTGCGGCCAGTGGCCCGCCGAAGGCGTGCCGGTCGGAGACCCGGCGGCACATCAGCTCGACGGCCCGCTCGGCCATGCCGACCAGGCGCATGCAGTGGTGCACCCGACCGGGCCCGAGCCGGGCCTGCGAGATGGCGAACCCGGAGCCCTCCTGCCCGATCAGGTTGCCCGCCGGCACCCGTACGTCGACGAAGTCGATCTCGGCGTGTCCGCCGTGGTCGCTGTCGTCGTACCCGAAGGTCCGCAGGCCGCGCCGGACGGTGACCCCCGGCGTGTCCCGGGGGACGATGATCTGGCTCTGCTGCCGGTGCCGGGGCGCGGCCGGGTCCGTGCGGCCCATGACGATGAAGACCTCGCAGCGCGGGTCCATCGCGCCGGTGACGAACCACTTGCGGCCGTTGACGACGTACTCGTCGCCGTCGCGCGCGATGCGGGTGGCGATGTTGGTGGCGTCCGACGAGGCGACCGCCGGCTCGGTCATCGCGAACGCCGAGCGGATCCGGGCCTGCAGCAGCGGGGTCAGCCAGCGTTCGCGCTGCTCGGCCGAGCCGAACAGGGCCAGCAGTTCCATGTTGCCGGTGTCCGGCGCGGCGCAGTTGAGCGCGACCGGGGCGAGACCCGGGGACCGGCCGGTGATCTCGGCGAGCGGCGCGTACTGGAGGTTGCTCAGACCGGCGCCGTGCTCGCCGGGGAGGAACAGGTTCCACAGGCCGCGTCGGCGGGCCTCGGCCTGGAGTTCCGTGACGATCGGCGGGACGGCCCACGGATCGTCGCGCTCCTGGGCCTGCTGGTCGAAGACCGGCTCGGCCGGGTGGACGCACTCGGTCATGAAGCGCAGCAGGCGCTCCCGCAGCCGTTCGGTCGTCTCGTCGTAGCCGAAGTCCATCAACGTCTCTCCGTGTCCTCTCCGGGCGCTGCGCGACCGGCGGCGGCGCCCGCGCCCACGGCCGCGCCATGCAGTGACCCGGCGAGCAACCCGGGCTCGACCCGGTCCTGGTGGGCGGACGGTCGGGACGGGTCGCGTCCGGGCAGCTCAGTCATCGCTCCCCCGTTCCAGGTCCTGCTGGGTCCGGTTCATGGCGCGCAGCCAACGGTCCGGGTCGGTGGCCCGCCGGGCGTACCAGGCGGCGGCCTCGGGGTGCGGCAGCACCAGGAAACGGTCGTCGGTCAGGGCCTCGGTGACGCACTCGGCCACCTGTTCGGCGGTGACGGCCGACCCGTCGAGCAGGGCGGCGCTCATACCGTCGGCGTCGGTGAGCATCGGCGTCCGTACGCCCCGGGGGCAGAGCGCCTGGACGGTGACGCCGCGGTGGGCGTAGCTGGCCCGCAGCCATTCGGCGAAGCTCAGGGCGGCGTGCTTGCTCACCGAGTAGGGCGCGTTGCCGAGCAGGGTGAGCAGACCCGCCGCGGAGACGGTGACCAGCAGCCGGCCACGTCCTGCGGGAAGCCAGTGCGGCAGCAGCTCGCGCGCGGCGTACACCTGGGACATCACGTTCACCCGCCAGGCCCGCTCCCACGCCTCGTCGGGCGCGTCGGCACCGCCACCGGGGGCCACGCCCGCGTTGGCGCAGAAGAGGTCCACCGCGCCGAGCCGGTCCCGGGCGAAGGCGACCAGGGCCGCGACCCCGGCGGGGTCGGCCGCATCGGCGGGACAGGCGTGCCCGCCGACGCGCGCCGCCACGGCTCGGGCCGCCGTGGCGTCGAGGTCGTTGACCACCACCCGGGCTCCGTGCGCGGCGAACCGGGTGGCCAACGCCGCCCCGATGCCGGATCCCGCCCCGGTCACCACGACGCCCGCCCCCGCGAGCGTCAGGCCGCGGGCGGTCACCCGCTCGTCCGACCGGTGAGGGTGACCCCGCCGTCGAGCACGATCGTCTGCCCGGTGATCCAGGCCGCGTCGGCGGAGGCGAGGAAGGCGACCGTGTCCGCGACGTCCTGTGGCCGTCCGAGTCGTTTGAGCGGGTACGCGGCGGCGACCTCATCCTCGCGGTCGGCGTAGAGGGCCGCCGCGAAGCGGGTCTTCACCACCGCCGGGGCGACCGCGTTGACGCGCACCGTCGGGCCGAGCTCCACCGCCAGGCAGGCGGTGAGGTGGTTGACGGCGGCCTTGCTCACCCCGTAGAAGGCGATGCCGCGCGACGGGGTGAGCCCGGCGATCGAGGAGACGTTGACGACGCAGCCGCCGCGATCTCCCATGCCGGCGGCACAGACCTGCTGCACCCAACCGAGGGTGCCGAGCAGGTTGACGTCGAGGATCTTGCGGGCCGCCGCCAGGTCGAGCTCGGCCAGCGGCCCGTGGACGGGGTTGATGCCCACGTTGTTGACCAGGATGTCGACCGGCCCGAACGCCTCGACGACGTGGTGGACGGCCTCGGCGCGGTGAGCGGCGTCGTCGGCCCGGCCGGGCACGCCCACGGCGTGCGCCGGTCCGCCCAGTGTCGCGACCGCCTCGACCAGCGCCTCCGGGCGCCGGGCGGTGATCCCCACCCGGGCCCCGTCGGCGACCAGCCGCCGGGCGATCGCCAGGCCGATCCCACGGCTGGCACCGGTGACGAGCGCGACCCGACCTGACAGTCGGCCTGAATTTGCATTCACGGTGCAGATATTAGGAAGCGGGCCACCCCTGCGTCAACGGTGGTGACAACAAGCACCCCCGGCGCGCGTTGACAGCAGAGCCCGACAACCCGCACTGTCAGTGCATATATTTTGCCGTGCTCCAGGGAGGACGCCGCCATGCCAGAAGCCGTCATCGTCGCCGCCGCGCGGTCACCGATCGGCCGCGCGAACAAGGGATCACTGCGTGAGCTGCGCGCCGACGACCTGGCCGCCGCGATCGTGCGGGCCGCACTGGCACAGGTGCCGATGCTCGACCCCGGCGAGATCGACGACCTGATGCTCGGCTGCGGGCAACCGGCCGGGGAACAGGGCCACAACCTCGCGCGGGTGGTCGCCACCCTGCTCGACCTCGACCAGCTTCCCGGCACCACCGTCAACCGGTACTGCTCGTCCTCGCTGCAGACCACCCGGATGGCCCTGCACGCCATCCGCGCCGGCGAGGGGCACGTCTTCATCTCCGCCGGGGTCGAGTGCGTCTCCCGATACGGCAACGGCCGCAGCGACGGGCACCCCGGCAGCACCAACGCCGCGTTCACCGGCGCGATGGCCCGCACCGCCTCCCGGGCCGAAGGCGGAGCACCGGACTGGCACGACCCGCGCCACGACGGTCACCTGCCGGACGTCTACATCACCATGGGCCAGACCGCCGAGAACGTGGCCCAGCTGCGCGGCGTGTCCCGGCAGCGGCAGGACGAGTTCGCCGTACGGTCGCAGAACCTGGCCGAGAAGGCGATCGCCGACGGCTTCTGGGCCCGCGAGATCACCCCGGTCACCGTGCCCGGCGGGGCGGTGATCGCCGCCGACGACGGACCGCGCCCCGGCACCACACTCGACGCGGTGGCGGCCCTCAAGCCGGTGTTCCGACCCGACGGCACGGTCACCGCCGGCAACAGCTGCCCGCTCAACGACGGCGCCGCCGCCCTCGTCGTGATGTCCGACGTCCGGGCCCGGGAGCTGGGGGTGACCCCGCTGGCCAGGATCGTCTCCACCGGCCTGTCGGCGCTCTCCCCCGAGATCATGGGGCTCGGACCGGTCGAGGCGTCCCGGCAGGCGTTGCGCCGGGCCGGCATGTCCATCGGAGACGTCGACCTGGTGGAGATCAACGAGGCGTTCGCCGCGCAGGTGGTGCCGAGCGCCGACGAGCTGGGCGTCGACTGGGACCGGCTCAACGTCAACGGCGGCGCGATCGCGGTCGGCCACCCGTTCGGGATGACCGGCGCCCGGATCACCACCACCCTGATCAACTCGCTGCGCTGGCACGACCGGCAGATCGGGCTGGAGACGATGTGCGTCGGCGGCGGCCAGGGCATGGCGATGGTCATCGAGCGACTCAGCTGACCCGGTGACCTGCGCCGGGCGCGCAGCGCGGCAGGACGCGCCGCCCGTGCCGTGGTCCTCGCGCGATCGGTCGCCAGCGCGTTTCAGCAACCCTCGCCGGGCGTCGGCCCGCCCGGAGGACGGGTTCAACCGACCGATCGCGCAGTCGCACATCGAGCAGGCGACCGGTTGGCACCTGCAGCGTGCCAACCTCCGAGTGCGCGGACCGAGTCGAGGCTGTCACTCGCCGGACAGGTCCCGGAGGACGGCCGCCAGTGCCTGCATCTGTTCCGTCCGGCGTGCCCGCGGGGAGTTGGGGTCGACCAGGGTGATGGCGGCCTTCCACAGCGCCCAGCCTCGAGCGCGGCGCCAGGTCTCGTCGTCGAGCCCGACCGTCTGGCGGAAGACCGGCCGGGTGTCGTCCGTGAAATAGGTGAACGCGATGACGAGGTCGCAGGCCGGATCGCCCACACCGGAACAGCCGAAGTCCAGCACGCCCGCGAGGCGACCGTCGGCGACGAGGATGTTGTCGACGCTGACGTCGCCGTGGAACCAGACCGGCCGGCCGGCCCACTGCGACGCCAGCGCCTCATCGATCACCCGGTCGGTGACGGCAGACTCGACGCCCAGCGAGCGCAGTACCGTCCGCGCCTCAAGGGCATAGTGCGCGAAGGAGCCGCCCCGGTGCGCGGTGTCGGGACCGGGGCGGGGCGCGTCGTCCTCCGCTGGTACGGCGCGCAAGTCGACCAGGAAGGACGCGAGGTCCGTGGCGAGCGCCGCCATGTCCGCGACGGGGGCGCGAGACAGCACCTCACCGTCCAGCCATCTGTTGACCGACCAGGCGAACGGGTAGCCGAGTGCGGGCCGACCGAGTTCGATCGGCATCGGCACCGCGACCGGCAAATGCGTCGCCAGGAACGGCAGCCAGCGGCTCTCCTTGAAAATCTGGTGTGCATAACCTTCGGCGCTCGGCAGCCGGACGGTCAACTCGTCGCCGAGTCGGAACGTTCGGTTGTCCCAGCCCTGCGGCGACACGGCGACGATCGGCAGAGCAGCCCACTGGGGGAACTGGTCAGATATCAACCGCGCCACGAGTGTCTCGTGGATGTCCGGTCCGGCTGTGCTCATGCCTTCCATTCAACTGCTCCGACTGCATGCTGTCGTACTCCGGATGCCAGTGCGACGTCCGGCTGCCGGGACGACGGCCGTCCGAGGTCGGCTCCCATCGCCCGGGCCGCGGCCGGGACCAGCCGGCGCGCCGTGCGGCTCGCGGATGCTCGTCGAGGCCGGGCTGCGCCTGGCCCCGGCCGCCTCGACCGGCAGGCCCGACGTCGCTGACCGGTCGGGCCGCCGGGCAACCCCCAGCGGCCCGACCGGCGTGTCAGTGCAGGGCGACGGGAACGACTGCCCGCTCCTGCTGGTCGTCGAGCAGGTGCGACGGCTCGCGGCGGCGGGGCAGGAACGCGGCCGGGATGAACGTGGCAAGCACCAGCACGAACCCGACCCAGAAGGTGGTGGCGAAGGAGCTGGCGGCGAAGTCGAGGCCGCGCCCGATGAGCGACGGGTCGACGGGAAACTGCCGGAGCAGCTCCGGCTGCTGCTGGACGGCGATGGCCAGGCCGGCCTCGGTCACCGGGTTGCCGCTGGGGTCGGTCGCCCCGGGGATCGGCCGGGAGCCGTTCAGCTCGTTGGTGAGGATCACCGACATCAGCGCGGCGCCGACGGACCCGCCGATCTGCTGGATGATGTTGACCAGGGTGGATCCCCGCGCCACGTCGTGCGACTGCAGGGTCTTCAGCGCCGAGGTCATGACCGGCATCATGGTGCCGCCCATGCCCAGGCCCATGACGAACAGCGAACCGCAGAGCAACCAGTACGACGTGTTCGCGTCGACCTGGGTGAAGGCGAAGAACCCGACGGCGATGAGCGCCAGCGCGAACGGCACCGTGCGGCCGACCGGGACCCGGTCGGCCAGCATCCCGGCGATCGGCATCGTCACCATCGCGCCGATGCCCTGCGGCGCCATCAGCAGGCCGGCGGTCAGGGTGGACTCGCCGTGGATCTGCAGGAAGTAGCTCGGGAACAGCAGGCCGGCGCCCATGAAGGCGATGATGAAGACGAACAGGGTCACCGTCGCCACGGTGAGGTTGCGGTTGGCGAACAGCCGCAGGTCGAGCAGGGGGTGCCGGGGCTTGAAGGAGTAGCGGACGAACCCGATCACGAGCGCGCCGCCGAGGAGCATCGGCGCCCACACCTCGGCGTCGGTGACGGTGCCGGTCTCGGGGAGCGTGGAGATCCCGTAGAGGAACAGGGCGAGCCCCGGCGAGAGCATCAGCATGCCGAGGAAGTCGAACGACTCGGACGGCTCGGGGGCGTCCTTCGGCAGCGCCAGCGCGGCGTAGACGAGGCCGACGGCACCGATAGGCAGGTTGATCAGGAAGATCCAGTGCCAGCTCGCGGTGTCGATCAGCCAGCCACCGAGGATCGGCCCGCCGATCGGCCCGAGCAGCATCGGAATCCCGAGGACGGCCATCAGCCGACCGATCCGGTGCGGCCCGGCCGCCCGGGTCATGATCGTCATGCCCAGCGGCATGAGCATGCCGCCGCCGAGGCCCTGCAGCACCCGGTAACCGATCAACTGACCGATCGTGTCGGCGGTGGCGCACAGCCCGGACCCGAGCGTGAACAGGACCAGCGCGATCATGTAGAGCCGCTTGGTGCCGAACCGGTCGGCGGCCCAGCCGCTGAGCGGGATCACGGTGGCCAGCGCGAGCGTGTAGGCGGTCATCGTCCAGGCGACCTCGGCGTAGGTCGCGTCGAATTCGCGCTGGAACGTCGGCAGGGCGACGCTGACGACCGTCACGTCGAGGATCGACATGATCGCGCCGAGCACGACGACCCCTGCCACCTTGAGAACCGCGCCGTCGAGCCGGTCCGACGCCGCGATGGATTGCTGTGTCACGAAATCTCCTGAATCCCCGTGCCGGCCGACCCACGCCGGCCGGGCTCCGCCCCTGCCACGACGCGGTATCGGATGCGCCGGCGGGGCCCGCAGGCACACTAACGGCCCACGCCGACGTGCGGCGTCAGGATTCCCGAGTGTCGAGCGCAGCTGCCAGGATCCTCAGTGTGCCGCCACGACCACCACGTCCGGCTCGAGGTCGGTGAGCCGGCCCGGCCGCACGACCACGAGCAGGACCACCGTCGACGCCACCATGCCCCCAGCGACGACGAGCGCCATGGCGACCGCGCCGGTGCCCAGCACGCCCACGAGGGGCGCGGCCAGCGCGCCGACGCCGAACTGCACCGCACCGAGCAGCGCCGAGGCCGTGCCGGCCGCCTCCCCGTGCCGGGACAGGGCCAGGGCCGGCGCGTTGGGCATCGCCAGGCCGGCCGCGGCGAGCACCACCCACAACGAGACGAGCAGGCTCGGCAGCCCGCCGAGACCGGTCGCGGCGAAGGCGAGCAGCGCCAGGCCGGCCGCGGTCCCCACCGTCAGGGCGGCGACGAGGATCCGCTGCGGCGAGTGCCGACGCAGCAACCGTACGTTGAACTGGGTGGCGGCGATCAGCCCGACCGCGCCTGCCCCGAAGGCGAACCCGAACTGCTGCTCGTCCAGCCCGTACTGCTCCTGCAGGACGAACGACGATCCGGCCACGTAGGCGAACAACGCCGCCATGGCCAGTCCGGCGACCAGGACCAGGCCCACGAAGGTACGGTCGCGCAGCAGCGAGCCGTACACGGTCAGCGTCGCGACCACTCCGCCGCGCCGGCGCCGGCCGGGCGGCAGCGTCTCGGGCAGGCCGAGCGCGGCGACCACGACGAGCAGCACACCGAAGGCGGCCAGGGCCACGAACACGCCGCGCCAGTCCGTCCAGCGCAGCAGCGCGCCGCCGAGGGTCGGCGCGAGGATCGGGGCCGCGCCCATCACCAGCAGCAGCCGGGAGAGCAGCTTGGCGAAGGCCGCGCCGCTGAACAGGTCGCGGACCACGGCCATCGCGACCACCGAGGCCGCGGCGACACCGAGGCCCTGCACCACCCGCAGGCCACCGAGCACCGCGATGTTCGGTGCGACGGCGCAGAGCAGGGACGCCACGACGTGCAGCGCTATGCCGGCGATCAGCGGCGTACGTCGGCCGACGGCGTCGGAGAGCGGGCCGATCAGCAGCTGCCCGACGGCGAGGCCCGCCAGCGTTCCGGTGAGGGTCAGCTGCACCGCCGCCGAGGTGGTGTGGAAGTCGGCGACGATCGCCGGGAGCGCGGGCAGGTACATGTCGATGGTCAGCGGACCCACCGCGATCAGCGATCCGAGCACGAGAACGAGGCGCAGGCGTTGCCGAGGGCTCATCAGGTCCCCGGCGCCACGGGGACCGCCGGGGCGTCGACGGGGGCGGTCATCGGTTCGACTCCGGGTCCCGGGGCAGCCGGGCGGGCAACGGTGTGGAGGTCACGTCCCACTCCAAACCCGGACGCGGCGATCTGATTCCCGCTCGGCGGGGAGGCAATGGAGATCACAGTGCAGCGGGGCCGGCACGTCCTGCCCGGCACGGGTACAAACGACATGGTGCGCAGACCGACTCTCGTCGTCGTCAGCGGGCCGCCCGGCGCCGGCAAGACGACCCTCGCCCACCGCCTCGCCCGCAGGATCGGCTGTCCGGCGATCTGCCGAGACGAGATCAAGGAGGGCATTGTCCACGCGGCCGATGACGTGGCCGCCGCGCCGGCCGACGAGCTGAGCCTGCGCACGCTGCCGACCTTCTTCCAGGTGCTGCAAGTGCTCTTGGCGGCGGGTGTCACTACGGTGGCCGAGGCCGCCTTCCAGGACCGGCTCTGGCGACCGCACCTGCATCCGTTACGCGCTCTCGCCGACGTCCGGGTCGTGCACTGCCAGGTCACGGCCGCGGCGGCCTGGAGTCGCATCCATCGCCGGAGGGACGAGAACCCGGTGCGGCGCGCGCACGCGGACGCGTTCCTCGTCGACCCGCGGGTGCACAGTGCCGGTCACGACCGGTTCGACCGCGTGCGGCTCGGCGTGCCGGAGATCGAGGTCGACACCGGCGACGGGTACCGTCCGGGCCTCGACGAGATCGTCGCCTTCGTGAACGCCGGACGTTGACCCGGCCGGTCGCCTGCGGTGGTGCGGCGGCGGAAACGGCCACGTCGGGGGTGACACCGCCCGGGCGCGGTCACGGCACCGTACGCCGTGACCGCGCCCGGGGCGGGCCGGACGGAGGGTGGCCGGGTCAGGAGGCCGTGGGTACGCCGTTGGCGGGCGGGGCCGCCGGCACCACCGGGTACTCCCGCACCGGGCCGTCGGCCTCGTCGGTCTCGAACGTCGGCCCGAAGTAGCTCTGCACTCCCCCGGTGACCCTGGTCAGGCGCTGCCCGCCGTACCCGGAGTGGTCGGTGGTGGAGTAGCGCAGGGGTGCCAGGCCGGGCCCCTGGTAGCCGCCCCGGCGGACCGCGTCGAGCACCTTCTCGCGGGTGAGGTCCTTGCCCGCGGCCTGCAGCACCTGCACGAAGAGGTAGCCGACCGCCATGCCGTACACGACGTTGCCGTCGAACGGCGTGTTTCCGTTGTGCTCCTTGTTGATCTTCGTGAAGAGCTGGGTCCACGGGTTCGCCGTGTCGTTCTGCATGGGCAGGTAGTTCGCGCCGACCATGCCCTCCAGCAGCGGGGCGGCGGCGCCGAGCTGCTTGGCCAGGGTCGGGTGGTCGGAACCGACGTTGGAGACCACCCACTGCGGCCGGAAGCCCAGCCGGGCGGCGGTGCCGATGGACAGCGCGGTGAAGCCGGGCACGGTGGCGAGGATGACGACCTGGCAGCCGGCGGCCTTGAACGCGCCGATCTGCGGGGCCACGTTGGTGTTGCTGGTGACGTACGTCTGCCGGGCCGCGACCCCGCCGGAGCCGAGCACCTTCTCCACGCCGGCCAGGCTGTCCCGGCCGAAGTCGTCGTCCTGGCCGAGGAAGCAGACCTTCCGGCCGGGCAGTTCGGTCTTCACGTGGTTGGCCAGGATCTTGCCCTCGACGGTGTAGTCCGGGTTGAAGCCAAAGGTGCCCGGGTACGCCTCGGGCTGGTCCCAGCTGCGGCTGCCGGAGGCGACGAAGAGGTCGGGCACCCGGTTGCTCTTGAGGAAGTCGAGCACGCCGCTGTGGGTGGGCGTGCCGAGCCCGTTGAGGATGGCGAAGACCTTGTCCTGCAGGACCAGTTGCCGGACCACCTGCTGGGTGTTCGCCGGGTTGTACCCGTCGTCCATAATCTTGTAGGTGATCTTCCGGCCGTGCACCCCGCCGTTGGCGTTGACGTAGTCGAAGTACGCCTTGGTCGCCGGGGCGATCTTGGAGTAGCCGGCCGAGGCCGGCCCGGTCAACGGCATGTGGGTACCGACGACGATCTCGCTGTCCGTGACGCCGGGGACCCGGGCGCCGGGACCGGCGTCGGATCCTGCGCTGCAACCGGCGGCGGTGACGAGCAGGGTGATGGCGGTGGCGATCGCGAGACCGCGTCGTGTGAGGCGTGACATGGGGACACCGACCTTTCTCGGTCCGGTTCAGTGGTGGTGGTGCGACGGCCGGTGGCCCGGCCGTCCGGTGGGAGCGGAGCAGGTTCAGGAACGCCGGGTGCGCCAACGGACGCGCAGCACCCGACCGGGACGCGACAGCAGGCCCTGCACGCCGCCCGGCGCGGCGATCATGACGACGACCAGCGCGATGCCGAACAGGGCCAGCGGGAGGTTGCCCTCCATCCGTTGCGCCACCGCGGGCGGGAGGGCGAGCGATTCGGTCAGGGTGTGCGTCAGGTCGGGCAGGGCGACCAGCAGCACGGCGCCCCACACCGCGCCGGCGAGGCTGCCGAGCCCGCCGATGACGACGGCCATGACCAGGAAGAGCGACAGCGTCAGGGAGAACGCGCCGGGTGACGCGCTCTGCGCGAGCACCGCGAGCAGGGCACCGCCCAGACCGGCGGCGCCGGCACTGACCACGAAGGCGAGGACCTGGGTACGGGCGACGTGGATGCCGGCGAGGCGGGCGGCCACCTCGTCGTCGCGGACGGCCCGGAAGGTGCGGCCGAAGCGGCTGCGGACGAGGTTGCCGAGCAGTAGCAGGGCGAGCAGGGTGGCCGCCCCGGTGACCCAGAGTTGCCACCGTTCGTAGGGGAAGTACGGCCCGAGGGCCGCCGGTGGCGGCTCGACGGGGACGCTCAGGCCCTGTTCACCGTTGAACACCCCGTCGAAGGTGACGGTCAGCGCCGGGACGACGATGGCGACGGCCAGCGTCACACCGGCGAGGTACGGGCCGCGCAGCCGGGCCGCGGCCACCCCGATGACGGCGCCGATCACGACGGTGACCAGCACCGCCACCAGCAGGGAGACGGCAAGCGTCCAGCCGGCGACGATCGACCGGTCGAGGAACGCGCGCTGGCAGAAGGCGACGGTGTACGCGCCGGTCGCCATCAGCGCGCCGTGTCCCAGCGAGAGTTGGCCGTTGAGTCCGGTGAGGACGGTCAGTCCGGCGGTGGCGCAGAGGTAGGCGGCCACGGTGGCGAGCTGGAAGGTGCGGAACGGCTCCAGGCCGTGGCTGACGGCCACCAGCAGGATCGCGGCGGCGGTGGTGAGAGCGAGGTGGCGCAGCAGGGTCGAGCCGCCTCGTTCGTCGTGCCCGGCCCGGGTGTCGGGGGCGACCCGGCCGGCCGGTGGGGCCGCCGCCCTGGTGGCGCTCACACCTGCCTCGCGGTGACCGGGGCGAACAGGCCGGCGGGGCGGACCAGCAGCACCGCCAGCAGCAGCGCGAGCACCGCGAGGGGGGTGAGGTCGCTGCCGGCGTAGCCGCTGACGTAGGAGAGCAGCAGCCCGACCAGCAGCCCGCCGACGACGGCTCCGGGTGGGCTGTCCAGTCCGCCGACGACGGCGGCGGTGAACGCCGAGACGAAGACCAGGTCCATCGCGTGCGGGTGCAGGCCGAGTTCGGTGGGGATGATCAGCATGCCGGCCAGGGCGCCGACTCCGGAGGCCAGCGCCCAACCGAGGGTGAGCATGCCGCCGACCTTGACCCCGAGCAGCCGGGACACCTCGGGGGCGAAGGCCGAGGCCCGCATCCGCAGGCCGATCGCGGTACGGGTGAAGGTCCAGGCGAGGGCGACGACCACCGCGGCGACGGTGGCGACGACGAACAGGTCGTACGGGGAGCCGACGGCGAGGCCGCCGACGGTGCGGGCGGAGCGGGAGAAGGGCGGCTCGGCGGGGCGGAACTCGTTGCCGTAGATCATGCCCAGGACGGCCTGGATCAGCAGCACCAGGCCGAGCGCGACGATCACCGGGTTGAGCGGGGAGCGGTGGTCGACGAAGCGCATGACGGCCAGGTCGACGACCGTGCCGAGGAGCAGTCCGGCGGCGATCGCGGCGAGGAATCCGAGCCAGTAGGAGCCGGTGGACGTGGACACGCTGTAGGCCACGTAGACGGCGGCGACGGCCATCGCGCCCTGGGCGAAGTTGACGATGCGGGCGGCCCGCCAGATGAGTACCAGGGACAGCGCGAACGCGGCGTAGACCGCACCTCTCGACAGGCCGTCGAGGGTGAGGAAGAGGAAGCGGTCCAACAGTCCTCCCTCCGGGGGACGGGGTGGTCAGAAACCGAGGTAGGCGTGGCGCAGGTCGTCGTCGTCACGCAGTCGGGCGGCGGGTGCGGTGTGCACGACCCGGCCGAGGGACATCACCACGCCCTGGTCGGCGACGGAGAGCGCGCTGCGCACGTTCTGCTCGACGAGCAGGACGGTCAGGCCGGTGCTGTCGCGCAGGTGGCGCAGCAGGGCCATGGTCTGGGCGACCACCCGTGGGGCGAGTCCGAGCGAGGGTTCGTCGAGCAGCAGCAGGCGGGGGCGGCCGACGAGCGCCCGGCCGAGGGCGAGCATCTGCCGTTCACCGCCGGAGAGCTGGTGGCCGTGCTGTCGTCGCCGCCGGGCGAGCGGCTCGAAGAGCTGGTAGACCTCGTCGAGGGCGCGGCGGGCGTCGGCGCGGTCGCGACGCCACAGTCCGCCGAGGCGCAGGTTCTCGTCCACGGTCAGCTCGCCGATCACGCCGCGCCCTTCGGGCACGTGGGCCACGCCGCGTCGGACGAGTTGTTCCACCGGGGTGCCGCGCAGGTCCTCACCGGCGAGGACGACCTGGCCGGCGACGGGACGCAGCGTCCCGGACAGGGCGCGCAGCAGGGTGGTCTTGCCTGCGCCGTTGGCGCCGACGACCGCGGCGATGGTGCCGCGCGCGACGGTCAGGTCGATCTCGTGCAGCACCGGGCCCGCCCCGTAGCCGGCCACGAGCCCTCGTACGGTGAGCAGATCGCCGCCGGTCATGCGACGGTCTCCTCGTCGACGGCGGCGCCGAGGTAGGCGTCGGCGACCGCCGGGGCGTCGCGGATCTCGTCGGGGGTGCCGGTGGCGATGACCCGTCCGAAGTCGAGCACCACGATCTCGTCGCAGACCGACATGACGAGGTCCATGTGGTGTTCCACCAGCAGTACCGCGCAGGGATGGGTGTCGCGTCGGGGCAGCTGCCGGATCAGCTCGGCCAGTTCGGCGATGTCGGTGTCGCCCAGGCCGCCGGCGGGTTCGTCGAGCAGCAGCAGCCGGGGGCGGGCGGCGAGCGCGCGGGCCAGGGCGACACGTTGGCGTACGGCGAAGGGCAGGGTGCCGGGCGCGGCGTCGGCGTGCCCGGCGATGCCCAGGTCGTCGAGGATGTCGAGGGCGTGTCGGCGCAGCCGCCGCTCGTCGCGGTCGCTGCCGGGCAGGGCGAACAGGGCGGAGAGGAAGCCGGCCCGGGCGGTGCAGGTCGCCCCGGCCATGACGTTCTCCAGCACGGTGAGCCCGGCGAAGAGTCCGGTGCCCTGCAGGGTGCGGGCGACACCGAGCCGGGTCAGCCGGTGCGGTCGGGGGCGCAGCGGCGCGCCGTCGAGGCTCAGCGAGCCCGAGTCGGGCACGACGAAGCCGCAGATGACGTTGAACAGGGTGGTCTTGCCGGCCCCGTTGGGGCCGATCACGCCGACCACGGCGCCGGGAGGCACCCGCAGCGACACGTCGTCGAGGGCGGTGAGGCCGCCGAAGCGCACCCCGATGTGGTGCAGTGCGAGTCCTTGCTCCATCACCCGTCCCTCGCCCCGACGATCATTATTTGCACTGCCAGTGTACGTTTCTGTCGTGCCTGGTCAATACCTTCGATGGCTCGCCGTCACGCCCCGGGTGGCGGCCCGGGCAGATCGGCCAGCCGGGCCAGGACGGCGCGGTGGCGGTCGGCGGTGCCGAACGCGACCGCGCCGCTCTTGGCCCGCTTCAGATACAGGTGCGCCGGGTGCTCCCAGGTGAAGCCGATGCCGCCGTGCAGCTGCACACAGGCCTCCGCGGCGCGCACCGCGACCGCCGCGCAGTGGGCCTGGGCCAGCGACGCCGCCAGGGCGGTGTCCGGGTGGTCGACGGCGAGGCGGTCGGCCGCGTGGCGGGCCACCGCGCGGGCCTCGGAGATCTCCACCCAGACGTCGGCCAGCCGGTGCTTGACCGCCTGGAAGGAGCCGATCGGCCGGCCGAACTGGCGCCGGAGCCGGACGTGCTCGACCGTCGTGTCCAGACACCACTGGGCCACCCCGACCTGCTCGGAGGCGAGCAGCGCCGCGCCGGCGACGAGCGCGTCGGTCACCGCCCTCGTGGCCGCCTCACCGGCGGCGATCCGCCGCCCCGGTACGCCGGTGAACACGATGTCGGCCAGCGTCCGGGTGCCGTCGAGCGAGACCACCGGCGTCATCCGCACACCCGGGCCGTCCGCCTCGACCGCGTACAGCCCGTCGTCGGCGGGGACGAGCAGCAGGTCGACCGGCAGGGCGTCGGCGACGCCGGTCACCGTGCCGGACAGCACCGGGCCGTCGGCCACCACCACCGCGTGCGGTGGCGCGTCGGGGCCGGCGGCGACGGAGACCGCCAGCGCGGCGGCACGCCGGCCGACGGCGAGCTGACCGAGCAGCTCGGCGTCGCCGCAGCGCAGCAACGCCCGGGTCGCCACCCCGGCGCTGCCGAGATAGGGCACCGGCGCGACCGCCCGGCCCAGCTCCTCCAGCACCACGGCCACCTCGCGGAAGCCGGCGCCGGCGCCGCCGTGCCGCTCGGGCACCGCCAGACCGGCCGCGCCGAGCTGGCCCGCCAGCCGCGCCCACAAACCCCTGTCGTACGGTTCGTCGCCGTCGACGCGGGCGAGGGTGCCGCTGACCGGGGCGTGGGCCGCGAGCAGTGCCCGTACGCTGGCGCGCAGCGCCTCCTCGTCGTCGTCGTAGAGCAGGTTGGTCATCGGTCCACCCGTGGTTCGGCCGGCAGGCCCAGCACCCGCTCGGCGATGACGGTGCGCAGGATCTCGGAGGTGCCGCCCTCGATCGAGTTGCCCCGGGCCCGCAGGTAGCGGTAGGTGGCGGTGCGGCCGAGCAGGTCGGGCTCCTCCGGTCGGCGCATCGTCCAGTCGTCGTGCCGCAGCCCGTGCTCCCCCAGCAGCTCCACCTCGAGCCCGCTGATCCGCTGGGCCAGGCCGGCGAAGGAGAGCTTCACCGCGGAGCCCTCCGGTCCCGGTTCACCGGCGGCGAGCTGCTGACGCAGGCGCAGCGCGGTCAGCCGGGCGGCCTCGGCCCGTACCCACGCCCGCAGCACCTCGGCGTGCAGGCCGGCGGTACGCAGCTCGGGGCGCTCGCGCCAGACGCGGGCCAGCACGCCGATCATGCCGCCCTCGCGGGGCAGCGGCCGCCCACCGATCGCGACCCGCTCGTTCATCAGGGTGGTCCGGGCGACCCGCCAGCCGTCGTCGACGGCGCCCAGGCGCAGGGTGTCCGACAGCCGAACCTCGGAGAGGAAGACCTCGTTGAACTCCGCCTCCCCGGTGAGCTGGCGCAGCGGTCGCACCTCGACGCCGGGGGCGGTCATGTCGCAGACGAAGTAGGTGATCCCCCGGTGCTTCGGGGCGTCCGGGGCGGTCCGGGCGAGCAGGATCGCCCAACGCGCGCGGTGGGCCATGGAGGTCCACACCTTCTGCCCGGTGACCACCCAGTCGTCGCCGTCGCGCACCGCCCGGGTGTTCAGGCCGGCGAGGTCGGAGCCGGCGTCCGGTTCGCTGAACAGCTGGCACCAGATCTCCTCGCCGGTCCACAGCGGTCGCAGGAACCGCTGCCGCTGCGCCGGGGTGCCGTGCCGGAGCAGGGTCGGCGCCGCCATGCCGAGGCCGATGCTGTTGCGTCGGGGACGGTTGTCGGGCGCCCCGGCCCGGGCGAAGGCCTCGTCGACGACCGACTGCAGGTGCCGTGGCGCGTCCAGGCCGCCGAGTCCGACCGGAAAGTTGACCCAGGCCAGGCCGGCGTCGAACCGGGCCCGGAGGAAGCTGGTGCGCTCACCGCCGGGGTCGTGGTGGGACAGGAACGCGGCGACGAGGTCGCGCAGCCCGTCGGCGGTGTGGTCAGGCACCCGCGCCTCCTCAAGAAATTTGCACTGCCAGTGCATCATATGGCGATCACGCGGCGCAACGGAAGCCGTCCGGGCCGGTGCGCCGGTGGTGGACGCGGGTCGGGGCGGCCGCACGTGGCGGCCGCCCCGATCGCGGTCAGTAACTCGGGCAGGTGTTGCGGTACTCCTCGATCGCGAAGCCGCTCGGCCCCGGGCAGAGGAACTGCTCGTAGCGGGTGTCGTTGTCGACGAAGCGCTTCAGCCAGGCCACCATCTGCTTGGCCGTCGGCGTGTTCACCGTCTGCGGGAAGAAGTGGCTCGCGCCGTTGAGCTCCAGGTACGCCTTCTCGGAGGAGGCCGGGATGCTGCTGTAGAACGGCTCCGAGTGCGAGTAGACCGGGGCGATGCTGTCGCTCTCGCCGCCGATGATCAACGTCGGCACCCGGACCTCGGACCAGGTCTTGTCCAGGTTCCACGGCGCGAGCGGCACGGCGGCCTGCAGCGACGGCCGGGTCGCGGCGGCCTCCAGGCTGCCGCCACCACCCATCGAGTGACCGGCGACGGCGAGCCGGGTGCCGTCGATCCGACCACGGACCGAGCTCCGCTCGACCAGGTAGTCGAGCGCGGCGAGCAGCTGGCGGCCGCGGCTGTCCGGCTGGTCGAAACGGGTGTTGGTCTCGATGCCGATGACCACGAACCCGTGCGAGGCGATCCGCGGACCGAGCCAGCTGATGCTGGACCAGGCGGCGGTGTAGCCGGGCGAGATGGCGATGGCGCCGAAGGTGCCCTCGCTGGTGCTGGTCGGGTAGTAGATGACGCCGCCGCCGAAGCCGCTGACGCTCCACGACGAGACGCTCTGCGAGGCGGTGGCGAAGGGGCCACGACTGGCCTCCAGGATGGCACTGGTCGGGGCGGGACCCCGCTCGTACGGGTTGTCGGCCGCCTGGACGCCGGACGAGGTCGCCAGGACGCCGCCGGCGGCCAGGACGGCGGCCATGGCCAGCCTGGCCATGGTACGGACGGCGGAGCGGGGGCGGGTGGTGGTGGGTGATCGCACGTCGGGTACTCCCTGCTGGCGTGGAGTGGGATCGATGCACGTCAGTCTTCGGCGGCGACCACCGGCCGCGCATCGGCAAAATCACCAGTCCCCGGCCGGCGGCCGGGGCAGAGTGCGACAGTGGATCGGATGAACAGCGACGACGAGGTGCTGCACTCCCTCGACTGCTACGAGACCGCCCTGCGGCGGGTCTCGGCCGACTTCGGGTCGCGAGGCGCCGCGGTCGAGCCGGTCAGTGTGCGGCTGGGCGCGCTGGCGGGCGTCCTCGTCGACTACCGCGTCGCCGGTGGGGGCGACCCGTACACCGTCGGCACCCTGCCGATGGTGACGACCGTCGAGGAAGCCGTCGTCGCCCTCGCCGACCTCCTACAGGAGGAGGCGCTGGAGTGCGGCGACACGGCATGGCCGGGCTGTCGACCGGGCCACCCGCATCCGCCGACGCCGTGCCTGTCGGGCGGGACGGCGGTCTGGTCCTGTCCGAGAGACGCCACGGCGCTCGCCGGCATCGGGTGAGCCGAGCTCGCCGCGGCCGTCAGGCCGGTCTACGTGCGGCGAGGCGCTCGACCACGCCGCGGGCGAAACGCTCGTGCTTCTCGATGTGCAGGCCGGCCGCCGCGACGTGGGTGATCGGGCGGCGCCGGAAGTGTTCGCCGGCGGCCGGGACGCTGACCAGGTCGAGCAGGCGCTGGACGGCGCGTACCGGCCGGGTGGCGCCGACGACGTGGTCGGCCAGCAGGAGCAGGCCACCGGGGCGCAGCACCCGGATCATCTCGGCCACGGCTCGCTGGTCGTCGGGGATCGCGCAGAGCGAGAGCGTGCAGACGACGGAGTCGAAGCTGGCGTCGGGGAAGTCCAGGCGGTGTGCCGTGCCGAGGCGGAGGTCCGCGTCCCGGCCGAGTTCGGTGGCCCGTCGGCGGGCGATCTCCAGCATCCGGGGGCTCAGGTCCACTCCGGTGAGGCGCACGTCGGCGGGGTAGTACGGCAGGTTCCGCGCGGTGCCGACAGCGACCTCCAGGGTGTCGCCGGTGGCCTGCCGGCAGATCCAGGCACGGGTGTCGCGCAGGAAGCGGCGCTCGAACAGGTTCATCTGTCGGTCGTAGCCGGCGGCGTGCCGGTCCCAGACGCGGCGCTGCTTCTCGTCGGCGCTCATGCCGGCGACGATATGGCACCCGCACCACCCGTACCGGCCAACCGGCCCATTCGGCCGTCTGCTCCTGACGGTGAGATCCGATCTGGACGCGACGGCCGTCGCCGGCGGCCGGCCTACCGGGAGGCGTCCGCCAGCATCTCGCGCACGGCGTCTCCGGCGTACAGGCAGGCGGCCCGGTGGCCGGGGCCGACCTCGACGAGCGTCGGATCGGTCCGGGCGCAGTCAGGTCGGGCCTGCGGGCACCGGGTGCGAAACCGGCAGCCAGCCGGCGGGTCCACCGGGCTGGGGATGTCTCCGGTGAGGATGATCCGCCGGCGGTGCCGCTCGACCTGCGGGTCAGGCACCGGGATCGCCGACAGCAGGGCCGCCGTGTACGGGTGGGCGGGCGTCTGCCAGATCTGCGCCGGCGTGCCGGTCTCGACGATCCGGCCCAGGTACATCACGGCCACCCGGTCGCTCATGTGCTCGACGGCGGCGAGATCGTGAGCGATGAACAGGTAGGTCAACCCCAGTTCCCGTTGCAGGCCGCGGAGCAGGTTCATGATCTGTGCCTGCACGCTCAGGTCGAGTGAGGCGATCGGCTCGTCGAGGACGATCAGGTCCGGCTCGCCGGCCAGGGCACGGGCGATGCCCACCCGCTGCCGCTGCCCCCCGGAGAGCTCGTGCGGGTGCCGGTCCGCCAGGTCGTGACGCAGGCCGACCATGTCGAGCAGTTCCTCCACCCGGCGGCGGCGGGCGGCGCCGGCGCCGGTGAGGCGGTGCACGACCAGCGGTTCGGCGATGCTGGCCGCGACGGTGCGCCGCGGGTCGAGGGAGGCGTGCGGGTCCTGGAACACCATGGCCACCCGGCGGCGCAGCCCCCGCAGCCGCCGTCGGGACCACTGCGTCACGTCCTGCCCCGTCACCCGGACGCGCCCGGAGGTGGGATCGACCAGCCGCAGCAACGCCAGGCCGGTGGTGGACTTGCCGCTGCCGGACTCCCCCACCAGCCCCAGCGTCTCGCCGCGCCGAACCCGCAGCGACACCCCGTCCACGGCGCGGACCAGGCCGGCCGGCGTCGGGAACCGCACCGTCAGGTCGTCGAGCTCGGCCACCACGTCGGCCGGCACGGTCTGCGTGGTCATCCGTCCTCCCCGGTGGGTCGCTGGTGCCGGTAGAAGGTACGGACGTGGTGCCCGGCGGACACCGGGACCAACGGCGGCACCTCGTGCTCGCAACGGGCATCGGCCCGCACCGGGCAACGGGGCCAGAAGGCACATCCGGCCGGCAGGTCCAGCGGGCTGGGCGGTGCGCCCCGGATCGTGATCAGGTCAGCGCCGCCGGCGGCCGGGTCGGGCCGCGCCGCGAGCAGCGCCGAGGTGTACGGGTGCGACGGATGGGCGAAGACGGCATCGACCGGCCCCTGCTCGACGATCCGCCCCCCGTACATGACGGCCACCTCGTCGGCGGTGCCGGCGACCACACCGAGGTCGTGGGTGATCCAGACGACGGCCGTGCCGAGCCGCCGCTGCAGGTCGGCGACCAGCTCGACGATCTGGGCCTGAGTGGTCACGTCGAGGGCGGTGGTCGGCTCGTCGGCGATCAGGAGGTCGGGCTCGCAGGCGAGCGCCATGGCGATCACCACCCGCTGACGCATGCCGCCGGAGAACTGGTGCGGGTAGGAGTCGATTCGCCGGGCGGCGGACGGGATTCCGACGAGGTCGAGCAGTTCGACGGCACGGGCCCGGGCGGCACGACGGGTCATGCCGAGGTGCTCCTCGGCGGCCTCGGAGACCTGCCGGCCCACCGTCAGCACCGGGTTCAGCGAGGTCGTCGGGTCCTGGAAGACGAATCCGACGTGCCGGCCGCGCATCCGCCGGCGCCGGTCCTCGGGCAGCCCGGTGAGTTCCGTGCCGAGCAGGTGGACGCGCCCGGTCACCCGGGCGGAGCGCGGTGCGAGGCCGGTCGCGGCGAGGACGCTCATGCTCTTGCCGCTGCCCGACTCGCCCACCAGGGCCAGGGTCTGCCCCGCCCGGACCGACCAGTCGACACCGGCCACCGCGCGGGCCGGTCCCCGACGGGTGCCGAGGGTGACGGTGAGGCCCTTGATGTCCAGCACAGGGCAGTCGCTCATCCGGCGTTCCTCCTCGCTTCGCCGATGGTGAGCTGACGGGGATCCAGCACATCCCGCAACGCGTCCCCGACCAGGTTGAAGGCGAGGACGGTGAGGAAGATCGCGGTGCCGGGGAAGACCCCGAGCCACCACGCCTCGGTGACGAAGCCCCGCCCGTCGTACAACATCCGGCCCCAGGCCGGCGCGGGTGGCTGAACACCGAGGCCGAGGAAGGACAGCGCCGCCTCGGACAGGATTGCGAACGCCAACGACAGCGACGTCTGCACGATCAGCGGCGCTGCGACGTTGGGCAGCACGTGGCGGCGCATGATGCGCAGGTCCGAGGCGCCGATGGAGACCGCTGCCCGGACGAAGACCTGCTCGCGTACGGACAACACGCCGGAGCGGGTGACCCGGGCGAAGATCGGAGTGTAGACGACACCGATCGCGATCATCGCGGTGAGCAGGCCGGGCCCCAGGACCGCCACGATGGCCACGGCGAGCAGCAGGACCGGGAACGCGAAGAGCACGTCCATGCAGCGCATGAGCAGGTTGTCGAGCCAGCCCCGGTAGTAGCCGGCGAGCAGTCCGAGGGTCACCCCGGCGACCAGCGCGATCCCGACGCTGACCACACCGACCTGGAGTGAGACCCGGGTGGCGACCAGCACCCGGCTGAGCACGTCCCGGCCGAGTTCGTCGGTGCCGAAGGGGTGGGACCAACTGGGTGGCTGGAGCATCCGGTCGACGTCCACCTCGTTGACGCCGGAGGGCGCCAACCACGCACCGCCCACGCCCACCACGACCAGCAGGAGGAGGACGAGGCTCCCGGTCACGGCCAACGGGTCGTGACGCAGGGCCGACAGGGCCCGGCGCGACGTCTTCTCCTCGCTGCCGCTCATCGCACCGAGATCCGCGGGTCGAGGCGGGCGTAGAGGACGTCCACCAGGAGGTTGGTCAGCAGGAACAGCGCGGCCACCAGCAGGACCGCGCCCTGCAGCACCGGATAGTCGCGGGCCTGGACGGCGTCGTAGGTGAGCCGGCCGACACCGGGCCAGGCGAACAGCACCTCGATCACGATCACGCCGCCGAGCAGGCTGGCCAGCTGCACCGCCACGACGGTGACCACCGGGATCAGCGCGTTGCGCAGGACGTGGCGCATGATCACCACCCGGGCCCGCAGCCCCTTCGCCTCGGCGGTGCGCACGTAGTCCTCCGACAGCACCTCCAGCACCGATGAACGGATGAACCGGGTGAGGATCGAGGCGGTGACCAGGCCCACCGTCACCGCCGGCAGGACCACGTGGGACGCCCACCGCGCCGGGTCCTCGGTGATCGGCACGTAGCCGGACGGTGGCAGCCAGCCCAGGACGCCCGCGAAGAGCAGGATTCCCATGATCCCCATCCAGAAGTCCGGCACCGAGACGCCGAACTGGCTGAACACCCGCGCCGCGTGGTCGAGCAGCGAGCCGCTGCGCATCGCCGAGAGCACCCCCAGCGGAAATGCGACCAGCACCGCGAACGCGACCGCGGTGGCTGCCAGCGACAGTGTCGCCGGCAGCCGCTCCAGCACGATCGACGTGACGGGTCGGCCGCTGCGGAAGCTGACCCCGAGGTCCCCGGTCAGCGCGTTGCCGAGGTAGCTGAGGTACTGCACCACCAGCGGCCGGTCGAGCCCCGCGCGGGCCCGCAGCGCCTCGTACGTCTGGGGGTCGAAGCGGGTCCCGAGCGCCACCCGGACGGGGTCACCGGGGACCAGTTGCAGCAGGAGGAACACGACCAGGGTCACGCCGAGGAGCACGACGCCGGACTGCAGCAGCCGACGGATGACGAACCGGCCCATCAGGGATCCCCCGCCGGCTCACTTGGCGAGGGCGACGTCGCGGAAGCGGATCGCCCGGTCGGTGCGGACCTCGTAGCCGGAGACCTGCTTCGACCAGCCCTGGACCACGTCCGGGTTGTAGAGGTAGAGGTAGCTGGCGTCGTCGACGATCTGCTTGGCCACCTGCTCGTACTGCTGCTTGCGCGCGGCCTGGTCGGTCTCGGTCCGGGCCTGGTCGAGCAGCCTGTCCACCGCCGGGTTGCGGTACTTGTGGAAGTTGAAGGTCCCGCCGGAGTGGTGCTGGGCGTAGTAGAACTCGTCGGGGTCGATGTTGCCCAGCCAGCCGAGCATGAACGAGTCGAAGTTGCCCTTGCCCTGCTCGTCGAGCCACTGGGCGAAGTCCAGGGTACGGATCTTGACGGTGATGCCGACGTCCTTGAGCTGTGCGGCGATGACCTGCGCCGCTGTGACGGTCTCCGGGTATTCGCTGGTGACCATCAGGTCCATCGTCAGACCGGTGACGCCGGCCTGGTCGAGCAGCTGCCGCGCCTGGCCCGGGTCCCTGCGGTAGGGCGCGTAGTCGTAGTGGAAGGCGCTGTTCTTCGGGATCGCGGTCTGGTTGACGGTCGCCAGCCCGAACTTGGCGGCCTTGGTGATCGCCGCACGGTCGAGCGCGAAGGCGACGGCACGGCGTACGTTCACGTCGTCGTACGGCTCACGGGCCTGGTTGAGCGCCAGGTACCAGTAGTCACTCGACGGCGCCGACCGCACCGTCACGTCGTCGGCGTCGCGCAGGGCGGGGACCTGCTGGGGCGGCAGGTTGTCGGTCCACTGCACCTCACCGCCGCGCAGGTTCTGCAGGGCCACCGTCGGGTCCTTGACGAAGGTGAAGATCACTGCGTCGAGCTTCGGCGCGTCTGCCCAGTACTTGTCGTTGCGAACAAGTTTGATGTTGTCGCCGGAGGCGTAGTCGGCGACCATGAACGGTCCGCTGCCGACCGGCCTGGTCTTCACCGCACCGGACTCGACGTTTGTCTTCTCGACGATCGCCACGCCCTTGAAGCCGCCGAGGTTGGCGAGCAGGTTGGGGGTGGGCGCCGTCAGCGCGACGACGACCGTGGCCGGGTTGGGCGCGGTCACCGACTTGACGGTGGTGAACTTGTACGAGGCGTTGAGCTTCTGTTTGATGATCCGCTCGTAGGAGTAGACCACGTCCTCGGCGTCCAGCGGTGACCCGTCGGAGAACCGCACTCCCTCCCGGAGGGTGAAGGTCCAGGTCAGCTGGTCCTCGCTGGTGGTCCACCTCGTCGCCAGGGACGGCTTCATCTCGAGGTTCGCGTCCGGCTCGACGAGGGTGTCGTAGACGTTCTCGAGCACCTGGAAGCTGTGGTATGCGGAGGTCTTGTGCGGGTCGAGCTGGTCGGGCTCGCCGCCGATGGCGGCGTTGAGGACGCCTCCGGTGGAGGCGCCGGACTTCCCGGCCCCGTCGACATCGACGCTCTCGCCCGCGGTGCACCCGGTCAGCACACCGAGCGTCAGGGTGAGTGCGGCGCCGGCCAACCTGAATCTGGTGCTGGACATGGTCCCCCCTGGATTCTCCCGGCAGATCAAGGATTGTGCGAGTCTCGCGTCCTCAATGGACGATGTCAACGAATCAGGGCAAATTACCTGCCTCGGAGTGGACCTGCGCACCACTCCCCTCGGGGCACGCTAGCCGCAGAACCGCGGTTCGGCCGACCCCTGAGCGGCACCGGCCCGCGCACGACAAGGTCGTGTGCCACCCATCCGTCCGAGTGTCTTGCGGCACCGACGAGCCGTTGACAGTGACGAGACATCGAGACAGGAGGAGAGACCGACGTGGTCGAGCACGGCAGCGAGAGCGAGAACCCAGCAATCCCCTCCCCCACTCCCCAGCCGAGTCGGCCGAGGACGAACCAGGACTGGTGGCCGAACCAACTGAACCTGCAGGTCCTGCATCAGCACTCGCCCCGGGCCAACCCGATGGGCGAGGACTTCCGTTACCCGGAGGAGTTCAGGGCCCTCGACGTCGAGGCGCTGAAGCGGGACGTCTTCGAGGTGATGACGACCTCGCAGGACTGGTGGCCGGCGGACTACGGCCATTACGGGCCGCTGTTCATCCGGATGAGCTGGCACGCCGCCGGCACGTACCGCATCGAGGACGGCCGCGGCGGCGCCGGCGACGGCGCGCAGCGCTTCGCCCCGCTGAACAGCTGGCCCGACAACGCGAACCTCGACAAGGCGCGCAGACTGCTCTGGCCGGTCAAGCAGAAGTACGGGCGCGCGGTCTCCTGGGCCGATCTGCTGGTCTTCGCCGGCAACTGCGCCCTGGAGTCGATGGGCTTCGAGACCTTCGGCTTCGGCTTCGGGCGTGCGGACGTCTGGGAGCCCGAGGAGATCTTCTGGGGGCCGGAGGACACCTGGCTGGGAGACGAGCGCTACAGCGGCGACCGGGAGCTCACCGGCCCGTTCGGCGCCGTGCAGATGGGCCTCATCTACGTGAATCCGGAGGGTCCCAACGGCAACCCGGATCCGCTGGCGTCGGCCCGGGACATCCGGGAGACCTTCGGCCGGATGGCGATGAACGACGAGGAGACCGTCGCGCTCATCGCCGGCGGGCACACGTTCGGCAAGTGCCATGGCGCGGGCGACGCCGGCCTGGTCGGCCCCGAGCCCGAGGGCTGCCCCGTCGACCATCAGGGTCTCGGCTGGCGCAGCGCCTTCGGCAGCGGCAAGGGCCGGGACACGATCACCAGCGGGCTCGAGGGGGCGTGGACGCCCACCCCGATCAGCTGGGACAACAGCTACTTCGAGACGTTGTTCGGCTACGAGTGGGAGCTGACCGAGAGCCCCGCCGGCGCGAAGCAGTGGCGGCCGAAGGACGGCGCCGGGGCGGGCACCGTGCCCGACGCCCACGACCGGTCGGTCAGGCACGCCCCGATGATGGCGACGACGGACCTCGCGCTGCGCGTCGACCCGATCTACGAGCGGATCTCGCGGCGTTTCCTGGAGAACCCGGGCCAGCTCACGGAGGCGTTCGCCAAGGCGTGGTACAAGCTGCTGCACCGCGACATGGGACCCGTCTCGCGTTACCTCGGCCCGTGGGTCCCGGAGCCGCAACTGTGGCAGGACCCCGTCCCGGCGGTCGACCACGAGCTGATCACGGACGAGGACGTCGCCGCCCTCAAGGGCACGGTCCTGGCGGCGGGACTGTCCGTCGCGCAGCTGGTCTCGACGGCCTGGGCGTCGGCGGCGAGCTTCCGCGGCACCGACATGCGGGGCGGGGCGAACGGGGCGCGGATCCGCCTCGAGCCGCAGCGGAACTGGGAGGTCAACGACCCAGCCGGCCTCGCCACGGTGCTGCGGACGCTGGCGGAGATCCAGCAGGGGTTCAACGCCGCACAGTCCGGTGGGAAGCGGGTCTCGCTGGCCGACCTGATCGTCCTGGGCGGGTGCGCGGCGGTCGAGCAGGCGGCCCGCAGCGCCGGGCACGACGTCACGGTCCCGTTCACGCCGGGGCGTACGGACGCCTCGCAGGAGCAGACCGACGTGGAGTCGTTCGCCGTGCTCGAGCCGAAGGCGGACGGGTTCCGCAACTACCTGCGCGCCGGGCAGAAGTTGTCGCCGGAGACCCTGCTGCTGGACCGGGCCAACCTGTTGACGCTGACCGCCCCGGAGATGACGGTCCTGCTCGGCGGGATGCGGGCCTTGGACGCCAACACGGGGCAGGCACGGCACGGCGTCCTCACCGACCGGCCCGGGACGTTGACGAACGACTTCTTCGTGAACCTGCTCGACACCGGCACGCAGTGGAAGGCGTCCACGGAGACCGAGGACGTGTTCGAGGGCCGGGATCGCGCCACGGACGAACTCAGGTGGACCGCCACCACCGTCGACCTCGTCGTCGGTGCGAACTCCCAGCTGCGCGCCATCGCGGAGGTGTACGCCAGCAGCGACGGGCAGGGCAAGTTCGTCCGGGACTTCGTCGCGGCGTGGGTCAAGGTCATGAACCTGGACCGGTTCGACCTGGTCTGACACGGCGGGCCCGGTCACCGCGAAGGTGACCGGGCCCGCCGCGGGTGCCGGTGTGCAGCGGGGTCAGCCTGCGCTGCAGGAGACCGTGGGCCAGGTCCAGTTGCCGTTGTGCTGGATGGTCACGCCCCAGTTGTTGCCGTTGCCGTTGGGTCTGGCGGTCAGCACCTGGGCGCTGGGGTAGCTGGCGCTGACGTTCCACGTCGCGAGGACCTTCGCGGGGGACGGGACGGTCATCGTCACGGTCCAGTTGGTGGCACCGGAGACGGAGACGTTGAGGTTGTACCGGTCGCTCCACTGCTGCCCGGCGGAGAGCGTCGCGGTGCAGCCACCGCCTCCGCCGCCTCCGCCGCCACCGGAGGAGCCGCCGATCGTGATGTTGGAGCTGCCGCTGCTCTGGTATCCCTCGGTCGCCATGATCATGTAGTTGTGGCTGCCCATGTTCATGCCGTTGCGGGCCCACGCGTCGAAGTGGTTGCCGCTGGTGATGGTTCCGCCCGTCCGCTTGGCCTGCCGGACGCTCCAGAACTGCTTGAAGGTGGCGGTGCCGATGATGGAGGGGGCGTTGTACCGGGTCGTCTCGTAGATGTCGTACGTGCCGCCGTCGCTGGTGACCGTGCCCTTGTACGTTCCGGTGGGCCGGTAGGTGCCCCAGTTGTCGACGATGTAGTACTCCACGAGCGGGCTGGTCGTCCACCCGTAGAGGGTCAGGTACGCGTTGCCGGACGGGTTGAAGCTGCCCGAGTAGGTCACGCTGCGGCGGCCTCCGGTGCTCCAGCCCTTGCCGGCGACGAAGTTGCCGGTGTTGCGCCACGAGGTGCCGTAGTTGCCGCCGGAGCCCAGGTCCATGGAGACCGTCCCGGGGCTGTCGGTCCAGAACGAGTAGAAGTAGCCGTCGTGGGTGCCGGTCTGGTTCGAGGTGACGGCCGCGTGGGCGGCGCCGGGCAGCAGCATCGTGGCGGCGACCAGCAGGACGGCACAGGCGCCGCTGACGAGCAGCCGGAGGGGGCCGCGTCGGCGACCCTTCGGGTGAGCGGGGGCGTCGATCATGTTCGTGCTTCCTCCTCGGGACGAAAGCCGGGCAGCGAAATGCGACGTGACGGGGCCGCGGAGGGCGGGGTGGGCGCCCACCCGTCAACGTCGCACCGCGCGGCGGGGTGGGCCGGTCGCCGGGTGGTCGACGACCGGAGAGCCGGACCCGGTTGGGGCGATCCGGATCGACATTGGTGGAAGCCTGTCGATGTCGAAAGCATCGACCGGACACCGACGGGTGTCAACAACTTTCGGAAATGTTTCAGGAACAGTATCGTGGTCCAGCGCCCATCATCTGCGCTGATCCGATGACCCGGTCCGAGGCGGCAAGCGGCCCGCACCACCCCCTGCCGAGGAACGGGCCGGCACCGGACCACCGGAAGTTTCGATACCTTTCGGAGTCCCGGGCGGCGACCGGGGACAGCGCCCCGCGCTCATGGCGCGGCTGATCGCGCACGTCTCCGCAGGGCGGGGGCCGGCGCGACGGTCTCCGGGCCGGCGAGCAGGTGCGAGGTGCGTCGGAGGCCGTGCGGTGCGTACAGTTCCGGGTCGGACGTGGGGCGGGCCGGGGAGATCCGGCACAGGGAACGGGACGAGACAGCACGGATGACGGCGGACAGAACTGCGCAGAGCGGTCAGAACGGTATTGACCCGAGCCGGCTGGAGACCTGCCTCAGCGTCTTCGAGGCGTTGGAGGCCCTGCCCTCCGATCACCCCGATGTGGTGCGGGTGCAGCGGGCGACCGCGAAGCTCTACAAGGTGATCAAGCAGCGGCGGCGGGAGGAGCGGCGAGAGGCCCTCCTGGAAGCCGACCGGGCGGTGACGGCGGCCACCGCCACCGGCGCTCCGGGCCGGATCGACGACGAGACCCAGGGGATCCCGCTGGCCTCCCCCACCGCGGGCGCCACGGCCGGCTTCCTGCACCACCCGCGCGGCTGCTACGTCTGCAAGCAGCGCTACCGCGAGGTGGACGCCTTCTACCACCAACTCTGCCCGCCCTGCGCCGCGCTCAACCGGGAGCGTCGGGACGCCCGCACGGACCTGACCGGCCGGCGCGCGTTACTCACCGGCGGCCGGGCGAAGATCGGCATGTACATCGCGCTGCGGCTGCTGCGTGACGGCGCGCACACCACGGTGACCACGCGGTTTCCGCACGACGCGGTGCGCCGGTTCGCCGCGATGCCCGACAGCGGGGACTGGCTGCACCGGCTGCGGATCGTCGGGATCGACCTGCGCGACCCGGCCCAGGTGATCGCCCTCGCCGACTCGGTCAGCAGCCAGGGGCCACTGGACATCCTGATCAACAACGCGGCGCAGACCGTCCGCCGCTCGCCCGGGGCGTACGCGCAACTGGTCGCCGCGGAGGCCGCGGCCCTGCCGGACGGTCCGCTGCCGGAGATGATCACCTTCGCCAAGCCGGCCGGCGGGGGCGACGTGGCCGCCCTGCCGCAGTCGGCCGTGAACGCCCCGCAGGCGCTCACCGCGCTCGCACTGACCAGCGGCTCCGCCTCGCCGGAACGGATCGCGGCGGCCACCGCCATCGACGCCGGTGGTCTGGTGCCGGACCTCGACCCGGTCAACAGCTGGGTGCAGCGGGTGCACGAGGTGGACCCGGTCGAGCTGCTCGAGGTGCAGCTGTGCAACGTGACGGCACCGTTCGTGCTGGTCAGCCGGCTGCGACCGGCGATGGCCGCAGCGCCGGCCCGCCGCAAGTACGTGGTGAACGTGTCGGCGATGGAGGGGCAGTTCTCCCGCGGCTACAAGGGGCCGGGGCATCCGCACACCAACATGGCCAAGGCGGCGCTGAACATGCTGACCCGCACCAGCGCGCAGGAGATGCTGTCCGACGGCATCCTGATGACCAGCGTCGACACCGGCTGGATCACCGACGAGCGGCCCCACCCGACGAAGATGCGGCTGGCGGATGAGGGCTTCCACGCGCCGCTGGACCTGGTCGACGGCGCGGCCCGGGTGTACGACCCGATCGTCCGTGGCGAGCAGGGCGAGGACCTGTACGGCTGCTTCCTCAAGGACTACGCGCCCTGCGCCTGGTGATCGGCCGGCCCTGGCCCACGCGTCCCACGCCCGGCCGAGGTCATCAGTCGATGACCGCCGCTACGATCCCGGAGGAGGGAAGCATCTGAGCAGGCCACTTCCCCGGGTGGTGCGGGCGGAGGATCTCGCCGGGCACTCGACAGTCCGACTGATGGACGTGTTGAAGGCGTTCATGGCGATCCTGGCCCTGCCGCAGTCGGCCGCCGGACACGTCGACGCACTCGTCGTGCCGACCGGCCAGGGCGAGCAGTGGCGTCTCACCCACGCCATCCGGCGGTGGGAGGCAAACCCGGGCATCCGCCACCTGCTGGTGGCGAACGGCAACCCGGCGGAGGAGACGTACCAACCGGTCACGCTGCCCCATGTCCGTGGACTCGGCCTGCGCCGCGTCGACGGGGTTCACCTTCAATCCGAGCCGGCACCGAACACCGGCCTCCAGGCCGCGTGGATCGCCGGACAGGTCGAGGCGCTCGGCATCACCAGTCTCGCGCTCGCCATCTCCCCGTACCATCTGCCCCGCGTCTACCTCACGGTCCTCAAGGCGCTCAGTCGTGGCGGCATCCGCATCCCGCTCGTTCCGGACCCGGTGCCGATCCTGCCCGACACCCCCGCTCCCGAAACGGGCGCGACCGCCTACGACCTGCTCCCCGGCGAGGCGGAGCGCATCGTCAGATACATGGACGAGGGCTGGGTCGCCACCCTCCCCGAGCTGCAGCGCCACCTGCGGTGGATGTGGAGCGAGCACGGCACGCTGCTGGTCGGGACCGGAGACTGAGGCGCAGCCGGGGTCGACTCGCCCGCCACCGTTTGCCGTGCCGTAGCTACCGACAGCGAGAGGCGAAGCAGCTTTACCCCGCAATCCGGACAGCCCTCTTGCCATAGCAATAGACGACTCCCTATCCTCGGCATTGGAAAGCGCTTTCCAGCTTGGCGCGGAACGTCCCGACGGAGGCGACCACCGGGGCATCCGCGGCGACTTCGGGCGCCCCGGATCACTGCACCGTGACGTGTGCGTGGCTCGCGGCACCCGCACCGGCCGACGACGCCGGGCCGTGGGCGGCAGCACGACCCGCGAAAGCGGGCGGGGAGCACAGCCACGGTGAAGAGCACCCACCTCTGATCGAACAGCGTCCTGTCCGGTGACCGGCAGACAGCTCGACGGCTCCCCGGCTGACCACGGCAGGAAACACCACCACCACCACGAGAGCGAGGCACGATGAGACGATCAGTCGTACTGGGACTTCAGGCGGCGCTGGCCACGACGGCCATCGGGGCCGTGGTCGGCGTAGTGGCCCTGGCGGCGCCGCAGGCATCGGCAGCGGTCGGCAGCGCCACCGGCTACGCGACCCAGAACGGTGGGACCACCGGCGGTGCGGGCGGGCAGACGGTACGCGCCACCACGGGCACCCAGATCCACGCGGCGCTGTGCAACCGGGCCAGCAGCAGCACCCCGATCATCATCCAGGTCGAGGGGACCATCAACCACGGCAACACCAGCAAGGTGTCGGGCTCGAGCTGCAACACCGCCGACGGCGTGATCGAGCTCAAGCAGATCAGCAACGTCACCATCCTCGGCGTCGGCGGCGGAGCCCTCTTCGACCAGGTGGGCATCCACATCCGCGAGTCCCGCAACATCATCATCCAGAACGTGACCGTCCGGAACGTCAAGAAGTCCGGCTCCCCCACGTCCAACGGCGGTGACGCCATCGGCATGGAGAGCGGCGTCCGAAACGTCTGGGTCGACCACGTCACCCTGGAGGCCTCGGGCGGGGAGTCGGAGGGGTTCGACGGCCTCTTCGACATGAAGAACAACACCCAGTACGTGACCCTGTCCTACAGCATCCTGCGCAACTCCGGCCGCGGTGGCCTCGTCGGGTCCAGTGAGAGCGACCTGTCGAACGGCTTCATCACGTACCACCACAACCTGTACGAGAACATCGATTCCCGTACGCCCCTGCTGCGGGGCGGCATCGCGCACATCTACAACAACCACTACGTACGCATCAACAAGTCCGGCATCAACTCCCGGGCCGGGGCACGCGCCAAGGTGGACAACAACTACTTCAAGGACTCCAAGGACGTCCTGGGCACCTTCTACACCAGCGAGGCCGGCTACTGGCAGGTCAGCGGCAACATCTTCGACAACGTGACCTGGTCCAGCCGCAGCAGCGAGAACAACCCGGCCGGCCCGAACCCGCAGTCCAACACCACCGTCAGCATTCCGTACTCCTACCGCCTCGACGGGGCAAGCTGCGTGCCGAACGTCGTCAGCCAGACTGCGGGGGCCAACAAGGGCCTGCGGGTGTCGGACGGCAACTGCACGCCGCAGTCCCCGACGGCGGGACCGACCAGCCCCGCCCCGAGCCCGACCAGCCCCACCCCGGCTCCGACCACTCCCACGCCGGGCCCGACCCAGCCCGGTGGGACCAACCTCAGCATCGGCGCCGGCTCCGACGGCTCCAGCAAGGCCGACGGGACGAGCTACGGCAACGTGCGCGACGGCAACATGAGCACGTACTGGTCGCCGGACGGCACGACCGGCTCCATCTCGATCAAGTGGGGCTCGGCCACCACGGTCTCCACGATCGTCATCCGTGAGGCGTCCGGCTCCCAGGGCACCATCGGCTCCTGGCAGGTCATCAACCACGACAACGGCGCCGTCCTGACCTCCGGCAGCGGCGCGGGCGTCATCGGCATCCCCCGGACCTCGCTGAGCAAGATCACCTTCAAGATCAACAGCTCGAACGGCACGCCGAAGGTCGCCGAGTTCGAGACCTACGCCGGGTAGCGGCAACCCGCCCCAGCATCGGCACCACGACCGCCGCTACTGATCTGCACCGCAACCGAGGGGGCGGGGCCGCCGCACACGACAGCCCCGCCCCCTCGGCCCGTTCCGTTGGTCGGAGGCTGACACCACCCGGTGCCGACCACCGGCGACGCAGGTCGCACGGGTTGTCGTTCAGGCAGACTCCACCCCGACGCAGGCGTGCCCGGCCATGTCCTCGATCAGGGACTCCACCACCATCTCCTCCAGCAGCGTGACTCCCCGGGCCCGGACGGCCTCGGCCAGTGCCGGATCCCAGGGGGTGTCGTCGACGCGGCCGACGGGCGGGCCGGCGTCGGGCACGGCGCGCAGGTAGTCCTGCGCCCGCAGTCGCCACGGTCGCGCGCCGGTGCGGCTCATCACGTGCGCCGCGATCCGCAGGCCCTCTCCGTCGACGTCTCCGTGGTACCGCAGCTGCGCACCGGTCCCGGCGACGTCGCGCAGCAGAGTGATCGCCGCGGTGCTCGGCCAGCCGGCGACACAGACCAGAGGTGGGCAGGCATCGCCGAAACGGTGCAGGGCAACCGCCATCACCGCCGGGTTCTCGACGACGAACACCGGACCGGCCAGGTGGCCGACGGGGTGACGGTGGAGTTGGGCCAGCGTCACGACGCAGCCCTGACCGGCGTCCGCCCAGGCGTGCAGCGTGCGGGCGAGCGCCGAATCGCCGACGGGTCGCATTCCGGCGACCAGGACGGTGGTGGACAGTCCGTCGCAGGCGACGCCGGCCGAACTCCACCATCGTCGGCGGTTCTCGGCGTCGGCCGGGTGGTCCTCGCCGTGCAGTGTCGCCAAGGCGCGCAGCACCAGCTTGCCGAGTCGGCTGTCGTCGTCCAGCGCGTGGGAGTCGCCGGTGATCCGAGCGGCCAGGACGGGCAGCGGTTCGCCGGCGGCAGGCAGGGCCGCCAGCACCTGAAAGGCCTGCTCCAGCAGACCACGGGTGGCACCGGGGTCGCCGTCGACGAGGCCGGCGGCACGGACGCGGTCGAGCCAGGTCAGCAGGGCCGGCTCGGCGACGACGACCGGATGCGCGGTCGCCCACTGCCACAGCTCGGCGCGCTCGGTCGCCCGGTCGCGGCGCTGGGCGGCCCGGTCGGTGAGCGGCCCGGTGATCGCCTCCACCACAGCCCGGGTGTCGAGCCCGCCGGTGGCGGCCCGCAGGATCGTGTCGAGTGTGCGCACCGAGACGGTGACCTCCTCCCCCGGCGTGTAGGCGAGCCCGAGCAGGTCGGCCAGGGCCTCCCGCTGCGCCGGTCGCAGGGCACGCAGGCGTACCCGGCTGACCGGTGCGTCGGTGGCCTCGAAGCGGCGTCGTGCCTCGGCCCACAGCGGCGCGAGGTCCGGACGGTCGAACCGGGCGGCTGTCACGTCTCGTCGTCGGCCACGACGTCGTGGCCGGTCCAGACGAAGCGGGCGGTGGTGACCGCGTCGTCGCCGTCCTGGCCGCCGGCGATCAGCTGGTGGATGGCGATGCCGTCGACCTCGGCGTAGGTGCACCACTCCTGGTCGGAGGTGAGCAGCAGGTCGAGGTCGAGGGCGCTCAGTACGGCCATCAGCTGCCCGCGGTTGGTCTGGTCGACGCCGACGAACACCTCGTCGAGCAGGATCAGTCGTGGTGCCGACGGTGCCGCGCGATAGTGGGCGCCCGCCGCCGCGAACAGCGGCAGGTGCAGCACGATCGCCTTCTCCCCGCCCGACTTGGCACCGTGCTGGCGTCGGGTGACCGGTGACCAGTCGCCCGTGCCCGAACGGATGTGCACGACAAACCGGTGCCAGCGACGGTAGTCGAGGGCGGCGCCGAGTTGCTGTTCCCAGCCGTCGGTGGAACCCGCGCTGCGGATTTCGTCGATGCGGGCGCGGAAGAAGTCGTGCAGGGCGGTGCGCTGGGTGTCGGTGAGTCGTGCCGGGTCCTGCAGGAGAAGTTCGCGGGCCTGCCGCAGTCGGGCGTCCAGGTCGGCGTTGACTTCCCAGACCAGCCGTACGCCGAGACCGGAGACGGTACGCACCTGTTCGAGCTGGGCGCTGATCTCGCGGACGAGATCGGCGGCCTGGCGGATGCGCTGCGCGACGTGCCGGCGGGTGTCGCCGGTGAGGGTGCGGTCGAACAGTTGCCGCTCTTCCTCGGTCAGGTGGGTCCGCATCTCGTCGCGTTCGGTGGTGAGCCGGTGCACGAGTGCGGTGGGGGTGGTGCGCAGACCGTCGACGGTGGCGGTGACGACCTGCACGTCGCACAGTTCGTCGGGGATCATCGCCAGGTCGGCGTATCCGGCCAGGGACGTGCTGATGACGTGCAGCTCGTTGCCCAGTTCCGCCTCGTCCTGGCGCAGGTGGCGGGGGCCGTGCGGCAGGCTTCCGATCTCCTCGGCGAGCTGACGGGCGGCCTGCAGGGTCGCGGTGACCGCACCGACGCCGGACAGGTCGGTGCTCAGTGCCGCGTCGGAGCCGAGGAGGTCGGCGAGTCGGGCCAGCCGAGCGACGGCGGTGTCGCGGACGGTGGTGGCTTCGTCGCGGTCGTGCTCGGCGTGCTCGGCACGGGCGTTGAGGTCGTGCAGCTGTCCGATCAGCGCGTCGTGGCGGGGCCGAAGCTGTCGCAGTTGCTGTTTGAGTGCCTCGGTGCGGTCCCGCAGCCTGTGCACCTC
Source organism: Micromonospora halophytica (assembly GCF_900090245.1). Taxonomy (GTDB): domain Bacteria; phylum Actinomycetota; class Actinomycetes; order Mycobacteriales; family Micromonosporaceae; genus Micromonospora; species Micromonospora halophytica. Next base: position 169,422 of record NZ_FMDN01000009.1, read on the forward strand.
GTCGAGCACCGTCCGGTACTCGACGCCGACGGTGCCTTCCACCGCTTCGAGGCGGGCCGCCACCGCGGTCGCGGTCTCCTCGGCGGTCTGGGCGCGGTCGGCGTCCTCCTGGGCGGCGGCCATGGCGGCGTCGGTGGCGTGGCGGGCGTCGTCGAGGCGGGCGGCGGTGTGCTCCTGCCGTTCCCGGTCGGTTAGCCATCCGTCTGCTGCCTGTCGCAGGGTACGCAGCGCGTCGGTCAGTCGGTCGAGGTCGGCCGCGCTGGTGGGTAGGCCGTGTCGGGAGCCGACGAGGGTCAGTTCGCGCAGCGCGGTGCGGGCGGCCTCGTCGGCGGTGACCGCCTCGCGGGCGGCCTCGTCGAGGACGTCCTGTGCGCTGGCGAGTTTCAGCTCGGCGCGGTGGAGTTGTTCGGTCGCCCGGGTGAGGAGGCGGTGATCGGGTCGGGCTGCCGACTCCGCCCGGAGCAGGTTACGTCGCTCGGTCAGCTGCCGGATCGCCTCGGCCACCTGGGCGCGGTCGCTGTCGAGGTCGGCGAGTTGGGCGGTGAGGTCGGCGATCTGCCGCTGCCGGGACCGTTCCCGGGCTGCGGCGCCCAGGAACTCCACGTCCGGCTTGCCCGAGCTGCCGTGCAGCGGGCCGAGTCGCCAGGTGCCGTCGGCGCCGAGGGCCGCGACGTGGTGGGGTGCGCTCGCGGCGAATGCGACGCCGCCGAGCACGGCGGCGACCAGGCGGGACGGTACGGGTGCCTGGTCGTCGGGGTGGAGCACCGCGAGCAGGGATTCCTGGGGTGCGGGCAACGCGGTGGTCGCGGCCAGGTAGGTGTCGTGTCCGCGCCGGTCCGAGGTCACCGATCCGTCGGGCCAGATCCAGGCGTCGAGGAGTCCGGACGCCTCGAGTGCGGCTTCGACGGCGGCCCTCACCTCGGCCGGCACCTCGGGTCGCCAGTCGACCAGGCGCCACAGGGGGCCGCCGGGCCGGTCGGCGCGGGGTGCGGTCCGCTGCCGCGGCGGCGCCGGCTCGTGGGTGGCCGACGACGACAGCGTCGCCAGCCTCGCCGCCAGCGGTTCACGTCGCCGGTGCAGCTCGGCGTCGCGGGTGCGCTGGTCCGCGTACGCCGTGGCCAGCTGCTCTCGTGCGGTGGCGGCGAGGTCGCCGAGCAGGGCGCCGAGGGCCACCTCGTCACCGGCGAGGTCCGCCAGCTCGGCCGCACGCTCGGCGACCGGCAGCACCTGGCAGCCCGCCGCCCACCGGGCGATGCTGTCGCCGAGCGCGGTCAACGCTTCGTCGTGGGCGCGGGTGGCCTGTCGCAGTGCGGTGGCGGCGGTGTCCCGCTCGCTGCTGCGCCGCTCCCGTCGGGTCTGCGCCCGGTCACGTTCGGCAACCGCCCGTTCGTGGGTGGTCAACGCTTCCGCGACGGCGGTGATCTCGTCCTCCCGACCCCGGAGAATCCCGCGCAGCAGTTGCCGGGCCCGCGGTGTGGGTTCGGCGGTGAGCGGTTCGACCAGGGTGGCCATCCCGGCGGCCAACGCGGCGGTGGTGGTGTCCCGCCACGAGCGGCCGGTCTGTGCGGTGGCGGTGGCGACGTCGGCGGCGAGACGTTCGGCGTGTGCGGCGGTGCGTGCCGCCTCCGCACGGCGTTTCGCCGCCGTGTCGGTGGCGATGTCGGCGGCGCGGCGGGCGGTTGCCGCTTCCCGCCGCAACTGGTCGAGTTGGCGGCCCTCGCGGTAGGCGTCGCTGTCGCGCAGGCCGCCGATGGTTTCCTCGACGACGTTCTGCTCACGCTCGTTGGCGGCGATGGCGTCGGCGACCTGGGTCAGCTCGGCAGCGGCGGCCGCATGCTCCTGCCGGCGCTGCCGGGCGTCGCGGGTGACGTTGTCCAGGCTGGTGGTGGCCGTGACGAGTTCGGCGGCGCCGCGGCGCAACGCGCGGCGGGCGTAGCGGCGCTGCCGGTCGGCGAGCCTGGTCGCGGCAGTCACCTCCTCGTCGAGACGGGTGAGGCGCTCCCGGCGGCGGTCGAGCTGTTCGAAGCCCTCGGCGATCTCGGCCAGGTCGGTCGGGTCCAGCGGCGGCAGCGCCTTGGACAGCACCTCCGACAGGGCGTCGGGGTTCAGGTGCTCGGACAGCTTCGGGGTACGCAGTTGCAGCAGCGTGGCGATGAGTGCCTCGTACTGCGTCTCGTTGAGCCCTCGGAACAGGGTCTCCCGCACCACCCGGCGGTAGGACTCGGCGCCGGTGTGCACGGTGCCCCGGTCACCGAGGGCGTGGGTGAGGTCCTGGCGGGTCAGTGGGACGTTGCCGTCCTTGACCAGGTGCAGACCGCCGCTCCGCCCTACGCGCAGGTCGGTGGTGAAGTAGGTGGCGTCGACGGTGCGGGTGTTGGTGGAGGCGGCGAGCCGGGCGCCGCAGGTGAACCAGCGGTCGCCGCCGTGTCCGAACTCCAGCCACACGTAGCCGACGCGGGTGGTGTGCGGGTAGCCGTCGCCCATGAGGTTCCAGTGCATGGTGCGTTCGGAGCCGCCGAAGGTGGACAGCCGGGTCGGTCGCAGGTTCGCGTCGAGCAGGTACGGCAGCAGCAGCTCCAGCGCCTTGGACTTGCCGGTGCCGTTGGATCCGCGCAGCAGCAACCGACCCCGGTGGAAGGTGAACACCTCGTCGTAGTAGCGCCACACGTTGAGTACCCCGGCGCGGGTGGGCTGCCAGCGGTCGGCGCGCAGCGGGCCGTCGGCGGTGTCGCCTGCGGGCAGGGTCAGCACGGTCACGGGCGGCTCCTGGCGGATCGGGGTGCGACGACGGTGGGCGCGCCGACGGCGTACCGCGCGGCGGCCGGCAGTGCGTGGGCGGCGCCGCCGCTGCGGTGGACCAGCCCGAACCGGTCGAGCAGTGCCAGTGCCTCACCGGTCAACCGCTGCGGCCCGCCGTCGGAGCGGTAGGTGCGCGCCCAGCCCGGCAGCGCGGTGAACCGGTCGGTGAGCTGCCGGACGAGGTGTTCCTCGGCGACCGGGTCGGGGCGGGCGGCGAGGATGGTGTCGAGCAGCAGCAGCGCCGCCTGGCCGGCGACGCTGCCGCCGGCGGGGAACTTCTCGTCGGTGGCCACGGCGTCCGGGTCGACGGCCAGCAGCCCTTCGGCGCGTTCCTCCAGCAGCATGCCGGCCTCGGCCACGGCGGTGCGCAGCATCCGCCGGCCGGTGATGCTGGCCGCGTACGCGCGCTGCGCCTCGGACAGGTCGGCGAGGTAGACGACCGGGTCGTCGAGGAGGCGACGCACGATGCGGTGGCGTAGCCAGCGGTTGCGTAGCTCGTCGGAGACGTCGGCGTCGGGGTCGTCGGCGCCGCCGTAGCGGGGTTCGTGCACCAGCGCGGCGAGGTCGCCGTCGGGTAGCCGCGACGGCGACTGCCGTCCGGCGAGCAGCCGGACCAGCCGGGCGCTGTCGACGCGGTAGAGCACCTTGGCGTCGGCGTGTTGCAGGTAGGCGTCGGTGCTGCCGTCGACGGCGGTGAGCACGCCCAGCTCCTCCAGCGCGAGCAGGGCGTCGACGTAGGCGCGGCGGTCGTCGTGCCGGGAGCTGTCGAAGCCGGTGATGCCGGGCTCGACGGCGCAGGCGTGGGTCAGCCGCTCGGCGATGATGCCGATCGTGGTCACCGGCCCGGCGAGCAGTTCGGCCGCGACCAGGCAGAGCAGGGTGTAGCGGCGGCGGTCGAACGGGGTCCGGGCGCCGCGGGGGCGGCGTGCCGGCCGGTCGACCGGCGGCTGGGGTGACGTCTTCGTCAGGCGGGCGTAGCCGGCGCGGGGTTCGACGACCAGCCGCCAGCCGGTGTGCGTGTCGAACCAGGTGACCAGTTCGACGCGGTGCCGCACGACGAGGGCGAAGTTGTGGGGCGCGGCGTCGCGGGTGAGCAGCGGGCGAGCCAGCAGGGCGCGGATGGCCTGGGCGCGCTCGGTGGCCCGTTCCCGGTCGAGTTCGCTGCGCAGGTCGCTCATGCCGGCCGTCCGTCGGTCATCGCCAGCCGCAACGCGTCGACGGTCGGCGGTGCGCTTCCGCTCGGGGCGTCCGCCGCCGCAGACGGGCGGGGGACGGTCACCTGCGCAGCGCAGTCCGGGGCGCCGGGCGTCGCGGTGGGGCGGGCCTCGCTGATCGAGACCAGCAGGTCCGGGGCGGACAGCTGCCCGTGCGGCGTCCGCAACACCGCGCGGCCGGTGCCGTCGGCGTCGGTGAGGGTGACGACCAGCCGGCCGTCGGCGGTGGTCGCGCGTCGCACGCCGTGCCGTGCGGGGGCAGCCAGCGCCCGGGACAGCAGTTCCAGCAGACGTGTGAAGCTGCCCGGGTCGAGCTGCCCGAAGGCGGACAGCCGCACCGGGCCGGGCGTGGCCAGCTGCCGCCAGGCCCGCTCCAGTTCCCGCCGTTCGGCGACCACCCGCGCGCGGCGCAGCCGGCGTACCTCGGTCGTGTCGCGTACGCGGGCGGTGCGGGCGACCTTGTCGACCTGGCCGGTGGTGCGCAGCAGCGGCGACACCGGGGCGGCGGGTGCGTCCCACCAGGACGTGGCGGCCGACACGGCGCTCGGGTCGTCGAGGGCGAGGTGGGTGTGCCGGGCGGGCCACAAACCGAAGGCAGCCGACCACAGCTCGTGTGCCGCGTCGTCGGAGTCACAGGTGGCGAACCAGCGGGCCAGCGTGCGGAAGTCCGCAGCGGTGCTGACGCCACGACGGCGGCTGTCGGTCAGTCGTTCCAACGCCCGCATGAGGGCGACGATGGCGCGGCGGGCCACGTCGGCGAGCTGGTCGATACGGGGACGGGTGCCGTCGGCCGGCTGGAACCACGAGCACAGGCCGTCCCAGCGGGCGGCTCGCTGCTCGAGCCAGCGCGGGGCCGGATCGTCCCCGCCGGGCATGGCGGGCAGGTCCGCGCCGTGCAGGGCACGGTGGTGCAGGACGGTCACGCCCCGCCGCTGGATGCGCTGCACCGCGTCGGCGATGCGCTGCCGGCGCCCGTCGAGGTTGGTCACGAACTCCGACAGGTACGCGATGGTGGCCTGCTTGACCTCGACGAACGTGGCAGGGTCGGTGCCTTCTTCGCGCAGCAGCCGCTGCAGTTGGCCGTTGAACTGTTTGGTGCTGGCCCGCAGCCCGGCGAGGTGTCCTTCCAGTTCCGTCAGCGCGGCGTAGACCCGCCGGTCGGGGGACGCCTCGGCGGTGAGCAGGTCGTGCAGCTCACCGAGGCGGTCGAGGATGGCGTCGAGCACCGCCGTCTGCAGGGCTCCGGTCGAGGACAGGTGCTGCACCGCGTGCAGCACACCCTCGTAGGCGGCTTCCCCCTTGCGGCTGAGCGAGTAGTGCAGGTTACGCCGCTCGTACTCGGCGGCGGAGGCGTAGTGGGCGGTGTGGTTCTGGGTACGCTCGACGAGTCCGTACCGGTGCAGGGCGGTGAGGGTGTAGTCCAGCGCGGTGTCGGTGACCGGCTCGTACCAGCCGACGGCGGGCAGCGCGGCGAGGATCTCGTCGAAGGTCAACGCGGCGACGAGCCGCTCGTGGGCCTCACCGAAGACCTGCATCACGGCGGTGTGCAGCTCCGCCCGGTCGGTGGTGGTGAAGGTGAACATGTCCGCCGGAACCTGACGGAACACCGGCCGCGCGCGGGGCTCGTCGGCCACCTACCCCCCTCAACTCCTCGTACGGACGGACGCATCCCGCAGGCTACCGGGCGGCGACGAGCAGACTACCGACCGCTGACCCCCATTCCATGACCATGAGGCCACGCTGTCGAAGGAGCACACGACGGCCCCCCGCTGACGCGTCCCGATTCGCCGGCCATCGGCTCGGTGTCGTCAGCCCTTCTCGGCGCCCTCGTTGCCGCCGCGCACGAAGTACCGTTGGAAGACCACGAAGAGGACGGCGACCGGAATGGTGGCCAGCAGCGCCGCGCCGAGCTTGAGCGGATACTGGGTGCCCTTGCCGAGCGAGCCGCTGACCAGGTCGGCGAGTCCTCGCGGCAGGGTGAACAGGTCCGGGTCCTGGACGGAGACCAGGCTGTGCGGGAACTCGTTCCAGGAGCCCTGGAACGACAGGATGGTCAGGGTGATCAGCGCCGGCCGGGCCATCGGCAGCACCACCGACCAGTAGGTGCGGAAGACGCCGGCCCCGTCGATGCGGGCGGCCTCCTCCACGCTGACCGGGATCGACTCGAAGAACTGCTTCATGATGAAGACCCCGGCCGCGTCGGCGAGCAGCGGCACGATCAGCCCGGCGTAGCTGTTGTAGATGCCGAGCTGGTTGAGCACCAGGAACTTCGGGATGAGCAGGACGACGCCGGGTACCGCCATCACCGCGATGACCGCGGCGAAGAGCCCGGCCCTGCCGCGGAAGCGCAGCCGGGCCAGGGCGTACCCGGCGAGCGAGTCGAAGAAGACCCGGCCGAGGGTGACCAGCACGGTGACCAGCAGCGAGTTGCCCAGCCAGAGCGGGAAGTTGGTGCCGGCGAAGATTCGTTCGAAACCGGCGGTGGTCACCGGGTCGGCGAATGGGGACAGCGGGTTCGCCGCCGCGTCCGGCTCGGTCTTGAACGAGTTGCCGAGCTGGATGACGAACGGGTAGAGGAAGACCAGTCCGAAGAAGATCAGGACGGCGTACCCGAGGATCCGGCTGGCCAGGGTGCGGGCGGCGCGGCGGTCGCGGCGGGTGGGCGTCGCCACCGGCGGGCGGGCGGTGAGCGCGGTCATGACGACGACCCTCCTGGTACGCGGCGTCGCCACCGACGGCCCGCGGCGGGCGCGTCGGTGTCGCGGTCGGCCATCACCCGGCGCTGCAGCAGGGTGAACACGATGATGATGAGGAACAGTACGAACGAGATGGCCGCGCCCGAGCCGTAGTCGAAGTCCCGGAACGCGGTCCGGTACGACAGGTACGCCGGGGTGATCGTGGTCTTGGCCGGCTCCCCCTGGCTCATCACGTACACCTGGTCGAAGACCTGCCAGGAGCCGATCAGGCCGAGGGTGAGCACGAGGAACGTGGTCGCTCTGATCATCGGCAGCGTGACGTGGCGGAACCGTTGCCAGCGGGACGCGCCGTCCAGGGTGCTCGCCTCGTCGAGGGCCACCGGCACGCTCTGCAAGGCGGCGAGGAACATCAGCATGAAGGTGCCGGAGGTGGTCCAGACGACCAGCGCGATGATCGAGGTCATCGCGACGCTCGGCCCGGATAGCCAGTCCCACCAGCTCAGCCCGAACGGGCCGCCGTCGGTGAGGGCGGCCGGCGCGGTGTCCAGCCCGAGCGTGGCGAGCAGCAGGTGCAGCACGCCGCGGGAGTCGGCGAACCACTGGGGGCCGTCGATGCCGAGGACGCCGAGCAGTTGGTTGACCGCGCCGGAGTTGGCGAACAGGAACAGGAAGACCACGCTGATCGCCACCGAGCTGGTCACGGAGGGGAAGTAGAAGGCGCTGCGGAAGAACGCCTTGCCGCGCAGCATCCGGTTGTTGACGATCAACGCGAGGCCGAGGGCGAGCGCGGTCTGGGCCGGTACGACGATCGCGACGTAGTAGATGTTGTTGCGGATGCTGGTCATGAGGTCACGGCGGGCCAGCCCGTCCTCGGTGAACAGTGTGGTGTAGTTGTCGACGCCGACGAACGGCACCTGGGTGGTGAAGGGGCTGCCCTGGCCGTTCCAGTCGGTGAGGCTCACCCAGAGCGCCATCAGGATCGGCAGCAGCAGGAAGAGCCCGAGGATCACGATCACCGGGGCGACGAAGAGCCAGCCGGCCAGGTTCTCGTTGCCTCGGATGCCACGTCCGGTGCGCCGCGGTGGGCGCTCGCCGGTGGTGGCCGGCGCCGCCGGTGCTTCGGTTGTCATCTCCCCCTCCTTCGACTCGCGGGTGGCCGGTGCGGGGGCGCCGCCCGGCGGCGCCCCCGCGGGTCACGTCAGCCGCCGAGTGCTGCCTTGGCGTTCTTGTCGAAGGTGGCGAGGACGGTCTTCGGGTCGGCGTTGGCCAGGCCTTGCAGGCCGGTGTCCAGGTCGCCGACGACGCTGTCCATCTTGGGGGCGTTCACCGGTCCCTGGGCGTACGCGGCGCCGGCGATGAACGGCGCGTCGGCAGGGAACGCGGCGGTGTACTGGTCGCGGACGGACTGCCGGGAGGGCATCACGCCGAACGCCTTGGCGAACGTCATCTGCTGGTCGCCGGCGGTCATCGCCTCGACGAACCTGATCGCCTGCTCCTTGTACTTCGACTTGGCCGCGATCCCCCAGCACTGGGTGAAGGAGAGTGTTCCCTTGCCCTTCGGGCCGGCGGGCAGCTCGACGACCTTGTACTTGACGTTCGGGAAGTCGTTCTGCAGGGCACCCTTGATCCAGTTGCCTTCGATGGTCATGACCGCTCTGCCCTTGCCGAACGCCTCACCGGACCAGCCGGCGTCGAGCTGCTTGGGGTAGCGGGCCAGCCCTTCGGTGAGCAGCGACTTGACGTAGGTGAGGGCGGCCTGGTTCTGCGGGGTGTCGGCGGTGGGGCGCTTGCCGTCGGGGCTGAGCAGCCAGCCGCCGTTCTGCACCAGGAACGCGCCGATACGGTCTCGGGTGTCGCCGAGCGCCAGCGGCACCTGCCCCTTGGCTTTGATCTTACGGGCGGTGGCGGTGAGCTGCTCCCAGTTCGTCGGCACGTCGGCGTCGGTCAGTCCGGCCTTGGTCCACAGGTCGGTGTTGATCTGCAGGGCGAGGGTGGAGAAGTCCTTCGGCGCGCAGTAGAGCTTGCCGTCGTAGGTGAACGTGGTCCGCAGGCTGTCGTAGAAGTCGTCGGGGTTGCTGATCCGGTCGCCGTAGGGCTCGAGGGCGCCGACGCTGGCGTAGTCGGCGAAGCGGGCCGCGTCGACGTAGAAGACGTCCGGCGGGGTGCCGCCGGCGAGGGCCTGGCCGAGCTGCTGGGTGAGGTCCTGGGCGGGGGTGACGGTGGCCTGGTTGCCGGAGCTGCTCGCCCACCTGGCGGCGGCGTCCTGCACGGCCTTGGTCTCGGCGTCGCCGGAGGAGCCGATCAGGATCTGAAGGTTGGCCGGTCCGCCGGACTGCGCGACGTCGGAGCTGTCGTCGTCGAAACCGCTTCCGCAGGCCGCGGTGCCGAAGAGGGCGACGGTGGCGAGGCCGGCCACTGCCGCGCGGGTGAGGGATCGAGGTGCCATCTGTTCTCCTGGGTGGGGGATGCGGTGCGACAGGGGTGTCAGGCGCTGCGGCGGCGCACCAGCGTGGGCTGGAGCAGCACCGGTCCGGGGGTGCGGTGCGGGCCGTCGAGGACCGCGGTGAGCAGGTCGACGCAGCGGGCGGCGGCCTCGCCGAGGGGCTGGCTGACACTGGTCAGGCCGACCGCGGCGGCGACCGGGGTGTCGTCGAAGCCGATCACCGGCACGGGTGGCTCGCTCGCGCACGCGGCCTTCAGGGCGCCCAGTGCGAGGGAGTCGCTGGCGCAGAGCAGGGCGGTCGGCGGCGTGGCCAGGGCGAGCAGTTCGCCGGCGCAGCGCTCGCCGTGCGGGATGCCGTCGACGGTCTCCCGGGCCAGTCCGGCCGGGTCCACGCCGGCCGCGCGGAGGGTGTCGTGCCAGCCCGCACGACGGTCGTCGCCGACGCCGGAGCCGGCCGGCCAGCCGATCCAGCCGATCCGCCGGTGTCCCGACGCCAGCAGGTGGCGGGTGGCCTGGGCGGTGCCGGCGGCGCCGTCGACGTCGACCCAGCAGTGCGCGTCGAGGTCGTCCCAGGGGCGGCCGAAGGTCACGAAGGGCACGCCCCGCTCGGCGAGCCAGGTGGTACGCGGGTCGCCGTGGTCCGTGCCGGTGAGCACGAACCCGTCGAGGTCGTACGAGGCGAGCAGGTCGTCGTAGACGGCGATCTCCCGTTCGGCGTCGGCGGCGGTGAACAGCATGGTGCGGTAGCCGGCGGTCTCCCCGGTCTCGGTGAGCCCGTGCAGGAACCGGTCGAGCACCGAGCCGTTGATCCCGTCGCGGGTGGGCTCGATCCGGGTGGCGATCAGCCGGGAGCGGCCGGTGCGCATCTGGCGGGCGGCCTGGTTGGTGCGGTAGCCGAGGGCGGCGATGGCTTCCTGCACCCGGCGGCGGGTCTCCTCCCGCACGATGTGCGGGGCGTTGAGCACGTTGGACACCGTCTGCCGGCTGACCCGGGCATGCTTGGCCACCGTCGTGATGGTCACCTTTTCGGGCACTTGATCCCTCTCGCCGTCTTGATCGATCCAACTCGAATGAGGCACGATTGGAACGTTCAAGTTGCTGGAATGTTTCGCACTTTGCACCGCCCGGGACGGCTTGTCAAGACGTCGCCCGCACCCCCTCAGGACCTGGAGACACCCCGTGATCGAACGCCACCTGCAACCCCTGCTGCACGAGCTGGTCGGAGCGGTCCTGGCCCCGACCAGCGCGCTGGGTGACCGGGCCGGGCAGATCCGCCCGACCGGCGTCCAGGGCGTCTTCCACGCCGATACCCGGGTGCTGTCCCGGGCCGAGCTGCGCATCGACGACCGGGAGCCGGAGGCGCTCACCCACGGCCCCGCCGGCCCTCACGGCACGCGCTTCGTCGGCCTGGCCCGCTGGCTCGGCGACCCCGGCCCGGACCCCACCGTCCGGGTCGAACGGACCCGCCGGGTCGGCCCGCACGGCCTCGACGAGGAGGTACGCGTCGTCTCCACCGCCGCCGTGCCGGTCCAGGCCACGGTCGGCGTCGACCTGGCCTGCGACCTCGCCCCGATCGAGGTGGTGAAGTCAGGCGCCACGACGGCGCCGCTGAAGGCCAGGCCCGGGCAACCCGGCCAGGTCAGCTGGACCGCCGACGGCGTCACGGTGACCGTCACCGGCGACGGCGCGACCGGGCACGCCGACGGTGACCGGGCCACCGCGCCCCGGCTCTGCTGGCCGATCACCCTCAGGCCGCGGGAGACGGTCACCCTCCGATGGCGGCTGCGCGTGCACGACCCGCGCGCCGTGGTGACCGCCCCGGCGGGTGAGCCGGAGTGGGCCCGCCCCCAGGTCCGCGCCGACGACCGCCGCCTGGTCCGACTGCTCGACCGGTCGCTGGACGACCTGCGCGGGCTGCGACTCACCGACGCCACCGCCCCCGGCGACGTCTTCCTCGGCGCCGGGGTGCCCTGGTTCCTCACCCTGTTCGGCCGCGACAGCCTCTGGGCGGCCCGGATGATGCTGCCGCTCGGCACCGACCTGGCCGCCGGAACCCTGCGGGTGCTCGCCCGGCGTCAGGGCGCCCGCGTGGACCCGGCCACCGGAGAGGCCCCCGGCAAGATCCTGCACGAGCTGCGCCGACACGAGTTCACCCTCGACGACGGACTACGACTGCCACCGGCGTACTACGGCACCGTCGACGCCACCATGCTCTGGGTGTCGCTGCTGCACGACGCCTGGCGGTGGGGGCTGCCCGCCGACCAGATCGAGCCGCTGCTGCCGCACCTCGAGGCGGCGCTCGGCTGGCTCGGCGAACACGCCGACGCCGACGGCGACGGCCTCGTCGAGTACGTCGACACCACCGGGCACGGCCTGGCCAACCAGGGATGGAAGGACTCCGGCGACGCGGTCCGCTTCCACGACGGCCGGCTCGCCGCGCCGCCCATCGTGCTGGCCGAGGTGCAGGGGTACGCGTACCAGGCGGCGATCAACGGCGCCGACCTGCTCGACGCCTTCGGCCGTCCCGGCGGCGACCGGTGGCGCGGGTACGCCGCCCGGCTGGCCGAACGCTTCCGGGCCTCGTTCTGGGTCGACGGTGGCCCCGACGGCCCCCGCCCGGCGCTCGCGCTGGACCGGGACAAGCGCCCGGTCGATTCGCTGACCAGCAACATCGGTCACCTGCTCGGCACGGGCCTGCTGTCGGTCGAGGAGGAGACCCGGGTGGCGGCCCTGCTCACCGGCGCGGCGCTGGCCGGCGGCTTCGGCCTGCGGACGATGTCGATCGACGACGCCGGGTTCAGCTCGCTGTCGTACCACTGCGGGTCGATCTGGGCGCACGACACCGCGATCGTGCTGGCCGGGCTGGCCCGGGCCGGCTTCCGGCAGGCCGCGCTCGGCCTGGCCGAAGGGCTGCTCGGCGCCGCCGAGGCGTTCGACTACCGGCTGCCCGAGCTGTACGGCGGTGACGACCGTGACCTGCTCGGCCGGCCGACGCCGTACCCGGCCGCCTGCCGACCCCAGGCGTGGTCGGCGGCAGCCGCGGTGCTGCTGCTCCAGGCGGCCACCGGCCTCTACCCGGACGTGCCCGCCGGCACGGTACGGCTCGCTCCGCTGGCCGGCGCGGAGCTGGGCGCGGTCGCCGTCGCCGGGCTGCGGGTGGCCGGCGCCCCGGTCGACGTCACCGTCGACCGGGACGGCGCAGCCGCCGTGTCCGGCCTGCCCGGGCACCTCAGCGTCACGAAGCCGGCCGCCGGCAGGTCGACGGTGCCGGCCCCCCGGCCCGCCGACGACACCGTCGCGCTTCCCCGCTGACCGGGGCCAGCCTGCTGGGGCACGGACGGATCTCTCGGGGCGACGGATCGAGCCCGGCGACAGGTCCGCGCAGCGCCCTTGCCTGGGCGCTGCGCGGAGGCCGGGTTCGAGGTCCCGACGTCAGACGACGACCAGTTCGTCCGACGCGGGGACCTGCGCCTGGTCGTAGAACCAGCCCAGGTGGTCGAGCAGGGCCTCCCGGGCGTCGGGGTCGGTGAGGACCGTCAGCGGGAAGCCCGGGCGCAGGGCGATCTTCGCGGCGGCGATGTCCACGCCCGGCAGCTGGTTCAGCCGCTGGCGCAGCTCCTCGCGCAGGGCGACGTCGTCGAAGGGCGTCCGGATGCTGAGGTGCTGGAACACGATCTCGAACTTCCCGTTCGGGTAGATCGCCGCCGGCCAGATGTTGCCGAGTTCGTGGTCCTTGCCCCGCGCCATGAGGAAGCACGAGGTCTCCCCGCCGGTGCCGTAGGACAACCTGCCGCCCATGCTGGTCCACGCGTCGAGCACCACCCGGACGGCGGTGGCGACCGCCGGACCTTGCAGGGTGGTCATCTGCTCGATGAACCGGGCGGCGTAGTCGACGCCCTGGCCGGGTCGGGGCCGGGGCAGCCGCTCCGGCAGGTCCTCGGGCGTCACCCCGGCCAGCTGCGCCAGCTCCACCGTGCCGACCCGCTGGGCCTGGTCCGCGCGACCGCGCCCGTCGAACTGCACACCCTCGGCGCGCAGCAGCTCGACGGGGTCGTCGGTGCGGTTCGGGTCGGGCCACCGGAAACCGGGCGAGACGGTGCCCTCGACCTGCAGCACCCGGTGGGCGTTCGGCACCGGACAGTTGGCGAGCCGGGCGCCGACCGGCACCGGAGCGGTGCCGATGAGGGCGGCCAGGTCACCGTACGTGGTCCAGGAGCCGGCGGGCAGCTCGGCGAGGGCCTTCGTCATGACGTCCCACGGCACCTCGGACTGGTCGCCCGCCTGCTCGGTGGGGCCCGGCCAGATGGAGATGATCAGCTCGGCGAGCTTGTCGGCCCGGGCGTGGATCTCGGTGCGGCCCCAGCGGTCCTGGGCGGCGATCTCCTGGCTCAGCCTGATTCCGCTCTTGGCCAGCTCAACCCGCTTCGCGGGGAAGGACTTGTTCCCCAGCTCCGAGTTGTAGCCGGTGAGGGTCAGGTTCCCCAGGGTGTGCACCAGGGCCTCGTACGCCTCGTCGAAGTTCTCGTCCTGACCGAGGTCGGCGGCGAGCATCTGGCGCCACTCCGCGGTGGGGGTCTGTGGCAGCACATGCTCGATGGTCGCCTTGTCCAGCGCCACCGGCTCCTTGCTCTCGTACGACTCCTCCAGCCAGCGCAGCACCAGGTTACGCTGCTGCGGGCGACCGTTGAGGTAGTACGGGATGGAGCGCACTGCGGCGCGCACGCCGGCGTCGGTGGCGTAGTACTTACGCCCGGTCGACAGGTAGGCCCGCACCGCCTCGTCGACCGGCAGGTCCCGGTCCATCTCGGTGACGACGGAGAGCAGGATCCGGTTGATGTTCGCCGTGGCCCGGCCGATCAGCAGACGCCGGACGAAGAAGCTCTCCACGTACCGCATCGCGGAGGCGATCTGCTCGGAGCTGGCCGTACCGTGGTCCCGCCGGTCGAGCAGGTGCAGCAGCAGCGGGTAGACGGTGGTGGTGCCCCAGGCGCTGAGCCGCTCCAGCCGTCGCCGTACGCCCGGATCCGGCTCCTCGGCGGGGTGGAGGATGACCCGCAGGAGCGCGCCGAGTCGGCTGAACCGCCGGACCTCCGCCTCGATCTCCTCCTCGGCGCGCAGCCGTTCGAGCCGGGCCTGCTGGACCGCGTAGATGTCGGTCTGCTTGACTCGGGCGTCGCGGTGGACCAGGTCGAGCCAGAAGAGCAGCTCCAGCTCCGCCGAGGTCAGGCGAGTCTGCAGCGGCAGCCAGAGCGACCGGTAGACGGCTTCGCCTCGGGTGGGCAGCCGCATGAAGAGGTAGTTGCGCAGCAGGTCACCCTGGGTGAGCTTCAGGCCGGTGTTGTTCAGCGACTCGAAGATCCGGTAGACGTTGTCCCCCGGCTGGGCGGTGACCGACACCAGCGCCAGGCCCGTGACGACGGCGCTCTCGATGCCCGCGATGTCCAGCGGATCGTCCGGGTCGTCCTCGGCGGCGGCGAGCTGGTCGGCGAAGAACTGGTACGCGACACCCACCGGGTCGGTGCCGCCGGCCTGCGGAGTCGAGTCGAGGCAGGCCACGTACGCGTCCCGGTCGGCCTGGGTGGGAACGAGCTTCCACCGGCCCTGCCCCTGCTCCCACGGGTTGGTCAGGTACTGCTGGTTGAGCCGGTCGCGGTGTTTCGGGTCCTCGCGCGTCGCCCGGTGGTCACGGATGGCGCAGAGCAGAAGGGTCAGGCTGGTCAGCCGCTGCTGGCCGTCCACCACCAGATACTCGGCGACACCGGCGGGGCCGATCGTGGGGCTGGGTGCGAGGACCAGCGAGCCGATGAAGTGCGTCGCCGTCGGGTTGTCCGCCCGGTCCTCGGCGAGCTTGCGGACGTCCTCCCACAGCCGCGCCAACTGGGCCTTCGTCCACGAGTAGGTGCGCTGGTAGAGAGGAACCTGGTACTGCTTGGTCCCTTCCAGCAGACCCTGCAGCGTGGTTTCCACCGCCGCGACCATTCCCGACTCCCGTCCATCGGACCCGCCCTGAGCCGGAAAGACAAACAGATCCGAACGCGGCAGGCAACCCGGCCCACCACCACGCAGCGCCACCGGTTGATAACGTGGCGGCGGCATCGTCGACCAATCCATGTCGATGTCCCCTGGGGAGGGTCAGGAATGTGGGCGGACGAGGCCGCACTGGACGAGGCGACGCGCCGGCTCGACGACTGGGAGTCGTCCATCGCCGAACGGGCAGCCCGCTCGAAGGCACTGTCCGCGCAGGTCCAGGCGCTGACCGGCTCCGCCCGCAGCCCCGACCGGACGGTCGAGGTGACCGTCGATTCCGCAGGAATGCTGGTCGATCTGCGGCTGGACGAACGCACCCGGCAACACTCGGCGGCGCACACCGCCCGCCAGATCCTCGCCACCACCCGGGCCGCGCACGTCGACCTGCTGCGGCAGGTCACCGAGGCGACCACCCGAACCCTCGGTGTCGGCGATCCGACAGCGGTGGCGCTCGTCGAGTCGTACCGGCGTCGGTTGGATCCCGACCGGGGCACACCGGATGCCCGGCGGTGACGGCATCCAGGTCGACCCCGACGACCTGACCCGCCACGCCGCGCGCCTCGACCGCAGCGCCGACAGTCTCGACACCGCCCGGCAGGCCGGGCAGCACGTCCGCCTGAGCGGCGACGCGTACGGGCAGTTGTGCGCGGTCATGCCGCTGCTGCTCGACGGTCTGCAGCGCACCCTCGTCGACGGCATCGGCACCGCCGTCGACTCGGTACGCGACACGGCCGGCAAACTAAGGACCGGCGCGGACAACTACCGGGCCGCCGACACCCGGGCCGAACGGCGGCTGCACCGAGCGCGGGGCGACCGGTGACGGCCAACCCGCTCGTCGCCACCGCCGCCGACACCCCACCCAGCGCCTGGGCCGGCGTGTGGATCCTCGAAGACATCGAGCTCATCGCCCAGGGCGTGCACAACGGCAGTTGGATCGACGGCAGCCTCGGCGTGGTCAGTGCCGGCCTGGACGCCCTCGCCTTCGTCTCCGACCCGGTCGGCGCGCTGCTGCAGTACGGCATCGCCTGGCTCATCGAGCACGTCAAGCCGCTCAGCGAGGCACTGGACTGGCTGGCAGGTGACCCGGCGCAGATCACCGCCCACGCCCAGACCTGGCGCAACGTCGCCGCCTCCCTGCGCAACGAGGCCGCCGAACTGGCCGGTGCCGTCCGCGCCGACGTCGCCGGCTGGGGTGGCAGCGCCGGCCCCGCCTACCGGGCCTGGGCCGCCGAACAGCAACAGGCCGTCACCGGGCTCGCGCAGGGCGCCGACACCCTGGCCGCCGTCACCGAAGGGGCCGCCGGTCTGGTCGCCGCCGTCCGGCTGCTGGTCCGCGACGCCATCGCCACCTGCGTCTCCCGCCTGATCGTGTACGCGGGTGAACTGATCGTCACCGGCGGGTTCGCGGCGCCTGTGGTGGTGGAGCAGGTGACGACGCTGGTGGCGTCGTGGGCGGCACGGATCGCCCGGCTGCTGCGGGGGTTGCTGGCGAGTCTGCGGCGGCTGATGCCGGAGATCCGGCGGCTCGGTGACCTCATCGAGAAGCTGAAGCAGGCACTGAACCGGATCGCCGGGATGGGTCCTTCCGACCGTATGGGGAGACGCCGGGACTGGGCGGACCCGCGAGACCGGCCGATCGCGCCCAAGAGACCACCGGACTCTGCCCTGCCAGCGGGCGATCCGGTGTATCACACCGACCACTCGACGGTGATCGGCTACGACGCGAAGACGACGCGGAACATGGATAAGGTCCTCCCCCACGCGGGGCACCATGACGTCGTCGTGCACGGCACCGACGAGGGATTCTTCATCCCCGGTAAGATCTCCGCCGAGGGGGCCGACATGGACGGGCATCCGACCGGCGCAGCACAGATCGCCGCTGCCATCAGGGAGAACCCGGCATACCACGGGGAGCCCGTTCGCCTGGTGTCCTGTTACTCCGGCACGATCAACCCGCAGGCAATCGAGGCTGTGCCGCTCGCGCAACAGGTCGCAAACGAACTTGGCGTGAGCGTGATCGCTCCGACGAATCGTGTCGGCACGAACCGGTGGGCGGCCGAGCCTGAGCCGCCTACCGTGGCGGACGGGGGAGCATGGGTGATCTTCACCCCGGAACCGAGGGCTTACCGATGAAGACTGTGGGATTCTTCCGCGAACTCGGGCCGGAGCCGGTCGAGGTCTATGCGGAAAGCATCCACGATCACCTCGCCGCCTCGCCACTGCCGGACGCCACTCTGGTCACCAGGTACCTGCGCGACGGACACGGGCTGATCGACGTGATGGGAGCGGAGCGAGACGTGCTCGGCAGCGGCCGATTCCTTGTCGGCGGTGCGTCGGTGATGACCGACGGGACATGGCTTTGGCGCGACGACCTCCAGTTCTACCTGGCCACCTACCACGTACGCCTTCCTGAGGAGTTTCTCGCCCTCGTACGGGCCAACGACTACCAGGTTCCCGATCTTCCGATCGAGGAACTTCGCGCGGCGAGCAAAGAGGCGATGCGCATCCTCGGATACCACCAAGCCCCGTTCCCTCCGCCCCCGTGACCGGAACGGCACCACCTTTGCATTCCCTCACTCGTCAGCGCCAGGCTCATCGGGGCAGGCGGCGGGAGCAGGGGCCGTCGTGGTCGGCGCGGAGCAGGCAGCGCCGGCCGCCGGGCATCAGCAGGTCGCAGAAGACCCGATGACGGACGTTCTGGTGGTCCTCTTCGGAGACGGTGATCTCCCCCGGGTCGGTCTGCGGCAGCACCAGCAGCCAACGCCCGGCCACCCGGGCCAGCCGCTGCGCGGCCGGCAGGTTGGCGGCGACGACGGGCAGGTGGATGACGTACCGCTGGGTCATGCCTCGTGTCCCTGGTCGGCGCGGGCGCGGGCCTGGTCGGACTGCCAGCGGCGCAGCGCGTCCTTGATGACGGCGGTCTCCCGGCGGCTGGCGGCCAGGGCCGCGTAGACGGTGGCCATGTCACCGGCGACCCGATCGAGGAAGTGGTACACGTCGGCCGGTTCCAGGCCGCGGCGTCCAAGCCCGACATGCTTGAATCGGCGCTCGCGCACCTGCCACGGCAGCAGACTGGTGTACGCCGAGGAGCGGTAAGTTGCTCCCGGTCGCTGGTTGCGGACGCTCATCTGCCGACTACCTCTCCCTCGTGGACTGGAAGGGGTGGCCCGTCCGCCCTCCCCGCACGCACGGGCCACCCCGCCCTGCCGCCGCAGCTTCGATCAGCGGTACGACACCAGGGCCTGTGGTCATCCTGTGACGGTGCGCAGCAGCGAAGCAACGTTCCACGGCAGAATTTTTCCCAGAGGTATTGACTTTCTTTCCTGCTACCGGTAGCTGTTACATGGCTAGGTAACGCAGTGTTGCGTAATGGAATCAAGGAGTGCACGGGTGACAGAGGACGTCGGATCGACCGTGCCGCGCCGGCAACTCGGCCGGCTGCTGCGCCAGTACCGCACCGAGGCGGGCGTGACCCTCGACGCCGCCGCCGAGGCCCTCGAATACAGCCGGCAGAAGATCTGGCGGATCGAATGCGGCATGGGCCCGGTCCGGGTACTCGACGTCAAAGCGATGTGCGAGCTGTACGGGGTGTCCGCCGAGATGACCGAGGCGATGCGCGGGCTCGCCACGGAGACGAAGTCCAAGGGCTGGTGGCACGCGTACGGAGACGCGGTGCCGAGCTGGTTCGAGCTGTACGTGGGGCTGGAGTCCGCCGCCGCCCACCTCCGTCAGTACGAGGAGACGTTGATCCCCGGGCTGCTCCAGACTCGTCAGTATGCGCTCGGACTGGCCCGACTCGACCGTCCCTCAGCCAACGAGGAGGAGCGCGAGCGAGCGGTCGAGGTGCGGTTGCAGCGTCAGAGCCTACTCACCCGCCGACTCCCCCAGCCGCCCCGCCTCGACGCGACTCTGTCGGAGGCGGTGCTACACCGGACCGTCGGCAGCCGGGGCGTGATGATCGGGCAACTCACGCGATTGTTGGAGGTCGCGGAGCTGCCGAACGTCACCGTGCGGGTGCTCCCGTTCGCCGCCGGGGCGCACGCGGGTTCGGTCGCCGGCTCCTTCGTGATCCTCGATTTCCCCGCGACGAAGGGTGGCCGAGCCGCGCCGGAACCGTCCGTGGCCTACAGCGAGTCGCTGACCGGGGCGCTGTACCTCGACAAGCCCGATGAGCTGGCGGCCTACCGTGCGGCGTGGAAGAGCCTGGATGCGCTCGCCCTCGATGAGGCACAATCGACCGACATGATCAAGAGGATCATCGGGGAGCTGCGGCATGACTGACCTGACCGGCGCCGTCTGGCGCAAGAGCACTCGTAGCGGCGGCAACGGCGGCAACTGCGTCGAGGTTGCCACCAACCTTCCCGACGTTGTCGCCGTACGCGACTCCAAGGACCCGGACGGCCCAGCGCTCATCTTCACGCCGAATGCCTGGTCGGCCCTGATCACCGCTGCCGGCTCACCTACCCTCAGTTCGAACGCGTGACGCTGGCCGTCGGCGGCGGATGCTCGTCGACCACTGCCGCTTCCAGCCACTCGATGTGGCACTGCTCGGCTCGTTCCCGGCAGTAGGCGGCAAGCTCGGCGTGCTCTACCACCTGGGCCAACTCTTGTGCGAGGTCCGCAAACTCGCGGCGCGCCCGGGTGACATCGCCGACAAGCGCGCGCAGATCGGCCAGGTCCACTCGCAAAGCGATCAGCTGAGCTGGTTGCGAGCGGTCAGCTGATCGGAGCGCGCCTTCGAGCACCTCGGCGGCTTGCGCGAAGCGTTCCTGCTCGGCCAATTCGCGGACTCGGTTGCGAAGATCGGAGAGATCCACACCGGAGGCCCCAGTGGTGGAGATCGTGGGGGTGCGCTGGTGGTGCGGTGCCCTGGTGTCGGGCTGGTAGGTCACGTGGTCGTCGCGGAACGGCCGCAGAATGTTGTCGACATCCCTGGCGGACGCCGGCCGATCCCTCGGGCTCTTGGCCAGGAGACATAGCAGAAGGTGAGCGATGTCTTCCGGTACGTCCGGACGTCTGTCGATGATGACCGGAACCGGCGCCCGCGCGTGCAGTCTAAGCATGTCAGCCGCGTTGCTCGCCTGGTAAGGCGGCTCACCGGTGAGCATCTCGAACAGGACACAGCCCACGGCGTAGAGGTCTGCGGCGGGCCCGACCTGCTCGCCGGTGGCCTGCTCCGGGGCGATGTAGGCAGGTGTTCCCAGGGTGCTACCGGTCGCGGTCAGGCGAGAGGCCTCGGCGGGTGCGATGAGGGCCGCCACGCCGAAGTCCAGAACCTTGACCATGCCGGCCGCGGTGACCATGAGGTTCTGGGGCTTGAGGTCTCGGTGCACCAGTGCGGCCTCGTGGGCGGCGTCGAGTACGCAGCAGAGCTGCGAGGCGATGGATGTGGCCTGGCCGACGTCGAGTGGCCCCTGCTCGGCGATGAGGTCCGCCAGGTCGGTGCCTCGGATGAGCTGCATGACCAGGTACAGATCGTCGCCGTGTTCGCCGAGGTCGTACACGGAGGGGACGCCCGGATGGTCGAGTCGCGCGGTGGCCCGGGCCTCCCGGCGAAACCGCTTTACCGCGGTGTCCCGTTCGTCCGCAGGAACCTCCATCTTGCGCAGGAACTTGACGGCGACGGGTCGGTCGAGTCGCTCGTCGTAGCCGGCCCAGACCTGTCCCATGCCGCCCCGTCCGATGGGGTAGGTCAGCTCGTACCGTCCGCCGATGCGGTCGCGGGCCTGCACCTTCACCTCTCCTCGCCCGAGCGGCGACCCCTGCCGGTGTGGCGGGGGCCTGGGCTCACGGTAGCTGCCGCTGGACGAGCCGGCTGGTCAGGAAGGGGCTTGGGGTGCCGTGCCAGAAGACGGCGAGTTCGTCGCGAGGGCGGGTGGCGGCGACGAACAGCAGGGACCGGTCCCGTTGGCGCTCGCGTTGGTAACGCTTGGGGTCGCTGTCACGGTAGCGGTGGATCATCTGCCGGGGCACGAGACCGTCACTGACAGCAGCGATGATCATGCGCTGGTATTCGAGACCCTTGAACCGATGCATGGTGCCGACGTGGATGCCGTCGGGCTGCTGCGGACCGTCGGGGCCGATCTCCACGGCCGTCAGCCCGTCGGCGGTGAGCCTGTTGATCACCTCGGCGGCGAGTTCCCTGGTGGGGACGCAGACGGCCAGGGAGCCGTCCGTGGGGTTACCCCAGGTCCGTACCTGCTCAGCGATGAGGTCCCGTTCCTGTGCCCAGGTGGCTGCGCCGCGGAACACGGGTCGGCCACCTCGCAGTAGGGACCGGTACCCGGCGAGGTCTTCCTCGCCGCCGTCGAGGTCGTCGTACACCTCGCCGGTCATCATCTGCAACGCGTCAGCGAGAATCTGACGGGTGGTGCGGTAGCTGAGGGTCAGACGCGAGGACCGGCCGCGGATGTTGACACCCAGGCTGCTCAACGTGACGTGATTGTCGTAGATGCGCTGGTGGGTGTCACCGGTGAGGAACATGTCGTCCGGCCCGGGCGCGACCATGGCGCGCAGCATCTTCCAGTGCGCCGCGCTGAGGTCCTGCGCCTCGTCCACCACCACATGCCGGTAGCGGGGGCGGTGGAAGGCGCCGGACGTCTCCCCGCCGGCAGCTGCGCGGTCCATTTCGAGCCGGGCTGCCCGCTGGGCCACCTGCCGCCAGGTCCACATGCCGCGGGCTTCGAGCCAGTGGTTGAACCGCTCGGTGAGCTGCCAGATCTGGTCCCGCTCGATGCGGGTCAGGCTGCGGCCGCGGTTCGGGCGACGTGCTTTGAAGTACTCGGTCCGCGAGTTGAGCACCTGGCCGAGGATCACCTGGGTCCACTCGGCGGCGAGGAACTCCGCGTCCCAGCCGGGCTCGCCGGTCTCGAGGAGGAACTCGCCCCAGAGGTCGGGTACCCGGTTGTCGTCGACGACGCGACGGCTGCCCCCCGCCTTCGCCTCGGTCACCACCCGGCTGGCCAGCCGGTCTATGTTGACGATGTCGACGCGGGCCACCAGTTCCTGGCCGCCAAGGGCGAGCAGCCGGGTGCGCAGGTCTGCGGCGAGGTTGCGGTTGAAGGTGGTGAGCAGGATCGGCTTGTCGGAGCCGGACGGAAGCTGCCGGGCCAGGTGCGCCACCCGGTGCAGGGCCACGATGGTCTTGCCTGTGCCGGGGCCGCCACCCACCCGTGCGGGACCCTTGTACTTCTTCTCGACCAGCTTGCGCTGGGTGGGGTGAAGGAAGATCTGCCACCGCTCGAATGCTTCGCCGATGATCGCCTGCAGCGCCTCGTCGTCCGAGGTGACCTGGGTCGCCGGGCGTTGCACCGCAGCCTCGAAGTCCTCCGGGTCGACCGGCTCGTCGGCCCGTACCGGTTCGGTGACCTGCTGGAGCACGTCGGCGTACGGCGTTCCGTCGTAGAGGGCGAAGAGCACGTCGGTGGTGAGCTGCGGCGCCCGGTCGAGCAGTTCCAGCAGTTCCGCCTCGGTGGTGAGCTCGCGGATCTGGGGCAGCAGCGGCTCGGAGACGCCGAGTTCCAGGAGTTGGGCGTCGGTGTACGTGTCGAAGATCGCCTTCTGCGCGGGCTCCGGCTCGGCGTCGGGCGGCACGACGCGACCGACGATGCTGTCGCCGACCGGAGCGAGGTCGACGACCTCGATGCCGCCGGTGACCCGGTTGATCCGGTACGCGTAGCGCGACAGATCGTCGTACACCTCACTGCGGTGCTTGACCGACACGAGCAGATAGTCACGGTCGGCGATGTGCAGGAGCAGCGCCCGGTAGTCCCTCTTGACCCGCGCGGACATCAGCCGGGAGTCGCCGCCCAGCGGCTTCAGGTCGAGACCCGGATTCTCCGGGTTGTGCCGGAACTTGTGCATGAACTCGTAGACCGCCCCGATGTCGGCGCGGTTGAGCTTCATGACCTCCTTGTCGGCCCGGTCCAGCATCCGCAGGTTGGCTCCGGTACCCATGTCAGCTCTGTCCCCCACTCGTCCCCGTGAGCTGTGCTGCCAGCTCCTCGACCGACCATTCCCGCGCGGTCCGTGCGTGCCATCCGGCCTCGGCGTAGGCCCGGTCCCGGTCTTCCGTCTCCGGGTCGCTGGGTGGGCCGGTGAGAACGATGGCGATTCGCCGCTCGGGCCAGGCCAACTCGGCAGGCCAGGCCTGATCGCCCAATTCGTAACCCACCACCGGCGCGGGCAGGTCCTGCCGTGCGAGCTGCTGCACGAGGAGTTCCAGTGTGCTCTCGTCCCGGTCCAGGTACCGCAGCACCTCACGCCACGGCGACTCGTCGTCAACCGGCTCCCGCTGGGCGGGTACCGGCTGAAGCGCGACGCCGAGCCAGGTGGCGGTCTCCTCGTCCAACGGAAGCGCGCGCTGAGCCAGCACCAGACCGGTTCCCTCGCTGACCGCCATGGAGACCGGGTCGAAGACGTCCAGGGTCGAGACCACGAGTTGTCCGGCGTCCCCGCCGCCGTCAGCGAGGAACTGGATCACGTTGCCCCAGGCAAGCCAGGCGGCCCAGCGCTGCTTGTGTCCCGCACCCGCCACCGCGGCCGGCAGGTCGTCGAGCACGGCGAGCGCCGAGAACGTCGGCGGCTTGCTGCGGCCGTCCACGAGCACCGTCACCGGGCAGTCGGCGTTGTCCCGGGAGCGGGCGACCATGATGTGCCGGGCCGTGGTGGGGGGCAGTGGCTCTCCGCGAAGGGCGGCCAGCACCCGTTCCGCGACCCCGCCGGAGTCGGTGCCGCTGTTCGCCTCCGCCTGCTTGAGCGCGCCCCAGAGGGTCGCTTCCGCACGCCGCTGCCAACGCGTCAGATCCGGGTCGGCGAGGAAGCGCATCAGCTGCTCGACCGGGTTGACCCAGATGGTCTCCTCGAGTTCGTCCGGGTCCGCTCCGGGCAGGAACTGCCGATACCGCTCCCGGGCGACCTGCTTGCAGATTCCGCCGTACGGCACCCACCGTCCCTGCCCCTCCGGGCTTCCCCAGGTCTTGACGTCGTCCCAGGTGGCGGCGAAGACCAGGTAGCCGTGGGCGCGCAGTCGGGCCCGTTTCTCGGCGTCGTCGGCCAGGCGGTTGTACTGCGGGGTGGCGTGGTACTTGAAACCGTCGAGATAGACCGCCACCTCTGGGGACGGCGCGTCGAGGCGGGTGAAGTGCACGTCGGGTCGGGTGCCCTTGACCGTGTTCTGCAGCTTCATCTGCCAGTGCGTGACGCTCTGCCCACCCTGACTGACGAATCTCAGATCGGCGATCCGGGCGCCGTCGTGGTCGCGGCGCCGGTCGATGCGCAGCCCGGAGCCCGGCGTCTCGCCAACGTGCAGCAGCTTGGTCAGGAACTGCAGCTCCAACTCGCTCTCCACCTGATGGATCAGCGAGATCTCGTCGGTGCGGGTGCCCTCCTCGACGCCCCAGCTGTCGAGGAGCTTGTCCAGCATGCTCAGCGCCTCGTCGCGGCTCATCAGGGCGAAGTGTTCGTTGCGGGCGTAGCGGAGCAGGCACCGGTGGCACACCGGTTTTGCCTCGTGCCGGCAGTCGCAGTCGGCGATGCGCTGCCGGGCCAACTCCAGGACGGCCCGGAACTCCTCGGGCCGGGCGAGCCGGTGAAGGTAGCCGGTGCCCTGGGGTTGGGTGTCGTAGACGACCACGAAGTTGCGGGTGCCGTCGCTCTGCCCGTCGGGCATGGTGGCCGAGAGGGCCTGCAGGTGGGCCGGCTCGCCGCCGTACTGGGCGGCGATGCCGAGCTTGACGGCGGCAGCGAAGGAGAGCAGTCGCTCCTGCACCATCGCGGTGGCTGCCGGGATTAGGATGCGCAGCGCCTCGGTTTCCAGTTCGTGGCCCAGGATCAGGTCGACGTGCGCGTCCGGCGCCGCCGCTGAACGCCGGTACGGGCACCAGGGGCGGTGATGCTCGGCCCCTTGTACGACCGTCGCACCGGAGGCCTGCGCCGCGAGTTGCTGGCTCGCCGCCGGAAGGCCGTCCACGGTGGTGCCACCGCAGGAGGTGCAGGTGTGGAACCGGTTGATCCGCACCTCGTTGCCGGCGAAGAGTTCGGCGGCCCGGTCGTAGCGCTGGGCGCCCAGGTTGAAGTGGCGGATCATGGCGTACCGGGTGTAGTCGACGCCGAAGGTGTCGTGCGCGTGCCGCCACGACGACTCGACCTTGGCCGGATCGACGTCCACGGCGACGGTGGTCGCGTAGAAACGGCGGTCACGGTCGTCGCTGTCGTCACGGATCCGGGCGTCGTCGCGCTTGTCCCGGCTGTAGACGCGGGTCGGCTGCAGTACCTGGAAGAGCCGGCCGTGGTCAGCGATGCCCCGGTCCTGGCACCGGGGGCAGGCGCTGGTGTCCTCCTTGGCCAGATGGGTCCGCACGTAGCCGCACTGGGCGCAGACGCGCCACTGCTCGTACGCGGGCCGGTCGGCCGGGCCGACGTCGAGCCCGGAGATCTCGTGCCGGTAGCCGCGCACGTAGTAGCTGTTGCCGGGGGCGATCTCGACGAGCGCCTGGCGGGTCGGGCGGGCGTACTCGCGCAGTTCGCTGTGGTACCGGCGGTCGCCGGCGGTCTGCTCCTCCCAGGTCAGGGTGGCTTCCAGGTCGGTGCGGCTGTCGATGAGCGCGTAGTTCGGCAGCAGCCCGAACTCGACCAGCGTGCCGTGCGCGGCGGCGGCGCTGACCTCCCGCAGCCGGCGACGGACCGCGCCCTCCTCCGCCTTGAGCATCCTGATCTCGCGGGCGTGGTCGGGGTCGCTGGGCACCAACGTGCCCCGGGCAGCGGCGATGTCCTGGAGCCGCCGCCGTAGATCGGCCAGCCGCTCCTCCCACGCCTCGTCGGCCTCCTTGACCCGGTGGACGATCCCGTCGACCGCGAACTCGCGCAGCTGGTCGGCGGCGGCTCGTAGGATCTTGTCGCCGAAGAGCGCGAGGAAGTCCTCCACCAGCCGGGCGCTGTCGCGGCGGCCCGCTTCGGCGAGGTTGGCCAGCCAGCCGTTCGCCCCGAACAGGACGTGCGCCCGCCGGGGCATCGGCAGCACCCCGGGCAGCCGGCCACGGGCGGCCAGGTCGATCAGGTGTGCCAGGTACTGCCGGCGCAGGATCTCCACGGCGGAGAGGAAACAGCCGGGCGGCACGATCTGCCCAGCGATCATGTCGCGCGGCTCGGTCAGGTAGTAGCGGTCCCGTTCGCTGCGGCCGACCAGGGTGAGCACGAGGGCGTTACCGCTCTTGCGACCGGCGCGGCCAGCGCGCTGCACGTAGTTTGCCGGCCCGTGCGGCAGGGAGGCCAACACGACCGCGGAGAGCGCCCCGATGTCGATACCCATCTCCAGGGTGGGGGTGCAGGACAGGACGTTGGGGTCGGTGTAGCGCTGCCCGTCGCGGAACTTCTTCTCCACGGTTTCCCGCTGGGCGCGGGTCAGCATGCCGGTGTGCTCGCCGGTGACGACCCGGAAGACGGAGCTCTCCAGGTAGAGCCGCCGGTAGTAGTCGTCCGGTGCGGTGTCGTCGTGGGCGGCGCGGAGCAGGCCGCGGCAGCGGTACTGCCGGCACGGCTGGCCGATCCAGTCGGTGACCCGGTCGGGGTGTTCGGTCTGCTGCCAGTGGCAGGTGTCGCAACCGACTCCCGCGCGTACGGCGTCGGCGTCGTCGAGCCGGGTGACCCGCAGGTGGCCGGGCATCAGCCCGTACACCGTGTTGCCGTCCTCGGTCTCGCCGGCCGCGACGACGCCGGCGGCGGCCAGGGCCGGCAGCAGCCGGGTGAGGTAGCCGGCGGTGTCGCCGGGGTCCATGCCGAGGCAGCGGGAGGTCCAGTCCTGGTACCAGTTGCCGCGGGCGGTGATCGCGTCGAACTCGGAGCGGGTCTTCGGGGACGCCAGCAGGAACGCCGGCGCCGACACCCCCTTCGGGAAGGCGGGCATGCCGGCGGGGCGGCCACCCCAGACCTGCCACCGGGCGCCACCGCGTTTCAGGTACGGCACCAGCCACTCGTGGTAGACCGCGCCCCGGGTCCGGAGCCGTTCCAGCAGGCCGCGGAGGAAGGCGAGGTAGCGGGTGTCGTCCGGCGGCGCGGCGCCGAGCTGGCCGGGGCCGGTGAGGTGGACGTCGCGGCAGATCGCGGCGGCCTTCGCGGGTTCGTCGAGTGCGACCTCGACGGCGACGCTGCGGGTCAGTTCCAGCGTGCGGCCCTGCCGGGAACGCAGCCCGGTCTCCATGACGGTGGCGAAGACGAGCCGTTCGCTGATCAGCGACCAGGTCTCCCGGCTGCCGGTGTGCTCACCGGCGAGGAGACTGTCGACGCCCGGCTGGTCGTGCAGGTCGGGCGGAACGACGGTGGAGAGGATCTCCGGCCGCGCCGCCTCCTCGACCATCCTGGCCACCAGGTCGTCCAGCCCGATGGACTCGCGGGGCGACAGCTGGTCGGCCAGGAGGGAGCGCAGGGAGAAGGCGTACGAGCGGTTGGCGACGAACCCGGCGCGGTGCGCGGCGTCCTGGACGGAGTCGTTGAACAGCAGCGTCTTCTGCTCGCGCTCGGCCAGCTCACCGCCGGTGAAGAGCTGGGTGATCGCCACCGAGGCGAGGGTGGCCAGGCCGGCGCCGAGGAACCGGATGCCGTGGTCCATCTGGCAGGAGGGGCACCGGTCCTTCTCGGCCGCGTCGATCGCGGACAGGTCGCCGAGGACGGCGATGGCGTCGTCGCTGGTCTCCTGGTCGCGCTGCGGGTCGAAGGGGCGCATCCGGCGGCCGTACTCCAGGACCAGCAGGCCGGCGGAGCCCTGGCGGACCTCGTCCCCGGTGGCGGCGATCAGCGCGCGGACCCGCCGCTTGTCCCGCCCGACGCTGGCCCGGTAGATCTTGTCCGGGTCGGTCTCCAGCTCCTGCGGGTCCTTCTCCGGTGACAGGGCCGCCCAGCCGGAGCGGCCGCAGTGCCGGCAGTAGACGGCCGGCAGCCGCGGGTAGCGGTTGTCGGCCACCGCCACGTCGGCGTGCGGGGCGTACGGGTCCAGCTCGCGGGGCGCCTCGCCGTACCAGCCGAAGGCCGGCTGGTGGGAGGTGCCGCGCAGGAGCCGCGAGACGGCCCGTACCCACAAATGGGTTTCGATGTTGAGTAGCGGGCGGCCCGGCGCGTCCGGGTTCTGCGCCATGGACAGCAGGCCGACGAAACGGGCGAGGGCCTTCGCGGTGACCTCGGGGCGGGTCTTCATGGCGCTGCCCCAGCCGGTGGCGTTCTTGCGCGGCAGCACGTCGATGATCTCGTCGAGCGTGCCCGGCCGTGCCTGCAGCGAATCGAGCACCGCCTTGGTCAGCGGGTGCCGGCGCAGCAGCTCACCGAGCCGGGTCGGGTCGTCGAGGCAGCGCTCGCCGAGCACCAGCTCGGCGAGTTCGGCCATCATCCGCCCCGGGTCCCGGTCGTCGACCGCGGCGAGCTGCTCCGGGCTGGGCAGCGGCAGGTTGAAGTCCTGCCGGGCGATGAACTCGCCCGGCTCGTAGCGGTCCTCCCCCACCAGCGAGTCGGGCTCGAAGGCGACCCCGAAGACCTGCTCGGCGACCTCCCGGATCGCGGTGCGGCCGTCCCGACCGCCGCCCTCACCCAGGGTGGCGGAGGTGGCCACCGGGCAGATCCGTCCGAGCGGCCGGCCCGGCTCGTCGAGGCCGAGCGCGGCGGCGAGCCGGCGCAGCAACATCGCCACGTCGGTGCCCTGCGCGCCGTCGTAGGTGTGGAACTCGTCCAGCACCACGTACGCCGGCTCGGTTCCCTCCCACAGCGGCAGGTCGTCGGCACGCTGGAGCAGAAGATCCAGCATCTTGTAGTTGGTGATCAGGATGTCCGGTGGGGTGCGCCGCATCTCCGACCGTTTGGTGAACACGTGCGGGTACTCGATCGCGGCGACGTCACCGATGTAGAGGCCGGCGGTGACCCCGGCCAGCGCCGGGTCGGTGAGCAGCTCGTTGATGCGGGCCGTCTGGTCGGTGGCGAGGGCGTTCATCGGGTAGAGCAGGATCGCCTTGATGCCGGCCTTGCCCTGCTGCCGCCGGCGTCGGCAGTGGTCGAGCACCGGAATCAGGAACGACTCGGTCTTGCCGGAGCCGGTTCCGGTGGTGATCAGCGTCGGCTCGGCCGCCTTCCCCTTCGTCGAGAGCCGGGCGAACGCCTTCGCCTGGTGCAGGTAGGGGGTGAAATCGACGGGCGCCCAGTCCAGGCACCCTCGCCAGTCGCCCTCCGCCGGGCGGAAGGGGGTGCGGATCCGCAGGTACGGGCCGCGAAAGATGCCCTGCTCCGGGTGAGAGAGGAAGCCCTCCAGACCCTGGCGTACGCCCTGCTCGGTCAGACCGAAGGTGGTCGTCAGGTACTGCGTGAGGGTCCGGCGCAGGGTGTCGGCGGCGATCGTCGGTCTCATGAGCGGATCACCGCCGCATGCTACTGCACCCCTTACCGGCCCTGACCTGCTCGACAGCCTGGACCATGCGTGAGTCGGATTCGCGACACCTCTCGACGGTCGTCCGCCTCTGACACGGCAGCCGCCGTTTGAGATTCCGCTGGCGGGAGCGGGTGGAGGCGGCGCGACCACCGCGTGACTCGATCCGCGAACTCGCCCGCCGGCACGGCGTCCGCCGGTCGACGATCTGGCGAAAGATCCGCTCCGCTGGTCGAATGGCAGCCCCGATGGGGGATGTGACGAGGCAAGGAGTTCGACCTATGGCAACGGATGCCCTCGACGGCCCGGTTCCGGAGGAAGCCGCACCTGGGCAGCGGGTCCTCGACCTCCTGGACAAGGCGATCGCCATGCAGAGCCCACTGGTGCGCAAGAACATCGCCAGGGCCCGTCAGCGGAACCCGGAGGCGACCCCGGCAGAGGTGATCCGCAGCCTGGAGCGAATGTACGTCAGCGCGTTGACCGGGACGGGTGCTGCGGTGGGGGGAACTGCAGCCGCGCCCGGCGTCGGCACGGGCGTGGCACTGGCGCTGTCGGCCGGTGAGGCTCTCTCGTCTCTTCAGCTGAGCGCCCTCTTCGCGCTCTCGATCGCCGAGGTTCACGGAGTCCCCATCGACGAGATCGAGCGCCGCCGCACGATCGTGATGGGGATCATGCTCGGCGGGTCGGGCTCCGCCACCATCACCAAGGTCGCCGAGCGTACGGGGCAGCACTGGGGGCGCCAGGTCGTCGCCAAGGTGCCTGCCGAGACGTTGCGTCAGATCAACAAGGTCTTGGGGAGACACTTCGTCACGAAGTTCGGGGCCAAGCAGGGAATCATCGTTCTCGGTCGGGTAGCGCCGTTCGGTATCGGCGCGGTGATCGGTGGTGGCGCCAACGCCGCCCTCGCCACGCTGGCTGTGCGGGCCGCTCGACGGGCATTCGGCCCACCCCCGACGTCGTGGCCCGGCTAACGCGCACGCACTCAGGTGTGGCGGCTGCCGAAGGAGATGCCCCCGTGCACGTCGCGCGCCTGCACGACCGCCCCGCCGACGTCGCCGGAGACGGTGTTCGTCACGTTGCCCGAGTGAGTCGCGACCACAGCCTGGACCTGGGCGAAGCGGGCGCGGAACTCCGCGTCGAAGGCGGGGTCGCGCAGCGCCTCCTGTTCGAGGAGGGTGGCGAGACGACAAGCAGTGTCCGGTGCCGGTGGGCGGCTGCCCTCGACCAGTTCCTGCACGGCAGCCTCATCGCGAAATCGACGTCGGAGGAACTCGGTCAGCCCGGTCACCGCCGACCGGGCGCCCTCGGCGAGATTGTGGTCGCCCAGGCGACCAGCGTGGTCGCCGCCGCGAGCATGAGCGGGTCGTCCACTGCGCACCGCCAGTTTCGACGACGGTCGGCATCTGGCCCTCGATGCATACTGGGCCGACTTCGAGCAGCGGTTCTGGAGGGCCGGGTCGCCGGGGTTCTGAAAGCTGGAGCGGCAGCAGACGTTCAAGGAGCCCAACGACGAGGGCTGGCAGGCGTTCGCCGCCGGCCGGTGGCAGGAGTCGCTGCGGATCCTGGATGCACGACGTCCGGAATTCGAGGACTACTACCGGCGGACCGGGTCGCCTCCGCAGAGACGGGCGGACCGCTACCGGCGATCTCCACCCTCGGCACCGACGTGACTCGCTGAACCGCCTTCTCGTCGACGAGGCCGTCCGCGCCGCCCTCTTCGTCATCTGCGACACCGCCGGTGTGGGCAAGACCGCCTTGACCGGGACGGGCACTCAGGGTGCCGGAGTAGTCCAGGGGTGTCCTGTTTGGACTGATCTTATTCTGGGAGCCCGGATGAGGAGCGAGCACGACACCAGCCCGACCGGTGAAACGAATTGTTTCCCCTACGGTCAGCAACGTCTGGCGACACCGTTTTCCCGATTCGTCGGGCACGGTTCAGGTCGAACGTCGAGCGAGTTACAAAGCGTTGCTCGCGACCGCAAAAATGGTGTCTGCTGGATTTACCGACGCTCGCCACACTCCCCCGACCGGTCAATGACGATACAGATGCAATCCTGTGCATACACCCCCAGCCGAGCCAACCCCTATATTCTCCGCCGACCCCTAGATCCTCCCGTCGGCCCGCGTTCCCGCTGGTAGTGGCACCGCTCTTGAGGGGTGGCTGGATCCGCCACCCTCGCCGACCGCGGCAAACCAGCAAGCTTCGGCTCGCGACCCGGGACGACACGCGGCCTTGTAGAAACGGTTAACGCCGTCGATACTCTTGCATAGATAACTGTCGCCCAGTAGCGTTCCCGCCACTGCCGACCGGCAGTCCGAATGAAGGGGGAACGTCATGGCGCTCCGCGATGTTCTGCACGCACTCAACGAGACCGAACTGGTCGCCGCTCCGACCGAGGCCCGCCTCGGCGGCGAGGGTCAGGTCAGCCCGGCTCGCGTCGCCGAGCAGGCGTCCGAGGAGGCGTTCGACGCTCCGATGATGGTGCTCAGCCAGATCAACGAAGCCTGATCAGCGAGCACTGAGGGTGGCCGGGCCGGTCTCGTGAGGCCGGGCCGGTCACCCGACCCTCGATCTTCGGCTCCAGAATGGATGAGTTCCTCGCATGAGTGAATCTGACCGTCTCGTTTCCCTGCTCGACGATGACTTCATGGACTCTCGCTGGGGTCGGGACCACGTCATCTGGCGGGGGGCAGCGGACCCCACCACCTACATCGACCTGGAGGAGATCAACGCGCGCCTCGACGCCAGTCTCCTCCGGTGGCCCTACTTCACGTTGCTGCGCCACGGCGAACAGCCGCCCGTGCACACGTACACCAGCCGCCGGGACGTCATCGGTCATAAGCGCGACGGCTTCCCCGCCCCCGGAGCGATCCGCCGGCTGATGGCCGACGGCGCCTCCCTGAAGTTGAACCAGCTGGCCGACTGGCACCGCCCGACCCGGGACCTGCGTGACCGACTGGAGGCCGTCACGTCCGCGGCCGTGCAGTCGTACGTCTTCTGGACCCCGGCCGAGCAGCGCGGCATGCTCCCGCACCGCGATGCCGCCCACGTCCTCGCCATCCAGCTGGTAGGTCGCAAGGAGTGGCACCTGTACGCGGAGCCCGAACAGGTCGCCAGCACGGCGGGGCTCGACGTCGATGCGTCCAGGCCCACGCACACGTTCGTCCTCGAACCGGGCGACGTGCTCTACCTTCCGCACGGCTGGCCGCATGACGCCGTGGCGTCGGGCGGCGAGTCAATGCATCTCACCTTCACCCTGACCGAGCCGTCCCCGGAGGACCTCGTCGAGGCGCTCGTGGAGCGGTTCACGACCGCCCAGACCGACCTGGTGCACCGCCACCACGCCCGGTCGTTGGAGAGCAAGACCCGCGAGGTACAGGCGGCTCTGCGGCACGAAGCGCAAGACCTCGCGTCGGACGAATGGGTCGGCCTGGCGCTCGCAGCGATGAGGAAGCGGTGAATCCATGACGGTGACAGCCGAAGGGCCGGCAACCGAGGTGACCGGTGTCGTCCCGACCACCCTGGACGACCTGGTCGGTGACCCGGCCCGATTCTTCGCGCAGCATTGGGGGAACCAGCCCGTCGTCCTGCGCGCGCACAGCGATCTCTCCACGCTGATCTCCGAGGAGGAGATGTGGGAGGAACTGGAGTGCGGACTGCTGAGCCGGCCGTACTTCACGATGTTCAACGAGGGCGTCCGCACCGCGATCAGCGACATGACGCAGACGCGCTCCGTCGTCGGCCACGAACTGGCCGGGTACGTGAAGCCCGAGCAGATCAGGCAGGACTTCGCCGCCGGCGGCACGTTCAAGTTCAACCAGGCCGAGCACTGGCACCCGCGGATCCGCGCGCTGGTGCAGGGAATGCAGCCACACTTCCGTGGCGGCCTGGAGTCGTTCGTCTTCCTGAGCCCGCCGCGCAAGA
Source organism: Micromonospora halophytica (assembly GCF_900090245.1). Lineage (GTDB taxonomy): Bacteria > Actinomycetota > Actinomycetes > Mycobacteriales > Micromonosporaceae > Micromonospora > Micromonospora halophytica. The sequence continues at coordinate 202,924 of NZ_FMDN01000009.1, forward strand.
CGGCCATGAACGCCCACATGGACGGGGCGCACGTCTTCGTCCTCCAGGTCGCCGGCACCAAGGACTGGGTCATCGGGCGGATCGACGAGACGGCCATCAGCGACTCCGCCCTGCACGAGGGGGAGATCCGGCCGGACCTGCGGATGGAGACCACGCTGCGACCGGGTGACGTGCTCTACATGCCGCACGGCTGCCCGCACTACGCCACCTCGACGGACGTCAACTCGATCCACATCGCCGTCACCATCGAGGAACCGACGGCCGTGGACCTGGCGAACGTCTACCTGGCGAGCCTGCTGGCCGACGAGCGGTTCACGGCGCTCTCCCAGCGACACCACGCGATGCCGCTGGCGGAAAAGGTCGAGCAGCTGAGGAAGCTCATCGACGAGTTCCTGGGCGAAACCGACCCGGACCAGCAACTCGCCGCCGCCGTCACGCTACGGCGGCTGCATAGGTGACGATGACGCTCGCCCAGCTCGCCGGCAGCTGGTTGACAGGAGGCGGGCCCGCGGCCCTCGTCGACGGGACCGTCCGCACGCGTTCCGTGGCGCAGACCCGGGCCGAGCTGGTGCCGCTGCTCCCCCGGTGGGGCATCACCCGCGTGGCCGAACTGACCGGCCTCGACATCATCGGCGTGCCGGTCTTCTCGGCTGTACGGCCGGGTGCCGCGACCCTCGTCGCGAGCGCCGGTAAGGGCCTGTCGGACGACGCCGCCTGGGTGTCGGCGGTCATGGAGTCGATCGAGGTGGCCGCAGCCGAGACCTTCGCCTGCGCCGACCCGCTGGTCGGCACGGCGGCGGAGATCGGCTGCGGCTACCACGTCGAGGACCTGCCACTGCACCCGGTCTCGGTGGCCGCCGACTCGACCGTGCTGGAGTGGACAGCCGGCCTCGACCTGGTGACCGGCGCTGCGGCCCGGGTGCCCGTCGCGGCGGTCGGCCTGCGCGGGTGGACGGAGCAGCGGTGGCAGCCGCCGCTGTTCGTCACCACCACCAACGGCCTGGCCGGCGGCAACACCCACGTCGAGGCCGCCCTGCACGGGCTGCTCGAGCTCGTCGAACGCGACGCGCTGAGCCGCGTCGGCCCTCGGTCTGAGCGGGTGCCGACGTCACCGGCCGCCGTCGGCCCACGCGTCGCGGCGCTGGCCGAACTGGTCCGCGACGCGGGAGCGACCATCGAGCTGGAGTTCCTCGCCAGTCTGCCCGGCACGGCCACCTGCGTGTGCTACCTCTCGCAGTCCGAGATGCCGCAACTCTTCGGCGGCTCCGGATGCCATCTCGATCCGGAGATCGCCGCGGAACGCGCCGTACTGGAGGCGATCCAGAGCCGGGCGTCGGTCATCAGCGGCACCCGGGACGACATCCCCGCCACCGTCTACCACGGCGCCATGACGCTCGGCCGCCAGCGGCGGGCCACCGCCGGCGCCAGGGCCGTGCCAGATCCGCGGTCGCTGCACGGGGCGGACGTCGCGGGGCTGCTCGGCGGGCTCGCCGCCACCGTCACCGAACGGACCGGCCGGCCGGTGATCGCGGTCGACCTCACCCCGGACGAAGCCGGGTTCCCCGCCGTCGTGCAGGTCTTCGCCCCAGGCATGACGCCCGCCCCGGAGGCGCCGCGACCCACGGCCGACGGTTGGAGGGGGCCGTGACGGGCCGCCGGGTGGCCTTCGTCGGGCCCAGCCTGCCCGCCGGCGCCCGGCAACGGCCGGACGTCGAGTACCTGCCGCCGGCCCGCCACGGCGACCTGTTCCGCCTCGGGCTCGGACCGGGCGACGCCGCCCTGGTTGTCGATGGCGTCTACCAGCACTTCGCGCCACTGCGCCACAAAGAGATCCTGGCCGCACTGTCCCACGGCGTCCGGGTGTTCGGTGCCGCCAGCATGGGCGCGCTACGCGCGGCGGAGCTGGCCGACTGCGGCATGACCCCGCTCGGGCGGGTCGCCGCCGCGTACCGCACCGGCGAACTGCGCTCCGACGCCGACGTCGCCGTGCTGCACTCCGCCGAGGAGGATCACCGGCAGTTCACCGTCGCATCGGTGTCGGTCCACTTCGGCGTACGCGACCTCACCGCCGCCGGTCGCCTTTCCCCCGAGCAGGGCGAGGGCCTGCTCCGCGTGACCTCGGGCCTGCACTACATGACCCGTTCCCCGGCCGCGTTGCGCGCCGAGGCCGACGCGGCGGGCCTCAGCGCGGAGATGGCATTGCTGCTCGACCACCTCGCCGCCGGCGGTGACGTGAAACGCCAGGACGCGCTCGACGCCGTACGCACGCTGGCCGGACCGATCACCGGGGCGACGACGTCGACACGATGGACCAGCTCGTACGGGACCGAATGGGCCCTGGACAGCACCCCGCTGGTGGCAGGTTCGACCGTCACCCGTCGACAGGCGTTGGCCTGCCTGCAGCTGTTCGACGCCAGCTACCCGCAGCGGCACCGGGCCTACGTCCACCGGGTGGTGCGCGACACCAACGGAGCGGCCACGCCGGCGGCGATGTTCGCCGCCGCCGGGATCGACGCGAGGATCGCCGCGGACCGGTTCGGCGCCCCCACGGCCGCGGCCGCCGACTGGAGTGTCGAGGACCGAGCGCTGGTCCGGACGTTCCGGTTGCCGCCGGGGCGGTGCGTCTACGCCGACCTGCCCCCCGAGGCGATGGCGGACAGGTCCCCCGCGACGGTCGCCGGCTGGTACGCCCGGCTGGCCGGCGGCGACTCCAGTACGCAGCAGTGGCGGGAACTGCTCGGTGAACTATGGTCGGCGCCTACCCCGCAGGAGTTGACGTTGAGCGCTCTGGAACGCGGCTTCCGTGACCTGGACGAGGCCCTGCGGCTCGCCCGGCCGTTCTCCGCCCGGCTCGTCCGGTCACTCGCCGGCGCGGAGGCGTCATGAGCGCGGGAGGCGGGACGACGTTCCTCGATGAACTGGTGCGTGAGCCCCGGCTGTCCGCGCTGCCAGTCTGCGGCGAGAACCTCATCGTCAGTCGCATCGACGTGCCGGACCCGCGCGCCGACCGACTCAACCCGACGCTGGTCTGCCACCGTCGCGGTCCGGACGGCACCTGGGAACCGGTCTGGGCCGCGCGTGGCACCGTCGCCACGCTGGTCGGTGGCGAATCCGTCGCGTACGCCGCCGGCGCGGAGATCCGCCTGCGCGGCCCGGACGGGGTCGAGCACCCGCTGTGCCGGGTCGACGGCCGGGTGGTGGCGCTGCTCGCCGGATCCGACCGGCTGACCTGCCTGGTGCAGCAGACGCACGCGTCGTCGTCCCGGGTGCCGGCGACGCTGGGCGGGGCGGACGTGGTGTGGTTCGCCGACTCGTCCGCCTCGCTGGGCGGTGTCCGCCGCGCGGAGGGCGGCTGGCGGGTCGTGCAGCTCGACCCCACGCGGAGCACCGAGCCGCACAGCTTCGTACCGCGGTTGCCCGCGGGGGCGAACCTGACCGGTGAGGCCGCGTGGTTGGGCGACGAACTCGTCCTCGGCACGGTGTACGATCTGCTCGATGGCCGGCGCAGGTTCGGCCTGGTCACGGTCGACGCCACCGGCTCGATCGGACGCGAGTTGAGGGTGCCCGACATCGACCTGACGGGGCTCGTCGCGTCGCCGGAGGGCCGCAGGCTGGCTTGCCTCGGTACGTCGGTGCCGGTCGGCGACGAGCATCCCGTGCAGTTCCCGTGTCTCATCGACACCGACTGGCGTTACACCCCCGTCGATCGCGGTGACGACCTGTGGCAGCAACCGCGCGCCTGGTCCGGAGAAGACGTCCTGCTCTGCACCGCCGAGGACGGGCCGGTTCGCCGCCTGCTGCGCCACGACCTGCGAACGGGCGCCCGGGAACCCTTCGAGGTGGCTGGTTCCGTGCTGGACGTCGCGACGCACGGCACCCGGACGGTGGTCCTCACCTCGGCACTCGACACGCCGCCATCGGTGCGGGCGATCGACGACGACGGCTCGACGGAGGCCGTGGAGCGGGCGGGAGGCCCGGCGCTGCCCGGTCGGCTACGCCGGCTGACGTTGCCCGACCCCGCCACGGGGGTCGAGTTCGGTGGCTGGCTGTGTACGCCCGACGACCGGCCGCCCGCCGGTCTGGTCGTGGTGTTCCACGGTGGCCCCCTGAAGAGCTGGACCGACTGGGCGTGGCGGTGGAGTCCCTGGCCGTGGGTGGCCGCCGGGTACCAGGTGGCGCTGCTGGAGCCGCCCATGTCGCTCGGCTACGGCAACGCCGGCATCGCCGCCGGCTGGCGCCAATGGCGTACGGGCATCGGGGCTGTCGCGGTCGAGCAGGTCCGGGCGGTGCTGCGGCTCACCGGTGTTCCTGCTCCGTTGGCCGTGATGGGCGGCAGCTTCGGCGGCTACCTGGCGCTGCTCACCGCGGCGGAACTGGCACCACGGCTCGTGGTCGCGCACGGCGCGCCGGTGGACCTGCGGCAGACCGCCTCGGTCAGCGACGTCGGCTGGCAGTGGATCCGCGAGTACGGCGACCCGGACACTCGCCGGTCCGCGTACGACGAGCAGAGCCTGCCGTACGACAGCGTCCCGGCCGGGACCCGCGTGCTTGTCTCCCACGGCCTCGCCGACGATCTGGTGCCGGCGAGCGAGTCGGTGCGGCTGCACCGGTCGCTGCTGCGCCGCTCGGTCCGCAGCGAACTGGCGATCTTCCCGACAGAGGGGCACCCGCTGCTGCGGCCGAGAAACCTGCGGGCCTGGTTCGACTGGGTCCTGGCGGCACTCGCCGCGCAGACGCCGCTCGACGGCGTCGGCCCCGTGCCCGTCGCCGGCGACCTGGCCGGGACGGCCCGTGGCTAGGCCGGTCACCCGCTCACAGCTCGTCGCGGGCCTGGTGGAGCTCGGTGTCGAGACCGGCGACACGGTGCTGGTGCACTCGTCGCTGTCGGCGTTCGGTTTCGTGGCGGGCGGCTCCATCACCGTGTGCCAGGCGCTGGCGGCGGCCGTCGGCCCGACCGGCACGATCGCCATGCCGGGCTTCACGCCGCAGTTGGTTCACCCGGCGGCGTGGCGTCCCGAACGGCTCGACGGCGCCGACCCCCTGACGATCTCCCAGGAGATGCCGGCGTTCGACGTGGCGGCCACCCCCGTCGCGGCGACGATCGGGGCGGTGCCGGAGTGCTTCCGTGGCCTGCCCGGCACCGTACGCTCCGACCATCCCCACACGTCGTTCCTGGCCAACGGAGCCCTCGCCGCCGACGTGACCGGCCACCACCCGGTGTCGTACCGGCTATCCGGCGCGGGTCCCCTCGGGCGGCTCTGGGACGCGGGCGCGAAGATCCTGATGCTCGGCACGTCGTGGAACTCGTGCACGGCGCTGCACCTCGCGGAGTACAGCACCGCCTACCCGGGTCGAAGTCGCGGCCGGTGGCCGGTGCCGCTGCCGGGTCCGGCCGGGGTGTCCTGGGCCGCCGCGGACGAGCTGCTGGTGTGGGAGGGAGACTTCGACGCCCTCGGCGACGCCTTCGAACGGGCGCGGCCGGAGGCCGTCACGGTGGCCACGGTCGGGGCCGCCACCTGCCGCCAGGTCGGCATCCGGGAGCTGGTGCGGTTCGCCGAGGGCTGGCTGGCCGAGCATCGTGACCTGCGGGGTGGACTCGCTCCCCCGGGATGGGTGAACATCTGCGACGCCGCCGACGCGTTGCCCGTCCCGGCGCTGCGGGAGCACCCTGCCACAGAAGGAGAACCATGAGCACCGCCGATGTCGTGTTGCGTCCGGTGACCGGAGCCGACCTGGACCTGTTCGAGGTGGAGTTCGCCACGGAGTCCGGCACCGGCCCCTGGCAGTGGTTCGGCTTCACCCCGACGCACGGGCTGCGCCGCCGCTTCGCCGAGACCGGCCTGCTCGACGCCGACGGGGGCGTGCTGACCGTGGAGGTCGACGGCGTGACGGTGGGTCGGGTCGAGTGGTTCCCAGCCTCGTGGGGGCGCCCCGCCACGTCCATGTGCTGGACCATCGCGGCGGGGTTGCGCGCGGCGTACCGGGGTCGGGGTATCGGCACGGCCGCCCAGCGGCAACTCGCGGAGTACCTCTTCCTGCACACCCGCGCCCAGCGGGTGCAGGCGTTCACCGACGTGTCGAACGTCGCCGAACAGCGTGCGCTGGAGAAGGCCGGCTTCGAGCGGGAGGGCGTCATCCGCTCCGGCCAGTGGCGGCAGGGCGAGTGGCACGACCAGGTGCTCTACTCGATCCTGCGCCAGCCCGCGCAGGGTGGGCCGACCGCATGACCACGATCACCGGGCCGGTACGCGTCGAGCGGCTCGACAACGGCCTCACCGTCCTGGTGCGTCCGTTGCCCGGCGTTCAGGCCGCCGCCACCTGCCTGCACTATGGCGTCGGCTTCCGCAACGAACCGGTGCCCGGCGCGGCCCACCTCGCTGAGCATGTGCTCAGTGGGTTCTCCGCCGCCGGGGCGGGTTACCTGGACGACATCGCCCGGCTCGGCGGGTCCACGAACGCCCGGACCTCGCTGGACTACACGCAGTATCTCCAGGTCCTGCCCGCCGGGGGCCTCGATGTCGCCCTGCGTCTGGAACGCGACCGTATGGCGACCCCGGCGCTGACCGCCGAGCGGGTCGGTGAGCAGGTGGCCGTGGTGCAGGCGGAGATCCGGCGCAACATCCTGCAGCGGCCGCACGGCGGCCTGGTGCTGTTCGGCCTGCCCGCTCTGCTGTTCCCGTCGTTCGCGCACGGCCACAACGGCTACGGCGATGTGGACGCCCTGGCGCAGGTGAGCCCGGCGCAGCTGCAGGACTTCGTGGACGACTACTGCCAGCCGGCCAACGCGTGGCTCGGCATAGCCGGCGACGTCGATCCCGATGCGGTGGTCGCCGAGGCCCGGGAGGTCTTCGGAGGCCTGCCGCGCGCGGGACGCCGACCGATCGTGCCGCCCGCCGACGCGGTGCCGGAGACGGGACGGACGGCCGTGCGCCGGGACCCGTCCGCCTCCACCGCGTGCACCGCCATCGGTCTGCGTACGGCGGACCCGGCGCGGTCGCGGTCGGAATACCTGGCCACCGTCGCGCTGACCGAACTGCTCGACGCCACCCCGGCCGGGCTGCCGCTGGCCGACGCGTCCGGGCTACGGTTCCGGTGGCGGGTCAACCGCACCGGGAACCCGTTCGACGTGCTGCACCCGAGCATGGTGGCCGCGCAGGCCAACCATCCGGCGGAGTTGTCCGGACAGGACGTGGAGGACCAGTTCCGGCAGGTGCTCGGCAAGGTCGCCGACGCCGGGTCGGAGCTGGACGTCGCCCTGACGGCGGTGACCCGCCAGGCGGCGCTCGCCATCCATTCCGATCTCGACTCGCTGGTCAGCCTCGCGTCGTGGACCTGCATCGGCACCCACCTGTTCGCTGACCCGTGCTACTACGACACCCTGCCCGGGCTGCTGCGCGCGGTGCCTGCCGAGGATGTCCGGGCCGTCGCGGACGCTCTGGCCTCGGCGCCGGCGGCGCGCATCACGAGCCTTCCGTCGGCGACGATGCCGTGCAGCCCGGAGGTGACGCGGTGACGACACCGGTCGAGTTCCGACCACCGCCCGTCGAGTCCGTGCCGCTGGGGGCGGCCGGCGGTCACCTCGTCGTCGTCCCCCGCCCCGGCGAGCTGACCGAGGTACGCGTGGTGCTGCCCGCCGTACCCGTGGAGTCCGGTCACACCGGGCGGGTGCAGACCGTCGCCGAGGCTCTACGCCGGCACCTCGGCGAGGCCCTGGCCGGCACTGCGGACCTGCGCGTCGAGTCCCGGCCGGACCGGATCGTCGTCTCGGCGCGGGCCCTGCGCGAGGACGCGGGCACGGTGGTGCGGCAGGTCGGCGCCGCGCTGGCCGCCACCGCGCTGGGCGAGCTGGACCTGCGACGGGCGGCCGAGGCCGTACGGACACGGGTGGCGGCGGGTGTCGCGCACCCCCTCACCACAGCCCGGACCGCCTTCCTGCGGGCCGTCTACGGCAGCCACCCACTGGCGGAGGAGGGGGCGGACCTCGCCCCCGACCTGTCCGCGTGCGCGCCCACCACGGTGGTGCGTGACATCGAGTTCTCCCGGTGCTCGGTGGTGCTCGTCGGCGGCGCGGACACGGTGGCCCCGGTGGTGCGGTCCGCGTTCGAGCCGGTCGGCGCGGCGGCGACCCGCCCCGGCGCCCCGGCGGTGGTACGCCGGCCGGCACCCCGCGTCGGACGCGTCACCGATCCGCGGGCCACCGGGGATCTGCTCCGGCTCGGGACGCTCGGGCCGGCCCGCGACCACGCGGACTACCCTGCCCTGCAACTGGCGACGCTGATGCTGGGCGGCTACTACGCGAGCAACCTGACCAGGATCCTGCGGGAGCGGGAGGGCCTGTCGTACGCGCCGCGCGCCGTGCTCGATCCGGTGGCCGACGCCGCCACCCTGGTCATCGAGGTCGACGTCACCAGTGGACGCGCCACCGAGGCGACCGGTTTCGTGCGCGAGGCATACGATGCGCTGTCGGCCGCCGGGGCCGCCACGGCTCTCGGCACGGCCCGCACCTTCGCGATTGGCTCGATGTCGCTGGCGTGCTCGTCGCGCTCCGGGATGGCGTCGGTGCTCGCCGGCGTCCTCGGGGCGGGGCTGGAACCGTCCTGGTTGGCCGGTTACGCCGAGCGGCTCGGTGCCGTGGGGTCAGGGACGCTCAGCGCGGCCCTGGACCGGCACTGGGCATGGGACCGCCTCGCCGGGGTGGTCGTCACCGCTGAGGATTGTCCCCCGTCCGAAACGAGTGAGTCATGATCGCGACCATTACCGGGTTCCTCCGGAACACGTACGCGCCGCTGCGCGGGCCCGCCCGCACCCTCGGCGTGCTCCACCTCGTCGACAGCATGGGCAACGGCCTCTTCCTCGCCGGCGCCATGGTGTACTTCGTGACGGCGGCCGGGCTGCCGGCGGCCCAGGTGGGCCTCGGCCTCTCCTTGGCCGGTATCGCCGGCTTCGTTTCGAGTGTGCTGCTCGGCAAGATGGCCGACCGGACAGGCGCGAGGCCACTGCTGGCCACGCTGCTGTTCACGCTGGCGGGCTGCTTTCTGCTCTACCCGCTCGTCGACTCGGTGTGGTTCTTCTTCCTGCTGATCAGCCTCATCGGTGCCCTCGAGTACGGCTGCGGTCCGGCGTTCGGCACGCTCATCATGGACCTCGTGCCCGAGCCCGACCGGGTGCCGGCGCGGGCGGCGCTCCGCTCGCTGTTCAACATCGGCTTCTCGGCCGGCTCGCTGCTGGCCGTCGCGCTCATCGGCACGGGGTCCACGGCCTGGCTGCAACTCCTGCCGCTCGGCAATGCTGTGACGTTCATCGTGTCCGGGCTGCTGGTCCTGCGCCTTCCCGCCACGCCGACGCCGCCGAGCGTGAACAGCGGCCGGCGGTTCGGCGCGCTACGTGACCTGCCGTTCCTCACCGTGGTCGGCGCATCGGGCCTGCTGGCGCTGCACGGCGCCGTCCTGGTGGTCGGCCTTCCGCTGTGGCTGGTGACCCGCACCGACCTGCCCAACTTCGTGGTGCCGCTCTTCCTCACCGTCAACACCGCGCTGGTCGTCCTCTTCCAGGTGGTCGCCTCGCGGGGAGCGGACACCATCGCCGGCGCCGCCTCGGTGGCCCGGCGCGCCGGACTGGTCTGCCTGGCCGCGTGTCTGCTGCTCGCGGTCACTCCCAGCGCTGGCGTGTGGGGCGCGGCGATCGCCGCCGTCGTCGCGTTGCTGCTGTTCACGCTGGCGGAGCTGTGGCAGTCGGCGAGCGCCTTCGGGCTGGGCTTCGGGTTGGCGGGCACGCAGAACCGCGGCGAGTACCTGGGCGCCTTCAACCTGCACATCGTCGTGCAGGCCGCCATCGGACCGGCCCTGGTGACCTATCTCGTCGTGTCTGTCGGCGCGCTCGGTTGGGTGGCCCTCGGGCTGATCTTCACGCTGAGCGCGCTGGTCATCGGCCCGGCTGCCCGACGGGCGGCGGCCGCCCAGCGTCTCCAGTCGGGCGAGGAACGGGACGCGCCGCCGGCAGACCCGCCCGGCGAGCCACAGTCGGGCGAGCAGCCGTCCGCGACGGCGCAACCGTAGTCACCCGCGGCCGACGCGGCCCACAGGTCGGCGCTGACGAACGCCGCCGACCTGTGGGGACGGCCCTGCCCCGGCGCCGGAGGACCGCTACCGTGCGCCGCTGCCGGGCGGCCGGACTCTGGAGGTTCTCCGGGGCGTGGCGATGACCGGGTTGCTGAGCGCCGCCATCCGCCCGTCCGGGTGGCGCACCTCCACGCGGACGTAGCCGGACTCCTCCGCCGAGGTGCTCCACTCGACGGCTCCCGATCCGTCAGCGGGCAGCTCCTCGCGGCACACCACGCCGCGCTCGGTGTGCAGGCTGACGATGCCGGACGGCACGCCGGCCACCCGCACGCGCACCACCACCGGCTCGCCACGCGACTCCAGGCGTTCCCCGATTCCCACGCTCCGGTCGGCGGCGGTGGCGGCGAGCGCCAGCTCCACCCCGGCCGACTCGGCGATCCAGCTCCGGCCCGCCCTGATGCCGGCGAGGATGGCATCGGCGCTGAGTTCGTCGGCGAACACGACGGTGTGCGGCGTGCCGAGCTGACCTTGCAGATGTGCGTCGCTGCTGCCGACCGCCGGCCGCCAGTGCCCGTCGTGGACGTCGAAGGCCAGCCCGCGCCCCCACTCGGCCAGCGCCGCCTCGTTGTCGGCGTTCCACGGCAGGTCCGACGCCCACAGCCCGTTCCACACCTCGATCGCGTCGAACCAGCGGTACGGGTACCCGAGGGTGCCACCGGGATAGGGCGCGTGCGGGTGGGCCGCGACGCAGATCCCGTCCGCCCGCCGCACCTGGTCGAGGTGCCGACTGATCGCGTCGTCGCGGACGCCGTACCGCCAATCGACCACCTGCCCAGGGGCGACGCCGAGCGCCAGCCAGTGCCCGGTCCGGGTGGTGACCTCCTGGCCCAGGATCACCAGCAGATCGTCACCGGCGTGCGGCCCCCCACGCCTCGTGCCCGAGTGAGTTGTTGTGCTCGGTGGTGGCGACGAAGTCCAGCCCGGCGACGCGGGCGGCGGCGGCGAGCTGCTGCGCCGTCAGGTTCGCACCGGACGAGTACACCGAGTGCACATGACAGTCGCCCCGGTACCACCCACGTCCCCGGCCCGCCGCCCGCCGCGCCGGAAACCGCGCCCCGTCGGCCCGACCATGACCGTTCGCCATCCCCGGGAGACTACTCGGGCACTTCACTGCCGCCCGCGACGTCTTCGAGCTACATGGACGGTCGGCGGATCGCCTCGTAGGGCGGGTAAATCTAGGTTCGAGTGGTGGCGTTGAAGAGAACCGCACCCGAAATACTCAGCATCGAACTCGGCCCGGTACGCATGTGGCGCGACGACACGGCCGAACTGGTAAGGCTTTTCGGCCAGTGCTGCGACACGCCACCGAAGCTCACCGCCGACGACTATGAGCTGGACGACGTCGACGAGGACTTCGACACCCTGCTGAAGCAGGGCGTGAAGGAGATCAGGCAGTTCGCTCTCGCCGGCGACGACGGGCGGGTACGCCTGCAGCTCGGCGCCACCAACACCGTCGAGATCACCGCCCCTACCCTGCGGGACAAGGGGGCGCTGACCGAGGCGAGCGAGATCATCCGCCGCTGCCGCCGGTTCGAGTTCACGACGAGCGTACGCGCGCTGCTGGGCGCCTCCATCCTGAGCGTCGTCCGCCTTCCCGGGCTCAGTTTGCCCCTGCCGACCTGGGAGACCACGACCGTGATCTACACAGGTACGCGGGCGCAGTCGCCGACGTTCTGGCAGCGCAAGCGGGACGACATCTGGATCAACGGAGTGTCACTCGCCATCGGCGGTGTCATCGGCTACTTCGTCAACGAGCTGACCGGCTGACCGGACGAAAAGCCGCGCCTCCTCTTTCCGACAACCGTGGGAATTGCGTGTCGTTAGCTCCTGTCGTAGCCGTCCTATAGGGTCGGTGAAAGGCAGGCGCGACGAATGGTTGCCCACTCCCCCAGCTCATTCCGGGCAACATCCGCCTGTTCCATGGACGCCAGCAGCGATGTAACAAAATGCAACGTGGAGAGGGGTGGCGGATGGCCGACGACATGGGATCGACAGTCCCGAGGCGGCAGCTCGGGCGGGCACTGCGGGAGCTGCGCACCGAGGCGCGGATGACGCTCGACGGCGCGGCCGAGACGCTGCACTGCAGCCGGCAGAAGATGTGGCGCATCGAGACCGGCCTCGGCCCGGTCCGCGCCCTCGACGTCAAGGCCATGTGCGAGCTGTACGGCGCGACGCCCGAGCTGGCCGGCGCGCTCACCGCCCTGGCCAACGAGACCAAGGCCAAGGGCTGGTGGCACTCATACGGCGACGCCATCCCCGACTGGTTCGAACTGTACGTCGGCCTGGAGTCCGCCGCCTCACGGCTACGTGAGTACGAGGACACCCTGATCCCCGGGCTTCTCCAGACGAGGGGTTATGCCAGTGGCGTCTACCAGCATCGCTCGCGCATCTCGGAGAACGAACGGGAGCGGCTGGTCGAGGTTCGGCTGCAACGTCAGACGCTCTTGGAACGTCGCCTTCCACCGCCACCACAGTTCGAGGTCGTCCTCTCGGAAGCGGTTCTCCTCCGGCTCGTTGGCAGCCCCGCCACGATGGCCGGACAGCTACGACACCTACTCGACGTAGGCAGGCTCCCGCACGTCACGATCCGGGTGCTCCCCCTCAGCGCGGGGCTGCACTTCGGTGCGGTCGCTGGCCCCTTCGTCATGCTGGACTTCCCTCTCCGCAACCGCGTCGAGCCCGACCCCTCAGTGGTTTACAGCGAGTCCCTGACCGGGGCGCTCTACCTCGACCGCAAGGAAGAACTCGCCATCTACGAAGAGGTTTGGGCGAGCCTCACGTCTCTGGCCCTCGATGAGCAACAATCGAGGCATCTGATCAACAAGATCATTGGGGAGGTCCACCATGGCTGAGCTGACCAGCGCCCAGTGGCGCAAGAGCACCCGCAGCGGCGACAACGGCGGGAACTGCGTCGAGGTCGCCGACAATCTGCCCGGCATCGTCGCCGTACGCGACAGCAAGGACCCGGCCGGACCCGCCCTCACCTTCTCCCCCACCGCCTGGGCCAGCTTCGTCCAGGCCACCAAGATCGGCCACTGAACCTGGTCACACGGGAGCGCCTCCAGCAGATGCCGGAGGTGTTCCCGTCGCGCTATCGCTCAGGCGCTCGCGTCTCCGTCCGCAAGCCGAGCCGCCTGATCGAGCAGCGACCAGCGGCTACGTCACGCATCCATCCGTGCAGGGTAGATCGCTGCTTGACGACTCTCGGGGTTTTGCGGACGCACACCGCCGACTCTCGACAAGAACTCCGGGTGCCGCTGATCGATCACGCTGCGCAGGTCGTTCGCGACGTAAAAGTCCAGTCGTCCGTTGGCCACTTCCGTCAGAGCGCAGAAGTCGATCGGGGCGACCATAGCCTTGTAGACATCCGGCAATCGGCGGGCCCGCGATGCCAGGTGCCGGGGTGCCAGAGCTGCTAGACCATCACCGCCGGTCGCTGACGGTACGCAGCAGCACCGCCTCGGCGAGTCTCACCTCGAATTGTGTTGCCGCAGGCAGCTGCCGCAGCACGCCTTGCCGTCGCAGCCGTACCTCGATCAGCCATGCCCGTTCCGTCTCGGTCACGTCCGGCTGCTGCCGGCAGAGGGCCGTCGCGCACCCCAGCTCGGTAGTAGCACGGAGAATCATCCCGGCTTGCTCGCGCAACTGGGCGGGGCGCGGGAACCTCATCATCCCGCAGCATTGGAAGCGCTACCGACGAATCCACCGATCCGCCCGCCGACCATCGCGATTCACCTACCTGCGCGGACTCCAAGGCGAAGCAATTCGGTCACCCCTTAAGCTTCTTCACAAGTAAGAGGCTCAAATTCTGGGAGCGAGCTCGGCGTGATCCCAAGTCGGACGAGTTCCGGATACCTGACATATATCCTTCGATGACATCATCAACTTCCTCAGGCGCCATCTGAAGCATTGATGAAAGAGAGGCAGAGAAGGCGGCAATTTCCCCGTTCTCGTCCTTGCGCTTCTTGGCCGAGACTGCGCGTTGAAACAGGTCCAGAAGATCCCGAATCTGCCCCGTCCGCTGCAAGTCGGCATTACTGAGGTCCTCGCGCACCCCCCAAGAAACATGCAGCAGCGTAAACATATCGACAATGTTTGACCATCTAGTTCGGCCGACCCATTTGATAGTATCCTTAAGGAACGCAAGCAACGCGAGGAACTCTGCTGCCCGGTCCTGATAGTGCTCGAAATCTGCGGAGATCTTGTCATAGCGCTCATCGAGTTCAGCTTTTTTATTGGATAGTCCGAAAACGCAGGTGCTGAAGACCTCAGCGTAGAACTCAAGGTCGCCACCTCGTCTGCGACGTTCACCACTGAAGACCCCGGATACCGCACTTATTGGATGGGCTGCACAGTCTTTGAGGAAATCGTTGAATGGGCCGGGCAGCAAAGCATTTCGGAGCTCTTGCTCGGTGAGGACCATATTTACCCTGTTGACGCGGGCGAAAACTGCGCGCACAAACTCGTCGGCAAGATTTGACAGGCGCCGAATCGGGAATCGGTACTGAAAAAACTCCTGGCGAACATCGGCGGGAAGTTCCCTGAAGAACATTCCCTCGAACTTCTCCTTAAGCTTCTCGTCCTCTAGTCCATCCAGCGCGAATTTGTTGTCAAGAAACCAAAGAAGAGAGGTGAGACGCTGTTGGCCGTCCACGACAGAAGCCTTTTGTTCCCCGTCCGGCGACGTCTCGTAAGCGAGGTAGATCTCCGGGATCGGATACCCCAAAAGGATAGTCTCCATCAAGGACACTCTGGCACGGTCGGGCCAAACGACCTGACGCTGATATTCGGGCTGGAGGATCAGCTCACCGGATTTGTTTAGCGACCGAAACTCCGCCACAGTCTTCGATTCTATCTCGAACTTGAGACCGTGATCAGCCATGGTGCACACCCTCCTCGATCGCGCGGTCTCGCGCGATTACCACACTCTTCAGTTGATAAATTCTAAGTGACTTATGGCTGCGGTACAATCGATAGTTGACTTCGCAGTTCATGAAGGCCTCCCCGAGGTGCGCAATCAAGATATCTCTCGACCGTGACCAACGTTCACCAAAAGACAATCGAGGCAGAATGACATCGAGGGCGATACATTCCTCGAAAACCAGCTTCCGGAGATAGCTTTTCTTGTTGGCAAACATCTCATCTTCGATGATTTCACGGAGCTCTCCCCACGCCTGATCGAACAGCTCCGGGGAGATAATTGCAACGTCCAGATCCGAACTCTCGTGGAACCTTCTGAAGTTCTTTTTCGGGTTCAGCGAGTACCCCAAACGGGCGCTTCCGACTAGCTGGACCGCCATCGGGTCAACTCCAAGTTCAGTTGCAACCAAATGCCGCCATCTGACCTGAGTTTGGTCACCGGCTTGCGGGGCGATGGGGTGTAGGGCGCTGACCTGGGGTGTTGGGTGTTGGTGGGTTGTTTCTGAGGCACTAATTGGTGTCTTACGCTCGGGTTCGTGGCGTGGATTCGGCGGGTGCGGACGGCCTCGGGCGCGACGGCGGTGCAGATCGCCGAGTCCGTCGGTGGGCGGCGGCGGATCATTGCTCATGTGGGCTCGGCGCATACCGAGGCCGAGTTGGGGTTGCTGATCGCGCGGGCCCGCGAGCTTCTTGCCGATCCTGGGCAGGGTGAGCTTGAGCTGGGTGTCGAGCCGGTCGCGCCGAAGGCGGCCTTGGTCGGCCCGGTCGGTGACGCGGCGTTGTTCCAGGTCGAGAATTCATCGGTGCGTGGGCCGGCGGTGGTCGCCGCGCCGCGGGTGGTGTCGACGGCGTCGCGGGTGCTCTACGACGTGCTGGCCGCAGTGTTCACCACTTTGGGATTCGACGCGGTGGGCGACAAGGTCTTTCGGGATCTGGTGATCGCGCGGATCGTGGAACCGACCTCGATCCGCGACACCGGTCGGGTGCTGATCGACCTGGGCCGTAAGCCGTCCAGCGAGAAGACGATGCGCCGCACCCTGATCCGCGCACACGAGGGCGGCTACCGCGATCAGATCGCACGACTGTGCTTCGCCCACGCCACGGGCAGCGGCGATGTCAGCCTCTGCCTGTACGACGTGACCACGTTGTACTTCGAGGCCGACAAGGAAGACGACCTGCGCAAGGTCGGATACTCCAAGGAACGACGTGTGGACCCGCAGATCGTCGTCGGGCTGCTGGTCGACCGATACGGGTTCCCGTTGGAGATCGGCTGCTTCGAGGGCAACAAGGCCGAGACGTTGACGTTGCTGCCGGTCATCCGCCAGTTCCAGGCCCGCCACCACATCGCGGGCATGGTCATCGTCGCCGACGCCGGCATGCTGTCGGCGACCAACCTGCGCGAACTCGACGAGGCCGGCCTCGGCTTCATCGTCGGTTCACGCACCACCAAGGCGCCGATCGACCTGGAGTCCCACTACCGCTGGCACGGGGACTACTTCACCGACGGACAGATCATCGACACGATCACCCCCCGCACCGGCGCCAACCGGGACAACGACCCCGCCCTCAAAGCCGAGCCGGTGTGGAACCCAGGAACACACCCGTCGGCGTGGCGGGCGGTGTGGTCCTACTCGGCCACCCGCGCCGTCCGGGACAACAAGACCCTCAACGCCCAAGAGGCAAAAGCACGGGCCGTCATCGCCGGGGAGAAGACGACCAGGACCCCGAGATTCGTCACCATCAACGGCACCGCCCGCACCCTCGACGAAGCGTCGCTGGCCAGGGCACGCAAACTCGTCGGACTCAAGGGCTACGTCACCAACATCACCCACAACGTGATGAGCCCTGCCGAGGTGATCTCCAACTACCACGACCTGTGGCACGTCGAGCAGTCCTTCCGCATGTCCAAGACCGACCTCGCCGCCCGACCCATGTTCCACCACACGAAAGACGCCATCGAGGCACACCTGACCATCGTGTTCACCGCCCTGGCCGTGACCCGCGAAGTGCAGACCCGCACCGGACTCGCGATCCGCAACGTCCTGCGTCAGCTACGCCCGCTACGCTCCGCCACCCTCGCGATCAACAACGCCACGCAGACGTTCCCACCCCAGATCGACCCCGAACGACAAGCCATCATCGACGCACTCACCATGGGCGGACCTCGGGCACTAACGAAATGACCGAACTCAGG
>NZ_FMDN01000019.1 GCF_900090245.1 Micromonospora halophytica
GGGGGGGTGGGGGGGAGTCAGGGGAGGACGGCGGCTTCTTCGGCCTCGACCTGGCGGTTCCAGTCCGGCTTGGTGGAGCGCCAGCCCTCGTCGTCCATGCCGCGACGCCAGTAGCCGGAGATGGAGAGGTCGGCCCGGGGCACGGCCCGATCGACCCGCAGCAGCCGGCGCAGGTCCTTGACGAAGGTGGCCTCGCCGTGGACGAAGGCGTGCACCCGGCCGGGCCGGAACTCCAGTGCCCGCACGGCCTCGACCAGCGCCGTGCCGACCGGCCGGTCGCCCCGGTGCAGCCAGGTCAGCTCCACCGCGCCGGGGCTGGGCAGCGGCTGCTCGTCCGCCGGCCCGTCCACCTCCACGAAGACCACCGCCGGGGCGCCCACCGGCAGCCGCTCCAGCGCGGCACCGATCGCCGGCAGGGCGCTCTCGTCGCCCACCAGCAGGTGCCAGTCCGCCGTCGGATCCGGCGCGTACCCCCCGCCGGGGCCGGTGAAGAGCACCTCGTCCCCGGGTCGCAGCCGAGCCGCCCAGGGCCCGGCCAGCCCCTCGTCACCGTGGTGCACCACGTCGAGGGTCAGCTCACCGGCCAGCGGATCCCAGGCCCGCACGGTGTACGCGCGTAGCCGCGGCCACTGCTCCGCCGGGTACTCCCGCTTGATGGTGGCCAGGTCCACCGGGTGCGGGTAGGTCACCCCGTCCGGCGGAAAGACCAGCTTCACGTAGTGGTCGGTGTACTCCCCCACCGGCAGCCCGGCCAGTTCCTCCCCGCCGAGGACCACGCGGACCAGGTGCGGGCTGGGTCGCTCGGTCCGCAGGACCCGGGCGGACGTGACTTTCTTGGGGCGGTCGGTCATACGGTTAGGCTAGCCTCACTCGGGCGGTGACCCCCACCGGGTCGCCACCGACCCCTGGTCACGCCGCCGGGACGACGGGGTCAGCCCGCAGGACGGCGGGTCAGCGGCCAGGGCGGACCAGGCGGTCGTGCCAGGCCACCGCGGCCGGGTCGGTGAGCGAGGCGACCTGGTCGACGACCACCCGTAACCGGGCGACGTCGGTGCCGGCGGCCCGCCACAGCGGGGCGAAGACCGGGTCGAGCGCGTCGGGCGCCCGGTCGGCCAGCACGCTCACCAGGTCGGTCAGGATCTCCCGCTGCCGGTCGTAGCGGGCCCGGGCGTCCGGGCGGCGCATCACGTACCGCCAGGCGATCCCTTTGAGCAGCGCGCACTGGGCCCGGATCCGGCGGGGCACCACCAGGTCGGCGGCGTAGCGGCGGTGCGGGCCGGGACCGAAGCGCTCCCGGGTGGCGGCCACCACGCCGGCGACGAACCGGCCGGTGAGCACGCTGGTGGTCGCCTTCAGGGCCACTTGCGCCCGGTGGCTGCCGTCGTAGGCGGCGAGTCGGGCGAGCACCGGCTCGTCGAGCAGGTCGACCAGCACCTCGTTCAGGTCGGCCGGGGACTCGCCGGAGTAGACGGCGGCCACGTCCACGCAGAGGGCGGCCCGCTCGTCCGGGTCGTCGAGCAGTGGGCGCAGCGAGACGTACCCGCCGTGGATGCCGTCCTCGACATCGTGCACCGAGTACGCCACGTCGTCGGACCAGTCCATCACCTGCGCCTCCAGGCAGCGGCGGACGCCGCCGTCCGGCACGCCGGCCCGCAGCCAGTCGAAGACCGGCCGGTCGTCGGCGTACACGCCGAACTTGCGCTGCCCGGAGCGGCGGGGCCAGGGGTACTTGCTGACCGCGTCGAGGGAGGCCCGGGTGAGGTTCAGCCCGGCGGGGACGCCGTCCGGGCCGAGCACCTTGGCCTCCAACCGGGTCAGCACGCGCAGTGTCTGGGCGTTGCCCTCGAACCCGCCGCAGCCGGCGGCCAGCCGGTCGAGGGCCTCCTCGCCGTTGTGCCCGAACGGCGGGTGTCCGAGGTCGTGGGCGAGCCCGGCGGTGTCCACCACGTCCGGGTCGCAGCCCAGCCGGGCGCCCATCTCCCGGGCGATCTGGGCCACCTCGAGCGAGTGGGTCAGCCGGGTACGCAGGAAGTCGTCGGTCCCGGCGACGTGCACCTGGGTCTTCGCGGCGAGCCGGCGGAACGCGGCGGAGTGCAGCACCCGGGCGCGGTCCCGCTCGTACGGCGACCGGCCGTGGCCGGTGTCCTTCGGCGTCTCCTCGACGAAACGCCGGGCGTCGGCGGGCTCGTCGTCGCGCGGGCCGGCGAGGTGCGTGTCGGACGGCTCGACCGGCACCGTCAGCCCTGCTGCCGCAGCACGCAGAACTCGTTGCCCTCGGGGTCGGCGAGCACCGTCCACCCGACGTCGCCCTGGCCGATGTCGACGTGCCGGGCACCCATGTCGACCAGTCGCTCCACCTCGGCCTCCAGGTCGGCGGGACGCAGGTCGAGGTGCAGCCGGTTCTTGGTCTGCTTGTCGTCGGTGACCGGCACGAAGACGATGCCGGGCAGCCGCTCGGCGGACTGCCGGATCTCCACCTCGTCCGGCTTCTCGGTGACCACCTGGTAGCCCAGCGCCTCGGCCCACCAGCGGGCCAGCCGGGCCGGATCGCGGGCGTCGACGGTCAAGCTTGCCCAGACGCTGGTCATGCGGCCACCCTTCGCCGGTCGTACGCAACTCGTCGCGGGAGCCAGGTTACGCCGCGCCGTCGGAGTCGGCGCGTCGGCGAACGGGACGCGACGGGTCCGCAACCCACCGTTCAGTCGAGAGTTGCCGCCCGAGTGCCGACCGTAACGGGATCGCGAGGTGGGCATGGCGTTCGGTAACGTGCCGGGAGCGGTACGTGAGGACGCGACGATCGGGGGACGCTCGTGCACGTTGACACGGTGATGGAGACAGAGCTGCGAGGGCTGCGCCGGCGTCGGCCGGAGGTGGCCGGGACGGTGCTGGCCGGGCGCGACGGGCTGCTCATCTCCAGCGACCTGCCGACGACCGACGCCACACACCTGGCAGCGCTCGCCGCGGTGAGCCACGGGGTGGGGCAGCAGGTCGCCGACACGGTACGCGGCGGCAGCTTCCGGGAGTCGGTGGTGCACACCTCGACCGGGTGCGTGATCACCTATCCGGCCGGGCGGCATGCGCTGCTCACCCTGGTCACCGAGGCGGGCAGCGACCTGGCGGGTCTGCACGAGGAGGCCCGGGCGGTGGCGGAGCGGGCCGGCGCGGCGGTCGACTCGCAGCGGGTCGGCGCGACGCCGGTGCCCGAGGTGCACGCCGCGCTGACCACGCGCACCCCGGTGGGCACGCTGGCCCGGCGACGTCCGGGCGCCACGACCGACTGGGGCTAGGCGGGTGTCGACGGTGGCTCCGGGCGGCCCGGAGCCACCGTCGACGACATGCTCAGCGGCTGTCGGATCCGTCCGTCTCGACGGCCGCACGACCGGCCTCCAGCCGGGCCACCGGAACCCGGAACGGCGAGCAGGAGACGTAGTCCAGCCCGACCTCGTGGAAGAAGTGCACCGAGTCGGGGTCACCGCCGTGCTCGCCGCAGACGCCGAGCTTCAACTCCGGGCGGGCCGCCCGGCCTTCCTCGGCGGCGATGCGGACCAGCCGGCCGACCCCCTCGCGGTCGATCGACTCGAACGGCGAGATGCCGAAGATGCCCAGTTCGAGGTAGCGCCAGAAGAACGCGCCCTCGACGTCGTCGCGGGAGAAGCCCCAGCCCATCTGGGTGAGGTCGTTGGTGCCGAAGGAGAAGAACTGCGCCGCCTCGGCGATCTGGCCGGCGGTCAGCGCCGCCCGGGGCACCTCGATCATGGTGCCGATGAGTACCTCGACACCGCTGTCCCCGACCACCTCGGCGATGATCTTCTCGGCCTCGGCGCGTACCGTCTCCAGCTCCTGCACGGCGCCGACCAGCGGGACCATGATCTCCGGCCGGGCCACCGCGCCGGCGCGGGTGACGGTGACCGCGGCCTCCGCGATCGCCCGGACCTGCATGGCGAACAGGCCGGGGATGACCAGGCCGAGGCGGACGCCGCGCAGGCCCAGCATCGGGTTCTCCTCGTGCATCCGCCGGACGGCGGCGAGCAGCGCCTCCTCCTGGGCCACGTCCTCGCCGCGTTCCTGGGCGACGGCGACGTTGACCGCGAGCTGCTCCAGCGGCGGCAGGAACTCGTGCAGCGGCGGGTCGATCAGCCGGACGGTGACGGGCAGCCCGTCCATCTCCCGGAAGATCTCCTCGAAGTCCGCCCGCTGCAACGGCAGCAGCGCGGCGAGCGCCGACTCCCGCTCGTCGTCGGTGCGGGCCAGGATCAGCCGCTCGACCAGTTCCCGCCGGTCACCGAGGAACATGTGTTCGGTGCGGCACAGGCCGATGCCCTCGGCGCCGAACCGCCGCGCCCGCGCCGCGTCGGCGCCGGTGTCGGCGTTCGTCCGGACCAGCAGCCGCCGCCGGGCGTCGGCGTGGCCCATGATCCGGTGTACGGCCCGGACCAGCGCGTTGTCGATGTGTTCCGGGTCGAGGCTGCCCTCGAAGTACTGCACCACCTCGGACGGCATGACCGGCACCTCGCCGAGGTAGACCTTGCCGGTGGTGCCGTCGATGGAGACGACGTCGCCCTCGACCACGGTGTGCCCGCCGACAGTGAACCGCTTCGCCGGGACGTCGACGTCCAGTTCGTCGGCGCCGGAGACGCAGGTCTTGCCCATGCCCCGGGCGACCACGGCGGCGTGGCTGGTCTTGCCGCCACGCGAGGTGAGGATGCCCTGGGCGGCGATCATGCCGTTGAGGTCGTCGGGGTTGGTCTCCCGGCGTACCAGGATCACCGCCTCCCCCTCGGCGGCCAGCTCGACCGCGCGGGCGGAGGTGAAGACCACCTTGCCCGACGCCGCGCCCGGTGACGCCCCGATCCCCTTGGCCACCGGCTGGAAGTCGTGGTCGAGCCGGAACCGGGGGAACATCAGCTGGGCGAGCTGTGCGCCGTTGACCCGGTGCAGCGCCTCGTCCAGGTCGATCAGGCCCTCGTCGACGAGCTGGCCGGCGATGACGAACGCGGCGGCGGCGGTGCGCTTGCCGACCCGGGTCTGGAGCATCCAGAGCTTGCCGCGCTCGATGGTGAACTCGATGTCGCAGAGGTCCCGGTAGTGCCCTTCCAGGCGGGCCATGATGTCGAGCAGCTCGTCGTAGGACTTCTTGTCGAGCTGCTCCAGCTCCTGCAACGGGACGGTGTTGCGGATGCCGGCGACGACGTCCTCGCCCTGGGCGTTGGCGAGGTAGTCGCCGTAGATGCCCTGCGCGCCGCTGGCGGGGTCGCGGGTGAAGGCGACGCCGGTGCCGGAGTCGGGGCCGAGGTTGCCGAAGACCATGGAGACCACGTTGACCGCGGTGCCGAGGTCGGCCGGGATGCGCTCCTGGCGGCGGTAGAGCACGGCGCGCTCGGCGTTCCACGACTCGAAGACGGCGCGGATGGCGAGGTCGAGCTGCTCGCGCGGCTCCTGCGGGAACTCCCGCCCGGTGTGCTTGGCGAAGATCTTCTTGTACGCGTCGACCAGCCCGCGCAGGTCGTCCGCGTCGAGGTCCAGGTCGTTCTTCGTGCCCTTGGCGCGCTTGGCCTCGTCGAGGGCGTGCTCGAACTCCTCGCCGGGCACCTCGCAGACGGTCTTGCCGAACATCTGGATCAGGCGGCGGTAGGAGTCCCAGGCGAACCGGTCGTTGCCGCCGGCCTGCGCGCTGAGCCCGACCACGCTGCGGTCGTTGAGGCCGACGTTGAGGACGGTCTCCATCATTCCGGGCATGGAGAACTTGGCGCCGGAGCGTACGGAGACCAGCAGCGGGTCGTCCGGGTCGCCGAGGCGGCGGCCCATCTCCCGTTCCAGGGACTCCAGGTGTGCCTCGATCTGGTCGGCCAGCCCGTCGGGCTCCCGGCCGGTGGCCAGGTACGCCTTGCACGCCTCAGTGGTGATGGTGAAGCCGGGCGGGACCGGCAGGCCGAGATTGGTCATCTCGGCCAGGTTGGCCCCCTTGCCGCCGAGCAGGTCCTTGAGCTCCTTGTTGCCCTCGGCGAAGTCGTAGACGTACTTGTGATCGACCGTCTCTTGCGCTGCCACCAGAGCCTCCCACGCACGCCGGATTGACACTTAACGAAGGTTCAGTTTGCTGGTACCCCGGGGCCGACCGCCGGTAATCCGGCGTCGTCAGCGATCGGTGGGCGAAGGTTAAGCGAACATCGAGTGGGCTGGCACCGTTCGTGACGATAGGCACAGCCATCACGACTATCCGCGTTCGTGGTGGTTTCTGGGAACGCTTCCACGCGCACGATCACGCAACTCCCGACCCCCCTCGTACCCTTGACGGCGCTGGATCCGCTGAACCTGACCATTGCCATATCCGTCGCAAATACACCCCGGAGCCGTCGCCGTGCCGACCACCCCGTCCACCCGCCCCGAGACCGGCCAGGAACCCGCCGGCCTGCCCGTACACCGGCCACCCGCCGCCGACCTGGCCCGGGCGGCCGGGGAGTTCCTCGCGCCATCGGCACCGGTCCGGCTCGGCGACGTGGTGCCGGCCCCCGAGTCGGTCGCCGAGGACCCGGCGGCCGACTTCACCCTTCCCGCCGACGCCGTGATCCGGGTCAGCGCCGGCGCGGCCGCCCGGGACGTGGCCGGGCACCTTGCGGAGCTGCTGCGCCCGGCCACCGGCTGCCCGCTCCCGGTCACCGGCCTGCCGCCCGCAGGAGCCGACCGGTTGACACTCACGCTGACCGGGGTCACCGCCGGGGCGGGCACGGAAGCGGCCGGGGACGCCGTCACCGCCGCGCCGGCCACCGGAGGGAACGCCCGCACGATCGCCGGGACCGACCCGGCCGACGACCTCGGCGACGAGGGGTACCGCCTCGACGTCACGCCCGCCGAGGTACGGATCACCGCCGGCACCGCCGCCGGCCTCTTCCACGGCGTGCAGACGCTGCGGCAACTCCTTCCGGCGGCGGTCGAGAGCCCGACCCCGGTCGACGCGCGCTGGGTGGTCCCCGGCGGCGTGATCGTCGACCGGCCGCGTTTCCCCTACCGGGGCGCGATGCTCGACGTGGCCCGGCACTTCTTCACCGTCGCCGACGTGCTGCGGGTGATCGACCACCTGGCCCGGTACAAGCTCAACCACCTGCACCTGCACCTCACCGACGACCAGGGCTGGCGGATCGCGGTCGACTCCTGGCCCGCGCTGGCCGGCGTGGGCGGGGCCACCGAGGTGGGCGGTGGCCCCGGCGGGCACTACACCACCGCGGACTACCGGCGCATCGTCCGGCACGCCGCCCGCCGGCACGTGACGGTCGTCCCCGAGATCGACCTGCCGGGCCACACCAACTCGGCGCTGGTCGCGTACCCGGAGCTGGCGCCGGGGAAGGTCGCGCCGCCGCCGTACACCGGGACCGAGGTCGGCTTCAGCTACGTCGACCCGGCCGACGAGCGGACGTACGACTTCGTCGACGACGTGCTCGGCGAGGTGGCCGCCCTCACCCCGGGCCCGTGGCTGCACATCGGCGGCGACGAGGCGTTCAAGGTCAGGGGCGCGGCCTACACCGGCTTCGTCGAGCGGACCCAACGGATCGTCGCCGCGACCGGCAAGACAGTCATCGGCTGGCACCAGATCGCCCCCGCCGCGCACGCCGCCGGGCGGGTGCTCCAGTGGTGGGGCACGAACGGCGACGACCCGGAGATCGCCGAGTCGGTACGCCGGGGCGCCCGGCTGATCCTCTCCCCCGGCAACCACGCCTACCTCGACATGAAGTACGCCCCGGACACCCCGATCGGCCACGACTGGGCCGGCCTGATCGACGTGCGCCGCGCATACGACTGGGACCCGGGCGCGCACCTGACCGGGGTGCCGGCCGAGGCGGTGCTCGGGGTGGAGGCCCCGCTCTGGACCGAGTCGGTCACCACGCTGGCGGAGGTCGAGTTCATGCTCTTCCCCCGGCTGCCCGCCCTCGCCGAGCTGGCCTGGTCACCCCGGGCCACGCACGACTGGGCCGGGTTCCGTGACCGGCTGGCCGGGCACGGCCCCCGCTGGAGCACCGCCGGCATCACCTTCCACCGCTCCCCGGAGGTGCCCTGGCCGGTGGAGCCGACCGACGGTGACCGGGGGCCCTCGCGCCGAATCCCCACCCAGCCCGGCCCGGACGCCGCCGAGACGCCCGCGCCCACGGCGGCCACCACCGACGGGTGACCGCCCCGGTGGGGTCAGTCCCGGCAGGCCTCGGCGACGGAGAGGCTGTCCTCGTAGACGTGGTGGCGGGTGATGAGCCCGTCCTGCACCGTGAGGTGCAGGGCGAACCGGGTGCGGAACCTCTTCCCGGTACGGCGCACCGTCTGGGACGTCTCGCCGATCACGACGGCGTGCGGCCCCTCGACGAGGATGTGCGTGACCGTGGCCGAGCCCTGTCCGGACACGGCGGAGGCGGCCAGGGTGCGATGGTGGTCGGCGACGTCCGCCCGGGTGGCTCTCGGGCGGATCCAGGGCACGTCGGGATGTGTGGCGTCCGGCCAGTCGACCTGCCAGTCGACCTGCTCGGCGTACACCTCGGCGATCCGGTCGGGGTCCTCCCCCGCGACGATGCGGGACAGGAGTTCGTCGACCGTGCTGCGGGTGGTGGACATGCTGTTCCTCCTCGGTGTCGGTGTCGTGGTGGGGTCGGTCATCGCCGGGCGCGGCCGCGCAGCACCGACGCCGTGTGCCCGTCGGCCGGGTAGAACGACTCGATGGACAACTCGGCCAGGGTGACGTCCAGGGGCGTGCCGAACGTCGCGATGGTGCTGAGGAAGACCAGTTCCCCGGCGTGCCGCGCGTCGGGGCCGCGTCGATTACCTGCCGGGTAATCGCCGACGGTCTGATCCACCGTCACGGGCCCGCTACCCGGCAGGTTCCTGGACAAGGTGCCCGCATCGGCCTGATCCGCGTGAAGCCTCCGCCCGGCCGGTGCCCCCGGCCGGGCGAGGCGCACACGGTGAGCAGTGGGCTGTGGGGCGCGGGGTGCGTGGGCTGGGCGTTCGTGGGCCCCGCTGGGGTGGATGTCCGGTCTGACCTGCGGTGTCCGGTGGCCGGGGCCACCCCGGTGGCGGAATCGGTGACCGGGCCGGGGCGTTGTACATGGCATAACCCCGGCGCTCCCTCACCCGGGACGCCACCCGGAGCGGCCCCGACGGAATGCGGGCCAGGCCGGGTCGGTTACATCCCCCGGGACACCGACCCCGGGTTCGTGGAATGCGGGCCCCGCCGGGTTGGTTACATCCCCCGGACACCGAGGCCCCACCCCACGGAATGCGGGCCCGGCCCGATCGGTTACATCCCCCGGACACCCGAGCAGGCCCCGCCGCCAGGTCCCCCGGACCCGCGCAGGCACCGCCGCCGGAGACGTCCCCCGAACCTCCCCCCTTTTTTGCGGCACACCGCCCCCCAGCGCGCTGCCGCATCCCCCTGACGCAGAAGGAGCAACCCCATGCGTACCGACATCCTGCGCAAGACCGCCCTCACCGCCATCACCATCACCGCCACCGCCGGCGGCATCGCCGGCCCCGCCCTCGCCGCACACGCCGCCCCCACCGACAAGCCCGCGGCGCAGACCGAGCGCAAGCCCGGCGGCGAGCGACAGCTCAAGGTCGACTACGAAGCCCAGCCCAACTTCTACTACTGCGGCCCCGCCGCCACCCGCAACGCCCTGTCCGTGCTCGACAAGGACATCGACGTCGACGACATGGCCAAGCGGATGGGCACCACCGAGGCCGGCACCAACAGCATCAACGACATCACCCCCGTCCTGAACAAGGAAGCCGGCAAGGGCGACGTCTACCGCACCGTCGAAATCAAGACCGGCAAGGCCGACACCAAGCAGACCGACAAGCTGCGCGCCGATATCGTGCGCACCGTCGACAACGGCCGCGCCATCGTCGCCAACATCGCCGGCACCGCCACCGACACCGACGGCGGCACCCACTCCTTCGAAGGCGGCCACTACATCGCCGTCACCGGCTACCAGGACAACGGCAACACCGTCACCATCGCCGACTCGGCCAACCCGGCCACCGCCAGCTACGAGATGGACATCGACACCCTCGCCGACTGGATCGCCACCCGCGGCTACTCCCACTGACCCACCACGACAAGGGCCGACCCCACCACGGGGCCGGCCCTTCGTCGTACCGGGGTCAGCCGCCCGAGTCGGCCAGTTCGGCGCCCTCGGGGACGGTGTCGTCGTCCCGGCTGGCCAGCCAGCCGTCCGGCAGGAAGACCTTGCCCGGGGAGTTCGTCCGGCCGCGCGGCTGACCGAGCGTCTCCACCGGGAACGGCGCGGTCGGGTCGAGCTTGCCGAGCAGGTCGTCGAGCTGGGCCAGGCTCTCGATCATCGCCAGCTCGCGGCGCAGCTCGCTGCCGACCGGGAAGCCCTTCAGGTACCAGGCGACGTGCTTGCGGAAGTCGGTGCAGCCGTCCCGCTCGCCCCGCGCCGGCGTACGCGACCCGGCGGTGAACTGGTCGACCAGCAGCTCGGCGTGGCGGCGCATGGTCGCCGCGACCTCGCCGAGCTGCGGCAGCCGCCGCTCGGGGCGGCCGTTGAAGGCGGCCTCCAGGTCGGCGAAGAGCCACGGCCGGCCCAGGCAGCCGCGCCCGATCACCACGCCGTCGACCCCGGTGTGCGCGACCATCCGCAGCGCGTCGTCGGCCTCCCAGATGTCGCCGTTGCCGAGCACCGGCACGTCGAGGGACTGCTTGAGGGTGGCGATGGCGTCCCAGTCCGCCGTACCCGAGTAGCGCTGCGCGGCCGTACGCCCGTGCAGGGCGACCGCCGCGACCCCGGCGTCCTGGGCGGCGAGCCCCGCCTCGACGTACGTCAGGTGGTCGTCGTCGATGCCCTTGCGCATCTTCACCGTGACCGGCACCCCGGCGGGTGACGCGGCGTCCACCGCGGCCTTCACCAGCCGGGCGAAGAGCCGCCGTCGCCACGGCAGCGCGGAGCCGCCGCCCTTGCGGGTCACCTTCGGCACCGGGCAGCCGAAGTTCAGGTCGATGTGGTCGGCGAGATCCTTCTCCACCACGATCCGCACCGCCCTGGCGGTGATCTCCGGGTCGGTGCCGTAGAGCTGGAGGCTGCGCGGCTGCTCGTGCTCCCCGAAGGCGATCATGCGCAGGGTCTTCGGGTTCCGCTCCACCAGCGCGACGGTGGTGATCATTTCGCAGACGTAGATGCCGCCGCCCTGCTCGCGGCAGAGCTGCCGGAAGCCGACGTTGGTGATGCCGGCCATCGGGGCGAGCACCACCGGCGGCCACACCTGGTGCCGCCCGAGGGTGAGCGGGCGGAGCGCGACGGGAGCGGCGGGACTGGTCACGTACCCAAGAATCCCATGCCCGCGACGGTGGCCCGGCCGCCGGTGGCCGGCCGCCGCCGCGATGGTGAGCGAACTCGCACCGCGACGGCGACCGGCGGACGGGTCAGACGGTGCCCGGGTTCGACAGGATCAGGCCGGAGACGTCCACGATGACCGACGTCGCGGCGCTGACATGGATCGCGAAGCACAGCGGCCGGCCGTTGTGGCTGCCGAGCCGCACCTCCACCAGGTTGGAGAGGATCTGGTTCGGCCCCCACCAGTTCAGCGACGAGGTCCTCGGCCGGGCGATCGAGGAGCTGTACGCGGTCAGTACGCCGGCCGAGACGGTGCCGGCCACGGTGATGTTCACGTACGCGGTGGTGGCCCGCTCCGCCAGCGCCGGAGGCACGTTCTGCACGGTCAGGTGGATCACCTGACCGGCGTTGAGCTTCCCGGAGCTGACCACCGAGGTGGAGCTGACGATGTGCGCGGTGTACGCCGACAGCGACCGGGTGTCCAGGACGCGTTGCGGCCGGACAGCCATCGTCCGGTTCGCCCAGCGGGAGGTGTTGACGTACGCCTTCCGGCCGCCCTGGCCACCGATCACCAGATCCCCGACCGGCGTGACGGCGAGGGAGCCGGTGGGCAGCTCCGGCGGGATGTGCTCCTCGTTGGTGGGCACCAGCCGCAGCGAGTCGACCGAGCCGAGCGCCAGCGTCGGGTTGCTCTCCGACCCGCCGACCAGCTCGGTCTCCGCCGTGCCGGCGTCGTTGACCTGCCCGATCAGCACCGGGTCGCCGGCGTCGGCGTGCGCCGGGGTGGCCACGAGCGCCGCCGCGCCGAGCCCGGCGCCCGCCGCGACGCCGGTGGCGATGATCCGCCGGCGGGTGCTCGACGAGGACTCCTCGCTGGTCATGCCCCTGCTCTCCTCGGCTCCGTGGTCACGCACCGCCCCGCACCCCCCGGTCGTCGGCGACGGCGGCACGCAGGTCGCTGGTGCTCGCGGTCTTCGGGTTGTTGATCGACACGTACTCGGGGTGGGCGACCAGCAGACCCGTGACGTCGAGGATCACCGCGGCGGCGCTCTTCTGCAGGCGGATGCGGACCACGTCCGGCTCCTCGCCGGACGCCATGACCTGGGTGATCACCCCGTTGGAGAGCAGTTGCCCGGCCGTCCACCAGTTGATGGTGGAGGCCGACGGCAGGACACCGCCGCCCCAGACCGTGGCGAAGCCGCCCTTCTCGGTCTTGGTGACGGTGACGTTGCCGATCAACCCCTCGATGTCGTACCCGATCCCGGCCAGGGTCACGACCAGCTCGGTCTCGGCGAGCGCCCGGCCCTGCGCGTCGATCCGGTCGGCGCCCTGGACCAGCCGGGCCCGGCCCGCGCTGCTGCGGGTGTCGAGCACCCGGGTCGGCGGAATCGGGACCAGCATGGTGGCGTTCGCCGTGGTCAGCGTCGTGTGCCGGGTGCTGCCGTCGGAGACGCTGAGGCCGTACGGGCTCGGCGCGACGGTGCCGGCGGGCGCGGCCGGGCCGCCGGTGGCGCCGGGCACCCCCAGCCGCAGCGTCGGGCCGTCCGGGTTGCGCAGCACCAGGGTGGCGCCCCCGTTCGGGGCGGCGCTGCGGACGGTCGTGGTGCCGCCCTGGTTGGTCTCGCCGAGCTTGACCGGCGTACCGCTGGCAGCGGCCGGCGTGGCGGTGGCGGCGGTCGCGGCGACCGCCGCGCCGCCGGTGACGGCGGCGCGGCGCAGCAGCGTACGCCGCGACGTGGAGCGGTCGGACGTCATCTCATTCCCCCGTGACGTGGTGGTTCGCCGGGCCGGCGACGTGGGCGTGGAACCGCCGGGCCATCAGCCCTCGTCCTTGAGCAGCACCTGGTGCGGGTGCCCGACCAGCAGGCTGGTCAGGTCCACGATCACGTGGGTCGGCGAGGCGGTGGCCTGCAGGGTCAGCACGCTGCGGTACGACCCGACGGCCCCGAGCTGGCTGAAGAGGAAGTTGGACAGGATGGTGCCCGCGGTCGACCAGTTCACCGTGGACGCCGTCGGCTTGGCGCCGCTGCCCCAGACGGTGAGCACCCCCGCCCCGGTCATGCCGACCACGGTGACGTTGCCCTTGACCGCGTAGCCGTCCCGGACGTACGCGTCCAGTGCGAGCACCACCGGCACGCCCGGCTGGAGCCGGCCGTTGGCGTCCAGCGCCCCGGAGACGAGGTTGCGGCGCAGGTTGACGTCCCGGGTGTCAAGGACCCGGGTGGGCGGGACGGCGACGGAGGTGGTGGCCCACTCGCTCGTCCACACCCAGCCGCTGGTCTCGGCCCGGTCGGTCCGGACGAACATGCCGCGCTCCTGGTCGACGGCCACGGTCCCGGGCGCGGCGGTCAGCGTGGCCGCCGGGGAGAGCGCGCCGGGCACCAGCCGCAGCGGTGCGCCGGAGGTGTTCGCCAGGTGCAGCGGAGGCTGCCCGGCGTCGTGCAGCAGCGTGGTGCTGGCGGTGCCGGCGTCGTTGGTCGTACCCAGGACGAGGTCGCCGCCCGGGGCGGCCTGGGCGGTGCCGGGCAGGCCCACTGCGGCGGCGATGCCCGCCCCCGCGCCACCGGCGGCGACCGTGGCGGCGCGGCGCAGCAGGCGCCGCCGCTTCGGGTCGTGGTCAGAGTCCTGTTGCGGCGTCATGCGCACACCCCCGTGACGAGATTCGACGCCGAATGCTCGCACGAGATCAGGTACCACTCAACCAGCCGTCCGGTGTGAACGGCGACGGCCCCGCCCGCGGGTGGCGGGACGGGGCCGTCGGATCGTCGGATCAGCAGCCGGGCAGGCGCTCGATCAGGTAACGCTCCACCTGGTCCAGGGCGACCCGCTCCTGGGCCATGGTGTCCCGGTTGCGCACGGTCACCGCGTCGTCGTCGAGGGTGTCGAAGTCGACGGTGACGCAGAACGGGGTGCCGATCTCGTCCTGGCGGCGGTACCGGCGGCCGATCGCCTGCGAGTCGTCGAACTCGACCACCCAACGCTTGCGCAGCTGCGTGGCCAGCCCCTTCGCCTTCGGCGAGAGCGCCTCATTGCGCGACAACGGCAGCACCGCCACCTTGACCGGGGACAGCCGCGGGTCGAAGCGCATCACGGTGCGCTTGTCCACACCGCCCTTGGTGTTCGGGGCCTCGTCCTCGTCGTACGCCTCCAACAGGAACGCCAGCACCGCGCGGGTGAGGCCGGCGGCCGGCTCGATGACGTACGGCAGCCAGCGCTCGCCCTTGGTCTGGTCGAAGTAGGACAGGTCGACGCCGGAGTGCTTGCTGTGCGTGGCGAGGTCGAAGTCGGTGCGGTTGGCGATGCCCTCCAGCTCGGCGAACTCGCTGCCGCCGAACCGGAACCGGTACTCGATGTCGACGGTGCGCTTCGAGTAGTGGGAGAGCTTCTCCTTGGGGTGCTCGTAGAGGCGCAGGTTGTCCGCCGACAGGCCGAGGTCGAGGTACCAGTTCCAGCGCTCGGAGAGCCAGTACTCGTGCCACTGCTCGTCCGAGCCCGGCTCGACGAAGAACTCCATCTCCATCTGCTCGAACTCGCGGGTGCGGAAGATGAAGTTGCCCGGGGTGATCTCGTTGCGGAACGACTTGCCGGTCTGCGCGATGCCGAACGGCGGCTTCTTGCGGGCGACCGTCTCCACGTTCTTGTAGTTGACGAAGATGCCCTGGGCGGTCTCCGGGCGCAGGTAGTGCAGGCCCTCGTCGCTCTCCACCGGGCCGAGGAAGGTCTTCATCAGACCGTTGAACATCTTCGGCTCGGTGAAGGTGCCCTTGTTGCCGCAGTTCGGGCAGTTCAGCTCCGACAGCGAGGTCAGTGGCTTGCCGTGCTTCTCGGCGTACGCCTCCTCGAGGTGGTCGGCGCGGAACCGCTTGTGGCAGGACTGGCACTCGGTGAGCGGGTCGACGAACTCGGCGATGTGGCCGCTGGCCTCCCAGACCTTGCGGGCCAGGATGACCGCGGAGTCCAGGCCGACGACGTCGTCGCGCTGCTGGACCATGCTCTTCCACCACTGCCGGCGGACGTTCTCCTTCAGCTCCACGCCGAGCGGACCGTAGTCCCACGCCGACCGGGTGCCTCCGTAGATCTCGCTGGAGGGGAAGACGAAGCCTCGGCGCTTGGCGAGGCTGACGACGGCGTCGATACGGTCGGCTGGCATGTTTCCTCCTACGCCGACTGGCGGTCGGCGGGGACGCGATGTGGATGGAACGGAACAGTTCGGGACAACGGTACGACCAGCGGCACCCCGAGCCCAGCAGAATACCGGGGCCGGGTCAGTTGACCCCGCAGACCTCCAGCCCGGCCGTCTGCTGGTCAGGGGCGAGCGTCACCGTCTGCACGTCCTGCCCGCCACCGCTGAAGGTCACGTCGACCGGCACGGTCAACGTGTTCGGGTCGACGTCGCCGATCCGGTAGGAGGCCACCGCCGGCTCGTCGGACATCCGCCGGGCGAACTCGGCACGCGACTCACGCCGCTGCGCGGAGTCGCAGAGCGTCTCGTACGCCTTGTTGTACTCCTTGCGCACCAGCGCGCCGTAGTACGCGTCGGTGATCGCCTCGCCCTGTTCCTCGGTGGCCTGGATGCTGCTCACGGTGAGCCCGACCAGGGCGGTGCCGCCACCGCCGCAACAGATCAGCAGCGCCAGCGCGCCGACCCCGAGCCCCAGCCAGAGCCGCTTGCGGCCGCCCTCGGTGGGCGGCGCGGCGAACGGCGGGGCGACCCCCGGGCCGGGCGGCGGGGTGGGCACGCCGTCGGCGGAGGGCGAGGCCTCGCCCCGGCCGGGCATCTCGGGGTACGGCGACGGTGCTGCCGGGCCGGGTGCGGTCATAGGTGCAGGGTAGTGCCCACCGTCCCGCCGGTGCCGCCGCGCGGGGAGATCATTCAGCGGTGCGGGTGCGCGGCCCGGTCGCTGGCGGCCACCACGACCTCGCCGGCCGGGGCGGCGCTGGCCAGCGTCTCGTACGCCGACGGCTCGTCGACCGACTCGGCGAGCAGCGGCACGGCGGCGATCTTGACGTCGAAACCGCCCAGCGCCCGCCGGTACGCCCCGACCGACTCCCACTCGGTGAGCAGGCACCAGTGCCGCGGGTCGTCGAGCGCCCGCAGGAGTTCGCCGCGCAGGTAGCCGGGGCGGGCGGCGAGCGCCGCGAGCGCGGCGTGCGCCCGGGCGACGAAGTCGTCGGCGACATCGGCGTCGACCACGAACCGGTTGGTCACCTGCACCGGGTTCCTCCTCGTAGAGTCTGTGGGATGCAGCGTACGCAGAACCTCCTGCTGGCCCGGCTGGCCCGGGCGAACCCGACCTCGGTGTTCCTCGCCACGCTGGTGCTGGTGCTGGTGGCGTTCTTCGCGCCGGGGCCGGTCGGCGGCGTGTTGCTGCTGGCACTCGCCGCCGGGTTGGTCTGGCTGATGGCGACGACCTGGCCGGTCCAGGCTCCCCGCACCCGGGTGGTGCGGCTGCTGATGCTCGCCCTGTTGATCGCCGTGGCGCTGGCCAAGCTGCTCTGACATGCAATCATGCGTTTTTGACAATCATTCTCGTTGTCACGGAGAGTTGATGTCATGAACATCCGCTCCGCTCCGCGCGCCCTGGCCGCCGTGACCGCCCTGCTCGCCCTGGGCGGCACCGCCGCCTGCTCGTCCGACGGCGTCGGCGCCGACCCGCAGCGGGTCGACGTGGTGGCCGCCTTCTACCCGCTGCAGTTCCTCGCCGAGCGGATCGGCGGGGACGCGCTCAGGGTCACCAACCTGGCCAAGCCGGGTGCCGAGCCGCACGACCTGGAACTCAGCCCGGGCCAGGTGAGGCAGGTCGCCGAGGCGGAGCTGGTCGTCTACCTCAAGGGCTTCCAGCCGGCCGTGGACTCCGCCGTCGACCAGAACGCCGGCGACCGGACCTTCGACGTGGCGACCGTGCAGCCGCTGCTGACCACCGCGCAGGCCGGCCACGACCACGAGGGCGAGGGTGAGGCCGGTCACGCCGAGGAGAAAGCCGGCGCCCCCGACCCGCACCTCTGGCTCGACCCGACCCGGCTGGCCACGGTCGGCGACAAGCTCGCCGCACGGCTCGGCAAGGTCGACCCGGACCGGGCCGCCGACTACACCGCCCGGGCCACCGCGCTCCGCGCTGAACTGGAGAAGCTCGACGCCGAGTTCACCGCCGGGCTGAAGACCTGCCAGCGCCGGGAGATCGTGGTGAGCCACACCGCCTTCGGCTACCTGACCGAGCGCTACCGGCTGGAGCAGGTCGGCATCTCCGGGCTCAGCCCCGAGAGCGAGCCCAGCCCGCAGCGGCTGGCCGAGGTCGCCGAGGAGGCCCGGGAGCACAAGGCCACCACGATCTTCTTCGAGACGTTGGTCAGCCCCAGGGTCGCCGAGACCATCGCCGCCGAGGTCGGCGCGAAGACCGCGGTGCTCGACCCCCTCGAAGGGCTGTCGAGCGACAACGGCGGGGACTACCTTTCGGTGATGCGTACCAACCTGCAGAGCCTGAGGACGGCGTTGAGCTGCTCGTGACACCACCTGTCATCACCGTCACGCACGGGGTGGTCGGCTACGACGGCCGCGCCGTGCTGCGTGACGTCTCGCTGTCCGTGACCGCCGGTGAGGTGGTCGCCGTCCTCGGCGCCAACGGCTCCGGCAAGTCCACCCTGATCCGCGCCGTGCTGGGCCTGGTGCCGCTGGCCGCCGGTTCCGTCGAACTCTTCGGCACCCCGCTGCGCCGGTTCCGGCAGTGGCGGCGCATCGGGTACGTACCGCAGCGCCTCGGCGCCGGCAGCGGCGTACCGGCCACGGTGCGGGAGGTGGTGGCCTCGGGGCGGCTGGCCCGGCGGGGCGTGCTGCGCCCGCCGGGGCGCGCCGACCGGGAGGCCGTCGAGGAGGCGCTGCGGGCCGTCGGGCTGGCCGACCGGGCCGGTGACCCGGTCGCCACCCTCTCCGGCGGTCAGCAGCAGCGCACCCTGATCGCCCGGGCGCTCGCCGGCCGGCCGGAGCTGCTGGTGCTCGACGAGCCCACCGCCGGGGTCGACGCGGCCAGCCAGGAGGCGTTCGCCGGGGCGCTGAGCGACTTCGTCGCCGGCGGCGGCACCGTGCTGCTCGTCGCGCACGAGCTGGGGCCGCTGCGCCCGCTGATCAGCCGGGCGGTCGTCGTCCACCAGGGCGGCATCGCCCACGACGGCGCGGTGCCCGAACCCGCCGGTCACCACGCGGAGCCCGATCACGACCACGTGCACCCGCACGGTCCCGACGAGCCCGCCGGGCTGTGGAGCAGCTGATCATGGAACTCTTCCAGTACCCCTACATGCAGCATGCGCTGATCGCCGCGCTGGTCATCGGCCTGGCCGCCCCCGCGCTCGGCATCTACCTGGTGCAGCGGCGGCTGGCCCTGATCGGTGACGGCATCGGACACGTCGCGCTGACCGGGGTCGGCGCCGGCCTGTTGTTCCAGCGCTCCCCCGTGATCGCGGCGGTGATCGCGGCGACGCTGGGCGCCGTCGCCGTCGAGCTGGTCCGCGCGCGCGGGCGCACCTCCGGCGATCTCGCGCTGGCGCTGCTCTTCTACGGCGGCATCGCCGGTGGGGTGATGCTGGTCGGGCTCTCCGACGCCACCAGCGCCAGTCTCAACGCGTACCTGTTCGGGTCGCTGATCACCATCTCGCCGCAGGACCTGGTCACCATCGTGGTGCTCGGCGTGGCGATCCTCGTCATGATGCTGGCGCTGCGGCCGGCGCTCTTCGCGGTCTGCCACGACGAGGAGTACGCCCGGGTCGCCGGCCTGCCGGTGCGGGCGCTCAACATGCTGCTCGCGGTCGCCGTCGCGGTCACCGTCACCATCGCCATGCAGGCGGTCGGCGTACTGCTGATCAGTGCGCTGATGGTGGTGCCGGTGGCCACCGCGCAGCAGGTCACCCGGGGGTTCCGCAGCACCATGACGGCCGCGATGGCGCTCGGCCTCTTCGCCGCCGGCGCCGGGGTGTGGGTGGCGGCCACCGCCGACACCGCCCCGGGCGCGTCGGTGGTGCTGCTGGCCATCGCCTCCTTCCTCGTGATCGCGGTCGGCTCGGCGCTCTGGCGGGTGCTGCGCCGCCGGGCCACGCCCGCCGCCGCGCCCAGCCCCGAACCGCACGAGGTCGTCCTGCGATGACGCCACCCCGCAGGCCGTCGGCGATATTGGTTACCGTTGCAGGGTGACCGCCACGAACGGGTACGACGCCTACGAGGGCGCGGGCGACCTGCTGCGCGCCCTCTCGGCCCCGATCCGGCTGGCGATCGTGAGCGAACTCGCGCAGGGTGAGCGGTGTGTGCACGAGCTGGTGGAGAGGCTCGGCGCCCCGCAGCCGCTGGTCTCCCAGCACCTGCGGGTGCTGCGGGGCGCCGGCGTCGTACGCGGCTCCCGGCGGGGCCGTGAGATCGCGTACGCCCTGGTCGACGAGCACGTCGCACACATCGTGGCGGACGCGGTGAGCCACGCCGGGGAGGGATCGTGAACGAGCGCGGCGAGCGGGGAATCCGGCGGCCTCGGCCGCTCGCCGGCCGCGGAAAGGCGGGGACATGAGCGAGACAGCGGCGCTGCGGAACACCCGGCAACGCACGGCGGTGAGCGCACTGCTCGCCGAGGTGGAGGGCTTCCACAGCGCGCAGGACCTGCACGCCATGCTGCGGCAGCGGGGCGAGCGGGTCGGGCTCACCACCGTCTACCGCACCCTGCAGGGGCTCGCCGACGCGGGTGAGATCGACGTGATGCGCCCGCCGGGCGGCGAGCACCTCTACCGCCGGTGCAGCGAGGGGCACCACCACCACCTGGTCTGCCGGGGCTGCGGCCGGACGGTCGAGGTGGCCGGCCCGGCCGTGGAGACCTGGGCGGAGCGGGTGGCGGCCCAGCACGGCTTCTCCGACGTCAGTCACACCATGGAGATCTTCGGCACCTGCCCGCGATGCACCGGCTGACCGACGTCGCGGGGGATGCCGGGTGCGGCCCGCCGTGGCACGCTGTCCGGCGTGAAGATCTACGCTGATCGCTCCCCCGTCTTCCTCCGCCAGCTGCTCACCGACCTGCTCGTGGCCGTCTGGGTGTACGCGGCGATCCGCTTCGCCCTGTGGCTGCACGACCTGGTGCAGCGGCTCGCCGTACCCGGTCGGAAGCTGGAGGGGGCGGGCGGCGGCCTCGCCGACAACCTGGCCGAAGCGGGCGGCAAGGTCGGCCGGGTGCCGCTGGTCGGCGACGAGCTGACCGCGCCCTTCACGCGGGCCGCGGACGCCGCCCGCTCGGTCGCCGAGGCGGGCCGCGACCAGCAGGAACTGGTCGGCCAGCTGGCCCTGGCGTTGAGCGTCGCGGCACTGGTCTTCCCGCTCGGGCTGGTGCTGTTCGGCTGGCTGCCGTTGCGGGTCCGGTGGATGCGCCGGGCGGCCTCGGCGAAGGCGCTCGCCGCCGCGCCGGCCGGACGGGACCTGCTGGCCCTGCGCGCACTGGTCGGCCAGCCGCTGCGGAAGCTGACGACAATCGATCCGGACGTGGCCGAGGCGTGGCGGCGCGGCGACGACGCCACCGTCGACGCGCTCGCCGCGCTGGAGCTGCGGCGGCTCGGCCTGCGGAGCGGCCGCTGACCCGAGCCGCACCGGCCGCGACCCGCACCGGGCAGGCCGCGGCCTGTGCCGCGACGCCCGGGGTCAGCGCTGCGGCGGGATGCGGCGGCGCACGTCCTCGGCGGTGGAGGGGCCGGCCTGCCAGCGGGCCACCCAGGGGGCGTCGGCCGGCGGGGTGATCACGCCCTCCTCCAGACCGGCGTACCGGCCGGCGAGGATACGCTTCGCGGCGGCCACGTCGACCGAGTCGGTGTTCTGCCACAGGGCGGTGAAGAGCTGCTCGACCCGGACCCGGGCCTGGCGGCAGAACAGGTCGGCCAGCTCGACGTTCTCCGGACGGGTGTCCTTCTCCGCGTACGCCCGGACGCAGACCGCGCTCATCGCGAACAGCTCCGCGCCGATGTCCACCACCCGGCCCAGGAACGCCTGCTTGCGCTCCATCTTTCCCTGCCAGCGGGACATCGCGTAGAAGGTGGAGCGGGCCAGCTTGCGCCTGTACCGTTCGACCTGGCGCAGGTGGCCGGCGAGCGGCCCGAACTCGCCGTACGCGTTCGGGCTCTGGCCCCGGCCGACGGCGAGGGTGGGCAGCCACCTGGCGTAGAAGGCGCCGGCGCGTACCCCCGCCTTCGCCTTGCGGCCGAGGCCGGCGTCCGGGTCGATGATGTCGCCGGCGACCGAGAGGTGGGCGTCGACGGCCTCCCGGGCGATCAGCAGGTGCATGATCTCGGTCGAGCCCTCGAAGATCCGGTTGATCCGCAGGTCCCGGACGAGCTGCTCGACGGCGGCCGGGCGTTCGCCCCGGGCGGCGAGCGAGTCGGCCGTCTCGTAGCCGCGCCCGCCCCGGATCTGGACCAGCTCGTCGCCGATCTTCCAGGCCATCTCGCTGGCGTAGAGCTTCACCAGCGCCGCCTCGATCCGGATGTCGTTGCGGTCGTCGTCAGCGAGCAGGCAGCACAGGTCGAGCATGGTCTCCATGCCGTACGTGGTGGCGGCGATGAAGGCCAGCTTCTGGGCGACCGCCTCGTGCTCGCCGACCGGCCGGCCCCACTGCACCCGGTCGGCGGCCCACTCCCGAGCCACGTTCAACGCCCACTTGCCCGCGCCCACGCACATCGCCGGCAGCGACAGCCGGCCGGTGTTCAACGTGCTCAGGGCGATCTTCAGCCCCTTGCCCTCGCCGCCGATGACGTTCTCTTTCGGCACGAAGACGTCGTGGAAGCGGGTGAGGCTGTTCTCCAGGCCGCGCAGGCCGACGAAGGCGTTGCGCCGCTCGACGGTGATGCCCTCGCTGTCGCCGTCCACCACGAACGCGGTGATGCCGCCGCGCCGGCCCTCGCCGGCCGGGACGCGGGCCATCACCACCAGCAGGGTGGCGACGGTGCCGTTGGT
Source organism: Micromonospora halophytica (assembly GCF_900090245.1). Taxonomy (GTDB): domain Bacteria; phylum Actinomycetota; class Actinomycetes; order Mycobacteriales; family Micromonosporaceae; genus Micromonospora; species Micromonospora halophytica. The sequence continues at coordinate 22,288 of NZ_FMDN01000019.1, forward strand.
GGCCCAGAGCTTGACCCCGTTGAGCCGGTAGCCGGTGCCGTCGGCGGTCGGCTCGGCGACGGTGGCGAGCCGGGCCGGGTCGGAGCCGACATCCGGCTCGGTGAGCAGGAACGCGGAAACCTCGCCGGCGGCCAGCCGGGGCAGGAAGGCCTGCTTCTGCTCGTCGGTGCCGAACATCTTCAGCGGCTGCGGCACCCCGATGGACTGGTGGGCGGAGAGCAGCGCCCCGATCGCCGGGCTGACCGAACCGGCCAGCATCAGCGCCCGGCAGTAGTGCAGGTTGCTCAGGCCGAGCCCGCCGTACCTCCGATCGATCTTCATGCCGAACGCGCCGAGCCGGGCCAGCCCGTGGAAGACCTCGTCGGGGATCCGGGCGTCCCGCTCGATGGCGGCGCCGTCCACCTCGGAGCGCAGGTACGCCTCGAAGTCGGCGAGAAACGCCTCGGCCCGGGCGTCGTCCGCCGGGTCGGAGCGGGGCCACGGGTCGATCAGGTCCAGCCGGAACCGGCCGAGGAAGAGTTCCCTGCCGAAACTGGGCCGGTCCCAGGCCGCCTCCCGGGCCGCCTCGGCGACCTGGCGGGCCTCCTTCTCGGACACCTGGCCCGCCTCGGCGGGCAGTGGCCCGGCGCCGTCGGCGGTGGATCGGTTGTGGTGCGTCGTGGTCACGGCTGCCCCCTCGAACCTCGGTCCGGATGCGTCAACGTGCTCGACACGAGCAACGCTACCCCCGGGTGTTACCCAGGGGTAGCGTTGTGTGCACGTCCGATTTCCCGGCCGGTGACCGGCACAGCGGATCAGTCGCCGGCCAACACCTTCGGGTCGTCATCATCGTCGTCGATGTCGTCCTCACCCCAGTTGCGGCGGGCGAACGGCAGGAACACCCAGAAGGTCAGGAACCACAGCGCGGCGATCCCGCTGAGCACGAAGGCGATGCTCCGGTCGAGCACGAAATCGGTGATCAGCAGCACCGCGCTGACCATCGAGATCAGCATGAAGGCGAGACCGCCGCTGGCCATCCGGTGCGCGAAGCGGACCAGCTCGGGCTTGCGGCCCTGACGGAAGAGCGCGCGGTGGAAGGCCACCGGCGAGATGATCATCGCGGTGGCGGCTGCCGCCGCCAGCAGCGCGACGATGTAGACGTCCTTCTGGAAGCCACTCGTCCGGTCGAACCCGGCGCTGAACGGCAGGGTGAGCAGGAAGGCGAAGAGGATCTGCACGCCGGTCTGCGCGACCCGCAACTCCTGGAGCAGGTCGGCGAAGTTGCGCTGCCAGCGCTGCCGATCAGATTCTCTGGACACGCGCTACCTCCGGATGAGACGGTACCGCCGGCCGGGCCCCGCCCGCCGGCAGCAACGCCTTTGCCCCCCGGCGTCCCGCGCGAAACCGGTTCACGACGGCGCGCCCTTCGTTCACGACTGCGGGGCTCGCAGACCCGGCTCACTCCTCGCGCTCACGATGGCCGTCCTCGTTCACGACTGCGGGGCTCGCAAACCCGGCTCACTCCTCGCGCTCACGCACCCCGGCGGATGCGGCCGGCGTACCGGGCCTCCAGCGCGGCGTTGTGCGCGTCGCCGCCGGTGATGTTGGCCGACAGGTAGACCGGGGGCCGCACCCCGGCCGCGAGCAGCCGGGCCACCGTCTCGGCCACGATCTGCTGGGCCAGCAGGGCCGCCGTGATCGAGGAGACCGCGCCGACCGCGCCGCCGTCGGGCAGCGGCAGGGTCGCGTCGCCGTACGGGGCGCCGTTGTCCAGCACCACGTCGGCGAAGTCGGCGAGCTTGCGACCGGACGGGTGCCGGGAGGTCATCCGGGCGGAGTGCCGGGCCGAGGTGATCGCGACCAACCCGTGGCCGCGTTCCTTGACCACGGAGGCGAACTCCACCATCGCCCCGTTGACACCGGAGTTGGAGGCGAGCACGAACACGTCGGTGGGGCGTACCGGGGCCAGCTCGTAGAGCCGGTGCGCCACCGCGGGATCACGTTCCAGATGCGGGCCGAGGATGCCGGCCGGTTCGCCACCGAGCAGCACCAGGTCGCGCAGCGCGATCCGGTTCGTCGGCACCAGGCCGCCGGCCCGCCCGGCGATCTCCATGGCGAGGGCCTCGGAGTGGCCGGTGCCGAAGGCGTGGATCACCCCGTCGGCGCGCAGCGCCCCGGCCAGCAGGTCGGCCGCCCGGCCCACCGCCGCCCGCTGCTCGGCGGCCACCCGGCCGATCGTCTGCGTGACCACCGCCAGGTAAGCCTCGGCGCTGACCGTCATGCGTCCTCCGTCCGTTCGTCGCTCCCGCCGGTGGTCGGCCCGCCGGACGGGTGGTGGGCGCGCGCCGACGCGCCGGGTACGACCTCAGGCCAGCCCGCGTACCCGGGCCAGGATCGCCTCGGCCAGCGGGCCCGGCGCCCGGTCGGGGATCCAGTGGGTCACCCCGGACAGCTCCACGAAGCGGTACTCACCGGCGACGTGGCGGGCACACGCCTCGGCGGCGGTCCGGCCGATGGCGAAGTCCTTGTCGCTCCAGACGTACGTGGTGGGCACGGTGACCGTCCCGATCCGGCCCAGGTCCGAGCTGGACATCGCCCGGTACCAGTTCAGCGCGGCGGTCAGCGCGCCCGGCTGGCGCATCGGTTCGGCGTACCGGGCGACCTGCCCGGCGTCGCCGAGCCCGGAGATCATCCTGCGCAGGACGGTCGCCCGGCCCGCGAGCAGCACCTTCTCCGCCGTGCCCCGCTGCCGGAACAGCATCATGTACGACGACCGCGCCTTCTGCTTCCGGTCGCGGGCCAGGGCGTACCCGAAGGCCGCCGGGTGCGGCACGGAGACGGCGGTCAGCGTACGGACCCGCTCCGGGTGGCCCGCCGCGAGCCCCCAGCCGACGGCGGCGCCCCAGTCGTGCCCGACCACGTGCGCGGCGTCGACGCCCAGCGCGTCGAGCACCGCCACCGCGTCGGCGACCAACTCCGGCATCCGGTACGCCGACACCTCGGCCGGACGCGCCCCCGGCGAATAGCCCCGCTGGTCAAGCGCGTACGTGCGCAGCCCGGCGGCGTGCAGCGCGGGCGTCACCTCGTCCCACTCCCCACCGTGCTGAGGGAACCCGTGCAGCAGGAGGACGGGCTCGCCGCCCTCCGGACCGCCGGTGCGTACCTCGAACGTCAGCCCTCGTGCCTCGACCCGCATGCTCGCCACCCTACCGAGCCATCGATCGGCCGGCTTCCCCCGTCACGCCGTCGGCGGCGGTCGGCTGGGCCGTCGCCGCAGGTCGGTGCTAGCGTCTGGACCGAGACAACTTCACATCCGACAGGGGAGCGCACAGCGCTGAGAGTGCGGGTACCACCCGCAGACCCTCGAACCTGATCTGGGTAATGCCAGCGCAGGGAGCTCGGTCGACCTCCAGCCGCGCCGCCGTCCGGTCCCACCGGGCGCGGCGTGCGTCCTCTCCTGGTTCTCCACCGTTGAACTGGGAGCGCTCATGAACCACACCACCACCCACCGGTGGCGCACCCTCGACATCGTCATCGCGGCGGTGCTCGGGGTCGCCTTCGGCGTCATCTTCTGGGCGTGGGGCCTGCTCTGGAACGGCCCGGCGGACGCGATCCCGCTGCCCGGGCGGGCCGCCATCTACGGCGTCTGGCTGGTGCCGGCCGTCCTCGGCGGGCTGATCATCCGCAAGCCGGGGGCCGCCTTCTTCACCCTCACCGTCGCCGCGCTGGTGTCGGTGGCGCTGGGCAGCAGCTGGGGCTGGACGCTGGTCATCCAGGGCCCGCTGGAGGCGGCGGCCGCGGAGCTCGCCTTCGCCGCGTTCGCCTACCGCAACTTCCGGCTGCCCGTCGCGCTGCTGGCCGCGACCCTGGCCGGGCTGGCCGCCGCGCTCTACGACGTCTTCGTCTGGTACCCGGAGACGGCCTGGGGCAGCTTCCGGCTCCCGTACATCCTGATCACCGCCGCCAGCTCGCTGGTGGTCGCCGGCTTCGGCGCCGTCGCCCTCACCCGCGCCCTCGCGAACACCGGCGTCCTCGACCGTTTCCCCGCCGGCCGCGAACGCCCCGCCGTCTGACCGCCCTCCCCCGGACACCCAGGTTGATCATGACGTCGACGGCGGTGCGGAGCTGCCCGGAAACCGCCGTCGACGTCGGGTCCGACGGGACAGGGTGGGGCGTGGAGGGAGGACCGGCGTGGCGGCGGTGACACTGCGCGGGTTCGGCTGGCGGCACGCCGGGCGCAGGCGCTGGGCACTGCGCGGGGTGGACCTGCGGATCGAGGCGGGCGAACGGGTGCTGCTGCTCGGGCCGTCCGGCGCCGGCAAGAGCACCCTGCTGGCCGCCCTGGCCGGGCTGCTGCCGGAGGACTCCGGCGAACAGCAGGGCACCGTCGAGATCGACGGCCTCGACCCGCGCAAGGCCCGCGAGCGGGTCGGCATCGTCTTCCAGGACCCGGAGTCGCAGCTGGTGATGGCCCGCTGCGGGGACGACGTCGCGTTCGGGCTGGAGAACCGCGGGGTGCCGACCGACGAGATCTGGCCCCGGGTGGACGAGGCGCTGCGCCGGGTCGGCTTCCCGTACCACCGGGAGCGGGCCACCGCCGCCCTCTCCGGCGGCGAGCAGCAGCGCCTCGCCCTGGCCGGCGCGCTCGTCCTGCGCCCCGGGCTGCTGCTGCTCGACGAGCCGACCGCCAACCTCGACCCGGCCGGCGGCGAGCTGGTCCGGCGGGCGGTCGCCGGCGCGCTGGACGCCGACACCACCCTGATCCTGGTCGAGCACCGGGTGGCCGACGCGCTGCCACTGGTCGACCGGGTGGTGGTGCTGGAGGCCGGCGGCGGGGTCCGCGCGGACGGCCCGCCGGAGGCGGTCTTCGCCGCGTACGGCGACGCGCTCGCCGACGAGGGCGTCTGGGTGCCCGGCCACCCGATCCCACCCCGACACGCCACCGCGTCGGCCGGGGAGGCGTTGCTCGCCGCCGAGCGGGCCGGGCTGCCACCCCGGCTGGCCGCCACCGACCTTCGGGTACGCGCCGGTGAGGCGCTCGCCGTCCTCGGCCCGAACGGAGCCGGCAAGTCCACCCTGGCCCTGCTGCTCGGTGGGCTGCTGCGCCCCGGAAGCGGCCGGGTCGTCGCCACCGCGGCGCTGGCCGACCGGGACGCGGGCACTCCCCCGCACCGCTGGCGGGCACCCGCGCTGGCCCGCCGGATCGGCTCGGTCTTCCAGGACCCGGAGCACCAGTTCGTCACCGGCACCGTGCACGACGAACTGGCGCTCGGTCCGCGCCGCACCGGCCAGCCCGAGCCGGCGGTGCGGGCCACCGTGGACGCGCTGCTGGACCGGTTGCGGCTGACGAAGCTGGCCGGGGCCAACCCGTACACCCTCTCCGGCGGGGAGGCGCGGCGGCTGAGCGTGGCGACCGCCCTGGCCACCGCGCCCCGCCTGCTCATCTGCGACGAACCCACCTTCGGCCAGGACCGGCGGACCTGGCGCGAACTGGTCGACCTCTTCGCCGACCTGCGCGACGCGGGGCACGGCGTCGTCACGGTCACCCACGACGCGGACTTCGTCGCCGCGCTCGCCGACCGCACCGTCACCCTGCGCCGCCCCGAGGACCGCACGTGATCAGCCTGGAACCCGTCGCCGAGCCCGGCGCGCCGTTGGCCCGGCGCAACCCGGTGGCGAAGCTCGCCGCGGCGCTGGTCTTCTCCGTCGTCATGGTCGCCACCCTGGACCCGGTCGCGCCGGCCATCGCCATCGCCGTCGAACTGGCCCTGCTGCCGCTGTTCGGGATCCGCTACCGGGTGCTGGCCCGGCGGGCGTTGCCGCTGCTCGTCGGCGGGTTCGGGATCGTGGTCACCCTGGTGCTCTTCGCCGCGGACCGCTCCGGCCGGGTGCTGCTGGACGCCGGGCCGCTGCTGGTCACCTCGGGGGTGCTGGTCACCGCGCTGGGCCTGGCACTGCGGATGTTCGCGGTCGCCCTGCCCGGGATCATCGTCTTCGCCACCACCGACCCGACCGACCTGGCCGACGCGCTGGTCCAGAACGCGAAGGCACCGGCCCGGTTCGCGATCGGCGCGCTGGCGGCATTCCGGCTGGTGCCGCTGCTCGGCCAGGAGTGGCAGATGATCGAGATGGCCCGCCGGGCGCGGGGCGTGGACGCCGGCCGTAACCCGGTGGCCCGGCTGCGGCTGTTCACCTCGACGGCGTTCGCCCTGCTGGTGGGCGCGATCCGGCGGGGCACCCGGCTCGCGGTGGCGATGGACGCCCGCGGCTTCGACGCCGGCACCCCGCGTACGGTCGCCCGCCGGCAGCACTTCGGCACGGCGGACGGCCTGCTGGTCGCCGGGGCGGCGGTGCTGGCCGGGGCGGCGCTGGCGGTCAGCGTCGCGCTCGGCACCTTCCGCCCGCTGATCGGCTGACCCCCGGCGGCCGGCGGGCACCGCCGACACACCGCTGACCGCTCCCGACCGGGCACCGTGGCGCACCACGGGGCGCCGGCCGGGAGCCGGGCCGGTCAGCTGCGCCGGAAGGCGTACCGGCGGCTCTGCCCCCGGGCGGCGGTCGAGCCGCCGCGGATGCCCGACCGCGACGGCGGCGGGACCGGGGTCGGCCGGGCGGCGCCGGACGGGCCGGCGTCGTCGGCGAGGGTGACCGGGGTGGTGGGCGTGGCCGTGGACGTGGCGAGGTCGGCCACGCTCACCTGCACCTCGGTCCGGGACTTCCTGGGACTGCGCTTGGCGGGCATACGCTGCCTCCTTCTGTGGACGGACCGCGCCACCCACGGGGTGGGCGGTCGACGGGCGGGGACGGCCCGGGCGACCGCAACGGAAGGACCACGACGAGGTGGAAACGCGGACGCCCGGAACCCACGGACCCGCGGCGGCTACGGCGGCAGGTCGGGGTCTCGAAGAGGGGCGTCAGATGCGCATACCGAAACGCTAACCCACCGCCCCGGCGGGCGCACCCGGTTTTGTCCGCGGCAGCTCGCCCGTCTCGAACCCCGCCGGGCCGGAGGGTCGGCCGGATGTCCGCCACCGCCCGCCGCGCGGCGCTCACGCAGCGTCCCCGGCCGCCGTCCGGCACGATACGGTCGCAGCACGACAGGCGTACGAGAAGGGGCGGACACGGATGGCTCAGCAGGCGACGGCGCAGATCGGGGTCACGGGGCTGGCGGTGATGGGCCGCAACCTGGCCCGGAACCTGGCCCGCAACGGCTTCACCGTGGCGGTGCACAACCGCTCGCCGGAGCGCACCCGCAGTCTGGTCGCCGAGCACGGTGACGAGGGCACCTTCGTGCCCTCGGAGTCCCTCGCCGACTTCGTCGCCTCGCTGGAACGGCCCCGCGCGGTGATCGTGATGGTCAAGGCCGGTGCGCCCACCGACGCGGTCATCGACGAGTTGGTCCCGCTGCTGGAAGAGGGGGACATCGTCGTCGACGCCGGCAACGCGCACTTCGCCGACACCCGCCGCCGGGAGGAGGCGCTGCGCGAGCACGGGCTGCACTTCGTCGGCACCGGCGTCTCCGGCGGTGAGGAGGGCGCGCTGCGCGGCCCGAGCATCATGCCGGGCGGCTCCGCCGAGTCGTACGCGAAGCTCGGCCCGATCTTCGAGAAGATCGCCGCGCAGGTGGACGGCATCCCGTGCTGCCGGCACATCGGCCCGGACGGCGCCGGCCACTTCGTCAAGATGGTCCACAACGGCATCGAGTACGCCGACATGCAGCTCATCGCCGAGGCGTACGACCTGCTGCGGGCCGGGCTGTCGGCGAGCCCGGCGGAGATCGCGGAGATCTTCCGGGAGTGGAACACCGGCGAGCTGGAGTCGTTCCTCATCGAGATCACCGCCGACGTGCTGGCGCACACCGACGCGGCGACCGGCCGCGCCTTCGTCGACGTGGTCCTCGACCAGGCCGAGCAGAAGGGCACCGGCCGCTGGACCGTGCAGAGCGCGCTGGACCTGGGCATCCCGATCACCGGTATCGCCGAGGCGACCTTCGCCCGCTCGCTGTCGGGCCACGCCGGCCAGCGGGAGGCCGCCCGGCGGGCGTTCGGCGACGCGGGCGAGAAGTGGCAGGCCGAGGACCGGGAGACCTTCGTCGAGGACGTCCGGCGCGCGCTGCTGTCCAGCAAGATCGTCGCGTACGCCCAGGGCTTCGACCACATCCGCGCCGGCAGCCGCGAGTACGACTGGGACATCGACCTGGGCGGCACCGCCACCATCTGGCGGGGCGGCTGCATCATCCGGGCCCGCTTCCTGGACCGCATCCGCGAGGCGTACGACGCGCAGCCGGAACTGCCGACGCTGCTGGTCGCGCCGTACTTCGCCGACGCGGTGAGCGACGGCGTGCCGAGCTGGCGGCGGGTGGTGGTGGACGCGGCCCGGGCCGGCGTGCCCACCCCGGCGTTCTCCTCGTCGCTGGCGTACTTCGACGGGCTGCGCGCCGAGCGGCTGCCGGCCGCCCTGATCCAGGGACTGCGGGACAACTTCGGCGCGCACACCTACCACCGGGTCGACCGGCCGGGCTCGTTCCACACCCTGTGGGCGGGCGACCGCGCCGAAGTGCAGGGCTGAGCGGGGCCTGCGGCGGGTCGCGCCGGGACACCGCGACCTGCCGCGGCCCACGTTCCGGCCCGGCTCACCAGGCCCGTTGTGTCTCCTCCGGCGGGGTCGGCGCCCAGCCCGCGGCCGGTTCGCCGGCCGCCAGTTCGCCGATCTCGCCGGAGCGCACGGCGGGGGTGTGCCCCAGTTCGGCGCAGTACCGCTCGGCGACCCCGGCGCAGACGTCGACGACCCGGGTCCGCTGCGTGGCGTCGACCAGGCCCGCGCCGGCCAGCGCGGCGGTCATCTCGTACCGGAGATCCCGCATGTCCACCCCCGTGGTGGGCGCGTCCGCCTCGGCACGCCCTCGCGCCGATCGTATGCGCCGACGGGGCACGGCCCCCCGCAAACGCGTCAGCGTCGTCCCCGACCGGGGACGACGCTGACGTCGGTGCTCACCAGAACCGGCGACGCTTGGCCTTCTGCGGGCGCAGCATGTCGGCGCCCTTGGACAGCAGGCGGCTCACGCCCGAGGGGCCGCGACGGGCCTCCAGCGAGTGGCTGAGCCGACGGGCCCCAGCCGCCGCCAGCGGCACGGCGACCGCCATGACCGCCCACTGGGCAATCCGCTTCTGAATCATGTGGGTTCACCTCCGCGATTGGCTGCTGGGAGGGTTGGTACCCCGGGCCCGAGATCGCCAATCGTGACCGGGGTGACCCTCAGGCCTGCGGGGCGACCGGGTTGGGCAGCGCCCCGCCGAAGCGGCGGTCGCGCTGCGCGTACAGCTCGCAGGCATACCAGAGATGGCGGCGGTCGAAGTCCGGCCAGAGGGTGTCGAGGAAGACCAGCTCGGCGTACGCGGTCTGCCAGAGCAGGAAGTTGGAGATCCGCTCCTCGCCGGAGGGACGCAGGAAGAGATCCACCTCGGGGATCTCCGGGTGGTAGAGGTACTTCGCCACGGTCTTCTCGGTGACCTTCGCCGGGTCGAGCCGGCCGGCGGCCACGTCCCGGGCGATCGCGGCGGCGGCGTCGGCGATCTCCGCCTGCCCGCCGTAGTTGACGCAGAACTGCAGGGTCAGCGTCGAGTTGCCCCGGGACATCTCCTCGGCGGTCTGCAACTCGGAGATGACGCTCTTCCACAGCCGGCCGGCCCGCCCGGACCACACCACCCGTACGCCCAGGTCGACGAGCTGGTCGCGGCGGCGGCGGATGACGTCCCGGTTGAAGCCCATCAGGAAGCGGACCTCGTCGGGCGAGCGCCGCCAGTTCTCGGTGGAGAACGCGTACGCCGACAGGTAGGGGATGCCCAGCTCGATCGCACCCTCGATGGTGTCGAAGAGGCTGTGCTCCCCCGCCTCGTGACCCTTGGTGCGGGGCAGGCCGCGCTCCTTGGCCCACCGGCCGTTGCCGTCCATCACCACCGCGACGTGCTTCGGCAGCGCCTCGGTGGGCAGTGCCGGCGGCCGGGCGCCCGACGGGTGCGGCGTCGGCGGCACCGGCTCACGCCGGCCGGCCCTCATCGATCGGATCACTCGGTCATCTCCCTGCTCACGCCGTCCACGCCGGCCCCGGCGCCACGCGGAGGCGGGACCGGGCCGGCCGCGCCACCGCCCGGTGGCGGGACCACGCCGGCCGCCGGGGCACCCCGGTCGACCAGCGGCAGCGAGCGTAGCGCGCGCTCCAGGTGCCACTGCAGGTGCGCCGCGACCAGACCGCTGCACTCCCGGCGTACGCCGGTCGCGGTGGCGTCCGCGACCTGCCAGTCGCCGCTGGTCAACGCGGACATCAGGTCGATGGTGGCCGGGGCGGGGTGGGCCGCGCCGGGGGGTCGGCAGTCCGGGCAGACCGCGCCGCCGGCCGGTACGGAGAAGGCCCGGTGCCGCCCCGGCGTGCCGCAGACCGCGCAGGCGGTCAGCGCCGGCGCCCAGCCGGCGAGCGCCATCCCGCGCAGCAGGTACGCGTCGAGCACCAGGGTGGTGGCGTGTTCGCCCCGGGCGAGGGCCTTCAGCGCGCCGAGGGTGAGCTGGAACAGCCGCAGCGAGGGCTCCCGCTCGACGGGGGTGAGCCGCTCGGCGGTCTCGGCGATCGCGCTGGCCGCCGTGTAGCGGGGGTAGTCGCCGAGGAACCGCTTGCCGTACAGGTCGATCCCCTCGACCTGGCTGACGGTGTGCAGCGAGCTGCCCTGATTGCCCTTCGGGTCACCGGCGAGCTGGAGGTCGACGTGGCCGAACGGCTCCAGCCGGGCGCCGAACCTGCTGCTGGTGCGTCGTACGCCCCGGGCCACCGCGCGCAGCCGGCCGTGCCGGCGGGTCAGCAGGGTGATGATCCGGTCGGACTCGCCCAGCTTCTGCACACGCAGGACCACCGCGTCGTCGCGGTAGAGCTGTCGGCGGTACCCGGCCATCGGGCCATTCTCCCTCGGGGTGGGAAATCAGGGTCGGATCGGGGTGGACCGGGGCCGCGTCCCCGATGCGCAGCGCGGCGGACCGACCGTAGGTTGCTGACCATGGCTCTCCCCCGTACCGCCGTCGCCCTGGGCGCGGCCGCCACCCTGATCCTCACCGCCGGGTGTGACACGCTCTCCTTCCGCCGGCTGGACTTCGACCAGACCGAGACCGTGCGGATCGGCACGATCACGGTGCGGCCGGGCGCGGGGGACGTGGTGGTGCGGGGAACCGGCCCGGCCACCGAGGTACGCGTCAAGCGGATGCTGCGCTACCAGGGCGACCAGCCCGACCGCACGTACGAGATCCAGGGCGACGAGCTGGTGCTGGACGCCGACTGCGGTCCCCGCTGCTCGGTGTCGTACGAGGTGACCGCCCCGGAGGGGGTCCGGGTGCGGGGTGAGACCGGCTCGGGCAACGTCGAGCTGTCCAGGGTCGGCGCGGTGGAGTTCACGCTGGGCTCCGGCAACATCCGGGTCACCACCGCCAGCGGTCCGGTGCAGGCCGAGACCGGCTCCGGCGACATCGAGGTGTCGGCGGTTCCCGCGCCGGTCACGCTCCGGGCCTCCTCGGGGAACATCACCGGCGTACGTCTCGGTGGCGAGGTGGACGCCGAGGCCAGCTCCGGCAACGTCACGATCGAACTGGACCGGCCGGTACCGGCCCGGGCGCACGCCTCCAGCGGTGACGTGGAGCTGCGGGTGCCCGACGGCCGGTACCGGGTCCGGTCCCACACCGGGTCCGGTGACGCCGAGCTGCGCGTGCCGGACGACCCGGGCGCGTCGGTGCTGCTGGACGTGAGCACGGGCAGCGGCAACGTCACGGTCAGCCGACGCTGAGGTCCACCGTGCCCGGCTCGGCGGCCCGGGGCGCGGGCACCACCGCCCGTACCGCGGCGCGGGCCCGCGCCGGACCGGCCGGGGCGACCGCCGGGCGGCGTGCGGGTGCCGCGGGGCGGCGGCCGCCCGGAATCAGTTCCGGGCGGCGGCGGGCGGCCACGTCCTCCACCCAGCCGACCAGCAGGGTCACCACACCGACCAGCAGGAAGACGAGCGCCACCCGGACGGCGAGCCCGAGCGGGTCGCGGTCGGACCACCCGACCAGGCCGACCATCGGGGTGAGCGCGACCACGAACGCCATGTGCCAGAGGTAGACGGTGAGGGCGCGCCGGTTCAGCACGGTCACCAGCCGGCCGAGCGGGGCGCTGCGGTCCACCCAGCCGGCGGTGGCCGGCGCCCGGCCGATCACCAGCAGGATGAACGCCGCCGACCAGAGCGCGTTGCCGAGGGGGACGTCGTTCAGGTCGTACCCGCGCGGGCCGGGATGGGTGAGGATCCAGGTGCCGCCGGCCGTGCCGACGGCGAGCGCGGTGGGCACCAGGACCCGGTTGGCGAGCCGCCGCAGCAGGCCGTCGTGATGGGCGAATCCCAGCAGCCAGGCGCCGAAGTAGAGGCCGAAGTGCCGCAGGACGGCGGACGCGGTCGGCAGCATGCCGAGCTCGATGGCGACGAGCAGCGCGTACGGGGCGAGCAGGGTGGGTAGCGGGGCCCGCCGGAACAGCCACAGCGCCAGCGGCGAGGCGAGCACGAACCAGAGGTAGTCCCGCAGGTACCAGATCGGGCTGAGCGCCAGCGCCCCCCAGTAGTTGGCGGGGGGATCCGCGATCGGGAAGAGCCAGAGCAGCACGTTCGGGTCGAACGCCAGCCCGGTCAGCAGCATCGCCGGCACGAACACGGCCGCCACCACCCAGAGCGAGGGGAGCAGCCGGCGCAGGCGGCGCGGCACCGCGCGTACCCCGGAGCGGTCCAGGGAGGCCGCCATCAGCGATCCGGCGAGGGCGAACATGATCGACATCGCCGGGAAGATCAGCGTCAGCGCGGCCAGCCCGGTGACGTGGTAGACCACGACTCGGACGATGGCGAGGGCGCGGAGCAGGTCCAGATATCGGTTACGCATCAGCCTGCATCTATTTCAGGGGGCAGCAGTCAAACGCCCAATACCCTGCGACCCGATCCTGTGAAACCCGCACTCCCCTCGGCCGAAAGTGAAAATCGCCACACCATGCCGAGCTGCGTCGGGCCGCTCAGCGCGGCTCGCCGAGCGGCCGGTCGCAGAACGTCCCACCGCGCGGTCCGGACGTCCGCCACTCGGCCTCGGCCAGCGACCACCACCGCGGACCGGCGCCCGCCCCGGCGGACGCCGATCCCGCCGCCATCAGAAGCCGAGCTTGCGCAGCTGCTTCGGATCCCGCTGCCAGTCCTTCGCCACCCGTACGTGCAGGTCCAGGTAGACCCGGGTGCCGAGCAGCTCCTCGATCTGCTTGCGGGCGCGGGTGCCGACATCCTTCAGCCGGCCGGCCCGGTGACCGATCACGATGGCCTTCTGGCTGGGCCGCTCGACGTAGACGTCGGCGTAGATCTTCATGAGCTGCCCCTCCGGGATCATCTCCTCGACGACCACCGCGATCGAGTGCGGCAGCTCGTCGCGCACCCCCTCCAGGGCCGCCTCCCGGATCAGCTCGGCGACCAGCACCTGCTCCGGGTCGTCGGTGAGCATGTCGTCCGGGTAGAGCTGCGGCGACGGCGGCAGGTAGCCGGTCATCACGTCGACCAGGGTGTCGAGCTGGTGCCCGGAGACCGCGCTGACCGGCACCACGTCGGCGAACTCGCCCAGCTCGCTGACCGCCAGCAACTGCTCGGCCAGCCGCTTCCTGTCCACCAGGTCGGTCTTGGTGACCACGGCGAGCACGGTCGCCTTCAGCTCCGCCAGCTCGCCGGTGATGAACCGGTCGCCCCGGCCGACCGGCTCGTCCGCCGGGATGCAGAGACCGATCACGTCGACCTCGCTCCAGGTGGAACGGACCAGGTCGTTCAGGCGCTCGCCGAGCAGCGTGCGGGGGCGGTGCAGGCCCGGAGTGTCCACCAGCACGAGCTGCGAGTCCGGACGGTGCAGCACGGCCCGGATGACGTGCCGGGTGGTCTGCGGCTTGTTCGAGGTGATCGCGATCTTCTGACCGACGATCGCGTTGGTCAGGGTCGACTTGCCCGCGTTGGGCCGACCGACGAAACAGGCGAACCCGGCCCGGTACGGACGCTGGGTGACGTCGGCGGTCACTCGACCACCGTGCCGAGCACCGTGCCGTCCGGCGCGGCGACGTGGATCGGCGCGTCGGCCGAGAGGTCGCGCACCGCGGCGTGCCCCGCCCCGTCCAGCGTCGACGCCTCGGTCACCACCACCGCCGCCTCCAGCCGGGTGGCCCCCGCCGCCACGGCGGAGGCGACCGCGAGCTGAAGCGCGGTGATGGTCAGCGACGGCAGCGCGACGCTGGCCGCGGCGTACGTCCGGCCGTCCTGGTCGCGGACCGCCGCGCCCTCCACGGCACCCACCCGGCCCCGGGCACCCCGGGCCAGGACGACCAGCTTGCCGTCCTCGGCGCTCAGTTCGGCCGGGTCGGACGGGGTGGGCCGGGCGGCCGGTACGGCGGCTGACTCAGGCATCGGCGGGTTGCCTCTCCTCGGTTCTGGTCTGGTTGTCACGGGATCCGGCGGACCCGGCCCGCTCCGGCTCGTCACCCGGCTCGACCCGGCTGACCAGCACGGTGTCTATCCGGTTGCGCCGGCCCGTGGTGCCCTCGGCGAGCAGCCGGAGCCCGGCCACCTCGGCTTGGGCGCCGGGGATCGGCACCCGGCCCAGGGACTGGGCCAGCAGGCCACCCACGGTCTCCACCTCGTCGGTGGGCAGGTCGGTGTCGAACAGCTCGCCGAGATTCTCCACGGGCAGCCGGGCGGTGACCCGCACCGACCCGTCCTCCAGGTGCTCGACCGGCGGGCGTTCGACATCGTACTCGTCGGTGATCTCGCCGACGATCTCCTCCAGGATGTCCTCGATGGTGACCAGACCGCCGGTGCCGCCGTACTCGTCGACGACGATGACCAGGTGGTTACGGGCGGCCTGCATCTCCGAGAGCAGGTCGTCGACCGGCTTGGACTCGGGCACGAAGGTCGCCGGACGCATCAGCTCCGCGACCGGGGTCTGGTGGTCGCGCGGGTCACCGCCCCGGGTGCGCCGGATCAGGTCCTTGAGGTAGAGCACGCCGAGCACGTCGTCGACGCTCTCGCCGATCACCGGGATCCGCGAGAAACCGGAGCGCAGGAAGAGCGTGAGCGCCTGGGAGAGGGTCTTGCCCTCCTCTATCCACACCATCTCCGTACGCGGCACCATCACCTCGCGGGCGATGGTGTCGCCGAGCGCGAAGACCGAGTGGATCATCTGCCGCTCGCCGTGCTCCACGACGCCCCGCTGCTCGGCCAGGTCGACCAGCTCCCGCAGCTCGACCTGGGTGGCGAACGGCCCCTCCCGGAAGCCGCGCCCCGGAGTGACCGCGTTGCCGATCAGGATCAGCAGCGACGCGAGCGGGTTGAGCGCGCGGCCGAGCCAGCGCACCAGCGGCGCGACCGCCCGGCCCACGGCGTACGCGTGCTGCCGGCCGAGGGTACGCGGCGCGACACCGACGACCACGAAGCTGACCACGGTCATCGCGCCGGCGGTGATCAGCGCCGCCCGCCAGCCGGCGCCGAGGCTGTCCACCGCGACCAGCGCCACCAGCGTGGTGGCGGTCAGCTCGGCCAGCAGCCGGAGCAGGAGCAGCAGGTTGAGGTGGCGGACCACGTCACCCGCGACGGCCTGGAGGGTACGCGCGCCGCGCGCCCCGTCGCGGGCCAGTTCGGCGGCGCGGGCCGGGGAGACGGCCGCCAGCGCGGCCTCGGTCATCGCGATCAGGCCGGCGAGCACCACCAGCCCGGCCGCGAAGAAGATCAACTGGAGGTCGGGCAGGCCGGCTGTCGGACCGGCCGCAAGAGTGTCCATCATCGGGACCGGGTCGACCGCCAGCTGGCCAGCAGTCGGGCCTGGAGCCCGAACATCTCGCGCTCCTCCTCCGGCTCGGCGTGGTCGTACCCGAGCAGGTGCAGCACGCCGTGCACGGTGAGCAGGTGCAGCTCGTCGGCGGCGGAGTGGCCGGCGGCAGCGGCCTGCTTGGCGGCCACCTCCGGGCAGAGCACGATGTCACCGAGCAGGGCCGGCTCGCCGCCGGCCGGGGCGCTCTCCCCGGGACCGTGGTCGACGCTGCCCTCGTCCATCGGGAAGGCGAGCACGTCGGTCGGCCCGTCACCACCCATCCAGCGATGGTTCAGCTCGGTCATGTACTCGATGTCGACCAGCAGCACGGAGAGCTCGGCGAGGGGGTTGACCCCCATCTCGTCGAGGGCGTGCCGGGCGACGGCGAGCACGGCGTCGGTGTCGACGTCGACACCGGACTCGTTGGCGATCTCGATGGACAACTGTCTTCCTCTGGTCTTAGCGGCGCCGGCCGGCCCGGCCGCCCTGGGCGGTCCGCCCGGGCACGGCGTGCACGCTCTGCGCCTGCTGGTTCTCCCGCTCGGCGTCCCAGCGGGCGTACGCGTCGACGATCTCCCCCACCAGCTTGTGCCGGACCACGTCCGAACTGGAGAGCTGGGCGAAGTGCACGTCCTCGACGTTCTCCAGGATCTCGCGTACCACCCGCAGGCCGCTGGTCGTCCCGCCGGGGAGGTCGACCTGGGTGACGTCACCGGTCACCACGATCTTGGAGTTGAAGCCGAGCCGGGTGAGGAACATCTTCATCTGCTCGGGCGTGGTGTTCTGCGCCTCGTCCAGGATGATGAACGCGTCATTGAGGGTGTTGTGCGTCACCAGGAACTCGTCGGTTACGTACAAGGAGTCCTCCGCCGCGACCTGAATGCACATCGTCTCCTGCACGCCGGCCGGGATGATCGAGTCGATGAATCGCATCGGTCGTCCACCCCCGTGTGCGTCGTAGAGGCGGCGCTTGCGGGACAGGCGGAAGGGCTCGATTCCGGCCGGCAGGCGGATCTCCACCACGTAACAATCGGAACGGTACGGAACCGGACGCCCGTTGGCGAAGCCAGGCTTGCGCCCCTCCGCCTCACGTAGCCGCCACGTGGCCACCCCACCCAGGGACTGGACCAGGTACACCACGTCGTCGCGCAGCTGGGGAGAGGTGGTGGAGTACTGCACCCGGCACGTGCGGCCCGGCTGCGTGGCCGGTCCACCGTCGGTGTCCAGCAGTCCCTGCAGCACGGCGAGGCGAACCTGGAGGCTGTTCTGTCGATAGATGTCGGGGATGAACTTCGTGCCCGACTTCGCACCGGCCAAGCCCAATTCACGCAGAGCCGCCGTCGCGGGGTTGGCGAGGGCGATGCCACGACCCCCGTGAACGTGGCGCAGCACGTAGTCGTAGTCACTCTTGCGGATCAGCTCGACGTCGGGGATCGCCCGCTCCATCGCGACGGCGAGCTCCGGGTCGGCGGTGCAGAAGGTCGGTGTCGCCCGGGTCGAAAAGGCACCGTCGCCGAGGAGCAGGCCGAGCGCGTACGGGTCGAGCGGGACGTCCTGTGGCTCCATCTGCACAGGCGCCACGACCGGAAGCTCGTACCGGCGGGTGTGGCCCCGCCACTCGTTGCCGATCATGTCCTGCGTCTCGATGGTGCGTCGGCGCCCGCGCCGCTTGTCGTCCGGAGTGGCGACGGTCCACAGGTGTTCGCCGCAGCAAAGCGTGGACGACCCGTCCTGCGTGGTGACCCGGTAGACCTTCTTGGGCCCCTGGGGATAGATCCCGATTACCGGCGTGGGCGTCCCGTCCGAGCCGATGACCAGATCACCGATCTGGAGGGACCCGAACGGCTTGAAGCCCTCGGGGGTCAGGACACGGGCGTCGTAGGGCTGGGCCCTGCCCCTCATGTACGCCAGTGGCGCGACCTCGATCGTCCCGGCGGCCATCAGCTTGGGGATGGACTCCGGGTCGAGCATGTCGTGCAGCGCGTCGTAGAGCGGACGCAGGTACGGGTCGATCTTCTCGTTCAGGGTGCCGGGCAGGAAGCCCAGCCGCTCCCCCGCCTCGACCGCCGGCCGGGTCAGGATGATCCGGTCGACCTGCTTGGCCTGCAGCGCCTGGACGGCCTTCGCCATGGCCAGGTAGGTCTTGCCGGTGCCGGCGGGGCCGATGCCGAAGACGATGGTGTGCGCGTCGATCGCGTCGACATAGCGCTTCTGCCCGAGCGTCTTGGGGCGGATGGTGCGCCCGCGCCGGGAGAGGATGTTGAGGGTGAGGACCTCGGCGGGTCGCTCGGCGCCGCCCTGTTCGAGCATGCCGACGGTACGCCGTACGGCGTCAGTGGTCAGGGTCTCGCCCTTCTCGATCAGTTCGAGCAGCTCACTGAAGAGGCGCTCGGCGACAGCGTTGTCCGCGGGCGCGCCGGTGATGGTGATCTCGTTGCCGCGCACGTGCACGTCACTGTTGACCGAGCGTTCGACGAGGCGCAGGATCTCGTCGCCCGCGCCGAGCAGGTTCACCATGATCTTGGGGTCGGGGACCGTGATCCTGGTCTGCACCCGGGGCGGGCCGGGAGGTGGGGTGCCGGTCATAGAGCGGGCCGTCGGGCCCTCAGCCACCTGCTTCCGATCTCGGGCGCCGGGCCCTGCTGGCGCGGCGTGCGGACGATACACCCATCGTATCCGCTCGACACGCCCGGCACCGCGCCCATTTCCGACCGCCGGATCACACCCCGGCCGGCCCGCCCGGACCCGGTCAGCCGGCGCGGAAGTCGTACCGGTCGAAGGTCTCCTGATGCCGGGTGAACCGGTAGGTCGCCCAGTGCATCCGTACCACCGTGCCGTGTTCGTCCCGGGTCAGCCGCAGCAGCTCGCCGGCCTCCCGGCCGGAGACCGTACGGAACACGTCGGGCCGCTCCGGCAGCGGCGCGAAGACCGCCGGTGGCTTCCCCGCCGGGTCGTCCGCGCCCCGGGCCCGTAGCGTCCCGTCGTGCCAGCTGAAGACGTACTCGAAACCCTCGCCCCACCAGCGGCCCAGCATCCCGCGCAGCGGAGCCGGCGCGGGCTCGCCCGGCCGCCAGGGCTCGATCGCCGCCGGGTCGTGCTCGGCGGCGGCGGCGAGCAGCCGGTGCGGCAGCTCGAAGACCTCGGCGGCCGTGCCGGCGGAGCCGAGCACCGCGCAGCCCATCGCGCCGGCCGTGCCGTCGCCGCCGCGCCGGCCGTAGACCGCGGCGAGGAAGCCCGGCATCGCGCCGTCGTGCCCCACGTGCACCACCCGGTCCGGGTACGGCACGAGGATCAGGCCGAGGCCGAAGCCGGCCGCCCAGGACGTCTCGTCGGTGGTGGTGAGCGGCCAGCGCATCTCGTCGAGGGTGCTCGGGGCGAGCACCGCGCCGGCCGGGTCCAGCGCGGCCGGATCGGCCAGGAACGCCGCCCACCGGGCCATGTCGGTCGCGGTGCTCCAGAGCTGGGCGGCCGGGCCGACCGCGCCGAAGTCCGTCGGCGGCTCCGGGTGCGCCTCGTCGGAGTACGCGTCGACCAGGAACCCGGTCGCCGCCGCCGGGCCCGGGGTGACCGAGGTGGCGGCCAGCCCCAGCGGGGTCAGCACCCGCTCGGTGAGCACCTCCGCCCAGGTGCCGCCGCGCTGTTCGCCGACCAGCCGGCCGAGCAGGGCCATGCCGAGGTTGGAGTAGTGGTAGCGCCGCCCGGCGGGCAGCACCCGCTCCGCCCGGGCCAGGTCGGCCACCAGCTCGTCGACACCCGGGGCGCGCAGGGTGTCCCAGACGTCGCCGTACGGCTCGCGTTGCAGGCCGGCGGTGTGCGACAGCAGGCGGCGCACGGTCAGGTCGCCGTGCGCGGGCAGGTCGAGGTGCCGGCCGATCGGGTCGTCGAGGTCGAGCAGCCCGTCGTCGCGGCACTGCATCACCAGCACCGAGGTGAAGGTCTTGGTGACCGAGCCGATCCGGAACCGGGTGTCCGGGCCGAGCGCGGTGTCGTTGCCGGTGCCGCCGACCTGGCAGGTCCAGAGCGGGCGGTCCGCCCGGTGCAGGGCCGCGGCGAGGGCGGGCACCCGGGCCTGCGCCTGGACCCGGCGGACCATCCGCTCCAGCCGGTCCTGCGCACTGCTCACGCGACGCCCCGGGCGAGCATCGGGCCCAGCGGCGCACCGCCGAGCAGGTGCGCGTGCACGTGGAACACCTCCTGGCCGCCGTACGCGCCGGTGTTGAACATCAGCCGGAAGCCGTCCCCGAGCAGCCCCTCGTCCTCGGCCACCGCGGCGGCCGTGGCCAGCAGCTCACCGGCGAGCGCCGGGTCGCCCTGCCCGAGGGTCGCCACGTCGGCGTAGTGCTCCTTGGGGATGACCAGCACGTGCACCGGGGCCTTCGGGTCGATGTCGCGGAAGGCGAGGGTGGAGTCGGTCTCCCGGACGACGGTGGCCGGGATCTCCCCGGCGACGATGCGGCAGAACAGGCAGTCGGATCCCATCGGGGCATGGTAAGTCGTCGCCAGGCATGATGTGCCGCGTGACTTCACGGGCGGTACTGGTGACGGGAGCCTCGCGCGGCATCGGGCGCGCGGTGGCACGGGCGTTCGCGGCCGGCGGTGACCGGGTGGCGATCCATCACCGGGACTCCGCCGAGGCGGCCGAGGCGGTCCGTGCCGGGCTGCCCGGCGAGGGGCACGTGGTGGTCCGCGCCGACCTGACCGACCCGGACGCGGTCCGGGCGATGGTGGACGAGGCGGCCGAGCTGCTCGGCGGGCTCGACGTGCTGGTGAACAACGCCGGCGTGTACGGCGAGCGGGACGCCCCGCACCCGGTCTTCGGCACCTCGTACGAGCAGTGGCAGCGGCGCTGGCGGCAGGTGCTGGAGACCAACCTGACCGGGGCCGCCAACGTCACCTGGTGCGCCGCGCAGCACCTGCGCGGGCGCGGTGGCCGGATCGTGAACGTCTCCTCCCGGGGTGCGTTCCGGGGCGAGCCCGAGCAGCCCGCGTACGGCGCCAGCAAGGCCGGCCTGAACGCCCTCGGCCAGTCCCTCGCCGTTGCCCTGGCCCCGTACGGCATCGCGGTGGCCACCGTCGCGCCCGGCTTCGTCGAGACCGACATGACCACCGAGCACCTCGCCGGCGAGCGGGGCGAGGCGATCCGGGCGCAGAGCCCGTTCCACCGGGTGGCCCGCCCCGAGGAAATCGCCGCCGCCGTGCACTGGCTGGCCGCCCCCGAGTCCGAGTGGGCCTCCGGCACCATCGTCGACCTCAACGGCGCCTCCCACCTCCGCACCTGACCCGCCCTCCCCTCCCCTCCTCTCCCTCCCCGCACCCCACCGCACCCCACCGCTGCGGCGATCTTGCGGTTACGGTCGGCGATATGCCCGTCTCCACCTGATCCGTCACGGCCGCAAGTGCAAGATCGGCGGGGAGGGAGGGTGGGGTTGCCGGCGGGAGGGAGGGAGGGGTTACCAGCGGGAGAGGCGGGTGGCGAGGACGGTGAGGGCGGCGACGCCGGCCGTGGAGGTGCGCAGCACCGACGGGCCGAGGCGGACGGGGCGGGCACCGGCCTCGGTGAAGGCGGTCAGCTCCACCGGGGCGATGCCACCCTCCGGGCCGACCACCAGCACGATCTCGCCGGTGGTGGGCAACTCCACGGTGGTCAGCCGCTCGTCGGCCTCCTCGTGCAGCACGAACGCCGCACCGGCCCCGGCGATGCGCCGGGCCACCCTGGCGGTGGACTCGTCCGGTGCGCCGGCCACCACCGGCAGCCACGGACGGCGGGCCTGCTTGGCGGCCTCCCGGGCGGTCGCCACCCACTTCTCCCGGGCCCGTACGCCCCGGTCGCCGCGCCACTGCGGCACCGAACGGGACGCCGCCCACGGCACGATCTCGTCGACCCCGACCTCGGTCATCGCCTGCACGGCCAACTCGCCCCGGTCACCCTTGGCGATGCCCTGCACCACCACCAGCCGGGGGACGTCCGCGTCGACGTACCCCCGGGAGGTGACGGTGAGGTCGAGGGTGCCCCGGCCGACGGCACGGACCACCGCGGTGGCCGTGCCGCCCCGACCATCGGCCAGCAACAGCTCCTCGCCGACGCGCAGCCGCTGCACGGTGGCCGCGTGGTGCCCCTCCGGACCGTCCAGGGTCAGCGAGTCGCCGGTGGGCAGCGTGTCGACCAGGAACAGCGGCGCGGACACCTCAGGCGTGCCCGTTGAAGGCGTCGCGCATCCGGGAGAAGAAGCCGCCCTGCTTGGTCAGCTCGGCGACCTCCTCGCCCCGGGTCTTGGCGAAGTCGCGCAGCATCTTCTCCTGGTCGGCGTCGAGCTTGGTCGGAGTCCGCACGTCGAGGTGGACGTAGAGGTCGCCCCGGCCGGTGCCGCGCAGGTGCGGCACGCCACGGGCGCGCAGCCGCAGCGTGCTGCCGGGCTGGGTGCCGGCCTTGACGTCGACCGTCTCCTCGCTGTCGAGGGTCTTGATGGTCAGCCGGGTACCGAGCGCGGCGGCGGTCATCGGCACGGTGACCCGGCAGTGCAGGTCGTCGCCCTTGCGGGAGTACACGTCGTGCGGCCGCTCGTGGATCTCCACATAGAGGTCGCCGGCCGGGCCGCCACCCGGGCCGACCTCACCCTGCTGGGCGAGGCGGATCCGCATCCCGTCCTCGACCCCGGCGGGGATCTTGACGGTCAGCGAGCGGCGGGTCCGCACCCGGCCGTCCCCGGCACAGGTCGGGCAGGGGTGCGGGATGGTGGTGCCGTAGCCCTGGCAGACCGTGCACGGCCGGGCGGAGACCACCTGGCCCAGGAAGGTCCGCTGCACCGACTGCACCTCGCCCCGGCCGCCGCACGCCTCGCAGGTGGCCAGGTGGGTGCCGGCCGCGGTGCCCGCGCCGGAGCAGGTGGTGCAGAGCACGGCGGTGTCGACGGTGATCGGCGCCTCGACGCCGAACGCGGTCTCGTGCAGGTCCAGCTCCAGGCGGAGGATCGCGTCGGCCCCCGGCCGGGTACGCGGACGCGGCCCCCGACCGGCGCCACCGGCGCCGCCGAAGAAGGCGTCCATGATGTCCTGGAACCCGACGAACGGGCCGGCCCCGCCCGGACCGCCCGGGCCCGCGCCACCGCCGCCCGGGGCCAGCGGGTCACCCCCCAGGTCGACGATCTGCCGCTTCCGGTCGTCCGAGAGGACCTCGTACGCGGCGTTGATGTCCTTGAACTTCTCCTGTGCCTCCGGATCCGGATTGACGTCCGGGTGGAACTGCCGCGCCAGCTTGCGGTAGGCGCGCTTGATCTCGTCGTCGGAGGCCTCCCGGCTCACGCCGAGAATGCCGTAGTAGTCCCTGGCCACTGCGTTCGGTGTCCTCATGTTTCGTCTCGCGTTGCGCCGGTCGTCGGCCGGAGCCGGCCATCGGCCCCTGCCCTGGATCAGTTCTGGGCCAGCAGCTCGCCCACGTAGCGTGCCACGGCCCTCACCGTGGCGATGGTGCCGGGGTAGTCCATCCGGGTCGGGCCGAGCACCCCGAGGCCACCGACGATGGTCGCGCCCGGTCCGTACCCGGTGCTGACCACGGAGGCGGCGCGCAGGTTGTCGACCTCGTTCTCGTCGCCGATGAGCACCCGGGTGGTGCTCGGCTCGGCCTCGCCGATCAGCTTGAGGAGCACGACCTCCTCCTCCAGCGCCTCCAGGATGGGACGCAGCGAGCCCTGGAAGTCGAGCAGGCCGCCCCGGGTCAGGTTGGCGGTGCCGGCCAGCGCGATGCGCTCCTCGTGCCGCTCGACCAGCGTCTCCAGCAGCACGGTGGAGAGCGTGGTCATGGCCGGGCGCAACTGCGGGGACGACTCCTCCACCAGCGCCTGGACCAGCGGCGGGGTCTCCGACAGCCGGCTGCCGACCAGCTTCTCGTTGACCAGCCGGCGCAGGTCGGTGACGTGGTCGGCGGGGATCGGCGCGGGCAGCTCGACCAGCCGCTGCTCGACCCGGCCGGTGTCGGCGATCATGACGAGCATCAGCCGGGTGGTGGAGATCGGCACCAGCTCCAGGTGGCGCACCGAGGAACGGG
The DNA here is from genome assembly GCF_900090245.1 of Micromonospora halophytica. Lineage (GTDB taxonomy): Bacteria > Actinomycetota > Actinomycetes > Mycobacteriales > Micromonosporaceae > Micromonospora > Micromonospora halophytica. Next base: position 46,184 of record NZ_FMDN01000019.1, read on the forward strand.
CCAGGCTCGGGTACTGCACCACGGCGACCTGCCGGGTGAGCTGGGCGAGCAGCCGGACGGTGCGGTGCACCACGTCGTCCAGGTCGACCGCGCCGACCAGGAAGCGCTCGATCGCCCGGCGCTCGGCCGGGCTGAGCGGCTTGACCCGGGAGAGCCGGTCGACGAAGAGGCGGTAGCCACGGTCGGTGGGCACCCGGCCGGCGCTGGTGTGCGGCTGCCGGATGTAGCCCTCCTCCTCCAGCACCGCCATGTCGTTGCGGACGGTGGCCGGCGAGACGCCGAGCTGGTGCCGCTCGACCAGGGCCTTGCTGCCGACCGGCTCCTGCGTGGCGACGTAGTCCTCGACGATCGCACGCAGCACGGCGAGCTTGCGGTCGTCGAGACCCATCTCCCCACCTCCTCCACGCGCGTCGGCCCGGAGCAGTCGGGCACCGGGGCTGGCGCCACCGGACCGCACGGGCGGCCGACGCTCTGGCACTCGACTGTACCGAGTGCCAGTCTACGTCGGCGTCCCCGCCGACGCGATGATCAGCGACGGACCACGGGTGCGGCCCGCCGACCGGACCGCCACGGTAGAGCCGATCAGCCGGACAACCTCGGGCGGTGTCGCTCTGGTGCACCGTTGCGGACAGCACCTACCGTGACGTGCATGACTGAACCACCTCGCCCTCCCGGCGCGGGCGGGCCGGACGAACCGACCGCCCCCTTCGGCTCCTCCCACGAGCCGCCCACCGCACCACTGTCCGGGGCACCGGGCGCGGGCGGGTATCCCCCGCCCGGCGGCTATCCGCCACCCACCGGTGACCAGCCGCCGACGGGCGGCTACCCCCCGCCGGGCGGTTATCCCCCACCCGGGGGCTACGACCCGAAGGGCGCCGGCCACCCCACCGGCGGCGCGTACGGCGCTCCTGGTGGCGGCTACACCACCAGCGACGACAAGACCTGGGCGCTCATCGCGCACTTCGGCGGCCCGGTCGGCGTGATCGTCAGCGGTGGCCTGCTCGGCTGGGTGGCGCCGCTGATCGCGAACTCCGCCAAGGGCCAGCAGTCGCCCACCGTTCGGGCGCACGCGCTGCCCGCGCTGAACTTCCAGATCACCTGGGCGATCGCCAACGTGATCGGCTACGTCCTCGCCCTGGTCACCTGCGGAATCCTCTTCTTCGTCCCGATGATCACCGCGCTGGTGCCGATCATCTTCGGCATCATCGGCGGCGTGAAGGCCACCGAGGGTGTCGTCTACCGCTACCCGATGTCCGGCAACTTCGTGAAGTGAGCACCGGCCGGCCGCTCCCCCGGCCGGCCGGGCCCTACCAGAGGCGACAGGTCGCGACACCGCGCCTAGGGCAGCAGGTCGCGGACGACCGCGTCGGCGAGCAGCCGACCGCGCAGCGTGAGCACGGCCCGCCCCGCCGCGTACGCGGCCGGATCGAGCAGGCCCCCGGCGAGTGCCCGGTCGGCCCCCGCCCGCCCGGCTGCGGCCAGGGTGTCCAGCGGCAGACCGGAGGCGAGCCGCAGCCGCAGCATCACGTCCTCCATGTGCGCCTCATCGGCGGTCAGGACCTCCCGGGCCAGGCCGGGTGACTCCCCCACGGCGAGGCGCTTCGCGTACGCGGCGGGATGTTTGACGTTCCACCACCGCACCCCACCGACATGGCTGTGCGCCCCCGGGCCGAGGCCCCACCAGTCCGCACCGGTCCAGTAGAGCAGGTTGTGCCGGCACCGGGCCGCCTCGGACCGGGCCCAGTTCGACACCTCGTACCAGGCGAAACCTGCCGCGTCGAGGGCCTGTTCGGCGGCCAAGTAGCGGTCCGCCGCCACGTCGTCCGAGGGGTACGGCAACTCGCCCCGGCGCATCCGGGCGGCGAGCCGGGTGCCGTCCTCCACGATCAGGGCGTACGCGCTGACGTGGTCGACCCCGGCGGCGACGACCTCGTCCAGCGAGGCGGCGAAGTCCTCCGCGCGTTCCCCCGGTGTGCCGTAGATCAGGTCCAGGTTGACGTGGTCGAACCCGGCGTCGCGCGCCTCCCGGGCGGCGGCGACGGCCCGCCCGGCGCGGTGCGTGCGGTCCAGCACCGCCAGCACGCCGGGGGCGGCGGACTGCATGCCCAGCGAGATCCGGGTGTACCCGGCCGCCCGCAGGGTCTTCAGCGACTCCGGGGTCACCGACTCCGGGTTGGCCTCGGTGGTCACCTCGACGTCGGCGGCCAGCCCCCAGGTGCGGTCGATGCCGTCGAGGATCCGGGCCAGGTCGTCCGCAGGCAGCAGGGTCGGGGTGCCGCCGCCGACGAAGACGGTGTCCACCCGGGGCGGCCGGGCGTCGCCGAGCACCCGGCCGGCGAGTGCCAGCTCGGCGAGCACGGTGTCCGCGTACGACTCGCGGTCCGCGCCGCCACCCAGCTCGGCGGCGGTGTACGTGTTGAAGTCGCAGTAGCCGCAGCGGCTGGCGCAGAACGGGACGTGCACGTACACGCCGAAGCCGCGCGCGCCGACCGCGCGCAGGGCGGTGGCGGGCAGCGCGCCGTCGGCGGGGACGGTCTCGCCATCTGGAAGGACGCCGGGCATGGACACTAGTGTGCCCGGCATGACCTCTCCCGACCGCCTCGTACGGGTCGCCACGGCCCGTGGGGTGACCACGCTCACCCTGGACAGCCCGCACAACCGCAACGCGCTCTCCACCCCGCTGATGACCGAACTGCTGGACGGGATCGCCGCGGCGGTCGCCGACGAGGCGGTCCGGGTGATCGTGCTCGACCACACCGGCCCGGTCTTCTGCTCCGGCGCGGACCTCAAGGAGACGGCGGCCGCGTACGCCAGCGGCACGGTGCCCGCCGGGATGCTCGGCGACGTGCTGGCGGCGGTCTGGGAGTGCCCGAAGCCGGTGCTGGCGAAGGTGGCCGGTCCGGCGCGCGCCGGCGGGCTGGGCCTGATCGCGGCGGCGGACCTGGCGGTCTGTGCCGAGGATGCGACGTTCGCCTTCACCGAGGTGCGGATCGGGGTGGTCCCGGCGGTCATCTCCGCCACCGTGCTGCCCCGGCTGCATTCGCGCGCGGCGGCCGAGCTGTACCTGACCGGGGACACCTTCGACGGCCGGCGGGCCGCCGAGATCGGCCTGGCGACCGCCGCGGTGCCGGCCGACGGGCTGGACGAGGCGGTGCGGCGGTACTGCGCCTCGCTGGTGCGCGGCGCGCCGAAGGCCCTCGCCGGGGCGAAGGATCTGCTGCGCCGCCCGGCCGTCACCGACCTGCGCGCCGAGATCGCCGGGCTCTCCGCGATCTCCACCGGCTACTTCCTCTCGGACGAGGGCCGCGAGGGCGTGCTGGCCTTCCGGGAGAAGAGGAAGGCGGCCTGGGTGCCGGTGGACTGATCCCGTTTCGCGCCGTTGCTCCCGGGAACGTGAACCGGTCGGCCGACCCCGTTCGGGTTTTCGGGACGTACGCTTGGGGACCGTGAAACAGGAGGTGCGGGTGCGGAATCGGGCAATCGTGGCAGCCGGTGTCGTGGTCGCGGTGATCGCCCTGCTCGGCGTCTACGCCGTCCGACAACTCGTCGGAAGCGGCCTGCGGATTCCCATCGCGAGCCGCACCTGCACCGTCCAGGCCGACGGCAGGGTGCTGCTCGACGCCGACCAGATGGCCAACGCCGCCACGATCGCCGCGATCGGCATCCAGCGCGAGATGCCCGAGCGGGCCGTGGTCGTGGCGTTGGCCACCGCGTACCAGGAGTCGGGCCTGCGCAACCTCTCGTACGGTGACCGGGACTCGCTCGGCCTCTTCCAGCAGCGACCCAGCCAGGGCTGGGGCACCCCGGCGCAGATCCAGGACCAGCGGTACGCGGCAAACCGGTTCTACGCCGCGCTGAAGAAGGTGCGCGGCTGGGAGAAGATGCGGGTCACCGACGCGGCGCAGGCCGTCCAGCGGTCGGCCTACCCCACCGCGTACCAGAAGTGGGCGGACGAGTCGGAGGTGCTGACCCGCGCCCTGCTCGGCGAGGCGACCGGCGCGGTGGCCTGCACCGTGGGCCGTACGCCCGCGATGCGGGGCGAGGCGGCGGCCGCCGCGCTGACCCGCGGCCTCACGCTGGACTGGGGGCTGGCCGGGGCCGGCCCGGCGGCCGAACTGACCGGGCTCACCGTGCCGGCCGCCGACCCCCGCGACGGCTGGCGGTACGCGCACTGGCTGGTGTCGCACGCCACCGACCACGGGGTGAAGCGGGTCCGTTTCGCCGGCCAGGAGTGGACCGCCGAGGACGGCATTTGGACCAGGGTCTCCGGCGGCCGTTCGGCCGAGGCGCAGGTGCTGGCGGAGGTCTTCGCCGAGCGCTGATCAGGGGCGGGCGCCGGCCACCCGGCGGCGGACCTTCTCCAGCACCGGCTCGGGCAGGTCGGTGGCGTCGAGCAGCCGGGGCAGCAGCTCGGGCTCCAGGCTCATCGCCCGGAACACCTCGCCGATGGTGACGCCGTGCGCGGGCCGGTCCAGCACCTCGACCGGGTCACCCGCGCCGATCTCCCCCTCGCGCAGCACCCGCAGGTACGCCCCGGGCGCCGCCCGGGCGGTGAACCGCTTGATCAGGTCGGGTACGCCCCAGAAGCCGGCGAAGGTGGCACACGGGGTACGCGGCTTGGTCACCTGGAGGACGGCCGAGCCGACCGCCCACCGCTCGCCGATCACCGCGCCGGTCACGTCCACCGCCCAGGTGGTCAGGTTCTCGCCGAGGCCGCCGGGCGCGACGGTGCGGCCCAACTCCGCCGACCACCACTCGGCGTCCTCCGCCGCGTACGCGTAGACCGCCTGGTCGGGGCCGCCGTGGTGGGCCCGCTCCCCGATGAAGTCGCCGGCGACCCCGGCGAAGCGCACCGGCACCGGCCCGTCGGCCGGTCGCTTGTCGATCCCGCTGCGGCCGCTCGCGTCGCCCGCCCACTCCGCCTCGGTCACCAAGCCGAGGTTCACCGCCGCCACCCTGCCCGTCATGGCCGAGAGCCTAGTCAGCCCTTGACCGCGCCGGCGACCAGCCCGGAGACCATCCGGCGCTGCACCAGCAGGAAGAAGACGATCACCGGAAGGGTGAAGAGCGTCGAGGCGGCCATCACCGAACCCCAGGCGGTGTCGTCGCGGCCGAAGAAGAACGTCATCGCCACTGGCAGGGTGTAGCGGTCCTGGTCGTTGACGAAGGTCAACGCGAAGATCAGCTCGTTCCAGGCGGTGATGAAGGAGAAGATGCTGGTCGCCACGAGTCCGGGCGCGACCAGCGGGAAGAGGATCCGGCGGAAGGTCTGCGCGCGGCTGGCCCCGTCGATAGCCGCTGCCTCCTCCAGTTCTCTGGGCACCGCGGCGACGAAACCGCGCAGCATCCAGATCGCGAAGGGCAACGAGAAGCCCAGGTACGTCAGGATCAGGCTGGGCAGGGTGTTGTAGAGGCCGAGCCGCTGGATCATCAGGAACAGCGGGATGACCAGCGCCTCCAGCGGGATCATCTGCACCACCAGCAGCATGATCAGGAAACTGGTGCGCAGCTTGAACCGGAACCGGGCCACCGCGGTGGCGGCCAGCAGCGCGACCAGGCCGCTGAGCAGCACCGTGCTCACCGCGACGATGGCGCTGTTGAGGAAGAAGTCGGCGAAGGTCACGCCGGGGATCAGGTTGCCGGTGAGGATCTCCCGGTAGTGCGCCAGCGTCGGCTCGGCCGGCACCGGTCGCGGCGTGGTCGAGAAGATCTCCTCGTTCGGCTTCAGCGACGTGGCGATCATCCAGTAGACGGGGAACGCCGCGAAGAGCGCCACGAGCAGGCCCGCGCCGTTGAGGGCGACCTTCTTCACTACTCGTCCTCCTGCCTGAGCACCATCCGGACGTAGAGACCGGTCACCACCAGCAGGATCAGCGTGAGGATGACCGCGATCGCCGAGCCCACGCCGTACTTGGGCGGCGGCGAGAACGCCTCGGCGTACGAATAGATGGAGAGCATGAACGTGGGCCGGTCCTGGGTGCCGCCGGCCAGCACGAACTGCTGGGTGAAGACCTTGAAGTCCCAGATGGTGGAGAGCACCACCAGGATGCCGAAGACCGGTCGCAGCAGTGGGAAGGTGATCTTCCAGAACACCTTCCACGGGCCGGCGCCGTCGACCCGGGCCGCCTCGTGCAGCTCGCTCGGCACGCTCTTCAGCCCGGCCAGCACGCTCACCGCGATGAACGGGAACGAGTGCCAGACCACCACCAGGGTCAGGATGGCGAAGAAGAGCAGCGGGGAGTTGAACCAGCCGTAGCCGGTCCAGTCGCTTTGCCCGAAAAGCGCCTGCGACAGCCCGTCGGGCAGTTTGTTGAACAGCCAGGTGACCAGGCCGCTGGTGTCGTCGAAGATCCACTTCCAGACGATGGTGCCGGTCAGCGCCGGCGTCGCCCAGGCGAGCATCACGCAGCTCGCCACGAAGGTGGCCATCTTCCTGCCGAGCCGGTTGAGCAGGAGCCCGACCAGGGTGCCGAGGATCATCGTCAGCGCCACGTTCGCCGCGGCGAACAGCACCGTGTTGCGCAGCACCGTACGGAAGAACGGGTCGGCGAGGATCTGGGTGTAGTTGGCCAGCCCGACCCAGGGCCACTCGCGGTCGCCGCGCAACTGCCGGACGCTGTCCAGCTTGTAGAACGACATCGCCACCACCTGGCCCAGCGGCCAGAGCAGCAGCACCCCGACGACCACCAGGCAGGGCAGCAGGAGCAGATACGGCAGGCGGTCCACGCGGGGCCGCCGCCGCGCGGGGGTCTCCCGCGCGGCGGCCGTCCCGGTGTCCTCGGTCAGCGTGGTCACTTGGCGTTGAGGATGCTTTCCATCTCGGCGGCCGCGTCGGTGGTGGCCTGTTCGACCGTCTTCTGCCCCTTCATCACGGAACTGTTCATCGCCTGGGTCACCGTCTTGGTCCGGCTGACCTCGACCCACTTCGGGGTGAGCGGGGTGACCTTGGTGTTCTGCATGGTGGTGGCGAACGCCGCCATCAGCTTGTCGTTGGCGTAGTCACCGCTGGCGACCAGGTCCGAGTAGACCGGGAAGAAGCCGAGGCTGCCGGCGAAGCTCTGCGCGTTCTTCTTGTTCAGCAGGACGGTCAGGTAGTCCCAGGCCAGGTCCTGCTTCTTGCTGTCCTGCCAGAGGGCGATGTCCGAGCCACCGGCGAAGGCCGGGGCCGGCCTGCCGTCCGGGCCGGGGATGGGGAAGGTGCCCCAGACCTTCTCGATCTCGGGGTTGTCCTTCTTGATCGCGCCGGCCTGCCAGCTGCCCCCGAAGGCCATCGCCGCCTTGCCGGTGGCGAACTGGGTACGGGCGTCGATCTCGTTCCAGCCGGCGGCGGCCGGCGGTGCGATCTTGTGCACGGTCACCATGTCGGTCCAGAACTTGACCGCCTTCTGGGCCTCCGGCGTGGTGTAACCGGACTTCCAGCTGCCGCCCTGGTTGGTGGCGATCTCGCCGCCGGCGCCCCAGAGGAAGGAGTAGAAGGGCAGCTCGGAGTTGCCGGGCAGGGCGATGCCGTAGGTGCCCGGCTTCTTGGCCTGCACCGCCTTGGCGGCGGCGACCAGCTCTTCCCAGTTCTTCGGCGGCTGCACGCCGGCCTCGGCGAACCAGTCGGTGCGGTAGTAGATGGCGCGGACGCCGGCGTACCACGGGACGCCGTACTGCTTGCCGTCGAGCTGCGCGTTCTTCACGAGGTCGGGCAGGATGTCCTTGCTCTCGGCCCAGCCGGACATCCGGCCGCTGACGTCGGCGAGCGCCTCCTGGGCGGCCCAGCCCTGGGTCTCGGTGTTGCCGAGCTCGGTGACGTCCGGGCCCTCACCGCCGGCGAGCGCCGCCTGGAACTTCTTCGGCGCCTCCAGCCAGGGGATGTACTGCACCACCACGTCGGTGTCGGGGTGCTTCTGCCGGAACTCGGTCTCGACGCCGTCGAGGAACTTCGTCTGGGCGTCGCTCCCCTCGCCCATCATCCAGACCGTCAGCTTGCTGTTGTCGGCCGCCTCGTCGTCGCCCGAGCCTCCGCATCCGGCGAGCACCATCGCGGCCGAGGCCACGACGGCGGTGACCGGAGCCAGCCGCTTCCACCTGTTCACGCCACTTCTCCCTCGCGCCGTCTGGCACTAACCTTCTCTGCCGCACCCTAGTAGGAAAAATTCCTTTACGACAGGGGTGGCGACGGGCGAGGCGACCGTACCGCAGCCGGCGAGGTGTGGGGCAGACCCGCGAGCCACCCCGCGGGTACGCGCAACGGGCGTCCGACCTGACGGTCGGACGCCCGTTCGACGAACGTTTCGGCTGCTTACCGGTGGGTGACGCTGCGGCGGCGACCCACGCCGGCCACCAGGGCCACGGCGATGGCGGCGAGCACGACCTGCACCAGCAGCTCGCCCCAGTCGATGCCGGCGGTCTCGGTCGCGATGCCCATGGCACGGGCGAGCACCGTACCCAGCAGAGCGGCACCGATACCGATCAGCATGTGCAGCCAGATCGGCATGTTCTGGCGCCCCGGCACGACCAGGCGGCCCAGAGCGCCGACGATGAGACCGACCACGATGGCGGTGATGATGCCCCAGACGGTGAACTCCACGACCGTCCTCCTTCTCTAGGTATGTCACACGATGTGTGGTTCCTGTCGTGGTCGATAGGTTCCCGAACCCGCCGAATCCCAAACCGACTCACCCGCCCGGGCGTCGTCCGACGTCGATCCACCCGGCCCGCGTCGCTTACTCCCGGTGCAGGCAAATCGCAGTTCAGAGGGGATGTCGAGCCGCACCGACGGGGTCATCGAGCGGCTGAGGACAACCTGGGAAAACTGGGAGGACGCTGGGAGCGCGGACCGGAAGCGGCCGACACCCGCCCTGTCGGGAGGTGCCGGCCGTGACTCGTCGTGTCGGCGGACGCTACTTCTTGCCGGGCGCCTTGCCGTCCCCGGAGTCGGAGGAGAGGGCGGCGATGAAGGCCTCCTGGGGAACCTCCACCCGGCCGACCATCTTCATCCGCTTCTTGCCTTCCTTCTGCTTCTCCAGCAGCTTGCGCTTACGGCTGATGTCACCGCCGTAGCACTTGGCGAGGACGTCCTTGCGGATGGCGCGGATGGTCTCCCGGGCGATCACCCGGCTGCCGATCGCAGCCTGGATCGGCACCTCGAACTGCTGGCGCGGGATCAGGTTGCGCAGCTTCGCGGCGATCGTGGTGCCGTACGAGTACGCCTTGTCCTTGTGCACGATCGCGCTGAACGCGTCCACCGGCTCGCCGTGCAGGAGGATGTCCACCTTGACCAGGTCGGACGCCTGCTCGCCGGAGGGCTCGTAGTCCAGCGACGCGTACCCCTTCGTCCGGCTCTTGAGCTGGTCGAAGAAGTCGAAGATGATCTCCGCCAGGGGCAGCGTGTAGCGCAGCTCCACCCGGTCGGCGGAGAGGTAGTCCATGCCCAGCAGGTTGCCCCGGCGGCCCTGACAGAGCTCCATCACCGCGCCGACGTAGTCGTTCGGGGTGAGCACGGTGGCCCGCACCGTCGGCTCGTACACCTCGGCGATCTTGCCGGTCGGGTACTCGCTCGGGTTGGTGACCACGACCTCCTCGCCGTCCTCCTGGATGGCCCGGTAGACCACGTTGGGCGCGGTCGAGATGAGATCCAGGTTGAACTCACGCTCCAGCCGCTCCCGGATGATCTCCAGGTGCAGCAGGCCGAGGAAGCCGCAACGGAAGCCGAACCCGAGCGCGCCCGAGGTCTCCGGCTCGTACACCAGCGCCGCGTCGTTGAGCTTGAGCTTGTCGAGCGCGTCGCGCAGGTTCGGGTAGTCCGAGCCGTCGATCGGGTAGAGGCCCGAGTAGACCATCGGCTTCGGGTCCTTGTAGCCGCCCAGGGCCTCGGTCGCCGGCCGGGAGTTGATGGTGACCGTGTCACCGACCCGGGACTGCCGGACGTCCTTCACGCCGGTGATCAGGTAGCCCACCTCGCCGACGCCGAGCGCGTCGGCCTTCACCATCTCCGGCGAGATGACACCGATCTCCAGCAGCTCGTGCACCGCGGCGGTGGACATCATCTTGATCCGGTCACGGGCGCTGATCCGCCCGTCGATCACCCGGACGTAGGTGACCACGCCCCGGTAGACGTCGTACACCGAGTCGAAGATCATCGCCCGGGCGGGCGCCTCGGCGTCGCCGACCGGCGGCCTGAACTGCCGGACGATCTCGTCGAGCAGGTACGGCACGCCCGCGCCGGTCTTGCCGGAGACCTTGATGCAGTCCGCCGGATCGCCGCCGATCAGGTGGGCCAGCTCCTCGGCGTACTTCTCGGGCTGGGCGGCCGGCAGGTCGATCTTGTTGAGCACCGGGATGATGTGCAGGTCGTTCTCGAGCGCCAGGTAGAGGTTGGCCAGCGTCTGTGCCTCGATCCCCTGAGCGGCGTCGACCAGCAGGATCGCGCCCTCGCAGGCGGCCAGCGAGCGGGACACCTCGTAGGTGAAGTCGACGTGGCCCGGGGTGTCGATCATGTTGAGCACGGCCTGCTCACCGGCCCGGTCGCCCTCCCGGATGGTCCACGGCATCCGGACGGCCTGGCTCTTGATGGTGATGCCACGCTCGCGCTCGATGTCCATCCGGTCGAGGTACTGCGCGCGCATCTGCCGGGGATCGACCACACCGGTGAGCTGCAGCATCCGGTCGGCCAGGGTCGACTTCCCGTGGTCGATGTGGGCGATGATGCAGAAGTTCCTGATGCGCGCCGGGTCGGTGGCACCAGGAGCGTTCGCGCCGGGATCGAGCGTCGGTGGCACAGCGGTCCGTTCTGGTCGGCTGACGTGAGCGGGCCGACGCGCCGCCGGCCCCCTCTATGCTCCCACGTCGCTCGGGAAGCGGTCCGATCACTCCTGGGGGTGCCCCCGACCCGCGCCGGGCCGGCCGGCGCCCGCAGCGGCCGTGCGGCCCGACGGCGCGGGTACGCGACCGGCCGGTGGCCGCCCGGCGGAGGGCCGGCCACTGCGGGTGGCCGCCCGGCGAGGGCGACCACTGCGCCGGCCGCCCCACCCACTCCGCCGGCGGTTCGACACTCACTCGGCCGGCGGCTCGACGAAGAGCGCCGCCAGCCGGGGCAGCCGCCGGCGGGCCTCGTCCTCGTCGTCGAAGTCCCAGAAGTCGTTGAGGTCCGGCACCGCGACCGGGTCGCGCTCCGCCGGCAGTTCGGTCGCGGTCGCCTTCCGGTACGCCTGCCAGGGCACCGCCAGCATGTCCTCGCACTCGAACTCCTCGCCGCTGAGCGCGGCGGCCCGGACGCGCGGCAGCTCCGCCAGCGAGTCGGGGTCGCCGACCGCCCTGGCGAAGACCGCCCGGCCCTGGGTCATCAGCCAGCCCCGGAAGTACTCGAAGCCGTCGTCGGAGGCGCCGCCGTTGATCAGGTAGGCCGCGCCCCACAGGTCGACCCGGTACGAGGCGGCGAGCACCCGCCGCTGGTGGTGGGCGTACCCGACGATCTCCTCCGGGTCACGCTCGGCGAGCAGGGCGACCGCGCGGGCGGCGACCGCCTCGGGCTCGCCCCCGGCACCGGTCCGGGCCTGGTCGATCAGGTGCCAGAAGTCGTCGGTCCTCATGGCCTGGCAGTCTCCCAGACCCACTCCCGACCCCGACCCGGCAGCGGGAAGATGGCGACGAGTCGCGGGTACCGGCGGGCCAGCTCGACCCGGTCGCCGAGGTCCCACCGCTCGTCGGTGGGATCGGGCGAGGAACTCAGCTCCCGCCCTCGGGCCTCGACGGCCTCGTCCAAGCCCTCCTCACCGGTGACCCGTTCGTACGCCTCGTCCGCGACGTAGTCCAGGCACTCCCACTCCGGCCACTCGTCCTCCGCCCACTCACGCGGGCCACGCCCGGCCAGTCGACGCACCTGCGGGACGTCGGCGAGCGCGTCCGGGTCGTCGACGACCCGCTCGAAGACCGACCGGCCGAGCCCGACCACCCAGGCCTGGAAGTAGTGGAAGCCGTCGTCCGAGCAGAGGCCGCCGCAGATCAGCAGCGCCGCGCCCCAGTGTCGCCAGGTGTCGACCAGGCCCCGTAGCTCATCGAGCCGAACGGCGAAGTCCACCACCTCGCCGACGGGCCGCTCGGCCAGGCGGTCGGTGAGCCAGGCCAGCCGCTCGTCGGGGTCGGCGGCGACGGCGGCGGACCTCTCGATCAACGTCCAGAACTCGTCCACATGCACGGGACGGATGCTGCCAACGCGGTACGACAGACGCCCGCGGGGCCCGGCTGCGCGGGGGCGTGCCGGCAGGGCAGCATGGTGACGTGCCCGCGATCCCCGTGCCGTACCACGCGACAGCCGTACGGCCCGACTGGTCGGCGCTGCCGGCCGGGCTGCGCGAGGCGGTCACCGCCCGACTGGGGGTGCCCGTGGTGGCGGCACGGACCGCCGGGGCCGGCTTCACCGGCGGGTTCGCCGCCGTGCTGGAGACCGCCGACGGGGGCAGCGTCTTCGTCAAGGCCGCCGACCTGGCCCGCCAGGGCCACCTCGCCGACTGGTACGCCCGGGAGGCCGCTGTCCTCGCCCGGCTCCCCGCCGGCCTGCCGGCCCCCCGCCCCCGGTGGGCGTTGGACGCCGCCGGCTGGCGCGCGCTGTGCCTGGACGCGATCGACGGGCGGATGCCGCGCCTGCCCTGGACCCCCGGCGAACTGGACGCCGTCCTCGCCGGGTACGCCGAGATCGCCGCCGCCCTGGCCGAGCCGCCCGCCGGGCTGGTCACGCTGGGCCTGCCGCACCTGGCCGACCTGATCCGCGACGACGTCCTGTGGTGGGGCGAGGTGGCCGCCGGCCGGGAGCCGATGCCGCCCGCGCCCCAGGCGGCCCGGGACCGGCTGTCCGACCTGGTCACGCTGGAGTCCCGCCTGCCCGGGTACGCCGCCGCCGGACGTGGTCTGACCCACGGCGACCTGCGGGTGGACAACGTGCTGCTGGACGCCGGCGGCCGGGCCTGGTTCTGCGACTGGAACTGGCTCTGCCACGGCCCCGCCTGGTTCGACCTGGTCGGCCTGCTGCTCACCGGGTACGCCGGCGGGCTGCCGGTGGACGCGCTCTTCGCCGCCCACCCGACTGCGACCGACGCCCCACCGGACGCCCTGGATGTGACGTTGGCCGCGCTGGCCGGGTACTTCCTGACCTCGGCCGCCGTCGTACCGCCGGGTGTGGTGGGGCCGGCCGCCGGGACCGCCCCCGCCCCGCCGGTCTCCCCGTACCTGCGGGCGCACCAGCGCTTCAGCGGCGAGCAGGCGCTCGGCTGGCTGGCCGACCGGCGGGGCTGGGCGTGAGCCGTTTTGGCTCGTCCCGACGGACCTGGTAACCTGGCTCTTCGCGCAGCGATGACGCATGCTTGTCGCGCGCTGAAGCAGACCGAAACCCGAGCTATCAAGACGAGGCTGTCGCGTGGCGAACATCAAGTCCCAGATCAAGCGCAACCGGCAGAACGAGAAGCGCCGGCTGCGTAACAAGTCGGTCAAGTCGTCGCTGAAGACCGCCATCCGGAAGTTCCACGAGGCTGCGGAGGCCGGCGACGCCGAGAAGGCCGCCGTCCTCATGCGTGAGGCCGCCCGCAAGCTGGACAAGGCCGCCAGCAAGGGCGTCATCCACGCCAACCAGGCGGCGAACCGGAAGTCGGCGATCGCCAAGCGCGTCGGCTCGCTCTCGGTCTGACCGAGCGACCTCCAGACCCGACCGGAAGCCCCGGGGCCACCGCCCCGGGGCTTCCGGCTGTCCACGTCCACCGGACCGGGGGCGATGCGTCCACCGGATCAGGGCCGACCTGCCGGTAGGCCGGAGCCGGAGACCGGGCCGGGGCGGCAACGGATCGTCGGAGCGAATCAGGCGTCGTGGTTCCCGCCCGGCCGGGCGAGGCCACGCGCCACTGACGGCCCCGACCGTCGGTCCCCCGACGGGCCGGGCACCACCTCGGTGGCGACCACGACGCCGGGCAGGGTCCGGGGCACCCGGGCCCTGCCGACCACGGGCTCCACCTGCCGGCGGAACCGGTCCCGCTCCTGCTCCGGGACGAGTGCCGCCGACCGCACCACCCGTTCGACCACCAGGTCGTTGAACTTCACCATCACCGCGACGGCGAGCGGCAACACCGGCACGGCCCACCAGCTCACCAGCTCGGCCAGGGCGAGCAGCACGGCGAGCGCCACGGCGCCCTCGAAGAAGACGAAGCAGAGCACCCCACCCGGGTTGACGAAGCGCAGTCCGAGCGCCCGAGCGTAGAGCGGCCGGTACCGCTCCTCCTCGGCCGGCACGGTGCTCCACGCCGTACGGGTGGGGCCGGTCACCGGGCGCCGCCCCGCCGGGCGGCCGCGACCGAGAAGACCGCCTTCTCCAGGGCGTACGCCCGGTCGTCCGCACCGCCCTTGACCGCCGCGTTGCACTCGGCGGCCACCCGCATCGCCTCGACCAGGCCCTCCGGGGTCCAGCCCCGGGCCCGCTGCTGGGCGTTCTTGATCTTCCAGGCGGGCATGCCGAGGCTGCTGGCGAGCTGGTACGGGTCACCCCGCCCGGCGGCGGCCACCCGGGCCACGGTGCGGACACCGTCGGCGAGGGCGTCGGCGATCGGCACCGGGTCGACCCCGACATGCAGCGCCCAGCGCAGCGCCTCCAGCGCCGCCGGGACGTCCCCGATCATCGTCGCGTCGGCGACCGTGAAGCCGGTCACCTCCACCCGGCCCCGGTAGTACCGGGCGACGGTGTCCGCGCCGATCCGCCCGTCGGTGTCGGCGAGCAGTTGCGAGCAGGCGGCGGCCAGCTCCCGCAGGTCGCCGCCGACGGCGGCGATCAGCGCCTCGGCCGCGTCCTCGGAGCACCTGCCACCGCCACGGCGGATCTCGTCCCGGACGAAGGCGACCCGCTCGCGGTGCCCCTTGAGCTTCATCGCGGGCACCACGGTGGCACCCGCCGCCTTGAGCCCGTCGGCGAACGCCTTGCCCTTGGCGGCACCCAGGTGCAGCACCACGAGCTGGACGTCCGGGTCGGGGCTCTTGGCGTACGCGAGCAGCGCGGTGACCAGGTCCTTACGGGCGTCCTGCCCGGCGCGCAGCACCAGCAGCCGGCGCCCACCGAAGAGCGAGGGGCTGAGCGCCTCGGCGATCTCACCCGGGGTCAGCGTCCCGCCCTGGTACTCCCGGACGTCCACCTCGGGGTCGACGCTGCGGGCCCGCGCGACGGCCTCGCTGACCGCGCGCGTGGCGAGCAGCTCCTCATCGCCGAGGACGAGCAGAATGGGAGCGAGGCTGGCGGCGGTCACGCCGCCCATCTTGGCACGCCCCACGGCGCGATCGGGCCTGGTCATCGGCGGCTGTGACGGCACACCCCGCACTCAGCGCAAATCCCGACATTTATCTCGATTGCCGGGCTCAAGCCGCAATGCTTCTCGCTGCGCGGCCGGTTGTCCGTCCTCCTGCCCTGCGCGCAGCCGCAGCGCAGCGCGGGAGGGCAGGTCACCGCAGCCCCGCCGACCTGCGTGCACCTGGCCCCGCCGTCTACGCCAGCACCCGACGGTTGGTCCGGAGGCCGTCGAGCACCGCCGCCGGAACCGTGACCCGTCCAAACCCGGGGTCACCGCGTCCCCGGCTCCGGACCTCGCGCCACCACCGCCAGCCCGTGCCGCCCGGCGACCACCGCCACGTCCCCATCGGTGTCGGTACGCAGCACCCGGACCCCGCCCCGGGCCAACCAGGCCAGCACCGACGGACTGGGGTGTCCGTAGTCGTTGTCGGCACCCACCTGCACCACCGCGACGGCCGGCCGGACGGCGTCCAGAAACGCCGGATCCTGGTAGGCGCTGCCGTGGTGGGCGACCTTCAGCACCTCGGCCCGCAGCGCCTGCGGCGGTGAGCGCTCCAGCAGGGCCCGCTGCTCCTCGGTCTCGGCGTCCCCGGCGAGCAGGACCCGCACCCCGGCCACGGTGGCCCGCACCACCAGTGAGTTGTTGTTCGGGTCGGACCGGGTGCCGCGCAGCGGATACGGCGGGCCGAGGATCACCAGTTCCACCCCACCGGCCCGGTACGACCACCCCGCCACCCCCGCCTGCGGCGTCACCGCCCCCGAGGCGGCGGCGACCAGAGCCCGCCCCGCCGCCGGCTCGGCGAGCGCCGGGGTGACGATCGCGCCCACCCGCCGGCCCCGCAGCACCCCGGCCACCCCACCCACATGGTCGGCGTGGAAGTGGCTCACCACCAGCAGCGACACCTCCCGCACGCCCAGCCGGCGCAGACAGCCGTCCACCAGGGCCGGCTCCGGCCCGGCGTCGACGACCACGGCCCGGCCGGCTGCCACCGGCAGGACCAGCGCGTCCCCCTGCCCCACCGCGCAGCCGACCAGCACCCAGCCGGCCGGTGGCCAGCCGTCGGCGAGGATGCGCACCGGCAGGGTGCCGAGCATCACCGCGACGGCACCGACCGCCACCAGTCGCCGGACCACCGGCCGCCGGGCGGCCAGGAGCAGTGCCACGGTCAGCCCGGCCAGCAGCAGCGCCCCCGGCACCCCACCGGGCCAGGGCAGGGTGCCGGCCGGCAGTCGTGCCCCGACCCGGGCCACCGTCACCAGCCACCAGGCCGGCCAGCTCGCCAGCCAGGCCGCGAACTCGGCACCGGCCGGCCAGAGCGGCGAAACGGCGGCGGCCAGCACGCCCAGCACCGTGGCGGGCGCGATGGCCGGCACCGCCAGCAGGTTGGCCGGCACCGCGACCAGACTCACCGTGCCGGAGATCCCGGCCACCACCGGCCCGCAGGCGAGCTGCGCCGCGGCCGGGACGGCCAGCGCCTCGGCCAGCCCGGCCGGTACGCCGCGCCGCCGCAGCGCGTCACGCCAGCCGGGGGCGAGCAGCAGCAGCCCGCCGGTGGCCAGGACGGAGAGCGCGAACCCGGCGTCCCCGGCCAGCTCCGGATCGACCAGCACCAGGACGGCCACCGCGGCGCTCAACGCGGGCAACGCGGCCCGGGGCCGCCCGGCGGCGAGCGCGGCCAACCCGATCGCGCCCATGGTGGCGGCCCGCACCACGCTCGGCGACGGGCGGACCAGGACGACGAAGCCGACCAGCGCCAGCCCGCAGAGCACCGTGCCCGCCCGGGGGCCGGCCCGGGCCCAGCGGGCCAGCAGCAGCACCGCGCCGACGACGATCGCGACGTTGGAACCGGAGATTGTCAGTTAGAGGGATGAGTGGAAACATCACAGTCATGACTGTGGCTGACATCTACGGGCGCAAGAGCACCGACGACCGGGGGAAGTCCGTCGCGGACCAGCTCACCGAGGCCCAGGAAGCGATCCAGGACCAGGGCTGGACGCTGGGCCGGGTCTTCTCGGACGACAACCGGAGCGCGTCCCGGTTCGCCCGCAAGAAGCGCGAGGACTTCGCGGAGCTCCTGGCGCACATCGAGTCCGGCGGGTGTGAGCTGTTGATCCTCTGGGAGTCGTCCCGGGGTAGCCGCAAGCTGGCCGAGTGGGCCGGGTTCCTGGACCTGATCCGGGAGCGCGGCGTCCTGATCTACATCGTGTCCCACGGCCGTACGTACGACTGCCGGATCGGCCGGGACTGGAAGATCCTCGCCACGGACGGGGTGGACGCGCACGCAGAGTCCAACCTGATTTCGGACCGGGCGCTGAGAGGCAAGCGGCGCGGTGCCGCCGCCGGGAAGCCCGCCGGGAAGCTCCAGTTCGGTTTCCGCCGGGTCTACAACGACGCGGGCGAGTTCGTGGAACAGGTGGAGCACCCCGAACAGGCCGCCCTCGTCCGCGAGGCCGCCCGCCGGGTGCTGGCCGGGGAGGCGTGCAACGCCATCGCGGCCGACTTCAACGCCCGGGGCATCCTCACGCCCCGATACGAGCCGCTGATGGCCCGGGTGAGACGTAACCGGGAAGAGGCCGCGTTGCCCTCCACGTCGGCCGCACAGCGTGCCGAGTTGCTGGCCGAGGCCGAGACCTGGGAGAAGCAGGCGGCCGGGTTGCGCTGGGACCTCACCCAGATCAAGCGGTTGTGCGTGATGCCCGCGTACGCCGGGCTCCGGGTGCATCAGGGCCAGGTGATCGGCAAGGCCGGGTGGAAGGGCATCCACGATGAGGCCACGTACGCCAAGCTCCTGGCCCGGCTGACCGACCCCAAGCGGCGCACCCAGCGGGACAGCGCGCTGAAGCACGTCCTGTCCGGCCTGATCCGGTGCGCGCTGTGCGCCTCGGACATGCGGGTCCTGAAGAACCGGGGCTATCTCTGCTACACGTGCAAGGGGTGCATGAAGACCAGCGTCCGCACGGTCACCGTGGAGGGGTTCGTGGAGGAGCTGGTCCTGGCCCGCCTGGAGCGCGACGACGCGGCCGACCTGTTCGCCTCCCCGGGCAGCGACGACAAGGCGGCCGAGGCGCGCCGGGAGCTGGAGGAGCTGAACGGCCAGCTTGCGGAGTGGAAGGCGCTGGCGAAGGCCCGGAAGGTCTCCCCGGCGTCGTTCGCGGAGTTCGAGGCGGACCTGCTCCCCCAGATCGAGGCGGCCGAGGTCCGGGCGAAGGCCGCCCGGGTGGCCCCGGTGCCGGAGACGATCCGGAAGCTGATCGGCGCACCCCGGAAGCGCTGGCCGGAGCTGACCGTCTACCAGCGCCGGGAGGCTATCGGGCTTCTGGTGGTGGAGCTGAAGGTGGGGCCGGTCGGCCGGGGGAGGCGGATCTTCGACCCGGCGCGGCTCGGGGCCTCCCGGTGGACCGGGGACGCGCTCACCTGGGCCGAGCACTGGGCCGCCGAGTTCCGGGCGCGGGCCTGACTGCCAGGCCGGGGGCGTTGGGGTTCGACTTCCTCCACCGCGCCAGCTCCTCCCGGCGAGTGGAGTACCACCTCCTCCCTATAAGGAGGAGGAGGTGGTACCTCCTCACCTCCTCTGAGGAGGTGTTAGGAGGTGAGGAGGTCAGCTCATGGGCCGAGCCGTGGCGCTGGCCGCTTGACCGTGCAGTGTCAGGAATCCCTTGTCCCGTAAGGACTTTGCCGCCATAACTGGTGAGAGGGGCCACCCTCTGAGGGTTAGCTATCAGCCGCTGAGACAGCTATTGTCGGTGCCAGGTAAGAGCCGGGCGAGCGGACCAACCGCGAGGACCCCGGCCGCCGGACTCCCGAACCATCGGGGATGAGGCCAGACCGAGCGGCACAGCATGTGAGCAGGGAGCCCCCGCCATCGGGGGTCGGGTAGGCAGTCCCGACCACTCACGTGAGCTTCGCACCAAGGAGTTCACGTGGCGCACAAGTGCCCCACCATCACCGGGTCCAACGATGACCCCGAGTTCCGCCGGGAGCGGGCTCGCCGGGCCGGACAGGCCCGCCAGTCCCCGGACGCCTACATCACCGCGCTGGTGAAGCGCGCCCCCCAGCTCACCGAGAACCACCGTGCCCGGCTCCGCGCGCTCCTCGCCTCCCAGGACGGGGGCAAGTGACCATGCCGAGCATGACGAACGGCTCCCGCCCGACCAGCGAGAGCCGTCCCAACCCCAAGAACCAGACCGCCCTCAAGTCTACCGAGTGCGGCCCCGCGTGCGGCCCGTGCTGGGAGACCTTCTGCGGTGACGAGCGTTGCTGCGAGGTGTTCGCGGTCCGCAAGGCCCGCCGGGACCTGGCCGAGATGCTGGCCGGGGGTGGCGACCGTGGCTGACGTGCCGGGCTACAACAACTGCCGGGCCTGCCGCCGGGGCGTTCACTTCGTGGACGGTGACGTGGACTCGTACCGGTGCCTCCGCCACGCCAGCGACGCCGAGCGCGAGCTGGTGGACGCGCTGGACGCTCAGGCTCCGCGTATCGGGCTGAAGGAGTCCGAGGATTGGCACTGGGGCCACCGGTACGACTGGCCGTACGGCCCGAACATCGGCGTTCCGGCGCGCCAGCGCCTGATCCAGTGGGCGACGGAGAACCGGCTCCGTGAGGCCCGGCCCAAGCGCCGGTGCCCGATTCACTGGCTGGAGGGCAAGTCCTGCCGCGCGTCGGTCGTCCCCTGCCTGGAGGGCGGGAGCGACTGGCGCGATCACATGACCATGTGGACCAAGGGTGGCAAGCCGCACCTGATCGTCGCCCAGCCGTACGAGGTCAAGGACCAGGACCGGCGGCACGTCTCCAGCCTTGTGCTCGATCTTCGGGTGCTGGGCGGTATCCCGGTCACCGGCACGATCCGCGAGGAGAGCGGCTGGTACGGGTACGGCGCGCTCTGGGTGGAGGTGCGCCGTGGCTGATCCGTACCTGTCCGATGAGCACCGCGCCTACCTGGAAGCCCACGCCGTGGACCCGGACCAGGCCCTGGCCGCCGGTCACGTCCGCTCGCTGTTGACCCGGGACGACCTGGCCCAGATCCCCAGCGAGTGGCAGGCCGGGATCGGTCGCTACATCCCGGAGAACGGGGGCCTGCTGTTCGTCTGGACCGGCCCGACCGGCGCGGTCAACGTCCAGCTCCGGCCCGACGAGGACAAGCGGCCCCTGGACGAGTCCGGGGAGCCGATGAAGTACGTCTACCAGGCCAAGCGGCCCCCGGTCCTCTGGGCGGTCCGCGAGGTGGAGAACCCGGTGGGCGTGATCCTGCCCGAGGGCTCCAAGCAATGCCTGGTTGCTGCCCGGTACGCGCCCGAGGGCTACAGCGTGTACGGCATGGCCGGGTGCTGGGGCTTCCGGGAGAAGGACGGAGACGCCAGCCTGCCGATCCCGGACCTGGAGGTTGTGGACGGGCTCCCGGTGAAGGTCATCCTGGACGCCGACTTCACCACCAACCCGAATGTCTGGCGCGCGGCTGACCAGCTCCAGGCCGCTCTCAAGGCCGAGGGTGCCGAGCTGATCGAGTGGGTCAAGCTCCCGGCCGGTGGCAAGGCCGGGCTGGATGACTACCTGGCGAAGCGCACTCACGAGCGCCGCGCCCGGGTGTTCGGGATGCTGCTGTCCGAGGCCAGCGCGAAGAACCTCCCGAACCGTGCTCCCACGGCCCCGAGGAAGAAGGACGGGCCGCCCAAGCCGCCCAAGCCGACCGGGGACCGCGCGGTGGTTGTGGTCAGCGGTGACCCGCTGAACGTGATCAACGAGATCTCGTCCGGCATGGCGGTGAAGTTCTCGGGGACGCGCCTGTTCTGCCACGGGGACCACATCTCTGAGCTGGTCACGGCGGACCGCAAGCCCGCCCGCCTGGAGCCGGTGGACTCTGGCCGGTTCGGGGACGTGCTCCAGCAGGCCGTCCAGACCGTCCGGGAGGTTGTCGGCCGGGACGGCTCGGTCTCGTACGTCCCGGCCTGGCCGGACCAGAAGGCGATGGCCGCCGTTCTCAGCCGGGTGGAGGCGTTCGCGCCGCTGACCCGGCTCGCCACGGCCCCGTTCGTCCGTGCGGACGGCACGGTGGTGACCGAGCCCGGGTACGACCCGGACAGCGAGGTCATGCTGATGCCGGACGGGGAGCTGGCCGGGCTGGAGATCCCGGAGCACCCGAGCATGGAGGAGGTCGCCACCGCGCGGAAGCTGATCCTGGAGGACTGGCTGGGGGACTTCCCGTTCGAGACCCAGGCGGACCGCGCCAACGCGCTGGCGCTGATTCTCACCCCGACCATCCGGGGCCTGGTCGATGTGGTGCCGCTGGCGGTGCTGGACGGCTCCCGGATGGGCGTGGGCAAGGGCAAGGTCGTGGAGACGATGCTCTGGGTCTACACGGGCCGGTCGGCCCCGTTGACCTCCATGCCCGAGAACGAGGAGTTGCGCAAGAAGATCACGGCCTCGTTCCGCGAGGGTCGGCAGTTCATGATCTTTGACGAGGCGCACACGGTCGAGGGTGAGGCGCTGGCCCAGGCGCTCACCGCGAGCATCTGGGAAGACCGCATCCTGGGCGTCAGCAAGAACGGCACGTTCCCCAACACCGCGACGTGGGTCAGCCTCGGCAACAACGTCGAGGTGAAGGGGGACATCACGCGCCGCGCCTACCGGATCTCCCTGAAGCCCAACCACGACGACCCGGAGAACCGTCCGGCGGACAGCTTCCGTCACCCGAACCTGGAGCGGTGGGTCCGGGAGAACCGGCGCGAGCTGTTGGCCGCCGTGCTGACCCTGGCGCGCGCCTGGTTCGCCGCTGGCAAGCCCCGGATGCCCCGTCCGGCCGTCTTCGGGTCCTTCACCGAGTGGGAGCTGGTTGTGGGCGGCATCCTGTCGCACGCCGGGGTGCCTGACTTCCTGGTCGGCCGCGAGGAGTGGGCCAAGGGCTCCAGCCCCGAGAGCGACTGGTGGGCCGGGCACTTCTTCTGGCTGTCCGAGACGTTCGGGACCGAGGGCTTCACGGTCCAGGACGTGGTGAACGCGGCGCGCAAGAACCCCGAGCGCTTCCAGGGACCGCCCGGCCTGCTCAAGCCTCATGACGAGGCGTTCCCGGGCAGGCTGCCGTACGCCTACCGGAGCCAGAAGGGCCGCCCCGAGGCGGGCATGGTGCTCGACCACATCGGGACGGCTCGCGGCAAGGTGACCCGCTGGACGCTTCGCACCGAAAGCCGGTTCTCGTCCGATTCGTCCTCTCCTCCGGGAGGAGATGGAGGAGATGGAGGAGATGTTTCCGCTCTTACGTATGGCTCGAAAACCGCTATGCGGTTGGGTGACGATACGGCTACCGGAGACCAGGCGCGTTGTACCCCCAGGGAAAGCGGCGAGGAGATGTCCTCCATCTCCTCCATCCCCTCCGGCCCGCCGGTGGACTGGGTGCCCTCGAACTCCGGGGACACGGTGGCTGGGCGCGTGATCGAGCTGTCCAAGGTGGAAGACGACTTCGCGGGGGACTTCCCCGTGGCAGTGCTCCGCACCCGGACCGGGCTGGTCCGCATCACCGGCAGCCCGCCCTTCCTCCGTCGCGCCCTGGCGGACGCGGCCCCCGAGGTGGGTGACGCCATCGTCGTGAAGTTCCTCGGGGAGCGCCCGATCAACGGCGACCCCCACCGCAAGGCCGGTCAGTACCGGGTCGTCAAGAAGACCGGCGCGGCCTGACCTTCCCCATCCCCCGGCCGGGCCGTCCTACCGGTCCGGCCGGGGCACCACCGACCACCTGAGACGAGGAAACCATGACTCTGACCGCTGACAGCTTCACCCCCGGGGGCTGGGCTGGATACCTGGCCTTCAAGGCCGAGTACGCCGAGCCGGACACGCTGGACTTCCGGTGCCCCCGGTGCAAGGCCGAGCCCGGCCAGCTCTGCCCCGGCCGCCCGCTGGGCCACGCCCAGCGCCAGGACCGGATGATCCACGCTCGCCAGGAGTGGGAGTACGACGCGATCAACTCCGGGATCAACGCCGGGAACGAGGAGGACCCGGACGACTTGCACCGGAGCGGCTACCGGTGCACGACGGACAACTACCTGAAGTACATGCGGCGGAACAATGCCCGCGTCCGCAAGCCCGGCGAGCCCGCCACCGCCGTGACGTTCGGGGAGTGGCTGCTGGCCCACACCGCCAAGGCCATGCCGCTGGCCTACCTCGGTCTCCGGCCGAGCATCCGTCCCGAGATGGACGCTCAGGCCGTCATGGACCTGATGGGCGACGTGGGGGACGACGGGGCATCTGACCGCGCGCTGGAGCGGGCAATCGACCAGTGGCGGCACCAGACCGGCCAGGAGGTGGTGGAGCTGTGAACCCGGTGTACCGCCCCGATCTGGCCCGGCTCCTGGCGCTGGTGGCCGCGCTCGCCATCGCCTGGCAGACCGTCCGCCCCTGACGGTGGAGTGTCAAGAACGGTCCCCGGCCTGTCCACCCCGGACGGCCGGGGACCGCTCCCGTTCCGGCCCGGCCCCGGAGCCCTGGGCGCGCTCCCGCGAGATGTCCCCTCGATCCGCGAGATGCCCTCTGTCGGAACCTCATAAGCGGGACAACACTTGATCACGGGGCCGCCGCGCCCCGGCGCACCTGGCGTCTGATTCGTCCGGCCAGGGCTGCCCGATCGAGAGAGGCCCGCTCCACCCCGTCCCCCGGTCGCTGATTCGTCCAGGACCGCCGCGCCCACCGACACACACCATAAGAGTCATTCCTGTGCACGGCATTTCACCGCAAAGAGGACACAGACATGGGCCTGATCCCCGGCCAGATCGTCACCCCGCCCGAGCCCGGCCTACGCCGGTACGGCCTGTTCAACGCCGCGTCCGGCCCGCTGGACCTCCCCGCCCCGCACGGCGAGGGAGGCGGCATCCGGTACACCCCCGTCACGTGCGGGGAGGCGTACGCCTACGGCGTCACGTGCTACGGGGGCGAGGTGGCCGCCCCGGCCAAGCCGCTGGACGGCGGCAACCCCGAGGTGGCAACCGGCGTGTTCCTCGCGCTCGCCACCCTGGAATGCACCCAGGTCGGATACACCGAGGCCGAGCTACGCGCACAGGTCGTCCGCCGCCTGGAGGCCAGCGAACAGCCCACCGTGGAGCGCGCCCTCTGGTCCGGCCTGGACTTCGAGGGCAACGCCCTGGACATCCTCTCCCTGGACGCCGAGGCCGAGCCGGTCACGGGCGGGTACGACCCGGACCTGATCACGGACGTGGTGGGCGCGCTGGAGCGCTACGCCTACACCGAGAACGGCTACGGGTACGCGGCCACGATCCACGCCCCCATCGAGGCCGCCGCGTTCGCTGCCGAGGCGGGGCTGATCCTCCAGGACGGCCCGCGCAAGGTCACCCCGCTGGGCTCCGTCTGGGCGTTCGGCGCGTACCCGCTGGGCGAGGTCATCGTGACCGGCCAGGTGACCCTCTGGCGCGCCCAGGAGGCCCAGGTCCACACCGCGTTCGACCGGGAGACGAACCTCCGTCTGATGGTCGCTGAGCGGGCCTGGGCCGCGTCGTTCGATTGCCTCGCGGGCCGGGCCACCTTCACCCCGCTGGGGAGCTGACCCATGCGCCCGGACCCCTCCAAGCCGCACCACCAGGCGGACCGCCCCGCCTGGTTCCGGCTCTGCTGCCCGGGAACGTGCCCGGCTGATCTCGTCAAGGGGGCGGCCGAGGCCGCGCGCCTGGTCCGTGACCACCCGGCCGTCTGCACCTCCCCCGGCCCAGTGCTGCCCGGGAGCACGGTCCACCCGCTGGTCTACGCCGATCGGGTGGTCAGATGAGCAGCCGGGCGCGACGCCAGAACCCGCCGCCGGTGAAGTGCTCGGGCACCGCCAAGCACACCGGGAAGGCGTGCAAGCACTGGGCCGTGCCGGGCCTGACCACGTGCAAGCATCACGGCGGACTCGGCGGCCGGGCCGGGAAGGCCGTGGCCGAGGAGCGCGCCGCCGGGACCATCACCCTGGCGGAGATGATGGCGAACGATCCGAACCGCCCGGTCTGGGAGATCATCCTGGACTCGATCCGCACGGTGGACGTGCTCGCTCGGGCCGCCCGGGACGACGTGGCGGCCGGGAAGGTCACCACGGCCGAGGGGATCGAGCGCGTGGCCGGGCTCGCCCGATCCGCGCACGCGATGGCCGCCAGCGCGGTGGCGACCAAGGCCCTGGACATAGCGAACCAGACCGCCCGTCAGTGGGAAGACGTGATGTTGGACCGGGTGGCCGCGCTCCTCCTGAACTGGGTCGGCATACCGTCCGGCCAGGCTGTGACCGAGGCCATCAAGGCGGCGCTGGGCGGCGTGGACCTGAACGACCCGAGCCCGGCTCCCCGGCCGGACGGGCCGCCGATCCTGGCACTGGTGACCCAGGCCCAGGCCGCCGCGCTCGCGCCCCGGCTCGGCCTGACCGCCGGGGACCTGACCACCTGGCTGGCCCGGGTGGCGGACGCCGTGGCGGACGGGCGGCCGGTGCCCGCGCTGCCCGGCGGCCCGGTGGCCGCGCTCCCCCCGGCTCCCGCCCCGGAGCCGCTGGCGCACGCCAGCGGGACCGCTGAGCCCGCACCGGTGCGCGATCAGGTGGCCGAGGACATCGAGCACCTGGAGGCCCGGCCCACCCCCAAGCGCCAGGCCGAGGCGGCCCGGCTCCGGCAGACCCATGACCGGGGATTGACACTTCACGGTCAAGCCCAGGTCCAGGCCGAGGAGCCCGAGGTGGTGGACGCGGAGCTGATCGAGCCGGAGCCGGAGCCCGAGCGCCAGCCGTCCCGGATCTTCGATGAGGAGCGCCGGATCTACGTCCGGAACCCCAAGTACGTACGGCGCGCCAGCGGCTCCAGCGGCGTGACCACCCTCGGGTATCGCGGGGGACAGCCGACCATGCCAGCCACCCGCCTGAGCTACTGAAGGAACCTGCCATGACCGCCCGTCCGAACCAGCTCCAGACCGCGATCAGCGGCGCGTTCGATGCCGTGCTCTCCCGGCGCTCCCAGCCTGCCGAGGCCCAGCGCCACCCGAGGGCCTGGGCCAAGTACGTCAACGAAATCTGCCCCCGCCTCGGCCTGACCCCGAGCCCGGAGCGCTTCCGGCTGGCCGTCGCCCGTCACGAGCTCGGCCGCTCCCTGGCCGCCAGCGGCCAGGCTCTCGCGTCCGCCCAGCGTGAGCAGAGCGCCGCGCTCCTGGCCGCCCTGGACCGGCGCGCCGAGGCCGCCCTGGAGCGCAAGCGGCGGCTGAGCCCGCCTGGACCGATCCGGCTCATGCTGTGACCGAGTTCGTGGGCTACCGGGCCGCCGCCGAGTACCTGGGCGTCGAGTACAGCGCGCTTGCCGCCCGTGTGAAGACGGGCACCGGCCCTGAGCCCGAGTTGGACCGGGCGCTGGTGAGCGGAAGCCCGTACCTCGTGTTCACCCGGGATGAGCTGGACCGCTGGCTGGACGACAACCCCAAGATCAAGAACCGACTGACCACGGAGGACCGAGACATGTTCGCCCGCAAGACCAAGACCACCAAGCCCGCCCAGGCCAAGACCCCCGACCCCCGCGCCGCGCTGGTCCGCGCGCTGGCCGATGCCGGGGAGGTCGTCGCGTCGGCGTGCGGCACGTGCGGGGCGACCGTCGCCAAGGACGACCCCGAGGCCGAGCAGACCTACCGCGAGGTGGGCACCTACCCGTACACCCGCCAGATTCGCTCCTGGCGGTACCACCGGGTGTGCTCGTACGCCTCGTCCGGCCCGGAGCTCCTGGCGCTCGCGCTCGACCCGACCGCGCGCCCGGTCCGGGTCACCCAGGCTCACGCGGATGTGGTCCAGAGGATCGGCGCGCCGCTGGCGTACCGGGAGCTGGAGAAAGCCTCGTCCACCGACGCGGGCCGGGGCCGCTCCCCGTTCCAGCACGTCCCCCGTGCGGAGCTGGCCGAGCTCCGCGCGGCCGTGTTGCAGCGTCATTGTGAGCTCACCCTCCCCGCTCGCCACTCCTCCGGCTGGCCGTGCGGGGTGTGCGGCCGGTCTCACGAGCTGGTGGACGCCTGGGACCAGTACCAGGGCCGCCCGGTGTGCGCCGGGTGCTCCCGGCTCATCCAGCGCGCCAAGGCCCCGTTCGGCCGGGAGCTGGAGGAGTACGCCCTGGAGGCGGCCCGGGACCTGATCCCGCCCCGCGCCGACACGAGCCGGTTCCCGCTGGCGCGCGAGATGGCCTCGTACCGGCCGCTGGGTGCCGGGGAGCGGCGCGAGCCCTGGGCGTACGTGACCGACCTCCCCGAGGTGCCGCTGACCACGGAGGAGCGCCTGGCCGAGCTGGCCAAGCTGGTGGAGGCCCGGCTGGCGGGGGTGGCGGCATGACCGAGGCCGTGTTCATCCCGGACGGCATCCAGCAAGACATCAGCCGTACGCCGCGCCAGATGCCGCCCCAGGTCGATGGGGAGCACCTGTTCACGATCGAACAGCACTCCAGGGTCACCAACCTGAACCCGGAAGACGGCACATTCCTCCTGGACGCGGAGAACCTGATCGCCGTCATCGGCCCCCAGTGCTACTGGTGCCTTGCCACCACCGACGACGGGACGCCGTGCCCGGGACTCCCCGGCTGAAACGCCCTCTGGTCTCCCGGCCAGGGGGCGGCAACGCTGGAAAGCGTTGCCACACAACAACTTTGCAGTCTTGAGAGGAGGCGGACGTGTCGGATGTCGGTTCCGCCCGGGTAGAAGTCACCGGCGACGTTCGCCGGTTCGCTCGGGACACCGAGCGGGAGCTGGACCGCGCCCTGGCCCGGATGAAGGTCCCGACCGTCGATGTCAAGGCGGACGTGGACGTGGACCGGGACCGCCTCGGCTCCTCGTTCACCGGAGCGGGGACCGAGGCCGCCAAGGCGATGACCGAGAGCATCGGGAAGGGCCTGGGCGGGCTCTCCTCCGCGCTGGGGAGCAACCCGTACGTGGCCGCCGCCGGTGCCGCCATCGCGGCCACCATCGCGGCCGTGGCCGCCCCGGCGATCGGCGCGCTCCTGTCCGGCGCGCTCATCGGTGGCGCTGGCCTGGGCGTGATCGGGCTCGGGGCATGGTTGCTCCGGGAGGAGCCCGCTCTGAAGGCCGCCGCCAGCTCGTTGACCGGCACCCTGAAGTCGACGTTCACCGACGCGGCCAAACCGATGCTCGGCCCCCTGGTGGAGGCGCTGGGCACGTTCGAGGAGCTGGTGAAGCGGATCAGCCCCCAGATCCGCGAGATGTTCAAGGGGCTGGCGGACTCGGGCGCGATCCAGGCGCTGGCCGAGGGGCTGGCCGGGCTGGTGGAGAACGCCCTCCCCGGGTTCCAGGAGCTGATCACGGCGGCCGGGCCGTTCCTGAAGGAGATGGCCGCCGCGCTGCCGGTGCTCGGGACCGGGCTGTCCGTGTTCTTCTCCGCCATCGCGGACGGGGGGCCGGGGGCGGCCCTGTTCTTCAAGGACTTCCTGACCTTCATCAGCGCCATGATCGCGGGCCTGGGCGTGATGCTGGGCTGGCTGAGCTCGGTCTACCCGGCCGTGCGTCAGTTCTTCATCGACGCGGCGGCCTGGATTCAGGGCGCGATCACGTGGCTGACCCAGTTCGGCGTCACCGTGGGGACGGCCCTCGCTCCCCTGATCCCGATCTTCACCGGCGTGTGGCAGACCATCAGCGCGGTGGTCAGTACCGCGTGGAAGCTGATCGTGAACGCGGTGACCACCGCCATCAACGTGGTGAAGGGCGTCATCGCCGCTGTCTCGGCCGCCATCCGGGGCGACTGGCAAGGGACCTGGAACGGGATCAAGGCGGTGGTCTCGGCCGTGCTGAACGGCATCCGGACGGCGGTCTCCACCACCCTGAACGGCATCAAGGGCGTGATCTCCGGCGCACTGAGCACCATCCGGGCCGCCTGGACGGCCGGGTGGAACGCGATGGTGTCGGTGGTCACCGGTGCGGCGTCCCGGGTGCGCTCGGCCGTCACCGGCTTGCGCCAGACCGTCATCGGCGCGTTCTCCGCCGCTGGTAGCTGGCTGGCCGATGCGGGCCGCCGGATCATCGACGGCCTGATCTCCGGGCTCCGGTCCGGGTTTGATCGGGTGCGCTCCACCCTGGGCTCCCTCACCTCGATGTTGCCGGACTGGAAGGGACCGGCGGAGGTGGACCGGCGCATCTTGGAGGCGTCCGGCGAGATGGTCATGGCCGGGTTCGATCGAGGTCTCCGGAGCCGGTTCACGGACATCCGGAAGACCCTCGGGGACCTGACCGGGGACCTCCCGGCGTGGAGCGGCGGACGGCCGCGCGGTGGGGACGGGGCCAGCGCGGGCGGGTCGTTCAGCATCGGGGAGCTTCACGTCCACGTGTCGGGCGCGACCGGGCGCGAGGCCGGGGAGGAAGCGGCCGAGGCGGTCCTGGAGCGGCTGGGGGCTGCCACGCTGGCCCGGTGACGCGGGGACGGGGGTGACAGTTAAGCGTCAGGATTCCCGGTGCCGGTGGCCTCGGGCGTGACGAACGTGCCGCGCCCGGTGAAGGTGACCACCCGGCCCTCCTCGCGGAGCTGGTCCAGCGCGGCCCGCACGGTGCCGCGCGCCACGTCGTAGGTCTGCGCCAGCGTGACCTCCCCGGGGAGCTTGTGCCCGGGTTGCCACTCGCCGCTGTCGATCTTCGCCCGTAGCACGTCGGCCAACTGCTCAGCGAATGAGCGCGGTGACCAGGGGTCGATCATGCCTTCAAGGTCTCACCTGTCCAGGCGCGCCACGCTGTCCATGCTGTTCGTTCGATGGACACGGTAGACAGGTTGGCCCTACGGTGACGGGAGACCTTGCAGGCGGTCCCGGGTGGCGCTGACACGCCAGCCCGGGACCTTGATCGGACACGGGAGGTCCGACCGTGAACAGTTTCCCCGACCCGGCCCCACCGGACGAACCCACACCCGCCCGCCTGATCGAGCTCTACCCGCCCGGCAAGAGTCCGGTCATCGACCGGGCGGAGAACGCGCTCCGGGCGTTCGAGGCCACCGACCGGCCCAGCGCCGAACGTCTGCTCTCCCAGTGGCATCACAGCCCCGAGCTGTCCCGCCGGGAGCGGGCGGCCGTGCTGGCCCGGTTCGACCCCACCGGTTCGAGCGGGAGGGGGTGGACGTGATCCAGCTACCGGCGGTGCGGGTGGTCGTCACCGACGCTCCCCAGGGGCAACCGGTCATCGCGTGGCTGGACACCGGGAGCGGCCCCGGGCTGGAGCTGGTGGTCCCGCCGGAGCAACGCTGGCGGATCACCCGGCGGGGTGACGATGACGTGCTGTTGCTGATGCCGGAGCCGGAGGACGTGGAGGCGTTGCGCATCTTCTCGAACGCCCATCAGCTCTGGAACGCCTACGACCCCGAGGAGCAAGACCCCCTCTGACCGCCGGATGCGGCCTCGGCCGCATCGACACGCGGAACCCCCGGCCGCCTCTCTGGCCGGGGGTTCCGCCGTCTGACCAGGCGTTCCACAACAATCCCTAACCGACATTGGTTCCCGAGACCGCGTTGAGGTGCGTCATCCCGGTGGCCCGGAAGTCCTCCTCCACGGTGGCCGGCAACGCGCTGGTGTCCCCCACGATCAGCCCCGGCAGCAGGCCACCCTGCTCGTCGGGGAGCGGCGCGCAGGCCCGTTGCAGGCCGGCGCGGAGCGTACCGGCGGCACGCTGGAGCCACGGTGGTGGTCCGTGCGGCGTCGGTGGGCCCGGCACGGTCAGCACCGCTGCGGTGAGATCGCCGCCGCGCGGCGCGGTCAGCCGCCCCTCGGCGGTGAGCCGCTGCCCCGGCAGCCGCCCCCGCCAGGCCGGGTCGGTGGCGAGCACCAGCACCCGTACGGGGGCGCTCACCCGGCGGCCGTCGGGGCCGGTGAGGTGCACCAGCTCGGTGGCGACCAGCAGGGTCGCCGGCCGGCCCGCCGCGCCGCGTACCGGACGGGGGTCGTCCCGGACGATGAGTTCCGCGCTGACCCGGACCCGCTCGTCGACCAGCGCACGCAGCGGGGTGGCGTCGCGTACGTGCAGCCGGGCGGCGGTGGCGCTGGCGCCGCAGACGACACCGATCAGCGCCGCGACGGCGATCCAGCCGTACCGCCGCAGCGGTGCGCAGGGCCGGCCGAGGCGGCCGAGCAGGTGCGGGGCGGCCACGGCGGCGAGGCCGGCGGCGGTGGCGGCCAGCAGCACGGCCATGGTCGCGGTGAGGTACAGGCAGGCCAGCGCGGCGAGCCAGGCGGCCACCGCCAGCCCGGCCAGCCGCAGGTCCGGCGCCTCTGCGGCGGTGTCGACGACCCGGTTGCCCGGGGTTCGGCGGCTCACACTGTCACCAGGTCCTTGAGCTGCTCGTACCGGGCGTCGCCGATTCCCTCGACCTGCCGCAGGTCGCCCACCGACCGGAAGCCGCCCTGCCGGTCGCGGTGGGCCAGGATGCGCTGGGCGAGCACCGGACCCACCCCCGGCAGCGCGTCGAGCTGCGCCAGGGTGGCGGTGTTGAGGTTCAACGGCTGGCCGGGAGCGGGGGCCCCACCGGCGGCCGGCGGGGCCCCCGCGGGCACACCGGGTGGCGCCGCGACGCCGACCAGGATCAGCTCACCGTCGGTGACCTTCCGGGCCGGGTTGAGCAGGGCGACGTCCACACCGGGGAGCGCGCCGCCGGCCGCCTGCACCGCGTCGGCCACCCGCGCGCCGGCCGGCACCCGGACCAGGCCCGGACGGCGTACCTTGCCGGCGACCGCGACGACCAGCTCACCGGCAGGGCTCGCGGTCGCGCCGGGCCCGCTCGACGCATCCGGAGCGGCGACCTGCACGGCCTGCGCCGGGGAACGGACCGGCTCGGCGCGGGGGCGGGACCGCCAGGCCCAGAGGCCGGCGCCGAGCACCACGACCACGGCGACGGCGGCCAGCGCCCGTACCCCCCGCCGCCCCGGGTCGAACGCCCCCGGCCCGGGGAGCCGGGAGGACACCTGGACCGGCGCGTCGCCCCCGAGCCCCGGGTCGTCACCGGTCGACGCGCCCGGGCGGTCGCCGTCGGACGGTGCTGGCCTGCGGCGCTGGCCGGACGGCGTGACCGCAGGATCGGCACCGCCGGGCGGGCGGGTCCGGCCGGCGGCGCCTGTCGACCAGGCCGTGGCGTCGTCGTCCGCCCCGGCGCGGACAGCCCTACCGGGCACCAGGGCTCGGCCGCCGGGCACCGGCCCGCCGCCGTCGCCATGGCCCTCGGCTGCGGGCCGTGGCGCGGGTGGCACCGGCACTGCCCCGGACACGGCCTCGGCCAGCCGGAGCAGCCGCCGCCGCACCATCGTCTCCTCGTCGTCCGACACGGCGCGAGGCTACGAACGTCGCGACGGCCACCGCCGGCCGTCGACCGGCCCCTGTGGACGGGCGGACGCCCTGTGGACAACCGCCTGATCAAGCGGTGATGTGCTACGAGGCCAGCGCGCCTCCGGGCCCGGGCCCCGCGCCGCCCGTCCCCCGTCGACCGGCAGGGTCACCCGGGCTTCCGGCGGTGGGCCGGTCAGGCCGGATCGGGGCGGCGGTGGACCACCACGCTGGCCAGGCCGGGTCCGGCGTGGGCAGCGACCACGGCACCGGCCTCGGAGACGTATGTGTCGTGCAGCCGGTCACCGAAACGGTCGGTGAGCGCCTCGACGAGCTGCTCGGCGCGCTGCGGTGCGGCGAGGTGGTGGACGCCCAGGTCGACGTCGGCGTCCCCGGCCGCCTCGACGGCCAGGTCGACCAGGCGGGCCACGCCCCGGCTGGCGGTGCGCACCTTGTCCCTGAGCACGATCGCCCCGTCCGGCATGTGCATGATCGGCTTCACCGACAGGGCGGTGCCGAGCAGTGCCTCCGCCGCGTTGATCCGGCCGCCCCGGCGCAGGAACTCCAGCGTGTCGACGTAGAAGAAGATGGTGGTCCGACCGACGGTGGCGGTGGCCGCCTCGCGGACGGCGACCAGGTCGGCACCGGCCTCGGCGGCCCTGGCGGCGGCGAGCACCGGGAAGCCCAGACCCATTCCGGTGGAGCGGCTGTCCACCACCTCGACCCGGTCGCCGATCTCGGCGGCGGCGAGCCGGGCCGCCTCGACGGTGCCGGACAGCTCCGCCGACAGGTGCACCGAGACGATCCCGTCCGCACCGGCCGCCAGCAGCTCGCGGTACGTCCGGGCGAACTGCTCCGGGGCGGGGCGGGACGTGCTGACGGAGACCCGCCGGCCACCGAGCACCCGGGTAGCGTCGGCCGGGAAGACCTCCACCCCCTCCAGCCCTTCGGCACCGTTCAGCACGACGGTCAACGGCACCACGGTCAGCCGGTGCACCTGCACCAGCTCGGGCGGGAGGTAGGCGGTGGAGTCGGTGACGACCGCGACGGGCATGCCCGGCACGCTAGCCGATGTCGCGGCGCAGCGCCCGGGCCGGACGACTCAGACCGGCTCGGCGGGTGCCGGGCGGGTGATCACGCCGACGTTGTGGGCACGCAGGTGCCAGCCGTGGGCGTCGTTGTGACGCAGCTCGGTCCAGTGGCAGTTGGCCAGCGAACCGATGGCGCGCAGCGCCACGTGGTCCCAGCCGATCAGGGTGCCGACACCCTGGCGGGCGCTGCCGCCGTGGGTGGCGACCACGACGGTGCCGGCCCCGACGAGGTCGGCGGCGTCGGAGAACGCCGCGCCGACCCGCTTGCCGAGGTCGTCGAGGCTCTCGATGCCGGCGCCCGGGTCGGGGTCACCAGCCCGCCAGCGGGCATGCTCCTCGGGGAAGCGGGCGGCGGCGTCGGTGAGGAGCAGCCCCTGCCACTGGCCGAAGTACCGCTCCCGCAGCCGGGGGTCGGAGCGTACCGGCAGCCCGGTGACCTCGGCGAGGGCGGCGGCGGTGTCCGCGGCCCGGCTGAGGTCGGAGGCGACGATGGCGTCCGGCCGCAGCGCCGCGAGCAGGGGGGCCGCGGTGCGGGCCTGCTCGCGGCCGAGGGTGTTGAGGGGTACGTCGGTCTGCCCCTGGACCCGGCTGGCGGCGTTCCAGTCGGTGTTGCCGTGCCGCCAGACGATCAGGCGGGTCATTCGGCGGCGGAGGCGTCGGCCTCGACCAGGTCCCGGTCGACGAACGGGACCTGGGGGCAGTCCTTCCAGAGCCGGTCGAGGGCGTAGAACTCGCGCTCCTCGGTGTGCTGGACGTGGACCACGACGTCGACGTAGTCGAGCAGCACCCAACGGCCACCCCGCTCGCCCTCGCGGCGAACCGGCTTGGCCTTCTCCGGCAGCTCCAGCAGGCGTTCCTCGATGGCGTCGACGATTGCCAGCACCTGACGCTCGTTCGGCGCGGAGGCGACCAGGAACGCGTCGGTGATGGCGAGCTGGTCGCCCACGTCGATGATGACGATGTCCTGCGCCTTCTTGTCGGCCGCAGCCTGGGCGGCGGCCATCGCCAGCTCGTGAGCGCGTTCGGAAACTGTCACCGTTCTCCTTCGATCATCCGTGCGACCCTCCAAGCGTCTCACACCCGGCGGCGAGACGACTTGTCAGTTCTGGTCGGTTTCGGGGACGAAGGATCCCGTACCGGGCGGATTCACTCCTGATAGAGGGCACGTTTCGCGATGTACTGCACCACACCGTCGGGCACCAGGTACCAGACCGGCTCGCCCCGGGCGACCCGGGCACGGCAGTCGGTGGAGGAGATCGCCATCGCCGGCACCTGCACCAGGCTCACCGTGTCGGCCGGCAGGTGCTTGTCGGTCAGCTCGAACCCGGGTCGGGTGACCCCGATGAAGTGGGCCAGTTCGAGGACCTCGTCCAGGTCCTTCCAGGAGAGGATCCGCTCCAGCGCGTCCGCGCCGGTGATGAAGAACAGCTGCACCTTCGGGCCGTACAGCGCGTGCAGGTCGCGCAGGGTGTCGACCGTGTAGGTGGGGCCACCCCGGTCGATGTCGACCCGACTGACCTGGAAGCGCGGGTTGGAGGCGGTGGCGATCACCGTCATCAGGTAACGGTCCTCGGCGGGGCTGACCGGCTCGTCCGCCTTCTGCCACGGCCGACCGGTGGGGACGAAGACCACCTCGTCCAGGCCGAACCGGTCGGCCACCTCGCTGGCGGCCACGAGGTGCCCGTGGTGGATCGGGTCGAAGGTGCCGCCCATGATCCCGATCCGCCGGATGTCTTCCTCCACCCGATGATCGTAGGCCGGGTCCGGCCGACGACCGGGTGGGGTCACCCGACCGTCCCGCCGATCGGCCGCTCGGCCACGCGCTGCTGGTCGGGGTTTCGTCCGCCGCCACACGCTCTTATACTCGTCGACAAGTAATCGGGTACGAGCATCGGCAGGTGTGGGGTCGTGGTCCAGCAGCGGAAGGTCGGGAACCTGCTCGCCCTGGCCGTGCTCTCCGTCCTCGTGCAACGGCCGATGCATCCGTACGAGATCGCCACCACGTTGCGGGCCTGGGGCAAGGACCAGGACATGGAGATCAAGTGGGGGTCCTTCTACACCGTCGTGCGCAACATGGACCGGCACGGGCTGATCGCGGCCGTCGAGAGCGTCCGCGAAGGCCGCCGCCCGGAACGCACCGTGTACCGCATCACCGACTCCGGCCGGGCGGAACTGGTCGACTGGGCCCGGGAACTGGTCTCCACCCCGGGCCCGGAGCAGTCCCGGTTCCGCGCCGGCCTGTCGGTGCTCGCCGCCCTGCACCCCGACGAGGCGGTGATCCTGCTGCGACAGCGGCTGGCCCTGCTGGAGGACGGCATCCGAGCCGGCCGTGCGGCGCTCGCCGAGCACCTGCGCACCGTGCCACGGCTGTTCCTGGCCGAGTCGGACTACGACCTGACCGTCAAGGAGGCGGAAGCCGCCTGGATCCGTGCCCTGCTGGCCGAGCTCACCTCGGGCAGCTACCCAGGCCTGGACGAGTGGCGGGCCTTCCATGAGACCGGCGGCCGGTCGACGGACCCTCAGGAAGGGAGCGACACCACACGGTGATGGGCGGCCCCGGCACGGTGCGCCAACACCAGGCCGGGGCCCTTACCTCGAACCGCACCTGGAGAGGTGCCGGCCCGAAGCGGCAACCACGAGGATAGCCGGGCTCTCTCCAGGTCGGTTCGCCACGCGCGACAACCGACGAGCCCCTGGAGGGACCATGAGAGTCAAGACCGCGATCGTGATCGGCGGCGGCATCGCCGGCCCGGTCGCCGCGCTGGCGCTGCGCCGCGCCGGCATCACCGCCACCGTCCACGAGGCGTACCCGAGCACCACCGACGGTATCGGCGGCACCCTCGCGCTCGCCCCCAACGGCCTCGCGGCCCTTGGCGCGGTCGACGCGGACCGGGCCGTGGCCATGATCGCCACCCCGATCCACCGGACGGCGATGGCGATCGGCCGCCGACGCATCGACCTGCCGGGCCTGGCGGGCGTGCCGCCGCTGCACGTGGTGCACCGCAACGAACTGCACCGGGTGCTGCACGAACGCGCCGCCGCCGAGGGCATCGTCGTCGAGCACGGCCGACGCCTGGTCGACGTACGGGAGACGGACACCGGCGTCACGGCCCGGTTCGCCGACGGTGGCACGGCCACGGCCGACGTCCTCATCGGGGCCGACGGCGTGCGGTCGACCGTCCGCGCCCTGATCGACCCGGACGACCCCGGCCCCCGGTTCACCGGGCTGCTCGGCTTCGAGGCGGTGGCCCGGCACGAGGTCGACGTCGAGCCCGGCACCATGACCTTCACCTTCGGCCGGCGTGGCTACTACCTCTACTGGCCCGAGCCGGGCGGCGGCACCCGGTGGGGGGTCAACCTCCCGCAGCAGCGGCCGATGAGTCTCACCGAGGCCCGCGCGGTGTCGCCGGCCGACTGGATGCGGACCCTGCGGGCCGCCCACGCCGACGACGACCCGGGTCGCGACCTCATGTCGACCAGCGACCCCGACGAGTTGCAGGTGGTGGGCTCGTTGCACATCATGCCGCCGGTCCGGCACTGGCATCGTGGACGCATGGTGCTGGTGGGCGACGCGGCGCACGCACCCTCGAACAGTTCCGGGCAGGGCGCCTCGCTGGCCATCGAGAGCGCCGTGCAGCTGGCCCGCTGCCTGCGCGACCTGCCCGACGCCCGGTCGGCGTTCGTCGCCTTCGAGCGGCTGCGGCGTGACCGGGTGGAGCGGGTCGCCGCCCGCGCTGCGCGGATCAACCAGGCCAAGGCTCCGGGCCCGGTGGCCCGGGCGCTGATGCCGTTGCTCATGCCGCTGCTGGTGAAGACCGCGATGAACCCGGAGAAGACGATCGGTCCCGAGCAGCGTTATGTCATCGACTGGGACGCCCCGGTCACGTCGGGCCCGACCGGACGCTGAACCGACGTCCGGGGTGGTGTGCGCTCCGGAGCGCACACCACCCCGGGGGGGCGAGGGCCGACGGCGGTCAGGCCGACGCGGCGGCCACCGCCGTCCGGGCCACCAGCGCGCGTCGCAGGTCGTCGTCCAGGTCGGTGACCCAGCGGCGCAGGCCCGGGGTGAGGTCGTCGCGGGCCAGCAGCGCCGCTGCCAACTCCCGGGTGGGCTGCGCCACGGCGAAGCGGGGGAAGGCCAGTCTGGTGATCCCGTCGGCCACCCAGGCGGTACGCAGCCGCGCGGCGGCCGGCATGTCGGCGAAGTACCTGGGGACGTACGGTGCGGTCAGCTCGGCCTGTTCCGGCTGCCAGAAGCCCTCCGCGGTCGCCTCCACCAGCCGGTTGGAAAGCTCGGTGCTGCGGGTGACGATCTCCCAGGCAGCTCGCTTGGCGTCGACGTCCGGCAGAGCGGCGCGGCAGCAGGCGGCCCGTTCCGCGCCGACGGCGCTGCGGTCGGCGGCGGCCTCGGCGGCGATCTCCGGTTCGCCGGCCGCACCGAGCACGACCAGGCGCAGCAGCAGCGCCCAGCGCAGGTCGGCGTCGACGGCCAGCCCCTCCGGCACGCCGTCACCGGCCAGCCAGCCGGCGAGCAACCCGGTGTCGGTGCTGACGGCGATCAGGCCCCGGGCGGCGGCGAGCTGCAACGACCCTCCCGGCGGCGCCCCGGCGAGCAGCGCGGCGCAGGCCCCGGCGACGCGCAGCAGGGCGGCCTCCCGGGCGAGCGGGTCGAGGTAGCGGTCGATCAGGCCGCGGCTGAGGCCGAGCACCTCCTCCGCGATGATCACCTCGGTCTCGGCGGGCAGCGCCGCCGCGATCAGCGAGACCAGCGCGGTGACCGGACGTTCCCCGTCCCGGGCGGCGTCGAGCGCCTCACCCCAGAGCAGCGCCCGGGCCAGCGGATCGGCCAGCCGCGGCAGCACCATCGGCACCGCGTCGGCGGAGGCCGGGTCCAGCCGGATCTTGGCGAAGGTCAGGTCGCCGTCGTTGGGCAGCAGCAGGCCGGTGGCCGGCTCGCCGACCAGCTCGGACAGCTCGGTGCGCCCCTTGTCGACGTCCGGGTCGAGATCCACCTCGATCCGGGTCACCGTGCCGTCTGCGGCGTACCGGCCGACACCGACCCGGTGCGGCCGGAGCACCGGGTACGCCTCGGGAGCGGTCTGCACCACGGCGGCGGAGACCCAGCGGCCGTCGGCGTCCACCGAGGTCTGCATCCGCAGCGTGTTGACCTGGGGCCGGCGCAGCCAGCACTGCGCCCAGTCGGTGAGGTCCCGGCCACCGGCGGTGCTGAGGCCGTCGAGCAGGTCGGCCAGGGTGGCGTTGCCGAAGCGGTGCGCGGCGAAGTGGGCGTTGAGCCCGGCGAGGAAGCTCTCGTCGCCGAGCCAGGCGACGAGCTGGCGCAGCACACTGGCGCCCTTGGCGTACGAGATGCCGTCGAAGTTGAGCAACCCTTCGGCGGCGTCCGCGACCTCCTCCGGGGCCACCGGGTGGGTCGACGGGCGCTGGTCGGCGGTGTAGCCCCAGGCCTTGCGGCGGATGGCGAACGTCGTCCAGGCCCGGTCGAAGCGGGTCGCCTCGGCGGTGACCCGGGTACCGAGGTACTCCGCGAAGGACTCGTTGAGCCAGAGGTCGTCCCACCAGCGCATGGTGACCAGGTCACCGAACCACATGTGCGCCATCTCGTGGGCGATCGTGGTGGCGCGCAGCTCCCGTTGGGTGTCGGTGACCGCCGACCGGAAGACGTAGTCGTCGCGGAGGGTGACCAGGCCCGGGTTCTCCATCGCTCCGGCGTTGAACTCGGGCACGAAGGCCTGGTCGTACTTGCCGAACGGATAACGTTCGGCGAAGAGCTGGTGGAACCGGTCGAGGCACTGCTTGGTGACGGTGAGGATCTCGTCGAGGTCGGCGTCCAGGTGCGTGGCCAGCGACCGGCGGCAGTAGACCCCGAGCGGGATGCCGTCGTGGGAGTCGCGGCGGACGTGCCAGGGGCCGGCGATCAGCGAGACGAAGTAGGTGGCCAGCGGCGCGGTGGGGGCGAACTCCCAGCGCCCCGGCCGGGGCGTGTCGGCGAGCTGCCCGTTGGCGGCGACCGTCCACTCCGGCGGGGCGGTGACCGACAGGGTGACCGGGGCCTTCAGGTCCGGCTGGTCGAAGGCGGCGAAGATGCGCTGCACGTCGTCCAGGAAAGACATCGCGTAGAGGTAGGTCTCGCCGTCGGCCGGGTCGACGAAGCGGTGCATCCCCTCGCCGGTGTTCGAGTACGCCATCTCGGCGGTGACGGTGAGCGAGTTCGCCTCGGCCAGCCCGGTCAGCGGCATCCGGTTGTCGACCAGCGTGGCCGGGTCGAGGTCGCGGCCGTTGAGGCGTACCCGCCGCAGGGTCACGGGCTTGACCTCGACGAAGGTCTCCGCCCCGGGGGTGGCCCGGAACCGGATGGTGACGGTCGAGTCGAACCGCTCGCCGCCGCCGGTGAGGTCGAGGTCCACTTCGTAGGACTCGACGGTGATCAGCGCGCGACGCGCGGTCGCCTCTTCACGGGTCAGGCTCGGCATCCGCTTATCCTGCCGGACGGAAGCCGGACGGGCTTCCCATTACGTGTGGCGATGGAGGACCAACAATGGGTCAGCACCCCAAGGGAGATTTCGACCTGTCCCGGGCGGTCTGGCAACGGGCCGAGGGCGACACCTCCGACAGTGCGGTCGAGGTGGCCTTCGTCGACGACCTGATCGGCATGCGCAACTCCGCCGAGCCGGACGGCCCGGTGCTCGTCTTCACCCAGGCCGAGTGGGACGCCTTCGTGGCCGGCGCCCAGGACGGCGAGTTCGACCTGGACTGAGCGGCCCGCCCGGCTCACCCGTCCCCCTCGCCCCAGCCCAGGCCGCCGGGGCCGGGGGCGTGGTGGAAGCCGGGATGGCCGGCGACGTCGGCACAGCGCTCGCCGTCGGGGCCCGACGCGTCGCAGAAGAGCCGCTCGGCCCGGTGCCAGGCGTCGGCCGGCGACAGGGCGGCCGCGGCGAGCGCCAACTCCGGGCGGAGCAGGCTCAGCGCCTCGGCGTACGCCACGGCGAGTTCGCGGGCCTGCTCCGGGCCGGCGGCCTCGAAGCCCAGATGGGCGGTGAAGTGCCGGGGCGGCCGGGACCCCCGCCGGGGCGGCGCCACCAACGGCGCGTCCGCCGGGTCGGAGCCGGTGCCGGCGGCCCGCGCCATCGTCTCCGTCACCCCCCGCTGACGCCAGTACGGCGGCCTGTTCTTCTCCATCCGTCCTCCCCGTGGTGACCCGGTGGCCGGCCGTCGTGGCCGGCCCGGGGACGAGAAAACCAGGTTTCCGGCGCCCTGGGAGGGGCCAGCACGGCGGCCTTTTGCGGGCCCACACCCCTCGGACAGGGCGACCTCGTCGGGCACACGGGATTGGGTGGTGCCGGACCGGGGTAGACGACGACCGGCCGACCAGCGCGGCCACCCGCCGTCACCGTGTCAGGAGAGCCGGATGTCCGCCACCCCCGCCGACCGCAGCCCGGAGAGCACGCTGGCGTTCCTCCGCGAGGGGTACCGGTACGTCAGCTCCCGCTGTGAGCGCTACGGCAGCGACATCTTCACCGCCCGGCTGCTGCTGGAGCCGACCATCTGCCTGCGCGGCAGGCCGGCCGCCGAGCTCTTCTACGACGCCGGGCGCTTCCGCCGGGCCGGGGCGATGCCGAAGCGGGGGCAGCGGACGCTGACCGGCCAGGGCGGTGTGCAGGGACTCGACGGGGCTGCGCACACCGAACGCAAGGCCATGTTCGTGTCGCTGATGACGCCCGCCGCGGTCCGGCACCTGGGCCAGCTCTTCGCCGACGAGTGGCGGGCCCGGATCCCGGTCTGGGAGGCCGACGGCCCGGTGGTCCTCTACGACGAGGTCGCCCGGATACTGATGCGGGCGGTCTGCGCCTGGGCGGGAGTGCCGCTGGCCGAGCCCGAGGTGGCCCGCCGCACCGCCCAGATGCACGCGATGATCGAGAGCGCGGCGGCGATCGGCCCGCGCTACTGGCGTGGCCGGCGCGGCCGGCGCCGCGCCGAGCACTGGCTCGCCGACATCGTGGAGCGGGCCCGGGTCGGCACCCTGCCCGCACCCGAGGGCAGTGCCCTGCGCGCCGTCGCCGAGCACCGCGACGGCCAGGGTCGGCTGCTCCCCCGCCGGATCGCCGCCGTCGAGCTGCTCAACGTGCTGCGCCCGACCGTGGCCGTCGACCGGTACGTGGTCTTCGCCGCGCTCGCCCTGCACGACCACCCGGCCTGGCGGGACCGGGTCCGGGGCGACGACGACGCGACCGAGTGGTTCGTGCAGGAGGTCCGCCGCTACTACCCGTTCTTCCCGGTGGCCACGGCCCGGGTCCGGCACTCCTTCGACTGGCGGGGCCATCACTTCGCGCAGGGCCGGCGGGTGCTGCTCGACCTGTACGGCACCAACCACCACCCCGAGCTGTGGCCCGAGCCGGAGCGGTTCCGCCCGGAACGCTTCACCGGCTGGCGCGACGACCCGTACGGCTTCGTGCCGCAGGGCGGCGGCGACCACCTCGGCGGGCACCGCTGCCCCGGTGAGTGGATCACCATCGAGCTGATGAAGCGCTCGGTGACCCTGCTGACCATCGCGATGCGGTACGAGGTGCCGCCGCAGGACCTGGCGCTGGACCTGAGCCGGATGCCCACGCTGCCGCCGAGCGGCTTCCTGATCGACGACGTACGGCGCACCGACTGACCGACGCCGTCCCGAAGCCGGGGTCGGCGCACCGCCCGGACCGTCGCACCAGGTCATGCCGGCGGCCCGGGGAGGGGCGTCTCATCGGTACGCGCGGTCGGGTCGGGGCCGGCACCCCGCCGCCACACACCGGGTCGACGCCCGTCCCACGGTCAGGCCGCCGGGTGCAGGACGCTGCGCAGGCAGGCGTCCTGCTTCTTCTCGAACAGCTCGTACCCGCGCACACCGTCCTCCAGCGACATCGGATGGGTGGCCAGGTAGCCGGGGTCGATCTCGCCGACGGCCAGCCGGTCCAGCAGCATCGGGATGTAGCGCTGGGCGTGCATCTGCCCCATCCGCAGTACCAGGGCCTTGTTCATCGCCGCGCCGAGGGGGAACTTGTCGACCAGCCCGCCGTGGACGCCGACGATGCTGACCGTGCCGCCCTTGCGGCAGGCCATGATCGCCTGGCGTACGGAGGTGGGCCGGTCGGTGGTGAGCCGGGCGCTCTGCTTCGCCTTGTCGTACGCGTAGATCGGACCGACGTCGTGCGACTCCATGCCCACCGCCTCGATGCAGGCGTCCGGACCCCGGCCGGCGGTCATCTCCCGCAGCGCCTCCAGCACGTCGGTCTCGGCATAGTTGATCGTCTCCACGCCCAGCCGGTCGGCGGCGGTGGCGAGCCGCTCGGGCAGGCGGTCGATGACGATGACCCGCTCCGCGCCGAGGATCTGCGCGGAGCGGGCGGCCATCTGACCGACCCCGCCCGCGCCCCAGACGGCGACCACCTCGCCGCCCTTGAGCGCGCAGAAGTCCGCGGCCATCCAGCCGGTGGGCATGGCGTCGGAGGCGAAGACCACCGCGTCGTCGGCCACCCCGTCCGGGACCTTGAACGCGCCGACGTCGCCGAACGGTACCCGGATGTACTCGGCGTGGCTGCCGGAGTAGCCGCCGGCGGCGTGTGAGTACCCGAGGATGCCGGCCGGCGAGTGGCCCCAGAGCTTCTCGGTGAGGACCGGCTGCGGGTTGGAGTTGTCGCAGAGCGAGTACTGCTCGGTACGGCAGTACCAGCAGCCGCCGCAGGCCACCACGGAGCCGACCACCACCCGGTCGCCGACCCGCAGCCGCTGCACGCCGGGCCCGGTCTCCACGACCTCGCCGGTGAACTCGTGGCCGAGGATGTCGCCCTCGCGCATCGCCGGCAGGTAGCCGTTGATCAGGTGCAGATCCGAGCCGCAGACGCT
Organism: Micromonospora halophytica; assembly: GCF_900090245.1. GTDB lineage: Bacteria > Actinomycetota > Actinomycetes > Mycobacteriales > Micromonosporaceae > Micromonospora > Micromonospora halophytica. The sequence continues at coordinate 89,748 of NZ_FMDN01000019.1, forward strand.
GCTGGCCCGGACCTTGACGATGATGTCCCCCTCGGCGCGGATGCCCGGTTCGGGCACGTCCCGCACGGCCAGCTTGCCGACCCCTTCCCAGCAGAGCGCCCTCACGCCCGTCCTCCCGTCGTCAACCGCTCGCGGACCCTGTCGGTCGCCTTCTCCTGCGTCGCGTCACGCCCGGACGGGTCGTGCCGGGTGTCGATCATCTGGCCGGTCTCGACCAGTGACTTGATCCGCCGCAGCGCGTCCCGCAGCCCCAGGTCGGGTTCGTCCCCGCCGACCGGGCCGAGGACCCGGCGCAGCAGGCCGCCGGCCCGGTAGCGCAGCTCGGCCCGGATCTCGGTGCCGCGATCCTGCGGCGCGGACACCAGGTCGACGTGCCCCCGCTGCGGCACCGGCCCCTCGTCGACCCGCCAGCTCAGCCGGCCCGGCCCGTCGACGGTGATCTCGGCCCGCCACTCGGTGCCACCGCCGGCCGGGTCGCTCGCCACGCAGCGCCACCGGTTGTCGTCGAGTTGTTCCAGGGTGGCCCACTCGGCCAGGGCCCGGTCCAGCCGTTCCCGGTCCGTCCAGAAGCCGATGACGGCGTCCATCGGCCGGTCCACGGTGACACCGCGCCGCACCACGTACCAGCCGCCCTGCCGGTCGGGCTGGTGGCGACGCCGTCTGCGGGCCACCGCCCGGCCGGCGCCGAGCGCGGTCACCGTGGTGGCGCCGAGCAGCGCCCACCTCGTCGCGTTGCTGGTCATCACGTCTCCTCCACCCGGGTGCCCGGGATGGACACCCGTATCCCGGAGCGCTACCCGTCGACGGTCGCTCGAAACGGACCGGTTTGACCGGTCCGACCGTGGGCATGCCCGCAGCACCAGAGTTTCGGGAGGCGACGGTGTCCTTGACGCGAGCGAGCACGGCCGGCACCTCCCTGCGCGGGGAGCCGTCGTGAGCGCCCCGGCCCGGGACGAACCGGCCACCGCGACGGGCCCCGGCGTCCGCACACCACGGCTGCCCGTCGAGTACGTCCTGCCGCTGCGCTGGTCCGACGACACCGGCCTGGCCGAGCTGACCGGTTACCTGCGGCGGCTGTCCCGCCTGGTGGACGTCACGGTGGTGGACGACTCCCCGCCGCAGGTCCACGACCGGCACGCCGCCGCCTGGCGCGGCATCGTCCGGCACCTGCCCGTCGACCCGGCGCTGCACGGGATCAACGGCAAGGTGCTCGGCGTGCTGACCGGGGTCGCCGCGGCCCGGCACGAACATGTGGTGATCGCCGACGACGACGTCCGGTACGACGAGCCGGCGCTGCGCGCCGCGCACCGGCTGCTGGAGGCGTACGACCTGGTCCGCCCGCAGAACTACTTCGACCCGCTGCCCTGGCACGCCTGGTGGGACACCGGCCGGACGCTGCTCAACCGGGCGTTGGCCGCCGACTGGTCGGGCACCCTGGCGGTGCGCCGGAGCACCTTCCGGGCGATGGGCGGCTACGACCCGGACGTGCTCTTCGAGAACCTGGAGCTGGTCCGCACCGTGCGGGCGTACGGCGGCACCGAGACCGCCCCGGCCTGGCTGTTCGTCCGCCGACTGCCGCCGGCCCCGGCGCACTTCCGGGGCCAGCGGGTCCGCCAGGCGTACGACGACCTGGCCCAGCCCGTGCGGCTGCTGGCCGCGCTGGCGGTGCTCCCCGGCGTGGCGGTCGCGCTGGCCGCCCGACGGCCCGGCCTGCTGCTGACGGCTGCCGCGACGGCGGTGGCGGTGGCCGAGACGGGCCGACGCCGGGGTGGCGGGACGCGGGTCTTCCCCGCCCGCACCGCGCTGGCCGCGCCGGTCTGGCTGCTGGAGCGCGGTCTCTGCTCCTGGCTCGCTCTGGGCGGGCGGCTGCTGCGCGGCGGGGTCCGCTACGCCGGCCACCGGATCCGCCGCCCCGCTCACTCCACCAGGGTGCTGCGCCGCCGGCTCACCCCGGTCGAGCCCGGCGACCTCGTGGCCTGGGTGGGCACGGACCTGGTGACCCGCGCCTGACCCCGCACACGCGAAAGCTCGCGGCCACGCCCCGGCGGACGCCGGGAGTGGCCGCGAGCGGTGCGGTGGGGTCCTTCAGTACCGGACCTGTTCGCGGGACTGCTGCGCCTGGTCCTTGACGTCGTACGCGGCCGACTTCGTGTCGTCCTTGACGTTCTGCACGGCGCTCTGGGCGGTGGAGCGCACCGACTCGGTGGCGTGCTGCGCCGGCTCGCGCAGTTCCTCCTTCAGCTCGGTGGCGACCTCGCCCAGCTTCTCCTTGACCACGCCGCTGTGCTCGGTGGCCTTCTCCTTGGCCTGGACGGCCAGCTCCTGCTCGCGGCGGGTCGCCGGGACCAGCGAGGAGACCAGCATGCCGACGCCGAACGCGATCAGGCCGGCGGCCAGCGGGTTGCCCTCGGACTTCTGCCGGATCACCTGCGGCGTCCGGTGAGCGGCGTCACCGACGGTGGCGGCCGCCGAGTGCGCCTTGCCGCTCACCGTGGAGGCCGCCGAGGAGGCCTGGCCCCCCACCGAGTGGGCGGCGTGGCTGGTGCTGTGGCCGAGGTCGGAAGCGCTTCCCATCACCTTGTCCTTAACGTTGTGCAGGGCGCTGCGCACCCGCTGCTTGCGGTCGTCGACGATGCGGCCGGGGCTCACCTTGTACGCCAGAGCGTCCACGTCGGAGCTGAGGTTGTTGCGGGTGACCTCGATCTCCTGGCGGATCTGGGCGGGATCGGTGCTCATCGGGTGACTCCCTCCCGGTGGGGCTTGAGCGCGTCGGGGATGCGCTGCACGCTCTCGTTGGTCTGCTTGAGGCCGCGAATGCGCTCCGCGTTCTTCTTGGCCTTCGAGTAGAGGACCGCGGCGACCACGGCCCAGATGACGGCCACGATCAGCGCCGCCAGGCCCGAGTCCATGACGTTGTCCAGGAACTGCCACACGGCGACGGAGACGAACAGCGCCACCATGTAGCCGCCGAAGCCGGCGCCGCCGTACAGCCCGGCGGCCCTGCCCGCCTTCTTGCCCTCCTGGCGGATCTCGGCCTTGGCCAGCTCCACCTCCTGGCGCATCAGGGTGGACAGGTCGGTGGTGACCGACCGCATCAGCTCACCGATGGAGCTGCCCCTGACCTCGTCCGCGGTGTGCGAGGCACCCGCGGGGTGGTGTCCGGAGTTCACGCCGGACTGCGTCGACATGCTCATGCCGTCGCCTCCCTTCGGATGTCTCGGTCCCTCACGGGCGGGTGGTGCCGCTGGACGGCACGCCCGGCAGCGGGTCGGTCCGGGTCACCGGCGGCAACGGCTGGCCAACCCCGCCGGCCGGGTCGGCGTAGCTGGTGGTGGTGCCACGGTCCGGGTAGGCCGAGTAACCGGGGTCGGGCTCGGCGTAGGTGCCCGGGGTCGGGTCGAGGTAGCCGCCCGGCGGGGTCGCGTCCGGCACCGCGCGCGGCGCGGGGGGCGTCGGGATCACCGCGGTGCGGTCCGGGTCGTGGCCGTTGGTCGAGCCGTACCGGCCGTGGCTGCCGGTCGAGTCGTCGGAGGCCGAGGTGAGGCCCTTGGTGAGCCGGCCGGCGACCACGCCGAGCAGGGCTGCGCCGACCAGGAAGGTGCCGGGGTTGCGACGGGCGTAGGTCTTCACCTCGTTGAGCAGGTCGCCCGGCTCACGCGCCTCGAGCCAGCCGGCCACACCGTGCACCCGGTCGGCGGCCTGGTGGGCGAGCTCGGTGACCGGGCCGGCCTGTCCGCCGTTCTGGGCCATCGAGCGCATCTCCTCGGCCAGCGAGCGGAGCCCGCCGGCGGCCCGGCGCTGCTGGTCGCCGGCCTGGCTGGCGACCTGGGTACGGGCCTCACCGTAGAGGTTGCGGGCTTGGCGCTGCGCCTGGCCGACCACTTCCCTGCTCTGCTGCTTGGCGGTCTGCGCGACCGCGCCACCCGCGTTGGCGGCCTCGGAGCCGACCTGACGGGCCTGGTCCCGGACGCCACCGCCGTTGTTGCTGTGCTCGTGCCCGTACATGGAGGACGTGGGCGAGAGATCGTAAGTCATGGTTACCCTTCCGCTCGGACGTTTCGTCGCGGTTGTGCGCTGGGGGATCTCGCCGACCGTCACGTCGGCGCGACTCTTGACCTACCCCCGGTCGTCTGGTCCATGCCTGATTCGCCATTTCTCCACTGCGGGCGGTCAGTCGGTCACAGAATGTGAGGAGTGTCCGGCTACCGTCGGCAGCGCTCACGGAGGTGACTAGCGATGGCACGTGACGTGCGCGGGCGCGCCCCGGCCGGCCCGAAGCCCCGGCTCCAGACAGCCGCCACCGCGGTGGCCGCGATCTTCGTCCTGATCGGCGTGCTCGGCTTCGTCCCGGGCGTCACCACCGGGTACGGGGACATGACGTTCGCCGGGCATCACTCCGGCGCGAAACTGCTCGGCCTGTTCCAGGTGTCGATCCTGCACAACCTGCTGCATCTGCTGTTCGGCCTGGCCGGGCTGGCGATGGCCCGTACCGTCGCCGGGGCCCGGCTCTTCCTGGCCGGCGGCGGCGCGGTCTACCTGGCCCTCTGGCTGTACGGCTTCGGCATCGACCGGGAGAGCGCGGCAAACTTCATCCCGGTGAACGACGCCGACAACTGGCTGCACCTGGTGCTCGGCTTCGGCATGCTCGCCCTCGGCCTGCTGGTGTCCAACGGCGCGGGCACCGGCGGCCGGCTCGACACCCCGATCGACCGTCCCTGAGCCACCGGTCGCCCCGCCGGTCCCGCTGGGCATCGTCCTTCACCGGCACGCCTCGCCGGAGTCCAAGCCGGTCACCGCCGCGCACGCGCAGACCGGCGCCTGAGCCGGCCGGCCGGGCCACCGTCCCGTCGCTCAGGCGGCGACCGGCAGACGCTTGGCGAAGCAGACGCTGTACGGGTTGTCGACGTACTCGCCGTAGACCGGGATGGGCTCGTACCCGCAGGAGGTGTAGAGCCCGATCGCCGCCGGCAGGTAGACGCCGGTCTCCAGGCAGACCACCGAGTGCCCCTGCTGGAAGGCCAGCTCCTCCAGCGCGGTCAGCAGCTGCCGGGCGATCCCCCGCCCCCGGTACGCCGGCCGGACGTACATCCGCTTCAGTTCGCCGGTGGTGGCGTCCAGGGCCTGGACGCCACCGCAGGCCACCGCCCGGCCGTCGACCACCACCGCCAGGTAGCGGATGTCGTCGTGGGTGACGGTGACCTGTCCGTCCAGCCCTCCGTCTGCCTCACGCAGCTCCCGCTGCTGGGCGACGACGAGGGTGTCGATCTCGGGATCGGTGGCGGGACGGGACTCGATCAACATCCGCTCACGGTATGCCGCGTCCGTTTCGCGGAGGTTTCCGGCGGGCGACCCGAACGCGACCGGGACCGGGCTACTCCCGGTCGTCGTCGGCGTCCGTCTCGGCCACCGGTGCGGCCTCCACCTCGTCCTCGGGACGCTGCCGTCGCGCCTTGCGGGCGGCCAGCCGCTCCGCCGCCGACGCCCGGGTCGACTTCTCCTCCAGCCGGACGTCGGTGCCCCGGTTGCCCGGGACGAAGTCGACGCCGGCGTAGAGGGTGGGCTGCCAGTCGAACTCGCGCTCCCCGATGCGCACCAGGTCGCCCGGGTTGGCGCCGGCCTTGGCCAGTTTCTCCTCCACGCCGAGGCGGGCGAGCCGGTCGGCCAGGAAGCCGACGGCCTCGTCGTTGTCGAAGTTGGTCTGCCGCACCCAGCGCTCCGGCCGCACACCCCGCACGGTGAACGAGCCGTCCGGCTCCGCCTCGATGGTGAAGCCCTGGTCGTCGACCGCCTTCGGGCGGATCACGATCCGGGTCGGCTCGGCCGGCGGCGCGGCGGCCCGGGACTGCTCGACCAGCTCGGCCATCGCGTACGTGAGCTCCTTGAGCCCTTCCCGGGTGGCCGTCGAGACCTCGAAGACGCGGAAACCACGCGCCTGCAGGTCGGGCCGGACGATCTCCGCGAGGTCGCGCCCGTCCGGTACGTCGATCTTGTTGAGCGCGACGAGGCGGGGCCGGTCGGCGAGCCCGCCGTACTCGGCCAGCTCGGCCTCGATGGTGTCGATGTCGGCCAGCGGGTCGCGGCCGGGCTCCAGCGTCGCGGTGTCGACCACGTGCACCAGCACGGCGCAGCGCTCGACGTGGCGGAGGAACTCCAGGCCAAGGCCCTTGCCGGTCGCCGCGCCCGGGATCAGCCCCGGCACGTCGGCGACGGTGAAGGTGTGGTTGTCCACCCGCACCACGCCCAGGTTGGGCACCAGGGTGGTGAAGGGGTAGTCGGCGATCTTCGGCTTGGCCGCCGAGATCACCGAGATCAGCGAGGACTTGCCGGCGGACGGGAAGCCGACCAGGCCGACGTCGGCGACGCTCTTGAGCTCCAGCACCACGTCCAGCCGGTCGCCGGGCTCGCCCAGCTCCGCGAAGCCGGGGGCCTTGCGCCGGGCGTTGGCCAGCGAGGCGTTGCCCCGGCCACCGCGCCCGCCACGGGCCGCCTCGAAGGTGGTGCCCACGCCGACCAGGTCGGCCAGGACCGTGCCGTCGAGGGTCTGCACGACGGTGCCGTTCGGGACCTTGATCACCAGGTCGCGGCCGTTGGCCCCGTCCCGGTTCGAGCCGGCCCCACCCTTGCCGTTGTCGGCCTTGAGGTGCGGACGGAAGTGGAAGTCGAGCAGCGTGGTGACCTGCGGGTCGACCACCAGCGAGACGCTGCCGCCGTGCCCGCCGTCGCCGCCGTCCGGTCCGCCGAAGGGCTTGAACTTCTCCCGGTGGATGGAGACACAGCCGTGCCCGCCGTCGCCGGCCTGCATGTGCAGGACGACCCGGTCAACGAACGTCGTCACGACGCCAATCCTTCCAGCGAGGTTCGTCCCCGCACGCGAAAATGCGAAGCGGGCCGGGACCCGAGGTCCGCGGCCCGCAACGCGGTGAAACTACTGCTGCGGCACGATGCTGACGGTCTTGCGACCACGCTTGGTGCCGAACTGGACCGCACCGGCGGCCAGCGCGAAGAGCGTGTCGTCGCCACCGCGGCCGACCAGGTCACCGGGGTGGAACTTGGTGCCACGCTGACGGATGAGGATCTCACCCGCGCTGACGACCTGACCACCGAAGCGCTTCACGCCGAGTCGCTGGGCCGCGGAGTCACGGCCGTTACGCGAGCTGGACGCACCCTTTTTGTGAGCCATTGGAGGACGACCTACTTCCCGCTGGAGATGCCGGTCACCTTGACCTGGGTCAGCGGCTGGCGGTGACCCTGGCGCTTGTGGTAGCCGGTCTTGTTCTTGAACTTGTGGATCCGGATCTTCGGGCCCTTGGTGTGCGCGGCGATCTCGCCGGACACCGCGACCTTGGCAAGCTTCGCCGCGTCGGTCACCAGGTCGTCACCGTCGACGAGGAGCACCGCGGTGAGCTTCACCGCGTCGCCGGGGGCACCGACGAGCTTCTCGACCTCGATCACGTCGCCCTCGGCGACCTTGTACTGCTTGCCGCCGGTCTTGACGATCGCGTACATCGGAGGCGGACTCCCTGTCGTTGAGGCTGCTAGCGTCTTTACCCACCGTTACCGGTCGGTCGTTCCCACGGCGACTCGCCGGGTAGCAGTGACACCGGCGGCGCGGGCACGCGGGAACTCGGCACACCAAAGTGTGCCGCAGGAAAGAGTACGCCATGGACCGGCCGACACCCAAACCGGCCCCGCCGGTCAGCGGCCGCAGAGCTGGTCGAGACGCTGCTGGAGGCGGTCCAGCTCGGTCTCGTCGATCGACTCGACGTCGGTGCCGAGTGTGCCCACCTCGGTCGCGAGATCGTTGAGCAGGGTCTTCAGCTGCGGGTCGGTGGCCTTGGCGGACTGCTGCCGCAGCGCCGTCCGCCAGGTGGTCAGCGCCGACTCCGCCCGCTTCCGGGCAGTTTCCGCCCCGGTGCTGTCGTTCGCGCCGACCGCCGCGATCATCTTGCCCAACTCCTCGACGTACGTCCGCACGGCCGTCGAGGAGGCCGCCTCGGCCTCGGCGCAGACCTGCGGGCCGTTGCCGCCCGCCGGCGCGACGCTGACCGGGGCGGACGGCAGGACGGTCGGGGCGGTGGACGGACCGACCGGGCTGGCCGGGGCGGCCTCGTCGGCCCGGTCGCCGGAGCAGCCGGAGCCGGTCAGCAGGACGGTGGTCACCACGGTGGCGGCGAGCAGGCGGCGCATTGTCTTCTCCTAGCCGGGGTGACCGATCGTAGAGCCGGGCCGGCCGGACACGACAGGGCCCCTCCCGCCGGCGCCGTGGCCGGGGAAGGGGCCCTGTCGGACGTCGTCCGTCAGCCGGTCACGGCCGGGTACGCCGACGGGCACCGCCGCGGCGGGACCGGCGTCGGCCGGTGCCGCCCTCACCGCCCTCGTCGTCAGTGTCGCCGTCGCCCAGCGCGTCCGGGTCGTCCGCCCCGGCCAGCCGGGCGGACTCGCCCTCCTGGGCGTCCGCGACGGCCGGCGCGGCCGGCGTCTCCGACTCGTACCGGGACAGGTCGTAGCCCATGGTGTCGTGGTACTCGGCGTCGGTGGCGGGGGCGGCGACCTCGGGGGCCTCGGTCGTCTCCACCACCACACGCTCGGCCACGGCGCCCTTGCGGGAGCGCCGACGCGACGACGTGGCGGGCTGCTCGGCCGCCGTGGGGGCCACCGACGAGGCGACCGCCTTGACCTTCTCCCCCGCACCGCCGGAACGCGGCTTCTCCGGCACCGGCTCGGTGTGGATGATCAGGCCGCGACCCTTGCAGCACTCGCAGGGCTCACTGAACGCCTCGAGCAGCCCGGCGCCGATCCGCTTGCGGGTCATCTGCACCAGGCCGAGCGAGGTGATCTCGGTGACCTGGTGCTTGGTCCGGTCCCGGCCCAGGCACTCGGTCAGCCGGCGCAGCACCAGCTCACGGTTGGACTCCAGCACCATGTCGATGAAGTCGATCACCACGATGCCGCCGATGTCCCGCAGCCGGAGCTGGCGGACGATCTCCTCGGCCGCCTCCAGGTTGTTGCGGGTGACCGTCTCCTCCAGGTTGCCGCCGGAGCCGGTGTACTTGCCGGTGTTGACGTCGACGACGGTCATCGCCTCGGTCCGGTCGATCACCAGCGAGCCGCCCGAGGGGAGGAAGACCTTGCGGTCCAGCCCCTTGATGATCTGCTCGTCGATGCGGTACTCGGCGAAGACGTCGGAGGTGCCGACGTGCCGGCGCAACCGGGCGACCAGGTCGGGCGAGACGTGCGACAGGTACGACTCGACCATGTCGTACGACTGCTCGCCCTCGATGACCAGCTCGCGGAAGTCCTCGTTGAACAGGTCCCGGACGACCCGGATGACCAGGTCCGGCTCCTCGTAGAGCAGCACCGGGGCACCGCCCTCGGCCGCCTTGGCCTGGATGTCCTCCCACTGCGCCTGGAGCCGCTTGACGTCCCGGGCCAGCTCGTCCTCGCTGGCGCCCTCGGCGGCCGTGCGGACGATCACCCCGGCGCCGTCCGGCACCAGCTTCTTCAGCACGTCCCGCAGCCGCTTGCGCTCGGTGTCGGGCAGCTTGCGGCTGATCCCGGAGGCGTTGCCGTTGGGCACGTAGACCAGGTGCCGGCCGGAGAGCGCGATGTGGCTGGTCAGCCGGGCGCCCTTGTGCCCGATCGGGTCCTTGGTGACCTGCACCAGCACCGAGTCGCCGGAGCGCAGCGCCTGCTCGATCGAGCGGGCCCGCCCCTCCAGGCCGGTGGTGTCCCAGTTGACCTCACCGGCGTACAGCACGGCGTTGCGGCCACGCCCGATGTCGACGAAGGCCGCCTCCATGCTGGGCAGGACGTTCTGCACCTTGCCCAGGTAGACGTTGCCGGCCATGGTGCCGGAGGAGTTGCGGGTGACGTAGTGCTCGACCAGCACGCCGTCCTCGAGAACGGCGATCTGGGTGCGGTCGCCGCGCTGGCGCACCGCCATCACCCGGTCGACCGCCTCCCGGCGGGCCAGGAACTCCGACTCACTGAGGATCGGCGGGCGGGTACGCCGCTGCTCGCGGCCGTCCCGGCGACGCTGGCGCTTGGCCTCCAGCCGGGTCGAGCCGGAGACGCCCTGCACCTCGTCGACGGCCTTGCGCGGCTCGCGGATCTTGACGACGGTGGGTACGCCGTCGTCGGCGGCCCCCTCGGCGTCCCCGGCGCCCCGACGGCGGCGACGGCGCCGGCGGCGGGTCATCCCGTCGCCCTCGCCCTCCTCTTCCTCGGCCTCCTCGGTCTCGACCTCCTCGGCCTCGACCTGGGCTGCCTCCTCGCCTTCCTCCTCGTCGTCGGCCTCGTCGGCACCACCCTTGCCGCGACCACGGCCCCGGCGACCACGACGACGACGGCGACGACCGGCGGCGGTCTCGTCCTCGTCCTCGTCCTCGGCGGCGGGCTCCTCCTCCTCGGCGGTGGGCTCCTCCTCGACCTCGGCGGCCTCGACCGGCTCGACCTCACGACGGCCGCGGCGGCGACGGCGGCCGGTCTCCGCCGGCTCCTCCTCGACGACCTCGGCCACCGGGCCGGGCTCGACCACCCGGAAGGTCGGCAGTTCCTCCGGCTGGGGGGCCATGAACAGCACGGTCGGCGCGGAGAGCGCGGCCCGGCGCCGACGGGTACGCGGTTCCGGCTCGGTCCGCTCCGCCGGCTGCTCGCCGCCGGGCACGGTCACGCCGGGCGGAACCTCGCCGGCCCGGCTCTCGGCACCGGACGCGGCGACGGCCGGGACGGCGGCCCCGGAATCGGTGGCGGCCGGCTCGGTGGCCTCGGCCTGCGCCGCGGCCTCCTCGTCGGTGAGCTCCTCGTCGGCGGCGGTGGGCTCGGTGGGGGCCGCTGCCTCGACGGCCGGCTCCTCGGTCTCCACCGCCGGGGTCACGACCTCGGTGGGTTCGCCGGACGCGGCGAGCACCTCGGCGGTCGCCGGAGTCTCGGCGGAGGGCTCCACGGCCGGGGCGGTGGCCTTGCGCCGCCGGGTACGGGTCACCTTCACCGGCGGTACGACCTCGCCGGAGGGCTCCTCCGCGCCGGTCACCACGACCGGTTCCTCGGCCGCCTTCGCGGGTGTCGCCTTGCGCCGGCGACGGGTGGTCTTCGGGGCGGTGTCCAGTTCACCGGCGACCGGGGCGATCACCTCGGCCTGGTGCGTCTCGTCGGTGGCGGACGCGGCGGCGGTCGACGCCTCGGCGGGCAGCTCCGCCTGCTCCGGCTGGCTCAGCGGGGCGGCCTTGCGCCGGGTGGTGCGGCGACGCTTGGGCGCCTCCGCCGCCGCCTCGGCCGGCGGGGCCTCCGGGCTGCTGCCGGTGGTGGTGCTGTCGGCGGTGTCGCCGGCCGGCTGTGAACCGGTCCGTTCGCCACCCTCGGGCTCGTTCTCGAGCATGGAGGTTCTCCAGTTCTGGCTGCCCCGGGCGCGGGTGAGCGCTGCCACGCAGGGTTGCCGCAAAAGTGTTTCCGCCGGGCGCGCGAGGTGCGCGACCGCCGAAGTCTGCCTGCCTGGAACGCTGACCGACGGTCAGTGTTCCCCGATGGATGCCCCGTCGCGGTCCGCGTCCAACGGATCCACGATCGCGCCCTGCGCGGTCAACGTGCCCTGCGCCAGCCGGTTCACCCTGGGCGAGACCGGCGGCTCCAGGTCGGCCACCACGCGGAGGCCGGAAAGGACGTCATCGGGTCGTACGGACGGGGTGACCTGCCGCACGACCAGTTCGAGTATCGCACACGACACGCCCGAGGCCCCGGAAGGCGTCTCCGCCGACCGGATCACATCGATGCTCATGACGGCGGCACGGGCGTCGAAGGTGCGCCGGCCCTGCTTGGTCATCCGCTCGACCAACACCTCGTCGGCGGCGGTGAAGGCGGCCACCGCGCGCTCCAGCGCGGCCGGCTCCACCGCCGGCAGCTCGATCCGCCAGTGCGAGGCCTCGATCCGGTCGGCCAGGCTGCCGCCGTCGGCGACCACCGCGTCGAGCACGTCCAGGCCGGGCGAGAGCGCGGCGTCCAGCGCGGCACGCAACTGCTCCGGGTCGACCGGCTCGCGCAGGCCGATCTCCAGGTACTCGGCCTCGCTGGCCACGCCGGTGGGGGCGGCGCTGGCGTACGAGATCTTGGGGTGTGGGGTGAAGCCCTGGGAGAAGGCGATCGGCACCCCGGCCCGCCGCAGCGCCCGCTCGAAGGCCCGGGCGAAGTCCCGGTGCGAGGTGAACCGCAACGGCCCGCGCTTGGCGTACCGGATCCGGACGCGCTGGACGACCGGCGCCTGCCCGCCCTCCGGCTGTGGTTTCTTACTGATCGTCGTGCTCCTCGTTCGGTCGGCACCGGTTGATCATGACGGTGGCGTCTGCGACACGCCGTGCCGCAGACGATAACTTCATGATCACCGGGCGGAGCGGGCGGCGCGCGGGAGAAGCGCGGCGCGCCCGCTCCGGACGGTCACTGCTGGGCGCCGGTGGGGACCTTCAGGCCGTTGACCGGGGTGAGCGGGAGCAGCTTCCGGCCGGTCGGGCCGATCTGGATCTCGGTGTCCATCGACGGGCAGACGCCGCAGTCGAAGCACGGGGTCCAGCGGCAGTCGTCCTGCTCGTACTCGGAGAGGGAGTCCTGCCAGTCCTGCCAGAGCCAGTCCTTGTCCAGGCCGGAGTCGAGGTGGTCCCAGGGCAGGACCTCCAGCTCGTCGCGCTCCCGGGTGGTGTACCAGTCGAGGTCGACACCGAACGTCGGCAGCACCTCGTCGGCGGCCTCCACCCAGCGGCGGTACGAGAAGTGCTCGCTCCAGCCGTCGAAGCGGCCACCGTTCTCCCAGACCTTGCGGATCACCGCGCCGACCCGGCGGTCACCGCGGCTGAGCAGGCCCTCGATCAGCGACGGCTCGCCGTCGTGGTACCGGAAGCCGATCGCCCGGCCCAGCGAACGGTCCGCGTTGATCGCCTGCTTGAGCAGCTTGAGCCGGCCGTCGATGACCTCCGGTCGCGCCATGGACGCCCACTGGAACGGGGTGTGCGGCTTCGGCACGAAACCGCCGATGGAGACCGTGCAGCGGATGTCCTTCGAACCGGTGGCGGCCCGGCCCGCCCGGATCACCTCGTGCGCCATGTCCGCGATCTCGAGGACGTCGGAGTCGGTCTCGGTGGGCAGGCCGCACATGAAGTAGAGCTTCACCTGCCGCCAGCCGTTGGTGTACGCGGTGACGACGGTGCGGATGAGGTCTTCCTTCGACACCATCTTGTTGATCACCTTGCGGATCCGCTCCGACCCGCCCTCGGGGGCGAAGGTCAGACCGGTGCGCCGCCCGTTGCGGGACAGCTCCTGCGCCAGGTCGATGTTGAAGGCGTCCACCCGGGTCGACGGCAACGACAGGGAGACGTTGGTGCCCTCGTACTGCTGGGCGAGGCCCGAGCACATGTCGCCGATCTCCGAGTGGTCGGCCGACGACAGCGACAGCAGACCCACCTCGTGGAAACCGGAGAACTCCAGCCCCTGCTGCACCATCTGGCCGACGGTGGTGATCGAGCGCTCCCGCACCGGGCGGGTGATCATGCCGGCCTGGCAGAACCGGCAGCCCCGGGTGCAGCCACGGAAGATCTCCACCGCGTACCGCTCGTGCACCGTCTCGGCCAGCGGCACCAGCGGCTTCTTCGGGTACGGCCAGGCGTCCAGGTCCATCGTCGTGCGCTTGTGCACCCGGAACGGCACGTCCGGGCGGTTCGGCACGACCCGCTGGATCCGGCCGTCGGGCAGGTAGTCCACGTCGTAGAAGCGCGGCACGTAGACGCTCTCGGTGCGGGCCAGCCGCAGCAGCAGCTCGTCCCGGCCGCCGGGCGAGCCCTCGGCCTTCCACTCCCGGACGATCGTGGTGATCTCCAGGACCGCCTCCTCGCCGTCGCCGAGCACGGCGGCGTCGACGAAGTCGGCGATCGGCTCCGGGTTGAACGCGGCGTGACCGCCGGCCACGATCACCGGGTCGGCGTCGGTACGGTCGGCGGCGAGCATCGGGATGCCGGCCAGGTCGATCGCGGTGAGCAGGTTGGTGTAGCCCAGCTCGGTGGAGAACGAGACACCGAACACGTCGAAGTCGCGCACCGAGCGGTGCGCGTCGACGGTGAACTGCGGCACGCCGTGGGCGCGCATCAGCTTCTCCAGGTCCGGCCAGACCGCGTACGTCCGCTCGGCGAGCACGTCGGGCAGCTCGTTGAGCACCTCGTAGAGGATCTGGACGCCCTGGTTGGGCAGGCCCACCTCGTACGCGTCGGGATACATCAGCGCCCAACGCACGGTCGCCGCGTCCCAGTCCTTGACCACCGCGCCCAGCTCGCCACCGACGTACTGGATGGGCTTGGTCACCTGGGGCAGCAGCGGCTCCAGCTGGGGCCAGATCGACGGCTCCAGGTCGCGGCGGGGCGACAGACGCGCCGAGCTGGAGCCGTCGCCAGAATTGGCCGCGGCGGGGCGCGGCGTCGTGGACGGGGCACTCATGATGCCCAAGGGTACGCGTTCGCCGGCCGGGGACCACGGCGCACCGGGCGGCCCCGTCGGGGCGGGGTGCCGGATCCGACGGCCGGCCGGGCGGGACGCGGATCGCGGACGTTGGCACGCCGGTACTAACCTCGGACCGGCGCGAGAGGAGATTGCCGCGATGCCGCAGCCGCAGCCGGGTCCGGACCGGCCGGCCGAGGGAAGCACGCCGGCCACCGACCCGGGCCGGGAACCGGCCGTCGCCGACGAGCCGACGCCCTCTCCCGTACCCCCGCAGGCCGGGCCCCGCACGGGCCCGGAAGGCACCCGTGAGCTGCCCACCGACCGGGCCGGGGCCACGCGGCCGGCCGACGTGCGGCCGGACACGCCAGGGCCCACTGAGCCGGTCGGCGGGCCCGTCGACCCGGAACCGGGCCGTCCCGCCGAGGCGGCCGGCGCGGGACCGGCCGGTGACGCCGCTTCCGGCGTCGGGGCACGTCCGGCGACCGAACCCGGCACGGACGAGCCGACCGCCGCCGAGCCCACCCCGGCCGAGCCCACCCGCGTCGAACCCGTCTCCCCGGCCGCGCCCGCGCCCACCCGCGTCGACGTCGCCGTCCCGCCCGCCGCCCTGGAACCCACCCGCGTCGAACCCGACTCCCCGGCCGCGCCCGCGCCCACCCGCGTCGAAGCCGTCCCGGACGGCACCCGGGTCGATCCCGAGCCGCCGCCGGCGCCGCGCTGGAGCGGCTCGGCCCCGGTGCCGCCCCCACCGCCGCGTCGACGTGGCTGGGGCGAGTCGGCCGAGCCCACACCCGTCCCGCCGCCGGCCCCGACCGAACTGCCCGAGCATCGCGCCCCGGTGGACCCGTGGGCGGGCGCGGACACCGGCTCCTGGGACCTGGACCATCACCACCCGGTCCCACCGCTGCCGCCGACGCTGTCCTATCCGGCACCGCCGGCCACCCGCCCCTACCAGGCCACGCCGCACCACCAGGCCACACCGCCGCCCGCGCCGCACCACCCGGTGTCGCCGCCGCCTCCGCCGCACCACCCGGCCGGGCCCCATCGGGCCGCGCCACCACCGGCACACCCGTACCCGGCCCCGCCGGTGGCCCGTCCGGTCTCCCCGCCGCCGTTGCCGGTCTCTCCGCCGCCCCGGCCGGCGCCGCCCCCTCCCCCGCCGCCGGTGACCCGGCCACCGAAGCAGCGCCGGGGTCGCCGTCCGGAGCCGGTGACGCCCCCGCCGGGATGGCAGGCCCCCAGGGGGTACGTCCCGGTGCCGGTGCGCAAGCGGCGGCGCTGGCCCTGGGTGCTGCTGCTCAGCCTGGCCTGCTGCTGCGGCTGCCCGGCCTGGTTCGGCAAGCCGATGTGGGAGCAGTACCCGGTCGACGCCGCGCTGCCCGGCCAGGTGGCCGACCTGACGCTGCGCGACGACACCCGCAGTACGGCGACCGCGAAGCGCCTCGAAGCCGAGGTACGCGAGGCGCACCTGATCTCCGAGGAGGTCTTCGCCGGGGTCTACGGCACCGGCGACGGCAAACGGGTGACGGTGTTCGGCGCGACCGGCTTCCGGATCAGCCCGGAGTCGGACGCCGACGACGAGATGACCCGACTGACCGACACGTACCGGCTGGGCACCCCGGAGCCGGTGGACACCGGCGTACGCGGTCGGCACGCCCGCTGCGCGACGGGTCGCTCGGACGGCACCGACGTGGTGGTCTGCACCTCCGTCGACCACGGCAGCATCACCACGGCCGTGTTCACCCGGCTCTCGGTCGACGACAGCGCCCGACTGCTGGACACCCTGCGCGGCCAGATCATCACCCCGAGCCAAGGCTGACCGGCCGCACCCACGTCCACCCCGACCGGGGGGTGGGAGAATGGGCTGGAAGGGTCAGGCGGGCGATTCGCCGGGAGTGGGCTCGCCGCGCTTCGGCGCGTAGCGGGGGACGTACTCCTGGCCGGTGAGCTTCTGGATCTCGGCCATCAGTTCGTCGGTCATCGCCCGCAGCGAGGTGCGGTCGTCCGGCCGGCCGGTGAAGTCCAACGGTTTGCCGAACCGGACGATGATCTTCGCCCGGCCCGGTCGGGGCACCCGCGCGCCGATCGGCTGGGCCCGATCGGTGCCGATCATGCCGACCGGGATGATCGGCACGCCGGCCGCCACCGCCAGCCGGGCCGCCCCGGTACGCCCCCGGTAGAGCCGCCCGTCCGGGGAGCGGGTCCCCTCCGGGTACACGGCGACCAGATCGCCGCCCTTCAACGCGGGAATGGCGGCGTCGAACGCGGACAGCGCCGCCCGCCCGCCGGCCCGCTCGACCGGGATCGCGCCCAGGCCGGTGAGGACGAACTTGGAGAAGGCCCCCTTGGGGCCGGTGCCCTTGAAGTACTCCGACTTGGCCCAGAAGGCCAGGTGCCGGGGGACCACCGTGCCGAGGAAGAGCTCGTCGGCGACGGAGAGGTGGTTGCCGGCGAAGATCGCGCCCCCGGTCGCCGGGATGTGCTCCAACCCCTCCACGGTCGGGCGGAAGGCCAACCGGAGCGCGGGCGCCACGGTGAGCTTGCCGATGGTGTAGAGCAGGGGCACTGGTCCTCCGGCGGTCGTACGTGAACAGGCGGTGTCACGGTAGCGGACGCGTGCGCCCCCTACCCATCCGGTGGCGCGGGATCGCAGCAGGTGGTCCGGCGGCGCGGACGCCACCGGACCACCGGAACTCAGCAGGTCATACCCGCCGGACGGTTACCGTCACCCGCTCGCCCTCACCGACCTCGCCGGCGAAGCCGTCGAGGCCCTCGACGAAGTCGACGGTGTCGGCCAGCACCTCCCGGGCCACGAAGTCGCGGTACGCCGACACGGCGGCCCGGACCTCCTCGGAGCCCGACAGCGCCACCACGATCCGGTCCGAGACGTCCAGGTCGGCGTCCCGGCGGGCCTGCTGCACCACCCGGACCACGTCCCGGGCCAGCCCTTCGGCGGCCAGCTCCGGGGTGACCTCGGTGTCCAGCACGACCACGCCCTCGCCGCCGGGCAGCGGCGCGGAGTGCTCGGCGTCGGCGGCGACCAGGCGCAGCTCGTACTCACCCTCGGCGAGGGTGACCCCGGCGGCGACCGGGGCGCCGTCGACCAGCTCCCACTCCCCCGCCTTGACCGCCTTGATGACCTGCTGCACCTGCTTGCCGACCCGGGGGCCGAGCGCGCGGGGCACCACGGTCAGCACCTGCTGGCAGTAGGTCTGCACCTGCTCGGAGAACTCCACCGCCTTCACGTTGACCTCGTCGGCGACCAGGTCGGCGAAGGGACGCAGCGTCGCCGCGACCGGCGAGGCCACGGTCAGCGTCGACAGCGGCAGCCGCACCCGCAGCCCCTTCGCCTTGCGCAGCGACAGCGCCGCCGAGCAGACGTCGCGCACCGCGTCCATCGCCGCGACGAGGTCGTGGTCGGCGGGGAACTCCTCGGCGGACGGCCAGTCGGTCAGGTGCACCGACCGCTCGCCGGTGAGGCCGCGCCAGATCTCCTCCGCGGTCAGCGGCGCCAGCGGCGCCAGCACCCGGCAGAGCGTCTCCAGCACCGTCCACAGCGTGTCGAACGCCTCGGCGTCGCCGGACCAGAACCGGTCCCGGGAGCGGCGCACGTACCAGTTGGTCAGCGCGTCCAGGTAGGACCGGATGCTGGCGCAGGCGCCGGAGATGTCGTACGCCTCCATCTGAGCGCCGACCGTCTCGACCAGTTCGCGCGTCTTCGCCAGCACGTACCGGTCGAGCAGGTGCGTCGAGTCGGTACGGCGGCGGGCGGTGTGGCCGTCCGCGTTGGCGTAGAGCGAGAAGAAGTACCAGACGTTCCAGAGCGGCAGCAGCACCTGACGCACCGCGTCCCGGATGCCCGCCTCGGTCACCGGCATGTCGCCACCGCGCAGCACCGGCGACGACATCAGCATCCAGCGCATCGCGTCCGAGCCGTACGCGTCGAAGACGTGGTACACGTCCGGGTAGTTGCGCAGGCTCTTGGACATCTTGCGCCCGTCGGAGCCGAGCAGGATGCCGTGGCTGAGGCAGTTGCGGAACGCCGGCCGGTCGAACAGCGCGGTGGCCAGCACGTGCATGGTGTAGAACCAGCCGCGGGTCTGTCCGATGTATTCGACGATGAAGTCGCCCGGGTAGTGGTGCTCGAACCAGTCGCGGTTCTCGAACGGGTAGTGCACCTGGGCGAACGGCATCGAACCGGACTCGAACCAGCAGTCCAGCACCTCCGGCACCCGACGCATCATCGACCTGCCGGTCGGGTCGTCCGGGTTGGGGCGGACCAGGTCGTCCACCGCCGGCCGGTGCAGGTCGGTCAGGCGTACGCCGAAGTCCCGCTCGATGTCGGCCAGCGAGCCGTACACGTCGACCCGGGGGTGGTTCGGGTCGTCGGACTTCCACACCGGGATCGGCGAGCCCCAGAACCGGTTCCGGCTGATCGACCAGTCCCGGGCGTTGGCCAGCCACTTGCCGAACGAGCCGTCCTTGATGTGCCCCGGGGTCCAGTTGATCTGCTGGTTCAGCTCGACCATCCGGTCCTTGAACTGCGTCACCGCGACGAACCAGGAGGAGACCGCCTTGTAGACCAGCGGGGTGTCGCAGCGCCAGCAGTGCGGGTACGAGTGGGTGTAGGTGTCCTGCTTGAGCACCACCCCCCGCTCCTTGAGCTCCCGGATCACCGGCTTGTTGACGTCGAAGACCTGCTCACCCTGGTACGGCGGGACCAGCGCGGTGAACCGGGTGTGGTCGTCGACGGTCACCACGGTCGGGATGCCGGCCGCGTTGCAGACGTTCTGGTCGTCCTCACCGAAGGCCGGGGCCAGGTGGACGATCCCGGTGCCGTCCTCGGTGGTGACGAACTCCGCGCCGAGCACCTGGTACGCGTTCTCCCCGGCCTGCTCGACCAGGAAGTCGTAGAGCGGCGTGTAGCGGCGTCCGACCAGGTCCCGGCCGTACACCGTACCGACCTGCTCGTAGCCCTCCAGCTCCTTGGCGTACGCGGCCAGCCGCGCCGCGCCCACCACGTACCGCGAGCCGTCGCGCTCCAGCACGGCGTACTCGATGTCCGGGCCGACGGCGAGCGCCAGGTTCGACGGCAGGGTCCACGGCGTGGTGGTCCAGACGCCCAGCTGCACCGGGCCCCGGACCAGCTCCGGCGCGGTGTCGTCCGGGGTCAGCCCGAACCACACCGACAGGGTGGGGTCGTGCCGGTCCCGGTAGACGTCGTCCATCCGGGTCTCGGTGTTCGACAGCGGCGTCTCGCAGCGCCAGCAGTACGCCAGCACCCGGAAGCCCTCGTAGACCAGACCCTTGTCGTGCAGGGTCTTGAAGGCCCACATGACGCTTTCCATGTAGTCCAGGTCGAGGGTCTTGTAGTCGTTGGCGAAGTCGACCCAGCGGGCCTGCCGGGTGACGTACCGCTCCCAGTCCTGGGTGAACTCCAGCACCGAGGTGCGGCAGGCCTCGTTGAACCGGGCCACGCCGAGATCGAGGATCTCCGCCTTGCTGGTGATGCCGAGCTGCTTCTCGGCGACCACCTCGGCGGGCAGGCCGTGGCAGTCCCAGCCGAAACGCCGCTCCACCCGCCGGCCGCGCATGGTCTGGTAGCGCGGCACCACGTCCTTGACGTAGCCGGTGAAGAGGTGGCCGTAGTGCGGCAGGCCGTTGGCGAACGGCGGGCCGTCGTAGAAGACGTACTCGTTGTCGGCGTCGCCCGCGACTCCGCCGTCGGCGGAGTCCGTGGTCTCCGGTCGCCGGCCGGAGGCCGGCCTGGCCTCGACGCTGGCCTCGAAGGTCTTGTCGGCCGTCCAGTGCTCCAGCACCCGGCGCTCGACCGCGGGCAGGTCCGGGCTCGCCGGGACACCGGCGGCGGTCGGGTCGTGCAACGGATAGGCCATCGGGGGTCGCTCTCCTCAGCAGCTCTCACGGTGTCGTGGGTCTGCGAGGACGAGCCCTTTTCCGGTACGCCGTCACCGGCGCCCCGGGGCAGGCCCGCGGTACCACCCCGCTTGGCGGTCAGGATCGACCGCCCGCTCGTTGGCCGGCTGTGACGGGCCGGACCCGTCCGGTTCTACTGGGCCGGTCACCCGGCTGTTCTTCCGGAGGCTCACCGGTGATGGCCGGGTCATCGCCTTACGGTGCTCAAGGCTACCCGACCCGACCGGGAGATCGCCGCCGAGTAACGGGTGTGCGGATCGTCCCGGTCCGCCCCTGGGTTCGCCGCCGGTCCCGGAACGACCCCGGGACCGGCGGCGAGCGGTCAGGGGGCGGGGAGGGTGGTGCTCCACAGCGACGCGCCGTCACGGTCGCGCAGGTGGACGGTGAAGGCACCGGAGGCGGCGTCGATGCTCACCTCGCCGAAGTGCTGGAAGCCCTCGGCCGGAGAGGTGTTGGCGCGCGGGGGCGCGTGCACGAAGACGGCCTGCGGGCCGAACGTGCCGTCCAGCCGGTTCGGGCCGAAGGCGCCGGCGTGCGCCGGGCCGGAGACGAACTCCCAGAACGGGGTGAAGTCACCGACGGCCGCCCGCGCCGGGTCGTAGTGGTGCGCCGCGGTGTAGTGCACGTCGGCGGTGAGGAAGACGATCCCGGTGACGCCGGCACGGTGGGTGGCCCGCAGCACCTCGGCGAACTCCAGCTCGCGTCCGGCCGGCGCGCCCGGGTCGCCCTGCGCCACGCCCTCCTGCGCGGCCGGCCCGTCCGGCACCACCAGGCCGATCGGCATGTCGGCGGCGATCACCTTCCACGTCGCCCGGGACCGGGTCAGCTCCCGGACCAGCCACTCCCGCTGGTCACGGCCGAGCAGGCCGCGCGACGGGTCGGCGTAGGTGTTGCCGTCGTTCGGGTCCTTGTACGTCCGCATGTCCAGCACGAACACGTCCAGCAGCGGCCCGTACGACAGCCGCCGGTACAGCGGCCCGTCCGCCGGGACCGGCAGCCACTCCCCGAACGCCTGCCGGGCGCGGGCGGCGAGCACGTCGACCCGGCGCTCGCTGTAGCGGGCGTCGGTGAGGACCTCCCCCGGGTACCAGTTGTTGGTGACCTCGTGGTCGTCCCACTGGTTGACCTGCGGCACCTGGGCGACGAACGCCCGCAGGTGCTCGTCGAGCAGGTTGTACGCGAACTGCCCCCGGTACTCGGTCAGCGTCTCGGCGACCTTCGCCTTCTCCGGGGTGACCAGGTTGCGCCAGGTCCGGCCGTCGGGCAGCGTCACCGTCTCGCTCAGCGGTCCGTCCGCGTAGACGGTGTCGCCGCTGCACAGGAAGAAGTCGGGCCGCACCGCCCGCATCGACCGGAAGATGCTCATGCCGCCGAAGTCGGGCGCGATCCCCCAGCCCTGCCCGGCGATGTCCCCGGTCCACACGAACCGGACGTCCCGCCGCTCGTGCCGGCCGGGGGCGGTGGCGAAGGAGCCCCGTAGCGGCTCGCTGAGCAGCCCGTGCCGGTCCAGGCTCTCCACCCGCACCCGGTAGTGCAGCCGCTCTGCGGAGGGCAGCCCGCGCAGCCGGAGCCGGCCGGTGAAGTCACCGGAGGGGTCGAGCACCGGCCCGCGCAGCACCCGCGCCCCGCGCAGGTCGGGGCGTCGGCTCAGCTCCACGTACATCCGGCCGGGCCGGTCGGCGCGGGTCCAGACCAGCGCCGAGTCGGCGGTGACGTCGCCGCTCTGCACCCCGTGGGTGAGCACCGGCCGGCCGGCGGGCCGCCAGGCGGGGGCGGCGGACGCGCCGCCACCGAGCAGCGCGCCGCCGGCCGCTCCCGCTCCGGCGATCAGGCCGGCGCGCAGCAGGGTACGCCTGTCGAGTTCAGTCATCGTTCCTCCCGGTTCGCGGACCATCCAGGTCGGTCTACCGGGCGGACATGACCGCCGTCGCCGGGTGAGGTGGCCGGCGCCCCAACAGCGGCTGACGGAGCCGGCGACGCCTGTCGAACCGGCCGAGGACCAGCCCACCGGGGCCGGGGGCGGGAGCGGGGAGCTGTCCGCAGCGTCGACACAGTCGACACGGGGAGCTGCCCGGCCCGTTCCCGCCCCGCCCCTCGGCGGGTCCCCCATGACCTCCGTCACAGCCCCGGGTCGTCACGCCGGCCGCCGCCGCCCCGTCTGCTTCCTGTCCGAGCCGAACAGGGAGGTTGTCATGCAGCGGATGAACATCGCCGAGGTGGCGCCGGAGGCGTTCCAGGCAGTGCTGGGGCTGGAGCGCTACGTCCGGGCGAACGTCGAGCACGGCGTGCTGGAGCTGGTGAAGCTGCGGGCGTCGATGCTCAACGGCTGCGCGTACTGCGTCGACATGCACAGCCGTGACGCGCTCGCCGCCGGCGAGTCGAGCCGGCGGCTGTTCGCGGTGTCGACGTGGCGCGAGGCGCCCTTCTTCGACGAGCGGGAGCGCACCGCGCTGGCGCTGACTGACGCGGTCACCCGGCTCGGCGAGCACGGCGTGCCGGACGACGTCTGGGACGCCGCCGCGAAGGTCTGGTCGGAGAAGGAGCTGGCCGACCTGGTGACGGCCGTTGCCACCATCAACGTGTGGAACCGGATCGCGGTCACCTGCCGCACGGAGCCTCCGGCGGAGGGCTGACCATCCGTCACACGGGGCCTTCCTCTCCCGCGGGATGTCCTAGAGTCGCTTGCGGACACGCCGACGGGGGAGGAAGCGCGTGCGTTCCCGATCGATCTCTGCAGCCCTGGTGGTGGCTCTCACGCTCGCCGGCTGCGGCCCGAACCGGTCGTCCACAGCGACGGCCACCGCCGGCCCGTCCCCGAGCCGGTCGGCGGAGCCGGCCCCGGAACACGACGGCGAGGCGCTCGCCGGCGCGGTCCGCCGCGCCGCGGCCGGGCTGGGCACGGTCAAGGAGGTGACCGCGCCCCGCGTACCGGCCGGACTCCACTTCGGTGGTGCAGATGACGCTCTGCGACACACCGCGACCGCTCAACGGCGGCTACGGCACCCCGGTCGAGGTCAGGTCCTTCTTCTCCGTCGTCGCCAAGACCCGACCGGCGGCGTACCGCTCGGGCGGGCAGCGGGCCGAGGCCCTCGGCGAACTACGCGTCGCCGCGGTACGACCGGACGCCACGGGCGGGCCGGAGCGGGTGGAGCGCTACTTCGACGCGCTGCGGGCGCAGAAGTGCACCGGCGGTTCCGTGCACATGGTCGACGTGCCCGGCCCGGGCGCGATCGGGTACCGGTCCGCCAGCGGCACGGCGCGGGTCGGCGGCGGCACCGCGATGGTGGCCACCGTCAGCGTCGACGCCGAGAAACTCGACGCGGGTGCCACCTATCCCCTGCTCGGGCACGTACGGGTGATCACCCGCCACCGCGGGTACCTCATCGAGGCGTCCGTGCTCTGCGCCCGCCCCGGCCGCCCCGGCGAGGGGCGGAAGACAACGGCGGAGGCCCGCAGCCGGGCGCTGGCGATGGCGGAGCGGACCGTCGAGGAACTGGACACGCTCGCGCCACGGCCCACCCCGTCGGTCACCGGCTGACCCGGGAAAACGGTCGACCGGCGGCCGCACGGACCCGCCGGTCGACCGGGACGATTCAGCCCAGCTCGGGGAACCAGAGCACGATCTCGCGCTTGGCGCTGTCGGTGGAGTCCGAGGCGTGCACCAGGTTCTCCCGGTTGGACAGGGAAAGATCGCCGCGGATGGTGCCGGCGGCGGCCTTCCGGCCGTCCGTCGCGCCGATCATGGCGCGCACGACCTCGATCACCTGGTCGCCCGAGAGCACCAGCGCCACCAGCGGCCCACCCGTCATGAACGCCTTCAGCGGCGGATAGAACGGCTTGTCCACGTGCTCGGCGTAGTGCTGGTCGGCGAAGTCACCGTCCAGTGTCCGCGTCTGCATGGCGTCGATCCGCAGGCCCTTGCGCTCGAATCGAGAGATGATCTCGCCGACCAGACCGCGGCGGACCGCGTCCGGCTTGATCAGTACGAGCGTGCGCTCGTCCGGGCTGCTGCTGGACACGCTGGGTTCCTCCTGTGCGCGGAAGACGGTCAGGCTGGGTACGGTCAGCCTAGCGACCCGGTCCCGGCGTCGGCGCGGCGGCTGCGCCTTCCCTCGGCTGCCGATCCGGCCTAGCCTGGCCCTGACCCCTGGGAGGTCCACTGTGGCGAATGGCGGGAACCGACCCATCGCGCCGGTCCGCAGGCTGATCGCCGCGGTGCTCGGCACCGTGGCGACGTTCGTCGTGCTGTTCGGTCTCGGCATGACGAGCTGGGCGATCGTGGCCCTCGGCGTGGCCCTGCTGGTGCTGGCCGTCGCCCTGGCCACCGTGCGCGGCGGCGGACGCACCTGGGTGATCGGGGTCGGGCACGTGCACAGCGCCTCCGAACCTCCCACCCAGTACGCCTTCGGCCGGTGCGAGCTGCAACTGGTGATCGACGCGCCGGGCCTGCCGCCCCGCTCCAAGAAGATCATCGAGCCGCGGGTGCCGGTGGCGAAGTGGCCGTCGCTGGGCCAGGCCCTGCCGATCCGGGTGGCCCTGGACGACCAGCGGCACATCCGGGTCCTCTGGGACGAGGTGCCCACCCACTCCGAGACCGCCGCCACGGCCGACCTGCCACCCGAGTACGCCGACGCCGAGCCTGTCGAGGAGGTGCTGATCGCCCAGGAGGCCCCGCCGTGGGCCGGCCGCAGCGCCGACGACGACTTCCACGACGACCTGCGCGACGACTTCCGCGACCCGCCGGCCGACCCGCCGGCCGACCCGGTCGGCGACCCGGTGCTCACCGAGGAGCGGGAGCCCGTGGTGGTGCACCAGCGTCCCGGCGGCGGCCCCGTCGTCCTGGAGGGCATCGTCGTCGAGCAGCCACCGGCCGGGACGCTGCCCCGCCGGGCGACCCCCGCGCCGCGCCCGCCCGCCGAGGAGCGCTCCGACGCGGCACCGGTCGACCCGATCGACGTCCCGTTGGACGACCCACAGCCGACCGACCGGATCAGCCCGGACGAGTTGGACGAGGCCATCTTCGGCTACGACCCGGAGACCGTCGCGGACGCCGACGACGACAGTGCCCCGATCAGCGGCGTCGGCCTGACCCTCCTGGTCACCGACCTGTCCCGCTCGCTCGACTTCTACCGGTCGCTCGGCTTCACCGAGGTCGACCGGGGTTCCGGCAACGCGGTACTCGCCTCCGGCAGCACCCGCCTGGTGCTGCGGGAGATCACCGAGGCCGCCCCGATCAGCCGCCGCCTGGTGCACGTCAACCTGGAGGTGGACGACATCGACGCGGCCTACCGCCGGCTCAGGGACTCCGGCGTGAAGTTCACCTACGCGCCCCGGGTGGTCAACCGGGGCAGCCGGCTGGAGGTCCGGGCGGCCGCCTTCCGCGACCCGGACGGCCACGGCATCGCCCTGACCCAGTGGCGGGAGCGCGCCGAGGCCTGACCGCCCGGGTCAGCTGAGGATGACCCGGCGGACGTGCAGCGCGTACGCCCACACCAGGGCGAAGATGATCCCCAGCACCAGCAGCGACCAGTGCAGCAGGCCGGCGAGCATCAGCAGGCCCTGGAGCACGGTGCCGCCGTGCCACGCCCAGGACCGCCTCATCTGGCCGGCCAGCACCACGCAGGCGACGGCGAGCGTCACGATCGCCACGACGGCGCCCCCGCCGAGTTCCCCGCCGACCACCCGGATCGGCTGGATGGCGAGCAGCAGCACCACCGCCTCCAGGGCCAGCGTCCCGGCGCCGAGGCCCCGGACCGCCTTCTCCGGGTTGCGCAGCCCGGACCGTCGCCGCCCCGGCTGCGCACCACCGGTCTGCTCGGCGACGGCCTGCTCCGGCCCGGCCTGCGGGCCCGGCCCCCGGCCTGCGGGCCCGGTGTCGGAGCCCTCCTGCGCCGGGCCGGTCATCGCTTGAACAGTCGCCGGGCGTCGGCCACGGTCACCACCGAGCCGGTGATCAGTACGCCCACCCCGGCCAGCTCGCCCGGGACGTCCGACTCGGCCTCGGCGACGGCCGCCTCGATCGCATCCGGCAGTTCCTCGGTGACCTGCACCCGCTCCGGTCCGAAGACCTCCCGGGCCAGCTCGGCCAACTCGTCGGTGGGCATCGCCCGGGGCGAGCTGTTACGGGTCACCACGATCGAGTCGAGCACCGGCTCCAGCAGCTCCAGCAGGCTGGCGGCGTCCTTGTCGGCCAGTACGGCGAGCACCCCGACCAGCTTGCTGAACGCGAACTCCTCCTGCAGGGCGGTGACGGTGGCGCTCATCCCGTGCGGGTTGTGCGCCCCGTCGAGCAGGACCGTCGGCGCGGTGCGCACCTTCTCCAGCCGGCCGGGTGAGGTGGCCGCGGCGAAGCCCTCGCGGACCGCCTCGATGTCGAGCTGCCGCCGCGCCCCCGCCCCGAGGAACGCCTCGACGGCGGCCAGCGCCACCGCCGCGTTCTGCGCCTGGTGCGCCCCGTGCAGCGGGATGAAGATCTCCTCGTACACCCCGCCGAGGCCCTGGATGGTCAGCACCTGGCCGCCGACGGCGACGGCCCGGCGCAGCACGCCGAACTCGGAACCCTCCCGGGCGACGGTCGCGCCGACCTCCGCGCACCGCTCGAGGACCGGCCGGGCGGCCTCCTCCTCCTGCGCCGCCGCGATCACGGTCGCGCCCTTGTGGATGATGCCCGCCTTGTGCAGGGCGATGTCCTCCAGGGTGTCGCCCAGCCACTCGGTGTGGTCGAGCCCGATCGGGGTCAGCACCGCCACCCCGGCCTGGAGCACGTTGGTGGCGTCCTCGGCGCCGCCGAGCCCCACCTCGACCACCGCCACGTCGACGGGCGCGTCGGCGAAGGTGGCGAACGCCAGCGCCGTGGTCATGTCGAAGTAGGTCAGCGGCTCGGACGAGCGCTGGTCGACCAGCTCGGCCAGCGGTGCCACCTCGCGGTACATGGTGACGAAGCGCTCCTCGCTGACCGGCTCCCCGTCCAGGCTGATCCGTTCCCGGACCGACTCCAGGTGCGGGCTGGTGTAGCGGCCGGTGTGCAGGCCGAAGGCCCGCAGCAGCGAGTCGATCATCCGGGCGGTCGAGGTCTTGCCGTTGGTCCCGGTCAGGTGGATCGACGGGTACGCCCGCTGCGGGCTGCCGAGCAGGTCGAGCAGGGACTCGATGCGGTCCAGCTCGAACACCATGCGGGTGAAGCCCCGCGCGGCCAGCTCGGCGTCGACGGCGGCGAAATCGGTACGGTCGGTCACGAGGGCAGCGCCTCCAGAGCGGCGTCGATCCGGAGCAGGTCCGCCTCGGCCACCGCCAGCCGTTCGCGGATCTTGGCGACCACCGGTTCGGGGGCCTTGCCCACGAAGGCCGGGTTGTCCAGCTTCGCGCGGGCCTGCGCGGCCTCCTTCTCGGCGGCGGCGCGGTCCTTAGTCAGCCGGGCCCGCTCGGCCGCAACGTCGATCGAACCCCGGGTGTCGAGCTCGACGGAGACTTCGCCGGGCATGGCGAGGGTGGCGCTGGCCTGGAAGTCGTCGCCGGGGGCGTCGAGCCGGACCAGGGAGCGGATCAGCCGCTCGTGGGCCGCGACGCCGGCCACGGCCAGCCCGTCGAGCCGGGCGGCGACCCGCTGGGTCGGCCGCAGGCCCTGGTCGGAGCGGAACCGCCGGATCTCGGTCACCACCCGCTGGACGGTGCCGATCTCCCGCTCGGCGGCGTCGTCGACCCCGCCACGGTCGGCGACCGGCCAGGCGGCCGTCATGATCGTCTCCCCGCCGGTGAGGGCGGTCCACAGCTCCTCGGTGACGAACGGGATGACCGGGTGCAGCAGCCGCAGCAGCTGGTCCAGCACGTGCCCGAGCACCCGCCGGGTGGCCTCGGCCGCCGGGCCGCCCTCGGCGAGCACCGGCTTGCTCAGCTCCACGTACCAGTCGCAGACGTCGTCCCAGGCGAAGTGGTAGAGCAGGTCGCAGACCTTCGCGAACTCGTACGCCTCGAACTGCTCGTCCACCTCGCCGGTGACGTGCGCCAGCCGGGACAGGATCCACCGGTCGACCGTGGAGAGGTCCGTCGGCAGCGGCCCGTCGGTGTGCGCGCCGTTGAGCAGCGCGAACCGGGTGGCGTTCCAGAGCTTGTTGCAGAAGTTGCGGGAGCCCTGGCACCAGTCCTCGCTGACCGGCACGTCCCCGCCGGGGTTCGCGCCGCGGGCCAGGGTGAACCGGGTGGCGTCGGCGCCGTACCGGTCGATCCAGTCCAGCGGGTCGACCACGTTGCCGAACGACTTCGACATCTTCTTGCCGTGCTGGTCGCGGACCATGCCGTGCAGGGCCACCGTGTCGAACGGCTGCTTGCCGTCCATCGCGTACAGGCCGAACATCATCATCCGGGCGACCCAGAAGAAAAGGATGTCGTACCCGGTGACCAGCACGCTGGTCGGGTAGAACTTCGCCAGGTCGGGGGTCTGCTCGGGCCAGCCCAGGGTGGAGAACGGCCACAGGCCGCTGGAGAACCAGGTGTCCAGGACGTCCTCGTCCTGACGCCAGTCCTGACCGTCATCCGAGCTGCTCGGCGGTTCTTCGTCAGGTCCGACGCAGACGATCTCGTCGTTCGGGCCGTACCAGACCGGGATGCGGTGCCCCCACCAGAGCTGGCGGGAGATGCACCAGTCGTGCATGTTGTCGACCCAGGCGAAATAGCGCTTGGCCAGCTCCGCCGGCTCGATCTTCACCCGGCCGTCGCGGACCGCGTCGCCGGCCGCCTTGGCCAGCGGGGTGGTGTTGACGAACCACTGCAACGACAGCCGTGGCTCCACCGTCGTACGGCAGCGCGAGCAGTGCCCGACCGCGTGCACGTACGGCCGCTTCTCGGCCACGATCCGGCCCTGCTCGCGCAGCGCGGCGACGATCGCCGGGCGGGCCTCGTACCGGTCCAGGCCCTGGAACGGGCCGTGCGCGGTGATGACACCGCGCTCGTCCATGATCGTCAGGGACGGCAGGTCGTGCCGCTGGCCGATCTCGAAGTCGTTCGGGTCGTGCGCCGGGGTCACCTTGACCATGCCGGTGCCGAACGCCGGGTCGACGTGCTCGTCGGCGACGATCGGGATCCGCCGGTCGGTCAGCGGGACGGCGACCTCGGTGCCGATCAGGTGCCGGTACCGCTCGTCGTCGGGGTGCACGGCGACCGCGGTGTCCCCGAGCATCGTCTCGGCCCGGGTGGTGGCGACGACGACGACGTCGCTGTACCGGATCGAGATCAGCTCACCCTCGTCGTCGGTGTGCTCCACCTCGATGTCGGACAGGGCGGTGAGGCAGCGCGGGCACCAGTTGATGATCCGGTTGGCCCGGTAGATCAGCCCGTCGTCGTAGAGCTTCTTGAACATGGTCTGCACGGCGCGGGACAGGCCCTCGTCCATGGTGAAGCGCTCGCGGTCCCAGTCGACGGAGTCGCCGAGGCGGCGCATCTGGCCGAGGATCGCGCCGCCGGACTCGCCCTTCCACTGCCAGACCCGCTCGACGAACTTCTCCCGGCCGAGGTCGTGCCGGGACAGCCCCTGGCCGGCGAGCTGCCGCTCGACGACGTTCTGGGTGGCGATGCCGGCGTGGTCCATGCCGGGCAGCCAGAGCGCCTCGTAGCCCTGCATCCGCTTGCGCCGGATCAGCGCGTCCTGGACGGTGTGGTCCAGCGCGTGCCCCATGTGCAGGGAGCCGGTGACGTTGGGCGGCGGGATGACGATGGCGAAGGGGGGCTTGTCGCTCTCCGCCGACGCCCGGAAGTGGCCGGCGGCTACCCACTGCTCGTACCGTCGCTGCTCTACCTCGCCGGGTTGGTACTGGCCGGCAAGGGTCGGGGCGTCGGGGCGTCGGGCATCCAGTCTCTCGGTCACCCTGAAAGTCTACGGAGCGCTTCCGCGGACCTGACGTGCGCCACCTGTCATTCGCGTACGGTGGCGGACATGTCCGACGCACATCTCAGCGAGCGTGAGCTCATCGAGGGGCCCGACCCGGTCGACCTGACCGACGAGCCGATCCGTCTGAGCAACCACGACCCGGCGGCCGACCAGGAGACGCGACCCCGGTCGTCGCGCCGCCGGCGGATCGCCCTGGCTGTGGCGCTCACGGTGGGTCTCGCCGGCGCCGCCGCCCTCGGCACGGCCGGCTGGCGGATCATGGAGCAGAAGGACACCCGGCTGAGCACCCCGGACACCGTCGCCGGGCTCGTCCGCGACGACTCGGACCGGGCCCGCAGCACCGCCGAGTACCTGCGCGACGGTTTCGCCGCCGACATCGACCTGGACCGCGGCTTCGGCTCGGTCTACCGCGACCCGGCGGACGAGGACCGGCCGGCACTGGTCTTCGGCGGCACCACGGTGCTGTGGCAGCCGGAGCGTGACCTGGACAGCCTCTTCGGGCTCATGGCCGACGAGACGGGCCGGGTGGCCGGCCTTCGCGAGGTGCCCGCCGGCCGGTTCGGCGGCGTGATGAAGTGCGGGACGACCCGCGGCGACGGTGGCGACTTCGCGATCTGCGGCTGGGCCGACCACGGCAGCGTGGCGATGGCGATGTTCCCCAACCGCCCTGTCGACGACGCCGCCCGGCTGTTCCGCGAGATCCGCGAGACCATCCAGACCCGGGACTGAACCGCCCGCCCGGGCCGCGGCCACCACGGCCCCTCCTCGGGTACGCCGCCGTTGCTCCGGCCGGTCACCGTCGCACAGCCCGAAGAGTTGGCTGATCTGCGATCGGCTACCACGACATGGCCTTGATCCGGATCGGAATCTGCGCGCTGTCAGGATCGGGTCCCTGAAATGCAGTCAGGGTCACCCCTTCGAAGGGGTGACCCTGACTGAAAAGATGTCCGGCGGTGTCCTACTCTCCCACACCCTCCCGAGTGCAGTACCATCGGCGCTGGAGGGCTTAGCTTCCGGGTTCGGAATGTGACCGGGCGTTTCCCCTCCGCCATGACCGCCGTAACTCTATCGACATATCAAACAACACCACCACATGGTGTGTTGTTCGTTTGTCGGGAGTTGCACAGTGGACGCGTAGCAGCTTGGTAGTCAAGTCCTCGGCCTATTAGTACCGGTCAACTGAACCCGTTACCGGGCTTACATTTCCGGCCTATCAACCCAGTCGTCTAGCTGGGGGCC
>NZ_FMDN01000049.1 GCF_900090245.1 Micromonospora halophytica
GGCGTTGATGGAGCCGATGCTCGATGATTTCGCTGCGGCGATCGGTGGGTTTGATTTCCGGGCGCCGGTGATTCCGTTCGCGGGTGATCCGGCGGTGGATTCGGCTGCGTATTGGGTGCGGCATGTGCGGGAGACTGTCCGCTTCGCCGATGCGGTGCGGGCGGCTGCCGCTGACATCTATCTGGAGATCGGCCCGGACGGGTCGTTGACCGCGCTGGGGCATGACGGTTTTGTGCCGGCGGTGCGCCGGGAGCAGCCTGAGGCCGAGGCTCTGCTGGCGGCGCTGGCGCGGTTGCACGTCGCGGGCGCACCGATCGACTGGGCCGCGGTGCTGCCCGCCGGCCACCCGGCCGACCTGCCCACCTATGCGTTTCAGCACGAGCGCTACTGGCTCGACGCCGGCCCCGCGCCCACCGGTCATCCGTTGATCGACCGGATCGCCGCCGTGCCCGACTCCGGCGGCGTCGTCCTCGGCGCCCGGCTGTCCACGGCCGCGCATCCCTGGCTCGCCGACCACGTCGTCGCCGGCTCCCGGCTTGTTCCCGGCACCCTCTTCGTGGAGCTGGCCCTGCGCGCCGGTCACGAGGTGGGCTACGCCGAGATCGCCGAGCTCGTGCTGCACACCCCGCTCGTCGTCCCGGACGGCGCTGCGGTCGCGATCGAGATCGAGGCCAGCGCCGAGGACGACGGCGGGCGGCCGTTCACCGTGCGCGCCTGGCGGGACGGCGACGAGACGTGGACGGTGCACGCCGACGGGAGGCTGGTCAAGGCCAGCGCCGCGGCAGCCGAACCGCTTCCCGCCTGGCCGCCAGCCGGTGCCACGCCCGTGCCGGTGTCGTACAGCGAACTCGCCGGTGCGGGCATGGAGTACGGTCCGGCGTTCCAGGGGCTGCGCGCCCTGTGGCGGCGCGGCGACGAGCTGTTCGCCGAGGTCACCGCGCCGGCCGGGGCGGAGTCGTGGACGGTCCACCCGGCGCTGCTCGACGCCTGCCTGCACGGCTGGGTCCAGACCGGGCCCGGCCGCGGCCGCCTGCCGTTTTCCTGGTCCGGCGTGCGGGTCGCGGCGCCGGGTGCCACCGGGCTGCGGGTGCGTCTCGCGCCGGCCGGTCCAGACATGCTGTCGGTGACCGCCGAGGATCCGGGCGGGACCATCGTTCTCGCCGCCCGGTCGCTCGCGCTGCGGCCGTCCGGCCTCGGCCGTCTCTTCCACGTCGACTGGCGGGAGATCCCCGCCGGTCCCGTCCGGGACACCGGCTTCGAGGTGCTTGACTGCACCGCGGAACCGGCGACGGCGCCAGCGGGTGTGCACGAGTCGGTCAGCGCGGCGCTGACCGGAATCCAGCGGTGGCTGGCCGGCGACGGCGAGAAGCTGGTCGTGTCGACTCGGGGCTGGACCGGTGAGGCCGTCCGCGGTCTGGTGCGCTGCGCGCAGCGAGAGCATCCGGGGCGGATCGTGCTGGTGCGCGACGCCGCCGCCGAGGACCTGCCCGCGGCCGTGGCAACCGGCGAGCCCGAGGTCGCCGTCCGGGACGGTCGCCTGTACGCGCCCCGGCTCGCGCCGGCGCCGCCGGGCCGGCCGTGGCAGTGGGACGGCACCGGCGTGGTGCTGGTGACCGGCGGCACCGGAACGCTCGGCCGGGCCGTCGCGCGGCACCTCGTGGAGCGCTGGCAGGCCCGCGACGTCGTGCTCGCCGGGCGCGGCGACCGCGACGCCGACGTGGACCCGACCGGCCGGGCGCGCGTGGTGCGCTGCGACGTGAGTGACCGGGCCCAGGTCCGGGCGCTGCTCGACGGCCTGGGGCCGGTTCGGCTGATCGTGCACGCGGCCGGCGTGACCGACGACGGCACCGTCACCTCGCTCAGCACCGACCGGGTGTCTGCGGTGCTGCGGCCGAAGGTGGACGGCGCATGGCACCTGCACGAGCTGGCCGGCCCGGAGACGACCTTGGTGTTCTTCTCGTCGGCGGCCGGTGTGCTCGGCTCGGCCGGCCAGGCCTCCTACGGCGCCGCCAACGCCTTCCTCGACGGCCTGGCCGCACACCGTCGCTCGCTCGGCCTGCACGCCGTGTCGGTCGACTGGGGACTGTGGGCCGAGCGCAGCGCCCTCTCGGCCGGCCTCACCGACGCCGACCGCGCCCGGATCCGGCGCACCGGGATCGAGCCGCTGGCCACCGCGGAGGCCCTGGCCATGTTCGACGCCGCGCTCGGCGCCGAGCCGGCCGCCGTGGTCGCCGCCCGCCTGGCCACCGGCGGGGACTCGCCGATGCTGAGCGGCCTGGCCGGCACATGGCCCGTCGCCCGGCCCGCCACGGACCGGCCGGGCGGGCTGGCCGGCACGCCACCGGCGATGCGTGAACAGACGGTCGCCCGGCTGGTCCGCACTCACGTGGCGGCCGTGCTCGGCCACGACCGGCCGGAGCGGATCGCCGACGACGCCGGGTTCATGTCCCTCGGGATCACCTCGCTCGGCGCCGTGGATCTCCGCAACCGCCTCAACGAGGCCACCGGCCTGCGGCTGCCGGCGACAGTGCTGTTCGAGCACCCGACGACCGGTGCGCTGGCCCGGCACGTCGGCGCCGAGCTGTGGCCGGAGCCGGAGCCGGGGCCCGAACCGGGACCGGCGGGGTCGGCCGCGCTCGCCACCGCCTCGGCCGACGCGGTTCTCGACTTCATTCGACGCGAGCTCGGGGGTAAGTGATCGTGGCCAGTGAGACCGAACTCGTCGAGAGCCTGCGCTGGGTCACTGCCGAGCTGCACCGCACCCGGCAACAGCTGGAGAGCGCCGAGGCCGAGCCGGCCGAGCCGATCGCGATCGTCGGCATGGCCTGCCGCTACCCGGGCGGCGTCCGCTCGCCCGAGGACCTGTGGCAGCTGGTCGAGCGGGGCGGTGACGCCATTACCGAGTTCCCGGTCAACCGGGGCTGGGACCTCGAAGGGCTGTTCGCCGACGCGCCGGACGCGCTCGGTACCACCTACGTGCGGTCGGGCGGCTTCCTGCACGACGCCGCCGATTTCGACGCCGGCTTCTTCGGGATCAGCCCGCGTGAGGCCGTCACGATGGATCCCCAGCAGCGGCTCATGCTGGAGATCGCGTGGGAGGCCCTGGAGCGGGCCGGCATCGACCCGCACTCGGCTCGGGGCAGCCGCACCGGTGTCTTCGCCGGCGTGATGTATCACGACTACAGCGGGCTGCTCCAGCACTCGCCGGAGTTCGAGGGCTTCTTCGGCAACAGCACCTCGGGCAGCGTCGTCTCCGGGCGGGTCGCCTACGAACTGGGCCTCGAGGGTCCCGCCGTCACGCTCGACACCGCCTGTTCCTCGTCGCTGGTGTCGCTGCATCTCGCGGCCCAGGCCGTCCGCCGTGGCGAATGCGTGATGGCCCTGGCCGGCGGCGTGACCGTGATGGCGACACCGCGGCCGTTCGTGGACTTCAGCCGCCAGCGCGGCCTGGCGCCGGACGGCCACTGCAAGCCCTTCTCGGCCGGGGCGGACGGCACGATCTGGTCCGAGGGCGCGGGGGTGCTGCTGATCGAGCGGCTGTCCGACGCGCGCCGCCACGGCCGCCCGGTGCTCGCCGTGCTGCGCGGCTCCGCCATCAACCAGGACGGCGCGTCCAGCGGCTTCTCCGCCCCGAACGGCGCCGCCCAGCAGCGGGTCATCCGGCAGGCGCTGGACGACGCCGGACTCGCGCACGGCGACGTCGACGCGGTCGAGGCGCACGGCACCGGGACGCCGCTGGGCGACCCGATCGAGGCGCGCGCCCTGATTGCCACGTACGGACAGGACCGCGACCAGCCGTTGTGGCTCGGATCGGTGAAGTCGAACATCGGCCACACGCAGGCGGCGGCCGGCGTGGCCGGCGTCATCAAGATGGTGCTGGCGATGCGGCACGGCGTGCTGCCGGCCAGCCGGTACGCCGACGATCCGTCGCCACACGTGGACTGGGACGCCGGGGCCGTACGCCTGCTGGCCGGCCCGGCGCCGTGGCTGCGGGGAGACCGGCCGCGCCGCGCCGCCGTCTCGGCGTTCGGCGTGAGCGGCACCAACGCCCACGTGATCATCGAGCAGCCTGAGCCGGACACCATGCCGGAGCGCCCCGCGGAGACCGGCCCGGTCCTGCTGCCCTGGCTGCTCTCCGCCACGAGCGCGGAGGGGCTGCGGGCGCAGGCGGCCCGGCTGCGCTCCGACGTGGACCGGCATCCGGACCGCAGCGCCGCGGACGTGGCCTGGTCACTGCGGCATGGTCGGGCCGCGCTCCCGCACCGGGCGGTGCTGCTCGGCGGTGATACCGGCGAGCTCCGTAACCGGCTCGACGGCCTCGCCCAGGGCACCCGCTACCCGATGGTCGTCGAGGGCGTGGCGCTGCCCGGTCAGCGCCGCCCCGTGTTCGTCTTCCCCGGCCAGGGCGCCCAGTGGGCCGGGATGGCAGTGGAGCTGCTCGGCACGGAGCCGGTGTTCGCCGCCCGGATCGCCGAGTGCGACGTGGCGCTGCGCCCGTACGTGGACTGGACGCTGCCCGACGTTCTGGCCGACGCGGCGGCGCTCGAGCGGGTCGACGTGGTCCAGCCCGTGCTGTGGGCCGTGATGGTGTCGCTCGCGGCGGTGTGGCGCTCGGCCGGCGTGGAGCCGGCCGCCGTCGTCGGGCATTCCCAGGGTGAGATCGCGGCCGCCTGCGTGGCCGGCGCGCTCTCGCTCGACGACGCGGCCCGCATCGTCGCCCTGCGCAGCAAGGCCCTGCTGCGCCTGGCCGGTGGCGGTGGCATGGTCTCCGTGTCCCGCCCGGTGGCGGAGATCGGCGACCGGCCCGGCTTGTCGATCGCCGCGGTCAACGGCCCCCGCTCGACCGTCGTGTCGGGCCCCGTCGAGGCGCTGGAGGCGCTGCTCGCCGAGGACGAGCGGGCGCGGCGGATCCCGGTGGACTACGCCTCGCACTCGCCGAGCGTCGAAGCCGTCCGCGCCGAGGTGCTCGCCGCGCTCGACGGCATCCGGCCCGGACCGGCCGCGGTCCCGCTCTACTCCACGGTGACCGGCGAGCTGCTGGACACCGCGCAGATGGACGCGGAGTACTGGTACCTGAACCTGCGCGCGACAGTACGTTTCGAGGCGGCGATCCGCGCCCTGGTTGAGGTTGATCATCTGAGCTTCGTCGAGGTCAGCCCGCATCCGGTCCTGGCCGTCGGGGTCCAGGAGATCCTCGACGACACCGGCCGGACCGGACTGGCCACGGGGACCCTGCGCCGCGGCGAGGGCGGCCGGGCCCGGCTGCTGACCTCGGCCGCCGAGCTGTACACCCACGGCGCCGACGTCGACTGGGACGCCCTGGCGGACCTGGGCGGGGCCCGGCGGGCCGACCTGCCCACCTACGCGTTCCAGCGCACCCGCTACTGGCCCGACGGGCACACCGGGACGCCGGGCCGCGCCTCCGGCGACTTCGCGGTCTCCGACCACGCGTTCCTCGACATGGCGCTCGGCCTGGCCGAGGGCGACGGGTTCGTGCTGACCGGCCGGGTGTCGCTCGCCACCCACCCGTGGCTGGCCGATCATGGCGTGCTGGGCCGGGTCCTGCTGCCCGCCACCGCGCTGCTCGACCTCGCCGTGCGCGCCGGCGACCAAGCCGGCTGCCCACTGATCGACGAGCTCATGCTCACCGCGCCGGCCGTGCTGCCGGCCGACGGCGCGCTCCAGCTCCAGGTCATCGTCGCCGGCCCGGCCGACGACGGCCGGCGACCGCTGAGCATCCACATCCGCCCGGCCGGCGCGCCGGGGGCGGACTGGGTCCGCTGCGCGAGCGGCACGCTCGCCCCGGCGGCCGCACCGCCCGGCCGGATGTCCTGGCCGGGTCCCGGCACGGAGCCCATGGACGTGGACTCCCTCTACGGCGACCTGCGCCGGCACGGGCTGGACCACGGCCCGGCCTTCCGCGGCCTGCACACCGTGCTCCCGGCCGGGGACCACGTCTACGTCGAGGCCGCGCTGCCCCCGGCCGGCCACGGCGGCAGCTTCGGCATCCACCCCGCCCTGCTGGACGCCGTCCTGCAAGCGGTGGGCCTGGTCGTTCCGGCCACGGACGACGGCACACGGCTGCCGTTCGCCTGGACCGGTGTCACGCTGCACGCCTCGGGCGCGACTCGGGTGCGGGCTCGTCTCACCCGGACCGGACCGGACACGGTCGCGCTGCTGGTCACCGATCCGGCCGGCGCGCCCGTGCTCAGCGCCCGGTCGCTGCTGGTGCGGCCGGTGTCGGAGAGCCAGCTGCGGCACACCCACGACGCGGCACTGTTCCGGATCGACTGGGCGCCCTGCGCCGGTGAGGCCCAGCCGGCCGGGGAGCACAGGATCGTCACGATCGACCGGACCACACCGCGCGACGCCGTGCTCGCCGCTCTGGCCGCGATGACCGCGTGGCTGGAGGCCGAGCCCGCCGGCGAGCGGCTCGTCATCCGGACGCTGGGCGCGGAGACCGACCCGGCCGGCGCTGCCGTGCGGGGCCTGGTCCGCTCGGCGCAGGCCGAGCATCCCGGCCGGTTCGTGCTGGTGGACACCGACGACGCGGACGCCGACCTCACGCCCGCACTGGTCACCGGCGAGTCCGAGGTGGTCCTGCGCGACGGCCGGGCGTACCGGCCCCGGCTCGTCCGGCTCACCGAATCACCCGCCCCGGGCGCGATGGTGCTGTCCGGCGGCACCGTGCTGATCACGGGTGGTACCGGGCGCCTCGGCACGCTCGTGGCGCGGCACCTGGTCACCGCGTACGGCGTACAGAATCTGGTGCTGATCTCGCGCACCGGCACGCCGGATCCGTCGATCGCGGAGCTCGGCGCGACCGTCCAGTCCGTCCACGGCGACGTCGCCGACCGGGAGGTGCTGCGCGCGGCGCTCGCCGCGATCCCGGCCGACCGGCCGCTCGCAGCCGTCGTCCACGCGGCCGGAGTGCTCGACGACGGGCTGGTCACCGCGCTCACCCCGGAGCGCGTCGACACCGTTCTGCGGCCCAAGACGGACGCCGCGCTGCTGCTCGACGAGCTCGTCGGCGACGTACCGCTCGTGCTCTTCTCCTCGGCCGCCGGCAGTCTCGGCTCCGCCGGACAGGCCAACTACGCGGCCGCCAACGCCGCGCTCGACGCGCTCGCCGCCCGCCGCCGGGCCCGCGGAGCCCTGACCGTCTCGCTGGCCTGGGGCTTCTGGGCGGCGCGGAGCGGCATGACCGGCCACGTCGGGCAGGGTGACCTGGCCCGTATCGCACGCACCGGCATCCTCCCGATCGACACCGGCGAGGCGCTCGGCCTCTTCGATCGCGCGCTCGCCGCCGCCGACGCCGCCGTGGTGCTGCCGCTGCGCCTCAACGGCCCGGCGCTACGAGCGGCCGGCGAGTCGGTGGCACCGATGCTGCGCGACCTGGCCGGCGTCGCACACCGTCCGGCCGCCGGCGACGACCTGCGCTCCAGGCTGGACCGGGCTGCCGACGGGCAGCGCCACGGCCTCGTGCTCGATCTGGTGCGGTCACACGCGGCCGCGGTCCTGGGCCGGGACACCGC
This sequence comes from Micromonospora halophytica, assembly GCF_900090245.1. Classification (GTDB taxonomy): domain Bacteria; phylum Actinomycetota; class Actinomycetes; order Mycobacteriales; family Micromonosporaceae; genus Micromonospora; species Micromonospora halophytica. The sequence goes on from NZ_FMDN01000049.1 coordinate 7,536, forward strand.
GCACGGCATCGGCGCCGACGACGCCTTCCGCGACCTCGGTTTCGACTCGCTGATGGCGGTCGAGCTGCGCAACGCCCTGGGCGCCGCGACCGGGCTGCGCCTGCCGGCGACGCTGGTCTTCGACTACCCGTCCCCGGCCGCGCTGGCCGCCTTCCTGCTCACCGCGATGCTCGGCGAGGACGACCGGGAGACGGCGGCCGCGCCGGTCGCCGCGGTGGACGAGCCGGTCGCGATCGTCGGCATGGCGTGCCGGTTCCCCGGCGGCGTGCGTTCGCCGGAGGACCTCTGGAATCTCGTGCTCGCCGGCGGCGATGCCGTCTCCGCGTTCCCGGCCGACCGGGGCTGGCAGGCCGACGGCGGCGAGGGCGGTTTCCTGTACGACGCCGGTGACTTCGACGCGGAGTTCTTCGGCATCGCGCCGCGCGAGGCCCTCGGGATGGACCCGCAGCAGCGGCTGTTGCTGGAGACGTCGTGGGAGGTGTTCGAGCGGGCCGGCCTGGACCCGACCTCCTTGCGGGGCAGCCGTACGGGTGTGTTCGCCGGCGTCATGTATCACGACTACGGTTCGGGCCTCGCGTCCGTGCCCGACGATCTGGCCGGCTATCTCGCGAACGGCACGGCGGGCAGCGTGGCGTCCGGCCGGGTGTCGTACGTGTTCGGCCTTGAAGGCCCGGCGGTGACGGTCGATACGGCGTGCTCGTCGTCGCTGGTGGCGCTGCATCTCGCGGCGCAGTCGCTGCGCCGCGGCGAGTGCGACCTGGCGCTGGCTTCCGGCGCGACCGTGATGTCGACGCCCGCCATGTTCGTCGAGTTCGCCCGGCAGCAGGGCCTGGCCTCCGACGGGCGGTGCCATTCGTACGGGGAGACAGCCGACGGCACCGGCCTGTCCGAGGGCGTGGGTGTGCTGTTGGTGGAGCGGCTGTCGGACGCGGAGCGCAACGGTCATCGGGTGTTGGCGGTGGTGCGGGGTTCGGCGGTGAATCAGGACGGTGCGTCGAATGGGCTGACGGCGCCGAATGGTCCGTCGCAGCAGCGGGTGATTCGTCGGGCGTTGGCGAATGCGGGCTTGGACGCCGCGGAGGTCGACGTGGTGGAGGGGCACGGCACGGGTACGCGGTTGGGTGATCCGATCGAGGTGCAGGCGTTGCTGGCGACGTATGGGCAGGGCCGGGAGACGCCGCTGTTGTTGGGGTCGGTGAAGTCGAATCTGGGTCATAC
>NZ_FMDN01000004.1:0-80158 GCF_900090245.1 Micromonospora halophytica
GGCCCCGCACCCGACCCGATCGGGTCCTGGCTGACAAGGCGTACAGCTCGAAGGCCAACCGTGACCACGTGCGTCGGCGCGGTATCAAGGCCACCATCCCGATCAAGGCCGACCAGGCCGCCAACCGGCGCAAGAAGGGGTCGAAGGGCGGCCGACCACCCACGTTCGACCCCGTCGCCTACAAGCAGCGTCACGCCGTGGAATGCGGCATCAACCGGCTCAAACGCAACCGCGCCCTGGCGACCCGCTACGACAAACTCGCTGTCCGCTATGAAGCCACCGTGCACATCTCCATGATCAACGAGTGGCTACCCCGCTTATGAAACGCGGCCTAGTCGGGGGGTTCGACCGGGGTCGCGGTCTCGTCGGAGGTGCGGTGCTCCAGCACCGTGTCCGGGGCGGCGTTGCGGTCCTCCTCCCGGATGTCCGACTCGGTGAGGATCGCCTCGGCCTGGGACTGCGGGTCGTCGCTGCCGACCGCCGCCTCCTCGGGCAGCAGGTGGGCACGGGACTCGACCCGCTCCTGGTCGCTCTGCTCGTGGGTCATGCGGGTGTGTTACCCCGCCCGCCCCGCCGGCACTCCGCAAGATCCCGGCCGCCCACCGGTCAGCGGAACGGGCCGCGCACCTCGTAGGTGATCCCGCCGGACGACGAGCCGGAGGTGCCGCGCTGCGACGAGAAGTAGAACCGGCTGCCGTCCGGGGCGAACGCCGGGCCGCAGATCTCGGACGACGACTGGCCGTTGATCCGCAGGAACGGCGTCACGACCCCGTCCGGCGTGATCATGTTGATTTCCATGTTGCCGCCGTCCTCGGCGACGTACAGGTCACCCCGGGCCGAGCCGGTGATGTTGTCCACGCCGGTGAGCGGGGCGTTGCCGCCGGTCACCAGCGAATCGTCGTACGCCAGGTCGATGCGCTGGGTGACCGCGTCGTACGCCCACACCCGGTTGTCGCCCTTGGTGGTGAACCAGCAGGTGCCGTCGGCGTACCAGCAGCCCTCGCCGCCGTTGAACCTCTTCGCCCCGGAGACCTGCTGCCGGGTCAGGGTGGGGTAGCCGTCCGGGTCGGGGACCCGGGCCCAGGTCACCGGGCCGCTGGTCGCGGTGCCGGCGACCAGCACCTCCAGGGTGCCGCTGGACAGGTCGCCCCAGACGGTCGGCCGGAACCGGTAGAAGCAGCCGTTGCTCTCGTCCTCGGTCAGGTAGATCACCTTGCGGTCCGGGTCGGCCGCCGCCGCCTCGTGGTTGAAGCGTCCCATCGCCGGGCGACGCACGGCGGTCGTCCCGCCCTGCGGGTACGTCTCGTAGACGTAGCCCCGGCTCACCTCCTCGCAGGAGAGCCAGGTCCCCCACGGGGTGGCGCCGCCGGCACAGTTGCGGTTGGTGTTCGACAGGATCCGGTACGCCGAGGCGATCGTCCCGTCGGCGTGGAAGCGGACCGCCGAGGCCCCGCCGGTGCGGGAGATCTCCGAGTTGGAGACGTAGATCCAGCCGGTGCCGGCGGTGAAGCAGGCGCCCCCGTCGGGCGCGTCGTGCCAGGCGTACGAGGTGCCGGGCACGACCTGCCGGGAGCGGGCGATCACCCGGCTGGCGAAGCCGGCGGGAAGCTGGATCCCGTTGGCGTCGGCGGCGCCGAGCGGCCCGTACGGGCCGACCCCGGGCTGGGCCGGGGCGGCCGACGCCGCGCCGGACCAGAGGCTGCCGGCGAACGCGGCGGCACCACCGGCGACGGTGGCGCGCAGGACGGTACGACGGTCCATCGAGACCTCCCGGAATGCTGTAGGTGTCGAGGAGGTTACCGCCAGTGGCATCGATATGGGTGAACTTAAGGCGAGACTTGGCGGGCGACCCGGTGAGCCTTACCCGACCGGTCGGGTACGCTGTCGGCGTGACGCGCTCGTATCGATGGTTTAGGCAGCCGGCTCCGACGCCGGTGACCTCACCATGAGCTGACGTCACCTGAGTTCGAGCCGGCCGGGCAGGAGCTGAAGTTCCTGCCCTTTTGCGTACGAGCAGCCGGCTCGACCCGGGTACCGGCCCCGGGGCACGGTCGGCGGAAGGATGCCCACCGTGACGACCCCGGAGACCGAGACCGGCGCGGTCATCGACCAGCGGATCGACCGTGTCGTGCCGTTGACCACCCCCGCCCTGCTCCTGCACGAGCTGCCCCTGGGCGCCCCGCTCACCTCGGCCGTGCTGGCCGGCCGACGCGCGGTGGGCCGGGTGCTGGACCATGCCGACGACCGCCTGCTGGTGGTGGTCGGCCCCTGCTCGGTGCACGACCCGGCTGCCGCCCTGGACTACGCCCGCCGGCTGCGGGTGGCCGCCGACCGGCACGCCGAGGACCTGCTGGTGGTGATGCGGGTCTACTTCGAGAAGCCGCGCTCGACGGTGGGCTGGAAGGGCCTGATCAACGACCCGGCGCTGGACGGCTCCGGCGACGTCAACCGGGGGCTGCGCACCGCCCGGGCGCTTCTGCTCGACGTGCTGCGCCTCGGCCTGCCGGTCGGCTGCGAGTTCCTCGACCCGATCACCCCGCAGTACATCGCCGACACGGTGGCCTGGGGCGCGATCGGCGCCCGGACGGTGGAGAGCCAGGTGCACCGCCAGCTCGCCTCCGGCCTGTCGATGCCGATCGGCATGAAGAACCGCCCGGACGGGAGCATCTCGACGGCGGTGGACGCGATCCGGGCGGCCGGCGTGCCGCACGTCTTCCCGGGCATCGACGTCTCCGGCACCCCGGCGATCATGCACACCCGCGGCAACGCCGACGGTCACCTGGTGCTGCGCGGCGGCGGTGGTCGACCCAACTACGACGCCGAGTCGGTGTCCGGCGCGCTGGACCTGCTGCGCAAGGCCGGTCTGCCGGAGCGGGTGGTGGTGGACGCCAGCCACGCCAACAGCGGCAAGGACCACCGCAACCAGCCGAAGGTGGCCGCGGACGTGGCGGCGCAGCTCGCCGCCGGCCAGCGCGGCATCGTCGGCATCATGCTGGAGAGCTTCCTGCTCGACGGCCGCCAGGACCTGGACCCGACCCGCGAACTGACCTACGGCCGCTCGGTCACCGACGCCTGCATCGGCTGGGACACCACCGCCGAGGTCCTCGACCACCTGGCCTCCGCCGTGCGCACCCGCCGCGCCGCCCTCCCCACCCCCGCCTGACTTCCCCACCCTGTCGATCATGAGGTTGGTGGCAGCGACGGAGATCGACACCGCCGCCAACTTCATGATCGACGCGGGGAACAGCAGGGTGGGCGGGTGGGGTGGGTTTGGGGGGTTTGGGGGCGGGTAGGTGTGCCGGCGTGACCGACGACGTTCCCGTGACCGACGCGCCCACCACCGACGCGGCCGTCGACGAGCCCGACATCCGACGCCTCGACGACCTGTTGGAGGACCTCTACCACGGCCAGGAGCGGATCAGCCAGGTGGACATCTACCGCCGGGCCGTCGCGGCGGAACTGCCCGCGCAACTGCTCACCCGGATCGCCGCGCTGCCGCAGGGTGAGTACGCGGTGGACGAGGTGGCGGACCTGCTCGGCGGATCGGTCAGCTGATCCCCCGGCAGTCCCCGGCGAGAGGAGACCACATGTCCGACCACGAGGAGCGCCACGAGAAGAGGCCGGCGCTCGGCCAGCCGCCGGAGGGGACGGACACCCTTCCCGAGCCGGACTTCGCCAACGAGCACGACCGCACGGCGGTCGACCGCGACATCATCACCGGCGAGGACGAGCCGGAGCCGGAGACGTCGCGCGGCTGGGCCGGCGAGAACGGCGGCAGCATGCCGACCTGACGAGGAGCCACCGCGAGGGGGCCGGCAGCGCTGCCGGCCCCCTCGCTCGTCCCGTACGGGTCACTTCTGGTCGTGGTGCCCACCCTCGGCGGCCTGATGGGCGACCGCGTACCCCATCTGGAGGAAGTCGGACGCGGCCACCGCGGTCAGCGCGGTGGCGACCAGACGGGTGAGCCGGGGCGCCAGCACCAGGCCGGCGGTCATGCCGGTGGCGACCCAGACCGCGAGGCAGAACGGGCAGCTCAGCAGCTCGCCGATGGCGTGCCTGGTCGGGCTGCCGGAGTCGCGGACCTGCTCCATCACCTCGCCGCTGCCGATCGGGTGGTCGTAGCGGGTGAACGGCGCTCGTAGCGGGCTGGTCACCGCGTCCTTGGCGAGCAGCCGGCTCAGCTTGTGCGTGGCGATGCCGAGCAGCACCACGTCGGTGGGGGCGGGCCGCTCCGGCACCGGTCGACCGGTCACCTTCACCAGACCGGCCAGGGACGCGGCGACGGTCGCGTAGGTGCCCATCGCCTTGAGGTAGCCGTCCAGCGGTCGGTACTCGTTCGGCGCGTACGCGCGGCGCAGCCGCGCCACCCTCTGCTTCAAGCCAGTCCCGGTCAAGCCTGCCTCCTCGTGCTGGTCAGGGTCCGCTCATCCGGCGGTCAGGTTGTCGGCCACCTCGCGGGCGAGGTTGGCCAGGGTCTCGTCGGCCAGGCCGTCGGCCCCGTCCCCGGTCAGGTCGAGCCGGACCCGGGAACCGCCGGCGTCGGCGGGCTCCACCTGGATCTCGGCGGACCAGCCGGGCGCGGAGTCGCTGCTCCACCGGGCCCGGAGCTGCTCGGCGCTGGTCTGCGGGCGTTCCCCGCCGTCGGCCCGCAGCGGCTCCGGCAACCAGGCGGACACCCGGTCGGGGTCGGTCGCCGTGCTGAAGACCACCTCGGGTGGGGCGGACATGCCCCGCTCGGCGTGCGTGTCCATCAGGCGTCCCGCAACCGGCTCGGGTCGATCTCGCGGCCCGGGTTGCGGGCCAGGTACTCGGTCTCCAACTCGGCGGTGCGGCGCAGGTGGTTGGCGAGCGCGGAGTCCGAGGCGTGCCGCAGGGTGTCCAGCCGGGTGCGGTGCAGGCTCTGCAGCTCCCGGATCAGGTCCTCGTCGCCCAGCTCCGCCGGGTCCACCCCGAGCAGCTCGCCGTCGAGGTCACCGGCCGCGCCGGAGGCGACGTGGTCGCCTTCCCACTCGGTCATCCGCTGTTCCGGGCTGGCTCCGGTCTGGCGTACTGATTCGGTCATGTCGCCCCCCCTGGGCTCGTTTGGGCTGGCGACTAGACGGATGCCCACACCGGTTGTCACCAAACCCACCTACGACACCGCGTCGGAGACGGCGGGTCGTCCCGGTACGCTCGACGCCATGAAGCGGCTCTGGACACCGGCGTGGATCGTCCGCCACGTGGCCATGGTCGTGCTGGTCGTCGGGTTCCTGGCGCTGGGCTGGTGGCAGATCAGCCGCGCCGCCTCGGGAAACACGCTCAGCTGGGCGTACGCGGTCCAGTGGCCGATCTTCGCCGGCTTCGTGGTCTTCGTCTGGTGGCGTGAGCTCCGGCACACGCTGCGCGGCCGGTCCACCCTCGCGTCGGGGGCGGCCGCCGCGCCGGGCGAGCCGGTCACGCCCGGTGACGCCGCGTCGCCCAGGTCCACCCCGGCGGTACGCCGCCCGGTGCGGGTGACCCGGGTGCCGGCGACGGGTGGCGGGCCGGAGGACGCCGACCTGGCCGAGTACAACCGCTACCTGACATGGTTGAACGCCAACCCGGGCGCGAAGCCCGGTGACTATCCCGGCTGAGGCCGGTGCGGAAGGACGGACGACGGTGGGCGGAGCCCTTACCCGGTACCGCGTGATCGCCTGGATCGTGGGCGTGGCGCTGGTCGTGCTGGTGCTGATCGGCATGCCGTTGAAGTACGCGGCCGACGAGCCGATCGTGGTGGAGGTCGTCGGCACCGCGCACGGTTGGCTCTACATGCTCTACCTGGCCGCCACCTTCGACCTGGGCCGCCGGGTGAACTGGCCGCTGAAGCGGATGCTGCTGGTGATGCTCGCGGGCACGGTCCCGTTCGTGTCGTTCGTGGCCGAGCGCAAGGTCACCCGGGAGCTCGCGGCCCGGCTCGGCGAGCAGATCCCGGAGCCGGTCGCCGCCGGCTGAGCCCCGCTCAGCGCTCCGGCCGCCAGTGGCCCGTCGTGGGGGCCTGCTCGGCGTCGGCGTAGCGGTGTCCCGCGCGGGCCCTCCTCAGCGCCGCGACGACCTGGTCGAACTGCCCCTCGTCGTCGCTGCTGAACAGCAGCACCTCAACGCCCTGGCAGTGCCCCCACAGCTCGTACGCGGGCGGCCGCCAGCGGTCCCCGGCGAGCACCAGCAGCACCGGCAGCATCCAGACCAGCCCCAGGGTCAGGTACGCCCCGGCGGTGAGGCGCTGCAACCCGCCGGTGAAGCCGAGCAGGACGCCCACGGTGGTGATCAACGTGGTGGTGACCGCGACGGCGCGGACGGCGAGGCGGTCGTGCGGGCCCCGGCAGGTGCGCAGGTGGGTGAGGTCGGCGACCGCGAAGGTGTTCCGGCCGACGGTGAACCGCTCCGTGGTCACCACGATGCCGGGGCGGGCGTAGAGGAGTGTGGTCCGCCGCGACGAGCGGGGCGGGCGGGTGGCGGATCGGTGTGCCTGCACGGCGTCCTCCCACGGGCCGGCGGCGCCGGTGCTCCCACGCCACGCGCCTGCGTACGGCGGGATTCCCGGCCTCGAGGCTCCATTCTGTTGCCGCCCGGCAAGTGGCGCTCGGCGAAATCCACCCTGCCGGTCCGGTCCACGACCACAGCAGCGCCGGGATCTGCCGGCCATTTCGGTTTTGTCGGGTGGTTGGCACCGCGTCGAGGCACGTCATCCGCCCGGAAGGACGAATCACCGGCAACCCGCCTAAAGGTGTGAAAGCTCAGAAAACGCCAGGCCCGGTGGTCACAACGGCGTCACCTGATGTCACGCCCCACACTGCCTTTCCTGCCTCTTTGCCAACTTTCGCACCTGCTTCACCTGCGGGTGGCAACCGTCCCGGGTTAGGTTGAGCGGGCCGGCCCGGTCGGCCGCCATCCGTCCGGATGGCCCCAGGTCGGTGTCGCCGTCAGGCGTGGCACCCTGCGGTGACCGGTGGAGAGGAGCATTCCGCTCTTGTCGTCCTTACGGATGCTGGTGCGAACGCTCACGGTCGCCGGCTTCACGGCCGCGCTGATCGCCCCGTCGGCGGTGGCTCGGGCCGAGCCGTCCGTCGCCGAGCTGACCGCACGGATCGAGAGGTCCTCGACCGAGCTGGAACGGGTCGTCGAGTCGTACAACAGGCTCAACGAGGAGATCAAGGCCAACAAGGCGGCCGTGTCCCGGCTGCACGCCCGGATCGGCCCGCTGGAGGCGCAGACCGCGCAGAGCCGCTCCGAGGTCGGCGAGATGGCCGCGACCGCGTACAAGACCGGGGGCCTGCGTACCGCCCAGGCCCTGCTCGAGCCGGGCGGCTCCGGATCGCTGATGGACCGGCTGACCACGCTCGACCATCTCACCCGGCAGCGCCAGGAGCGGATCGCCGGCTTCACCGACAGCCAGCGCCGGCTGCTCGACCAGAAGGCCCGGCTGGACGCGACGCTGGCCCGGGAGGCCGCGCAGGCGAAGGCCATGGCGGGCACGAAGCGCACGATCGAGCGGGACCTGGCCAAGCTCTACGAGCTGCGCCGGCAGGCGTACGGCCGGGCCACCGAGGCGCCTGCGCCACGACCGGCCACCTCGGGCCGGGACGACGCGCCGGCCGTCTCCGGCAAGGCCGGCATCGCGGTGCGCTACGCGTACGGGGCGGTCGGCAAGCCGTACGTCTGGGGCGGCGACGGCCCCGACGGGTACGACTGCTCGGGCCTGACCTCCGCCGCCTGGCGGGCGGCGGGCAAGTCCCTGCCGCACAACACCCGGATGCAGTGGGGTGTGGTGGCGCACATCAGCCGCAGCGAACTTCGACCAGGTGACCTGGTCTTCTACAGCGGCCTCGGGCACATGGGCATGTACGTCGGCGGCGGGCAGATCATCGACGCGCCCAGCGCGGGTCGCAACGTGCTCAAGCGGGACATGGACATCATGCCCATCCAGGGCTACGGCCGCGTCCGGTAGCACCGACGAAAAACAGCGAACGGCCGGCGTCCCCCTATCGGACGCCGGCCGTTCGCCGTCAATTGTTACCAGGTCAGGCGGCCTGCAGCCCTTCCGCCCGGGCCAGCTCACGGAGCCGGCCGAGGGCCTGGATCTCCAGCTGGCGGATCCGCTCCCGGGAGAGCGAGAAGCGCGACGCGACCTCGGTCAGCGAATGCTCCCGCCCGTCCTCCAGGCCGTACCGGGCCCGCATGATGCCGGCGGACCGGTCGTCGAGGTGGTTGAGCAGGCCCTCGATGCGCTGCCGCTCCAGCCCGGTGAGGACGATCTCCTCCGGCGACGGGGCGTCACTGTCGGCGACCAGGTCACCGAGGTTGGTGTCGCCGTCGTCGCCCACCGGGGTGTCCAGCGACACGGTGTCCTGCGACCAGCGGACCAACTCCCTGACCCGCTCGACGGTGACGCCGAGGGCCGCCGCGATCTGCTCCGGCTCCGGGTCGCTGCCCAGCTCACGGGTGAGCTGCCGGGCCACGTTGCGCATCCGGTTGACGTCCTCGACCAGGTGCACGGGCAGGCGCACCGTACGCTCCTGCTGGGCGATCGCCCGGCTGATCGCCTGACGGATCCACCAGGTGGCGTAGGTGGAGAACTTGTAGCCGCGCTCGTAGTCGAACTTCTCGACCGCCCGGACCAGGCCGGTGTTGCCCTCCTGGATCAGGTCCAGCATGGGCATCCCGGACCGCACGTAGCGGCGGGCGATGGAGACGACCAGCCGCAGGTTGGCCCGGATGAAGAGGTCCTTGGCCCGCTCACCGTCGACGACGAGACGCTCCAGGTCCTCCCGGTCGACGCCGGCGGGAACGCGGTCCTCGCCGAGCAGGTGCTCGGCGTAGAGGCCGGCCTCGATGGCCTTGGAGAGATCGACCTCCCTGGCGGCGTCCAGCAGCGGCGTCCGGGAGATCTCGTGAAGGTAGACACCGACCAGGTCGCGCTCCTCGGCAACCTCGTCGGTACGCATGCCGATGTTCTTGTCCACGTTGCCCACGGTCCCCTCGCTCGCGCCGGTTGCCCGGTTCCTTGCCATCCCCACGTCCATCAGCCCTCCCCCGCAACCTCCGCCGTGCCCGTCGGTGCTGACACCTACACAACAGATGAGACGTGTCGGGGATTCCATGTCGTGAGTCGAAAGTGTCACGAATGCCTGAGTATCAGCTGAAAGCTCGGTCCACGTTTGCTGTCAGCGCCCGTTCGGGCTCACTGGCCCGCATCTCGAAAAGGTCGGCGGATCAGGAAAGATGGCCCTCCGCCAGCACACATCGCACCATTGCGACGCCTGATGACGCAGCGACCACCGTCACCGCCTGGCTGCGATCCTGGTCACTGCCAGATACGCGCCGGTGGACCGGTCGGTTCATCCACGAAAGATGGATTACCCCACGCCCTGGACAACAATCCGTCCGCTGGTGGACGTCCCGTCCACGGCGTGTTCCGCGTCACCCGCGGGTGCCGGGCCGGCTCAGGAGGCGAGCAGGGCGAGCGCGCCGCGTACCTGGTGCGCGCACCGGGCCAGCGCGGCCCGCGCGGCGGGCACCTCCGCACCGGAGACGAGCGAGACCAGGGCGGTCTTCAGGTCGCCGTCGGCCTCGTGCAGCGCCCGGCGGGAGATCTCCTCGGAGCAGCCGGTGGCCTCCATCAGGATCGAGATCATCCGACCCCGGAGCTTGGCGTTGGTGGCCACCATGTCGATCATCAAGTTGGAGTAGACCCGACCGAGGCGCACCATCACGGCCGTGGAGAAGGTGTTCAACACCAGCTTCTGCGCGGTGCCCGCCTTCATCCGGGTCGAACCGGTGACCACCTCCGGGCCGGTGTCCACCCCGATGAACACGTCGACCGCAGCGGCGGCGGACGCCTCCGGGTTGGCGCAGAGCAGCACGGTCGAGGCACCCTGCGCCCGGGCGGCGGCGAGCGCCCCGAGCACGTACGGGGTGCGTCCGCTGGCCGCCAGGCCGACCACCAGGTCACCGGCGCGTACGCACTCGGCCGCCTCGGCGGCCCCACCGTGGTCGTCGTCCTCGGCGTCCTCGACGGCGCGCCACATGGCGTCCGGGCCGCCGGCCAGGTGGGCACAGAACCAGCCCCGCGGGGAGTTGAACGTCGGGGCCAGCTCGGCGGCGTCGAGCACCCCGAGCCGGCCGGACGTGCCGGCGCCGAAGTAGTGCACCCGGTGCCCGCCGCGCAGTGCGGCCACCGCGAGATCGACCGTCGCGGCGATCTCGTCGAGCACCGCCGCGACCGCGTCCGGCACCCGACGGTCGGCCTCGTTGATGACGGTGAGCACGTCCCGGGTCGACATCAGGTCGAGGTCGACGCTGTGCGGGTTGCGCCGCTCGGTGGGGGCGCCCACCCGGACCACCGGCCGGGCCACCGCGACCTCGTCGGGCTCCACCCGACCGGCCGTCATGCCCGCCTCCGCCCGGAACCGACCCGATGCGACTGGACCGCTTCGGCGGTCGCCTCCAGGGCCTTGCGGGCCCGCGCCCGGTTGCGGGCGGCCACCCCGACGAAGAGGACGTCGACCACGGTCAGCTGGGCGAGGCGGCTGGCCATCGCACCCGAGCGGTAGGTCGTCTCGCGAGCCGCGGTGGTGAGTACGAAGTCGGCCACCTCGGTGATCGGCGAGCGGGGGGAATTGGTCAACGCCACCGTGGAGGCGCCCCGGGCCCGGGCCTGTTCGAGCACCTCGATGACGTCGGAGGTGGTGCCGGTGTGCGAGATGCCGACCGCGACGTCGCCCTTGCCGAGCAGGGCGGCGGAGGTCAGCGCGGTGTGCACGTCCGGGAAGTAGAAGGCGGTGCGGCCGATGCGGTGCAGCTTCTGCTGGAAGTCGGAGGCGACGAAGCCGCTGGCCCCGGCGCCGTAGACCTCGATGCGGCCGGCCGCGACGATGGCGTCCACCACCCGCTCGCAGACCGCCGGGTCGAGCTGCTCGGCGGTCTCCTCCACGGCCCGCGCGTCGTTGAACGCGATGGTGGCGATGATCTGCGCCAGGTCGGCCCCGGGCGGGATGTCGCCGCCGACCACCCGGGCGTCCGGCGGCTCGACCCGGCGGGCGGCCTCCGCGGCGAGCCGGATCCGCAACTGTGGGTAGCCGTCCATGCCCACCGACCGGCAGAACCGGATGACGGTGGCCTCGGAGGTCTCGGCTGCGGTGGCGAGATCGGTGATGGTCCGCCGTGCGGCGTCGGCCGGGTCGGACACGACCAGCCGGGCCACCCGCTGCTCGGCTGGGGACAGCGAGGGAAGCAGGCCACTGATGTGGACGATCAGGCCACCGGGCTCGTGACTCGCAGAAATCTTCGGACTCTTCGCCACGGATGAAACTTACTTTCACGAGCCGCGACCGTCAACCATCACCGCACGTATCCGACAGAAGTATCCCCCTCCGGGGCCGGGACCCGGCACCGACCGTCGTCGCAGCATGACGCGCCTCAGCCGCGGCGCTCTGATCGACCGGGTTACGGTGTGCCCCATGGCGGATCGCAGTGTGCTGGTCACCGGAGGAACGGGCGGGCTCGGCGGGGCGGTGACCGCCGCCTTCACCCAGGCGGGCTGGCGGGTGGTCGTACCGCAGCGGGAGAGCGGGCCGCCGGCGGCACCGGCGGGAAACGGCGTGGTCCGGCCGACCGCGGACCTGCTCGACCCGGTGGCGGTGGCCCGGGCGGTCGAGGTCGCCGCCGGCGACCCGGCCGCGCCGCTGCGCGCGGTGGTCAACCTGGTCGGCGGGTACGCCAGCGGCGGCCGGGTGCACGAGACCCCGGTCGAGGAGTTCGAGCGGATGCTGGCGATCAACCTGCGCCCCACCTACCTGGTCACCCAGGCGGCCCTGCCGCACCTGATGACGGCCGGCGGCGGCGCGATCGTCTGCGTCTCGGCCCGGGCCGCGCTCGCTCCCTTCCCCGGCGCTGCCGGGTACGCGACCGCCAAGGCGGCGGTGCTCGCCTTCGCCAACGCGGTCGCGGTCGAGTACAAGGGATCCGGGGTGCGCTGCAACACGGTGCTGCCGAGCGTGATCGACACCCCCGCCAACCGGGCCGCCCAGCCGGGCGCCGACCACCGCCGCTGGGTCAGCCCGGCCGAGATCGCCCCGGTGATCCGCTTCCTCGCCTCCGACGAGTCCGCCCCGACCAGCGGCGCGGCCGTCCCGGTCTACGGCCGGGCCTGAGCCACCACCGGCTCCCGGGGCGGCTCGACGGCCGGCGACGCCGGCCGCTCCGGCGGTGTCGGGGCGGGCGGCACGGCGGTGCCGGACGGCAGCCACTCGCAGAGGTGGGCCAGGATCCGCCGGGACACCTCGTCCGGCGCCCCCGAGGCGTCCACCACCACGAAGCCGGCGTACTCGGGCAGCGTCCGGTACGCCGTGTCGGCGGCGGCCAGCCACTCCATCGTCTCGTGGTCCGTGCCCCGGCGCTCGATCCGCCGGTACGCCTCCGCCGGGTCGACGGTCAGCAGGAAGGTGACCTGCGGGCGCGGGAAGATCCGGTAGCCGGCCCGGGCCAGTCGCTCCCAGCGCTGCCCGCCGTGCGCCCGGATGCTGGCGTACTGGCAGGCGGCGTAGCGGTCCATCACCGCCACCCGCCCGGTCACCAGACAACTCAGCAGCGCGGCCGCGATGGCCAGCCACCGCAGCACGGACTCCACGGCGAGCACGCCGTTGCGCCCGACCAGGCGCTGCGCGTCGGGGCGGCCCAGCCGGTTGGCGAGCCGGCCCAGCCAGCGCCGGCCGCCGGCGTTGCGGTGGTAGGTGGCCGGTCGACCGGCCTCGGTGAGGGCGTCGGCGAGCCGGTGCGCCTGGGTGGTCTTGCCCGAGCCGTCGATGCCGATCAGGGCGACCCGGCGTAGTCGGGCCCCGCCGCCGGTCGCCCGCAGTGATCTGGCCACCCTCCACAGACTATCCGACCCACGCTCACCTCCCGGCACATTGTCCCGGTTTGTCACAGACCACCCGCCCCATCGGCTCGCGGGATGTGTGGGCGGGCGGCCTGCCGGGTACGCGATGTCATTTCCGACCGCCTGTCCACCTTCACACGACCGACGGGAGCACCAGATGGCCGAGCGCGGGGACGAGAGCCTGTTGCACACCCTCAAGCGGGTCGCCGCCGTGCTCAAGCAGAACGAGATCCCCTTCGCGCTGGGCGGCAGCTTCGCCGTGTACGCGCACGGCGGACACTCCAGCGAGCACGACGTCGACTTCCTGATCCGGGAGGAGGACGTCGAACGGTCCCTGGAGGCGCTCACCGCCGAGGGCTTCACCGCCGAACGTCCGCCGGAGGACTGGCTCGTCAAGGTCTACGACGAGGGGCGGATGGTCGACCTGATCCACCGGCCGATCGAGACCCCGGTGACCGGGGAGACCTTCACCGACACGGTGGTCCGCCCGGTCGACGCCATCCACATGCCGGTGCTGTCGGCCACTCAGCTGATGGTGCACAAGCTGCTCAGCTTCTCCCAGCACTACTGCGACTTCGCCCGCGGCCTGCCGCTGGCCCGGTCGCTGCGGGAACAGATCGACTGGGAACGGGTACGGAAGGAGACCCAGCACTCGCCGTACGCCGAGGCGTTCCTGGTGCTGCTGGACCGGCTGGACGTGGTCCCGTACGCCGGCACCCCGGTGCCGTACGCCCGTACGCCCGAAGGGAAGGAGACATCGTGACCGAGCATGGCGCCGGCCCGCCGGACGAGTACGTCGAGGCGGAGATCCACCGGATGCTGGCCGAGGACCCGGACGTCGCCGAGCAGGGGATCACCGTGGTGCGCCGCGAGCGCGGACTGGTCCTCTACGGGGAGGTGGAGAGCCCGCACCGGCGGGAGGAGATCCTGCGCCGGGTGTCCGAGCGATTCCCGGACGTCCCGGTCACCAGCGACATCGGGGTGATCCGGACACAGGCGCCGACCCAGGTGGAGGAGTTGCCGTGAGGAGGGCCCGAGGATGATCCGGATCGCCGCCGTCGGCGACGTGCACCTGGACGAGGACGTGGTCGGCCGGTTCCGTCCCGCCCTGGAGGAACTGCCCGACAGCGCCGACGTGCTGCTGCTGGCCGGGGACCTCACCCGGCACGGCACGGAGGCCGAGGCGCGCTGCGTGGCGCAGGAGTTCGGTGGGCTCGGTCTGCCGGTGATCACCGTGCTCGGCAACCACGACCATCAGTGCGACCAGGTGCCGCAGGTGGTGAAGGTGCTCTCCGATGCCGGCATCACGGTGCTGGAGGGGACCGGGATCGTGCTGGAGTGCGCGGGGGGCCGGCTCGGGGTGGCCGGGGCGAAGGGGTTCGGCGGTGGTTTCGCCGGCCGCTGCGCCAGCGACTTCGGCGAGCCGGAGATGAAGGCGTTCGTCCGGACCACCAACGAGAGCGCCGACGCGCTCGGCCGGGCGCTGCGCGACCTGGACTGCGACCTGCTGGTCGCGCTCACCCACTACTCCCCCGTGCCCGACACGCTCGCCGGTGAGCCGCTGGAGATCTACCCGTTCCTCGGGTCGTACCAACTGGGCCAGGCGATCGACTCGGCACCGACCGCGCTGGCCCTGCACGGGCACGCGCACCACGGCACCGAGCGGGGCACCACCCCGGGCGGGGTACGCGTGCGCAACGTCGCCCACCCGGTCATCAAGCAGGCGTACAGCATCTTCCACCTGGGAGATCATCTGGTCGGGTGAGCAGGTTTCCGGGCTGGTGCCGACGGGTATTCAGCAGCCATGGAGCTGATTCTCTGGATTCTCGCAGTGGTACTCGTGGTCGCCGGCATCCTCGCGCTGTTCCGCCGGCAGATCCTGTGGGGCGTAGTCCTCATCGTGGTCGGCCTGTTGGTCGGCCCGGGTGGCGTCAGCATCTTCAGTTGACGCCGGTTCACACCACCGGACCCGCCGGGGTCGCCGGTTCCGCAGCTCCGTCCTCCCAGACCTGGAGATCCGGAACCGACGGCCCCGGCGCTGTGCTGTCCGGGGTGGTTTGTCGGGCCGCCCTGGCGGAAACATCTCGACCATGGAGATAACCCGGAGCACCTCGCGCACTCACGGCGCGCGCACCTGGTGGGCGCTGCTCGGCTTCGGCGCGGCCGTGACGGTCGCCGCCGCGATCGGCGGGCTGGGGGTGCAGGGCACCACCGACGAGTACGCCACCCTCCGGCAGCCGGACTGGGCGCCGCCCTCGTGGCTCTTCGGCCCGGTCTGGACCGTCCTGTACGCGCTGATCGCGATCGCCGGCTGGCTGGCCTGGCGGAAGGTCGGCTTCGGCCCGGCACTCTGGGCCTGGACCGCGCAGCTCGGGCTGAACGCGATCTGGACCCCGCTCTTCTTCGGCGCGGGGCAGTACGGCCTGGCGTTCGCCGAGATCGTGCTGATGTGGCTGGCCATCGCCGTGACGGTGGCGCTCTTCCGGCGGATCTCCCGCCCGGCCGCGGCGCTGATGCTGCCCTACTGGGCCTGGGTGACCTTCGCCGCCGCCCTGAACTTCTCCATCTGGCAGCTCAACACCTGACGGCGTCGGCGGTGTGGGCCGGGCCGGCCCACACCGCCGACGTGTGTCAGCAGCGCGGCACGTTCGGGATGAAGCCGTCGTACCCGGTGTAGACGTAGGCGTCGGCGATGTACCTGCCACTGCCGATCCGGTCCCAGATGTTGCTGGTGCCGTACGTCCCGGTGACGCTGGTGCCGGTGGTCTGGCAGTAGATGGTCACCCGGGCGCCGTCGGCCACCGAGCCGACCGCGGCGTAGCCGGTGCCCGGGCCGGAGCGGACGGTGAGGTTCGCGCCGGAGGTGTTGACGGTTCCGGAGCCGGTCGTCGAGCCGGAGCAGCCGTTGTTACTGGTGTACGTCTTCGAACCCCAGTAGAGCGCGAGCACGCCGTTGAACCGGATCTGGATGTCGTTGCCGTTGTACCGCTGCTCGTAGTGCAGGTGCGGTCCGGTGGAGCCGCCGGTGCTGCCCACCCAGCCGATCACCTTGCCGTAGCCGACGCTCTGGCCGACCGAGACGTTGAAGCCCCTGAGGTGGGCGTAGTAGGTGGTGTAACCACCGCCGTGGTTGATCCGGACGTACTTGCCGTAGCTGGTGCCGCCGAGGTCGGTCACCCGGTCGACGGTGCCGGGGGCGCTGGCCACCACCGGGTCACCAAGATCGTCGGTGCGGTTGAAGTCGATCGCGTACGCCGGGCTGTGGTTGGTCCGGGTCTGGCCGGTCCAGGACTGGTTGCAGGGGAAGGGGACCTTGAAGGTCGGGGCCGCCATCGCCGGGCTCGCCGGGACCACCAGGGCGCCCACCGAGAGCAGCGCTGCCGCCGCCAGGCTCCACCACCGTCTGCGCATCGCACACCACCTCATTGCGTAGAGATTCTTCGATACCTGAGATGAGGGTGACAGAAATCGCCATCGATGGGAAGGGATCCTCACCCCGCACCGCCCCCTAGCCTGCGCCGACCCGGTTGATGGGAGCGGGCCCATGGGCGGTGACGAGGTTTCGGCATTGTTACCGGGCCGTGTCCGAACAGGGGTGGACCAATCGAGATGCAAGCGCTTGCATGTGTGGACGACCATCGGACCGGCGCGGGTTCGATCCCTCCACGCGCCGGCAAGGAAGGAGAACGGCATGGCGTTTGCCAGATCACGCCAGGCTCTCGCGATCGCCGGCGTGCTGGGGCTGGCGCTCGGCGCCACCGCCTGCGGCACCGGCAACGACAAGAAGAGCAGCAACGCGGGCTCCGCGGAGTGCGCCGCATACGAGAAGTACGGCGACAACGACGGCAAGAAGGTCAGCATCTACTCGTCCATCCGGGACATCGAGGCCGACCGCCTCGCGCAGTCCTGGAAGCAGTTCGAGGACTGCACCGGCATCGAGATCGACCACGAGGGCTCCGGCGAGTTCGAGGCCCAGCTCGGTGTCCGCGTCGACGGCGGCAACGCCCCCGACCTGGCCTTCATCCCGCAGCCGGGCCTGCTGAAGCGGTTCGTCGACTCCGGCAAGCTCAAGCCGGCCGGCGCCCAGACGAAGGCCGAGGCCGAGGCGAACTACTCCCCCGACTGGCTGAAGTACAGCACCGTCAACGGCCAGTTCTACGGCGCGCCGCTGGGCTCGAACGTCAAGTCCTTCGTGTGGTACTCGCCGAAGACCTTCAAGGAGAAGGGCTGGAGCGTCCCGACCACCTGGGACGAGCTCGTCAAGCTCAGCGACACCATCGCGGCCAGCGGCACCAAGCCGTGGTGCGCCGGCATCGAGTCCGGTGAGGCCACCGGCTGGCCGGCCACCGACTGGATCGAGGACGTCATGCTGCGCACGGCGGGCCCCGAGGTCTACGACCAGTGGACCACCCACGGCATCCCGTTCAACGACCCGAAGGTCGCCGAGGCCGTCGACAAGGCCGGCACCATCCTCAAGAACGACAAGTACGTCAACGGCGGCTTCGGCGGCGTGAAGAGCGTCGCCACCACCTCCTTCCAGGAGGCCGGCGTGCCGATCACCACCGGCAAGTGCGCCCTGCACCGGCAGGCGTCCTTCTACGCCAACCAGTGGCCGCAGGGCACCAAGGTGGCCGAGGACGGCGACGTCTTCGCGTTCTACTTCCCGGCCATCGACCCGGCCAAGGGCAAGCCGGTGCTGGGCGGCGGCGAGTTCGTCGCGGCCTTCGCCGACCGCCCCGAGGTCCAGGCGGTGCAGACCTACCTGGCCTCCGGCGAGTACGCCAACAGCCGCGCCAAGATCGGCGACTGGGTGTCGGCGAACAAGAAGCTCGACATCGCCAACGTGCCGAACCCGGTCGACAAGCTCTCCGTCGGCATCCTCCAGGACCCGAAGACGGTCTTCCGCTTCGACGGCTCGGACCTGATGCCGGCCGCGGTCGGCGCGGGCACCTTCTGGAAGGGCATGACCGAGTGGGTCAACGGCAAGGACACCAAGACGGTGCTCGACGGCATCGAGGGCAGCTGGAAGTGATCTGAGCCGGTGGCCCGGCCCCTGTGGGGCCGGGCCACCGGTCCACGACCGAACCCTTGAAGGAGGGTCGATGGAGTTCGACTGGCTGGAGGAACAGCCCAAGTTCCTCATGCTCGGCTACGGGCTGCTCGCCTTCGTCGTGGTGGTGGGCGGTCTGCTCCTGCTCCTCGACGTGGTGCCGTCCTGGTTCGCCCGCCGCCGCGAGGCGCAACTGGTCACCGCCGCGGCGAGCGGCGCACCGCTGCCCCGCCGACCGAAGCAGCGAGAAGGGCTGTTCGCCCTGTTCTTCCTGCTGCCGACGCTGTTGCTGCTCACCATCGGGCTGGTGGCGCCGGCGATCCGCACCACGCTGCTCTCCTTCATGGACTCCGGCAGCGACGAGTGGGTGGGACTGCGCAACTACGGGTGGATGTTCTCCGAGGACTCGATCGTCCGGGTCCTGATCAACACCCTGACCTGGGTGCTGCTGGTCCCGCTGGTGGCCACCTCGTTCGGCCTGCTCTACGCCGTGATGGTGGACAAGGCCCGGTTCGAGGCGATCGCCAAGTCGCTGATCTTCCTGCCGATGGCGATCTCGTTCGTCGGCGCCAGCATCATCTGGAAGTTCGTCTACGCGTTCCGGGGCGACGGGCAGGAGCAGATCGGCCTGCTCAACCAGATCGTGGTCAGCCTCGGCGGTGAGCCGAAGCAGTGGCTGCTCGACTCACCGCTGAACACGTTCCTGCTCATCGTGATCATGGTGTGGATCCAGGCCGGTTTCGCGATGGTGGTGCTCTCCGCCGCCATCAAGGCCATTCCCGCCGACATCGTGGAAGCCGCCCGCCTGGACGGGGTCAGCCCCTGGCAGATGTTCTGGCAGATCACCATGCCGAGCATCCGGCCGGCGCTGATCGTCGTGGTGGTGACGCTGTCGATCGCCACCCTCAAGGTCTTCGACATCGTCCGCACGGCGACCAACGGCAACTACGACACCAGCGTGATCGCCAACGAGATGTACAACCAGGCGTTCCGCTACGGCGAGAACGGGCAGGGCTCCGCCCTGGCGGTCTTCCTGTTCATCCTGGTCATTCCGATCGTGATCTACCAGATCCGCAACCTGCGTCAGCAGCGGGAGGGCTGAGATGACCACCGCCACGCCCACCGTCGGAGCCGGCACCCAGGCCGTCGGGAAGACCACCACCGCGGGCCGGGTCCGCAAGCGGCTGAACACCCGTGCCGCCACCTTGATCTCGATCGTCATCGCGCTGCTCTGGACGATCCCGACCTTCGGTCTCTTCGTCTCGTCCTTCCGGCCGGAGAACCAGATCAAGAGCACCGGCTGGTGGACGTTCTTCAGCGACCCCCAGTTCACCCTGGAGAACTACCAGGAGGTGCTCTTCGGCAGCTCCTCCTCGTCGGGCCAGCTCGCCAGCTACTTCATCAACTCGCTGGCGATCACCATCCCGTCGGTGCTCTTCCCGCTCGCCTTCGCCTCGCTGGCCGCGTACGCGCTGGCCTGGATCAACTTCAGGGGGCGGGACTGGCTCTACATCGCGATCTTCGCGATGCAGATCGTGCCGTTGCAGATGGCCCTGGTGCCGCTGCTGAAGTTCTTCTCCACCGGGGTCACGGTCGGCGGCATCACCCTGATGCCGGCCTGGGACCTGGTGGACGAGCAGAAGTTCGCCCAGGTGTGGTTCGCACACACCTGCTTCGCGCTGCCCTTCGCGGTGTTCCTGCTGCACAACTTCATCTCGCAGCTGCCCAAGGACCTGATGGAGGCGGCCCGGGTCGACGGGGCCACCCACCCCAAGATCTTCCGCACCATCGTCCTGCCGCTGATCACCCCGGCCCTGGCGGCCTTCGGCATCTTCCAGTTCCTCTGGGTCTGGAACGACCTGCTGGTCGCGCTGATCTTCGCCGGGGGCGGCGACGAGACCGCCCCGCTCACCGTCCGGCTGGCCGAGATGGCCGGCACCCGGGGCAACGAGTGGCAGCGCCTCACCGCCGGTGCGTTCGTCTCGATCGTCGTACCGCTGATCGTGTTCCTGTCCCTGCAGCGTTACTTCGTGCGGGGTCTGCTCGCCGGCAGCGTCAAGGGCTGACGCCGGTCCGTCGCCGCCCGCGTGCCGGGCGGCGACGGCGCCGTCGTGGAGCGGGGGAACATCGTGACCAGGATTGATGACGTCGCCCGGCTCGCCGGGGTCTCGACCGCCACCGTCTCCCGCGCGCTGCGCGGGCTGCCGACGGTCTCGGCCGCGACCCGGCGCCGGGTGCTCGCCGCCGCCGAGCAACTGGAGTACGCGGTCTCGCCGAGCGCCTCCCGGCTGGCCGGCGGCCGGACCGGGACGGTGGCCGTGGTGGTCCCCCGGATCACCCGGTGGTTCTTCGGCACCGTCGTCGAGACGGTCGAGGACCACCTCCACCAGGCCGGGTACGACCTGCTGCTGTACAACCTCGGCGGGCGCGAGCAGATCCGGCAGCGGGTGCTGCGTACCGCCAACCTGCACAAGCGGGTGGACGCGATCATGCTGGTCGCCACCCCGCTGCGGCCGGCCGACCTGACCGCACTGGCCCGGCTGGAGCTGCCCGGGATCACCATCAGCTCCGGCAGCCACGTGCCGGGCTGGCCCTGCGTACGCATCGACGACGTGGCCGCCGCCCGAACGGCCACCCGGCACCTGCTCGACCTCGGCCACCGCCGGATCGCGCACATCTCCGGCGACCCGGACGACGAACTGGCCTTCACCACCCACCTGGACCGCCGCCGCGGCTATCAGGAGGCGCT
The DNA here is from genome assembly GCF_900090245.1 of Micromonospora halophytica. Taxonomy (GTDB): domain Bacteria; phylum Actinomycetota; class Actinomycetes; order Mycobacteriales; family Micromonosporaceae; genus Micromonospora; species Micromonospora halophytica. The sequence continues at coordinate 20,692 of NZ_FMDN01000004.1, forward strand.
GCGCGCCGCCGGCATCGACCCCGACCCGAGCCTGGACGTCGAGTCGCAGTTCACCATCGACGGGGGCACCCGGGCCACCGCCGAGCTGCTCGCCCGGGGTGAGCCGCCAACGGCGATCTTCGCGGCCTGCGACGAGATGGCGATGGGGGCGATCAGCGCGCTGCGCGACGCCGGGCTGCGGGTGCCGCAGGATGTCAGCGTGATCGGCGTCGACGACCACGACCTCGCCAGGGTGCTGGGGCTGAGCACCATCGCCCAGCCCGCTGCCGAGCAGGGGCGGCTCGCCGTCCGGCTGCTGCTCGACCCGCTGCGCACCCGGACCGCCGACCCGTACGCCGGTCAGGTGCCGGAGCAGCGCGGTCCCGACCACCCGGACGATCCGCCGGGGCAACAGCCGGTGATCCTGCCCACTCGACTGGTGGTGCGTGATTCGACCGCGCCACCGCGGGCACACTGAACGGATTCGACGCACCCTCGGCTCGACACAGGGAGAAGGCTCTGAACACCGACGCGACGCAGCAGGAACAGCCCGGTGGCCCGGCCGGCGGGTGGTGGACCGAGGCTGTCATCTACCAGATCTACCCGCGCTCCTTCGCCGACTCCGACGGCGACGGCATGGGTGACCTGCCGGGCATCACCGCGCGCCTCGGCCACCTCACCGAACTGGGTGTCGACGCGGTCTGGCTGTCCCCGTTCTACCCGTCCCCGCAGGCCGACGCCGGGTACGACGTGGCCGACTACCGGGACGTCGACCCGCTCTTCGGCAGGCTCTCGGACGCCGACGCGCTGATCGCCGAGGCCCGTGCCAGGGGGCTCAGGGTCATCGTCGACCTGGTGCCGAACCACACCTCCTCCGCGCACCGCTGGTTCCGGGCCGCGCTGCCCGCCGGCCCGGGCAGCCCGGAGCGCGCCCGGTACGTCTTCCGCGACGGCCTGGGCCCGGCGGGCGACCAGCCGCCGAACGACTGGCAGAGCGTCTTCGGCGGCCCGGCCTGGACCCGGGTGACCGAGCCGGACGGCCGGCCCGGCCAGTGGTACCTGCACCTCTTCGACACCGGGCAGCCCGACCTCAACTGGGACAACCCGGAGGTCCGCGAAGAGTTCCTGGACGTGCTGCGCTTCTGGCTGGACCGGGGCGTGGACGGCTTCCGGGTCGACGTCGCGCACGGCCTCGTCAAGCAGGCCGACCTCACGAACTGGCAGGAGCCGCAGGAGATCCTCTCCGGCAACGACGTGGCCAAGCCCCGGCCCCCGATGTGGGACCAGGACGGCGTGCACGAGGTCTACCGGGAGTGGCGCCGGCTGGTCGACTCGTACCCCGGGGAGCGGATCCTCGTGGCCGAGGCGTGGGTGGAGCCGGCCGAGCGACTGGCCCGCTACGTCCGCCCCGACGAGATGCACCAGGCGTTCAACTTCGAGCACCTGCTCGCGGCGTGGACCGCGCCCGCCCAGTACGCGGTCGTCACCCGGTCCCTGGAGGCCACCGACGCGGTCGGTGCGCCGACGACGTGGGTGCTGTCCAACCACGACGTGGTCCGGCACGCGTCCCGGCTGGGCCTCACCACCGCCGGCGGCCGGCTCAACGGCATCGGGATCGGCGACCCGCAGCCGGACGCCGCAGTGGGGCTGCGCCGGGCCCGGGCGGCCAGCCTGCTGATGCTGGCCCTGCCCGGCTCCGCCTACCTCTACCAGGGCGAGGAACTCGGGCTGCCCGAGCACACCACGCTGCCCGACGAGGCCCGGCAGGACCCGACGTGGGAGCGCAGCGGCCACACCCAGCGCGGCCGGGACGGCTGCCGGGTGCCGCTCCCGTGGGAGGCCGACGCCCCGTCGTACGGCTTCGGGCCGACCGACGCGAGCTGGCTGCCCCAGCCGCCGTCCTGGGCCGAGTACGCCCTGGACCGGCAGCGCGACGTGCCCGGTTCGACGTACGAGATGTACCGTGCCGCCCTGCGGCTGCGCCGTGAGCACGGACTCGCCCGGGGACCGCTGGCGTGGCTCTCCACCGGCGACGAGGTGCTGGCGTTCCGCAACGGCGGGCTGACCGTGCTGACCAACTTCGGCGCGGCGGCCGTCCCGGCCCCGACCGGTGAGCTGCTGTGCAGCAGCGCGCCGCTCGACGAGGACGGCCGCGTCCCGACCGACGTCACGGTCTGGGTCCGCGCCTGAGTCCGTCGCCCGCCGGTCCCACCTCGGGGGCCGGCGGGCCGACGCCGTGGTCCCGGGGCGACCGGCTCCATCTCCACGACACGGCGGCGGCCGGCTCCATGGCGGCGACATGGCGGCGTTCGAACCACCCCGATACCGCCATGTCGGGGACACGGAGTGGACTTGCCCGGCGGCGGACGCGGGTCAGAGCCGGTCGGCGCGGGCGTGCAGCAGGTCGCGCACGGACTCGATGTCGCCGGGCGAGGTACGCGAGGCGAGCCAGTACATGAACCCGGTGGGGATGAAGAAGAGCTGGAAGACGGCCAGCCCGACGGCGTAGTTCAGCGGCGGCGGGAACGCCGCGCGCAGGCCGTGGAACGCCACGCCGACCAGCCCGTTGCCGGCCGCCCGGCCCACCCCGTTGACCAGGTTGCCCAGGCTGTAGACGGTGCCCCGGTGCTCGGGCGGGTTGACGTCGGCGATCAGGGCGAACCAGTTCGGCGAGTTGGCCGAGGTCAACGCCAGCGCGACGACGGCGGTGAGCAGGCTCAGCCCGACCGTCGGCTCGGTCACCACGCTGGCCAGCACCGCCCGGACCACCGTCGGGCCGCCCGCACCATCGGGCACCACGATGCGCACCGGGACCAGGAACAGGACCAGGTAGAACGGCAGGGCCGCCAGGATGCCCACCGCCGCGACCAGGGCCCGCCCCCGCGGCGTACGCCGTTGCAGCGCGTCGCCGGCCAGCCCGCCCACGATGGAGAGCACCCCGCCGAGCTGGAACAGGGTGGCGAAGACGCTGCCCACCACGACCGCGGTGGCCGGCGAGTAGCCCTGGTCCTCGGCCCGCTCGGCGAAGAGCACCGGCAGCCAGACCAGCGAGCCGAACGCGGCCTGCGCGGTCAGCCCCTGCAGGATCAGCCAGCGGTTGGTCCGGCGGGCCAGGATGCGGGGCAGATCGGCGCGGGTGATCCGGTAGTCGTACTCGGCCCCGGCGTCGATCGCGCCGGCCAGCTCGGGCTCGCTCTGCCCGCGCCGGATGTCGTACGTGAAGAGGTAGGCGGCGGTGGCCGCCAGGCCGACCACGGTCAGCGCCAGGAACGGACGCCGCCAGTCGGTGCTGCCGAGCAGGCCACCGGTGAGCGTCCCGGCCAGCGTGCCGACGCCCTGGGACAGGCCCCAGAAGCTCATCACCAGGCCCCGGCGGCGGGGCGAGATCAGGTCGGTGACCACGGAGAAGCCGACGGAGCCGACCGCGCCCAGCCCGACCGCGGCGACGAGCTGGGCGGCCAGGAACGCCGGGTAGTTCTGGGCCAGCGCGCTGCCGCCGGTGCCGGCGGCCCAGATCAGCGTGCCGACCATGAGCAGCGGCTTGCGGTTCGTCCGGTCGCCCACGTACGCCCAGGCCACCGCGGCCACCGCGCTGACCAGGAAGCTCACCGCGGTGACCAGGCCGAGCAGCCGCTGCGACACGTCCAGCGCCCCGGAGATCGGCCCGTACAGCGGGGGCACCAGGCCGATCGCCACGTTGTCCAGGGAGGCGAGCACCACGAACACCACGACGCTGTAGAAGCGGTGCGCCGCGTTCCCGCGCCGGGAGATCCTGGTGCCACCCATGACCGGCAGCAAACCAGGTGCGGATCACGGTCCGGTGACCGGCCCTGCCCGGACCGACCGGTTCAGAGGTACCCGCCGATCTCGGTCGGCACGATGGTGGTCGGCACCGCCCCGGAGCGCAGCGCGTACAGCTCGGCGAGGGTCGCGCCCTGCGGGGGCACCCCGGCCGACGCGCCGAGCCACCCGGTCGCCTCCGCGTACGACAGCGGCCCCACCTCGACCCGGGCCAGGCACCGGCCGGGACGGACCACCGCCGGGTGCAACCGGGACAGGTCCTCGTTGGTGGTGATCGCGACCAGCACGTCCCGGCCCTGCCCGAGCAGCCCGTCGGTGAGGTTGAGCAGCCGGGACAACGCCTGCCCGGCCGCCTGCTTCGCCTCGCCCCGGATCAGCTCGTCGCAGTCCTCCAGGATCAGCAGCCGCCACTTGCGGGTCGTGCCGCTGTCGCCGTCGTCCTCCTCGCCGACCGCCACCTCCGACAGGTACGCGGTGTCGCCGAAGAGCACATCCGGGTCGAGGACGCAGTCGACCTGGCACCAGTCACGCCAGTGCCGGGTCAGCGCCCGCAGCGCGGTGGTCTTGCCGGTGCCGGGCGCGCCGTGCAGCAGGATCAGCCGGCCGGAGACGGTCTCCGGGGTGACCGCCATCAGCGCGTCCAGGGCGGTGCCGGCCGCCGCGCTGTAGTTGGGCCGGATGGTGGCCCACTCCGGGGCGACGATCGACCGCAGGTCGCGCTGGGCACCCCGGCGCGGGTTCTGGTGCCAGAAGCCGATCCGGGCGGTGTCCGGGGCCTCCGGCTCGGCGGCCCCGTCGACGATCCGGTCCAGGGCGGACTGGCCGACCTCGTCGTCGACCGCCGTCACGGTCACCTCGGCGCCGCGCCCCTTCCAGGTCACCACGCGCGCGGTCCAGCCGTCACCGGCGAGCAGCCGCGAGCGCTGCCGGTTCTCGATGGCGGTCCGTAGCAGCCGCCCGTCGGGAACCGTCAGCGACGCCTCGGGGCGGACCCGGGAGAGCCGGACGGTCCGCGACCACGGGTGGCGGCCGGTGACGAAGTCCGCCAGCATCAGGGCGTCCACCACGTCGCACGGGGTGTCCGCGTCGTCGTACTGCAGGGCCGAGGGCAGGTCGACGCCGGTCGGGGCGCCGGACGGTTCGGGGGTGCTGCGCATCGCCCGATCATCGCGAGCCGGGGCCGCCGCGTACAGCGCATTAGGGCGTGGCGTCGCTCCGGTCCATGATGAGGCCCCGGGCGGCGGCGTACCGCTCGCGGACGACGGGGACCGGCTCGGCCGCGTACTCCTCGGCGTCGGTGACCGCCCAGGCGGGCGGAGTCGCGCCGCCCAGGGCGACCCAGGCGGCCTGGCGGGCCGCGCCGTCGGCGACGTACTCCCCCGGCGGCGGTACGACCACCGGCCGGGCGAAGACCTGCGGGGCGATCCGGCGGACCGCTGCGGAGCGGGCCCCGCCCCCGACCAGGACGATCCGCTCGGCCCGCGCCCCCTGTGCGATCAGCGCGTCCAGGCCGTCGGCGAGCGCGCAGAGCATCCCCTCGACGGCGGCCCGGGCCAGGTGCGCCGGGGTCGCGGTGTGCAGGGTGAGCCCGTGCAGCGCCCCGGTGGCCCGCGGCCGGACCGGGGTCCGCTCCCCCTCCAGGTAGGGGACCAGCACCAGCCCGTCGGCCCCGGGCGGTGCGGCCAGCGCCAGGTCGGACAGTTCGTCGAGGCCGACCCCGAGCATCGCCGCCGCGGCGTCGAGCACCCGGGCCGCGTTGAGCGTGCAGACCAGCGGCAGGAACCGGCCGGTGGCGTCGGCGAACCCGGCCACCGCGCCGCCGGGGTCGGCGGCCGGGGCGTCGGAGACCGCGAAGACCGTGCCGGACGTGCCGATGGAGACGACCACGTCACCGGGGCCGGCCCCGACGCCGAGCGCGGCGGCGGCGTTGTCGCCGGCCCCCGGGCCGAGCAGCACCGCCCTGCCGGACGGTGCCGGCGTCGTACCTTCGCCGACCGCCGTGCCGGTCGAAGCCACCGGAGAGCCGCCCGGACCGGCCAGGACGGACGGGGCCAGGTGACCGGCGACCTCGGCCGGACCGAGGACCGCCGGCACCCCCAGGCGCCGGCCGAACGCCTGTTCCAGCAGGTCGAGGCGGTACTCGCCGGTGCGCGGTGTCCAGTAGCCGGTGCCTGAGGCGTCACTCCGGTCGGTGCTCAGCGCATCCAGGCCGGGCGCGCCGGCCAACCGCCACGTGAGCCAGTCGTGCGGCAGGCACACCGCCGCCACCCGGGCGGCGTGTTCCGGCTCGTGCCGGGCCAGCCAGCGCAGCTTGGTGACGGTGAAGCTGGCCACCGGCACGCTGCCGGCCGCCTCCGCCCAGGACCGACTGCCCGCCTCGCCACCACCGGCCTCGGCGATCAGGTCGGCGGCGGCGTCGGCGGAACGGGTGTCGTTCCAGAGCAGGGCGGGCCGGACCACCCGGCCCGTGGAGTCCAGGCAGACCATGCCGTGCTGCTGGCCGGCGACCGAGACGGCCGCGACGTCGGCCAGCCCGCCGGCAGCGTCGACCGCCGAGCGCAGCGCCTGCCACCAGGCCTCGGGGTCGACCTCGGTGCCGTCCGGGTGCGGCGCGCGGCCCTGCCGGAGCAGCGCGCCGGTCTCCGCGTCCCGGACGACGACCTTGCAGGACTGGGTGGACGAGTCGACCCCGGCGACGAGCGGCATGACGACCCGCCTCAGCGCGCGCCGAGCAGGTGCTCGACGGCGAGTTGGTTGAGCCGGACGAAGCCGAAGCCCTTCGCCCCGGCCGCGTCGACGTCGAACTCCTCGAACGCGGACCGGTCGGCGAGCAGGTCGGCGTAGCTCTCCCCCGGGTTCAGCGTCGGGGTGGACAGGTCGGCGACCCGGCTGGCCGCGAGCGCCTCGGCCACCTCCGGGTCGGCCCGGAACGCCGCGGCCCGCTCCTTGAGCAGCAGGTACGTGCGCATGTTCGCCTCGGCCGAGGCCCACACCCCGGCGACGTCCTCGGTGCGGGAGGGCTTGTAGTCGAAGTGCCGGGGCCCGTCGTACGCCGGGGCGCCCCCGGGGCCGCCGTGCTCCAGCAGGTCCACCAGGGCGAACGCGTTGAGCAGGTCACCGTGGCCGAAGACCAGGTCCTGGTCGTACTTGATGCCCCGCTGGCCGTTGAGGTCGATGTGGAACAGCTTGCCCTGCCAGAGCGCCTGGGCGATGCCGTGCGCGAAGTTCAGCCCGGCCATCTGCTCGTGCCCGACCTCCGGGTTGAGGCCGACCAGCTCGGGGTGGGCGAGGGTGGAGATGAAGCCCAGCGCGTGCCCGATGGTGGGCAGCAGGATGTCGCCGCGCGGCTCGTTCGGCTTCGGCTCGATGGCGAAGCGCAGGTCGTAGCCGGAGTCGACGACGTACTGGCAGAGCAGGTCGACCGCCTCGCGGTAGCGGTCCAGCGCCGCGCGGACGTCCTTGGCCAGGTCGTACTCGGCGCCCTCCCGGCCGCCCCACATCACGAAGGTGCGGGCGCCCAGTTCGGCGGCGAGGTCGACGTTGCGCAGCACCTTGCGCAGCGCGTACCGGCGCACGTCGCGGTCGTTGCTGGTGAAGCCGCCGTCCTTGAAGACCGGGTGGGTGAAGAGGTTGGTGGTGACCATGGGGACCACCAGGCCGGTCTCGTCGAGGGCCTTGCGGAACCGGGTCAGGTGGGCGTCGCGGGTGGCGGCGTCCGAGCCGAAGGGCACCAGGTCGTCGTCGTGGAAGGTGATCCCGTACGCGCCCCGCTCGGCGAGGCGGTGCACGGCCTCGACCGGGTCCAGCTCTCCCCGGGTGGCGTCGCCGAACGGGTCACGGGCCGGCCAGCCCACCGTCCAGAGCCCGAAGGAGAACTTGTCGGCGGGGGTGGGACGGGGTGCCATGGCAGACCTCCGGTGGTGGTGTCGTCCGCTATTTGTTCAGTGGTTGAATTAAATGGCCACGGTGTGGCACTGTCAAGCGGTGACCAGCGCCAGCACCGCCGGAGCGGTCCGCCAGGGCAGCCTGCGTGAGCTCAACCTCGCCGTGGTGCTCGGCCGGATCGCCACCGCCGACCGACCGCCCTCCCGGGCCGCGATCGCCTCCGACACCGGCCTGACCCGGGCCACCGTCTCCGCAGTCGTCGACGACCTGATCGCCGGCCGGCTCGTGGTCGAGGCCGAACCGGAACCGCGCGCCGGGGCCGGCCGGCCCGCCCGCGGACTGCGGCTCGCCGGCGACGGACCCGCCGGGCTCGGCCTGGAGGTCAACGTCGACTACCTCGCCGCCTGCGTGGTCGACCTGACCGGCCAGGTCCGCCACCACGAGATGCACCGGGCCGACCTGCGCCCCCTCTCCCCCGGCGACGCCCTCGCCCGCCTGGTCGAGCTGGCCGGGCGGGCCCGGACCGCCGCCGACCGGCAGGGGTTGACCCTGGCCGGCGCGACGCTGGCGGTGCCCGGCCTGGTCGACGCCCACGGGCTGGTCCGGCTCGCGCCCAACCTCGGCTGGCGCGAGGTGGACGTGCCCGCCCTGCTCGCCGGGCACCCGGCGCTGACCGGGACGGTCGCGGACGGCCCGGCGCTGACCGTCGACAACGAGGCCAACCTGGCCGCCCTCGGCGAACTGCACGCCACCCCCGGGACGGCGAGCTTCCTGCACGTCTCCGGCGAGATCGGCATCGGCGCGGGGATCGTGCTCGACGGCGCGCTCTTCCGGGGCGCCCGGGGTTGGAGCGGGGAGCTGGGCCACGTACCGGTCGACCCGGCCGGACCGCGCTGCCGGTGCGGTGCACGGGGCTGCCTGGAGACGTACGCCGGTCAGGAGGCCATCCTCGCGGCGGCCGGACTCGCCGGCGCGGACCTCCCGGCGGACACCGCCGCCCGGCGGTTGGCCGACCTCGCCGGGGCGGGTGACCGGGCGACCCTCGACGCGCTGCGCGCGGCCGGCACCGCCCTCGGGGTGGCCGTCTCCGGTGTGGTCAACCTGCTCGACCTGGACACCGTGGTGCTCGGCGGTGGATACGCGACACTCGCCCCCTGGCTCCGCCCGCCGGTCGCCGCCGAACTGGCCGACCGGGTGCTCACCGCCGCCTGGTCCCCGGTCACGGTCCGCGCGGCGGCCCTCGGGCCGGAGTCCGCCGCCGTCGGCGGAGCCGGCTCGGTGGTCCGGCGGATCATCACCCGACCGTCCGGTTGGCTCGGCCGCCGGGAGTGACCCGGTTTCCTCGATGGGCGATCCCGCCCCCACCTCGGTACGCTTTCCCTCAGGCAACGATTCCCATCCGAGGAGTGCACGACCAGCATGCGCACAGGTCGACAGGCCGAGGCGCCCGGCGACCGGCGGTGACGACCACCCGCCGGGGCGGACACGACGGACCGGTCAGCGGCGGCGGACAGGTGTCCCGGCCGCGTACCGGGCCGTCGCCGGAAGCACCGCTGCCCGCCGATCCCCGGCTCGCCCGCGAACTGCTGGACGGTCTCGCCGAGGCCGTGGTCACCACCGACCACGCCGGGGTGGTCACCCTGGTCAACGTGATGGCCGGCGAACTGCTCCCCGACCTGACCCCCGGCACCGATCTCGCGCTCTGCGCCGTGCCGGCGCTGGCCGCCGCCGTCGCGCAGGGGGCCGAGACCTTCGACACCGAACACCGTGGCCGCCGGCTGCGCGGCGTCTGCCGCCGGCTCGCCGCCGGCCGGTGCGCCTGGTACGTCCGGGACGTCACCGAGGAGCAGGCGCGCACCGACGCGCTGCTCGCCGAGCGCTCCCGCACCGCCTTTCTCGCCCAGGCCGGCAGCCGCCTCGGTCTTTCCCTGCACCGCGACCAGACACTGCGGGCCGCCACCACCCTCCCGGTGCCCTACCTGGCCGACGCCGCGCTGGTCGTCCACCACCCGCCCCCGCCCGCCGAGAACCTGCCGCACTGGATCCGGCACGCCGAGGACGAGCCCGCGCCGGTGACCGGGACCGCGCCCTGGGCGTTCACCGGCTCGGTCCCCGGCCTCGCGGACGCCCTCCACGGCCGCCCCACCGACCCCAGCCCGTGGCTCGACGCCGAACTGGCCGACCTGGCCGACGTGCTGCCGGCGACCTTCGGCCGCCCCGGCACCCTGCTGATCAGCCCGATGCCCGGCGCCGGCGGCCCGGCCGGGGCCCTGATCCTGATCCGCCGGGCCGGGCGCCCCGGATTCGACCAGCGCGACATCGAACTGGCCCGCGAGTTCGCCGCCCGGGCCGGCGCCGCGATCGCCACCGCCGAGCTCCACGGCGAGCAGGCCCACCTGGCGCGGGTGCTCCAGAACAGCCTCCTGCCGCCGAAACTGCCGCCACTGCCCGGGCTCACCCTGGCCGGCGGCTACCGGGCCGCCGGGGACAGCCTGCGCATCGGCGGCGACTTCTACGAGGTGTTCCCCACCGCCTCCGGCGGGATGTTCGCCCTCGGCGACGTCTGCGGCAAGGGCGTCGGCGCGGCCGTGCTCACCGGGCGGGTCCGTCAGTCGTTGCAGACCCTCCGCCTGGTCGAGCAGCGTCCGCTGGAGCTGTTGGAGCTGCTCAACCGGGCACTGTTCGACGCACCGGACGCCACCCGCCGCGCCCAGTTCACCACCCTGCTGCTCGGCACCGCCGACCCCGAGCCCGACGGTGGGGCCCGGGTCCGGATCGCCGGCGGCGGGCACCCGTCGCCGCTGGTCGTACGCACCGACGGCAGCGTCACCCGGGTGCCGGTCGGCGGGATGCCGATCGGCGCGCTCGCCGACGCGACGTTCCGCGAGGCCAGGGTCCGGCTGGCCCCGGGTGAACTACTGCTGGCACACACCGACGGGGTGACCGAGGCGCGCGGGGGCCCGGCGGCGGTGGAGATGTTCGGTGAGCGGCGGCTGTTCCAGGCGCTCGCCTCGGCGGCCGGGCTGCCACCGGCCGCGGTGGTCGACCGGCTGCTGCAACTGGTCGACGAATGGCTGGACGGGCAGGCCCACGACGACATCGCCATGCTCGCCGTCCGCGCCTCGGGGCCCGCGTGAGCGCGGACGACCGGAGCCCACCGGCGGGTGACGCCGGCCGACGTCGCGGCGTACCTCGACGGGCCGGGCTTCGGCACGGACGGCCGGGCCCCGACCGGCCCCGGCTGACCTGGGGCCGGTCGCTCAGGCCGAGCGGGCCACCGAGTCGTCGACGGCCTCGCGGGCCGGCGGTGGCGCGAGCACCGACCGCTCGGCCGGCGGCGCCGCCGTGCCCTCCCGCTCCCGGGCCACCCGGTCGAACTCCCGGATGCCGCGCAGCAAGGCCTCGCGCCCCTCGCCGCTCATGCCGGAGAGCACGTCGGCCAACCGCCGGCGGCGGTCCCGGCGCAGCTCGGCGAGGAGCCGGCGGGCCTCCGGGGTCAGGTGCAGGGAGATCTCCCGGCGGTCGAGGCGGCCCGGCTCACGTTCCAGCATGCCGGCGGCGACCAGCCGGTCACAGAGCCGGCTGGCCGACGAGAGCAGCATGTCCAGCAGCGTGGCGAGTCGGCGGAGGTTGATCCCGTCGTGCCGCTCCACCACCATGACGGCGCGAAGCTGAGGGCCGGAGAGACGGCTCGTCGTCCGCTCACGCGCCGCTTCCCACACGGACAGGAGGGCACCGGCCGCGGCGTCCAGCTCGGCGGCCATACTCACGTCTGGTCCGCGAGGACCGCTTTCTTCGGCCATGGTGGGCACGAGACTACCCCGGGGACCGGGTGGTCGGCCCCTGTCAACAGGAGTGACGATGAGCGGACCGGCGGACCGGGCCCGGCGGGTGTTGATCGAGGCGCCGGCCGACCTGCTGCTCGACCGGCTGGGCGACGAGTTGGCGGCTGACTTCGGCATCGCCGAGATCGAGCTGTACCAGGTCGACTACCGGCTCTCGGTGCTGTTGCCGCTGGGCGACGGGGAGCCCCTCACCGGGCCGGGCCACCCGGCGTGGCGCTGCTTCGACCACCAGGAGCCGATCGTCGTGGGCGACACCGGTTGGTTCCCGGTGGGGATGCGCGGCGAGCGGCGCGGGGTGCTCCGGCTCGCCCCGGTGCCGCCGGGCCGGGACGCCGTCGACCAGCTCGCCGCCGCCGCCACCGCGCTCGGGCACGAACTGGCCGCCGTGTCCGCGGGCACCGACGTGTACCGGGCCGCCCGCCGGGCCCGCCGGCTGACCCTCGCCGCGGAGATGCAGTGGGAGCTACTGCCCGGACGCAGCCGGGTCCGCCCCTCGTTCAGCCTGGCCGGGCAGCTGGAGCCGGCGTACGCGGTGCGCGGCGACAGTTTCGACTGGTCCGACGACGGGCACCGGCTCTGGCTCTCCACCATCAACGGCTCCGGCGAGGGGGTGGCCGCCTCGATGCTCACCTCGCTGGCCACCCACGCGCTGCGCAACGCCCGGCGGGGCGCGCTGGCCCTGGCCGACCAGGCCGCCCTCGCCGACCAGGCGATCTACGCCCTGCACGGGGGTGAGCGGCACCTCTCCGCCCTGCTGATGGAGCTGGACCTGGCCTCCGGCCGGCTGACGGTGGTCGACGCCGGCTCGCCCCGGCTGCTGCGACTACGCGACGGCGAGGTCACCGAGCAGGTGCTGGAGAAGCAGTTCCCGCTCGGGATGTTCGAGGGGACGGACTACCAGGAGCAGCACTTCGACCTGTGCCGCGGCGACCGGCTCTTCGTGGTCAGCGACGGGGTGATCGACGCGACCGGCGGCGACGTCCGGTACGGGGAGACCGCGCTGGACCGCTTCCTGCGCCGGACCGGCCCGATGGCGCCGTTGGACGCCGTACGGTCGTTGATCGGCGACCTGCGGGCGTTCGTGGCCGGCGACCTGATCGACGACGCGGTGGTGGTCTGCCTGGACTGGACCGGGCCGCAGCCCTGACGCCCGCCGCGCTCAGTACGCTCCGCGCCCCCGGACCACCGCGCCGAAGGTCTTCCAGAGGATGGTCAGGTCGGCGGCGAGTGACCAGTTCTCGACGTAGTACAGGTCGAGCCGGATGCCGTCCTCCCAGCTCAGGTCGGAGCGGCCGCTGACCTGCCAGAGCCCGGTCATGCCCGGCTTGACCAGCAGGCGGCGGGCCACGTCGCCGTCGTAGCGGGCCACCTCGGACGGCAGCGGCGGCCGGGGGCCGACCAGGCTCATCTGGCCGAGCAGCACGTTGACCAGCTGGGGAAGCTCGTCCAGTGAGTACTTGCGCAGCAGCCGGCCCACCCGGGTCACCCGGGGGTCGTCACGCATCTTGAACATCAGGCCGTCGGTCTCGTTGCGGGTGGCCAGCTCGGCCAGGAGCGCGTCGGCGTTGACCACCATGGTGCGGAACTTCAACACGTCGAACTCGCGGCCGCCCTGCCCGACCCGGGTCTGCCGGAACAGCACCGGCCCCCGGCTGTCCAGCCGGATGGCCAGCGCGAGCACCGCCAGCACCGGCAGGGCCAGCAGCAGCGCCAGCGCGGCGGCCGTCCGGTCGACGAGTTCCTTGACCAGCTTGCGCGCACCACGGAACTCCGGCGCCTCGACGTGGATGAGCGGCAGGCCGGCGACCGGACGGGTGTGGATGCGCGGGCCGGCGACGTCGGTCAACGCCGGGGCCACGACCAGGTCGATCCCGGTCCCCTCCAGCTGCCAGCCCAGCCGGCGAAGCCGGGCCGCGGTCAGCTCGCCGGAGGCGGTGACCGCCACGGTGTCCGCGCCGATGGCGCTCGCCGCCTCGGGCACGCCCCGCAGCGAGCCGACCACCGGCACGTCGCTGAGCCGCTGCGGCACCGGGGCGAGCAGCGCGTCCGGGATGCAGGCGCCGACCACCTGGTAGCCGGCGTACGGCTCGCGGCGCAGCGTGTGCACGAGTTCCAGCACGTGGGCGGTGTCGCCGACCACCAGCACCCGGCGGGACCAGCCGTCGCCCCGGTAGCGGGCGAGGTGCAGCCGCTTGCGGGCGGCAAACCGGGTCACCACCAGCGCCAGCGTGCCGAGGGCGAAGGAGATGCCGAGGAAGCCCCGGGAGACGCCGACGTCGGCGATGTAGCCGGCGATCGCGATGCCGCCGGCCAGGCGCAGGCTCGCGGTGCCCACCCGCCGGTACTCGTCGGCACCGTAGCCGAGCACCCGGTCGTCGTAGCAGCGCAGGGCCTTGAGGGAGACCAGCCAGGTGAGGAGCAGCCCGGGGGCCACCAGGACGTAGGGGATCTCCGAGCCGATCGGCGCCCGGTCACCGAACCGGGCGGCGTATCCGGCGAGGACGGCGACGGACAGCACGGCGGTGTCGAGCACCACCAGGAGCCGCACGTACGCCCGTTGGTCGGCGCGGGCGACCGGCCCGGTCGGACGGCCGCTCGGCGCCGGCGGGACCCGGAGCGGCGTGGACAGCGTCGCCGAGCTCACCCAGCCTCCCCAGATCGTGCGTGTCGGCTCCGACCGGCCACCGCCCCCGGGCGGGGAAGCGATACCGGAGCACACCCGACATCCTGCCCGACCATGATGGTCACCGATTACTTCGGACGTGTTGCCGTCAGTTTTCCAGAGGCGGGAATGCGAACCGCCGCACCGGATTCACCGGTGCGGCGGTTCACCGTCACTGTGCCGTGGCTCAGCGCGGCGCGTTCGGGCGCAGCGCGATCGCCTTCAGGAAGATGTCACCGATCTTGGTCGGGTCCTCGGTGACGAAGGTGCCGCCACCGGTGACGTCGGTGATCGACTGCAACTCGGCCTTGGAGACGTCGTTGCCGATACCGATGATGACGACCTGCACCGGACGCTCCGCGTCGGCCAGTGCCTTCAGCTCGGCCAGCAGCTTGGCCTGGGAGATACCGGCGTCGTCCTCGTTCTTGCCGTCGGTGAAGAGCACGATCGAGTTGACCCGGCCCGGCTGCCAGTTCTCCTGCACCGTCTTGTACGCCTCGAGCGTGGTGTCGTACAGGCCGGTGTTGCCGTTGGACGGGCGGATCCCGGCGAGGCCCTGCTCCAGCCTGCCCCGGTTGTTGGACAGGGGGTTTATCGGCACGAGTTCCCGCCAGTCCCGGGACCCCTCGAGCTTGGTGGAGAAGGTCCAGAGGCCGATCGACCAGGAGTCGTCGAAGAGGCTCAGACCCCGACTCGCCGCCGCCACGGTCACCTGCTCACGGCTGGCGTTGTTGGCGGAGGGGACCTGGGTCTTCATGGAGCCGGAGACGTCGATGACGCAGAGCATCCGGCCGGACTGGGTCGCGATGGACCAGCCGGAGACCGCACGTTCTATCGCGTTGGGGTCCAGGCCACCCGCGGCGCCCACGCCGGCCGGCGGGACGGCCGCCTGTCCACTGGCCGGGCTCGGCGCCCCCTGCGGCGCCTTGAACCCGTCACCCCAGTTGCCGTCCGGGGCCCGCAGCGACTGGGCGGCCAGCCGGTTCTTGAAGCTCTGTGTGGTCAGCAGCTCGTAGAGCACCTTCGCGGCGGACGCCTTGGCCGGCTCGACGCCGGGCAGCACCGCGTACGGGTAGTCCAGCGGCATCGGCGACGGCTCCAGGTAGAGCGCGGCCAACGGGATCGGCGGCTTGGTGTTGTTGTACGCGATGACGTCTTCCTCGGAGAGCGCGGCTGCGCCGAGCGCGCTGGCGATGGACGTCGGGTCGTTGGAGCGCGGGAAGCGGGCGAGCAGATCCTGCCGCAGCGCCGACCGGCCGGTGGCCAGGGCCCGCAGCGCGCCGGTGGTGGCCTTCTGCGTGTCGCCGCCGGAGGCGCTCGCGGCGGCGGTGAGGGAGAGCAGCCCGGAGAGGCCGGCGGCGTCCTGCGTCGGCTCGACGATCCCGGCACGCAGCGGCTTGTCGCTGCTGACGGCGCGGAGCAGGTCGGTCCAGCTGAGCTTCTTGTCCGGCCAGCCCAGCCGGGAGGCGACCGGCTCCGGCATGGCGACCACGACCGGGCTGCGGGCGATCGACGCGCCGTTGCCCGGGGCGAATGCGGTCGCGCCGTTGTTCTTCAGCCGCAGCAGCCAGGTCGAGGAGTCCGGGATCCAGACGTCCGGGGTGACCACGGTGCCGCTGGCCTGGCCCACGCCGGCGACCACGGCGCCGTGCTTGCTGGCGACGGCGGCGGCCACGTCGACCGGCTCGGAGGAGGAGACGTTCACCGCGATGCAGGTGCCGCCGACGGCCGCGCCGTCGGCGACCCACTGCGCGGCGGCGTCCTGCACCGCGGGCGCCAGCTCGGGTGCGGCGGCCACGGCCAGTTCGATCCCACCCGAGCAGGACGGGCCGGCCAGCTGCTGGTAACCGAACCAGGATCCGGCGACCACGACGACGAGCGCGGTGGCCGCTGCGGCGGCTCCTGCTCCACGGATACTTGAACGCATGCGATGGCGGCCAGACACGCTGACCATCTTGCGTAGCTCGTTCGGTTACCGCCACAACCGTTCGGACGAAAGTTACTCAGGAGAAACCGTTGATCACTATTTGGCTACACTGAGCAATCAGCCAGTCTCGACCTGTTGCTCGAATCCACCCTGAACGCCTGTGCCTCAGGGCAGGACGCAGGTGGGACTCGGCACCTCGACCGGCTCGCCGACCGGCTCCGGCACGCCCGAGCCGGGGTCGACCCGGAACACCCGGACCATGTCGGCCCGTTCGTCCGCGACGTAGAGGTGCTCCCCGACCGGCACGAAGTGCCGCGGCCACTCGCCGCCCGTCTCCACCTCGGCGACCAGCCGGGGCAGCTCGGCGTCGAGCGCGAAGACCGCGACCGTGCCCACCCCCCGGTTGCCGACGTAGAGGAAACGGCCATCGGACCCGACGGTGATCTCCGACGGCTGGACGTGACCCGCCCGCCCGCTGGCGTCGACCCGGCCCCGCTGGTGCAGGGCCCCCTCCGCGGTCAGCTCGTACGCCGTGACCGTGGCGTCCAGTTCCCCGGCCACCCAGCAGCGCCGCCCGTCCGGGTGCCGGGCCAGGTGACGGGGGCCGGCGCCGGCAGCGGTACGCACCCGTGGCGCCCGGGGCACCAGCCGGCCCGACGCGGCGTCCAGGTCGTACCGGTAGATCGAGTCGGTGCCGAGGTCGACGGCGAGCAACGGGCCGGCCCCGGGGTCCGGGGAGACCATGTGGCAGTGCGCCTTCTCCTGGCGCTCCGGATCCGGGCCGTGGCCCTCGTGCCCGACGAGGTCGCTGCGCTCACCCGGCACGCCGCGCCCGTCGAGCGGGAGGACCGCCACGCTGCCGCCGCCGTAGTTGGCCACGAAGAGGTGCCCGCCGTCGGGCGCGACCGCCAGGTGGCAGGGCTCAGCGCCACCTGTCGACCGGACGGCGAGCGGGGTGAGCTCGCCCCGCTCCCCCACCCCGAAGGCGCTGACCTGCCCCTCGGCCAGCTCGTTGACCGCGTAGAGCACCGGCAGGGCGGGGTGTCGGACGAGGAAGGACGGCGAGTCGGTGACCGCGACCGTGCCGAACGGGGTCAGCGCTCCGGAGGCCGGGTCCCGACGGGCGGCCACGATCCCGTCACCCCGTCCACCGCCGGCCGCCGTGTATCCGCCGATGTGGACGATCTCGCTCGTCACCGGTCCACCTCTCCGCCGATCCTGTCGTCGATCCAACCAGAGGCTTCCCGGTGGACCCGGGCGTTAGCCCTGTTTTCGCCGGTTTTCCGGGTCGACCCGGCCACGCCGACGACCGGGGCGGCCCGTCAGGCCACCGGGACCGGCTCGCCCCGCTGCCGGGCGACGTGCTCGACCAGCGAGATCAGCACCAGCTTGGCGGACTGGCGGTCCCGGGCGTCGCAGAGCACCATCGGGACCTCCGGATCGAGGTCCAGCGCCTGGCGCACCGCCTCGATGCCGAACCGGCGGGAACCGTCGAAGCAGTTCACCCCGACCACGAACGGGATACCCCGCTGCTCGAAGTAGTCGATCGACGGGAAACAGTCGGCGAGCCGGCGGGTGTCGGCGAGCACCACCGCGCCGAGCGCGCCGAAGGCCAGTTCGTCCCAGAGGAACCAGAATCGGTCCTGGCCCGGCGTGCCGAACAGGTAGACCTGGAGATCCTCGTTGATGGTGATCCGGCCGAAGTCCATCGCCACCGTGGTGGTCGTCTTCGCCTCCACCCCGGAGAGGTCGTCGGTGCCGATGCTGACGCTGGTCAACACCTCCTCGGTCTGCAGCGGGCGGACCTCACTCAGGGCGCTGACCAGCGTCGTCTTGCCCGCGCCGAAACCACCGGCGATGAGGATCTTGAGAGCCAGCGGCAACCGGGGTCCGGAGGAGCCCCGGTCAGAGCGCACGTAGTCCACTGACCACCGCCTTGAGGATGTCGTTGTCGGGAAGTCCGGCGGTCGGCGGCTCGTGCACCAGGACCAACCCCCGGGCGAGAAGGTCGCCGAGGAGGACCCGGACCACGCCCACGGCGAGGTCCAGGGCCGCGGCGAGGTCGGCCACCGCGACCGGGCGGCGGGCCAACTCGACCAGGCGGCGGTGCTCCGGCTGGAGCCCGCGCTGACCGGACGGGGCCACGCCCGGGCCCGCCAGCACGAACGCGACCAGGTCGAAACCGTCGACGGCCGGGCGCACCCGGCCGCCGGTGAGGGTGTACGGGCGGACCACCGGACCGGCCGCGCCGTCCAGCCACTCGTGCTGGGGGCCCGGCGGCTCAGCCCGCATCGGCGGCTCCCACCGTCACACGGGCGGGGGCGGTCAGGTTCTCGCCGACCCGGACGACCAGCATCGCCATCTCGTACGCCACGAGACCGATGTCCGCGTCGGCCTCGCAGACCACCGCCAGGCAGGCGCCCTGCCCGGCCGCAGTGACGAAGAGGTACGCGGACTCCATCTCCACCACGGTCTGCCGGACCCCGCCGCCGGAGAGATGCCGGCTGGTGCCCTTCGCCAGGCTGGAGAAGCCGGAGGCCAGGGCGGAGAGGTGCTCGGCGGCGGCCTGGTCCAGTGCGGCGGAGGCGCCCAGCAGCAGTCCGTCGGCGGAGAGCACCACCGCCTCCCGGGCGGCCGGCACCCGCTCCACCAGTTCGTCGAGCAACCAGCCGAGATCGGCGCTCTGCCTCGTCGTGTGCACCACTAGGCGTCCCTCTCAGTCACGGTCGGGGATTCGGGGGTCGTCGCCGGCTCGCGTGGCGACGGGGACGGCTCGGGGCGGTCGACCCGCTGTCCGGCACGGCCGTCCGCGGGCGCGTCGGGCCGGCCCGGCGGCAACGGATGGAGGGTGGCGCCTTCGCGTCGGCCCCGGGCGGTGCCCGCCTGGAGCGCGGACATCTGCCGGCGTACCTCCTCCGGGGAGCGTGGGGCGGCCGGGTCCGCGACCTGCGGCCGGGACCGGGTGCCCGGCCCTCGGCGGCGGACCCGGCGGGGCAGGCCGTCGCCGTCGGGCGCGGCCTCCACCGAGGAGGTGCGCGCCGGCGCGAACGGCAGCACGGTCTGCTCGGGCCGTTCCCGGGTGATCCGGCCGGACCGGCCCCGGGGCAGGGCGTCCAGCCGGGTGACCGAGGCGGCCGGATGCCGCGCCGGGATCGGCGGGGCCGGCGGTTCGTCGGTGACCAGATCCGCCGGTACGAGCACCACGGCGGTCATCCCGCCCGGCGGCTGGGGGCGCAGGGTGACCTTGACGCCGTGCCGGACGGCGAGACGGGCCACCACGAAGAGGCCGAGCCGGGCGCTGTCGGCCGGGTCGAACTCCGGCGGATCGGCGAGTCGGCGGTTGGCCTCCTCCACGGCGCGCGGGGACATCCCCAGGCCGTGGTCGGTGACCTCGACGACGTACCCCTTGGGCACCTGCTGGCCGGAGACCTCGACCCGGGTCTCCGGCGGGGAGAAGACGGTGGCGTTCTCGATCAGCTCGGCGAGCAGGTGGATGACGTCGGCGACGGCCCGGCCCACCACCCCGGCGGGCTGCACGTCGCCGATGTCCACCCGGTCGTACGCCTCGACCTCGGAGACCGCGCCGCGGACCACGTCCAGCGCGGCGACCGGCTGCCGCCAGCCCCGTCCGGGGGCCGACCCGGCGAGGATGACCAGGTCCTCGGCGTGCCGGCGGAGGCGGGTGGCCAGGTGGTCGACCCGGAACAGGTCGGCCAGTTCGTCCGGGTCCTCGGTGCGCCGCTCCATCCGGTCGAGCAGGGCGAGCTGGCGGTGTACCAGGCCCTGGCTGCGGCGGGCGAGGTTCAGGAAGACCTCGTTGAGGCCGCGGCGCAGGGTGACCTCGTCGACGGCGGCGCGGACGGCGGTGCGCCGGACCTCGTTGAAGGCGTGCCCGACCTCGCCGATCTCGTCGGCGCCGTACTCCAGCGGCGGCGCCTCCCGTGCCACGTCGACCTGTTCGCCCCGGCGCAGCCGGGCCACCACGTCGGGAAGCCGCTGTTCGGCCATCTCCAGGGCGGCGGTCCGCACGCCGGTCAGCTGGCGGGCCAGGGTCCGCCCGACCCGGACCGCGACCAGGACCGACACGACGATCGCCGCGAGCCCGAGCACGCCGGCGGCACCGAGCCGGACCAGGATGCCGACCGCCACCGGCATCGAGCGTTCGGCCAGCGCGTCGGCCTGGGTCAGTTCGAAGTCGAGCAGCTGCCGCTGGACGGTCTCGTGACTGGTCTCCCAGGTGCGGGCGTCCACCGGTGGGCGACCGGACGGGTCGGCGCGCAGCAGCGCCTCCTGCATGGCGCGCAACCGGATGAAGTCCTCCCCCGCCACCAGTCGCTGGTAGGCGGCCCGGTCCTCGGCCAGCAGCTCGACCACGGCCGAGTCGGTGAGGAGACGCTCGTTGCCGATCGTGCCCACCAGGCGGATGTGCTCACCGTCGACGAACCGCCCGGTGACGAGCGCGCCGGCCAGCAGCGCGTCGGTCTGGCCGAGCAGCTCGCGGGCCCGGCCCAGCGTGTTGAGCGCCAGCCCCTGCCGGTTGAGCTCCGCGTCGGGTCCGGCGGCCATCGCGGAGAACGTCTGGAAGATGGAGGAGATGACACCGGTGTAGAGCCCGCTCGCCCCGGCCCGGTCGACCTGGCGGCGGTCGATGAAGACACGTCCGGCCGGCAGGGTGTCCAGGGCGGCGGCCAGCTTGTCCAGGCGATTGTCGAGCAGGTCGTCGGCGGCGTCGCGCAGCCGCTCCCCGCCGATCCGCCGGCGCAGCTCGGCCACCGCGGAGTCGGTGCGCTGCCGCTGCGCGGCCAGGACCGGCCGCACGTCCCCGCCGGCCAGCGCCACCACCGACAGCCGGCGCTCGCGTTGCAGCTCGGCGACGACCACGCCGCCGGGCCGGCCGAGGTCGTCGATGTAGGTACGCGCGACGAGCAGGTCGAGCGCGGGGCCGAGGGTGAGCGTGGTGGTGAAGATCCAGAGCGCCATCAGGGCAGCGACCGGGGTCACGACCAGGGCGGTCAGCTTGGCGCGGATCGACCAGTCGCGGGTGTCCATGAGTCCTCGCCCGAAGGGGTGGCAGCGGTGGTGCCGGCACCGGCACGGGCGCCTTGGGCAGGATACGTAATGGCGGCCCCGAGCACTACCGTGCGTCCCCCACCGGACTCCGTTGTGGACTTCCAGGTACGACGACGCCCCGCCGGCAGCACCGGCGGGGCGTGACGGGAAACGCCGGATCAGGCGTTGACGGAGATACCGAGGCCCTCGGCGACCCGGCGGCCGTAGTCCTCGTCGCACTGGCTGAAGTGCCAGACCATCTTCTCCTGGATGTGCTTGTCGCACCGGGCCAGGTTGGTCACCAGGTTGAGGATCAGGTCGTCCCGCTCCCAGTCGGCCATCTCGCGGTAGCGCCGCCCGGCCTGGGAGTAGTTGTTCTGTCGCTCGATCGGGGCCTTCATGATCTGCCCCGAGACGAACGGACGGTACTCCCGGTAGGACTCGTCGGCCTCCCGCAGTCCGGCCACCGAGGACGGCTCGAAGTTGATGTGCAGGTTCGCGCCCCGGTTGTCCACCGCGTACGACATGGCGCCGCCGGTCTGGTTGGTGCTGACCACCACGTCCGGACGCGGCGCGTTGACCGGCAACTGGAGGTAGTTCGGGCCGACCCGGTAGCGCTGGGTGTCCGAATAGGAGAAAGTTCGACCGACCAGCATCTTGTCGTCGGAGAAGTCGATGCCGTCGACCAGCACGCCGGTGCCGAAGGCGATCTGCTCGTTCTCGTTGTGGTGGTCGGTGATGTTGCGGTTGAGCGTCATCATGCCGACCGGCAGGTAGGGGAAGTCCTCCTCGGGCCAGATCTTGGTGTCGTCGAGCGGGTCGAAGTCCAACTCCGGGTGCTCGTCGTCGCTCATGATCTGCACGTTGAGTTCCCACCGCGGGAACTCGCCGCGCTCGATGGCCTCGTAGAGGTCCTTGGAGGCGTGGCCGAGGTCCCTGGCCTGGATCTCCGCGGCCTGCGCCTCGGTCAGGTTGTGCTCGCCCTGCTGCGACAGCCAGTGGAACTTGACCAGCACGCCCTCGCCGTCGGCGTTCACGAGGCGGTAGGTGTTGACCCCGGAGCCGCGCATCGTCCGGTAGTTCTTCGGGATGCCGTACGGGCTGAACAGCCAGGTCAGCATGTGCATCGACTCGGGCGTGTTCGACATGAAGTCGAAGATCCGGTTCGGTTCCTGGCGGAAGGTCACCGGGTCCGGCTTCAGCGAGTGGATCACGTCGGGGAACTTGATCGCGTCCCGGATGAAGAAGACCTGGAGGTTGTTGCCCACCATGTCCCAGTTGCCGTCGTCGGTACGGAACTTCACGGCGAAGCCGCGCGGGTCCCGGGCCGCCTCGGAGGAGTCCCGGCCGCCGATGACGGTGGAGAACCGGATGGTCACCGGGGTCTTCCGGCCCCTGGTCCGGAAGAGCTTGGCCCGGGTGTACTTCGACGCCGGCTCGTCACCGATCGTCCCGTACGCCTCGAACTCGCCGTGCGCGACGAACCCGCGGGCGTGCACCACCCGCTCCGGGATCCGCTCCCGGTCGAAGTGGCTGATCTTCTCCAGGAAGTGGTAGTTCTCCAGCGTCGCCGGGCCACGCGAACCGACCGTCCGCTGCTGCTGGTTGTTGTGCACGGGGTGGCCCTGACGGGTCGTGAGGATCGGCTTGTCGGCCTGCTCGCTCATCGATCTCCTCCTGATCGGGTCCAACAGTCGGGGAAGCGCCGGCGTGCGATGTGGGGACTCGACCGGCATCACCCCACCCAAGCCCGCTTTCTGGAATGAGTCAAGTTTTAGCGGTGGCCCTTCCTGTGGGCCTCGCCATGCCGGCGTCCGGTTTCGGGCACGGATCCGCCAGGAAAGTCCGCGGGATCGGGATTGGCGATCACCGGACGGAGGGAATACCGGGTGGCGAAGGAGGAGCCATGTCGCCCACGCAGATAGTCGTTGTGGTTCTCGTCGTGCTGGTGGTCGCGGCGCTGGTCGCCGTGGCCGTGGTGGCCGGCCGTCGCCGCGCGCTCAAGCGCCGCTTCGGCCCCGAGTACGACCGGGCCGTCGCGGAACAGGACAGCCGCACCGCCGCCGAACGGGAGCTGCGCGACCGGGAACGCCGGCACGCGGAGCTCGAACTCACCCCGCTGGCCCCGGACGCCCGCGCCCGGTACGCCGCCGCGTGGGAGGAGCTCCAGGTCCGCTTCGTCGACTCCCCCGCCGAGACGGTCGGTGACGCTGACGAACTGGTCAGCCGGCTCATCGCCGACCGGGGTTACCCCGGCGGGGACTTCTCGGACCAGATCGCCCACCTCTCCGTCGAGCACGCCCGCACCCTCGCCCACTACCGGGACGCGCACGAGATCCGGCTGCGCAACGAGCGGGGCGAGGCCAGCACCGAGGAACTCCGTCAGGCCGTCGTGCACTACCGCGCCCTCTTCGCCGACCTGCTCGGCGAGGAGCCGGTCGGGCACCGGCCGCCGCAGCAGCGCCACCCGGACAGCCCGCACGACGCCACCACCCGCTGAGGAGAGCCGCCATGCGCAGGGAAGAGCAGCAGGTCAGCCAGGACCACCCGGAGGCGGTGCGCTCCGCGCCGGTACCCGTGCCCCCGCCGGGCATCGCACCCGCGAACGGGACACCCCGGCCCGGCCGGGACGACCGGGCCGACATCCCCGAGGACCGCATCGAGGACCGGGGCACCTTCGACGACCCGAGGATGGCGGGCGGGCGGCCGGCCGACGACCTCGACGACACCCGCCCGTACGACGTGCGCGAGCTCGACGGCGCGGACACCGCCGGCCGGCCCGACTTCCACGAGCCGGCCCCGCTGCCGACCGCCTTCGGGGCGGCCACCGTGGGCGACGCGGTCGCCGCGTCCGCGCTGGCCAGCGGGCGTCCCGAGGACGAGCGGGACGCCCGGCGGGAGGACACCGCGATGCCCGGCGACGGCGCGCCGGGGCGGACCGAGCCGTTCGACGACGAACGGGCCGACCCGACGGCGGCTGACCGGATCCACGACCCGCACCGGTGGGACGCGGCGCACGAGGGCGCCTCGGGGCGACGTGACGGCGACGCGCCGGCCGCCGGTGCCGCCGGGTACGGCAGTGCCGGGCCGACCATGGTCGACCCGGACACCGAGGCGCCGGAGGGCGGGCCGACGTCGGCCGGTGCCGGTGCGGCCGGGGCAGCCGGCGCGACGAGCCCGGCCGGGGCCAACGTCCCGACCCACGCGGCGACGCTGTTCGAGGCGGAGGCGGCACAGGGCTTCCGGGACCGCTGGCGCGAGGTCCAGCTCCGCTTCGTCGACGACCCGCGCGCGGCCGTCGGCGAGGCCCAGTCGCTGGTCGAGGAGGCCATCCAGGCGCTCTCGGCCGCGCTCACGGCGCAGAAGCGGCAGCTCGGGAGCTGGCAGGACGCCGGCTCGGCCGACACCGAGCAGCTCCGGGTGGCGGTCCGGCAGTACCGGGACTTCCTGGACCGGGTCCTCGGCCGCTGATCCACCACGTACGCCCCGGTCCCGGATCGACCGGGGCGTACGCAGGTCTGGCCTCGACGGCATGGGCCCGTCCCAGCGGGGTACGCGAGATCGGAGCGTCTGGGACAGGAGGGCACCATGACGGATCGTGACCCCAACCGCGGGCGGCCGCTGGAGGAAAGCCCGGAGGTGGCCGCCGCGGTGGACGACGAGACCACCGTGCCGCAGCTCGCCACCGGTGGCGGTGCAGACCGGGACAACCCGTTCGTCGCCGAGCCGGGACGCGGGGCGACGGGCGACACCGAGGAACTGCTGGGCGACCCGTACGCCGCGGGCACCGGCGCGACCGGCACCGGCACCGGCGCGGCCGGGGACAACATCCGTACCGGGGCGGAGCAGCCCTGGGAGCCGGAGGACCTCGTGATGGCCCGGGGGCAGGACGTCACCCCGGAGAACCTCGAGCGGGCCCGCCGCGACCTGGCCGAGCTGGGGCAGGCGGCGATCGAGAAGACCGTGCCCTGACGGGTCGCCGTCCACCCGCCCGGCACGGCGGGGGCCCCTGGCCCGACCGGGTGACCGGTCGGACCAGGGGCCCTGGGGAACCTGCCGCGACAGTGCCTCACTCCTGCCGCGGCGGGTTGGCCGTCCGCCTGTTCAGGAGAGCGGCGGGTAGGCGTTCTGCATCAGCTGGGCGAACTGCGCCGGGAACCAGGCGCCCGAGATCGGGGCGTCCGGCAGGGCGCCGCTCATGCTGTTGCCGTTGCGGGCGTTACCGGTGTAGGTCGGGTCGCACATCCGGTCGAAGCCCTTGCCCTCGTTGTTCGGGATCTCCTTGCTGGAGCCGTCCGACTCACCCGGGGGCTTCACCCAGACGTACGCGTCGATGCCGGGCTCCGGCGCGGCCGTCGGCCGCTCGCCCAGACCCGCCCCGGCCTGGTTGCACCAGTTGCCGAGGTGGATCCGCCGGTCGACACGGCCACCGTCGACGTAGGCGTCGACGCTGGTCATCGGGCCGGGGCCGGCGGGCCGGGCGGTGCCGCCCCAACCGTTGCGGGAGGTGTCGATCAGCATGCCGATCTTCGGGTCGAAGCCCTTGGAGACCAGCTCGTTGCGGAACGCCTGGGCGAACGACAGCTCGTCCACGTAGAAGTTCCAGTCGACCCACTTGGACTGCCGCACCGAGGTGCCGTTGACCGAGTCGGTCACCTTGAAGTTCGGCTCCTTGAGGGCCGAGTAGTTCGCGGTGTTGACGATGAAGCCGTGCACGTTGTTCACCGTGCTGCCGGAGGCCACCGCGGCGTCCTTCAGGATCTGGGCGGTCGGGCTGAAGTTGCTGTCCCAGCCGATCCAGCCGTGGTGCGCGGCGTCGATGTAGTTGTAGACGTTGCCGATCGCGCCCAGCTTGTTCAGGGCGTAGCCGACACCGTTGACGTACGCGCCGTTGGCCTTGACCGTGTCGCACATGGCCGTACCACCCGGCTGGCCGGAGGTGTTGGTCACCAGGTTCGGCAGCGAGTCGATCTCGATGATGTTGATGATCCGCAGGCTGGCGTACTTCGGGTCGCCCTGGATCGCGGCGATCGGGTCGATGTACTCGGCCTTGTAGCGGGGCAGCTCGTCCGGGCCCAGCTCACCGTTGGAGGCCAGCGCCGCGCAGTCGCGGCCGGGCAGGTTGTAGATGACGAACTGGATGTAGTTCGCCCCCTGCTCGAGCGCCTCGTCCAGGTGGTCACGCACGCCCATCGCGCCATTGGAGCTGCTGTCCGGGGTGCCGTTGATGGCGGCGATCCGGTCGATCCACACGGCGGTCGGGTTGTTGGACACCCGGTTGCCGCCCGCGACGGACTCGGCCTTGGCCTTCCACTCCGGGTTCACGTACCCCTGGGCGTTCAGGTAGGGGTTGTCCACCTTCTGCCCCGGCGGGGTCGTCGTCGGCGGCGGGGTGGTGGGCGGAGGCGTGGTGGGCGGCGGGGTCGACGGCGGCGTCGTCGTCGGCGGGGTGGTCGTCGGCGGGGTGGTGGGGGTGCCGCCGTTGCAGACCACGCCGTTCAGGGTGAACGAGGTCGGCTTCGGGTTGCTGCCGCTCCACGCGCCGTTGAACCCGATGCTGGTGCTGGCGCCGGAGGCGAGCGCGCCGTTGTACGACTCGTTCGTCGCGGTGACGTTCTGGCCGCTCTGCGACCACTTCGCCGACCAGCCCTGCTGCACCTTCTGGCTGCTGTTCGGGAAGGTGAAGCCGAGGTTCCAGGAGCTGACCGGGTCACCGAGGTTCCTGATGACGACGGTGGCGGTGAAGCCGCCGGGCCAGTCGCTGGTGGTGTAGTCGACGCTGCACTGGGTCGCGGCCTGCGCCGCGGTGACCGGAATGGTCACCAGCCCGCCGGCTACCAGGGCGCTCGCACCGGCGAGTGCGACCGCCCGGCGCCTGCCGGACAGGTTTCTCCACAGATTCATGCCACTGAACTCCTTGGGCGAGACCGGATCCGTGTCACGGCCCGGCAAGTGGCCCGGCGGACGCCCTGTACAGGACGGCCCTCGGCGCCAACGGGATCTTCGGGGGGTGCGCCCGACCCGGACGGGCGTGGTGGTGGGGGGTGACCGGTCCGCCGGACCGGTCGGTGGCCACGTCGTCCGGCTCTCACCGGTGCCCTCGACGCCTGCCTTCGCGGTGTAGCTCCCCGTACCGCGTGCAGCGATTCTTGCATGGGAGCGCTTCCATGGCAATGCCTCGATGCCGGGCGGAACCTTCCAGCAAGAGCCGGACGGCCGGACGAGCCCGGACATTCGACCTCACCAGCCGTTTCCACCCCCGATGACCCTCGGGGTTCGCGCAGCCACCACAACACCCTGAAACAAGACAGAAGCCGCCTAGCACCTGCAAAGCCCTGTTCTTCCACAAACTCTAAAACACGAATCTTTCCCCGGATAAGTCGTGAAACGGTCTAACGTCGGTCATAGCTCGACTGACGTCGAGCTCAGGACAACAGGGATGGAGTGACGCAGGTCATGGCTAACAAGATGCTCGGGAAGGTCGTCGCGGGTGCCGCGCTCGGCGGCGCGTCCCTCCTGGTGTTCACGCCGGGGATCGCGTTCGCGGACGGTGCCCAGCCCGGCGGGGACAGTGAGGGCAAGGTCATCGCCAAGCCGCACGCCGTCAAGCCCGGCGAGACGGTCAAGCTCCTGGAGATCTGCCCGACGCCGCAGGAGCACGCCTACGTCTGGTCGAAGGTCACCGGCAAGGTGAAGCTCAAGCCGGTCGACGCGGACCGCGGCAAGGACAAGGGCGGCTCCTGGGGAGGCGACCGGGGCGGCTCCTGGGAAGGCGACCGGGGCGGCTCCTGGGGAGAGGACAAGGGCGGCTCCTGGGGAGGCGACCGGGGCGGCAAGGGCGAGAACGGCAAGGGGTCGCAGCCGGTGCCGCCGGCCGGCGACGCCCGGCCCCCGGCGGGCGGCTGGGGCGGCGGCTTCGCCGCCGACGTCGCGCCGGGGCAGGACGGGAAGGCCCACGAGGAGGAGCAGGCCGAGTCGGGCCGTGAGCACGGCAAGCAGCACTGGAAGGGCCACGAGTACGGCCAGGAGGCCGGCGCCGAGGGCGAGCGCTCGTGGAAGGGCGGCGAGCGCGGCTCGTACGGCCAGGACGCCGAGGCCGGTGCCGAGGCCTGGCAGGGCCACGGCGCCGAGTACGCCGAGGACGCCACGGCCGACGCCGCGGCCGCCGAGGCGGAGCGTGGCTGGGAGCACAAGAAGGACTTCGTCTACTACGGCGAGGCCCAGGTCGCCCCGGACGCCGCCCCGGGCACGTACGAGCTCAAGGGCTCGTGCGGCGAGGGCGAACTGGTGGTCCTCCCCCGTGGCCCCGTCGATGGCGGTGACGGTGGCATGACCACCACCAGCACCGACCGCGGCATGGCGCTGGGCGGGGCGAGCATGATCGGCGCGGCGGCCCTGGGCGGCATCGTGCTGATGCGTCGGCGTCGGGCCGATGGCCTCGTCTGACCAGACGGCGACACGGGCCGGCGGCCGTCACGGGAGACCGTGGCGTGCCGCCGGCGCGGCCGTCGTCGTCCTGCTGGCCGTCGCGGGCGCCGGCATGATCGGCGCTTCGCTGCGAACCGAGCCCCCGCCCCGCCCGCCGCAGCCGATCGCCCAGGCCGCCCCGGCGGCCCCGGACGGACGGACCGACCCGGACGTCGGTGCCGTCACGTCGGACGGGCAACCCGAGGTCGACGAGGCGCCGGCCCCCGCCGCCCTGCCCCGCTCGGCCCCCGTCACCGTCTCGATCCCACGCATCGGCGTCGACGCCGAGGTCATGTCGCTGGGCACCAACCCGGACGGCACCGTCCAGGTCCCCCCGCTGGACCAGGCGCAACGCGCCGGCTGGTACGCCCCGGGCGCCAGCCCGGGCGAGGACGGCAACGCGGTGATCGTCGGACACGTCGACTCGGCGAAGCTCGGCCCGGCCGTCTTCTTCGAACTGGGCTCCCTGCACCGGGGCGACACCATCACGGTCACCCGGGCCGACGGGACGAAGGCCACCTTCACCGTCGGCGCCGTGCGGTCGTACCCGAAGGCGGAGTTCCCCCACGAGCTGGTCTTCGGCCCGAACGAGCGGCCCGCCCTGCGGGTGGTGACCTGCGGCGGGGTGTTCGACCAGACCGCCGGCAGCTACACCGACAACGTCATCGTCTTCGCCACGATGACGTCCTGAGGGCCGGGCCTGGACGCGCCTCCGGCGGGACCGTCGGGTCCCGCCGGAGGCGCGTCGGCGTACGGGTCAGGCCGCGGCGGAGGTCCGCACCAGCGTGCGGATCTGGCGCAGCAGCACCGACAGGGCGGCCAGGTCGGCCCGCGACTCGTCGAACTCTCCCATCGCCCGGCGGGCCCGGTGGATGGAGGTGGCGTTCGACTGCTCCCACTCCTGCACCCGCTCCTGGGCGGAGAGGCTGTCCGCAGTGGAGTCGAGCACCTCCGCGGTGAGCGCGGCGAGCGCGGCGTACAGGTCGTAGCGCAGCGCCATCCGGGCCAGCGTCTGCCAGCGGTCCTCCCGTGGCAGCAGGGAGATCTTCGACAGCAGGGAGTCCACCCGGAACAGGTCCGACAGGACGAAGTAGACCGAGGCCACCTCGTCGACGTCCCGCCCGCTCGTGGCCGCCGTCTCCACCACGTCCAGCAGACCGAAGCTGTACATCAGCCGGGTGGCCTGCTCGGCCAGCTCACGCGGCAGCCCACGCTCGGCCATGGTGTCGATGTGCGCGGCCAGTGACTCACGCTCGCTGCCGTGGAAGCGGGTCTCCAGGTTGGGCAGGAGCCGGACCACCCCGGCCCGCAGCCGGGCGATCTCCGCCGGCACGTCGATCGGCGAGCGCCGGTTGGTGACCAGCCAGCGCACGGCCCGGTCGAGCAGCCGCCGGGTGTCCAGGTAGACGGTGGTCTGCAGCTCCGGCGAGACCTTGTTGTCCAGCGCCTCGACAGCGGCCCACAGCTCACGCAGGCCGAAGACCTCACGCACCACCACGTACGCCCGGATCACGTCCGCCGCCGAGGCGGCCGTCTCCTCGACCACCCGGAAGACGAACGAGATGCCGCCCCGGTTGATCGCCTCGTTGACCAGCACCGTGGTCACGATGTCGCGGCGCAGCCGGTGCTGGGCCATCCGGTCGGCGAAGCGCTCGCGCATCGGCGTCGGGAAGTAGTTGACCAGGACGTCGGTCGTCCACTCCTCGTCCGCGAGCCCTTCCGCCAGGATCTCCCGCTCCAGGACGATCTTGATGTACGCGAGCAGCACCGCGAACTCCGGCGTGGTCAGCCCGGACTCGCTGCGCACCGCCAGTTCCTCGTCCGGCGGCAGCGCCTCCAGGGCCCGGTCGATCTGGCCCGCCCGCTCCAGCTCGTTGATCATCCGGCGGTGCACCGGGAGCAGGCTGGCCGCCTGGGCCTGGGCGTTGTTGATCGCCCGCGCCTGGTCGTAGTTGTCGCGCAGCACCAGCTCGGCGACCTCGTCGGTCATCTGGGCGAGCAGCTCGTCCCGCTCGGCGATGTCCAGCGCCCCGTCGGCGACCGCGGTGTTGAGCAGGATCTTGATGTTCACCTCGTGGTCGGAGCAGTCCACCCCGGCCGCGTTGTCGATGAAGTCGGTGTAGATCCGGCCACCCGTCAGGGCGTACTCGATCCGGCCGAGCTGGGTGCAGCCCAGGTTGCCGCCCTCGCCGACCACCCGGCACCGCAGGTTCTTGCCGTCCACCCGGATCGCGTCGTTGGACTTGTCGCCCACCTCCGCGTTGGTCTGGCTGCTGGCCTTCACGTACGTGCCGATGCCGCCGTTCCAGAACAGGTCGACCGGCGCGGTCAGGATCGCCCTCATCAGCTCCTGCGGGCTGAGCTGCGTGACGTCGTCGTCCAGGCCGAGCACCGCGCGGACCTGAGGCGAGATCGGCACCGACTTGGCGGTACGCGGGTAGACGCCGCCGCCTTCGCTGATCAGGCTCCGGTCGTAGTCCTCCCAGGAGGACCGGGGCAGGTCGAACAGCCGCTTGCGTTCGTCCCACGAGGTGGCCGCGTCCGGCTCCGGGTCGAGGAAGATGTGCCGGTGGTCGAAGGCGGCCACCAGCCGGATGTGCTTCGACAGCAGCATCCCGTTGCCGAACACGTCGCCGGACATGTCGCCGACGCCGACCACGGTGAAGTCCTGGGTCTGGGTGTCGTGCCCCATCTCCCGGAAGTGCCGCTTGACCGACTCCCAGGCGCCCCGGGCGGTGATGCCCATCTTCTTGTGGTCGTAGCCGGCCGAGCCGCCGGAGGCGAACGCGTCGCCCAGCCAGAAGTGGTGCGCCGTGGAGATCTCGTTGGCGATGTCGGAGAAGGTGGCCGTCCCCTTGTCCGCCGCGACCACCATGTACGGGTCGTCGCCATCGTGCCGGACCACGTCCTCCGGCGGCACGATCTCACCGCTGACGATGTTGTCCGTGACGTCGAGCAGGGCGGAGATGAACTCCTTGTAGCAGACCACCGCCTCGTCCCGGTCGCCCGGCTTCTGCTTGAGCACGAAGCCGCCCTTGGCGCCCACCGGCACGATCACGGCGTTCTTCACCATCTGCGCCTTGACCAGGCCGAGCACCTCGGTACGGAAGTCCTCCCGCCGGTCGGACCAGCGCAACCCGCCCCGGGCCACCGGCCCGAACCGCAGGTGCACGCCCTCGAACCGGGGCGAGTAGACGAAGACCTCGAACTTCGGCCGCGGGGCCGGCAGGTCCGGGATGGCCTGCGGGTTCAGCTTGAACGCCACGTACGACTTCGGTCGCCCACCGGCGCGCTTCTGGTAGAAGCTGGTCCGCAGGGTGGCCTGGATCAACGTCAGGTACGACCGCAGGATCCGGTCCTGGTCGAGGCTGGCCACGTCGTCCAGCGCCTCGCCGATCGCGGTGACCAGCTCGCCGCTGCGCTGCCGGCGCGCCTGCGCGGTCAGCCCGCCGGGGGCGAACCGCACCTCGAAGAGCTCCACCAGCAGCGACGCGATCCGCGGGTAGGCGATGAAGGTGTGCTCCATGTACTCCTGGGAGAAGACCGTGCCGGCCTGCCGCAGGTACTTCGCGTACGCCCGCAGGACCACCACCTGCCGCCAGGTGAGGCCGCCGCGCAGCACCAGCTCGTTGAAGCCGTCCACCTCGGCCTCGCCCCGCCAGGCGGCGGCGAAGGCGTTCTCCACGTGCGGACGCACCTCGGCCAGATCCTGGTGCCCCTCGGGCAGGCACAGGCCGAAGTCGTACAGGAAGACCCGGCCGTCGATCCGGTCCACCTCGTACGGGTGCTCGTCGACCACCCGGACGCCCAGCGAGTGCAGCACCGGCAGCACGGCGGAGAGCATCATCGGCTCGCCGTACCGGTAGACCTTGAACCGGACGTCCATCGTGTCGTCGCCCGCGCCGTCGCCGCCCGCCCGCGGGGCGAGCTGCTTGCGGAACAGGTGCATCTCGAGCTGACCGGGCTCCTCCAGCAGTTCCAGCTTGGCCAGGTCCTTCATCGCCTCGTACGGCGTGTGCCCGTCCTTGTAGCCCTCCGGGAAGGCGTCGGCGTACCGGGCGAACAGGTGCTTGGCCTGCTCGTCGCCGAGCTTGCGCTCCAGCACCAGGCGGTAGTCGTCGTCCCAGAGCCGGGTGGCGTCGGCCAGTTCCTCGGCGAGCAGGTCGGCGTCGATGTCACCGGGCGGGTTGGTCGGGTCGGTCCGGACGATGAAGTGCACCCGGGCGAGCATCGACTCGGTGACCCGGGTGGTGTAGTCCACCCCGACGCCGTTCAGCTCCCGCAGCAGGATGTCCTGCATGCGCAGCCGGTTCTGGGTGGTGAACCGGTCCCGGGGCAGGTAGATCAGGCAGGAGATGAACCGCCCGTAGGCGTCCCGGCGCAGGAAGACCCGCAACTGGCGACGACCAGCCATGCGCAGCACACCGGTCACCGCGTGGTACAGGTCGTCGGTCTTGATCTGGAACAGCTCGTCGCGCGGGTAGGTCTCCAGGATCTGCAGCAGGTCCTTGCCGGAGTGGCTGCGCAGGCTCAGGCCCGAGCGGTCCAGCACCTCGGCGACCTTGCGCCGGACCACCGGCAGCTCCTGCACGCTGGTCCGGTACGCGGCGGTGGAGAACAGGCCCAGGAAGCGCCGCTCGCCGACCACCGCACCGGCCTCGTCGAAGATCTTGAAGCCGATGTAGTCGAGGTACGCCGAGCGGTGCACCGTGGCCCGCGAGTTCGCCTTGGTGATGATCAGCAGCCGCTTCTCCATCACCTTCTCGTGCGCCTCGGGGGTCATCGACGACAACGACCGGGCTTCCGGCGAGTCCGACCGCAGGATCCCCAGGCCGGTGCCGAGCACCGCCTCCAGGGCCGGGCCCTTCCCGTCGCCGTCGACCAGCCGGTACTCCCGGTAGCCGAGGAAGGTGAAGTGGTCGTGGGCCAGCCAGCGCAGCAGTTCCACCGAGTCGGTGATGTCCTTCTCCGGCACCGGCGGGCGGTTGTCGGAGGTCCGGGCGGCGGCCAGCTCGCCGGCGAGCGCCAACGCCCGCTGGCGCATCTTCGGCCAGTCCTCCACGGCCTCACGCACGTCGGTGAGCACCCGCTGCAACTCGCGGCGCAGCTTCTCCCGCTCGTCCGGGTCGCGGACCGGGTCGATCTCGATCCGCATCCAGCTCTCGACCAGGTCACCGGCGATCGCGTCGTCCGGCTCCACGTCGGCGGAGACCTCGGTCAGCCGGCCGAGCGGCTCCCGCCGCACCACGACCAGCGGGTGCACCAGCAGGTGCACGTCCAGGTGGTGGGAGTTCAGCAGCGCGGTCACCGAGTCGACCAGGAACGGCATGTCGTCCGTGACGATCTCGACGACCGTGTGGTGCTGCTCGGCGTCGGGCTCGTGGATCCGCAGCTTCAACTCGCCCGGCACCCGTTGCTGGGCGAGATCCCGGTGCGCCCGGGCCGCATCCAGCATCTCCTCCGCGGTGAACCCGATCAGCTCCTCGTCCGGCGCGAACCGCCAGAACCGGCCCACCAGGGTCGCCGCGTCGTGGTCGTCGCCGGCCAGCGCCATTGCCTGGGCCACCAGGCGTTCCGCGTTGGGCACCGGCTCGTCGAGTTCGGTGTCCTCCGTGTCGTCGCCGAGCGCCTCCATCGGAAGCCCCAGATCGTAGAGGGTGTCGATACTCGAACCGGTCATCCCGGTCACTCCTGTGTCGAGTCGGCCGAAGCCGTCCCCGTCGGTCGCCGAATCGAAGCTGTCGTCCCGGCCGGTGTCAGCCTGCCGGAGGTCGGGTCCCGGTTTGATCGCCGGACGCCGGTCCATCGGTGCCACTCCCCTCGACCCACCGCGTTGTGGGTCACTCTGCCGCCCAGCCTAGGCCCTGCCGCTCTGTCCGTTCGTCGGCGGACCACCGGCCGGACGTCCGGTTCGGGACTTTGTCCTTTCGCCCGTTGCAGACGTGTGGTCGGCCGGTCGCGGAGTACCCCGACTCGCGATGTTCATCACACTGCTGCCGGAGCCTCTTCACGCAGCGTGCGGCCCTGCGGGGCAGTGCGGGAGACGAGTCCGTACTAGCGTGCGAAGCGGCATCGTGACCGCGGAGGTGTAAGGCTTCATGACCCTGTCGTACCCGTACCGCCGTTTGCGCACGCGTCCCCGTCCGATGCTCTCGGCGCTGACCGCCACCGCGCTGCTCGCCGGCGTGCTCGTCGGGTGCTCCGACGCGGACGGGCCGGAGCGGACCGTGGACGCCTTCCTCGACGGCTGGCGCTCGGGGGACCTGAACGCGGTCGGCTTCATCGACCCGACCGGGGCGCGGCTGCCCGCCGCCGACGTCACGAAGGAGATCAAGGAACTCTCCGGCGAACTGGCCGTCACCCCGCCCACCCTGCGCCGCACCGGCGAGCCCGAGATCACCAGGGACATCGCGACCGCGAAGATCCGGGTGGAGTGGAAGCTGCCCGGCGACACCACCTGGGCGTACGACCGGCCGGTGCGGCTGCGGCAGGGCCGCGACGACCAGTGGCAGCTGATCTGGGAGCCGCAGCTCGTCCAGGAGCAGTTGGAGAAGGGCGACCGGCTGACCGTGCGCCGGGAGCGGCCCACCCGGGCGGCGGTGCTGGACGCCGCCGGGCAGCCGATCGTCGCGCCCCGCCCGGTGGTCCGGGTCGGCGTGCAACCCTCCCAGGTCCCCGACCCGGCCGCCCTGGCCCGCCGGCTCGACGCGGCGTTCAAGGCGGTCCGGCCGGCGATCACTCCCCCGGTGGACGTGTCCGACCTGCCCCGACGCCTCGCCGAAGCCGACCCGGACGCGTTCGTCGAGGTGGTCACCCTGCGGGACGAGGCGTACCGGCAGATCAAGTCACGCATCCACGACCTGCCCGGCACCCTGTTCCCCACCGAGCAGCGCGACCTCGCGCCGACCCGGGAGTTCGCCCGGGCCCTGCTCGGCTCGGTCGACGAGGCGACGGCCGACGACCTCGCCGCGCGCCCCGACACTGTCGCCCGGGGCGACCAGGTGGGCCACGGCGGCCTCCAGGGCCGGTACGACGACCGGCTGCGCGGCGTCCCCGGGGTGGCGGTGCTGATCCAGCGGACCGGTCCGGACGGCAAGCCGGCACCGGGCCCGCAGGTGCACCGCCACGAGCCGCAGCCGGGGCAGGCACTGAAGACCACCCTCGACGTCGCCACCCAGAACGCGGCCGACGGCGCACTGCGCGGCGAGAAGCGCCGCTCGGCCCTGGTGGCGGTACGGATCAGCGACGGCGCGGTGCTCGCCGCCGCCAACGGGCCCGGGGCGGCCGGGGAGAACCTGGCCTTCACCGCCCAGGTCCCACCCGGCTCCACCTTCAAGATGGTCAGCGCCCTCGGCCTGCTGGACCGGGGCGCGGTCACCGCCGACGCCACCGTGGACTGCCCGAAGACCGGCACCGTCGACGGCCGGTCGTTCAAGAACTCCGACGACTTCACCCTCGGCAAGGTGCCGTTCCGGACGGACTTCGCGGAGTCCTGCAACACCGCCTTCGTCGCGCTGGCGCCGAAGCTGGGGCCCGACGGGCTCGCCGTCACCGGGCGCACCCTCGGCCTCGAGGGGCAGTGGGACGTCGGGATCGACGCCTTCACCGGCAAGGTTTCGGCCAACGGCGGCCCGACCGAGCAGGCCGCCGCCGCGATCGGCCAGGGCACCACCGTGGTCAGTCCGCTGGCCATGGCCGGCGCCACCGCCGCCGTCGCCCGGGGCCGCTTCACCCAGCCGAAGCTGGTGCTCGATCCGGCGCCGGCCAAGCCGGCCGAGCCCGGCCCGCAGCTGAAGGCCGGGTCGGTCGAGGCGCTGAGGGCGATGATGCGCGAGGTGGTCACCGCCGGCACGGGCACGGCGCTCGCCGACGTCCCCGGCGGCCCGGTGCACGGCAAGACCGGCACCGCCGAGTACGACGACAACCCCGAGCACACGCACGCCTGGTTCGTCGGCTGGCAGGGTGACGTGGCGTTCGCGGTCTTCGTCGAGCAGGGCGGGTCGAGCACGTCGAGCGCGGTCCCGATCGCCGAGCGCTTCCTGCGCGCCCTGAACTGACCCCGCCGCCCGCGCCACCGGGTCGCCACCGGGGACGTGACGGCGACCTGGGCACGGAGCCGCTCGTCCGCCAGAAAGGCCGGTGAGCGGTCAGGCGATGCCGGCGGACGAGGCGGGCGAACCGTCCCCGGACGGGTCGTCATCCTCCGGGCGGGGCGCCCGGCGCAGCAGGCCGGGCCCGGCCGAGGCCGGTGGCCCGACGGGCTCGACGGTCACCGCCGGCACGGGGATCTCCACCGGGTCCCCCGCCGCCGAGCCACCCGGCACCGGGTCGATCGGGTCGCTCGTCAGCTGGCCGACCAGCGCCGCCGCGCCGCCCGCCACCAGGCCCGTCGGCCCGGCCGGCAGGCTTGTTCCCGGGCCGGTGGGCCCGGCCGGCTCGCCGGTACGCGCCCCGGTGGCCGGGCGCGGCTCCCCCGTCGGCTCGGCGCTGTCGGTCGGGGCGACGACCGCGGCGAGGTTCGGCGACCCCGTACGGCGCAACCGCTGCGGCGGCGGGGACGGCGGCAGCAGCCGGGGCGGCACCGCCTCCGGCGCGGACACCGGGGCCAGCCCGGCGACCACCGTGTTGACGATCTCGGCGGCGTACGAGCCGTCCGGGTCGTAGTCGGGGTCGAAGACGGTCAGCTCGACGCCGAGGCAGTGCGGGGTGTCGACCAGGCCGGCGAGGAGGATTTCCAGTTCGGCGAAGGCGATCCCGCCCGGGTCCGGCGCGTCCACCGCCGGCATGACCGCCGGGTCGAGCACGTCCACGTCGATGTGCACCCAGTAACCGGCGCAGTCGGCCAACTGCTCGTGCGCCCACTGGGCGGTCCGCGCGGCCCCCTCGGCGCGCAGCGCCGGCACCGGGCGGGTGGTGATCCCGGCGGCCTGCAGGTCGAGGCGGTACTCGTCCTGGGCCCGGATGCCGAGCACCACCACGTCGATGTCGCGGAAGTAGGGACGCCGTCCCTCGATGGCGGCCAGGTCGGCCTGCCCGCGCCCGGTGACCAGGGCCAGGTCCTCCCCCGCCGCCGCCCCCACGTACGAGGCGTTGCCGGGGTGCCGGAAGTCGGAGTGGCCGTCGACGAAGACCAGCCCGATCCGCCCGCCGACCGCCTCGCCGAGCCGGTGCATGGCCAGCGCCGAGCCGAGCAGCACCGAGCAGTCGCCCCCGAGCACCAGCGGGAACTCACCCCGGTCGATGATCGCGCCGATCCGGTCGGCGAGCGCCACCGAGTACCCGGAGATCTCCCGGGCGTGGCAGACCCCGTCGCCGGGACGCCAGTCGCCCGGGTCGTACCGGGGCGGGGTGAGGCAGCCGGCGTCGCGGGCCCGCAGCCGGGCGAGCAGCCCGTGGTCGCGCAGCGCGCCGGGCGCCTTGGCACAGCCGGGGACGGAGGTGGACGTGGGCGGGCGCAGTCCGAGGTTCGTCGGCGCGTCGAGGACGGCGATCCGGCGCATCATGGGCTCCCGTCCTCGATGGTCGGGCGGGCCGGCCGGTTCGCCGGCCCGCGCTGGCGTGCTACGAACTCAGAACAGTGCGCTGGCCAGGGCTCGACGGGCCGAGGCGACGGCGGGGTCGTCCGGGCCGGCGACGGTGAAGAGCGAGACCAGGTGCTGGCGTACCTTCTCCCGGTCCTCGCCGGCGGTCCGCCGGACCAGGCCGACCAGGCGGGCGTACGCCTGCTCGGCCATGCCGCTGAGCACCTCGATGTCGGCCGCGAGGAGCTGGGCCTCGACGTCGTCGGGGGCCTGCGCGGCGGCGGTGAGCGCGGCCTGCGGGTCCGCGCCGGCGACCCGGCGGGCCAGCCCGACCTGGGCCAGGCCCGCCTCCGCCGCGGCGTCCGCCGGGGACTCGGCCAGGATCTTCCGGTACGCCCGCTCGGCGGCCTCCAGGTCGCCGCTCATCAGGGCGTCGTCGGCCTCGTCGAGGCGGGGGTCCTCCGGCTCGGCGACGGTGACGCCACCGGCCTTGAGGACGGCCTGGAGCCACTGGCGGAGCTGGGCCTCCGGCACCACGCCGGAGAAGGCGTCGACGGGCTGACCGCCGACGACCGCGTAGACCATCGGAATGCCCTGCACCCGGAACATCTGGGCGATGCGCGGGTTGGCGTCCACGTCGACCTTGGCGAGCACCCAGGCCCCGCCGCCCTCGACGGCCAGCCGCTCCAGCACCGGGGAGAGCTGCTTGCAGGGCTCGCACCACTCGGCCCAGAAGTCGACGACCACGGGTGTGCTGAGCGAGCGCTCCAGGACCTCGGACTGGAAGGTCGCCTCGGTCACGTCGATCACGGCCGCCGCGCCGGCGGGGCCACCCGGCAGACCGGTGGGCGGACCGGCCTGGGCCGGTGTGGTGGGACGGGGATTGGCCGGCGGTGTGCTGCGCAGTGCACTGAGGTCGACCGCGCCGCGGGTGAAGATCGACGAAGTCATCCGTGGGTCGCTCATGGTTACCTAGTCTCGCACGGACCGCGCCGAACTCGGATCAAGCGCGACCGCGACAGTTGCCACTCTCACCGCTG
Source organism: Micromonospora halophytica (assembly GCF_900090245.1). GTDB lineage: Bacteria > Actinomycetota > Actinomycetes > Mycobacteriales > Micromonosporaceae > Micromonospora > Micromonospora halophytica. The sequence continues at coordinate 59,868 of NZ_FMDN01000004.1, forward strand.
CTCATGAGCCCTCCACCGCCTGCGACCACGGCAGACCCGGAGCACCCCCACGACCGCGCCACAGGCGTCGGGGAAATGTCGCTGATGCGACATCCACCCGGCCTCGACGGCGCGGTCGCGAGGGCGGCGACGGTCAGAAGCGGGCGGGCTCGCGGTACACGCCCCACTCGGCGCGCAGCGCGTCGCAGATCTCGCCGAGGGTGGCCTCGGCCCGGACGGCGTCGAGCATCGCCGGGATCATGTTCCCGTCGGTACGGCTGACCTCGACCATCCGGGCCACCGCCGCCGCGACGGCCGACTCGTCCCGGGCGGCCTTGCGCTCGGCCAGCACGCGGCGCTGCTCCAGCTCCACCTCGTGCGAGATGCGCAGGATCTCCAGGTCCTTGGCGACCGTGCCGGTGTGGCAGTTGACCCCGACGATCTTCTTGTCGCCCTTCTCCAGCGCCTGCTGGTGGACGAAGGCCGACTCGGCGATGTGGCCGGTGAACCAGCCGTCCTCGATGCCGCGCAGGATGCCGGAGGTCATCGGGCCGATCTGGTGCGGGCCCTCGCCGCCGAGCTGCCGGATCCGGGCGAAGATCTCCTCCGCCTCGGCCTCGATCTTGTCGGTCAGCGCCTCGACGTACCAGGAGCCGCCCAGCGGGTCGGCCACGTTGGTCACGCCGGTCTCCTCCATCAGCACCTGCTGGGTACGCAGGGCGATCTCGGCGGACTCGTCGGTGGGCAGGGCGAGGGTCTCGTCGAGGGCGTTGGTGTGCAGCGAGTTGGTCCCGCCGAGCACCGCGGCCAGCGCCTCGACGGCGGTGCGCACCACGTTGTTGACCGGCTGCTGGGCGGTCAGCGACACTCCGGCGGTCTGCGTGTGGAACCGCAGCCAGAGCGCCTTCTCGCTGGTGGCGCCGTAGACGTCGCGCAGCCAGCGGGCCCAGATCCGGCGGGCGGCGCGGAACTTGGCGATCTCCTCGAAGAAGTCCACGTGCGAGTCGAAGAAGAAGCTGAGGCCGGGGGCGAAGACGTTGACGTCCAGCCCGCGCGACAGCCCCAGCTCGACGTAGCCGAACCCGTCGGCCAGGGTGTACGCCAGTTCCTGCGCGGCCGTCGAGCCGGCCTCGCGGATGTGGTAGCCGGAGACCGAGAGCGGTTTGTACCGGGGGATCTCCCGGGCGCAGTACTCCATCAGGTCGCCGATCAGGCGCAGGTGCGGCTCGGGGTCGAAGAGCCACTCCTTCTGCGCGATGTACTCCTTGAAGATGTCGGTCTGCAGGGTGCCGTCCAGGGTGGACACATCGACGCCCTGCCGCTCGGCGGCGACCAGGTACATGCAGAAGACCGGCACGGCCGGGCCGGAGATGGTCATCGAGGTGGTGACGCCGCCCAGGTCGATGCCGTCGAAGAGCACCTCCATGTCGGCGGCGCTGTCCACCGCGACGCCGCAGTGCCCGACCTCGCCGAGCGACTGCGGGTCGTCGGAGTCCCGCCCCATCAGGGTGGGCATGTCGAAGGCGACGGAGAGGCCGCCGCCCCCGGCGCCCAGGATCATCTTGTAGCGTTCGTTGGTCTGCTGGGCGTTGCCGAACCCGGCGAACTGCCGGATCGTCCAGGTCCGTCCGCGGTAGCCGGTCGGGTGCAGGCCCCGGGTGTACGGGTACTCGCCCGGCCAGCCGATCCGGTCGAAGCCCGGGTACGCCACGCCCTCCGGCGGGCCGTAGACCGGGTCCACGGTCATCCCGGACAGGGTGGTGAAGTCCGCGTCCCGCTTGCGCGCGGCGTCGTAGCGGGCCTGCCAGCGTGCCCGTCCGGCGGCGATCTCGTCGGCGTTCATCCGCGGAGCTCCTCCTCGAGTCCTCGACTGCAGACCGAGTGTAGAACGGAGTCCTGAACGATCGCTAAGGAAGTTTGTACCCGTCGGTAACCTGCTCAGGCCGGCGGCACCTCCATGGCCACGTCGTCCACCCGGATGTTGATCTCGTCGGCCCGCAGCCCGTACGCCTCGACCGCGGCCGTCACCGCCACCCGCACCGCGTCGGTCACCTGCGGGACCGGATGGCCTGCGGAGATCACCAGCACCAGGTTGACCACCGCCGCGCCGTTGCTGACGTGCGCCGAGCAGCCCCGCCGGGCGTCACCGACCTGGTCCAGGCCGACCTTGTCGAGCACCGCGTTGAAGAACCGGGCCACGTCGCCGCCGAGCTCGGCCACCCCGGGCACGGACCGCGCGGCGGCCACCGCGATCTTCTCCACCACCTCGTCGGAGACGTGCGTCGTGCCGCCCGCCACCGCGTCCGGCGTCACCGACAGTTCCTGGGTCGCCTCGTCAGCCATGCTCTCCCCACAACGTCGCACCGCCCCACGTCAGCCGTGGGGCGGTGCGAGCGTACAAGGTGGAGCCGATCCGCAGTGGACCGCTCAGGTGCCGAGCTGGGACAGCAGCTCGTCCGCCGCCGCGTACGGGTCGATCGCGCCCTCGGCCACCTTGGCGGCCAGAGTCGGCAGCTCCGTACCGTCGCGCAGCGAGCCGATCCGGTCGCGCAGCACGCCGAGCGCGATCGCCTCGATCTCGGCGGCGGCCCGCGCCTCCCGGCGTCGGCGCAGTTCGCCGTGCTGCTCCAGCCAGCCGCGGTGCTTGTCGATCGCGGCCGCGATGTCGTCGATGCCCTCGCCCCGCGCGGCGATCGAGCGGACCACCTGCGGCCGCCACTCGCCCGGCCCCCGCTCGCCGAGAGCGATCATGCCCTGGATGTCGCGGACGGTGGCGTCCGCGCCGTCCCGGTCGGCCTTGTTGACCACGAAGACGTCGGCGATCTCCAGGATGCCGGCCTTGACCGCCTGGATCGCGTCGCCCATGCCCGGGGCGAGCAGCACCAGCGTGGTGTCCGCCAGGGAGGCCACCTCGACCTCGGCCTGCCCGACGCCGACGGTCTCCACCAGCACCACGTCGCAGCCGGCGCCCTCCAGGACCCGTACCGCCTGAGGCGTGGCCGCGGAGAGGCCGCCCAGGTGGCCCCGGCTGGACATCGATCGGATGTAGACGCCCGGGTCGGTGGCGTGGTCCTGCATCCGGACCCGGTCGCCGAGGATCGCCCCGCCGGTGAACGGGCTGGACGGGTCGATGGCCAGCACGCCCACCCGGTGCCCGCGCGCCCGCAGCGCCCGGACCAACTCGTTGGTGGTGGTCGACTTGCCCACCCCGGGAGAGCCGGTCAGCCCCACCACCTGCGCCTGACCGGCGTACGGCGCGAGCGCCGCCGCGACCTGCGGCAGCACCTCGTCACCGGACTCGACCAGGGTGATCAGGCGGGCCACCGCGCGGGGGTCGCCCGCGCGGGCCCGCTGCACCAGCATGGGCACGTCCCGGCTGCGGCGCACCGGGCCGGTGGCCGTCGCCGGGACGTTCTCGATCGTTTCGCTCACTGGTTGGTCTCGGTGCCGTTCGGGACGTGGATGATCAGCGCGTCGCCCTGGCCACCGCCGCCGCACAGCGCCGCCGCACCGGTGCCGCCGCCCCGGCGCTTGAGCTCCAGCGCGAGGGTGAGCACCAGCCGCGCGCCGGACATGCCGATCGGGTGGCCCAGCGCGATCGCGCCGCCGTTGACGTTGACCTTGTCCGGGCTGATGCCCAGGTCGCGGGTGGACTGGATGCCGACCGCCGCGAACGCCTCGTTGATCTCGACGAGGTCGATGTCCTCGATGCTCAGCCCACCCTTCTTCAGGGCGTGGTTGATCGCATTCGACGGCTGCGAGTGCAGGGAGTTGTCCGGGCCGGCCACGTTGCCGTGCGCGCCGATCTCGGCCAGCCAGGTCAGCCCCAGCTCCTTGGCCTTGGCCTTGCTCATGACGACCACCGCGGCGGCGCCGTCGGAGATCGGCGAGGAGCTGCCGGCGGTGATGGTGCCGTCCTTGGCGAACGCCGGGCGCAGCCGGCCCAGCGACTCGGCGGTGGTGTCCGGCCGGATCCCCTCGTCCTCGCTGATCACCAGCGGGTCGCCCTTGCGCTGGGGGATGACCACCGGGGTGATCTCGTCGGCGAAGTGGCCGTTCTTCTGTGCGGCGGCGGCCCGCTGGTGGCTGGCCGCGGAGAAGGCGTCCTGCTCCTCGCGGGTGATGCCGTGCTTCGCGCCGTGCCGCTCGGTGGACTCGCCCATCGAGCAGCAGTCCCAGGCGTCGGTGAGCCCGTCGAGCGCCATGTGGTCCTTGATGGTGACGTCGCCGTACTTGTAGCCGGAACGCTGCCCGAGCAGCAGGTGCGGGGCGTTGGTCATCGACTCCATGCCGCCGGCCACCACGATGTCGAACTCGCCGGCCCGGATGAGCTGGTCGGCCAGGGCGATCGCGTCCAGGCCGGAGAGGCAGACCTTGTTGATGGTCAACGCCGGGGTGGACATCGGGATGCCGGCCTCGACGGCGGCCTGCCGGGCGGGGATCTGCCCGGTGCCCGCCTGGAGCACCTGACCCATGATCACGTACTGCACCTGGTCCGGGGCGACACCGGCCCGCTCCAGCGCCGCCCTGATCGCGATACCGCCGAGCTTCGTCGCCGGAAGGTCCTTGAGGTTGCCCAGCAGGCGCCCCATCGGGGTCCGCGCGCCGCTGACGATCACCGAAGCCATTGCCTGCCTCCGAGGGGTGCCGACCTGTCGCCTTAACGATTGTTCGGTCAGACTAACGCCATGGCTGAGAACTCCCCCGTCGAGCCCGCTGCCGACTATGTCACAGACATCGGCCTGCGCCGCATCGACCACGTCGGGGTCGCGGTCGCCGACCTCGACGCCGCGATCGACTTCTACCAGCGGACCTTCGGCATGCGCTGCGTGCACACCGAGACCAACACCGAGCAGGGCGTACGCGAGGCGATGCTGGCCGTCGGCCCGACGGCCGAGGGCGGCTTCGTGCAGCTGCTCGCCCCGCTGAGCCCGGAGTCGACCATCGCGAAGTTCCTGGACCGCAGGGGTCCGGGCATGCAGCAGGTGGCGTACACGGTGGCGGACATCGACGCCGCCTGCGCGGCGCTGCGCGAGCGGGGCGTACGGCTGCTCTACGAGACCCCGAAGCGGGGCACCTCGGACTCGCGGGTCAACTTCGTGCACCCGAAGGACGCCGGTGGCGTCCTGGTCGAGCTGGTCGAGCCGGCCGGGGGCCACTGACCGCCCGCTCGCCCACCCCGCAGGTCGGGGCGCCGCACGGCGCCCCGACCTGCTCTTCCGGCGTCGTACCGACTGCCGTCCCAGTAGGTGGGAGGACGCGCGGCGGTGCGCGGTGCGGCGTTCCCACGGACAGCTCCACGCACGGCGCAATGCACTTTTTCACACAGGACTTCCGACCCTAGCTACCGTTCAGTAACGTCCGGCGGCACAGGAACGCGACCGGTGCCGGATGTGTCGATGGCCGACATGGCGGTCGGTCGCACCGGCGCCGACGATGGCAACAGCCCGTGCCCGGCGTGCGGGTGCGGACGAACGGGAGGTCACCGTGCAGGACATCCTCGAAGCGATCATGGCGGCAGAGGGCTCGGACCAGCCGGAGCGCGAACTGGCCGGCCTCGCCGGCCTGCCCGTGCCGGAGAGCTACCGGGGCATGGTCGTCCGCGCCGACGAGACCCGGATGTTCGACGGGCTGGCCACCCGGGACAAGGACCCGCGCAAGGCGCTGCACCTGCAGGAGGTGCCCACCCCGGAACTCGGCCCGGGCGAGGCGCTGGTCGCGGTGATGGCCAGCGCGATCAACTACAACACGGTCTGGACCAGCATCTTCGAGCCGCTGCCGACCTTCAAGTTCCTCCAGCGCTACGGCCGGCTCTCCGAGCTGACCCGCCGGCACGACCTGCCGTACCACGTGGTCGGCTCCGACGCCGCCGGCGTGGTGCTGCGTACCGGCCCCGGGGTGACGAAGTGGAAGGCCGGCGACGAGGTCGTCGCCCACTGCCTCTCCGTCGAACTGGAGGACGCGGCCGGTCACGACGACACCATGCTCGACCCGCAGCAGCGGATCTGGGGCTTCGAGACCAACTTCGGCGGCCTCGCCGAGCTGTGCGTGGTCAAGGCCAACCAGCTGATGCCGAAGCCGCGCCACCTGAGCTGGGAGGAGGCGGCGAGCCCGGGCCTGGTCAACTCGACCGCGTACCGGCAGCTCGTCTCCCACCACGGCGCGAACATGAAGCAGGGCGACGTGGTGCTGATCTGGGGCGCCTCCGGCGGCCTGGGCAGCTATGCCACCCAGATGGCGCTCAACGGCGGCGCGATCCCGGTCTGCGTGGTCTCCTCGCCGGAGAAGGCCGAGCTGTGCCGGTCGATGGGGGCCGAGCTGGTCATCGACCGTTCCGCGGAGGGCTTCCGGTTCTGGAAGGACGAGCACACCCAGGACCAGGACGAGTGGCGCCGCTTCGGCGAGCGGATCCGCGAGCTGACCGGCGGCGACGACCCGGACATCGTCTTCGAGCACCCCGGCCGGGAGACCTTCGGCGCCAGCGTCTTCGTCGCCAAGAAGGGCGGCACCATCGTCACCTGTGCCTCCACCAGCGGCTACCAGCACCAGTACGACAACCGCTACCTGTGGATGCACCTCAAGCGGATCGTCGGCAGCCACTTCGCCAACTACCGCGAGGCGTGGGAGGCCAACCGACTGGTGTCGCTCGGCCTGATCCACCCGACGGTGTCGAGGACCTACCCGCTGGAGCAGACCGGCCAGGCGGCGTACGAGGTGCACCGCAACGCGCACCAGGGCAAGGTCGGCGTGCGCTGCCTCGCCCCCGCCGACGGCCTCGGCGTCCGGGACCCGCAGATGCGGGCCCGGCACGAGAGCGCAATCAACCGGTTCCGCGGCCACTGAGCCGTCCGGGTGACGCCGGGTCGCCCATTGCGGTGAGGAGGCCATTGCCTTTCCACCGTGACCCGGACACCCATTCGAGTGAGGTCGGACAAAGGGCCGCGGGCACCGCCCGCGGCCCATTTCCCGCTCACTTTGCGTGACGTCCGGCCCGCCCGGGAGCTGCCAAGATCGTCATTCGGGACGATCTCCCGGCGTGGGCCGGTGGACCAGGTAATGACGACACGAAAGCTCGGGACCGCTCTTGCGAACGACCCCGGGGGGTCTGCGAGTATGTCCCAATGCCCCAGCAGCAGTCCTCCCCTCTCGCGTTCTTCGATAACGCGAACTCGCAGCCGGATTTCACCGTCGGCCTGCGCGGATACAACACCCACCAGGTTGACGACTTCATCGGCCGGATGACCGCGGCGCTGACCCAGTCGGAGCAGGCCCGGGCCGAGGCCGAGCAGCGGATGAACGACGCCCAGCGTCGCCTCCGCCAGGCCGAGCAGCGCCAGAGCGCGCTCGAGCAGAAGCTCACCGACACCAACAAGCAGCTCGAGGAGAACAGCCGGCCCACCCTCTCCGGCCTGGGCACCAGGGTCGAGCAGATCCTCCGGCTGGCCGAGGAGCAGGCCAACGACCACCGCAACGAGGCCAAGCGGGAGTCGGAGGGCATCCTCTCCGCGGCCCGCCTCGAGGCGCGGGAGATCACCGACAAGGCGCGGGCCGAGGCGGCCGCCATGAAGGCCACCGCCGAGCGGGAGGCGGGCAACGTCCGCACCGTCGCCGAGCGCGAGGCCGCCGAGGTGCGGGTGCAGGCCCGCCGCGAGGCCGACACGCTGCGCGCCGACGCCGAGCGGGAGACCAAGCAGCTACGCACGGTCACCGCCCACGAGGTGGCCGAGCTGAAGTCCACCGTCGAGCGCGAGGTCGCCACCCTGCGGGCCACCGCCGAGCGGGAGATCACCCAGCAGCGGGCCAAGGCGGCCCGCGAGGCCGAGGAGAAGCGGGCCGAGGCGACCAAGCTGCTCACCGACGCCCGGGACAAGCGGGACAAGGACCTCCAGGCCCTGGAGCTCCAGCTCGCCGAGCGGCGCGAGAAGGCCGAGCGCGAGGAGTCGGAGCGGCACGCCGCCCAGGTCGCGCAGACCCAGAAGCTGGTCGGCGAGGCCGAGCAGCGCGCCCACGCCGCGCAGGAGCGGGCCAAGGAGATCGAGCAGCGGGCCGAGGCGCGCCGGGTCGAGTCCGAGCGCACCGCCGCCGAGACGGTCGAGAAGGCCAAGGCACTGGCCGAGAAGACGCTGAGCGAGGCCAAGGCCGAGGCGAAGCGGCTGCTCACCGAGGCGCGCACCGAGGCGGAGCTGACCACCCAGGCCGCCCGCCGCGAGGTCGAGGACCTCACCCGCCAGAAGGACGCCGTCACCTCCCAGCTCGGGCAGATGCTCTCCGGCCTGGCCGGCATCGTGCCGGGCGTGCCGGCGCAGCAGCAGGCCGCCGCGCCGGCCAAGCCGGCGCCGGCCAAGGCCGACGCCGAGCAGCAGGCGACCGCGGAGACCGCCAGCTGACCCACCGCACGTCCGGGGCATGAGTGACGCGGCGCGGGGTGACACCGGGTGACCGGTGGCACCCCGCGCCGTATCCGTTCGCCCACCCGCTGGGACCGGCGTGCCGGACACCAGTGAAGTAGGTCCCAACAGGGGCGTCCGTATCGCCCCAGGAGGGCCGGATGCGTGTGAGGATGGGGGCATGTCGCACGGCGAGGAACTGTTCGCTCTCGGCGGGGACGTGACCACGGAGCCCAGCTTCGAGTCCGCCCTGCGGGGGTACGAGAAACGACAGGTCGACCGGTACGTCGCTCGTGCGGAGCACGAGATCGCCACCCTGACGGCCGAGCGGGAGCAGGCGTACACCCAGATCCACAAGCTGGCCGGTCAGGTCGAGCACCTCCAGCGCGACCTGGCCCAGGTACGCAGACAGGCCGCCGTGGTGGACCGGGCCTCCTTCAAGCACCTCGGGCCCCGGGTCGAACAGATCCTCGCCCTCGCCGAGGAGCAGGCCGACGCCATCCTGGCCACCGCGAACGAGGAGATCGACGCCCGCCGCGCCGCCGCCGAGCACATCATCGACGAGGCCCGGGAACAGGCCGCCCGGGCGCTGAAGGACTTCGAGATCGCGCTCGCCGCGCGACGCGCCGAGGAGGAGCGGCACACCGCCGCCCGCAAGGCCGAGGCGGACGCCACCGTGAAGTCCGCCAAGGAGGACGCGGCCCGCCTGCGGGCGACCGCCCAGGACGAGTCCACCCGGCTGCGGACCGCCGCCCAGGAGGCGCTGAGCAAGGCCCAGCAGGAGGCCACCCAACTCCGGGACACCGCCAAGGAGATCCACAGCCGGGCCCAGCAGGAGGCCACCAAGCTGCGGGAGACGGCCAAGGAGGCCCTGGCCCGGGCGCAGCAGGAGGCCACCCAGCTCCGCGAGGCGGCCAAGGAGGTGCACGCCAAGGCCCAGCAGGAGGCCAAGCGGCTCACCGAATCCGCGGCCGAGGCGGGTCGGGCCACCCACGCCAAGGCCCTCCAGGAGGCCAAGAAGGTCGTCGACGACGCCGAGGAGGCCGCGAAGGGCACCCGGGGCCGGGCCCGGCAGGAGGCGCACCGGCTCACCACCGAGGCGGCCGAGGCGGCCAAGCGCAGCCGCGCCGAGACCGAGGCGTACGTGCAGCGGATGCGGACCGAGACCGAGGCGTACGTGCAGCAGACCCGGGCCCAGACGCAGCAGGAGCTGGGCGCCTGGCGGGCCGGGGTGGAGAAGGAGGTCAACGGCCGGCGGGAGGCCGCCGACCGGGAGCTGGCCCAGCGCCGCGCCACCGCCGAGCAGGAGTACGCCAAGCGCCGCGACGAGCTGGAGAAGCAGGTCAAGTCCAAGCAGGACGAGCTGGCCCAGCAGCACCGGACCCGGCTCGAGGAACTGGAGCGGGAGTGGACGGCGCGGCGCGACGAGATCGAGCGGGGCGCCGCCGAGGTCCGCCGGGCCGCCGAGGCCGACGCGGTGACCATGCGCCGGCAGGCCGAGGAGGAGGCCACCGCGCTGCTCCAGCAGGCCGAGCAGGAGGCCGCCGACAAGCGCCGCACGGCCGACGAGCACGTCGCCGCCTCCCGGCGGCAGTTCGAGGAGTACGCGGCCACCACCCAGCAGCACCTGGCCACCACCCAGCAGCACCTCGCCGCGACGCAGCAGGAGGCGGCGGCGAGCCGCCAACAGCTCGCGCAGGTGATGCTGGAGATCGCCCAGGCCCAGCAGCAGCTCGCCGACCTGCGGCAGGAGACCTGGCAGGCGCGGCAGGAGTCCGACGAGATCCAGCGGCAGATCACCGAGTTGAAGCTGCAGAGGATGGCCCCCGCCGCGCTCGACGGCGCGTCCCCGGGCGGCGCCCGGCCGGTGGCCGCGGTGGACGGCGGACGCCCGACGGCGGCCGTGGACGGGGACACCCCGGCGACGAACGGCGCGAAGCCGAAGTCGGGGGTGACCACCGCCGCGGACGGTGTGAACCCGACGGCGGATTCGGTGCCGGGTGGGGCGTTGAAGGCCGAGCCGGTCGGCGGGGACACCACGGCGGCCAACGGCGCCAAGCCGAAGGCCGAGCCGGTGACCACGGTCGACGGCGGGACCGCCAGCGCCGGGGTCGACGGGGAGCCGACGGTCGCGGCGGTGCCGGGCACCGGAGGTCGGGGCGCCACCCCCACGAAGATCACCAGCACCGGGGAGAGCGGCAAGCGGCCGACGAAGCCGACCACCGACGAGCGCAGCGCCAAACCCAGCACGGTCACCGTCGAGAAGGAGTGACGGACCCGCCCACCACGCCGGGTGACGGCGGGTGGCCAGGTGCTCCGGACGCCGCTACCCTGCCGGCAGGGCCCGCTGGCAGGGGTCCGCAGCGGCAGCTTCCGGCCACCGGCCGGAGCGGGACCCGGGGAGGTCCGGTGGAACAGGACGGGCCGGCTCGCGACGGCGACGAAACCTCCGGCGGACGTGCCGGGCAGGGGCCCGCACCCGGGCCCGGTGACGCGGACACGGACCCCACCGACTTCCAGGCGGCCGGACCGGTGGCGAACGGCTCGGGCCGCTTCGGCCGGCCCGGGCGACCGCTGCGCCGCAGCAGTTTCCTGGTCGGCTTCACCGGGGCGCTCGGTGTGCTGCTGGCGTACACGGTGTGGTTGGGTGTCCGCAACGCCGGCGGCATCCTCGTCCTGGTGGTGATCGCGCTCTTCCTCGCGGTGGGGCTCAACCCGGCGGTGGTCCGGCTGCGCTCCTGGGGACTGCCGCACGGGCTCGCCGTCGCCGCGGTCGTGCTCACCGTCGTCCTGCTGATCGTCGCCGGCCTGGTGGCGCTGGTCCCGCCGGTGCTCACCCAGACCGGCGAGTTCATCACCCAACTGCCCAGCTACGTGGAGGACCTGCGCCGCAACCGCACCGTCAACGACCTGGTGGAGCGGTACGACGTGATGGAGCGGGTCCAGGCCGCGGCGAACGCCGACACCGTCGGCCGGGCCCTCGGCGGGGTGCTCGGCGGCGCGCAACTGATCTTCGGCACCCTGTTCCGGGTGCTGACCGTGCTGGTGCTGACCATCTACTTCCTGGCCTACTTCGACCGGCTGCGGGACCTCGGGTACGCGCTGGTCCCCCGCTCCCGGCGGCAGCGGGTCAGCCTGATCGGTGACGAGATCCTGGCCAAGGTCGGCGCGTACATGGTGGGGGCGTTGAGCATCGCGGTGCTGGCCGGCGCGACCACCTTCACCTTCGCGCTGATCATCGGGTTGCCGTACCCGTTCGCGCTGGCGGTGGTGGTCGCGGTGACCGACCTGATCCCGCAGATCGGGGCCACCCTCGGCGCGGTGGTCGTGAGCCTGGTCGCGTTCGCCACCGGCCTGCCCGAGGGGATCGCGGCGCTGGTCTTCTTCGTGCTCTACCAGCAGGTGGAGAACTACCTCATCTACCCGAAGATCATGCGACGGTCGGTGCAGGTCAACGAGGTGGCCGCGCTGCTCGCCGCACTGCTCGGGGTGGCCCTGATGGGGGTGGTCGGCGCGCTGATCGCGATCCCGACGGTGGCCGCCGGGCAGCTCATCCTGCGCGAGGTGGTGCTGCCCCGGCAGGAGCGGCGCTGACGCTGGCAGCCAGCGGGCTCAGTCGCGCTGCGGGCCGGGGACCGGGGTGTCGGCGAAGGAGGCGACGGTCCGGTCGGCGTACGCGCTGACGTCGCCGGTCTCCACCGGGCCGTCCCAGGTGGTCGGCAGCGGCAACGGAACCGCCGGGTTGACCCGGCGGACGATCTCGTCCAGCACCGTCTCCGCGTCGCCCACCCAGAGGTGCTTCGCGCCGGGCACCCCGACCACCTCGGCCTGCGGCACCACGGCGAAGCGTTCCTTCGCCTCGGCCGGACGCAGGTAGTCGTCGAACTCCGGCACCAGCGCGGTGAGCGGCGTGCCCCGCTCGGCCCAGACGGTCAGCTCCTCGGGCGTGGAGAAGCGCAGCGGCGGGGAGAGCAGGATCGCCCCGGCGACCGCCGGGTCGCAGCCGTACTTCAACGCCAGGTCGGTGCCGAACGACCAGCCCACCAGCCAGATGTTCGGCAGCTCGTGGAACTCGGCGTACTCGATGGCGGCGTGCACGTCGAAGCGCTCGCCGACGGCGGCGTCGAAGGCGCCCTCGCTGGTGCCACGGACGCTGCTGGTGCCCCGGGTGTTGAAGCGCAGCACCGCCAGGTCGGCCAGGGCGGGCAGCCGCCAGGCAGCCTTGCGGAGGACGTGGCTGTCCATCATCCCGCCGTGCGTGGGCAGCGGATGCAGGCAGACCAGGGTGCCCACCGGCTCCCGGTCGACCGGCCGGGCCAGTTCCCCGACCAGTCTCAGGCCGTCGGCGGTGTGCAGCTCGATGTCCTCCCGCTGGCCGGGGAGGATCGACGACGCGCGGATCGGTGTGCTCACCGCTCAAGTCTGGCGCGAACTCGCCGCCGCCGCCCGCCCGGGCGCAAACAGCGTGATCCAGATCGCTCAGCCGTACCTCGGGGCGCTGCGACCGCGCTGGAGGTTCGGGGCGCGCCGGTCCCGGGCCCGCCAGCAGCCGCTGTGCCAGTGCCGCCGGTCGGTGAGGTCGCCCGCCCCGTCCGCCGGCCAGGCCACCAGGTGCGCCACGCCGGGGCGGATCTCCTGGTCACAACCGGGACAGCGGTACGTCTTGGTGGACGCGCCGCCGCTGATCCCGCGTACCTGCCAGTCGCCGTCGCGCCACTGCTGGACCGTGGGCACGCCCTGACGTGCCCGGTCGGAGTCCAGGTGGGCGGCGTCGTCCCGGCGGGGACGGTTGCGACGGGGGCTCACATCGTCAAGATTACGGTCAGTTCCAGGTCGACGGCCTGGTGAGGTCGCCGGCCAGCCGCGCCCCGCCGAGCACGACGGCCGCGTCCGCCTCGGTGAACCCCCGGTACGGCTGACCGAAGCGGGCGGTGACGTACGCCTGCGACGGTCGCGTCGTCCAGATCCTCGAAGGTCACACCCTCAAGACGCCGTCACCGGCACCGGGTGTTGACCGGAGTCAGCGGCGGGTGTGGTCGCGGAAGCCGCGACCGGTCTTGCGGCCCAGGTAGCCGGCGGTGACCAGGTGCTCCAGCAGCGGCGCGGGCGCGAAGCCCGGCTCGCGCAGCTCCAGGTACAGCTCACGCTGGATGGCCAGCGAGACGTCCAGGCCGACCACGTCGAGCAGTTCGAACGGGCCCATCGGGTAGCCGCAGCCGAGCTTCATCGCGTAATCGATGTCGTCGGCGGTGGAGTAGCTGGCCTCCAGCATCTTCACCGCGTCGTTCAGGTACGGGAAGAGCAGCGCGTTGACGATGAAGCCGGAACGGTCGCCGCAGACCACGCCGGTCTTGCCGAGCGCCGCGCAGACCGCCTTGGCGGTGGCGGTGGTCTCGGCCGAGGTGCGGATGGTCTGCACCACCTCGATCAGCGGCATGATCGGCGCCGGGTTGAAGAAGTGCAGGCCCACCACGTCGGCCGGGCGTTGGGTGGCCATCGCCACGTCGATCACCGGCAGCGAGGAGGTGGTGGTGGCGAGCACGACGCCCGGCTTGCAGATCTCGTCGAGGCTGGCGAAGAGCGCCTTCTTGACGCTCAACTCCTCGACCACCGCCTCGACCACCAGGTCGACGTCGGCCAGGTGCTCCAGCGTCGCCGACCAGTTGATCCGGCCCAGGGCGGCGTCCCGGTCGGCCTCGCTGAGCTTGCCGCGTACCACGCCCTTGTTGAGCGAGGTCTTGACCGCCTCGAAGACCTTGGCGGACTTCTCCGCGCCCCGGGTCACCGAGACGACCTCGTAGCCGGCCTTGGCGAAGACCTCGATGATGCCGGTGGCCATCGTCCCGGAGCCGACCACGCCGACCGTCATGATGCCGCGGGTGCCGTCGGCGAGCGCCGACTCCGTGGCCACGGGCGTGTGCTCGTCGGGTACGACCACCGGGGAGCCGGGCCGCTCGTAGGTGTAGAAGCCCCGGCCGGACTTGCGGCCGAGCAGGCCCGCGGTGACCATCTGCTTGATCAGCGGCACCGGGGCGTGCCGGCGGTCCCGCCCGCCGCGCCGGTACATGGTGTCCAGGATCTCGTACGCGGTGTCGAGACCGATCAGGTCCATCAGGGCGAGCGGGCCCATCGGCAGGCCGCAGCCGAGCTTCATCGCGGCGTCGATGTCCTCGCGGCTGGCGTAGTGCGACTCGAACATGCCGACGGCGTGGTTGAGGTAGCCGAAGAGCAGGGCGTTGGCGATGAAACCGGCCCGGTCGCTGATGGTGACGTCGACCTTGCCGAGGCGCTTGCAGAGCGCCTCCACGTCGGCCACCACGTCAGCGGAGGTGACCACGGTGCGGACCACCTCGACCAGCTTCATCACCGGGGCCGGGTTGAAGAAGTGGATGCCGATCACCTGGTTGGGCCGGGTGGTGGCGACCGAGATCTCGGTGACGCTCAGCGAGGAGGTGTTGGTGGCCAGGATGGCCTCGGGCTTGCAGACCCGGTCCAGCTCGGCGAAGATCCGCTGCTTGAGGTCCAGGTGCTCGGGGACGGCCTCGATGACCAGGTCGACCGAGTGCAGGGCGTCCAGCCCGACCTGGAAGTCGACCCGGGACAGCAGTGCGTCCCGGTCGGCCTCGGCGAGCTTGCCCTTGGCGACCGCCCGGTCGGTGGAGCCGGTCAGGGTGGCCCGGCCACGCTCCAGGGCGGCCCCGGAGATCTCCACCGCGACGACGTCGACGCCGTTGCGGGCGAACACCTCGACGATGCCGGCACCCATGGTGCCCAGACCCACCACACCCACACTGGTGAACTCGCGCGCCACGACCGGCCTCCCCTGGATCGACTCCGCCGCCACCGACATGAACGGCCGCTAAGGTTATGCGCCGGAGTCTGCCACGTGACGCTACGTTGTCGAGACGCCGTGGGATATTTCACGCAGTGGCTCAGTCTGTGGTCGGCGCCCCGGCCAGTGTCAGCAGCTCCGCCACGAACTCCGCCGGCCGTTCCAGGTGCGGGCTGTGCCCGCAGCCGGGGAGCACCACCTCCCGGTACGACCCGCCGGCGGCGGCGTACCGTTCCAGCACCGCCCGGGTCTGCCCGACCATCGGCTGCGGCGGGCACGCCCGCTCACCGGGCCAGCCCGGCACCATCCCGAGCGACCCCAGGTACGCCAGGTCGAACAGGGAGGTGTCGGAGACGATCACGTCGGCGTCGCCGCGTATCCAGGTGACCGGGGGCTTGACCCCGACGGCGACCAGTTCGTCGGCGATCCGGAAGCGGGCCAGGGCGTTGAGCACGCCCCGCTCTCCCGGCGCCATGCCCGGCCAGTGCGGGGACGCCACCCCGGTGCCCGGATAGTTGTCGTCGCCGACCACGGTGGACAGGACGCTGTCCAGCAGCAGGTCCTCGTCGTCGCCGAGGCTGGCCGGGTCGGCGACGTAGGCCGTCCGCAGCACGGTGCGCGGGCTGGTCGGGCCGTCGGCGCCGCGGTCCTTCCCGGCGAGCCGGGCCACGAACCCGGGGTTGGCCGTGCCACCGCCGGTGCCGGCGAGGTCGGGGGTGGTCGGGGTGCCGTCGACGTCGCGGGTGCCACCGAAGCCGTACGGGGAGACCGGGGCCTCCAGCAGCAGACCCGCCACCCGATCGGGACGGTCCACCAGCAGTCGCATCGCCACGCCCCCGCCGAGGGAGTGCCCGACCACCACCGGCCGCGCGCCGGGCGGGTAGAGCCCCGGGACGTCGAGCAGGGCGACCACGTCGTCGGTGAAGTCGGCCAGCCCTCGGGTCCCGTCCAGCGGGGCGGGCTCGGTGTCGCCGTACCCGCGCAGGTCCGGCGCGACCACCCGGAGCGTCGGCGGCAGCCGGCGGATCAGCGGCTCCCAGAAGGCGGACGAGGAGACGTTGCCGTGCACCAGCAGCACCGGCACGCCGTCCGGCGGGCCGGCGACCCGGACCCGCTGGGTGATGCCGTTGGCCGTCACGCTCCGCTGCTCGGTCTCCATCCGCGGCATGCTGCCACGGCCGGTGACCCCGGTCCATGGTGCGGCCGACCATGATCCGCCCGCCGGGGGTGGCGACCACCACCGCGGCGGCTCAGCCGGGCGGGGTCCACCGGCTCAGGCGGGGCCGTCGCCCCGGCCGACCGAGGCCACCGGCGTGCCGTCGGGCGGCCAGGCGTCCGTCGGCCCGTTGGCCGGCCCGCCCACCGGCAGCGGCACCGCCGGCCGGTGGCTGCGTCGTACGTCACCACCGCCCCCGCCGAGGAAGCGCAGCCCGACCGGGTCGGTGGTGGCCAGCGCCGGGTCGAAGAAGCGCAGCTCGGTATGGCCGAGCCGGATGACGTCGCCGTCGGCGAGCGGCTCGGCGCCGATGATCCGCCGGTCGTTGAGCCAGGTCCCGTTGGTCGATCCCAGGTCGACCAGGAGCGCCCCGGCGTCGGTCAGTCGCACCTCGGCGTGCCGCCGGCTCAGGTGCGGATCGGGCACCGCGATGTCGGCGTCGGGCGTACGCCCGATCACCTGTGGACGCAGGCTCAGCCGAAAGCTGGCCCCGCGCATAGTGCCCGCCGTCACCGTCATCACCGGCGTCAGTTCCGGATGTTCCTGCATGGACAGTCAGCTCCCCACTCACCGTCACCCCGGCTCAGCCTGCCAGTTGCGCACCGCCGCCTCACCACCCGGCCGGTCACCTCCGCGACCCCGGCCGGACAACTCACGTTGGCCGATCCGTTGCACGGCCGGACGGCCCGGCTCCGGCCCGCCACCGCTTCGCTGTCGGCGTCGACGCTTCGACGGCCGCCAGCACCCCTACCGGCGAGTAATCTCCAGGTCTAGACTTCCGTCATGACGGCTGTGCATGTTCCCGGCACCCCGGTCATCGACGATGGTCGGCTGGTTTCGACGAGCCCGGCCACCGGCGAGGAGGCCGGCCGTTTCCCCGTCGCCACCGTCGACGACGTCGCCCGCGCGGTGGACCGCGCCCGCGTCGCCGCCGACTGGTGGGCCGGGCTCGGCTTCACCGGGCGGCGGGAGCGGCTGCTGCGCTGGCGTGCCCTGCTCGCCCGGCGGATCGAGGAACTGGCGCAGCTGGTGCACGTCGAAGGCGGCAAGCCGGTCCCCGACGCGATCGTCGAGATCCTCACCGCCATCGAGCACATCGACTGGGCCGCCCGCAACGCCCGCCGCGTCCTGGGACCACGCCGGGTCCGCTCCCGGCTGATCCTCGCCGAGTTCACCGGCCACCTCGAATACCAGCCGTACGGTGTGGTCGGCGTGATCGGCCCGTGGAACTACCCGGTCTTCACCCCGATCGGCTCCGCCGCGTACGCCCTGGCGGCCGGCAACGCGGTCGTGCTCAAGCCCAGCGAGTACACCCCGGCCGTCGGGCAGTGGCTGGTCGACAGCTTCGCCGAGGTGGTCGGCGAGCAGCCGGTGCTGACCGCGGTGCACGGCCTCGGCGACGTGGGCGCGGCGCTGTGCCGCTCGGGCGTGGGCAAGCTCGCCTTCACCGGCTCGACCGTCACCGCGAAGAAGGTGATGGCCGCCTGCGCCGAGACGCTGACCCCGGTGCTGCTGGAGGCCGGCGGCAAGGACGCGATGATCGTCGACAGCGACGCCGACCTGGACGCCGCGGCCGAGGCGTGCGTCTGGGGCGCGCTGACCAACGCCGGGCAGACCTGCATCGGCATCGAGCGGGTCTACGCCGTCGACCCGGTCTTCGACGCGTTCGTCGGCAAGGTGGTCGCCAAGGCCGAGCGGCTGACCGTCGGCGCCGAGGGCGCGGACATCGGCCCGATCACCATGCCGAGCCAGCTCGACGTGATCCGCCGGCACATCGACGACGCGATCGGCGCAGGCGGACGCGCCGTGCTCGGCGGCCCGGGCGCGGTGCAGCCCCCGTACGTGCACCCGACCGTGCTGGTGGACGTACCCGAGTCCTCGGTGGCCGTCCGCGAGGAGACCTTCGGCCCCACCCTGACCATCAACCGGGTCCGCGACGCCGACGAGGCCATACGCCGGGCCAACGCCCTGTCGTACGGCCTCGGGGGTTCGGTCTTCGGGCGCCGGCGGGCGGTGGCGATCGCTCGGCGGCTGCGCTCCGGCATGGCCTCGGTCAACTCGACGCTCACCTTCGCCGGGATGTCCACCCTGCCGTTCGGCGGGGTCGGCGACTCCGGCTTCGGGCGGATCCACGGCGAGGACGGGCTGCGCGAGTTCGGCCGGGCCAAGTCGATCACCCGGCGTCGGGCCCGCTCGCTGCTGCCGTCGATGACCTTCGAGCGGACCTCGACCGACGTCGCCCGCCTGGTCAAGGCCGCCAAACTGATGTACGGCCGGCGGCGCTGACGACCCGGACAGTCAGAAGAGGGTCAGCTCGTCGCGTTCGATGCCGCGCAGCTTGTCGTAGTCGACCACCACACAGCGGATCCCCCGGTCGGTGGCGAGTACGCGGGCCTGGGGCTTGATCTCCTGCGCGGCGAAGACCCCGGTGACCGGGGCGAGCAGCGGATCGCGGTTCATCAGTTCCAGGTATCGGGTGAGCTGCTCCACGCCGTCGATCTCGCCGCGCCGCTTCACCTCGACCGCGACCGCACCGGAGTTGGCGTCCCGGCAGAGCAGGTCGACCGGGCCGATCGCGGTCATGTACTCCCGCCGGACCAGCGTGAAGCCCTCGCCGAGGGTCTCCGGGTTGGCGGCCAGCAGCTCCTGCAGGTGCGCCTCGACACCGTCCTTGCGCAGCCCCGGGTCGACGCCCAGCTCGTACGAGGTGTCCTGGAAGATCTCCTCCAGGGTGATCCTCAGTTCCTCGCCGGCCTTGTTGACCACGCGCCAGACGCCCGGTGCCTCCTCCAGCCGACAGGGCGGGCTCATCCAGTTCAACGGCTTGTACGCCCGGTCGTCCGCATGAATCGAGACCGAGCCGTCCGCCTTCACCATCAACAGTCGGGTGGCCGGCGGCAGGTGAGCCGAGAGCCGTCCGACGTAGTCCACCGAGCACTTCGCAATCACCAGCCGCACCCGACGAGGGTAGCCGAGGACCGGACCGTCGCCGGCGAGCGGCACTGGCGTGCCGGTGCGATGCTGAGACGGTGTTCGAAGTACTCACCGGCACCGGACTCGCCGCCTCGGCGGGCCTGAACGCCTACATCCCCCTGCTCACCATGGGGTTGCTCGCCCGCTACACCGGTCTGATCGACCTGCCCAGCGGCTGGCAGTGGCTCGGCAACGGCTGGGTCCTGGCGATCCTGGCGGCGTTGCTCGCCGTCGAGGTCGTCGCCGACAAGGTCCCGGTGGTCGATCACGTCAACGACGTCGTCCAGACCGTGGTCCGCCCGACCGCCGGCGGCCTGGCCTTCGGGGCGGGTGCCAGCTCAGAGACGGTGACGGTCAGCGACCCGGGCAGCTTCTTCTCGTCCAACCAGTGGGTGCCGGTGGTGACCGGTGTGGTGATCGCGCTCGGCGTGCACCTGCTCAAGTCGGCGGCCCGGCCCGTCGTCAACGCCACCACCGCCGGATTCGGCGCGCCGGTGGCGAGCACCGCCGAGGACGCGACCAGCGTGGTGGTGTCCCTGGTGGCGATCATCCTGCCGGTGCTGGTGCTGGCGTTCCTGCTCGGCCTGGTGGCCTTCCTCTTCTGGTTCCTGCGCCGCCGCGGTGACCGCCGCCGCGAACGCGAGGCGGCCCGCGCCGCCGGCTTCCGTGTCTGACCCACCCCACGGTTTCGGCGGTGGAGATGCTGCTGGCCGGCACCCCATCGGGGTGCCGGCCAGCGTGTTGTCTGTGTGGGTCAGCTGTTCCAGTGTTCGGCGACGAGGTCGGCGGCCTGCTGCTCCCACTGGGCGTAGTGGTCCGGGTAGGCCGAGACCTGCACGGTCTGGGCGGCCTGGGTCAGCGGCATGTCCTGCCACCCGTCGACCTGCTTCAGACCCTTCAGGAA
>NZ_FMDN01000004.1:80168-361828 GCF_900090245.1 Micromonospora halophytica
GACGAGGTCGGCGGCCTGCTGCTCCCACTGGGCGTAGTGGTCCGGGTAGGCCGAGACCTGCACGGTCTGGGCGGCCTGGGTCAGCGGCATGTCCTGCCACCCGTCGACCTGCTTCAGACCCTTCAGGAACGCCAGCGTCGAGTACTCGGGGTCGGTGATCTGCTCGACCGTGCCCCAACCCGAGGAGGGTCGCTGCTGGAACAGGCCCTGCGAGTCGTGGTCGTTGCGGTCACCCAGGTGACCCAGGTTCTCCAACTTCGACTCCTGCAGGGCGGTCGCGATCGACACCACCGCGGCACGCTCGTCCATCCCGGCCTTCTTCGTCGCCGCGATGATCGCCTTGGTGTTGGCGACCTGCTCGTCCGACAGGTCGACACGCGACTGGGCGCCCTGCACGCCGTGCGGGATCAGCTTGGCCTTGTCCACCGTCGGCTTGTCGGCCTGCACGGCGACGGCGACGGGCATGCCCTCGACCGGGGCGGTGGTGGTGTGGTTCAGCGGGCCGGCGGCGAGGCCACCGGCGACGGCGAGACCGGCGATACCGAGAACGCTCTTACGCATGATCGTGTTCATCGGGCAAGCTCCTTCACGGGGGTCGACACACGCGCTCGATGGGGGTCGAGCCGACGTGCGGGCACCTCGACAGGCGCTGGGGAAGGTCGATGACCCGGCAGGCACGGGCGAACCAGGCTCGCGGCGCCGGGACCATGTGTAACGACCACCTGCCGGCCGGCATTCCGGCTCACGCGATCCGCGTGGCTCGCGGGCTGGCAGCGGGGGGTGCTGCTGCGGTCGTACAGAGGGTGTAACGACCCCGGCCCGGCCACCATTCCGCCACCACGATGGCACCGGCCACGGGAACCCCGACCCCAGACCCGACAACCCGCGCACCAGCCGGTACACCCACCCGCCCAACCCACGCAGGATCGGACATCCGCCCCACGGGACGCAGCCGACCCGGAGCGCCCGAACCGTGACCCGCCGGCAGGATCGGGGCGGCGGGGAAACGGTGAGCCGGGTGCTCACGGTGCCGCTGCCGCCCGCCGGTGCGGTGCGGGTCGGCAGCGCCGACGAGGTGGCACGGTCGCCGGCAGGTTGACGCGGACGGTGTGGACCGACGTGCGGCGTCCGCCGGACGGACCGGCGGACGCCCGCACCCACTGTCCGGGCCCTGCCCGGGTTCAGGTCAGCTCGCCGACCCCGTTCCGAAGCGGTTGCGCCGCCGCCACAGGACGCTACCCAGCATGAGGACCGCGCCGGCGCCGACCAGACCGCCGCCGACCTTCAGCGGCGTACCGAGGCTGTCGCCGGTGACCGGCAGGTGGTGCGGCGGCTTCTTGCAGGAACGCACGGTGAGCGTCGCGCTGGCCGTCTCGCCGGAGGTGCGCCCCTCGGCGGTGAAGGTCAGGTGGCCCACCTCGCTCGGCCGGTACGTCACGGTGAACTGCCCGGCCGCGTTGGTGTACGCGGTGAGGTGCTTCGAACCGGGGTACGGGTAGGCGACGGGCGCCATCGCGACGGTGCCGCCGTCGCTGCGCCGCGCCGTTGCCGTACCGGTCACCGCGGCGGCGAGGGGCGCCACCGACACCTTGATGTCGACCGTCTCCTTGTCCCCGAAGCCGGAGCCTTTGAGCACCACCTTCTCACCGAGGCAGACGGCGGTCCGGTTGAGCGTCAGCGACGGGGGCTTCGGTGGGTAGTCCGGTGGCGGCTTCGGCGCGGCGAAGGCCGCGGCCGGCGCCGCCGCAACGGCCAGGCCGACCGTGAGCGCCGTGATGATGCGGGATAGCCGCATGTGGTCTCCTCCTACTGGTTGCAGCTTGTTGCGGGAACTACTTGGGTGGTCCATGGGGTGGCGGTGGGGGTGAGCCAGAGTTCCGGCGTGCCGCCGGTGGCCCTGCCGGTCAGCAGGTCGACGTCGAGGGTCCGGGTGGCGCCGGGGCGTACCTCGACGTTGGCGATGGCCACCTGCCGGCGCCGGTCGGTGCCGCTGCCCAGCTGGGTCTCGACCCCGTCGAGGCGGGCGCCGACCACCGCGCCGCCGGCGGGGCTGTACACCGTCACCAGGGTGCGGGCGCTGTACGGGTCGCCCGACTTGCCCATGCCGAGCACCGCCTTCGTGAGGCCGGCGGCAGGGGCCGACGAGTGCAGGGTGAAGCGCAGTCGCAGTTCCCGTCGGCCCTCGTCCTGGCAGTCGCCGACGGTGAGGGTCGCCGAGGGCCGCAGGTAGTAGCCGAGCTTCGCGCCGCTGCCGTCATTGAGGAAGACACCGACGGTCGGTGCCTTCTCCTTCTCGGGCAGGATGCCGCTGAGCCGGTTCTCCGCGAGCGTCCGCTGCTCCTCCGGCCGGGCGCTCCAGAACAATATCCGACGTTCAGTGATGGAGCGGTTGAATGCGGACAGAACCCCTCGCGGGTTGACATCGCGACCGAGTAACGAGTTGAACACCGCCGCCGCCGAGGCCGCATAGAAGTCGTCCTGTTCGTCCAGGTCCATCGTCAGGTAGCTGTCCGCCAGCAGCGTCCGCACGACGGTCTCCGCCGAGAGGGCGGGATAGCCGGGCACGGCGACCGGGCCCACCGCCGCCAGCAGGTACGACAGTGCCACCGGGTCCACCGCGAGGACCCCGTCGGCCGTGACGCCGGCACGCTGTCGCACCATCTCGCGGTAGAGCTTCGCCGCGGTCGGGAAATGCGGGGTCAGGTTGACGTCAGCCGGATACCTGCCGGGCAGGTCGGCGTAGAGCCCTCGGGTCTCCGCGTCGAGCGCGAGGGGTGGCGTGAACGACTTCAGGTCGACGGCGGTCCCCTGCTTCACCAGTTCCAGCCGGCCGGCCCGGGCACGAACGACGGCGTACGCGCCGAACATCCCACCGGTGGCCCGCAGCTCCGACAGGTTCTGCGAGACGAGCAGGTAGGTGCGCGCCCCGTCGACCCCGAGCAGCGCGGGCAGCAACTGGGCGCCCTTGCTCATCCCGGAGAGCAGTCCGGCCAGCCTGTCGATCTCGACCCGGAGCCCGTCCAGCGCGTCCTGGACCTCCGGCAGCAGCCCACCGGTCGGCACCGTCCGCAGGCTGGCGCTGCTGTCGCGTACGGCGGCGTCGACCCGGGTCAGCCGTTGCGCGACGGAGCGCAGCGCGCCCAGGTCGAGCCGCCCCTCCTTGGGCACCAGCGCGGACACGTCGGTCTGCACGAGTGGCGGAAACGCCTTCCGGGCCAGGTCGTCGACGGCGACCGCGATCCGACGGACGGCGGTCAGGTCGTCACCGGTGTACGGCATGTTCCCCGCCAGCCACCAGGCCGGCCCGCCGGTCGTCGACCGCGCGGAGCCGCTCTGCTCCTGCAACGCGGCCAGGGTCCGCTGGGCCCGCGCGGCGTCTCCGGCAACGATCTGCGCGCTGAGCTCGCGGGCCAGGCTCGCGGCATTGAGCAGGCTGGTTCGGGCCTGCCACCCGCGGAAGCCGACCCACCCGGCGCCGGCCAGCAGGAGCGAGCCGACCACGAGACCGACGAGCAGGACACGGCGAATTCGGGCCCGCGTCCGTCGCCGCAGCCACCTCCGGCCGCGACGAGACCCACTACTTCCCGTCACACCACTCTCCAGCCTCAAAACAGACATAAATGATGAATTCGTCGTTTTTTAGCATGAACCAGGACGGTGGCATACGGATATCAGGGTTTTTGTTCCCTCAGATCCGATTCCCGGGGACGGTTCGGGTGATCGTCACCGTCGGCGGCCGACGGCCACCTCGCGCAGCAGCCCCTCGATCCGGTCCACACCGGCCCGCAGCGACATCTCCCGCAGGTACGCGTCCCGCCCCCGCCGGCCCATCTCCATCCGGGCGGCGGCCGGGATGGTGGAGGCCAGCCAGAACCGGTCGGCGAGCGTCGCCCAGTCGTCGGGCGGACAGGAGAGTCCGGCCCGGGCCCGCTCGACGAGTTCGACGGTGTCCCCACCGGCGGAGGCCACCACCGGCCGGGCGCAGGCGAGCGCGGCCTGGAGCTTGGCGGGGACGCTTCCCCGCAGCTCCGGCAGGTCGCGGAGCATGATCAACTGGTAGTCGGCGGCGGCGTACAGCTCCGGCATGTCCAGCGGTGAGCGGCGCTCCACGAAGCGGACGTTGTTTGCCCGCAACTCGGCGGCGAGCCCCCGCACCCGCCGCTCCTGGGCACCGGATCCCACCAGCACCAGATCCATCCGGTCGTCGAGCGCCACGGCCGCGCGGACCGCGGTCTCCAGTCCCTGCCGTACGCCGATCGTGCCGGCGTGCATGACGACACACCGGCCGTCACGGCGGACCAGTCCCTGCGCCGCCCGACCGGGCCGAACCGGTTGGAAGATCCGCTCGTCGGTCCAGTTGAGCACCACCCGCACCCGGTCCGGCTCCACACCGTCGGCCAGCACGAGGTCGCGCATGGACGGCGCGGCGACGGCCACGGCATCAGCCTCCCGGTACACCCGCCGCATCGTGGTGAGCAGCCGCCCCGGGCGGTCCACCCGGTCCGGGCCAGGCTCGTCCTCGGCCCACAGGTCCTGCACGTGCAGCACCGTGGGCACCTGGCCGAGCATCCGCACCAGCCCCGCGGCGGCGAAGGCGGTGGCGGGCAGCTGGAAGACGTAGAGCACGTCCTCGTCGGCCAGGTAGCGCCGCCCGACGAGGGCGACACTGCCCGCGAACGACAGGTAGCTGGCCATCCGGGCCCGCGCCGAGGCGTCACCGCCGGCGTAGCGGGGCACCCGTCGCACGGTGAGCCGCTCGCTGCGGGTCACGTGCCGCCAGCGCTGCCGCCAGCCCGGATAGACGTGTCCACCGGGGTAGTCCGGGAAGCCGGTCAGCACGCGCACCTCGTGGCCCCGGGCGGCCAGCTCCTCGGCCAGGCTGCCGGGGATGAACGCCGGCTCCGGCGGGAAGTGGTACGACAGGATGCCGATCCTCACCGGCTCCCCCTCGGCGACACGGGGACCGGCGCGGCACCCGGCAGTCGCCGCGGCGGCGCATAGGATGCCGGCAACCCCTCCCCGTTCGGCCGCCACGGCCGGCGGACCGCCGTCGCGGCGTCCCCTCCCGCGACCTGACCCAGGAGAGGGACCGAAGTGGTCGACGGGATGCTCATCGTGTGCCACGCCAACATGTGCCGGTCACCGATGGCCGAGTACATCGTCCGGCGGCTGCTCGGGAACCCGTCGGTCCCCGTCACCAGCGCCGGCACCCACGCCCTCGACGGCCGACCGATGCATCCGTACGCCGCGCAGATCGTCGCGGGCGCGGGTGCCGACCCGGCCGGGTTCGTCTCGCGGGAACTGCGGCCCGAGCACCTGACCGGAGCCGCCCTGGTCCTCACCGCCACCCGCAGCCAGCGGTCGAGGTGCACGGCGTTGGCGCCGGCCGCCCTGCACCGGACCTTCACCCTGCGCCAGTTCGGACGGCTGGCCGCGGCGGCCGGGCCCTCGACGGACCCTGCCGAGGGCCCGCTGCGGGCGGCGGTGCGGGCCGCCGCCCGCGCCCGGGGGCGGCTGCAACCCGCCGCCCCCGACGCGGACGATCTACCTGACCCCCTCGGCGGCACGCCGGAGGACTTCCGGCGCTGCGCCGAGGAGATCGAGCGGTCGATGAGACCGGTCGTGGCACTCATCGGGACAGCCGGGTGAGTTCCTGCGTCCGGTCCGGCACCCGGTTGGCACCGGCCGATCCGGCGCGGTGCGCCGCCGAGGCGCGGTCCGCCGGGACCGAGGGCTTGGTGGCGATCCGGTAGGCCTCGTACTGGTACGCGTCCGCCTTGGCGACCTTGGTCATGTTCAGCACGCAGCCGAGCAGGCGGACCGAGACCGAGTGCAGCGACCGGGCCGCGGCCGCGACCTGGGTCCGCGAGGTCCGCCCCTGCTGGGTGACGAGCAGCGCGCCGTCGGCCTGCACGGCCACCACCACGCCGTCGGTCACCGCCAGCAGCGGCGCGGTGTCGATGACCACGATGTCGGCCGACTCACGCAGCGCCAGCAGCAGGTCGGCCATCGCCTTCGAGCCGAGCAGTTCGCTCGGGTTCGGCGGGGTCGAGCCGCTCGGCAGCACCAGCATCGACTTGTCGCCCCACCGCTGCACCACGTCCCCGACCTGCACGTCGCCGACCAGCACGTCGGTGAGACCGATGCCCCCGTCGAGGCCGAGGTAGTCGGCGACCTTCGGCCGACGCAGGTCCGCGTCGACCAGCAGCACCCGCCAGCCCGCCTCCGCCAGCGCGATGGCCAGGTTGCAGGAGAGCGTCGTCTTCCCCTCGCCCTGCAGCGCGCTGGTCACCGCGATGACCCGGGCCGGCTCGTTCACGTCGACGAAGCGCAGGTTGGTCCGCAGCTTGCGGACCGCCTCGGCACGGGCCGAGGTCGCCGCCTCGCCCACGATGAGCGGGGCGCCCTTGGCGCCGGGCTCGAAGGGGATCTCACCCAGCAGCGGGCTGCCGGTGACCCGCTGCAGGCCTGCGGCGTCACGCAGCCGGACGTCCACCAGGCCGCGCAGGATGGCCAGACCGGCACCCAGGAGCAGCCCGATCAGCGCACCCATGAGCAGGTTGCGAGTGGGCTGCGGCGAGACGGGGCCGGAGCTCACCCGGGGGCCGCTGACCACCTCGATCTTGACGGGTGCCGACCGGCCCTCCGGGGGCGTCTCGACCTTCTGCACCAGCTCGACGAACTTGGCCGAGAGCGTCTCGGTGAGCTTCATCGCCCGCGTCTGGTCGGTGTCGGTGACGGTGGCCCTCAACAGCACGGTGCCCGACTCGGTCGAGGTGGCGACCCGCCGTTGCAGGTCGTCGGCGGTCAGCCCGAGCGGCGTCTCCGCCACCACGCTCTGGGCCAGCCGGTCACTGCGCAGCAGATCGGCGTACGACTTCACCCGCTGCTGGAGGAAGAGACTGCCCTGGTAGGCGTCCGTCACGCCCTGACTCGGGGTGGTGACGAAGAAGGTCACCGACGCCACGTACCGGGGCGGCGTGCGAACCGTGATCAACGCTGCTGATCCGATCGCGACCATCAGCGTGACCAGGACGATCCACCAGTGCCGGCGGATCAGGCGCAGATAGGTGCGGACCTCCATCACGCCTCCCCTTCCGCCAGGACATTTGGCCCGTAAAACTGCACGAAATCCCCCTAGATGGCACTAACGACGTGTCAGGATCAAAACGGTTCAAGACGGCGATGAAGTGAATGTAGAGGATGCAAGTACTCAACAGACCTCAATCACCGCGATTCTGGAACAAACGCAGAGGACACCGATGGATCCTGCAGCTTCCCGAGCCGACAGCCCCCCGCACCGCGACTGGGTCACCCGGCGCACCAAGGCCCTCTCTCTGCTAACGCTCGACACGGCGGCGTGGTGCGGGGGATTCCTGGTCGCCGCCTGGGCGCGATACGAGTTCGGGCTCACCCCCCGGCAGTGCGTGCTGGCGCTCGGGACGGCGCTGGTGTGCGCGATCGTCCACACGAGCATCGAGCAGGTGCGCTTCACGGCCCGGGGCCGACACCCGGTCGGCAGCGCGGGTGAGGCCCGCGACCTGGCCGCCACCGCGATCCTCGCCGCGGCCGTCGTGCTCACCGCGCTGGCGGCCATGTCGGAACGGCCGGTGCCGGCCAGCGTCCCGGTGACCGGCGGCGCCGTCGCGCTGCTGCTGATGGCGGCCGGCCGGGCCGGCTACCGGTGGCGGCGCGACCGTGACGACCGCCCGGCGCGCTCGTCGGACCGGGCGTTGATCTACGGCGTCGACGCCGCCAGCGAACGCCTGGTGCGGGTGCTCACCGGCGACCCGCAGAGCCGCTACCTTCCCGTCGGCCTGCTCGACGACGCCCCCGACAGGCAGGGCCTGCGCCTGGAAGGGTTGCGCGTGCTGGGCGGTCGCGAGCAGCTCGAAGAGGCGGTGCGCCGTACCCGGGCCACCACCGTGATCTTCTCGATCAACGGCTCGGACGCCGAGCTGATGCGCGACGTGCGCGGTCGTACCCTCCAGGCGGGCGCCGCCTTCAAGGTGCTGCCCCCGGTACGCGAGCTGCTGGACCGTCCGGTCGCCGTGACCGACGTACGCGACCTGCAGATCACCGACCTGCTCGGCCGGGCGCAGCGGGTGGCGGAGCTGGCCTTCGAACGCAACGGGCTGGCCGGGCGACGGGTCCTGGTCACCGGGGCGGGTGGCTCCATCGGCTCGGAGCTGTGCCGCCAGATCGCCCGCTGCGAGCCCGGCGAGCTGATGATGCTCGACCGGGACGAGTCGGCGTTGCACGCCCTGCAGATGTCGCTGCACGGCCGGGCGCTGCTGGACGGGCCGGAGCTGGTCCTCGCCGACATCCGCGACGCCGACGGCATCGCCCGGATCATCGCCGACCACCAGCCCGACGTGGTGTTCCACGCCGCCGCCCTGAAGCACCTGACGCTGCTGCAGCGCCATCCCGGCGAGGCGATCAAGACCAACGTGCGCGGCACGCTGAACGTCCTGGAGGCATGCCGGGGCGTGAGCGAGTTCGTCAACATCTCGACCGACAAGGCGGCCAACCCGGCCAGCGTGCTCGGCTACTCGAAGCGCATCACCGAGCGGCTGACCGCCCACTACGCCACGCAGGTCGACGGCCGGTTCCTCAGCGTCCGCTTCGGCAACGTGCTCAGCAGCCGCGGCTCGGTGCTCACCGCGTTCCAGGCACAGGTCGAGGCCGGCGTGCCGATCACCGTCACGCACCCGGACGTCACCCGCTACTTCATGACCGTGCAGGAAGCCGTCCACCTGGTGCTCCAGGCGGCCGTCATCGGGCGCGGCGGCGAGGCGCTGGTGCTCGACATGGGCGAGCCGGTGCGGATCGCCGACGTGGCCCGCCGGCTCGCCGCCGAGGCACCCACCCCGACCGAGATCGTCTTCACCGGCCTGCGCCCCGGCGAGAAGCTGCACGAGGACCTCTTCGGCATCGACGAGATCGACAGCCGTCCGCTGCACCCGCTCATCTCGCACGTGCGGGTGCCCGCGCTCGCCCCCGAGGAGCTGCACACCCTCGACCCGTACGCCGACGCCGATGAGCTGATCAAGCGGATGGCGGCGTACTGCGAGGAGCTGCCGACCCGGATGTCGGTGCTGCCCTCACCCCGCTGAACCGTACGACCACCGCTGGCGGCTGCTGGCGAACGGAGCCGCCGTCACCCGGCGGCGAAGCCGTACGCGCCATGCCCGCCTACGGGGCCGTCGTCCCGCTGTGTTCGCCCCTGCTGCCGCCGGCCACCGATCGTCTCACCCGCACGGCGGTCCCGGTGGTCGGCGTGGGGCCCGCGAGCCCTGCCCAGAGGAGCTGGCGCAGCAGGATGACGGCTCCGGCGCTCGCCAGGGCGCTCCAGCCCTGCCCGACGGTGAGCCGGAGCAGACCGGCGGCGACGAGCAGGTCCAGCAACACCCGCAGCGCGGTACGCCAGGAGCGGGCGGTGACCAGCACCACCGCGCCGCAGCACAGCGCCAGCGCGGTCACCGTGGTGGCGAGCTGCTGCCTCACCTGCCCGACCCCGCTTCCGTGCGGCTCTCGCCGACCTGCTGCTGCTCCTGGGCGATCTCCCGGCGCAGGAAGAAGTTCAGCGCGGTCCGGATGGTGGCGATGGCGGCCAGCTGACCGATCTGGTCGAAGGTCGGCGACACGGCGGTCCGCAGGATGTCCGCGGCGAGCTGGAACTCCAGCCCGAGGGTGAGGAAGCGGCCCAACGACAGCCGGATCGGGGTGAAGACGGCGGCGCTGCGGTGTCGCAGCCCTTCGACCACGAACCGCAGCGCCGCCCAGAGGGCGCCGACGAAGATCACCACCGCTCCGGCGATCTCGACCACGACGACCGCGATCTGATCGCCGACGCGGAGGATCTCCTCGAGACTCACCCGGGGGCGTTACCCGCCCCCGACCCGGCTAGTCGGCCGCTAGAGCTGGTCCACCGCCTCGAGGATCAGCCAGAGACCGCAGATGGCGAAGAGCACTGCCGCGCCGTACCGGATGGTCTTCTCCGGCAGGTGCCGGCCCAGCATCCGGCCGACCAGGATCGCGAGCGCGTCCGCGGCCACCATCCCCAGCGTGGAGCCCAGCCAGGTGCCGAACCAGCCGTACTTGGTGGCCAACGTGATGGTGGCGAGCATGGTCTTGTCGCCCAGCTCGGCGAGGAAGAACGCTACGCCGACCGCGAGGACGGCCGACTTGCCGCCCTTCTCCGCCTTACGCTTCTCCTCCTCGGTGAGCCGGTCGCCACGCAGGGTCCAGACGCCGAAGCCGAGGAACGCCAGACCGCCGATCAGCGTGATCCATCCGGTGGGCAGGGCCGCGTTGAGGCCCGCGCCGATCGCCACCGAGGCCAGGTGCACGATCGCGGTGGCGACGGTGATGCCGATCAGCACCGGGACCGGCTTGAAGCGGGTGGCGAAGCTGAGGGCCATCAGCTGGGACTTGTCCCCCAACTCGGCGACGAAGATGACGCCGAAGCTGATCACCAGCGCGGCAAGAAATCCGTCCATGAGAACCTTCCCGATCATGCCGGGAGGAGGTACAGGGGCG
This sequence comes from Micromonospora halophytica, assembly GCF_900090245.1. Classification (GTDB taxonomy): domain Bacteria; phylum Actinomycetota; class Actinomycetes; order Mycobacteriales; family Micromonosporaceae; genus Micromonospora; species Micromonospora halophytica. Next base: position 90,711 of record NZ_FMDN01000004.1, read on the forward strand.
CCCTCGACCCGGCTGTGACAGCCTGAGTCGAAGGTCTCGCCCGCCCCGTCGGAACGGGGCCGCGTGGCCGGATGCGGAACGCACCAGTGTGTCGACCACGACATTGGGGGCTACTCCCCTTCGCGCCCCCACCCTAGCCCACCGCACCCGCCCCCCACCTGCGCGGGTAGCCACCACCACCCGCCCGACGCCGGGCCGGGCCGTCCCCGCCGGTCCTCCACGGCAACCCCACCCGCCGGGCGCGACCGGCGGGTGGGCGTCGATGTCCGGACCGCACGTCCCGATCACCGGTGACCGGCGGGACGGGTGGATGGGGCCGGGTCAGTCGGCGCGGGCGAGGGTGACGCCGAAGAGGCCATCCGGGTCGGTCCAGAACCGCTCGCCGGTGAAGCCGGCCGCCGCCAGCTCCGCCGCGATCCCCTCCGGGCGGAACTTCGCCGAGATCTCCGTCCGCAGCTCCTCGCCGGCGGCGAAGTCGACGTCCAGGTCGAGCACCCGGACCCGCATCGGGCGCTGCGCGCGCAGCCGCATCTCGATCCACTCCCGCTCGGCGTCCCAGAGCGCCACATGGGTGAACGCCTCGGGCTCGAAGTCCGCGCCCAACTCCCGGTTGACCACCCGCAGCACGTTGCGGTTGAACTCCGCGGTCACCCCGGCGGCGTCGTCGTACGCGGGCACCACCACACCCGGGTCCTTGACCAGGTCGGTGCCGATGAGCAGCCGGTCCCCCGCCTCCAGGGCGTCGCGCATGGCGCGCAGGAAGCCAGCCCGCTCGGCCGGCATCAGGTTGCCGATGGTGCCGCCGAGGAAGACCACCAGCCGCCGCCCACCGGTCGGAAGACGGTCCAGCTGCCGGGTGAAGTCGCCGACGATGCCGCGTACCCGCAGGCCCGGGTAGTCCTGCGCGATCTGCTCGGTGGACTGGCGCAGCGCGCTCACCGACACGTCCAGCGGCACGAAGGTGCCCAGCCCGCCGCGCCGGGTGAACGCGTCCAGCAGCAGCCGGGTCTTCTCCGACGACCCCGAGCCCAGCTCGATCAGGGTCTTCGCGCCGGTCAGCTCGGCGATGTCGGCGGCCCGCTCGGCCAGCACCGCGCGCTCGGCCCGGGTCGGGTAGTACTCCGGCAGCCGGGTGATCTCCTCGAACAGCTCACTGCCCCGGGCGTCGTAGAACCACTTCGGTGGCAGCCACTTGGCGTCGGCGGTCAGCCCGACGCGTACGTCCTCGCGCAGACTGCGGCCGAGGTCCTGCTCCTCAAGATAGATCTCCAGTGGCTCCGCGCTCATGAGCTGTCCCTTTCGTTGGGCGAGATGTCCCTGTCTCCAGCTGCGAAACTCCTGTGGCGTCAGGCGCCTGCCAGAGCGCGCGTACGCACCGAGGTCGAGGTAGCCACCACCAGCTGCCCGGCCGGCACCGGCCGCCAGCCCGGGTCGTCGTCGTGCGGCTCGGAGGCCAGCAGCACCGCCTCCGGCGTGGCGCGTACCGACAGGGCGTGCCCGGCCGCGCTGGCCACCACCGTCCGCCCGTCGGTGAGCAGCAGGTTCAGCCGCGACCCGGGGGCGGCCTTCTCGACCTCGCCGACCGTGGCGGCGACCGCCTCGGCCGGGTCCACGCCGGAGCGCAGCCGGTGCCGGAGCAACGCCCAGAGCAGGGCGGAGTCGGTCGGGGCGTCCAGGGTCAGCAGGTCACGCACCGGCAGGGCGGCGGCGAGCGACACCACCGAGTCCGGCCAGCCCCGCACCACCCCGTTGTGGCTGAACAGCCAGCGCCCCTCGGCGAAGGGCGCCGCCGCGGACTCCTGCACCGGCATGCCGTCGGTGGCCGAGCGCACGGCAGCCAGCACCGCGCCGGCCGTGGTGACCTCCGCCAGGCCCGGCAACGTGACGTCGCCCCAGATCGGCTGGGCCCGCCGGTACCGCACCGGCTCGCCGTCGCCCGGGTACCAGCCGACGCCGAAGCCGTCCGCGTTGACCGTCCCGCCGCCGCGCATGTCCCGTGGCGCCCACGACTGCCGCACCAGCGAGTACGGCGGGTCGAACAGCAGCGAGCGCAGGCTGACCGGCGGCCCCAGGTAGGCCAGATGTCGACACATCAGCGGGTACGCCCCGTCACCCGTGCGCCTCCTCGTCTCGCGCGTCGCGGGCGCAGCGGAAGCCGCTGAAGATCTGCCGCCGGATCGGGTAGTCCCAGTTGCGGAAGGTGCCCCGGCAGGCTGCCCGGTCGGTGCCGAACGAGCCACCGCGCAGCACCCGGTAGTCGTCACCGAAGAAGACCTCGGAGTACTCCCGGTAGGGGAAGGCGGTGAAGCCGGGGTGGCCGCGGAAGGTGGTCGAGGTCCACTCCCACACGTCGCCGATCAACTGGTGCACCCCGAGCGGGGAGGCGCCGGCCGGATACGCCCCCACCGGGGCCGGCCGCAGGTGGCGCTGCCCCAGGTTGGCGTGGTCGCCGGTCGGGTCCTCGTCGCCCCACGGGTACCGGCGGGAGCGACCGGTGGCCGGGTCCCAGCGGGCCGCCTTCTCCCACTCGGCCTCGGTGGGCAACCGCCGGCCCGCCCAGGTGGCGAAGGCCTCCGCCTCGTACCAGCAGACGTGCACCACCGGCTCGTCGTCGCGGACCGGCGACCACCGGCCGAAGCGCCGGTACGCCCAACCGTCGCCGTCGCGCCGCCAGTGCAGGGGCGCGGTCAGCCCCGCCTCCCGGCGGTGACGCCAGCCGGCCTCGCTCCACCAGCGGGGGTCGTCGTACCCGCCGTCGGCGATGAACTCGCGGTAGCGGCCGTTGGTGACCGGGGCGGCGTCGATGACGTACGCGGGCAGCTCGACGGTGTGCGCGGGGCGCTCGTTGTCCAGCGCCCACGGGTCGGTGGAGGTGCCCATGGTGAACGGGCCGGCCGGCACCAGCACCTCGCCGCCGACACGGGCCCGCGGCTCGGGCGGCGGGGGCGCGTCCAGCACCGCCGGCCCGGAGCGCAGCTGGTGGGTGGCGAGCATCGTCTCGTCGTGCTGCTGCTCGTGTTGCACGATCATGCCGAAGGCGAACCCGTCGGCGACCAGCGGCCGGTCGGTGAAACGGATCCCGTCCAGCAGGTCGTAGACCTTGTCCCGGACCGTCGACACGTACGTGCGCGCCTCGGCCGGCGGCAGCAGCGGCAGTGCCGGCCGATCCTTGCGGGGCTGCTTGAACGCGTCGTACAGGTCGTCGATGTCCCGCCGGACGGGCTCCCGGCCCCCGACGTCCCGCACCAGCCAGAGCTCCTCCTGGTTGCCCACGTGGGCCAGGTCCCAGACCAGGGGGGACATCAGCGGCGAGTGCTGGCGCATCAGGTCGCCGTCGTCGACCGCCTCGGTGAGCGAAACGGTGCGGGCGCGGGTACGCTCCAGCTCCGCCGCGATCCGGCTGCGCAGCCGTTCCGTCTCCGTGCCCGGCTCCTCGGTCGTGGTCACCGGTGCCCCCTCTCCGCGGCGGCGCGTCGCCGCCGGATCCCTCGAATCGTCTCCGTGTGGGTCTGTGCCGGCAGGTCCAGCCCGGAAAGCGCCTCCGCCGCCAGGTCGAGCAGGGCGGTGGCCGCCCGCGCCAGCGACGGGTCGGCCAGGCCGCGCCGGGCGGCGGCGTGCCAGCGGTCGGCCACCGGCACGGCGATCTCCCGGGCCGCGCGGGTGGTGTCGTCGCGGGCCAGCAGGGCGGTCAGCACGGCCAGCGGGACCGTCCATCCCGCGCCGGGCTGGGCGTCCAGGTAGCGCACCTCCAGGTAGCCGCGCGGCCGTACCGGTGGGAAGAGGGTGCTGACGTGGTACTCCAGGTCGTCGGTCGTGGGCGGTCGGGGCAACGCCCCGTCGAGCCAGTCGGCGAAGGTCACCCCGGGAGGTGGCGTCCAGTCCGGGCCGTCGTGCCGCAGGCAGAGCAGCGGGGCGGCGAGGACGTACCGGGTCCAGGCCGCGACCGGGTCCTCGTCTGACCGGTACGGCGACCAGACCGGGCGGGTGCGGGCCGGGTCGATAGCCAGCCAGGCGGCCATCCGCGCGGAGGCCCAGCCGGTCGGGCGGCCGGCGTGCCGGTCGGCGGTGGCGAAGGCGGCCACCAGTGGCGGCCCGACCGCGTGCACGGTGGCCCACCGCTGCGCCAGGTCGGCCGGCTCCCCCGCGTCGAGGCAGACCTGCAGGCCGGCGGTGCTGTACATCATGGTGCGTCCGGCCGGGCCCCGGCTGTCGAAGACGCGGCGCATGGCGCGATAGCGGGGGGTCTCGACGACCGGCCGGGGCGCCCGGTGCGGGTCGATGCCGGTGCGGCCGAGGACCAGGCCGACCGGCGCCAGCAGCGCTTCCAACTCGGCGATGTCGGCCTCGGTGGCCAGGATCAGCGCGGCGACCGACGGTCGGGGCGCGGTGGACACCTCCACCTGCCCGCCGGGCTCAACGGTCACGCTGCTGCCGTGCCGGAGCGGCAGGGCGGGGCTGGTGCTGTCCAGGGTCACGGGGCTGTGCCGCCCCAGCGCCGCCAGCAACCGCTCCCGGTCCACCGGTCGAGCGGGGTCGGCGGCGTCGTGCACGGTCCATTCCAGTTCGACGCCGGTGTGGACCGGAGGGCCGGTCTTGAAACAGATCCGGGCCAGGTGGGCCGCGGCGGACCCCGCCTCACGCAGCACTGTCGTCCGGTCCAACTCCGGCGACGTCACCACGAGATGGTCCCCCTCCCGACGCTGGACTCCGGTTAACCGCCACCACGACCGCACCGACCGTCACCGGCCGGGTGCCCGTGACTCACACCATCTTCTGTCTAGCAGACGGATCGCGCCGACCGGACGGGGAAAAATTTCTGTGAAGTCTCTTCGACCGTCCCACGCGGCGTACCCGTCCTCGCCCGACAAGGGAAGTCGGTGCCCGGCGGGATCGGTGCGCGTCCTCCGGCGCACGAGGAGGCGACCGCCGGGCATCTGGCGCGGGAGGGCGGGGCGGCGGCCAGGCGCAGTGAGCGGGCGAGGGTCGGCGGTAGCGCCTCCGCCGGGGTGGCAGGGTCGCTCACCCGGCTGCCCGGACAGGAGCGGCCCGGAAATCATTTCGCCCGTGCATCGCCTCGTCCGATACGGTCACGGAACTGTTGTCACTACTGGGAGCCATAGGTTCGCGTGTGCGCCCCCGGCTGTTCCCAGGCTGAGAGTAGGTTCGTCGATGGCGTGTCGTATCAGTGAGCTCGTGCTCGGTTGCCGCGACCCTGAGGTGCTGGCGCGGTTCTGGTGCGAGGTACTGGACTTCGTCGTGCTCGATCGCGAGGACGACGGCTCGGTGGAGATCGGGCCGCGCGAAGGGTTCGGTGGTCCGCAGCCGACGATCTTCCTCAGTCGCAGGGATGAGCCGGAGAAGGGGAAATCCCGGCTGCACATCGACGTCAACGCCACCGACCGCGATCAGGACGCCGAACTCGAACGCCTTCTGCGGCTCGGTGCGCGCCCGGCCGACATCGGCCAGACAGGGCAGGAGCAGTGGCATGTCCTGGCCGACCTTGAAGGCAATGAGTTCTGCCTGCTCAAGGCTCGCCTCGACCCACTCTGACGCGCATCGGTCACCGGAGACCTCGGGACCGCCCTGGCCTGGGGCTCCGGACCGCACTTCGAGAATGGGGCCCTAACCGTTCCGGCTCGGCCGCACCTCGGGCGTCGGGCGGGCCCGGGACGGCTCCGGGGAGACGGCGGCCGGCGACTGTTCGGGTACGAGGCCCTGGCAGTACGCGTCGACCCGCTCGGCCCCGCCTGCGGCGTCCACCAGGTCGGCGTACGCCGGGGTGCGCAGCGCCTTCTCCCGCTGCGCCGCCGGCTTGGCCAGGTAGCCGCGGCACAGCCCGGTGAGCTGCGCGGTGCCCGCCGGCCCGCCGGGAGCACCGGGTCGGTCGGAGCCGGCTGCGGTGGAGGGCACCGGGCCCGGCGTGGCGGACGGGCCGCCGGAGGAGGTGCCGCCGGTGGGCGTGCCGGTCCGGTCCGGTGTGTCGTCGGCGGAGGTCGGGGCCGGGGCGGACGGCCGGGGAGGCCGCTCCGGCCCGGTGGGACGGTCGATGGTCACGGCGGCGAAGGCGACGCCGGCGGTGGCGGTGGCCGCGACGCCGGCGATCCAGGCGACGACACCGGTGGTGAGGCCGCGTCGCCGCCGGGGCGGGGCGACCGCGGCGGGCCCGGCGGCGCGGGCGGCCCGGAACGCGGCCACCGCTGCGTCCTCCCCGGCCAGTTCGCCGGGCCGGGTCGGGCCGGCCGCGGCGGAGAGCAGCCGGGCCAGCGGGTCGACGTCGCCGGACGCACCGGTGCGGGCCGCGTCGAGCAGCCGCTCGGACCGGGCCCGTTCGGCGGGGTGGTCCGCGCTGTCGGAGCGGCGGAAGTCCATCCAGTTTCCCCTCACGTCATCCGTCCGCCGGCTCGGCGCGGGAGGCGTCGGGAGCCTGCCGGCCACGTCGGGGCCGGGGTGCGACGGCGCGCTCCTCACCACCGGCCGACCGGGGCGAGCCCTGGCGTTCCAGCATTGCGGCCAGGCGGCGCAGCCCGCGGTGCGCGGCGGTGCGGACCGCGCCCGGCCGCTTGCCGAGGACCCGGCCGGCGGTCTCGGCGTCGAGGCCGATCACCGCCCGCAGCAGCACCGCTTCCGCCTCCCGTGGGGGCAGGGTGGCGATCAGCGCGAGCGCCGACTCGGTACCGATCGTCTCACCGGCCCGCTCCGCGGTGTCGGCGTCCCCGGCCAGCTCGCTCAACGCCTGCACGGGCACCGGCAGGGAGGGCCGACGGCGTTGCCGACGCAGGTGGTCCATCGCCCGGTTACGGGCGATGGTGACCGTCCAGGCGCGGAACTCCCCGCCGGTGAAGCTGGGCAGGTCCCGGGAGATCTGCAGCCAGGTCTCCGAAGCGACGTCCTCGGCGTCCGCGCCGACCAGGGCGGTCAGGTACCGCAACAGGCCAGGCTGGAGGTTGCGGTAGAGGAAGCGGAAGGCGTCCTCGTCGCCGGCCTGCGCCGCGGCCACGGCCTCGGTCAGCTCACCGGTCATGCGTCCGCCGTCCCTGCCGTCCGGCCCGCCCCACGGCCGGCGGACGTGCGTGGTCGCGCACCCTCCGGCCCGGCAGCCGGACCCCATCGCGAACCATCAGCCCCCCGCCGACCTGATCACGCCCGTGCCGGTCGGCCCGGGCGGCATGTCTGGACACTCGCCGCGACAATACGGCCCGTCGGCGGAGATGCCGTAGCGTGCCGGCACCGTGGGCTGGCCCGAGTCGCGCTAACGCTAGGAGCGGATCGCCGAACGGACAAGTCAACGCCGCATCCGGGAAGAGTGAGAAATCTCTACCTCTCGCAGCGGCGAGTCAGCGTAACGACAACGGCGATCCGGACGCCACCTGGGCAGGCCGCCGCAGCCGGTGCGTCCCGTCCCGGGCGGTTCGCCCCGACCTCGCCGGCCGCACCGCCGCCATTGTGACACGGGGTTCGCGCATCATCACGCACTGTTCATGCGCCCCGCCGGAGGTGTCCACGGGCGGTACGGCCGGGCACGACGACAGGGAGATCACCGTGAGTCCTTCTCGCGACCTCTGGGTACGGTATTGAGGTGTTGTCATCGGAAGTCGTGCTCAGCGGTCGCTACCGCCTGGACGAACGTGTCGCCACCGGCGGCATGGGCGACGTCTGGCGTGCCACGGACCTCGTCCTGGGCCGCCGGGTCGCGGTGAAGGTGCTGCTGCCCGCACTGGTCTCCGACCCCGACTTCATCGCCCGCTTCCGCGCCGAGGCCCGCATCATGGCAGCCCTGCGCCACCCGGGCATCGTGCAGGTCTTCGACTGCGGCGAGGACCGGCTCGACGACGGCGGCCGGGCCGACTACCTGGTCATGGAGTTCGTCGAGGGTGAGCCGCTGTCCCGACGGATCGAGACCGCCGGGCACCTGGACGTCGACGAGACGATGTCGATCGTGGCGCAGGCCGCCCAGGCGCTGCACGCCGCACACGCCGGCGGGATCGTGCACCGCGACGTCAAGCCGAGCAACCTGCTGGTGCAGGAGGACGGCACGGTGGTGCTGGTCGACTTCGGCGTGGCCCGATCGACCAATGTGACGAGCATCACCAGCGCCAACGCGGTGCCCGGGACGGCCCTCTACATGGCGCCGGAGCAGGCCTCCGGCCGCCCCGTCTCGGCCGCCACCGACATCTACGCGCTGGGCGCGGTGGCGTACTGCTGCCTCACCGGCGGCCCGCCGTTCACCGGCGACAACCCCCTCCAGGTGGCGGTACGGCACCTGGACGACGAGCCGCCGGCGCTGCCGGAGGACATCCCCGCGTCGGTCCGCGCGCTGGTGACGCGCGCGCTGGCGAAGGACCCGGCGGACCGCTTCGGCACCGGCGCGGAGATGGCCGCAGCCGCCCGGGCCACGCTCGGCGACCAGGGTGGCGCGGCGACCGCGCTGGTGGCTCCCGTGCTGCGGGGCGCGGCCGGCCCGACCGCCACCCGCGACGACCTGCCGGTGCTGCCCGCGGCGACCGTCGCGCAGGCCCCTCGCGGGCGAGGGCGGCGGGGCTCACTGGTCGGCGCGCTGGCCGTGGTGCTGGTGGCGCTCACCGCCCTGGGCGCGGCGCTGGGCGCGGCCAAGGAGACCGGCGACGGAGCCACCAACATCAAGAGCACCCCGCCGTCGGCCGTGCCGAGCGAACCGGAGGAGCTACCGGCGACCCCGGTGGAGGAGGACACCTACCGGCCGGAGCGTCCCGACCGCTCATGGGCTCCGAGCACCAGCCCGTCGGCCACGGTGACCGTCACACCGTCGCCGGTGCCGAGCGGCTCGACCGAGCCGACGCCGACGGCGACCGCGCCGACCACCCCGGCCGACCCGCCGACCAGCGCGCCGACGGATCCGCCGCCGACCACCACCAAACCGGCCGACCCGCCGCCCACCACCACGACGCCGCCGATCGAGGAACCGCCGCCGGCCGGCGCCTGAGGACGCGGGGCCCCGGCAACCGACCACGACTGCTTCGTGTCCCGGCACACCCGGTACGTCTTCGACAGCCGCGACCGGTGCCGGGGTCCCGGTGGTGGAGCGACTCCGGCCCGGGCCCGTGCGCCCGGGTGACCGGGCCCGGGTGACCGCACCGACCCGGCGCACCCGTTCACTCGACGCCGAGCGCCTCCACGACCGGCCGGGCCAACGCGCGGCGGGCCGGCAGCACCGAGGCGGCCAGCGCGGCGAGCACCGCCACCGAGAAGATCCCCGCGAGCCGCCCCCAGGGCAGCACCAGCGTGAAGTCGCCGCTGATCTTCGCCACGAACGCCATCGCCCCGGCGCTGACCCCGATGCCCAACGCCACCCCGAGCACCGCCCCGACCATTGCCGTCAGCACCGCCTCCACCGCCAGCATCGCCCGCATCCGACCCCGGGTGAGGCCGACGGCACGCAGCACCCCGTTCTCCCGGGTCCGCTCGACGACCGAGAGGCTGAGCGTGTTCGCGACGCCGACCAGCGCGATCACCACGGCCAGACCGAGCAGGGCGGTGACGAAGGCCAGCAGCATGTCCACCGTGCCGGTGAGCATCTTCTTGTAGGCGGCCTGGTCCATCAGGTTCACCGTCGGATGGCGGGCGACGACCGTCTCGACAGCCGCCCGGGCCCGCGCGGCGCTCACCCCGTCCGCCGGCTCGACCTCGGCCAGGTACCCGCGTTCGGTCGGGAAGAGAGCAGCGAAGTCCGCGTCGACCACGTCCACCAGGTGACCCGCCGGCACCCGTGCCGGCGCCGGGGACGGCTCGCCGGCGGTGACCACCGCGGCCACCCGGAACGTCCGCCCGGCCAGGACGACCGGTGAGCCGACCGCCCACCCACGGGCCTCGGCCAGCTCACGGTGCGCCAGCACCGTGCCCGACCGCAGGTCGTCGACGTCCCCGGCGACCACACCGGACAGGCTGCGCCCGACCAGCTCGGGATGGGCGGACCGGATCTCGACACCGTCGGCGACCCGGCTGCGGTGCTCGTGCACCACGCCCAGCTCCGGGCGGGCGGCCAGCTCGCCGGCAAGCGTGGCCGGCAGGCCGCCACCGATGCCGGTGACCAGGTAGTCCACCCCGATCCGCGCATCCACGCTGCGCTCGATGCCCACCTTGACGCTGCCCGCCCCGACCACGAACGCCGAGACCAGCCCGATGCCGATGACCAGGGCGGTGGCGGTGGCGGAGACCCGGCGGGGGTTGCGCACGGCGTTGGCCACCGCCAGGGCGGCGGTGGCGCCGAGCAGCCGCCGGACCGGCGCGCCGAAGAGCCGGACCAGAGCGGGCACCAGCACCGGCCCGTAGAGCACGATGCCGAAGAAGGTCAGCACCCCGCCGACGGCGACCAGCACGATCTGGCCGACGGTGGCGGCGAACCCCAGCGCCGCGACCCCGGCGGCGGAGACGACCGCGCCGGTCGTCAGGCGTGCCCGGCCCGCCCCGCGGGTCACCTGCACGGACGAGTCGGTGAGCGCGGCCGCCGGGGCCACCCGGGTGCCCTGCCACGCCGGCAGGTACGCGGCCGCCACGGTGATGCCGGTGCCCAGCAGCAGGCAGAGCAGCACGGTCGGCCCGGACAGGGTCGGCCCGATCGGGACCGGCACGTCCAGCGCGGACAGCACGGCCGCCATACCGGCGGCCAGGCCGGCGCCGGCCAGCACGCCGAGCACGGAGGCGGCCAGGCCCAGCAGCGCCGCCTCCAGCAGCGCCGCCCGGAAGACCTGCCCCCGGGTGGCGCCGATCAGCCGCAGCAGGGCGGTACGGCGGGTCCGTTGGGCGAGCACGATGGCGAAGGTGTTGGCGATGACGAAACCGGCCACCACCATGGCGACCCCGGCGAACGTCAGCAGGACCAGGCCGAACTGCTCCAGGTCGCGCACCGCGTCGTCGACCGCCGCGTCGAGGATCTGCTGCCGGGTCCACACCGTCGTGCCCGGGCCCGCCACCCCGCTCAGCCGTTCGGCCAGCGCCTCCCGGGAGGTGCCGGGGGCGGCGGCCACCATGATCCGGCCGTACCCCTGCTCGCCCGTCACGGCGAGGGCGTCGGCACCGACCAGGCCGATGAAGGGGCCGCCGACGTCGCGGGAGGTGCCGGCCACGTCCACGGTGCCGACCAGGGTGTACGGCCGGGCCGCCCCGCTCACGCCACCGACGAGGACCGGAGCGCCGAGGGCGAAGCCCTCCTCCTCGGCGGTGGGGGCGTCGAGGACGACCTCGCCGGGGCGGTCCGGCAACCGGCCGGCGGTCACGTCGTACGAGCGCAGGGCCGGGTCGGTGGGGATGGCGGCGAGCACGGCGTAGCCGAGCACCGGCCGGCCGTCGGAGCCGACCACACCGGCCGAGCCGGTCAGCTCCCCCTCGGCGGCGGCCACCCCGTCGACCGCGCGCACCCGGTCGACCAGGGCCGGCGGAAGAGGCTGCTCGTCGGCGTAGACGCCGACGTCGGTGTGCCGGTCGAAGGTGCCGGCGCGGGCGTACGCGCCGGCCTTCATGCTGTCGGTGACCATCAGGGTGCCGGCGACGAAGGCCACCCCGAGCACGATGGCCAGGGAGGAGAGCAGCAGCCGCAGCGCGTCGGCGCGCAGCGACCGCAGGGTGATCCGGATCATGCCCGTCACCGCCCCCGCCGGGCGTCGGTCGCGGCGACCCGGGAGCCGTCCTGCTCGGCCGTCCGGTCCAGGCCGGCGAGGGTGTCCAGCACCCGCTCGGCGGTGGGCGCGGTGAGTTCGCGCACCGGCCGGCCGTCGGCGAGAAAGACCACCCGGTCGGCGTACGCGGCGGCGACCGGATCGTGGGTCACCATGACCACGGTCTGACCGAGGGTGTCGACGGCCTCCCGCAGCAGCCGCAGCACCTCCGCGCCGGAGCGGGAGTCGAGGTTGCCGGTCGGTTCGTCGGCGAAGATCACCTCCGGGCGGGTGACCAGGGCACGGGCCAGCGCGACCCGCTGCTGCTGACCGCCGGAGAGCTCACCGGGCCGGTGCCCCAGCCGGTCGGCGAGACCGACGGCGGCGACCACCTGCCGCAGCCAGGTCGCCTCGGGCCGGCGGTTGGCGATGGCCAGCGGGAGCACGATGTTCTCCTCGGCGGTCAGCGCCGGCAGCAGATTGAACTTCTGGAACACGAAGCCGATCCGGTCGCGCCGCAGCAGGGTGAGCCGCCGGTCGTCGAGGCGGGCGGTGTCGGTGTCACCGATGCGCACCGTGCCGGCGGTGGGGCTGTCCAGGCCGGCCAGACAGTGCAGCAGGGTCGACTTGCCGGAGCCGGACGGGCCCATGACGGCGTGGAACGCGCCGGCGGCGAAGCCGACGTCGACGCCGTCGAGCGCGACGACGCGGGCGGTGCCGTGGCCGTACTCCTTGCGCAGGCCGCGGGCGGCGACCGCGACGCCGGTACGGACCGGAGGTGGGGCGAGGGACATGCGGGTTGCTCCTGCGTGCAGTCGGTGACCAGGTACGTCTCCGACGCTAGGCAGCGCGCCCGGCGGTGGCGTCCGCCCGCGCGGTCGAGGTCGGTACGCCCCGGGTCGCCCCTGTCCGGGCGGTCCCGTACGACCCAGGTCGTACCCGCCGGCTCAGCCGCCCGGGGTGACCAGTCCGCTCTCGTACGCCAGCACCACCGCCTGCACCCGGTCGCGGAGCCGGAGCTTGGCCAGGATCCGCCCGACGTGGGTCTTCACGGTCGCCTCGGCCACGTGCACCCGGGCGGCGATCTCGGCATTGGACAGCCCCTGGGCCACGAGCAGCAGGATCTCCCGCTCCCGTTCGGTAAGCCGGGCCAGCCGGGGGTCCTCGGCGGGCCCCGGTCCGAGCCGGTCGGCGAACCGGTCGAGCAGCCGGCGGGTGATCGACGGCGCGACCACCGAGTCCCCGGCGGCGACCACCCGGATCGCGGCGAGCAACTCCTCCGGGGGCACGTTCTTGAGCAGGAAGCCGCTCGCCCCGGCCTGGAGCGCGGCGAACGCGTCGGCCTCGGTGTCGAAGGTGGTGAGCACCAGCACCCGGGGTGCGCCGGGGTTGTCCCGGCAGATCCGCCGGGTCGCCTCCACCCCGTCCATGGTCGGCATCCGGACGTCCATCACCACCACGTCCGCCTCGGTGCGGGCGAGCACCCGCAGCGCGTCCGCGCCGTCGATCGCCTCGCCGACGACCGCCAGGTCGGGCTGGGAGTCCAGCACCATCCGGAACCCGGCGCGGACCAGCGCCTGGTCGTCCACGATCACCACCCGGACCGTCATGCCGCGATCACCTCCGTCCCGGGCGTCGACGGTAGCGGTAGCCGTGCCTCGATCTGCCAGCCCCCGGCCGGTCGGGGGCCGGAGGTGAGGCTGCCGTCGTACACGCCGACCCGCTCGCGCATGCCGACCAGGCCGTGTCCGCCGGACGGCGCGGGAGCGACCGGCGGGCGGCCGCGCCCGTCGTCGACGACCCGGACCACGACGGCGTCCGGGTCGTGGTCGAGGGTGACCGTGACGTCCGCGCCCACCCCGGCGTGCTTGAGGGCGTTGGTCAGCGCCTCCTGCACCACCCGGTAGACGGTGAGGTCCAGCCCCGGGGGCAGGGCCGGCGGCTCGCCCCGCACGGTGTGCCGGACCCGTAGACCGGCGTCGCGGAAGCGGTCCAGCAGGGCGGGCAACTCGGCCACCGCGGGCCGACGGTGCTCCGGCTCGGCGAGCCCGTCGCGGTCCGGGTCACCCGTCGCGCCGGGCGCGGCCGCCGGCTCCGGTGGGCTCGGCTCCCGCAGTACGTCCACCAGCCGGCGCATCTCCTCCAACGCCTGCCGGCCGGTGTCGGCGACCACCTTGACCGCCGCCTTCGCGGTCTGCGGGTCCCGGTCGAGCAGGTACCGGGCCCCGTCGGCCTGGACGATCATCACGGCCATGCTGTGCGCCACCACGTCATGCAGCTCACGGGCGATCCGGGCCCGCTCCCCGGCGACCGCGGCGCGTGCCTCGGCCTCCCGCTCCCGTTCCAGCGTGGCGGCCCGCTCCTCCAGGGTGAGCACGTAGAGCCGGCGGGTGCGGACGTTCAGCGCGGCCAGCCAGACCCCGCCGGTGACCAGCCCGAAGTAGGCCGCGGCGGCCCACCAGGCCGGGTTGCCGACCGTCTGTGAGGCGGCCAGCAGCACGCCGATGCCCGCGACGACGCCGGCGAGCACGCCGTCGCGGAGCCGGTCGGCGTACTTGACCACGCTGTAGAGGGCGATCAGCACGCCGATGTCGAAGGCGAGCGGCCCCCAGCCGGCGACCACCTGGACCAGGGCGAGCACGGCCACCGCCGCGGCCACCGTGGACGGGTGCGTCCGGCGGAACAGCAGGGCGACGGCCATGGCGCAGCCGACCAGGGTGGCCATCGCGCCACCGGGCTGCGCCACCACGCCGACCACGGCGAAGAGCACCACGACGCCGGAGACGAGCACGTCGAAGGCGACGGAGCGCAGCGGGCGGCCGAGGACCTCACGGTACACGGTCACCCAGCGTACGTGCTCCCACCAGCGTCGATACGTCCGCTCCGACGGCCGGACGGTGATCGGGCGGGGCGCCCGCCGGCGGGCCGGGCGGTGACTCAGACGAGTTCGCGCATGCGGGCGATCTCGACCGCCTGCTCGGTGGCCACGGAGTTGGCGAACTCGTTGAGCTGCTGGTCGACGCCGACCTTGAGCAGGTCGGTGGCCATCCGCACCGCGCCGTCGTGGTGATCGGTCATCATCCGCACGAAGAGCCGGTCGAACTCGGCGCCCCGGGCGTCGGTCAGCGCCCGGATCGCCTCGGGCGACTGCATGCCCCGCATGGTGCCGTGGTCGTGGCCGGGGACGTCGGCGGCGAGGCCACGGGCGCTGAGCCACCCGCGCATCATGCCGATCTCCGGCCCCTGCGCGCCGCGGATCCGGTCGGCCACCGCCCTGACCTTCGGGCTGCCGGCCCGGTCGGGGGCGAGCTGCGCCAACTGGAGGGCCTGCTGGTGGTGCGGGATCATCATCCGCACGAACCAGACGTCGAGGGAGTTGTAGCGGGGCGCGGCGGTGTCGCGGACCTCGTGCGCGGGGCGGGTGACGGCCGACTCGCCCGGTCGGCCGGGCACGATCACCGAGGGGCCGTCCGTCGACGCGGGGGTGGGCGTCGGCTGACCGGTCGCGTCGGCCGTGACCGGGGTGGGCCGGTCGGCGGGTCGCAGGACGAGCGCCAGCGCCACCAGCACCACGGCCGCGACTGTGACGACGAGCAAGGTCTGTCCACGTCGGACGGTCATGCCATTCCCCCTCCGATCGAGGTGACAGCGATCGTATCCATTGACGACGGAGCGCTAATGTGACGCAGATCACATCGATGGCCATCGCAGGGCGGTAGGGTGTCCAGAATCGTCCTCCCCTTCTTGAAGGGCCCTGCCGATGACCAGATTCTCCCTCCCCGGACGACGGCAACTGAAGACCGCCAGCATGGTCGCCGCCGGCCTGCTGGTCGCCAGCCTCACCACCGTTCCCGCCCACGCGGCCGCGGCGCCCGACGCGGAGGCGGCCGTCGCCACCGCCGCGCAGCCGGTCGCGACCAGCGGCCTCGGCGTCGACGAGATCTCCAGCAGCCCCAACCTGCGCCAGATCGCCAACGTGCCCAAGCAGGCGCCGTTCGACACCGCCGGCGCGTTCGGCACCGACATGGCCTTCCAGGGCCGCTACGCATTCGTCGGCAACTACAACGGGTTCGTCATCTACGACATCGGCCGGCCCGCCGCGCCGAAGATCGTGTCGCAGGTGCTCTGCCCCGGCTCGCAGAACGACATCTCCATCTACGGCGACCTGCTCTTCCTCTCCACCGACTCCTCCCGCAGCGACGACTCGTGCGCCAGCGTGGCGCAGCCGGCCTCGGTCAGGGAGTCCTGGGAGGGCATCAAGGTCTTCGACATCAGCGACAAGGCCAACCCGCGCTACCTCAAGTCGGTCGAGACCGCCTGCGGCTCGCACACCCACACCCTGGTCCCGGCGAAGGACCGCCGCTCGGTCTACCTGTACGTCTCGTCGTACAGCCCACGCGCCGAGTTCCCGGACTGCCAGCCGCCGCACGACTCGATCTCCATCGTCAAGGTGCCGGTGAAGAAGCCCACCGAGGCGGCCGTGGTGGCCACCCCGAACCTCTTCCCGGACGGCGGCTACGCCGGCATCCCGGGGCAGGCGTCGGCGACCAGCGGCTGCCACGACATCACCGCCTACCCGACGAAGGACATCGCGGCCGGCGCCTGCATGGGCGACGGCGTCCTGCTCGACATCCGTGACCGGGAGGCGCCCCGGGTGATCAACCGGGTGCGCGACACGGTCAACTTCGCGTTCTGGCACTCGGCCACGTTCAACAACGCCGGCACCAAGGTCGTCTTCACCGACGAGCTGGGTGGCGGCGGCGCGGCCACCTGCAACGAGACCGTCGGCCCGAACCGCGGCGCGGACGCGATCTACGACATCACCGGCCGCGGCGACGCCCGGCAGATGGTGTTCCGCAGCTACTACAAGATCCCCCGGACCAACGCCGACACCGAGAACTGCGTGGCGCACAACGGCTCGCTGGTCCCGGTCTTCGGCCGCGACATCATGGTCCAGGCCTGGTACCAGGGCGGCGTGTCGGTCTGGGACTTCACCGACTCGGCCAGGCCGAAGGAGATCGGTTACTGGGAGCGCGGCCCGCTGTCGGACACCCAGCTCACCATCGGTGGCGCCTGGTCGACGTACTACTACAACGGGCACATCTACTCCAGCGACATCCAGAAGGGCCTGGACGTGCTGGAGCTGAACGACTGGCGGACGTGGACGGCCAACCTGGTCCACTTCCGTGAGCTCAACGTGCAGACCCAGGCCGGCTACCTGAGCTGGTAAGGGCGACGACACGAAGGGCCCGGTCCCCGTCGGGGGCCGGGCCCTCGCGCGTACGCCGGTCAGCTCACCGGCAGCCGGTAGCGGCGCTCGCCGCCGCCCGCGGGGACCAGCCGGACCTCACCGCTGCGCAGTTCGTACGTCACCGACCAGCGGGTGTGCCCCTGTCGTACCTCATCGAGCAGGCGCAGTGCCGCCGGGGCGTCCACCACCGCCCCGGACCGCTCCAGCGCCGCGGCGATGACCCCGTACCGCCGGTCGTCACGTCGTTTCGCCTCCGGCACGCCGATCACCGGCACGTTGGTCAGCGCCTGCCAGCGCCCCTCGCCGCGCTGCACCCGCATCGCGCCGTCGACGAACTCCACCACCGCCGACCGGCCGGTCGCGTCGGCGAGCAGGTAGTGCAGCGGCGGCCCGCCGTCGAAGTCCAGGTTGTGCCGCTCGAACACGGCCACCGCCTCGTCCACCGTGGCCGCCCGGTCCAGCACCAGGCGCAGGATCCGCACCGAGCCGACGGTGGGCCGGCCCGGCACCGGCTTCGCCGTGGCGTGGTCGTCGGCGGCCAACCCCACGGCGAGCCCGCGCTCGTTCATCCCGTCGAAGGGCAGCAGCGGCGCGTTGAGCAGCCGCCGGTCCCCCGTCGGGTCCGGCCCCACCCCGAGGTACGACAGGTCCACCATCGACACCGACGCGTAGCCGTCCGGCGGGTCGGTACGCAGCACCATCGCCGGATGGGCCGCCCAGTCGAAGTTGCGGGCGAACAGCGGCCGGGACGGGTCCCCGCCAGCCGCGAAGAGCGAACAGCCGAACGGGCTCGACGCCGGCCGGGCGTCGGTGCCGACCGTCGGGTCGTACCCGCCGACGTAGGTCATCTCGTACAGCGGCAGGTCGTCGACCCGGCGCAGGCTGGCCAGCGTCCGGGCGACCTCGTCGGCGTCCTGACGGGAGGCGGTGGGCGTCCCGTCGGCGGCCGGCGCGGTCGGCTCCGCCGGCCGGGGTGGGGCGTCCGCACCGGGTCCGGCACAGGCCGTGGTGGCGAGCAGCAGGGCCAGTCCGGCGCCCGCGAGAGTCCTCCGCATGCCCGCAAGCTAGGGCAGGGATCGACCGTTGTCCACCGGACGTCGTTTTCCGGTCTCCGCGACCCCGGCCGCCGGCTCAGCGCACCGGGGCGCGGCGGGTCGGACGCGGCCCGACCAGTCGACGCACCAGCGGCGCGGCGTTCCACTTCGCCGCGCCGACCAGGTCCCGGGCGTGCTCCAGCACCGTGTAGTCGGGCCGGGCCTGCCCGTCGGCGATCGCCCGGTCCAGGTCGTTGCCGCACCGGGTCAGCACCGCGTCGAAGTCACGGCGGACCGGTTCGAGCAGGTCGTAGCCGAAGGAGCGGTGCAGCCGGGCGAAGAAGGGCTTGTAGAGCCGGGCCCGTTCGTGCAACCCGGAGGAGTACGACATCGGGTTCTTCGGCCGCCGCCGGATGTAGTCCGGCAGCACGTCGGCGAAGGCTCGCCGCACGATCCACTTCTCCTGCCCGTCGCGCATCTTCAACGACAAGGGCAGCCGCATCGCCAGCTCCACCACGCTCAGGTCGAGGAAGGGCACCCGCGCCTCGACACCGTGGTCCATGCTGGTCCGGTCGACCCGCTGCAACTCCGTACGCCCGAGGTTGCGGATCTTGTGCAGGAAGAGCCGGCGGGCCCGCTCGGGGCCGACCTCGTGGTACATCGGGTAGCCGCCGAACAGCTCGTCCGAGCCGTCGCCGGTCAGCACCACCTTGACCCCCAGCTCAGCCAGCCGCCGGAAGATCGGCACGGAGACCACCGCGTTGATGATGTCGCCGTACTCGGTCAGCTCGGAGATCCGGATCGCCTCCCGGATCTCGCCCAGCCGGATGTCGCGCGGGCGCAACTCGATCACCTCGTGCGCGACGCCGAGGTCGGCGGCGAGCCGCCGGGCGTAGGCGACGTCCGGGCTGTCCGGCACCCCGACCGTCACCGCCACGCAGTCGGGGTGCAGCTCGCGTACGTGCAGCAGGGCCAGCGAGCTGTCCAGACCCCCCGAGAGCACCACCCCGACGGTGAGGTCGGTGTCGACCCGCATCCGGATGCTGTCGGTGAGTGCGGCACGGACGAGCAGGGCGGCCTCGTCCGGGTCGTCCACCTGGGGCAGTCCCTCGCCCAGACGGAGCAGGTCGAGGTACGGCAGCAGCGTCACCCGGCCGTCCGAGTCGGCCCAGCCGTGGTGCCCGGGCGGCACCTCGGCGACCGGGGCGTGGTGCCCCACCAGCGCCTTCACCTCGCTGGCGACGTGCAGGCAACCGGGCGTACGGGCCCAGTAGAGCGGCTTGACCCCGAGCGGGTCCCGGGCGAGGTACACCCGGCCGGTGGCGCGCTCGACGACGGCGAAGGCCCATTCCCCGCGCAGCCGGTGCACCGCCTCCTCACCCCAGTACCGGAAGGCGGCGAGCACCACCTCGGTGTCGCTCTCGCTGCGGAAGGCGTGGCCCAGCCGGGTCAGCTCCCGGCGCAGCTCGTGGTGGTTGAAGACCTCGCCGTTGTAGCAGAGGACGTACCGCCCGTCGTCGGAGGTCCAGGGCTGCACGGCCCGGTCCCGGTCCACGACCCGAAGCCGCCGTACGCCGGTGAGCAGCCCGGACTCCTGCCGGGTCTCGGTGACCTCGCCGCGCGGGGCGAGGACGGCGAGCATCCGGCGGAAGATGGCCGGGTCGGCCTCGGGGCCGATGCTGAGCGCGATCCCGCACATCCGCCTCAGGCTCCCATCTCGGCTTCGTACGCCGCCCGGAGCCGGACGCGGGCGGCCGGCGCGAGGCACAGGTGCCAGGCCTGCCCCTCGTCGACCACGTTCAGCTCGCCGGCGGCCTGCCGGGCGAGCAGGATCTCGGCGAGGACGTCCCGGGCGCCGAAGCGCGTGAACCAGCTCATCTCCACGTCGACGGCCCAGCCGAGGCAGTGGCCGCTGGGCACCATCGCGGCGTACCCGAGCCGGCGCAGCTGGTACTGGTGCTCGGCGCTGCGCACCAGGCTGGTGACCCAGAGCGGCGGGGTGCCGGCCGGGGTGGCCCGGTCGAACTCCCGCGCGAGGTCGTTGAGGAGCGCGATGATCTCCCGGCGGGCCCGGCGGAACTTCACCCCGGCGGTGCGCGGGGTGGCGTCGGGCCGTAGCCGCCGGCGGACGGCCCGCACGCCGCGCCCGAGGATCGTGGCGGGCTGTTCCTGGTAGCGGAAGGCGAGCATGCCCCGCCGGCGCAGCCATTCCAGGTCGACCATGTCGGGGTGCGTGTTCACCTGTTCATCGGTGAGGAAGGTGGGCGCGTCGCGCCACCACATCACGTCGATGCGGGAGAGCAGGTAGATCCGGACCAGCGCGGTGAGGTCGCCGGCGGAGCTGCGCTCGTTGGGCTGGTAGCGGGCCATCTCCAGCAGCAGGGTCTCCCGCGCGCCGATGAAGCCCTGCGGGGTGGCGTCGAGCACCGCGGCGATGGCGGGTTCACGCAGCCGTTGGTCGAGCAGGACCTGGCGGGCGGTGGTGGAGGTGGCGTCGGCCAACGCGCCGACTTCGACCAGCAGGTCGGTGACCGCGTCGCGGTAGGCGTCGAGGTCCGGCATGACCCGGGCGACCGCCCGAGCCGACCCCGGCGACCGGCGCGCCGGGGCCGGTGAGGCGACGGACGGCTGGGGTCCGGAACTTCGGCTGGGCACACGCATGGTCTGGGTCCTCTCCCGGTACGACACGGTGCGGATGAACCTGAAACACACCGTAAGCACCCTGAAGCGGAAAACCCCGAGCAATCTTCCCATCTACTCCTAAGGGCGACGCGCCGTCATCGCCTGCACGTCGGCGTACGACGGGACTCCCGGACCGGGGTCGATGCCGGCGCGGACCGCCTCGGCGGTGCCGACCACGGCGGCCAGGGCAGCCCGGAACAGCAGCGACCCGGTGCTGACCCGGGCCACCCCGAGGCGACCGAGCGTGTCGAGGTCGGGTCCGCCCGGCTGGGCGAGGACGTTGAGCGGGGCGTCGACCCGCGCGGCGAGCGTCCGGACCGTGGCCGGGTCGGTCACCCCGGGCACGAAGACACCGTCCGCCCCGGCCCGACGGTAGGCCCGGGCCCGGAGCAGGGCCTGTCCGAGGGGGTCCGGTGCCCGTAGCCACCAGGTGTCGGTGCGGGCGTTGACGAAGAGCGCCGGGACCCGGGCCTTGACCGCCGCGATCGTGGCGACCACGGCTGCGGGGTCGGCGAGAGTCCCGTCGGGCCGGCCGTCCTCCAGGTTGATCCCGACCACGCCGAGCGCCGCCAGCCGCGCGACGTACCGGGCCACGTCGTCGGGGTCGTCGCCGAACCCGGCCTCCACGTCCACCGTGACCAGCACCGGCAGCCGGACGAGCAGGGTGGCGAGGCGCATCGTCTCGACCCCGGTCGCCCCGGCCCCGTCGGGCTTGCCGCCGGCCGCGGCGACGCCGAGGCTGGTGGTGCCGATCGCCGGGTACCCGGCCGCGGCCAGAGCCGCCCCGGAGGCGTGGTCCCAGGCGTTCGGCAGCAGCAGCGGCCGGCCGGGGCGGTGCAGCGCGCGGAACGCGGCGTACGGGTCGGTCATCGCCGTGCCTCCTTCGGGTCGGTCGTGAGCGCCGGCTCCTGCCGGGGCGGCCCCCCGGCGCGCGGACTCAGGTCGCGCAGCACGTCCACCACCCCGGCGGCCAGGGCGAGGGCGTGCCGCTCACCGGGACAGCCGTGCGCACCAGCGCCGAAGGTCAGGGCCGGGCGGCCGGGCGTGAACCGGTCCGGGTCGGTGAAGACCGCCGGATCACGGTTCGCGGCGTCGAACCGCAGCAGCAGCCCGACGCCCGCCGGGATCGGCCGCCCGGCCAACTCGGCGGCGACGGTGGCGACCCGGCGGGTGGCGCGTACCGGCGGGTCGAGCCGGAGCACCTCGCCCAGCAGGTCCCGGGTGGCCACGGCGGCCGGCAGGGACCGGGCGTGCCGGGTGGCGGCGTCGATCAGCCCGGCGGTGGCGTCGCAGGCCTGCACCAGCAGGCCGATCCGGTGCGCCGTCGACTCGTCCGGGCCGGACGGGCAGTTCGTCACCAGGGCCGCCACCGCGTCGTCCGCGCGCCGGACAGCCGCCGGGCCCGCGCCCGGCTGATAGGCGGCGGCCACCACGGCGACCGCCGGCACGGCCGCCGCCGGGTCGGCCAGGCCGAGTCGGACGGCCAGCACCCGCAGCGGTACGTCCCGGGCCAGCCGGGCGGGCACGTCCACCCGGCCGGCCCGGCGGTCGAGTTCGGCGACGGTGAGCCGGGCGGCGTCGCGGGCCAGCAGGTCCGGGTCCAGGCCGGCGAGCACGGTGAGCGTCGCGGCCCGTCGGGGCGGGTGCCGCTCGGGGCCGCTGAACCGGGCGACCGTCGCCCGCAGCCAGGCGAGGGTGCCCGGCGGCCCGGGGTCGGCCTCCGGCACCTCGAAGGCGGGGTCGACGAGCGCGGCCCGGACGTCGGCGTGCCGGGTCACCGTCCAGGTGGCACCGGTGTCGTCGGGGGTCGGTGGCGCGCACGGCGGGATGTCGGACACGGCCGCGATGCGGGGCGAGGAATCGGTCACCCGCCGCACGGTAGGGCCGGTTCCGTTCGGCGTGGGCCGAAGTGTCGTCGGGTGGGAGGCGGCGGGAGTTCCCGGCGCGCGGGACGACCACGCGGGACGACCGGCGCGGGCCGGCGGCCCGGTCAGGCGCGGCCACCGCCGGTGTCCCGCACCGGCGGGGTCAGCTCGGCGGGGCTCAGCCCAAGAGTGTCCGCCAGGGCCGCGACCCCGGCGGGCGTGACCCGGACGCTGCGGCCGCTGCCGGGTGCGGTCCAGCCCAGCTCGGCGAAGCGCCGGCACAGCGCCGCGCCGAGCGCGCCGGCGAGGTGGGGCCGGCGCTCGGTCCAGTCGAGGCAGTCCCGCAGCAGCGGGCGACGCCCGGTGGGCGGGTTCACCGGCACGCCGAGGTCGGTCAGCCAGTTCCGGCCGTCCGGGGTCAGCGTCAGGCCGTGCGTGGCGTCGAGCAGCCCACGGGCCAGCAACGCGTCGCGCAGCCGGACGCCGAGCCGGCCGGCGAGGTGGTCGTAACAGGTCCGCGCGTGCGCGAGCGCGGCATCGGCGGTGGCCGCGCGCAGCGACCGGGCCGGCCGGGGCGCCGGCGGCGCATGGCCGGCCAGGTCCTCGACCAGCTGCGCCACCGCCGGGCCGGCCAGCCGGACGTAGCGGTGCCGGCCCTGGCGCTGTTCGACCAGCACCCCGCCGCGGACCAGCCGGGTGAGGTGGTCACTGGCCGTGGACGGAGCCACCCCCGCGGCCTGTGCCAGCTCCCCCGCCGTCCAGGCCCGCCCGTCGAGCAACGCCAGACAGAAGGTGGCCCGGGTGGCGTCCGCGAACAGGGCGGCGAGGTCGGCGAGGCGGGGGCCGTCGGCGGCGGCGGTCATCCGCCGATGGTCGCACGGGCCCGGTACGGCGGGGGCCGCCCGTGTCCGGTGACGCGGGGCCGGGTCAGCGCTCCCGGTGCCCCGACCCGAGCGGGACGACCGTACGGGTGTCGCCGTCGTAGCTGCGGGCGGCGACGAACTGCCCCGACGGCCGGTCGACGCAGGCGAGCGCCCGAGCCAGCCGCCGGTCGTGGTCGCGGAAGCGCAGCGCGAGGCTCAGGTGCGGGACCCACCGGCCCGGGACGTGCCACGGATGCTGCCCGTCGGCGCCGGCCAGGACGTCCCAGACCGCCTCGTGCAGCCGGGTCAACTCCGGTGTGGGGTGGACCAGCCAGACCAGCGGGGCGCTGCCGTCGAGCACCTCGACCCGGTCGAGGTGGACCGCCAGCGGCAGCGCGTCGTCGAAGAGGTCGGCCAGGCGGGACGCGGCCCCGGGCGGGAACGCGTCGACCGACGCCATGGTCAGATGCGGCCGGTTCGTGGGGTGGGTGTTGCGGGCCAGACTCGGCAGGCCGGCCACGGCGAGCCGGTCCCACGCCGCGCGCACCGTCTTCTCCAGCGGCGGCGAGCAGAGCAGTTCGACGGTACGCACGCCGCCAGGCTAACCGGCGGGTGAGCACGGCTCCGGTGGGGAACCGCGGCGGGATGAGCGGACCGACGACGAGTCACCGCGCATCCGGAGCCGAGGCTGGCCCGGTGGGCGGCCCGATCCCTCGCGCCGGACGAGAGTGCTCAGAGCCATCCCGCCTCGCGGGCGATGCGGACCGCGTCGGCGCGGTCGACCGCACCGAGCTTCTGCACGCAGGCGCTCAGGTGGTTGCGCACGGTGCCCGGGGCGAGGTGGGTACGCCGGGCGATCACGGTGACCGGGCTGCCGTACCCGGCCAGCCGCAGCGTATCCAGCTCCCGTGGGGTGAGCGGGCAGGGCGGCAGGGTCAGCGCGTCGGCGGCCAGCGCCGGGTCGACGTACCGCGCGCCGGCGTGCACCCGGCGGATGACGTCGGCGAGGGCGCCACCGGGGGCGCCCTTGGCCAGGAAGCCGCGCGCGCCGGCGTCGAGGGCCCGGCGCAGATGCCCGGGACGGCCGTGCCCGGTGAGGATGACCACCGCGCAGGAGGGCAGCGCCCGACCCAGCTCGGCCGCCAGCTCGATCCCGCCCGGCGGCGGCATCTCCAGGTCCACCACGGCCACGTCCGGTCGGTGCGCCCGGACCGCCTCCAGCGCGGCGCGTCCCTCCCCCGCCTGGGCCACCACCTCGATGTCGCCCTCCAGCCCGAGCAGGGCGGCGAGGGCCTGGCGGATCAACTCCTCGTCGTCGGCGAGCAGGACCCTGATCACGGGGCCACCGGCACGGTCGCCGTGAGCGTGAAGACGGCACCCTCGCGCCGGGTACGCAGGCTGCCGCCCGCCTCCGCCAGCCGGTCGGTGAGCCCGCGCAGCCCGTGGCTGTGGCCGTCGGGCGCCGGGGCCGCCTCGACGCCGTCGTTGCTGACCGTCATCGTCGCCACGTCGCCCTCCCGGGTGATCTCGATCCGGCACCAGGTGGCCCGGCTGTGCCGCAGCACGTTCGTCCCCGCCTCGCGCAGCACCACCGCCAGTTCGGCGGTGGCATCGGCCGGCAGCCCCGCCTCGAGCAGGTCGACGTCGCAGCGCACCCCGCTGGAGCGCAGCACCTCGCCCATCGCGGTGAGCTGCTCGGCGAGGTCGACCGCCCGGTACCCGTGCACCGCCGCCCGGACCCGGTGCAGCGCCGCACCGGCGAGCCGTTGCGCCTCGGCCGCCTCGCGGCCGGCCCGTTCGGCGTCGACCGGCGCGAGCCGGGCGGCGAGTTCGGCCTTCAACGCGATGACGGTGAGGTCGTGGCCGAGCAGGTCGTGCACGTCCCGGGCGAACCGTAGGCGCTCCTCGGCGGCGGCCAACCGGGCCTGGGCCTCCTGCCCCTGCTGGGCCGCGACGAGCAGGTCCCAGAACCAGACCTGCACCCAGTTGACCGCCGCGACCCCGACGCCGACCCCTGCGGCGATCGCCAGGTGGGCGCCGGTGGAGCCGCCGGTCCACCGGGCCACCGCGAGCGCGACGGCGACGATCGCCCCGGCGGCGGCCAGCGCCGCGTGGGGCCGCAGCAGCAGCGGGGTCATCCCCACCAGGGACGCGCCGAGCCAGGCCCAGGTCGCCCATTCGCCGGCCGCGACCGGGCCGACCAGCGGCACGCTCGCCACGGCGGCGACGGCGAGGGCGGCGTGCGAGCGGCGTCGCCGGCGTTGCGCCAGCCACGGGGTGACCGCCGCGTGCAGCACCATCGCCTGCGCGGCGGCGAAGGCGAGCAGCCCGCAGGCGCCGAGCACGAGGCGTACCGGGTCGGGCTCGCGGGCCAGGCCGACGCCGGGCAGCAGCAGGGTGGACCCCACGCTGGCGACCAGCGAGGCCAGCGCCACCCGGCGGGCCCGGCGCAGCCGCCGGTCCGCCCCCGCCGCACCGACCGTCACGTCCGCCGATCCTAGGGGCGGCTGTCGAAGTTGCCGGCCTGCCCGGGGCGTTGCGCGGACGTCACGGGCCGGCCGTGGATTCCGCACGGCTTTCCCGTGACGGGCGCACCTGCCCTCGCGCGCCGGTCGGCGGCACGGTCGAGGCATGTCCGAGACGCTCGCCGTACCCTCGTCCCCGCCCACCGACCGACCCGGCCGTCGCCTGCTGCGGCACCTGATCGGGATGACTGTCGCCATGGTGGCCGGCATGGTGCTGCTCGACCCGCTGTGGCGCACCGCCGGCACGCTGCTGGACTTCTCCGCCCTGCTGGCCCGACCGGAGGTCGCCGCCCTGGTCATGGCGACCGACATGTCGATCGGGATGGCGGTGTGGATGTGGCACCGGGGCCATCCCGCCCGGGCCACCGCCGAGATGGTCGCCGCCATGTACCTGCCGTACCTGCTGCTGCTCGTCCCGTTCGTCACCGGGCTGCTCGACGGGGACGCCCTGCTGCTCGGCGGCCACCTGCTGATGGTGCCGGCGATGGTCGTGGTGGCGGTCCGGCACCGGCACGCGCACCCGGCCCCACCTCCCCGGCACCGGGTCGTCGCCGCGCTGGTCGACCGGTGGCCGACCTGGCTGGCGCTGCTGATGACCGTCGACAACTGGTTCGCCCCGGTGCTGCTGCCGCCGGTGAGCCTGCTCGTCCTCCCGCTGGGCTTCCTGGTGGCCGGCACGGTCCGCCGCAGCTGGCGGGACCGGGGTGCGGTGGCGTCCCAGCTGGCCGGTCTGCTCGGGTGGTCGGCGCTGGCGACGCTTGCCGTTGTCGCCGACGACGGTCCGGCGCGCTGGCTGGTGGCCGGCGGCTGGCTGGCGCACGCCGCCTGGGACGCCGTGCACCACCGCCGGGACCGGGTGGCGCCGCGCGGGTACACCGAGTTCTGCGGCGTGCTGGACGTCGCCGTCGGGCTGACCATGGTGGTCGCCATCCTGGCCTGAACGTGGCGGGGGCGACGGTTGTGCCGGTCGCCGCAGCGGGCCGGCCGGGGTGATGAAAAGCTTTGCCCATGAGTTCCGCACCCGCACCGACCGACCCCACCACCCCCGCCGGCGCCGACGAGGCGACCGCTTTCGTGGATCTCGGGCTGCGCGCCGAACTGCTCGGCGCGCTGTCCGCCCTCGGCTACGAGGAGCCGACCCCGATCCAGCGGGAGGCGATCCCGCCCCTGCTGGCCGGGCAGGACCTGCTCGGCCAGGCGGCCACCGGTACGGGCAAGACCGCCGCGTTCGCGCTCCCGCTGCTGCAGCGGATGCCGGACGGCCGCTCCGGGGGCGACCCGGTGGCGCTGGTGCTGGTGCCCACCCGGGAGCTGGCGGTGCAGGTGTCGGAGGCGTTCCACCGCTACGGCAAGGACCTGGGCGCCCGGGTGCTGCCGATCTACGGCGGGCAGCCGATCGGCCGGCAGTTGCGCGCGCTGGACATGGGCGTGGACGTGGTGGTGGCGACCCCGGGCCGGGCGCTGGACCACATCGCCCGGGGGACGCTGCGCCTGGGCGACCTGGCCACGGTGGTGCTCGACGAGGCGGACGAGATGCTCGACATGGGCTTCGCCGAGGACATCGAGGCGATCCTGGAACACGCGCCCGCGCAGCGGCAGACGGTGCTCTTCTCGGCCACCATGCCCGCCCGGATCGACGGGATGGCGCGGCAGCACCTGACCGACCCGGTGCGGATCCAGATCGAGCGGGAGCGGCCGGTGGCCGGCGAGGCGCCCCGGGTGCGGCAGAGCGCGTACATCGTCGCCCGGGGGCACAAGCCGGCCGCGTTGGGCCGGGTGCTCGACGTGGAGTCCCCCACCGCGGCGATCGTGTTCTGTCGCAGCCGCGAGGAGGTGGACCGGCTCACCGAGACGATGAACGGCCGGGGCTACCGGGCCGAGGCGCTGCACGGAGGGATGAGCCAGGAGCAGCGGGACCGGGTGATGGGCCGGCTACGCGCCGGCACCGCCGACCTGCTGGTCGCCACCGACGTGGCCGCCCGCGGCCTGGACGTCGAACAGCTCACCCACGTGGTGAACTACGACGTGCCGTCGGCGCCGGAGTCGTACGTGCACCGGATCGGCCGGGTCGGCCGGGCCGGGCGCGAAGGGGTGGCGATCACCCTCGCGGAGCCGCGCGAGCACCGGATGCTCAAGACCATCGAACGGGTGACCGGCCAACGGATCGCCATCGACAAGATCCCGACGGTGGCCGACCTGCGGACCCGACGGCTGGAGCTGACCCAGGCGGCGCTGCGCGAGTCGCTGCTGGAGGACGACCTGGATCCGTTCCGGGTGATCGTCGAGTCGCTGTCGGACGAGTTCGACATGATGGAGGTCGCCCTGGCGGCGGTGAAGCTGGCCCACGAGGCGGCCGGGCCCACCACCGAGGACGAGGAGGAGATCCCCCAGGTCGCGGTCCGGGCCCCGCGGGAGGGTCGGCCGGAGGTCGGGGGCCGGGGTGAGCGGCGCGGCGGCGGTCGGCCACGCACCGGCGGCACCACCCAGGTCTTCATCGGGCTGGGCCGACGCGCGGGCGTCCGCCCGCAGGACCTGGTCGGCGCGATCACCGGGGAGACCGGGCTGGCCGGGCGGGACATCGGCTCGATCGAGATCGCCGACCGGTTCTCCCTGGTGGAGGTCCCGATCGGGGTCGCCGACGAGGTGATCGCCGGGCTGCGCGGAAGCACCATCAAGGGCCGCAAGGCGACCGTACGCCGGGACCGCGACGGCGAGGGCGGCGGCGACCGGCGTTTCGACGGCGGCGACCGGCGCGAGCGCCGGGACTTCGACGGCGGGCGGCGCGAGCGGCGCGACCGCCCCTGACGTCCGTGTCGAGGCCCCCGGCCGGTGCGACCGGGGGCCTCGGCGGTGCGGTCAGGCCGCGTTGAGCGGCTGGCCGCCGAGCGGCTGCGCGTCCACAGCGGCCGGGCGCAGCGCCAATGCGAGCACGTCGGCCACGTCGGCGAGGGTGTGCACGGTCAGCGCCTCGCGGACCTCGGTGGGCAGGTCGTCGAGGTCCGGCTCGTTGCGGGCCGGGATGATCACCTCGGTCAGGCCGGCCCGGTGGGCGGCGAGCAGTTTCTGCTTCACCCCGCCGATCGGCAGCACCCGACCGGAGAGGGTCACCTCGCCGGTCATGCCGAACTCGGGACGCACCGGCCGGCCGGTCACCAGCGACGCCAGCGCGGTCACCATGGTGATGCCGGCGCTGGGCCCGTCCTTGGGCACCGCGCCCGCCGGCACGTGCAGGTGGATCCGCCGCCCGGCGAGGGTGTTGGGGTCGATGCCGAGCCGGCGCCCGTTGGAGCGCAGGTACGACAGCGCGATGTACGCGGACTCCTTCATCACGTCCCCGAGCTGGCCGGTGAGGGTCAGCCCCGGCTCGCCCTCCATGCTGGTCGCCTCGATGAACAGCACGTCCCCGCCGGCGCCGGTGACCGCCAGGCCGGTGGCCACACCGGGCACGGCGGTACGCTCCGCCGACTCCGGGGTGAACTTCGGCCGACCCAGGTAGTGGACCAGGCTGTCGTCGTCCACCCGGGCCGGCTGCGGGTCGGTGGCCAGGGCCACCGCGACCTTGCGCAGGATCTTGGCGAGGGCGCGTTCGAGCTGCCGGACGCCGGCTTCCCGGGTGTACTCCTCCGCGATGCGCGCCAGCGCCTGGTCGGCGACGGTGACCTCGTCGGCGGTGAGCCCGGCCCGTTCCCGCTGCCGGGGCAGCAGATGGTCCCGGGCGATGGCGACCTTCTCGTCGGCGGTGTACCCGTCCAGGGTGACCAGTTCCATCCGGTCCAGCAGTGGGCCGGGGATGGCCTCCACCACGTTGGCGGTGGCCAGGAAGAGCACGTCGGACAGGTCGAGGTCGACCTCCAGGTAGTGGTCGCGGAAGGTGTGGTTCTGCGCCGGGTCGAGCACCTCCAGCAGGGCGGCGGCCGGGTCGCCGGAGTAGCCGACGGCCAGCTTGTCCACCTCGTCGAGGAGCACGACCGGGTTCATCGAGCCGGCCTCGCGCAACGCGCGGACGATCCGGCCGGGCAGCGCGCCGACGTAGGTGCGCCGGTGGCCGCGGATCTCTGCCTCGTCGCGCACGCCGCCGAGGGAGACCCGGACGAAGGCGCGCCCCAGCGCCCGGGCGACCGACTCGCCGAGGCTGGTCTTGCCGACGCCGGGCGGGCCGGCGAGGGCGAGCACCGCGCCGGAGCCCCGCCCGCCGACCACGCCGAGGTTGCGCTCGGCGCGGCGGTTGCGCACCGCGAGGTATTCCAGGATGCGGTCCTTCACGTCGGCCAGGCCGGCGTGGTCGGCGTCGAGCACCGCGCGGGCCGCGGCCAGGTCGGTGTTGTCCTCGGTACGCATGGTCCACGGCATCTCCAGCACCGTGTCCAGCCAGGTTCGGATCCAGCCCGCCTCCGGGGAGGCGTCGCTGGCCCGCTCCAGCTTGCCGACTTCGCGCAGCGCCGCCTCGCGGACCTTCTCGGGCAGTTCGGCGGACTCGACCCGGGTCCGGTAGTCGGCGGAGCCGTCTGGTTCGTCCTCGCCGAGTTCCTTGCGGATCGCGGCGAGCTGCTGGCGGAGCAGGAACTCCCGCTGGGACTTCTCCAGCCCTTCGCGGACGTCGTTGTTGATCTGCTCGGTGACCTCCTGCTCGGCCAGGTGCTCCTTCACCCAGCCGACCAGCAGTTCCAGCCGGGCGGTGACGTCCGGCGCGGCGAGCAGGTCGGTCTTCTGCGCCAGGGTGAGCCAGGGCGCGTAGCCGGCCGCGTCGGCCAGCTCGGAGAGGTCGGTCATCCGCTCCATGGCGTCGATGACCTGCCACGCGCCGCGCTGCTGGAGGACGGAGGTCATCAGCGCGCGGTACTCGCGGGCGAGTTCACGGGCCCGGCCTGCCGGGGCGGGTTCGTCGAGCGGGGTCGCCTCGACCCAGAGGGCGGCGCCGGGGCCGGGCACGCCGGAGCCGATCCGGGCCCGGCCGAGGCCGCGCACCACGGCGGCCGGTTCGCCGTCGGGCAGCCGCCCGACCTTCTCGATGGTGGCGATCACGCCGACCGAGCCGTACTCGCCGTCGATGCGGGGCACCGCGAGGAGCTTCTTGTCGCCGGTGGCGCGGGCCGCGTCGGCCGCAGCCTGGGTGGTCGGGTCGAGGGTCACCGGGATGACCATGCCGGGAAGCAGGACGGCGTCGGTCAGCGGAAGTACCGGAAGGGTTGCCATCGAACACCTGCCATCGGATTGAGTTGAGCGTGACAGGCTCAAGTCACAAAGCGTTCCCCTTGTTCCTCGCTGTGACCCAGGCCACTTTCGGGTCCACCGCCGCCAGCCCTGACGCACCTGGACGGCGCCGCCGTCGAACAACCCTCACCAGACACGACTGCCTGCTCACGGAGTACCCGACCCACGGCATTGACCGCGTACGGTTTTCCCACGATTGCGCGACCCGCCAAATGAAACAGACGCATATTGTTGCGGATTTGCCGTGGGATACGTCAAACTCTTAGCCACACCCCGCCCGACACAGGGAGTAATGGCGATGGCAAGGAAAGTAATCACTGTTCTGACCGACGACCTCGACGGGGGAAAGGCCGACCGGACCGTCGAGTTCAGTCTGGACGGCCTGTCGTACACCATCGACCTCTCGGACGAGAACGCAGGGGTCCTCCGCAAGGCGCTGGACCCGTACATCAGCGCTGGCCGGCGAATGGGGCGGGGCAGCGTGGACGCCGGCCGGCCGGCTCGCCGCCCGGCGCGCGCCGGCGTCTCCGGAATGGACCGCGAGCAGAACCGGGCCATCCGCGAATGGGCCGCGAAGAACGGCTACGAGATTTCCGAGCGTGGGCGCATCCCGGTCAGCGTCGTCGAGGCGTGGAAGAACCGCTGACGACCACCGGCGGGTCACGATCCGCCGCGCCGGGGTCACGCTGGGAAATCAGGCGGCCCCGGCGCTTTTCGCACCGTTCACAATTTCCACCCGGCCGGACACCGCTGTAGAAGATTTACCTCCCGCCCCACCGTCGACGACCTGCCGTGCCACGTCGCGCCCCACCGGCCCCGACCCTCGCCCAGCGGCCGAGGGCTGAAGCCCTCACGGCGTGGGTCGAGGGGCCGGATTCCTCGCGGCGATCGGCGGGGCCGACCGGAGGTCGCCTGCTGCGGGGACGGATCCTCTTCGCCGTCACCGTGCTCTTGCCGGCGATGATCATCGCGACCGCGTACGCCACCGGCCGGCCGGGATGCTCGCCGGGACGACGCGGGCCCCGGTGGTCTCCGCCCCCACCACGAACCTCCCCCACAGCTGAGACAGGTGCCGGGGACGAGTCCTCCCGGCAGCCTCAGTTCCCTGGGCAGCGCCACGGTCCGGGCGTACGGCTGCGGGCCGCCCGGGTTGCCCGGGCGGCCCGCGGCCGTCACGTACGTCGGGTCAGTTGACCTGGATCCGCACCACGTCGAAGGCGGGAGTCTGGTTGGCCCGCTCCATCATCGGCACCCGGTGCGAGCCGTCACCGGCCCAGACCGCGCACTGCGCGGTGCCGTTCTGCGGCAGGCCCGGGACCTGGATGACCACCTCGTCGGCCCGGCCGCCGCCCCGGCCGTCCTCGGTCGCCACGAAGAACGCCGGCACGGCCTCCGGGTTCGACGGAGCCGTGTCGGTGCTCTCCAGCATCCGGCAGGCGGTGTGGAAGTGACCACGGGTGAGGCCCTGGCCGTTGAGGACCGAGCTCTCCAGGTAGTAGCCACCCTGACCGGCCGCGAGGAACCGGTCCCGGACCAGGTTCCGGGTCGACACCCGCAGGGTGAACGCCTGGTTGCGCTGCACCTGGTTCGGGAACTGGGTGATCAGCAGCGACGGGTTGTTGGCCGCCGCACCGACCTCGCCGAAGGCGGTGCTGACACAGCGGTTGCCGTTCTGGAAACCGTCGTGCGGCTGGAGCCGGCTGTTACCGCAGTCCTTCGCCAGGACGCCGAGGGCGTTGCCGTTGTTGTTCCCACCGGCGTTGTCGTTGCCGCCGTTCTGGCCACCGTTGTCGGCACCGCCGTTCTGGCCACCGTTGTCGGCACCGCCGTTCTGGCCACCGTTTCCGGCAGCGACGGTGCACCGGGCGAGCTGGTCCAACCCCTGCGGGCGCTGTGCCACCCGGCCGATCGCCGTGGCGATCCGGTTCAGCGTCGCGCGGCGCTTGTCGGCCAACGGGTTGAGGATGGCGTTGTTGACGAAGGCCGGCCCGTTACGACTGCCCTCGGCCGCCAACCGCCGGTTCACCTCGTCGATCTGCGTCTTCAGCAGGGCCAGGTTGCGGTCCACCTCGTTGCGGGCCCGATCGGGGATCCGGGGGAGCCGGCCGGTCACGTCCGGGCAGTTCACGGTGGAGGCGAGGGTGGTGACCGGCGCTTTGCCGGCCTTGACGGACTGGCACTCGGCGACCGACATCTGGCCGTCACCCCAGTGGTTGCGTACCCAGCGACCGTTCTGCCACGTCCGGGTCGTGCTGGTGCGGCCTCCGGGCGAGGTGGCGCCGGGACTCGGCTGCACACAGTTCGAGGAGACCGTCCGCGTTTTGGCGCTCTGCCGGCGTTCTCCCGCCGACGAGATCTGCGTCACGGCGGCGATCCCGCCGAAAACCGCGAGGGCGCCGACCGCCGCCAGCAGTCGCTTGCTCCGCGCGTTACCGGATGACCGGCGCGCCCGTGGGGACCTGCGCATCGAATTGCTCTCCTTCTCGATCCGGTACCTGACTCGTGATCCCGCCGGGCGACGGAATGCGGGGTGGTCACCCCGTCGGGATCACTGCGACGTTCCGGTCGCACGTCGATGGCCGACGATGCCCTTTCCGCACCGTCCGCCGCGTCGGTGGCGCGGCTGGAAGATCCGTGTCCATTCCCGCTTGAGTACGGAACCCCGTGGGCGAAGGTTCAACGGGAACGCAGAATTCGTCGCCGGAACCTCACCGACGGTCGGACCGGCACCCGAGAGAACGGAAGGCCACCGACCAACGACGGTCAGCGACGGCGGCGGTGAGTCAGTCGGCGCAGAGATGGTCGAAGGCGAAGCCGCCCACCATCTCGTCCCGGCGGTCCCGCAACGCCCGGATCTCCTGGCGCAGGGCGTCCCGGTCCACCAGTGTCGGCTCGTCGGTCTCCAGGGCGCGCAGCCGCTCCCCGATCGCGACGGTGGCGAGGTCCTCGGCCAGCCGGGCGGCGTCGACCCCACACCAGAACCGGTGCTCCCGGACCGTCACCCGCTCCACCAGGCACCGGCCGGGGCGCACCTCGACCCAGCTCCAGCCCTCGGCGGCCCCGTCCTGGAAGCGGACGTGCAGGCCGCGCACGATCGGGTCGGCCAGGCGCCGGGACACGTACGCCTCGACGGCGTCGGCCCGGGTCAGCGCGCCGAGGTCGTTGACGTGGCCACTGCGACCGTCCGGCAGCCGACCGACGATGTCCCGGAACCCGACCGGCGGGTCGACTGTGTCGGCCTCCGGCCCGGCGGCGGGTTGCCCACCGGCGTACTCGCGGGCGTCGAGGACGTACGCGACGATCCGCCGGCCGTGCTCGGCGGCGCGCACCGTCGGCGACTCGATCCGCAGCACGGGCAGGCCGACCGCGGCGCAGACGGCATCGCGCATCCGCTCGGCGCGTTGCCGGGGCGAACCGGCCGGCGCGGCCGGGCCGATGGACACCGCCAGGCGCGGCAGACCGGTGTCGGCCGCGCATACGACGTGGTCGAACTCCTCCCGGGTCGCCGAGCTCCACTGGTGCCCGGTGATCCCCTCCGGGCGTCGCGGCACCAGCTCGCCGAGCCGGCGGCGGCCGTGCACGAGCTGACCGGCCCGGGTGAACGACCCGATGCCGTCGCCCGGCACCGGCCGCAGCCGGGAACCGTCGTCGGTGGCGGTGGGCGTCATCGTCGGCAGGTCCTCACGCTCGGTCGGTCGACCGCCGAGTCTAGGACGTCGGCCGCTCTCGTCGGACCACCGGTGCGGCCGGAGCGGTCCCGACCGTCAACGTGCGGGGGCCGATCGATTTCTCTAGGCTCACCGCGTGCTGCACTCAGGGCCCCCGACGCAACGGTTCACCAAGCGGAGTCTGGTCACGGTCTCCCACGCCATCGAGGAGGCCGCGCTGGCCACCGCCGAGGACGGGCCGCTGGTGGTGATCGCCCTGTTCCAACGGATGCCGTACTTCACCCGGGAGCTGGCCCGCTACCGGCGGATCGCCGCCGGTGCGGCGGTGACGGTCGTCGGCCTGGTCGGTGAGACCCCGCCGGAGCTGCCCGCGGGGGCGTACGGGGTGGCGCTCGACGACGTCGAGGAACTGGCCCGGGAGTGGAGCGTGGTGGCGCTCACGCCACGCTTCGGCGCCACCCTGGTGGCCCGGGACCGACGCGAGGTGGAAGCCGCCGTCACGCTGGAGGCCGGCCGACTCTTCGACGGCCGGTGGGGCTTCCGCCGCGACGAGGCGCTGCACGAGGTGGTGCGGCTGCGTGACCGGCTCGCCGACCGGCTCCCGGCGACCGCGCTGGCCACCGTCGACCAGGTGCTCGACCGGGTCCGTCACCTGCCGGCCACACCCGGCGAGAGCCGCGCCGAGGCGGGGCTGCGGCTGATGGCCGCCCGCGCCGAACGCGCCCGCCGGGCCGCGTCGGCGACCACCCGCGACGGCGAGCCGTCGGAGGTCGGGCTGGTAGACGAGCCGACGTTGCGCCGGTGGACCGGCCTGGACGGGGTGACCGCCTCCGGCACCCTGCCGGTGGCGCTGGTGGGCGTCCGGGTGGCCGAGCCGACCGGCACGCCGGAACGCTTCGGCCGGCGCAGCACGGCCCGGGAGACGCAGGCGGTCATCGGCGCGCTCACCGCCCCGCTACGCCCGGTCGACCGGGCGGTGCGCCTCGCCGGCGACGAGTACCTGCTGGTCCTGCCGGCGGTGACCGAGGAGGAGGCCCTCGCGGTGGCCGCCCGGGTGCATGCCGAGCTGGCCGGGCTGGCCCGCTCGTTCCCGTTCGTCGCATACGCCGTGCACGCGGCGGTGACGGTGACCGACCAGCGGCCACTGCCCGTCGCCGACGTCCGGCACGCGGTGGAGTGGGCGGCCCGGGAGCAGGTGCCGGTGGCGACGGTGGCCCGCGAGCCGGTCACCGCCGGCCACCGCTGACGGATCCGGCCAGCGCGCCGAACGTCACCTCCGGCGGAACGCGACCACCGGCGGATCATGGACGCCGGACCGGCGGCGCGCGACCGTCGACGAGTCGGCGCGGTCCGCGCCGCGGGAGGGAGGGACAACGTGCGGGTCGTCTCGCTGGTGCCGTCGCTGACCGAGGCGGTCGCGGTGACCGTGCCGGAGGCGCTGGTCGGCGCGACCGACTGGTGCACCCACCCGGAAGGGCTGGACGTGGCCCGGGTGGGCGGCAGCAAGTATCCCGACCTGGAAAGGGTACTCGCCCTGCGGCCGGACCTGGTGCTGCTCAACGTGGAGGAGAACCGCCGGGAGGACGCCGACGCACTGGCCACGGCCGGTGTGCCGGTACGGGTCACCTATCCGCGTACCGTGCCGCAGGCGTTGACCGAACTGGCCGACCTGCTGGCCGCACTGGGGGTCGCCGGAGAGCCGGGTTGGCTGGCCGCGGCACGCCGGGCCTGGGCGGACCCACCCGCACCGTCCGCCGTACGCCGGGCCGTCGTGCCGGTGTGGCGCCGACCCTGGGTGGTGCTCGGCGGCGACACGTTCGCCGGGGACGTGCTGCGCCGCCTCGGCGTGGTCAACCTGTACGGCGACGACCCCGAACGGTACCCACGGCCGGACCTCGCAGCGCTGCGTGCCCGGGAACCGGAGCTGGTGGTGCTCCCCGACGAGCCGTACCGGTTCAATGCCGCCGACGGCCCCGAGGCTTTCGGCGGCACGCCCTGCGCGCTGGTCTCCGGCCGCCACCTCACCTGGTACGGCCCGTCGCTGGCCGAGGCGCCCGGACTGCTGGCCGCGCAACTCGACGCGCCGCTCACCTGACGTACCGCCGAGGGCTGACGGGTCGCCCCGGGTGACGCCCGCCGGGTTGACGTGCCCGCCCGGATGACGTACCCGCACAGGACGCGACGACCCGGTGACGAAAGGCCCGTGGTCGCCGGGCCCTTCGCGCCTGTCCCCCGCCCCTCGTCCGAGGTGGACTGCGGGTAGGAGGAGAGGAGTGCGTCATGCAGAGCAACCGACTGATCGTGGTGGGGGTCGACGGATCCGAGGGCGGCCGGCGGGCGTTGGACTGGGCCGTCGACGAGGCGACCGCCCGCGGCGGCAGCGTCCAGGCGGTCGTCGCCTGGCGGTGGGACCGGATCGAGTTCGGCCCGGCGAACACGGTCACGCCCGTCGACGAGCGGCAACGCGCGACCGAGGTACTCGACGACGAGATCCGGGGTCTGGTCGTCCGCAAGGGACCGGGCTGCACGGTGGCCGGAGAGGTCGTCGAGGGGCCACCGGCGGACGTGCTCACCGCCGCCGCCCGCACCGCCGACCTGCTGGTGCTGGGCAGCCACGGGCACAACCGGCTGCGGCACACCGTACTCGGCTCGGTCAGCGAGGAGTGTGTACGCAAGGCGTACTGCCCGGTGGTGGTGATCCCGGTGCCGGCGGCGCCGCGCACGACGAGTGAGCCGGCGTTGCGCGGCTGAGCCGGCGCGGACGCGGCGGCCGTTCCCGAACGGGACGGCCGCCCCTGGCATGTCCGAGGGCCTCCGCCTCCCTCTCGGCGGGACCCCGCCCTCGAGGCACGAGCCGCACCCGCGGCAGGGAGCGGGCCCCGTCCAGGGGGTGTGGACGGGGCCCGGGGAGGATGGCTCAGGCGACCGGGGTGACCTGCCCCGGCGGCAACTCGACCAGGATGGTGTCGTCCACGTCGTACCCGATCCGGTCGACGACCCGGACGACGCCGCTGACCTGGCCGGCGAGCCGGACCGCGAGGTCGGCGGCGCTACGCCGGTCCAGACGGCCGTCCAGGGTGACCTCACCGCCGCGTACCTGCACGGTGACCAGCCCGTCGCGCACCGCCAGCACCCGGCGCAGCACCTCCTGCACCACGTCCTCGCGGATCTCGGCGTCGGTGCGCAGATGCACGCGGAGCAGGTCGCTGCGGGTGACGATGCCGACCAGCCGGCCGAGGTCGTCGAGGACCGGCAGCCGTTTGACCGCTTCCCGGTCCATCAGCCGGGCCGCGGCCGGCAGGGTGGACTCGGGGAGCGTGGTGACGGCCGGCGCCGTCATCAGCTCCTTGGCCACCAGCGCGTCGGCCTTCTCCCGGGCGGTCCGCCGCCGCCGGCCCTCGAAGACCCGCCGCTCGTCGGGGTTGCCGGCCCGCTCGACCTTGTGCAGCAGGTCGGCCTCGGACACCACCCCCAGCACCCGACGGAAGCCGTCCACCACCGGCACGGCGCTGATCCCGCGCCGGATCAGCGTGTCGACGATCTGGCGGTACGGGGTCTCCTCGCCGACCGTCGCGACGTCCCGGGTCATCACGTCGCCCACCTGCCACGTCCTCATCACGACCTCCTCGGATGGTCTCCACTCCGACGCTACGACCGCGCTGAGCAGGCATGTCAGGGGCGGTGGGCCGGGCTGCGCGGGGCCGAAGGTCCCGTCCCGGAGGCCCTTTCCGGGGTCGAAGGTCCCGCCCCCGAACGGCCCGGTCGGCCCTGCTCGGCGAGGCGCCGCAGGGGTGAAATGAATGTGCCACCGGAAAGCGCGGTGCGAGGCAGAGAAGGGACGTGGGAACAATGACCGCGACGATCGAGCGGAACACCACCGCCAGGACCATCGCTCCGGTGGCCGAAACCGAGACCACCCGCCAGCGTGCCGCCCGGTACCTCTGGGCCGGCACCCGGATCGCCCTCGGCTGGATCTTCCTCTGGGCGTTCCTCGACAAGGCCTTCGGCCTCGGTTACGCCACCGAAGCGAAGAATGCCTGGATCAACGGCGGCAGCCCGACCAAGGGGTTCCTGACCTTCGGCGCGGTCGGCCCGTTCAAGGGCATCTACAACGACATCGCCGGCGCCACCTGGGCCGACTGGCTCTTCATGATCGGTCTTGCGGGCATCGGTGTCGCCCTGATGCTCGGCATCGGGATGCGGATCGCCGCTGCGGCCGGCGCGCTGCTGCTGGTCCTGATGTGGACCGCCGTCCTGCCTCCCGAGAACAACCCCTTCATGGACGACCACCTGATCTACGCCGCGGTGCTCGCCGGTCTCGCCCTGGTCGGCGCGGAGAACACCTTCGGCCTCGGTCGGGCCTGGGGCAACCTGCCGATCGTCCGGAAGTACGGCTGGCTCAAGTGACCGAACGGATCCCGGAAGGGGCGCCACCACCCGGTGGCGCCCCTTCCGGCGTCTGCGGAACCGCGACGGGCGGCCTCGCAGACACCGTGCCCCGGGGTGTGGCCGGCATCGGCGGGACGCGATCGGGCAGGATCGACCTGGACCGGACGATGGACGGCCGTGGCCGCGCCGCAGGCGGGCCACCGCCACTACGGCAGGAGAGCAACAGATGACCATGCCCCAGGCAGGCAAGCCCGAGGTCGGCCCGATCGAGGGCGCGCCCCCGGCCGAGCTCGTCATCGAGGACATCACCGTGGGCGAGGGCCCCGAGGCCCGGCCGGGTCAGCTGGCCGAGGTCCACTACGTCGGGGTCTCCCACTCCACCGGCCGGGAGTTCGACGCCTCCTGGAACCGGGGCGAGAGCTTCCAGTTCCCGCTCGGCGGCGGTCAGGTCATCGCCGGCTGGGACCAGGGTGTGGTCGGCATGAAGGTCGGCGGTCGCCGCCGGCTGACCATCCCGCCGCACCTGGGCTACGGCGCGCGGGGCGCCGGCGGCGTCATCAAGCCGAACGAGACCCTGGTCTTCGTCGTCGATCTGGTCGGCGTCCGCTGACCGGCCGCGGGGTCGCCGGCCCGGCCGGCGGCCCCGCGCACCCACCCGGCCCGCGCACCCACCCCGGCGGCGGCGGTCGGTGCCGGGACCGCCGGTCAGGCGCAGGCGGCCAGTTCGCTGCGCCGGCAGGGCCCGGCCGGCGTGGTCGTCACCACCGGGATCACCCGGTGCACGCCGGTGGCGCGCAGCACCCGCCACACCACCGGATCAGGGTCGACCAGCACCAGCTCCCCGCCGCGGGCCCGCACCCGCAGCCGCGCGGCGAGCAGCGCCCGGACGCCGGCCGCGGAGAGGAGCCGGACCCCGGAGAGGTCGACCCGGAGCACCGGTCGGGCCGGGGCGGCCCAGAGCGCCGCCCGCAACTCGCCGACCGAGGCGAGGTCGATCTCGCCGGCCACCCGTACCTCGACCGCGTCGTCACCCACGCCGAGCTGCACGTGGAGTCGGTCATCGCGCTGTCCCATACGGACGAATCTAGCCCCGCCCTCCGACATTTCCGCCCTGCCGCCGATCGAATCCGGGTACACCCCGGGTAGTCCCCGAGACCGTCTGCGGCTCCTCCCTCAGGAGGAGACGCGCCACGACACGCCTCCCGGTCGGGCGGAACGCGGATCCGCAGGTGAGAATGGTCCGATGGTCGTACCGCGCCAGCGCCAGCGCCCGCCCCGCATGATCCGGCCCGTCCGCGAGCCGGCCACCGTCCCGCCGCCGCTGGACGGGGCGTGGGCCGCCACCGACCGGCGGCTCGACCACGCCGAGGTGCTGCCCCTGCCGGCCGGCGCGTACGGCCCCGAGGACGTGCTCGTCGACCCCGACGGCCGGGTGGTCAGCGGCGACGAGGACGGCCGGCTCTGGTGGTGGCCCGCCGACGCGCCCGCCGGCACCACGCCCCAGCTGCTCGCCGAGACCGGGGGCCGGCCCCTCGGCATCGAGCTGGACCCGGTCGACGGCAGCCTGGTGGTCTGCGACGCGTACCGGGGACTGCTCCGGGTCACCGCCGACGGGGCCGTACGGGAGCTGACCGGCACCGCTGTCCCGGTGCACCTGCCCGACAACGCCACGGTCGCTCGTGACGGCGCCATCTACTTCACCGACAGCTCCGACCGCTGGCCGCTCTCGCACTGGAAGCACGACCTGCTGGAGCACCGCCCCAACGGGCGGGTGCTGGCGTACGACCGCCGGAGCAGGCGCACCGAGGTGGTGGCCGAGGGGCTCTACTTCCCCAACGGCGTCGCCCTGACGCCGGACGAGTCGGCGTTGATGCTGGTCGAGACGAGCACCCACCGGCTGGTCCGGGTCTCCCTGCCCGACGGCGCGGTCACCGTGCTGACCGACCTGCCGGCGTACCCCGACAACCTGACCGCCGTCGGCGACGGCACCT
Organism: Micromonospora halophytica; assembly: GCF_900090245.1. Taxonomy (GTDB): domain Bacteria; phylum Actinomycetota; class Actinomycetes; order Mycobacteriales; family Micromonosporaceae; genus Micromonospora; species Micromonospora halophytica. The sequence goes on from NZ_FMDN01000004.1 coordinate 131,817, forward strand.
ACTGGATCGCGCTGCCCAGCCCCCGGCTGCCGGTGGTCGAGCGGCTGCTGCCGCACCCACGGCTGCGGCAGCTGGTGGCCATGCTGCCCGACGCGGTACGACCGCAGCCGCAGAAGTACGGGCTGGTCGCCCTGGTCGACGGCGACGGGACGGTGCTGCGGACCCTGCACGGCCCGGGCGGGGCGTACTGGATGATCACCGGGGTCCGGCAGTACGGCGACCGGCTCTGGCTGGGCAGCCTGATCGGTGCTGGCATCGCCCGCGTCGACCTGGGCTGACCCGCCACGACCGCGACCGGCCCGCCGCCCGGCGGGCCGGTCGTACCGGCCGTTCCTCCCCCTGCGGTGTCAGCCGCCGCTGGCCGACGGCCCCGGCGCGGGCGACGAGCCGCCCGCCACCGCGCCCGGGTGCCCGTGGCCCAGGGCGGGCGCCGGCTTGAGACCCGGCGGCACGGGCAGCGCGCTGCCCCTGACGAACTCGTCCCAGCTGACGTTCCAGGCCGTCCAGCCGTTGCCGGGTTCCAACTGCACCTCGGTGCCCTTCACCGTGATCAGGTCACCGACCTGGGTGACGCCCATCAGCCAGTCGGCGGCCGAGGACGAGATGTTGGCGCAGCCGTGCGAGACGTTGGTGTTGCCCTGGTCCCCCTCCGACCACGGCGCGGCGTGGATGAACTCGCCGCCCCAGGTGTAGCGCTGGGCGTCCTCGACGTCGACCACGTAAGGATCGGCCGAGCCCCGGGTGTCGAAGGTCGTCTGCTGGAACTTCTCCATGATCACCATCTTGCCGCTGGAACTCGGCGTACTCGCCTTGCCGAGGCTCACCGGGATCTTGCGGACCAGCCGGTGGTCCTGGAAGACCGACATCTGCTTGGTGGCGTTGTCGATCTCGAGGGCCACCTGACGGCCGATCTTCGAGGTCGCCTTGCGATCGTCGTCGCCGACGTACTCCTTGCCGATCGGCAGGCCCTCCAGCGCCGAACGGACGCTGATCTTCGTACCCGGCTTCCAGAAGTCCGGGGCCCGGTAGTAGACCTGACTGCCGTCCTCCAGCCACGACCAGGTGCCCGGCTGCGGCGGATCGGTCTTGACGAACAGTCGGCGCTGCACCGCCGCCCTGGCCTCCTTCGGAATTCCCGGATCGAATGCGACCGTCACCGGCATCGCCGTGCCGTACGTCTGGTTGCCGGTGAAATAGAGGGTGCTGGTGATTGCCTGCTTGTTCGACTTCGGCGCCGTGGTGAACGTCGTCCGTTTCACCGTGGTACGCCCCGACGCGCCGGTCGCGGTCACCTCGGCGGTGTAGGTCCGCCCGTTCTCCAGCGGGGTGCCCGGCACCCAACTGGAACCGTCCTCCCTCGGCTCCCCCGTGACCTTCCTGCCCTGGTCGTCGGTGAGCGTGACGGTCGTGACCTTTCCCCCGGTCACGCTGGTGCCGACCTCCGCGCTGATGGGCACGTCCCTGGTCCGGTCGACCGGGCTGAGCGTGACCGCCAGGTCCTCCGCCGCCCGTCCGGGCGCCGACCCCTCGGCCGGCTTCCGTTCGGCGGTGCAACCGCCGAGGATCAACGGTGTGGCTGCGATGGTCACCGCGAATAGCGTCAATCGCCGCCTCACGTCCATGTTCGGCCCCCCATTTCCGCTTCCCTTGGCCACATTCTGTACGGCGTTTCCGCCGGCGCGGCGCTCTTTCGCGGGAATTGCTCGGAAACGGGCGGGCATTTGGTCGTACGTGTGCTGGCAGATCGCCGTAAGGGGTGGACGTCCCGGTTCGGCGTGGCTGGCACGGCCCGTACCGGCCGTGCCGGTCAGTCCCAGTCCTCGTCGCCGTGGTTGCGGTCCCACCGGCCGCCGACCGGCGGGGTGTCCAGCCGGACGGCGCCTTCGACGTTGCCGGCGAAGTCGTTGTCCTCGACCCGGCAGGACACGCAGCTGCCCCGGTCGGTGATCCAGAGTCCGTGGGTCTGGGTCCGCTCGTCGTGGTGGTCCCAGACCCGGTTGCCCCGGATCGTCGCCGAGTCGATCGGCGCGTCGATGGTGATCCCGGCGCGGACGGTGGCCGCCGCCGGCAGCTCGTACCGCGCCCCGGGCGGTGGGGTGTCGGCGCTCCACGCGGTGAACGAGTCGGGACGGATCGGGGCGAGGCTGAGCTCGGTCGCATCGTTGGCGGCCACCACCGCGATCCGGTCACCGACCCGGACGACCTTGCCCCGGTGCCCGTCGTGCTGCCAGTTCGCGTGGCGGTCCACGACCAGCTTCTCGGTGTAGCGCACCGAGTCCCCGCCACCGGACTCGGCGCCCGCGCACTGCCGCCCGTTGCCGCGGATCCGGTTGTTGATCAGCATGGCGTCCCGGACCGGCCGGTCGATGCGGATGGCGTCGCCGCTGTTGCCGTAGAAGTCGTTGCTCTCGATGACGATCTCGCGGGCGTGCTCCTGATCCCGCTCCTCGATGCCCAGGCTGCGCTGGTGGTACCCGTAGCGACCGTTGCCGCTGATCCGGTTGCCCCGGATGGTGTACGGGCCGGGGGTGTTGCCGATGCTCACGCCGTCACGGATGTTGCCGTCGATCACACAGTCGGTGAGGATGCCGCCCCGTCCGGCCGTGTGGGTGGTGCCCTTGGCCGAGACGTGGAAGCCGGCCTCCAGGTTGCCGGTCATGGTGCAGGCGGAGACGATCAGCCCGTTGGCGCCCCAGTCGGAGATGCCGAACCGGTTGCCCTGCGCGTGGCAGCCGATGATCCGGATGCCCCGCGGCCGCAGGCCGCCGCTCTGCTGCAACTCCAGGAAGATGCCGTTCGTGGCGTTGCCGACCGCCGAGCAGTTGATCACGTTGAGCCGCTCGACGCTGCCCCACCCGCCGATACCGATACCAATGCCCGCACCGCCCATCTCGGTGCCGTTGTCCAGCCGCCCGCAGCCGACCACCAGCACCCCGTCGACCAGCGTGTCCTGGAGGAAATCGCAGCCCAGCCCGGTCGCGGCGGTGTGGTGGATGTAGAGGTTGCGGAACACGCCCCGCGCGACGTACTGCAACCCGAGCCCTTTGGCCAGCGGGTTGTACTCGGCCGACGAGACCCCGGAGCCGTCGATCTCGAAGTCGGCGAAGGTGCAGTAGGCCAGGTGCCGCTCGGGGTCCGCCCCGTGCTGCTGGGCGGTGTAGTAGGCCAGCGGGACCGGGTCGGCGCGGTTGCCGGCGTTGCTGAGCACGAACCGGGTCGCGCCGGGACCGGCGCCGATCAGGGAGACCCCGCTGCGCCAGACCGTCCCGGAGTCCCGGATCGAGTACACCCCGGGCGGGCAGTAGATCACCCGGGCCCGCCCGTCCGCCGCGTACGCGTCACCGAGCCGGTCGACCAGCGCGGCGAACGCGGGCTGGTCGTTGGTGCACCCGTCGCCCGTCATCCCGTGCTCGCGCGCGTCGCACATCAGCGGTGCGCCGGCGACCGGGTGCCGCCGCACGCCGCCGGGCACGTTCGGGTGAGCCATCGGTTCCTCCCCTCGATGACCGGGCTCGCATTCCCGGTCCGCGCGGGGGGAAACAGGGACACCCGGCGTCCCGGCACCGAGGGTGGACGGTGCCGGGACGCCGGGGGCGGATTCAGACGTTGGCGACCAGCAGCGCCGGCTGCTCGACGCAGTCGGCGACGTGCCGCAGGAAGCCCCCGGCCACCCCGCCGTCGCAGACCCGGTGGTCGAAGGTGAGGCTGAGCTGCGTCACCTTGCGCACCGCGAGCTGCCCGTCGACCACCCAGGGCTTGTCCACGATCCGGCCCACCCCGAGCAGCGCCGCCTCCGGGTGGTTGATGATCGGGGTGGAGCCGTCCACCCCGAACACTCCGTAGTTGTTCAGGGTGAAGGTGCCGCCGGTGAGCCGGGCCGGCGGCAGCGTGCCGGCCCGCGCGGCCGCGGTGGTCTCCGCCAACGCGGCGGCCAACTCCCGGGTGGTGAGCCGCTGGGCGTCGCGCAGCACCGGCACCAGCAGGCCCCGGTCGGTCTGCGCGGCGATGCCCAGGTGCACCCCGGCCGACTGGACGATCCGCTGCCCCTCGGTGTCGACGTGCGCGTTGAGCTGCGGGTACCTCCGAAGCCCGCTGAGGCAGATCCGGGCCAGCAGGGCCAGCACGCTCACCGGGGCGTCCGGGGTGGCCGCGTTGATCGCCGCCCGGGTCTCCAGCAGGCCGGTGGCGTCCACGTCGACCCAGATGGTCACCTCGGGGATCTCCCGCCGGCTGCGGGAGAGCTTGTCGGCGATCACCTTGCGGATGCCGGTGAGCGGGATGACCACGTCACCGTCGCCGGCCGGGGCGAGGCCGACGTGGGCCTGTCCGGTATCCGGCACGGCGGCGAGCCGGGCCGCCGGGGCGGCCGTCGCGGCCTCCACGTCGGCGCGACGGATCACTCCGCCGGTGCCGGTGCCGCGCAGCGTCGCCAGGTCGACGCCGCGCTCCTTCGCCAGCCGGCGCACGATCGGCGAGATGACCAGCGGGGCTGGCCCGCCGGCCGGCGCAGCGCCACCGGGGGCCGGCGCGGTCGGCCCGCCCGGCGTCGTCCGGCCGGTGCCCTCCGCCGAGCCGACACCGGCAGGGACGCCGGTCGAGGCGGGCACGCGATCGTCGGTCTCGGGGGCGATCGCCAGCCGGGGCCGGCGGCGCCGCCGGCCCGAGCCGCCGTGCCCGGTGCCGTACCCGATCAGCACGTTGCCGGAGCCGGCCCGTTCCTCCTCGCGGTAGGTGGCGTGCCCGGCGGGCTCCTGGTCGTCGGGGCCCGCACCGCCCAGCGGCGCGACGGTGATCAGCGGCTGGCCGACCGGACGGACCTCGCCCGCCGCGCCGTGCAGGGCGACCACCCGACCGGCGTACGGGCAGGGCACGTCGACGACGGCTTTGGCTGTCTCCACCTCCACCACGGTCTGGTCCACGGTGACCACGTCACCGACGGCCACCCGCCACTCGACGATCTCGGCCTCGCTCAGCCCCTCCCCCAGGTCCGGCAGGAGGAAGACCTGGACCCGCTCCACCGTGGTCATGCCGCGCTCCCCTGCGACAGCCAGCGGGCGTCCGGCTGGTCGTCCCACTGGAGGCGGGCCACCGTGTCGAGCACCCGGTCCACCGAGGGCAGGTGGGTGTGCTCCAGCATCGGCGCCGGGTACGGGATGTCCAGCCCGGACACCCGCAGCACCGGGGCGTGCAGGGCGTGGAAGCAGCGCTCCTGCACCCGGGCGGCGATCTCCGCGCCGACCCCGGCGAAGCCCTGCGCCTCCTGGATCACCACACACCGGCCGGTCCTGCGCACCGAGGCGGCGACGGTGCCGTCGTCGAACGGCACGATGGTGCGGACGTCCACGACCTCCAGGTCCCAGCCCTCCTCGCGGGCGGCCTCGGCGGCCTCCATCGCCACCGGCACCGCCGGGCCGTACGCGACCAGGGTGGCGTCGGTGCCCGGCCGGCGGACGACGGCCGTGCCGAACGGCGCGGTCCGCGCCGGCAGCTCCGCCTCGGCACTGGAGAAGTAGAGCTTCTTCGGCTCCATGAACACGACCGGGTCCGGGTCCTCGATCGCCTCGCGCAACAGCGAATACGCATCCTCCACGGTGGCCGGGGTGACCACCTTCAGGCCCGGGGTGTGCGCATAGTAGGCCTCGGACGAGTCGCAGTGGTGCTCGACGCCGCCGATGCCACCGGCGTACGGCACCCGGATGACGATGGGCACGCTCAGCGACCCGCGGGTACGGTTGCGCAGCTTCGCCACGTGCGAGGCGATCTGCTCGAACGCCGGGTACGCGAACGCGTCGAACTGCATCTCCACCACCGGGCGCAGCCCGGACATGGCCAGGCCGACGGCGAAGCCGACGATGCCGGCCTCGGCGAGCGGGGTGTCGAAGCAGCGCTTGTCGCCGAAGCGGGCCTGGAGCCCGTCGGTGATCCGGAAGACACCGCCGAGCTGACCGACGTCCTCACCGAAGACGAGCACCCGCTCGTCGTCGAGCATCGCGTCGGCCAGCGCGGCGTTGAGCGCCTTCGCCATGGTCATGGTGGCCATCAGGCGTCCCCCTCGGAGTCGCGGGCCGCGGCCAGCTCGGCGCGGACCTGCTCGCGCTGCTCGACCAGCTGCGGGGTCGGCTCGGCGTACACGTGGTCGAAGAGGCTGAGCGGGTCGACCGTGGGCTGGGCGTTCATCCGCTCCCGCAGGTCCGCGGCGTACGCCTCGGCCTCCTCGGCGATCGCGGCCACGGCGGCGTCGTCGAGCACGCCCTTGGCCCGCAGGTAGGTCTCCAGCCGGGCGACCGGGTCGCGGTCGCGCCACGCCTCGACCTCGTCGGCGTCCCGGTAGCGGGTGGCGTCGTCGGCGTTGGTGTGCGGCTCCATCCGGTAGGTGTGCGCCTCGACCAGGTACGGGCCGTGCCCGGCGCGGGCGTGCGCCACCGCGCGGGTGAGCACCGCCAGCACGGCGACGGGGTCGTTGCCGTCGACCTGCTCGCTGGGCACGCCGTAGCCGACGCCCTTGTACGCCAGGCTCGGCGCGGCGGTCTGCCGGGACAGCGGGACGCTGATCGCGTACTTGTTGTTCTGCACGAAGTACACGACCGGCGCCTTGAACACGGCGGCGAAGTTCACGCCCTCGTGGAAGTCGCCCTCGCTGGTGGCGCCGTCGCCGATGAAGGCCAGCGCCACGGTGTCGCGCCCCTGGTAGGACTCGCCGTACGCGAGGCCGGCGGCGTGCACGCACTGGGTGGCCAGCGGGGTGCACTGCGGCGCGGTGTGCCGCTGCGCCGGGTCGTACCCGCAGTGCCAGTCGCCGCGCAGCAGGGTGAGCACCTCGACCGGGTCGATGCCCCGGGAGGTCAACGCCATCGACTCGCGGTAGGTGGGGAAGACCCAGTCGTCGTCGCGCAACGCGAGGATCGCGCCGACCTGACAGGCCTCCTGGCCGCGGGAGGACGGGTAGACGGCGAGCCGGCCCTGCTTGGTCAGGGCGGTGGCCTGGACGTCGAAGCGACGCCCGACGACCATCCGGCGGTACATCTCCCGCAACGCCTCGACGGGCGGCTCGGGACAGTCGGCGCGGGACGGCAGCGCGGTGCCGTCCGGGTTCAGCAGCCGGACCGGCTCGGCCTGCGGCAGCAGACCGGCGGACGGGTCCGGCGCGGCCGGGGTGGCCGGCCGGCGGGTGCGCGGGGATGCCCTGCGGACCGCCTGGGGTGTGGTCGTCACGGCGGGGACCTCCTGGACGTGTGGTGGCCTTATGCTCCTGCCGTCGGATGATTGACTCAAGACGCGCGGTGAACGTGGGATGAATGGCATGGACAGAGGGCTGATGTGAGCCAGGAGACCCCGCCGACACCGGGCGGGCCGGGCGGAACGGGACGTTCGGCCGGCCCGCTGGACGAGGTCGACCGGCGCATCCTGGACGAACTGGTCCGCGACGGCCGGCTGTCCATCCGTACGCTGGCCGAGCGGGTGCACGTCTCGCGCACCAACGCGTACGCCCGGGTGGAGCGGCTGCTGCGCGACGGGGTGATCACCGGGTTCGCCGCCCGGGTCGCCCCGGAGCCCGCCGGGCTGGGCACCTCGGCGTACATCGCGCTGACCATCCAGCAGAACACCTGGCGGGAGGTGTCGGCGGAGCTGGCCCGGGTGCGCTACGTCGAGCACGTCGCGCTGCTCAGCGGCGAGCACGACGTGCTCGCGCTGGTCCGCGCGCCGGACAACGCCACGCTGCGGGACGTGGTGCTGGACCGGGTGCAGGGCATCGCCGGGGTCCTGTCGACCCGCAGCTGGCTGGTCTTCGAGGAGTTCACCGGCGCGCAGACCCCCTGGGAAACCGGAAAAACGCCACCGAGATGAATAAATGACTCCAACACGGTAAATAGCTTGCCAAATCACCCGTACCATCTCTGCCGTGGCTATCCGAACAGCGCTGTGGACCAACGCCCGAACGGCAGTGCCGGCACCGATCAAGCCGACGCAGCGTGTCCCGGGGTCGTTCCGCGGCGACATCGAAGGCATGCGCGCCGTGGCAGTGCTGCTGGTGCTCCTCGGCCACGCCGGGGTGCCCTACCTGCCCGGCGGCTTCGTCGGCGTGGACGTGTTCTTCGTGATCTCAGGCTTCCTCATCACCGGCCTGCTGATTGAGGAGTTCGACCGCCGTGGACGGATCTCGCTCACCGCCTTCTACGCCCGCCGGGCGAAGCGCCTGCTGCCCGCCGCAGCCACGGTTCTGCTCGCGACCCTCTTGCTTACCTACTTCTTCCTGCCGCGTACCCGTTGGTCCGCGACCGCCTGGGACGTCGTTGCGAGCGCCGGCTACGCGATGAACTGGCGGATGGCCGCCGAGTCCCTCGACTACGCCAACGTCGATCAGGCGCCGAGCATCCTCCAACACTTCTGGTCGCTCGCTGTGGAGGAGCAGTTCTACCTGGTCTGGCCGCTGCTACTGATCATGCTCGGGTGGATCGCTCACCGCCGGCGGCGGGGTCGCACGGGCCTCCTCCTGCTCGGGCTGGCACTCATCGCGCTTCCGTCGTTCGGCTGGGCACTCGTCGTTTCACCGACGGACCCGTCGGCCTACTACGTCACCACCACCCGGATGTGGGAGTTGGCCGTGGGTGGCGCCGTCGCCGTGACTGCGGCCTGGCTGAGTCGCACCCCCCGCGCCATGGCGGCGCCGCTGGCCTGGGCCGGGCTCGTCACCGTCGGCGTCTCGGCGGTGCTGATCGACACCGAGGCCGGGTTTCCGGGGTCCGCCGCCCCGGGGCCCACGCTGGGCGCGGCGGCGGTGGTCGCCTTCGGTTCCGCGGCCGGGCGCGCCGGGCCCGCCCTCCTGCTCGGGCAGCGGCCACTGCGGGCCGTGGGGGCGATCTCTTACTCGTTGTACCTGTGGCACTGGCCGCTGCTGATCGCCGCCCAGGCGCACTTCGGTGACCTGTCCACCGGCGGCGCGCTCGCGGTCGTTGCCGCCTCGGCCATCCCGGCCACACTCACCTACCACTACATCGAGAACCCGCTGCGTCGGTCCCGGAGCCTCACCGAACGGCCGATCGCCGCCCTGCAGGTCGGTGCCGGGTGCACCATCGCCACCGCCCTGGTCGGGCTGATGTTCCTGCTGACCGCCGTGCCCACGGCCCACCCCGGCACACCGTCGGTCATCCGGGGTCAGGTGACCTCCGGCGGATCCACGGCGGCGCCGTCACTCCCACCCGGCGCCGCGGTTCTCGGTTCCTCCCCGCGTACCAGCCGCGCCGGGGTCCCCGTCGACCGGGTCGCCTCCATCTACCCGGACCCGCTCTCGGCAGGGAGCGACGGCCCCAGAACCGCCGGGGACTGCGGTACGGACCAGGCGACCGCGACCGTCAAACGGTGCGTCTTCGGACGTCCGGATGCGAGGACGACCCTGGCCCTCGTCGGCGACTCACACGCCCACCAGTGGCTTCCCGCAGTGGATCAGTTGGCGCAGCGGAACAACTGGCGGGTCGTCCTCTACACGAAAGCCTCCTGCCCCTTCGTGCAGGGCGTGGTCGTCCTCGCCGGCCGCCCCTACTCGACCTGCGCCGAGTGGAACAGGTCGGTGCGTGCCGCGCTGCTCGGCGCCGACCGTCCTGACCTGCTGCTGGTGAGCAGTTCCGCTTACCTGACCTGGCAGGACGGGAGACCGGCCACGGACGGCACGGCGCTGGCTCCGATGTTGCGGAGGACCTGGGGCGGCATGGTCGCGGAGGGCGTGCCGGTGGCGGTGCTGCGCGACGCGCCGTACCACGACCGGAACATGCCCGAGTGCGTGGCGGAAAACAGGAACCGCCTGACCAGGTGCGCGCCGTTGCGCAGTCGGGTGCTGAACCTGGGTGGCGGGCTCGCCCACGAAGAGGCGGCCGAAGGGCTCAGTGGCGTACACCTGATCGACCTGACCGACGCGATCTGCCCTGCGGAGAGGTGCGCTCCCGTCATCGGAGGTGTGCTCGTCTACCGCGACAACAACCACCTGACCGCGACGTACGTGACGACTCTCGCGCCCCGCCTGGAAGCAGCCCTACGACCCCTGATGCCGAAACGTCCGGGACCGGGGTGAGAAGAAGCAGGAGCCAGGTCAACGTTCCGGCGGAGCCTCCAACCCGTCCCGGTCGGCCAGCTCCAGCAAGGGTTCCAGCGAGAAACGCCGCTCGTCCAGCCCGGCGTGCGGGTCGCCACGCCCGGCGAACCGCGCCGGCATACCGACCACGTCGAAGTCCTCCGGGCGGGCGTCGTCCAGCTCCGACCAGTCCAGCGGCGCGGACACCAACGCCGCCGACGTGGGCCGGATCGAGTACGCCGAGGTCATCGTGTGGTCGCGGGCCATCTGGTTGTAGTCGACGAAGACCGGTCGGTCGCGCTGCTCCCGCCACCAGGTGGTGGTGACCAGGTCCGGGCGACGGCGCTGCATCTGGCGGCCGAGCGCCAGCACCGCCCGCCGGCACTCGCCGAAGCTCCAGCGGGGCTCGATGGAGAGGTAGACGTGCAGACCCCGGCCGCCGGTGGTCTTCGGGTAGCCGACCAGACCCAGCTCGTCGAGGAAGGCCCGCACCTCGTGCGCCACCGGCACCACCTGCTCGAAGCCCACGCCCGGCATCGGATCCAGGTCGATCCGCAGCTGGTCCGGGTGCTCCACGTCGGCCGCGCTCACCGGCCAGGGATGGAACCGCAGGGTGCCCAGGTTGGCCGCCCAGATCACCACGGCCAGCTCGCTCGGCGCGACCTCGTCGGCCGTCCGGCCGCTGGGGAAGGTGATGTGTGCGGTGCGCACCCAGTCGGGCGCGCCGACCGGCAGGCGCTTCTGGTAGAAGGCGTCACCCCGGTTGTCCTGCCGGGTGCCGATCTTCGCCCCCTCGAACACCCCGCGCGGCCAGCGTTCCAGCATGGTGGGGCGGTCCCGCAGGGCGCGCAGGATGCCGTCGCCGACGGCGAGGAAGTAGCGCACCACGTCCAACTTGGTCAGCCCACGCTGCGGGAAGTAGGGCTTGTCCGGGCTGGAGACCCGGACGACCCGCTCCCCGACCTGGATCTCCTCGGCCGCCGTCGTCGCCACGCCTCACACCGTAACGGCAGGCTCCGACACCCGGGCCCGGCTCGCGGGGACCCGGCGACGACCGGCACGGTACGCGGGTGGGCCGCCTCCACCGGTCCCGGCCTGCGCTCCTAGGCTGCCGCCATGGCGACGTACTTCGACGTGCACCCGGAGAACCCGCAACCGCGGACGATCAGCCGGGTGGTCGACCTCCTGCGCTCCGACGGGTTGATCGCGTATCCGACGGACTCGTGTTTCGCCCTGGGCTGTCGGATCGGCAACCGGGACGGCATCGACCGGATCCGGGACATCCGCCAACTCGACAGCCGGCACCACTTCACCCTGGTGTGCCGGGACTTCGCGCAGCTCGGCCAGCTCGTCCAGATCAACAACGCCCTGTTCCGGTCGCTGAAGGCGGCGACTCCCGGCAGCTACACGTTCATCCTGCCGGCGACGCGGGAGGTGCCGCGCCGCCTGCTGCACCCGAAGAAGAAGACCGTCGGCGTACGCATCCCCGATCACCCGGTGGCGCAGGCGCTGCTGACCGAACTGGGCGAGCCGCTGGTGTCGAGCACCCTGCTGCTGCCCGACGAGGCCGAACCGATGACACAGGGCTGGGAGATCAAGGAGCGGCTCGACCACGTACTCGACGCGGTGATCGATTCCGGCGAGTGCGGCACCCTGCCCACCACGGTGGTCGACTTCTCGCAGGGCGAGGCGGAGATCGTCCGCCGGGGCGCCGGAGACCCGTCCCGCTTCGAGTAGGCCGGGGCGTCGACGCGACCACCGGCGGGCGGCTCAGGGCGTCGGGTCGTCCAGCGCCGGCAGGGGCAGCCGCACCACGGCGGCGCTGCCGGCGCCCTGCGGCGAGTGCTCGGGTGGCGGCCGGTGCGGCTGCGGCGTCCGGGTGTGCAGCCGCCCCGCCGGCCCGTTGCGCCGGTCCACGTGGCACGTCACCAGGTGGATCGGCGGCGGGGGCACGGCGTGCCGGCCCGGCCCCCAGCGCACCCACACCGCGACGCGACCCGCGGCGGCCTCCGCGGCCAGCTTGTCCCAGGTACGACGCCGGTCGGTGTGGTCGACCTCGACGACGACGGGTGGCCCGTCCGGCCGGGCGCACGCCACGTCGAGCACGGACCGCTGGTGCGACAACGGCGGTGGCAACGGCAGCACGCTCGGCGCCCGGCGGTAGACCCGCCAGCCCTGCCCGCTCGCCCAGTCGAGCACCGACCCGATGATCCGCGCCGTCACCGCGTCGGTGGTCAGGTCGACGAAGGTGAGCCGCGCGAGATGGCGCCCGAGTGACGCCGCCAGCCGTTCGCCGTCCCGCCCACCGTCCATGGCGGCAGGGTAACGGCTCGCCCTGCGCCCCCGGCCGACGGCCGCGGGCCACAGGTCGGCAGCGGAACGGCCACCCGGGCGCGGTTCGCACGGAGCGACGGGGCCGTCCGGGGTGAGGAAGCGTGGCGACCGGGCGGACCGTCGGCCCGCCCGGTCGTCACCACCGGCCTCAGCTGTTCTCGCGCAGCCGCGACATCAGCATCTGCTTGCCCTGCTCGCCGGCCTTGCGGTTGCTCTCCTGGATCTTGCGGAACCAGGTGGCCAACTCGCTGTCACCCCGGGCGTCGGCGTCCGCGATGTACGTCTCCAGCTGCCAGATGTGCTGCAACGACATCTGCACGGCGTGGATCAGGTCGTAGTTCTTGTCCTTCACCGGGCTGGCCGGCTCCCTGACCATGGTGGCCACGGCACACCTCCCTGTGTCGGTTTCGGGTGAGCCCAGCGGTTACCCGCCCCCGGTGGCTTCACGCACCGCCGACCGGCGGCATCGGCGACGGACGTGGCGGACGAGCCCACACGATTACCCCGCGCGGCCCCCGGGTACGCATGGGCCCATGGCGGAACTGGCAGCCCTCTGGATCGTCCGACACGGTGAGAGCACGGCCAACGTGGCGGCCTCCGCGGCCGAGCAGTCCGGCGCGGAGCTGATCGACCTCACCCACCGGGATGCCGACGTGCCGCTGTCGGCCACCGGCGAGGAGCAGTCCCGGGCCACCGCCCGCTGGCTGGCCGGCCTGCCCGAGCAGCGCCGCCCGGACGTGGCGGTGGTGTCGCCGTACCTGCGGGCGGTGCGGACCTCGGAGCCGGCGCTGGCCGGCACCGGCGTCCCGGCCAGCCGGGACGAGCGGCTGCGCGACCGGGAACTGGGCATCCTCGACGGGCTGACCGGGCACGGGGTCGCCCGCCGGTTCCCCGACGAGGCCGCCCGCCGGCAGCGGCTCGGCAAGTTCTACTACCGGCCCCCGGGCGGCGAGTCGTGGACGGACGTGGCGCTGCGGCTACGCGCGCTCCTCGGCGACCTGCGCCGCGACCACGAGGGGCGGCGGGTGCTGCTCTTCGGCCACGACGCCCTGGTCTTCCTGCTCCGCTACCTGGTCGAAGGGCTGACCGAGGCCGAGCTGATGGGCTGACCGGGGAACACGTGATCGCCAACTGCTCGGTGACCGGCTGGTCGGCCGACGCCGACGGTCGCCTCGTCCGGCGCACGCGGTGAGCGGACAGCGGCTGGTGCCCCGGTTCGGGCGGATCGGCTTCCTCGCCCGCGAGCTGCTGGACGAGATCCCGCACACCCTGGCCACCGTATGACGGTCGTCGACCAGCCGAACGGATGTGTGTAACGCCACACGAGACTTCTACGCTGTTGGTTCGGAAGCGGGCAACCCGCCCCCTTCCCGCCGGCCGCTCCCCACCAGGGGGCGTATCCCGGCTGGAAACAGCCCCTGGGAGTCTGTGTGAAGAACCTCCGTCGCAAGACACTGGCTGCCGCGTCCGCAGTGACCCTCGGTGTCGGCCTCGCCGTCACCGGCGGGCTGGCTCCGGCGGCGTCGGCCGCCGGTCCGGACACCACGTTCCTGGTCCTGGCCCCGCAGGGCGCCACGACCGACAAGGCGGCGGCCCGCGTGGCCGCGGCCAACGGCACCGTGGTGGCCTCGTACGACCAGATCGGCGTGCTCGTCGTCCGCTCGACCAACCCCGAGTTCGTCACGGACGTGGCGGGCGCGGGCGTCGAGTCGGTGGCGTCCACCGCCGGGCTGGGCACCGCCCTGGAGGAGGGCGAGACCCTGGAGGTCTCCGCGGCCGAGGCGGCGAACACCACCGCCGACCCGACCAAGGAGCCCCTCTTCGGTCAGCAGTGGGACATGCCGATGATCGGCGTCCCGCAGGCCCACGCCGTCAACGCCGGCAGTGCCGACGTGGTGGTGGGCGTGCTGGACAGCGGCATCTCCAGCAGCCACCCCGACCTGGCGACCCAGATCGCCAAGGACAAGAGCACGTCCTGCATCGGCGGTGTCACCGACACCACCGAGGCGGCCTGGAACCCGACCACCTCCGACCACGGCACCCACGTGGCCGGCACCATCGCCGCCGCCGTCAACGGCGTCGGCGTGACCGGTGTCGCGCCGGGCGTCAAGGTCGCCGCGGTGAAGGTGGTCAACGACGACGGCTACATCTTCCCGGAGGCTGCGGTCTGCGGGTTCATGTGGGCCGCCGAGCACGGCATGGAGCTGACCAACAACAGCTACTACATCGACCCGTGGGAGCTGAACTGCCGCAACGACGCACGCCAGCGTCCGGTGTGGCAGGCGGTCCAGCGGGCCATCCGTTACTCGCAGAGCAAGGGCGTGCTCCACGTCGCCTCCGCGGGTAACTCGAACTACGACCTCGCGCACAAGCTCGACGACGACGGCAGCCCGAACAACGGCACGCCGGAGGAGCGCGAGAACCTCACCAACGCCTGCCTCGACCTGCCGGCCGAGGCTCCGGGTGTGGTCACCGTCTCGGCGGTCGGCCCGACCGGGGCGAAGAGCTACTACTCCTCGTACGGCCAGGGCGTCATCGACGTGACGGCGCCGGGTGGCGACACCCGGTTCCGCACCCAGGGCGTCCGCTCCACCCTCACCGACGCCATCCTGTCGACCACCTGGTCGCGCGCCAACGGCAACGGTTGGGGCTACAAGCAGGGCACCTCGATGTCCGGCCCGCACGCCACCGGTGTGGCGGCGCTGGCCGCGTCGGCGCACCCGGGCCTCAACCCCGGCCAGCTGGCGGCGTTGCTGGAGCGCACCTCGGTGTCGCAGTCCTGCCCGGAGGGCGTCTACAACCCGGTACCGCTGATCCCGTCCGGCCCGAACGCCTACGACGCGACCTGCTCCGGCGGCGAGCGTAACGGCTTCTACGGCGCCGGCATCGTCAACGCGTACAACGCGGTGAAGTAGCAGCAACCCGGCACCAGCGGTGGGACCCGGCGGACATCCGCCGGGTCCCATCCGTTTTCGCAGCTCATGCCTGGGGTAGGGGATCCGGCGTCAGACGAACCAAGGAGGTCCGCCGGTGTCCACCGATGCCATCGTCCTGCTCAAAGAGGACCACAAGGAGATGCGCCGCCTGTTCCGGGAGTTCCAGAAGGCCGAGGACGGCCCGGCCGACGCGCGCGGCCGGCTGGTGCGGCAGATCCTGGAGGCGCTGACGGTGCACACCTACCTCGAGAACGAGGTGATGTACCCGGAGGTCCGCAAGCTGCTGCCGGACCTGGAGGACGACATCCTCGAGTCGTACGAGGAGCACCACGTCGCCGACCTGCTCTGCGCCGAGCTGGCCACCATGGACCCCTCCGACGAGCGCTTCGTCGCCAAGACCACGGTGCTCATCGAGAACGTCGGGCACCACGTCGAGGAGGAGGAGCAGGAGTGGTTCCCCAAGGTGCGCGAGGCGCTCGGCCGTAACCAGCTCCAGGAGATCGGCCAACGGATGATCGACCTGCGCGCGGACGCGCCGCGTACCCCCACCGACCCCGAGGCGGTCCGGAAGGCCGTCGACGCGGTCACCGCCTGAGCTGCTACGACGCGACGCGGGGCCCGGCCGACCGCCGGGCCCCGTCGCCTGTCACCTGACGACCGGCGGATCGCCGTCCGGCGCGGGCAGGATCCGGCGCAGCTGCCCCGGAGGTACGGCCCGCCGCCGCCACTCCCTCGGGTAGCCCACCGAGACCTCCTCGAAGCGCACCCCGTCGTGCCAGGTGGTCCGGGGAATGTGCAGGTGCCCGTAGACGACCGCGACGGCGTCGAAGCGCCGGTGCCAGTCGGCGGTGGCCTCGGTGCCGCACCACTGGGCGAAGATCGGGTAGTGCAGTACCCGGGTCGGATCCCGGACCAGCGGCCAGTGGTTGACCAGCACTGTCGGCAGGGCCGGGTCACGACCGGCGAGCCGCCGGGCCGTCTCGGCGACCCGCGCCGCACACCATTCCGCCCGGCCCGGGTACGGGTCGGGATGCAGCATGAACTCGTCGGTGCAGACGATCCCGGTACGGTACGCCTCGGCCAGGGCCGCTTCGCGGTTCAGCCCGTCGGGGCGCCAGCTGTAGTCGTAGAGCAGGAACAGGGGCGCGACCAGCACCGGCCCGCCCGCACCCCGCCACACCGGATACTCGTCCTCCGGGGTGAGCACGCCCAGGGCCCGGCACCGCTGCACCAGGTGCTCGTAGCGGGCCAGGCCCCGCAGCGTGACCGGATCGCCCGGCGGGGTCCAGAGCTCGTGGTTACCGGGCGACCACACCACCTTCTCGAACCGCTCGGCGAGCAGCCCGAGCGCCCACTCGACGTCGGCGGCGGTGTCCGCGACGTCCCCGGCGACGATCAGCCAGTCCCGGGGCGAGGCCGGTCGCAGCGCCTCGACCAGCGCCCGGTTCTCCGAATACCCGATGTGCAGGTCGCTGATGGCGACCAGACTGCCGCCGTTCTCCTCCCCCAACATCAGCCGATCGTACGCAGATCGCGACGCGACGTGGGGAACGCGAGCCCCACTCCGCCGAGCCCTCACCGCGACATGCTGCTGGCGAGGTGGATCCGGACGCCACGACGGCGACCCGGTAGGATCGCCGATGGGCCGTGACTGGCGCGTGGGGATGGAGCACCATCGGGAAGCGGTCCCGTCATGAGGACGCACGCCGAGCGCCTGGGCCTTCCGCACGTAACTGGAGGTCACATGTCGCTGAACGCCGAATCCACCGCCTTCCGCAGCGCGCTCGAGGTGATCCGCGCCGTCGAACCCCGGGTGGCCGACGCCATCGGCGCCGAGCTGGCCGACCAGCGCGAGTCGCTCAAGCTCATCGCCAGCGAGAACTACGCCTCCCCGGCCACCCTGCTGGCCATGGGCAACTGGTTCAGCGACAAGTACGCCGAGGGCACCGTCGGCCGCCGGTTCTACGCCGGCTGCCAGAACGTCGACACCGTCGAGGCGCTCGCCGCCGAGCACGCCAGGGAGCTGTTCGGCGCCGCGCACGCGTACGTGCAGCCGCACTCCGGCATCGACGCCAACCTGGTCGCCTTCTGGGCGGTCCTGGCCGACCGGGTGGAGTCCCCCGCCCTGAAGAAGGCCCAGGTACGCCAGGTCAACGACCTCACCGAGGCGGACTGGTTCGCGCTGCGCCGGGAGCTGGGCAACCAGCGGATGCTGGGCATGTCGTTGGACGCCGGCGGCCACCTCACCCACGGCTTCCGCCCGAACATCTCCGGCAAGATGTTCGACCAGCGCAGCTACGGCACCGACCCGGCCACCGGGCTGATCGACTACGACAAGGTGGCCGAGGCGGCCCGGGAGTTCAAGCCGCTGATCCTGGTCGCCGGCTACTCGGCGTACCCGAGGAAGGTCAACTTCCGGATCATGCGGGAGATCGCCGACTCGGTCGGCGCCACCTTCATGGTCGACATGGCGCACTTCGCCGGCCTGGTCGCCGGCAAGGTCTTCACCGGCGACTTCGACCCGGTGCCGCACGCGCACATCGTCACCACCACCACCCACAAGTCGCTGCGCGGCCCGCGCGGCGGCATGGTGCTCTGCGGGCCCGAGCTGGCCGACCAGGTCGACCGGGGCTGCCCGATGGTGCTCGGCGGCCCGCTGCCGCACGTCATGGCGGCCAAGGCGGTCGCCCTGGCCGAGGCCCGCCGCCCCGACTTCGCCGACTACGCCCGGCGGATCGTCGACAACGCCCGGGCCCTCGCGGAGGGGCTGCTGAGCCGGGGCGCGAAGCTGGTCACCGGCGGCACCGACAACCACCTGGTGCTCATCGACGTCTCCGGCTACGGCCTGACCGGTCGACAGGCCGAGCAGGCGCTGCTCGACTCGGGCATCGTCACCAACCGCAACGCCGTCCCGCAGGACCCGAACGGGGCCTGGTACACCTCCGGCATCCGGATCGGCACCCCGGCGCTGACCTCCCGTGGCCTGGGCACGGCGCAGATGGACGAGACCGCCGAGCTGATCCACACCGTGCTCAGCCAGACCACGTCGGGTGAGTCGAAGGCGAAGTACGTCCTCGACCCGGCGCTGGCCGACAAGGTCGCCAAGCAGGCCAACGAGCTGCTCGCCGGCTTCCCCCTCTACCCCTCCGTCGACCTGGGCTGAACCCACCGCACTGCCCCGACGCCCCGCCCGGCCCGGCCGAGCGGGGCGTCGGCCCGTCCCGGCCCACCGACCCCGGGCGGGGAGATCGACTCCGTGTCGGCGATGTGGCGGTATCACGGGCGCACGGATGCCGCCACCTCGCCGACATGGCGAGCCGATGCCGGCCGGGACGGCCCGAGCAGCGCGGGCGGGCCGGTCAGGCGGGGCGCCTCAGGGCACGGTTGCGCAGGGCGCGCAGGCGGTGCAGGACGTCGCTGCCGCCCCGGCCGAAGTGGTCGTGCAGGGCGCGGTACTCGGCGTACAGGTCGTCGTAGGCCGCGGCGCGGGCCGGGTCCGGGTGGTACGTCTCCCGGTGCGGGGCGCCCATCGCCGCCGACGCGGACTCCACGTCCGGGTACGCCCCGGCGGCCGTCGCCGCATGGATCGCCGCGCCGAGCGCCGCCGGGTGCGCCGAGTCCAGCACGTGCAGTGGGCGGCGCAGCACGTCGGCGTAGACGCGCAGCAGCAGCCGGTTGGCGGTGAGACCACCTGCTGCGGTCAGCTCGTCCACCGACACCCCGGCAACGCCGAACGCCTCCACCACGGTGCGGGCCCCGAAGGCGGTCGCCTCCAGCAGCGCCCGCCAGATCTCCTCCGGCCGGGTGGCCAGGGTCAGGCCGACCAGCACGCCGCTGAGCTCGTGGTCCATCAGCACCGACCGGTTGCCGCTGTGCCAGTCCAGCGCGAGCAGCCCGTGCCCGCCGACCGGTTGGTCCGCCGCCAGCTCATCGAGCAACTCGTGCACGGTGACGCCCCGGTCGGCCGCCAGCGAGGCGTACCCGGCGGGCAGCGCCCTCTCGACGTACCACGCGAAGATGTCGCCGACCCCACTCTGGCCGGCCTCGTAGCCCCACCGGCCGGCGGTCACCCCGCCGTCGACCACCCCGCAGAGGCCGGGCACCTCGTGGCAGGCGTCCGCGTTCATGATCAGACAGGTGCTGGTGCCCAGCACGGCGAGCATCCGACCCGGGGCCACCGACCGGGCCGCCGCCGCGGTGACGTGCGCGTCGATCGCGCCGACCGCCACCGGCGTGCCTTCCGGCAGCCCGGTCCAGGCGGCCGCCTCGGCGGTGAGCGTCCCGGCGCGGGCGCCGGCGGGCGCGAGCGGACCGTCCACCTTCGGCAGCAGCCCGGGCAGGGCGGGGTGCACCGCGGCGAGGAAGTCGGCGGACGGGTGGCGACCGGCCTGGACGAGGCCCTTGAAGCCGGCGGCGGAGACGTTGCGGGTCCGCCGCCCGGAGAGCTGCCAGACGAGCCAGTCCGCCGTCTCGATCCAGCAGTCGGCGGCGTGGAAGATCTCCGGGTCGGCCTCCAGCAGTTCGAGGACCTTGGCGAGCTGCCACTCGGCGGAGACCCGGCCGCCGTAGCGGGCCAGCCAGGGCTCGCCGCGTTCCCGCGCCACCGTGTTGATCCGGTCGGCCTGGCGCTGCGCGGCGTGGTGCTTCCACAGCTTGGGCCAGGCGTGCGGTCGGTCGCGCAGGCCGGGCAGCGCGCAGAGCGGGGTGCCGTCGGCGCGGGTGGGCAGCACGGTGCAGGAGGTGGCGTCGACCCCGATGCCGACCACGTCGCGCCGGTCGACCCCGGCGGCGGCCAGCGCGGCGGGCACCGCGACGCGTAGCACGTCGAGGTGGTCGGCGGGGTCCTGCAACGCCCAGTCCGGGGGCAGCGGGACGCCGCCGGGCAGCCGGTCGGTGAGCACCCCGTGCCGGTACGCGTGCACGGCGCTGCCGAGTTCCGCGCCGTCGTCGACGGCGACGACCACCGCCCGGCCGGAGAGCGTGCCGAAGTCCACCCCGACGGTGTACCGCCGTGTCACCGCCGATCCTCCCGTCCCCGCCTCCGGCGCTCGCGGGACGGCCGGGCCACGCTAGCAGCCCTGGACGGTCAGCCGAGCTGCCGCTTGAGGTGGTACCGGTGCACCTCGGTGCTGCCCTGCACGTTGTTCACGTCCTCGGCGGCCGAGACCAGCTCCCAGCCCTCCCGGCCGGCCCGGTTGAGGTGCGCGATGGCGGTGTCGCCGTACGCCGTGATGTCGGTGCGCGACCCGTCCGGGCCGTACCAGACGAACGAGACGTGGAAATTGCGTCCCTGCGCCTGATAGCGACGGACCAGCAGGGCGTACTCCCAAGCGACCATGCGGCCCATTATGACTGTCCGATGAGGACGGGAGAAGCACGGGGGGTGGTGGATCGGCGACGGTCCGCATCACCGTGCGGGCGCCGGGGCGCGATCCAGTTCGTCGGCGACGAGGGCGGCGAGCCGGTCCAGGCCGAGGTCGATCTGCTCCGGGGTGACCGCGCTGGCCGACAGGCGCAGCGCGTCGACGGGCGTGCCGTCGTCGTAGAAGTGGGCCATCGGCGTCCAGAGCACCCCGTACCGTTCGGCGGAGCGGCGCAGCAGCGCGTCGTCGACCCGGAACGGCACGCTCACCACCACGAAGAAGCCGCCGGACGGTGCGTTCCAGGTCACCGGCGAGGGCGGCGGGAAGCGCCGCGCCAGGCCGGCGAGCAGGTGACGCATGTTGCGCGCGTACGCGGCCCGCTCGCGTACGTTGGCGGTCACCAGCGAGCAGTCGTGTTCCAGCAGCGCGCCGCCGATCACCGCCTGGGCCAGCGCGGAGGTGTTCACCGTGACCATGCTCTTGATCTTGGCAAGCTGGTCGGCGAGGAGGCCGACGGCGCCGTCGGCGCCGGCCACCCGCTGGTCGGCCACGACGTAACCGACCCGGGCGCCGGGAAGCACGGTCTTGGCGAAGGAGCCGAGGTAGACCACCCGGCGTCGGGTGTCCAGCGCCTTCAGCGTCGGAAGCCGGCCCTGGTCGCCGACCGGAAAGAGGCCGTACGGGTTGTCCTCGACCAGCAGCAGCTCCTCCTCGGCGGCCAGGTCGAGCAGCCGCCGCCGGTCGTCGAGGCCGATGCTGGCGCCGGAGGGGTTGGCGAAGTCCGGCATCACGTAGCAGGCCCGGGGTCGCAGCCCCTCGTCCCGCGCCCGCCGGGCCTGCTCGCGCAGGTCGGCCAGGTCGACACCGGCGGACCCGCCGGCCACCGGGCGCACCGGCAGGTCGACCAGGCGGGCCGCACCCGTCAGGCCCACGTACGTGGGGGCGACGGCGAGCAGCACGTCGCGCGGCCCGGCGCGCAGCGCCCGCAGCACCAGGAACATCGCCTCCTGGCAGCCGACGGTGACCACCACCGCCTCCGGGTCGACCGACACGCTCTCGTCCACGGCCAGGTTGCGGGCGACGAGGTGGTGCACGATGCCCTTGGTGCGGCCGTACTGGAACAGGGTGCGCTGCGCCTGCGCCGGGCTCTGGCCCAGGTCCTCGACGAGGTGCCGGCGGAACCGGTCCAGCCACCGCCGGGGCGCGTCGTCGTCGAAGAACTCCTCGTACGGCCGGCCGGCGGCGAGCGACACCGCGTCCGGCCAGTGCTGCGCCACCTCGTTGAGGAAGTTCATCGAGTTCAGGGCGGGGTCGTCGACCGCCGGGTGCAGGTCGGCGACGGCCAGGTCCACCGGTGCGTCCACGGCTCAACCTCCGGTCAGGGTGCGCAGCTGGCGGGCCTCGGTCGGATCGGCGCAGCCGCCGAGGGTCAGGGCGTCGCGCAGTTCGGCGGCGAGCAGGGCCAGCGCGGTGCCGGCGCCGGCCCGGCCGCCGGCGGCGAGGGCCCAGAGCAGGGGCCGGCCGAGGAGCACCCCGCTCGCACCGAGGGCGAGGGCACGCAGCACGTCGGTGCCACTGCGCACGCCGCTGTCCAGCAGCACCTCGGCCCGGCCGTCGAGCGCGGCCACCACCTCGGGGAGCACGGTGGCGGTGGCCGGCGCGCCGTCGAGCTGCCGGCCGCCGTGGTTGGAGACGACCACCGCGTCCACGCCGGTCTGCGCCGCCCGCACCGCGTCGCGCGGATCGAGGATCCCCTTGACCAGCAGTGGCACCGGCGTGCGGGCGCGCAGCCATTCCAGGTCGGCCCAGCGCAGCGCCGGGGCGAAGACCGCGCCGGTGTGCGCCGCGATCGCGGAGACCCCCGGGGTGCCGGCGTGCGCCAGGTCGTCCCGCCCCCGGGGCAGGTTGGCTGCGGTGACGTGCGGCGGCAGCGCGAAGCCGTTACGGACGTCGCGCAGCCGCCGGCCCAGCACCGGCACGTCGACGGTCACCATCAGCGCGGCGCAGCCGGCGGCGATGGCGCGGTCGAGCAGGTCGGCGACGAGCCCCCGGTCGCGCAGCCAGTAGAGCTGGAACCAGACCGGGCCGCCGGTCGCGGCGGTGACCTCCTCGATCGGGGTGCTGCTCAGCGTGCTGAGCACGTAGGGCACCCCGGCGGCGCCGGCAGCCGCGGCGAGTGCCGGCTCGCCGTCGGGGTGCAGCAGCTTCTGGTACGCCATCGGCGCGACCGCGACCGGCATGGCCTGCTCCCGCCCGAGCAGGGTCGCCCCGGTACGTGGGCTCTCCACTCCGGTGAGCACCCGGGGCAGCACGGCGACCCGGTCCAGTGCGGCCCGGTTGGCGGCGAGGGTGGTCTCGGCGCCGCTGCCGCCGTCGACGAAGTCCCAGGTGTCCGCGGGCAGCACGGCCCGGGCCAGGTCGGCGAAGTCGGTGAGGCAGGCCGGCGGCGGGATGTCGGGCGGGTCAGCCATCGGCCGGCCCGCCCGCCACCGTGGCCCCGGACCGCCCGCCGGTGTCGGCGGGATCGGGCCGGGCGAAGCGCTCGCGCAGGAAGGCCGCCGCCTCGTCCTGTGCCCGCCGGCCGGCGTCGAAGACACCCGGCATGGCGAAGAAGCCGTGGATCATCCCGTCGTAGCGGCTGGTCCGCGCCGGCACGCCGGCCTCGCGCAGCCGCTGGGCGTACCGCTCCCCCTCCTCGCGCAGCGGGTCGTACTCGGCGGTGACGACCAGGGCCGGCGGCAGGCCGGAGAGGTCGTCGGCGAGCAGCGGTGAGGCGAGCGGGTCCGTCTCGTCGGCCGGGTCGGGCAGGTAGTGGCCCCGGTACCAGGCGACGGAGTGCCGGTTGAACAGCATCGGGTCCTCGTCCGTCGCCGGCGTCCGGTCGGCCCGCTGGTCGGTGTTCGGGTAAACCAGCAGTTGGCCGGCGAGCCGGGGCCCGCCGGTGCGGGCCAGCAGGGTCACCGCCGCGGCGAGGTTGCCGCCCGCGCTGTCGCCCCCGACGACCAGCCGCTGCGGGTCCGCCCCGAACTCGGCGGCGTGCGCGGCGATCCAGGCGGTGGCGGCGTGGCAGTCGTGCACGGCGGCCGGGAAGGGATGCTCGGGGGCGAGCCGGTAGCCCACCGTCACCACCTGGCAGGGCGTGGCGTTGGCCAGCCGGCGGCAGATCCCGTCGGCGGTGTCGACGCTGCCGAGCGTCCACCCGCCGCCGAAGAAGTAGAGCAGGGTGGGCATCGGGCCGTCGCCGGCCGGCCGGTGGACGCGGATCGGGATGTCCCCGGCGGGTCCGGGGAGGTGCGTGTCGCGTACCTCGTGCACCGGCTCGACGTCGCCGCCGCCGGCGCGGATCGCGGCGAGGTCGGCGGCGCGGGCCTCGGCGAGGGTGCGGCTGTACAGCGGCGGGGTGCCGGCGGCCGCCCGCGCGGCCCGGTACGCCACCACCTGGGGGTCGAGGGGCATGTCGGCTCCTATCCGCCGGTCGAGACGAAGAGCTTGTCGATCCCGCGCAGGAAGAGGCTGCCGCTGTAGGTCGGCCTCCGGGTGACGGTCAGGTCGGGGAAGCGGGCGAAGAGGCGGGGCAACGCCACCGTCCCTTCCAGCCGGGACACCGCCGCGCCGAGGCAGAAGTGCAGGCCGACGCCGAACGCGAGCGAGGGCGGACCGTCCCGGCGCGGGTCGAAGCGGTCCGGCTCGGGGAACCGCACCGGGTCGCGGTTGGCGCCGGCAATGATCAGCAGCACGTTCTCACCCTGGCGCACCGGCACGTCGCCGAGGTCGGTGTCACGCGGCGCGGCCCGGGCCAGGAAGTGCACCGGGCTCTGCATCCGCAGCACCTCGTCGACGCAGCCGCGGGCCAGCGTCTCGTCACCGGGCAGCGCCGCGACGGTGTCCGGGTGGGCCAGCAGCAGCGGCAGCCCGTTGCTGAACATGTAGACGGTGGTCACGAAACTCGCGTTGAACAGCACGATCAGGTTGCTGATCAGCTCGTCCTCGGTCAGGTCGACCTCGCCGGAGTCGAGCGCCTCGACCAGCCCGCTGATCAGGTCCTCACCGGGCCGCCGGCGGCGGTGGGCGATCAGGTCGCGGTAGAACACCCGCAGCTCCTCGGCGGCCCGGTTGGCCAGGGCGAGGCGTTCCGGGGTCTTGCCGGCCACGTCCATGTACTCGTCGATCCAGTCGACCCGCTGGCGGTACCAGGCCAGGTCCGCCTCGGGCAGGCCGATGAACTCCGCCATCACCAGCGCCGGGACCGGGTACGCGAAGTCGGCCACGAAGTCCACCTCGGCGCCGCCGGCGCCGGATTCGGCCATCCGCTCCAGCATGGTGTCGACCACCCGGGCGATCACCGGCTCCAGCGCGCCCAGCCGGCGCGGGGTGAAGGTCTTCGCGAACACCGCCCGCATCCGGGTGTGCTCCGGCGGGTCGGTGAACATCATCGACGACATGAAGGTGCGCAGGATCTCCTGCTCCTGCCAGCCCGGCGGGGACCCCTTGCGCCACTCGGGGTCGCGCAGCACCGCATCGACCAGGTCGTACCCGACGGCCACCGCGCCGACGGTGCGGTGCTCGGGCCGGGGTGGGATCGCGCTGACCGGCCCGAGCGCGTGCAGGGCCGCGTACCACGGATAGGGGTTCTGCCGGCCCTGCTCGCTGTAGAGGCCGGACAGGATCTCGTTGACGTCCACGGTGGTGCTCCCTCCCCAGGAATGGACGGTGGGGCGGCGGGTCACCCCGCCGCCCCGGATGTCACAGGCCGAGCAGGCGTAGCGGCACCGAGTCCGCCATGGCCTTGTTCCCGGCGTCGTTCGGGTGGATGTGGTCACCCGAGTCGTACGCCGGCAGCAGCCGGCTCGGCTGGGCCGGGTCGCGCAGCACGGCGTCGAAGTCGAGCAGGCCGTCGAACTCGGCGGCGCCCTCGCCCCGCAGCCAGGTGTTGACCGCCTGCCGGGTGGCGTCCTTCTCCGGCGTCCACACGCCCGGGTTGCCGTGTCCCTCGTACGGGGTGAGGGTGGCGGCGAGGCTGCGCAGGCCGCGCGCCTTGGCCTGCTGGTTGATCTGGCGCAGCGAGGCGATGATGTTCTCGGCGGAGTCGCCGGACATCCAGATGTCGTTGATGCCGAGGTGGGTCACCAGGGTCTTCACGCCGGTCTGCGGGAAGACGTCCTCGTTGAGCCGGGCGAGGGCGTTCGGGCCCAGCTCGGGGTAGCCGGGGAAGCCGCCCGCGCCGGGCTCGGGGCCCTCGTGGTTGAGCCGGTTCCCGGCCAGGCTCAGGTTGAGCACCCCGGGGGTGCGCACCTCCGGGCGGGCGTCGACCAGCCGGTCGGCGAGCAGGTCCGGCCAGCGCTTGTGGGCATTGACCGTGCTGCCGTTGCCGTCGCCGATCGAGTCGCCGAGCACCACGATCGCGCCCGGGCTGTGCCGCCGCTGCACGTCGAGCCCGGACAGGAACATCCAGCAGCAGTTGGGCCTGATGGTGAAGCCGGCGCCGTCGGCGGCGGTGGTCAGGTCGCTGGCCCCGATGAAGTTGGTGACCTTGGACTGGCCGTGGAAGGTGACCGGGCCGGTGAGCACCGGGAAGTGCAGGGTGACGACCAGTTCCTCCTGCTCGTCGACCGGGAAGTCCAGCGGGTCGCTGAGCAGTTCGGCGCCCTTGTTCATGGTGGCCGAGGTGGACCCGCCGAAGGTCAGCTCGCGCAGCGTGGCCGCGTCGATGTCGGAGCGGTCGTCGGGCGTGCCGGTGTTCGGCCGGGCGACGGTGGCGTGGCCGACCTGGACGGCCTGCTCGCCGTAGAGGTTGCTCAGCCGCACCCGCAGCCGGTCGCCGCCGACCGTGGTGCGGACGGTCATCCGGATGCTCTGGTTGTTCAGGCCGGTGTTGGTGAGGCCGACGGTGTTGCCGCGGGTGACGGCGGCGGCCCAGGTGCCCGCCCACTCGGCTCGGGCGTGGCGGGCGGTCTCAGCGTCCGACGGGCCGGCGCTGGCCACCACCGCCGGGGTGCCCACGACCAGCAGCGCGGCCGCGGAAGCTATGACGTGCCATCGTTTCGGGGTCGACATTGAACCTCCATCTGTGGCAGCCCAGGGCCGGCTCCATGATCACCACGGCCCGGGCGATGGACGGAAACCTAACCGCCGCTTCTGACAGGCGTCAATCAACCCGATCGACATGATCAAAAGTCCACTGTGTGGACTCGACCACCGTTCGGCTCTGTCCGCCGACACCGCCGCGTGCCTAGGCTCGACGTCGGCGGCGGTGCGGTCGCCATCTCGCGCACCCCGTCGCGTACCGGGCCCTGACCTGCCCGTACGCCTCTCTCGGCCGGTCGCCGCACGCGTCTGACGCAGGCCGTTGGCGTCGACCGCCACGCATCGACTGGGGGCTTCGCGATGACCGATCGTCCGACGACCTACGTGCACGACGCGCTGGAGCTGTTCGCCGGTTTCGGCGACCGTGAGGCACTGGTCGGCGACGGCCGCCGACTCAGCTACACCGAGGTCGCCGCCGAGGTGCGCGGCCTGGCCGGGGCGCTGAGCGCGCACGGCGTACGGCCCGGCGCGGCGGTGCTGGTCATGCTCGGCAACGCCGTCGAGGGCCCCCTGCTCCAGCTCGCGCTGCACCTGCTCGGCTGCCGGACGATGTGGATCGCCCCGGTCACCTCGCGCCGGGAGATCGACGAGTTCGTCCGGCTGGCCCGCCCCGACGTCTTCGTGCACCATGCCCACGCCGCCGACGACCTCGGCGCGCAGATCGCCGCCGCGCTGCCCGGGGTGCCGGTACTGCGGCTCGGCGCGGAGCTGACGCCGACCGCCGGGACCACACTGCCCGACGCGGTGCCCACGCCGGAGTCGTTCCTGCAGACCAGCGGCACCACCGGCACCCCCAAACTGGTGCACCACAAGGAGAGCTTCTACCGGCAGGTGCTCGCCCTGGCCGCCGACTTCCGCGCCGCCGGCTTCCCGCTGCTGCGCCACCTGTCGCACTCGCCGATGTGGCTGGCCAGCGGCCAGATCACCACGCTGTTCAACCTGTTCACCGGAGGGGTGCTCTTCCTGCGCCAGCAGTGGGACCCGGAGGCGTTCATCCGCACCGTCGACGTCGAACGGCTCACCTCGACCTTCGTCACCCCGCCGATGCTCTACGAGGTGCTCGACCACCCGGCGCTGCCCGGGGCGGACTTCTCCGCGATGTTCATGTTCAACGTGGGCGCCGGGCCCGCCGCGCCCGCCCGGCTGCGGCAGGCGATCGCCCGCTTCGGCCCGTGCCTGCGCATCGTGTACGGACTCAGTGAGGCCGTGGTGATCTGCGCGCTGCCCGGCCTCACCGACGACCCGGAGCACCCGCAGCGGCTGCGCTCCTGCGGCCGTCCGTACGGGGACGTGACCGTGCAGATCCGCGACGCCGAGGGCCGGGTGCTGCCGGCCGGTGTCGACGGTGAGGTCTGGGTCCGCACCAACCTCAGCTTCCACGGCTACCACGGCCAGCCGGAGCTGACCGCCGAGACGCTGGTCGACGGCTGGGTACGCACCCGCGACATCGGCCACCTCGACGCCGACGGCTACCTCTACCTGGTGGACCGGTTGCAGGACCGGATCCTCACCCGGCAGCGCAGCTGGCCGATCTACTCCCGCCCGATCGAGGACGTCCTCGCCGCCCACCCCGGGGTACGCGCCGCCGCCGTGATCGGCGTGCCCGACCCGGTGGCCGGCGAACTGCCGTACGCGTACGTGGTCCGCACGCCCGGCGCGTCCGTCACCGGTGACGAGTTGATCGCGCTGGTGACCGCCGAGCTGAGCGACACCTGGGCCCCCGGCGGGGTGGAGTTCGTCGACGCGCTCCCGCTCAACCGTTCGGCGAAGGTGGACAAGCGGGCCCTGCGCGCCCGGTACGCCGCCACGCACCCCAGCACCGAGGAGGTCGCGGCGACCGGCGGGACGCCGTGACACCGCGCCGGGAACTTCACGTCCTGGTCGCCGCCGACCTGATCTCCAACCTGGGCAGCCGCATCTCGCTGGTGGCGATCCCCTGGCTGGTGCTGGAGACCACCGGCAGCCCGGCCCGGATGGGCGTGGTGGCGGCGGCGGAGGCCCTGCCGTACATGCTCTCCAGCACGCTGGCCACCCCGTGGGCCGACCGCTTCGGGGTCCGGCGTACCTCGATCGTGGCGGACGCGGCCAGCGCGGTGGCCGTGGCGCTGGTGGCGCTGGCGCCCTGGCTCGGTTTCGGCACCCTGGTGGCGCTGGTCGCCGTGGCCGGCGGGCTGCGCGGCATCGGCGACCGGGTCAAGCACGTCATGTTCCGCCCGGCCGCGCAGCGGGCCGGAGTGCCGCTGATCCGGCTGACCTCCGCCTACGACGGCCTGGTGCGCGGGGTGAGCCTCTTCGGGGCGGTGCTCGGCGGGCTGCTCATCGACTGGGTCGGGGTGACCCGGGCGATCTGGATCGACGCGGGCACCTTCGCGCTCTGCGCGCTGCTGGTCGGTGTCGGGGTCCGCCCGGGCGCACCGGGGGAGCCGGCGCCACGGGAGAGTTACCTGCGGGCGCTGCGCGGTGGCTTCGCCTACCTGCGCACCGACCGGACGTTGCTGGCCATGCTGCTGGTGATCTCGGCGTTGAACCTGTTCGCCAACGCCAGCGTCGCGGTCTACATCCCGCTCTGGGTGGCCGAGGTCTTCGGCGACCCGGCCGGTTTCGGCCTGGTCCTGGGGGTCTTCGCCGGTGGCGCGTTGCTGGGCAACCTGATCTTCACCGTCGCCGGGCCCCGGCTGCCGCGCCGGTTGACCTTCGCGGTCGGCGCGGCGGTCAGCGGCACGCCCCGGCTGCTCGCGCTGGCGCTCAGCGACGATCTGGTCGTGGTGCTCACCGTGACCTTCCTGTCCGGGGTGGGCATCGCGGCGGTGAACCCGCTGCTCGGCGCGGCGCTCTACGAGCGGGTGCCGGAGGCGTTGCAGACCCGGGTGATCGGCATCTCCGGCTCGCTGGCCTTCCTCGGCCTGCCGGTGGGGGCCCTGCTCGGCGGCTGGACGGCGGCCGGGCTCGGGCTGGTGCCTGCACTGTGGCTGATGTCGGCGGCGTGCCTGGCCCTGACCGTGGTGCCGCTGCTGGTCGGCGGGCTGCGGGCGGGTGGTCGCGAGCCGGAGCCGGCGGTGCCGGCGGGTTCGTGAGCGGACGCCGGCCCGGTTGGTCGTGGGCGCTCGGGGGCGCTCAGCGGCGCTCCTCGTCGGTGCGGCGGGCCACCAGCAGCCCGCTCCGGGCGGGGCCGGGCAACCAGGTCGCGACCACGCCCGCCTCGGCGCCCAGCCGGTCGCCCTCGACCGGCACGCCGCCGTCCCACGGCAGCGGCCAGGTGGTGAAGCGTCGCACCTGGACCAGCCCGCCGGCGGCGAGCCCGGTGAGGGCCTCGGCGAGAGCCGGCACCGCCTGCCCGACGGAGGGGACCCGCTGCCCGCCGTCGACCCAGGCGTCGGCGATCTCCGGCAGCGGCACGTCACCCTCGGACTCGCGCAGCACGAACCGCTGCACGGTGGTCAGGCCGGTGTGCTCGCTCATCGCTCCATCTTCGCCTCTTGCGCCCGCCTGGTCGGCGGCAGCCCCGCCCGGCGTGCCCGGATCAGCCCGGTGCCCGCAACGTGCGCGCCGCTTCTACCATCGGCGGGCATGGAACGTGAAGCTGCCGGTGTTCCCGGCAGACGTCGGCGGTTCACCACCGCCGGTGCGGACTGGCAGCTGGTCCTCATGCTGGGTGCGCTCGCCACCGTCTTCGTGGTGCCCGGTCTGCTGCTGCTGGGGCAGGGAGTCACGGCGGCCCTCGCCGAGTACGCGGGCACCCCCGGCACGGTCCAGGTGACGGCCTGCGTGCCGTTCGAGGGCAAGAGCAGAGGATGGACCTGCTCGGGCGAGTTCGTGGCCGACGAGGGCGAGTTCCGGATCTCCCGGGTGACGATCGAGCCATTCGTCGAACAGCGGCCGACCGCACCGGTCGAGGCGCGGGTGGTCGGGCCTGCTTCCGACGAGGCGTGGATTCCGAGCCTGGTGCCGCTCACCGCGGGTGGCGGCGGCCTGGCGTTCCTCGGCCTCGCGGCATGGATTGTGCTGGGCGTCTTTCGTAACGACGACGCCCCGGAGCAGCGGCTGTCGAAGCGGGCCCGTCGCCGGCTGGACCGGCGACGCGAGGGCGGGGCCGGCCCGCCGCAGGTGGGAAACCGGGCCCGGAAGCGCCGCCGCCGGCGCCGCGTCGCGCGACCCCGGCCCGGGGCGTGACGCTGCTCCCCGGTGAGCGCACCGGGGAGCAACGTGGGCGGGAACCGTCAGAAGACGGAGACGCGGTACTTGCTCAGGGCCTCCTTGACCGGCTGGAAGAAGGTCTGGCCGCCGGTGCGGCAGTTGCCGCTGCCGCCGGAGGTGAGGCCGAGCGCGACGCTGCCGGCGTAGAGCGGGCCGCCGCTGTCGCCCGGCTCGGCGCAGACGTTGGTGGCGATCATGCCGCGCACGGTGCCCTCGGCGTACCGGACGGTGGCGTTGAGGCCGGTCACCGTGCCGCTGTGGGTGCCGGTGGTGCTGCCGCGCCGGGTCACGGACTGGCCGACGTACGCGTCGCCGGCGCTGGTGATGTCCTGCGCGCCGACGGAGCCGTCGATCGCCACCGAGGTGTTGGTGTAGCGGACGATGCCGTAGTCGTTGCCGGGGAAGCTGGTGCCGGTCCGATCGCCGAGCTTGGTGCTCTGCGCGGAGTTGGCGTACCAGGTGGCCACCACGTCGGTGCAGTGTCCGGCGGTGAGGAAGTAGTAGGTGCTGCCGCTGCGCACGTTGAAGCCGAGCGAGCAGCGGTACCCGCCGCCGTAGATGGCGTCCCCGCCGGAGGTCCGCGTGCTCAGCGTGCCGGCCAGGTCGATGGTGCGCGCGGCGCCGTCGGAGCCGGCGACGGCCGCCCGGATCCGGGCCCGGTCGGTGGCGGTGACCGTGGCGTCCACACCGACCACGACCTGGTTGGTGACCGGGTCGACGTAGACGGCGGTGCCGGTGACACCGAGGTCCACCCGGGACTGCGCGCGCTCCAGCGCGGCGGCGCTGCGGCTGACCAGGCGGGCCTGGCCGCCGGCCGCGCGGACCGTGGCGGCGGCGCGGACGTCGGTGACCGCGACGACGGTACGCCCCGACTCGTCGACCCAGGAGCCGGCGGTACGGTCGGCGCCGAGGGTGGCCGTGAGGGTGGCGGCCCGCTCGGCGGACAACGGTGCGGGGGCGGCCTGCGCCGGGGACACGGCGACGACGCCGGTGGTGAGGGCGACAGTGACCGCGGACATCACACCACGTCGAGTGAGTCTCACACGTTCCTCCCGGGAATACTGGACGGCCGGGTAAGGCCGATCGATGGATGCAGATGCTCGCATCGACACCCCTTCCGGGTCGAGGTCTCCGACGTCCGTTTGTGCACCCCTGGTCGGACCGGGACAGGACCGGTAACGTGCCGGCATGCCATCGACGCTGAGCGAAGCGACGGACCCCTTCTGCCTGCGCGCCGGGGAGAGCGCCGAACTGCTGCGCGGCCACCCGTGGCGACGATTCGTGGTGCTGGGTGACAGCGTCGCGGAAGGGATGTGCGAGCCGGTCGACGGGTACAGCGACCTGCAGTGGGCGGACCGGATCGCCGCCGAGCTGCGCGCGACCCGCCCCGGGCTGGCGTACCTCAACCTGGGCCGGCGCGGGCTGCGGGCGCACGAGGTGCACGGGACGCAGTTGGACGCCGCGCTGGCCTTCACCCCCGATCTGGCGCTGGTGGTGTGCGGCGGCAACGACGCGTTCCGCTCCTCGTTCGACGCGGACGCGGTGGACGTCGAGGTGGCCGCGATGGTCACCGCGTTGCGGCAGGCCGGCGCGGACGTGATCACGGTGGGCATGTTCGACGTCTCGCACAGCCCGGCGGTGCCGGCGGCGATGCGGCCCGGACTCGGCGAGCGGATGCGACGCCTGTCGTCGCACACGGCGGCGCTGGCGGCGCGGCTGGGCGCGGTGCACGTGCACCTCACCGATCACCCGGCGGTGGCGGACCCGTCGCTCTACAGCAGCGACGGCCGACACGGCAGCGCCCGCAGCGACGCCATCGCCGCGGCGGAGACGGTACGCCGCCTCGGCGCGCATCTCGTCGGGCGTCGCTGACCGGCGGGCCGGCCCCGCCTCATGATCGGGTAGCGGTTCGGGACACGGACGCCGGCGTGTCGTGCCGGAATCCGCTACCCGATCTTCAGCGAAGCGGGTGGGCGGGACCGGTCAGTCAGTGAGGAGCATGCCGGTCAGCAGAACACCGCGGGCGAGGTTGAGCACGCCCTCGCAGCCCGGGTAGCCGACCCGGGCCAGGGCCCCGGAGCCGGTGCGGCCGAACAGGTACGGGGCGATGCTGTACGGCACGTCGGCCGTGACCACCTCGCCGGTCTCGATCTGCACGAAGTCCATCGCCACCCGGTCGGCCGGCATGTACGCCTGCAGGATGTTGCCGCCCCGGGCGATCGCCGCGCGCACCCCGTCGGCCCAGGCGGCCGGGCTCAACTCCGGGCCGATCA
Source organism: Micromonospora halophytica (assembly GCF_900090245.1). Classification (GTDB taxonomy): domain Bacteria; phylum Actinomycetota; class Actinomycetes; order Mycobacteriales; family Micromonosporaceae; genus Micromonospora; species Micromonospora halophytica. The sequence goes on from NZ_FMDN01000004.1 coordinate 165,064, forward strand.
GCACGTCGTGGCCGGCGGAGCCGTCGGCCGGCTTGGCCACCAGGTTGGCCTGGTCGGCGAGGGCCCGGTCCAGTTCGGCCCCGGTGAGCGCCACGGTGTGCGGCACGTACCGGCGGATCAGGGCCTGGTCGTCGGCGGGAAGCCGGTCGAGGTCCTCGTACAGCCAGGCGAAATTGATCTTGTTGCCGAGCAGCCAGGCGGCGGCGCTGACGAACATCGGCAGAGTGCCGGCCGCCAGGGCGCCGGCCACCGCCTCCAGCCCGGCGCTCGGGGTGACCCGGTTCGGCACGAAGAGCCGGAACAGCGCGTCCACCGGCGCGCCGCCGACCACCAGCCGCTTCGCGTCGTCCAACCGCGCCGTGGCGACCGGGGCGATGACCAGGTCGATGCCGAAACGGGCGGCCTGCGCGACCAGGGGCGAGAGGATCCGGATGAACGTGTCGGGGTCGTCCAGACCCGGATACTCGGCGTCGAAGTCCATCAGCAGCGCCACCCGGGCCCCGTCGGCCAGCCCCAGCTCGTCGCGGATCGCCACGAACCGCTGGTCCAGCAGGGACGGCGCGGGCCGGGCCGGCACCCCGTCGAGCAGGCCCCGCTCCCGGTACAGCGCGGCGAAACGCTGGATCACGGTGTCGGCGTCGAAGCCGCCGCCGAGGCTGCTGTCGATGTTGTACTCGACGATCCGCGGCTCACCGCCGGAGAGCAGCACGTCCGGCCGGTACGCCGCCAGCAGCGCCTCGGACAACGGCTCGTCCTCGTCGAGCAGCCGGGTGTCGCCCTGCGGCACGCCGAGCAGCGCGCGCAGCTCCCCCGCCGTCCGGGCACGCCGCCGGCAGGCGTCCAGGATGAGCTGGGCGATCCGGTCGCAGACCTCGTTCAGCTCCCGGAACGAGTCGGCCGTCATCACCGTCGGCCGGGCCAGCCGCCACTGCTTGTTGTACGTCGCCCGGCCGTGGAAGATCCGCTCCCACTCCTGCGCGCCGGCGGCGACCATCGCCCGCCGGGTCTGCGCCGGCAGGCTCTGCCACGCCTGCCCGGCCGGCGGCCACGGGTAGTTCACGTCGATCATGTTCCGTCCTTGGTGACGAGGTGGATGGCGGCGGTGAGGGCGGCCCGGCCGGGCTGCACGGCCCGGTCCAGCCCGGGGGCGAAGGGGAGCACCGCCCCGTCCGGGCGGGTGACCCGGCGGGGCGGGGCGGCCAGCGGCACCCGTTCCACGATGCTGGCGATGATCTCGGCGGCGATGCCGCAGGACCGGTTGGAGTCGTCGACCACCACCAGTCGACCCGTCCTCGCCACCGACGCGCACAACCCGTCGAGGTCGAACGGGTAGAGCGTGCGCGGGTCGAAGACCTCCACCGACACCTGCCCGGCCAGTTCCTCGGCGACGGCGAGGGCGTCGTGCACCAGGTGCCCCACGGCGACCACCGTGACGTCGTCGCCGGCCCGGCGTACCACGCCCCGACCGAGCGGCACCGGGGCGAGGGCGGCGAAGTCGACGTCCTCGCGCACGTCGAGCGCGCCGGCCGGAGCGAACACCACCACCGGGTCGTCGTGCCGGATCGCCGACACCAGCAGCCCGTACGCGTCGGTCGGGGTGGCCGGCACCGCGGTGACGATCCCGACGTGCGCGAAGAGCGAGTACGGGTGGTCGGAGTGCTGCCCGGCCCAGCCGGTCCGGGAGCCGGAACCGGGCACCAGGTAGGTGACCGGGGCGGCGCACTGCCCGCCGGTCATCAGCGGGAACTTGTGCGCGTGGTTGACGATCTGCTCGAAGACCAGGAAGAGCAGCGACGGGATCTGGAACTCCACCACCGGCCGCATCCCCGCCAGCGCCGCCCCGGTGGCGAAACTGGTGAACGCCTGCTCCGACAGCGGGGTGTCGAGCACCCGCTCCGGGCCGAACCGGGTGAACAGTCCGGCGGTGACGTGCGAGGCGGCCACCCGGATGTCCTCGCCCAGCAGGAACACCCGCTCGTCACGGGCGAGTTCGTCGGCGAGCGCCCGGGTGAGCGCCTTGCGGTACGACAGCCTGGGCATCAGGCACCTCCCGACCGGGCGTTCAGCCCGCTGGCGTACAGGTGGTCGAGCGCCCCGGCCGGGTCCGGTTCAGGGCTGGCCAGGGCGTACGCCACGGCCGCGTCGAGGGTCGCCTCCACCTCGGCGTCGACGGCGGCCCGCTCGGCGTCGGACAGCCGCCCACCCTGGATCCGCACCGGGTCGCGGGAACGGCCGGCGGTCACCTCCTGCGGCGGGCGGTAGTCGAGGCGTACCACGTGTTCGAAGGTGTGGTGGGCGTCGAAGCGGTAGGTGCGGGCCTCGACCAACTCCGGCCCGCCGCCGTCGCGCATCCGCCCGACGGCGGCCGCCGCGGCCGCGTGTACCTGCTGCGGGTCCTGACCGTCGACGACGGCGGCCGGCATGCCGAACGCCTCGGCGCGGCCGGTGATGGTCCCGGCCACCGCGCCGTCGACGGGCATGGTGGTGGCGTAGCCGTTGTTCTCGCAGACGAACAGGACCGGCACCCGCCAGAGCGCGGCCAGGTTGAACGCCTCCAGCAGCATCCCCTCGTTGACCGCGCCGTCGCCGAAGAAGGTCGCCCCCACCACGTCCTCGCCGCGCCGCCGACGCGCCCACACCGCTCCGGTGAGGATCGCGCCGGCGGCGCCGACGATGGCGTTGGCGCCGAGCACCCCGACCGAGAAGTCGGCGGCGTGCATCGACCCGCCCCGGCCCCGGTTGAGGCCGGTCTCCCGCCCGCACAGCTCGGCCATCATCCGGGCCGGGTCGGCACCCTTCGCGAGCACGTGCCCGTGCCCGCGATGGGTGCCGGTGACCAGGTCCGTCCCGCGCAGCGCGGCGCACACCCCGGCGGCGATCCCCTCCTGACCGAGGTACGGGTGGATGCCGCCGACGATCGTCCCGGCGCGGACCAGGTCGATGGCCCGCTCCTCGAAGCGGCGGATCAGCCGTACCGTGCGGTAGAGCCGGACCGGGTCGGCGTCGGTCACCTGTCGCGCCCCTCCTTCACCGCGGCGAGGATGTCGTCCCAGAGCTTCGCCCGGGCGGTCAGCGCCAGGTTGACCGTGTCGGCGCACTCCTGCCACTTGACGTCGTCGTCGCCGCACAGGTCGGCGAGCATCTGCATCGCCATCGGGGTGTGCTGCTCGCCGTCGACCTCGATGTGCCGCTCCAGGTAGTCGACGAACGTGTGCAGCCGGCGGCTGCGCTCGTTGACGGCGACGACCTGGGTGAACATGTCGGGGATCAGGTCCTCCCGGCCGAACGCGAAGGCCGCGGCCTGGCAGTGCACCGGGGTCGACTCGATGATCTTCCAGGTGGTGGCGGCGAACTCGGCCGACGGGCCGGGCACACCCGCCTCGGCCAGCGCCCCGGTCACCGGCCGGCCGGCCCGCAGCAGGTCGACCAGCCGCTCCACGGCGGTGGTGTCCGCGCCGGCCTCTTTCATGCCCTCGACGTACAGCTCGAAGTGGCTGATGTAGCCGTCGCCGCGCTCGTCGCTCTCCTCCACCATCACGATGTCGTTGATCAGGCGGCGGCTGCCGGTCGGACCGGTCGGGATCCACGGCACGCTCACGCAGGTGAGCTGCCGCTGCAACGACTTCAGCAGGGACATGAAGTCCCAGACCGCGAAGACGTGGTGCTCCATGAAGGTCACCAGCGCCTCGTGGGTGTCCAGGTTGGCGTAGAGCGGGTGCTTGACGACCGCGTCGCGGCGGTCGGCCACCGCCTGCTCCAGCCGCTCGATGCCCGGGTGGGTCCTACCCCAGTCGTACCGTGACATGTCAGCCTCCCTGCGGGGCGCGCTCGCGCCAGATGACCGGGCAGTAGTCGGGGTCGGCGTAGTCCGGCCGCCCGTCGTCGGTGCGACGGACCAGCACGTCGTGGTTGTACGAGGCGTGCGTGCCGTCCGACAGCGGGAACTCCCGCCAGGCGTTCGCGCCGTCCTGCAGGTGCAGGGAGATCGCCCGGCGGGGACGATCGCTGACATTGGCGCCGCTGCCGTGGTAGATGCGGCAGTGGTGGAAGCTCATGTGTCCCTTGGGGATCACCATCGGGATCTTGCGGATCTCCGCGCCGTTGTGCGCCGCGTTCTCGGCCAGCATCTCTTCCAGCTGGTCGCGGTCACGCTCGGCGAAGTGCCGCACCACGGTGTCGTCGGCACCGATCTCGGACCAGCGGTGCGAGCCGTCGACCATGGTGATGGTGCCCATCTCCGCACCGCAGTCGTGGAACGGGATGAACGCGGTGAGCATGTCGTCCGACGACGAGGACGCCCAGTAGTGCTTGTCGAAGTGCCAGGGCACGATGTTCGAGGGCTCACCGGAGATCGGCGGCTTGTAGATCAGCGTGGACTGGAAGACGCGGATCTCGGCGGCACGGGCCAGCCGGGCGGCGACTGCCCCGATCAGCGGCTTGCGCAGGATCGCGCCGATCGCGTCGTGCTCGTAGTGGACGTAGTCGTTGTGCCGCTGCACCGGCCCCTTGGACGGGTCCCAGTAGGCGAGCTTCGGCGGCCGTACCGGCAGGGTGCGGTCGCGTTCGCCGTCGTAGTAACGGTCGGTGGCCGCGGTGAGCGCGTCCACCTCCTCGTCGGTGAACAGCTTCTTCGACAGGTACCAGCCGTGTTCGGCGTAGAAGCGCACGTCGGAGTCGGAGGGCAGCAGCGCCTCCTCCTCGGCGGTCAGTGTCGGATGTGTGGTGGTCATGCCCCAACTCCTCGTGCCGTGCCGGCCCCGACGCCGGGGGTCGCCCCCGCCGCGGCCAGCTCCCGTTCCTTGGCTTCGTAGAGCGCCTTGATGTTGCCGCTGCCGAAGGTGCGCGCCCCGCGCCGCTCGATGAGTTCGAGGAAGAGGGTGCGCCGCACGTGCATCGACTCGGTGAAGATCTGCAGCAGCTGGCCGCCGTGGTCGCGGTCGACCAGGATGCCCAGCTCGCAGAGGCGGTCCAGCGGCGCGTCGACCGTGCCGACCCGCCGCTCCAGGTCGTCGTAGTAGGTGGCGGGGGTCCCGGCGAAACGCACCCCGCGCTCGGCCAGCGCGCCGACGGCGGTGACGATGTCGTCGGTGCGCAGCCCGAGGTGCTGCACCCCGGCGCCGTGGTGCGCGGTGAGGAACGCGTCGATCTGCCCGGGCCGCCGGGACGTGTCCGGCTCCAGCAGCACCAGCGTGACCCGCTCGGAGTCGCTCTGCACCACCGTCGAGTTCATCGCCTGGCCGGCCACCTCGATGTGCTCGGTGAAGATCTCCCGGAAGCCGAAGACCCGCTGGTAGTGGGCGACGGTGGCGGCCAGCTGGCCGGGCGGCACACAGACCGCCAGGTGGTCGACGTCGAGCAGCAGCTTCTGCCCGGCACCGGCCGCCGGGGCCAGCTCCACCGCCCCGGGCAGGAACTCCGCCCGGTCACCGCGCCGCTCGACGAGGCGGTGCAGCACGTCACCGAAGCCACCGACCTCCGCGGTCACCACCTCCGCGTCCGCACCGGTCCAGGTGCGCGGCGCGGTCACCCCGGTCGCACCCCGGGCCACCAGCTCCGCGTACGCCCCGGCGGCGTCGTCGACCTCGAAGGCCACCACGGCGATCCCGTCGCCGTGCCGGCGGACGTACTCGGTGGCGGGGTGCTCGGCGGTCAGCCCGGTGGTGAGCACCATCCGGATGTCGCCCTGGGTCAGCAGCAGGGAGCGCTGCCCGTCGAGCCCGGTCTCCGGTCCTCCCTGTCCCCGCAGCTGGAAGCCGACGGCGGTGCCGAAGTAGAAGGCGGCCTGCCGGGCGTCCCCCACGTACAGTTCGATGTGGTCGATTCCATGTATGTCCATCTGTCCAGCCCTTCCCCATGTCCCCCCGTGACCGCTGCCCGGGCGCGTGCCGCCCGGGGTGGAGCGTCGATCAGTTGCCCGGCCCGGTCGCCCGCGCGCCCGCCCCGGCGACGCGCCGCAGCAGCAGGCTGACGTTCTGGCCGCCGAAGCCGAACGAGTTGGTCAGCGCGAACTCCGTCCCGCTCGGCCGGGCCCGGCCACGGACGTGGTCCGCCGGGCAGTCCGGGTCCGGGTCGTCGAGGTGGTACGTCGGGGGCAGCAGTCCCGCGCCGAGCGCCAGCGCGCAGGCCGCCGCCTCCACCACCCCGGAGGCGCCGAGGAGGTGCCCGGTGAGTGCCTTGGTGGAGCTGACCGGCACTCCACCGTCGCCGAAAACCTCTCTCAGCGCAGTCGTCTCGGCGACGTCGCCGAGTTTGGTGCCGGTGCCGTGGGCGTTGACGTAGCCGACGTCGCCCGCTGTCACTCCCCCGGCGGCCAGCGCCCGCCGCATGCACTCGGCCGCTCCCGCGCCGTCGGGGCGGGGCGCGGTCGGGTGGTGGGCGTCGGTCGTCGCCCCGTACCCGGTGACCTCGGCGTAGCCGGTGACGCCGCGCGCGGCGGCGTGCTCGGCGCGCTCCAGCACCAGCAGCGCCGCCCCCTCGGCCAGGACGAATCCGTTGCGCCGGCGGTCGAACGGCCGGCTGGCCTCGGTCGGGTCGTCCCAGCCCCGCGCGAGGGCCCGGGCGTTGCCGAAGGTGTCGGCGAAGGTCGGGAACAGCGGCGCCTCGCTGGCCCCGCAGACCACCACGTCGGCCTCGCCGGCGCGGATCAGCCGGACCGCGTCGGCGACCGACTGCGCGCCGGAGGCGCAGGCCGTGCCGACCGAGGAGCTGTAGCCGCGGATGCCGTGCGCGATGGCGATCCGCGCCGCCGGCATGTTCGGCAGGATCCCGGTCAGCAGGTACGGGCTGACCGCGGCCCGGCCCCGGGCGGCCCGGGCGATCACCTGCGACTCCAGCGTCGACATGCCGCCCACTCCGCCGACGATCACCCCGATGCGCCGGGGGTCGACGTCCCGGCCGACCTCGATGCCGGCGTCGGCGAGCGCGTCGGCGGCGGTGAGCAGGGCCAGCACCACGATCCGGTCCAGCACCTTGGTCTCCGGGCCGGAGGCGACGGTGCGCGGGTCGATCGCCGGCAGCAGGCCGGCGACCTCGAGCGACTCCCGGGCGGGGTGCCCCTCGGGCGGTCGGGTCAGCCCCGACTTACCGCTGGTCAACGCGTCGAAGGTGGCCACCGCTCCCCGCCCGACGGGGCTGAACAGCCCCATCCCGGTGATGACGGCGCTCATGACGGTGACTCGCTCAGGTAACGCTCACGCAGCGCCACCTTGCGGACCTTGCCGGTGACGGTGACCGGGAGGTCGTCGGCGCGCACCGGCACCACCCGGCGCAGGGTCGCCCCGACGTGCGGGCCGAGCGCGGCGCGTACCGCCGGGGTGCGGTCGGTGTCCGGGTCCGCGCCGGCAGCCAGGTCGAGCAGTACGTCGGTGATCACCGTGTCGCCCTCGCGGACGATGACCACGGTGCAGTCGGTGACGTCGGGGCAGGCGGCGAGGATCCGCTCCTCCGACAGCGCGGTGAAGAACCACCGTCCGTCCCCGGCGTCGACCGAGTCGACCGCCCGGTCCATGTGGTAGTAGCGGCCGTCGGCGTCGGCGTGCACCAGGTCGCCGGTGAGGTACCAGCCGCGCAGCCGGGACCGGTACGTGGTGACCGAGTCGTTCCAGTAGCCGCGGAACAGCGAGGGTGAGTCGATACCGAGCCACCCCACCTGCCCGGGCGGCAGTTCGTTGCCGTCCGGGTCGAGCACGGCGACCTTGGTGAACCGGTACGGGCGGCCCACGCAGCGGCCGTACCGGTCGGTGTCGACGGTGTGCGTGACGTGGAACATCGAGTGGCCCATCTCGCTGGAGCCGAGCCCGTCGATGAAGACCGACCCGGGCACCCGGGTCACCCCGTCGCGGGTCATCACGTCCCGGGAGCCGACCGCGACCAGGCGGCGTACGTGCGGCTCGTGCGAGCAGTCGCCGGTGTTGAACCACAGCCGCACCGAATCCAGGTCGTATGCGGAGAGGTCGAAGCGGGCCAGCTCCGCCCAGGTGACGGAGAAGCCGAACACCCCGTCGGGACGCCACCGCTGGATGGCGTCGAGCACCCGCTCCCCGCCCTGGTCGGAGAGGAGGAACATCTCCGCCCGGTTGCCCAGCGCCTGGTTGACCATCAGCACGGTCGCGGTGTGCGGGGCGGGCAACGCGTTGAGGATGCGGCTGGTGCCCTGCGCCTGCGGCATGGACAGCAGGTGCCGGGTGGCGGCGAAGAGGCTGGCGTGCGAGTGCAGCACCGCCTTGGGCACCCCGGTCGTGCCCGAGGTGTGGGTGATGACGATCGGATCCTCGTCGTGGTGCCGGTAGTGGGCGGGGGCGGCTGCCGGGTCGCCGGCGCCCGCCTCGGCGGGCTGACCGAGCAGCGGCGCGCCCAGCTCGTGGCCGACGAGCAGCTCGGTGTGCGCGGCATCGGCGAGCACCCCGGCGGCCCGCAGCCGGCGGATGTACTCGGCGGCGATCTCCGGGCGCAGCCTGCCGTTCATCAGCGCCGGGATCGCGCCGAGGCGGGCCAGCGCCAGGAAGCTGAGCACCATGTCGGCGGCGCCGGTGGCCCAGACCGCCACCGGGTCACGGGGCCGGACCCCCCGCTCGTGCAGCCAGGCGGCCCGGGCGGCCACCCGCTCGTCGAGCTGGCCCAGGGTCAGCGGCTGCTCGGCCGGGTGCCCGTCGACGGCGGTGTCGAAGGTCAACCCCGGCCCCTGCGGGTCCGCCCCGTGCGCCAGCACCCGGGCGAGCACGTTGCCGGCGCCGATCTCGGTGTCGGCGGCGAGCGCCCCGCGCAGTCCCTTCGTCCTCATGGACTCGTTCCTCCCCCCAGCAGCACCGCGACCGCCCCGGTGGGGGCGCCGTCGGATGCCTGTTCGATCAGGACCAGCAACGCCTCGTCGGCGTCGCCGTCATGCAGCAGCAGTTCCGCCTCGGCGGTGACGTCGGCCCTCGGATCCCCCGTCGGGCTCAGGCACACCACCGGGCCGGCCAGTCCCCAGCGCGCCGCGACGTGCCCGGCGACGCTGTTCGGCACCGACTGGAAGAAGAACAGCGGCCCGATCCGGCCCCCGGCGGCGACCGTGGCCCGGACGTGCTCGGCGCTGGGCCGGTCCCCCGCCGCGCTGGCCAGCACCACCGCGCAGCGCACTCCCGGCGGGACGGGGCGTTCGCCGTACCGGCGGGTGAGGCAGCGGTCGGCGACCGCGGCCACCAGCGGGTGGAACGGCGAGTGCACGAACCCGGGCAGCGGCGGTGGATCACCGTCGCCGGGTTCGGGCCAGCGCGCCTCGGCCAGCAGCCGGGGCGTCGCCGACCCCGCGCTCACGGCGCGCCCACCAGCAGGGCGGTGTTCGCGCCGCCGAAGGCCGCGTTGAGGCTGAGCGCGTACGGGCTGCCGACGGGCCGGGGCGCGTCGATGACCACGTCCAGCGGGCAGGCCTCGTCGGGGCCGAGCCAGCCGGCGTTGACCGGCAGCTTGCCGTGCCGTAGGGCCAGCACGGTCACCACCAGCTCGAGCAGGCCGGAGGCTTCCAGCGCGTGCCCGTGCAGCGACTTGGTGGAGCTGACCGGCACCCGGTCGGCGAGGTCGCCGAGGGCGAGGCGCAGCGCGGCCGCCTCGGAGGCGTCGCTGTACCCGGTGCCGGTGGCGTTGGCGTTGACGTAGCCGACCGCGGCGGCCGGCAGTCCCGCTCTGCCCAGCGCCGCCCCGACCGCCCGGGCCAGCCCGCGTCCGGCCGGGTCCGGCTGGCACGGGTGGTACGCGTCCCCGGCCCGCCCCCAGCCGTGCAGGGTCGCGACCGGCTCGGCGCCCCGGCGACGGGCCGCCTCGGCGGATTCCAGCACCACCGCGGCCACCCCGTCGCCGAGCAGCAGGCCTTTGCGGCCGGCACTGAACGGGCGTACGGCCCCGTCGGCAGCGAGCGCCCGGCCGGCGTCGAAGAGCGCGAACTGGTCCGGCTCGACCAGGTAGCCGGCGGCGACCACGACCCGTTCCCGATCGCCCCGGCGGATCATGGCGGCGGCGTCGGCCACCGCCGTGCTCGCCGAGACGCAGGCGCTGGTGTAGATCCGGGTCGGACCGCCGAGGCCGCACCGCCGGGCGAGGTGACCGGCGAGCGCCGGCACCTGCGGCCCGCCGGGCGCCTGCGCCCGCCGGTCGGTGCTGCCGTCGGTCCCGCCGGTCGAGCCGTCGACGGGATCGACGGGCCGGTCGGCACGGAACGGTCCGGGTTGCGAGATCGGGCCACCGTGGGTGGCCAGCAGCAGGGCGGAGTCCGCCCGGTCGGCGGGGTGCAGGCCGGCCGCCCGGCAGGCGGCGTCGATCGCGTCGGCCAGTTCGTCGGACAGCGTCCCGACGTCGGGCAGGGTCGCCGCGACGGTCACCCGGCGGCCGGTGGTGTCGAATCGGCGTACCGGCCGGAACGCCGGCGCTCCGCAGAGCACACCGGCGAGCTGCGCGTCGGCGCCCCTGCCCAGGGCGCTGACCGCATGCATTCCGGAGATCGGTACGGGCTCCCGCTCACCCATCTGCGGGGCTGGTCAGCGAGGTACGGAACACCGCCAGGGCGTCGTCGACGGTGCGGATCCCGGCGAGCTGGTCGTCGGTGAGGTCCATCCGCCGGTCGTAGCGCTGCTCGACCAGGTGCACGAGCCAGGCGAGTTCCATCGAGCCGACCCGGTGCGGCACCTGGTCGACGGGTTTCGCGGTCAGTTCGGCGAGCATGCTCACCAGGTCAGCTCGCCCCAGGTCGGGCCGACCGGACATCAGCGGTTGTCGCTGGTCGACCCGGCGACCCGGTCGGCGACCATGGTGGTGAACTCGCCGACGGTCATCAGGGCGAGCTTCTCCGACTCGTCGTCGGCGAACTTCACGCCGTAGCGGTCCTCCACCCGTACGGCCAGGTCGGCCAGGGCCAGGGACTCCAGGTCGACGCCGGACGGACCGAGGGTCGTCGTGTCGTCGATCTCCTCGACGTCGTAGTTCATGTCCTCGAGCTGCTCGATGACGAAGGTGCGGACCTCGTCTCGCATGGCTTTAACCTCTTTTCGTGAGCGAGCTACCGGTGTCCGGTCAGGACACCGTGCACGTGTGGGTCGGCCGTACCGCCGGCGGTCGGCCGGAGGTGGCGCGGCGGCTGTTGCGGCGCGCGGGGTCCGCGCTGCTCGGCCGGGTGGAGCGGGAGGTCGTGGTCGGTCACGGGCCGGACGGTCGGCCCCGGGTACGGGCCGGGGCCGCGGTGCTGCCGGTGAGCGTCAGTCACGGCGACGGCGTGGTGGTGGTCGCCGCCCGCCGGGCCGGAGCGGTCGGGGTGGACGTCGAGCGGCGCCGCCGGCTGCCCGCGGTGGCGCTGGCCCGCCGCTGGTACGCCCCGCAGGAGGTGGCCTGGCTGAGCGGGTTGCCGGAGGACGCCCGGGCGGACGGTTTCCTGCTGCTCTGGACGGCCAAGGAGGCGGTCGGGAAGGCGCTCGGCCGGGGGCTGCGCGACGGCGGGTTGCGCCGTCGCATGCCGGTGCCCGATCATCCCCGGTCGCTGCTGCGCCCCGTCCCGCAGCTGGCCGACGTCCGGGTCGGGCACCCGCCGTGCCCGGACGGGTTGGTGCTGGCCGTCGCGGTCGCCGCGCCGGTCGGCGAGGTGACCGTCCTCCTCGGGTAGCGGGGCGAGGCCCGGGTGCTCGCCCAGCGGGCCGGTCACGGGGCGGCCGCCCGCAGCACGGGGACCGCGCGCACCAGCTTGCCGGTGGTGGTCCGGGGCAGCTGGTCGACCAGGTGCAGGGTGCGCGGACGCTTGTAGCCGGCGAGCCGTTCGGCGAGGAGCTTCTCCAGCACCTCCTCCGACAGCGGCCCGTCGGGCTGCACGTAGGCGGTGATGCCGTCGTCGTAGACGACCACGGCGGCGGCGACCCCGGGCAGCCCGGTGAGGGTGGCCTCGACCTCGGTGAGGTCCACCTTCAGGCCACCGACGGAGACCTGCGAGTCGAGCCGGCCCTTGACGGTGACCAGGCCGGTGGCCGGGTCGACGGTGCCGGCGTCGCGGGTGTGCAGCCAACCGTCGGCCCACCGGCTGGGGTCGCTGAGCCCGACGTACGGCGAGGCGGGACAGCTCACCCGGAGCTCGCCGCCGACCTCGCGCACCTCGATGCCGGGGGCGGGCATGATCGAGGGGCGGTGCCGGCCGTACAGGTCGGTGCCGATCACCCCGACCTCGGTCATCCCGTACATGTTGCCCAGCGGGACGCCGAAGCGGTCGGCGAACGCCTGGGCGGTCGCCGCGGGCACCAGTTCCCCGCCGGTGGTCATCCGCTTGAGCTGTGGCAGCGGGCCGTCGGCGCGGGTGGAGGCGAGCAGTCCGATGTGGAACGGCACGCCGAGCACGGTCGCCGGGGTGTCCTGCGCGCGGATCGCGGCGAGGATCGCGTCCCCGCCCAGTCGCTCGGGCGGGACCAGCTCGACGTTGGCGTGCAGGCCGTAGAGCAGGCCACCGACGAGGCCCAGCACGTGCACCATGGACGGCAGCAGGATGATCCGTTCGCCGGGCAGCGCCACCCCGTCGATGCGGGTGTAGCGGTGCACCTCGGCGACGAGGTCCGCCGCCGTACGCCCGATCACCTTGGACGGTCCGGTGGAGCCGGAGCTGAGCTGGATCACCGCGTGCCCGCTGACGGCGGGCTGCGCCGAGTGGGCGGTGACGCCCTCGGTGACGTCGACGAAGATGCGCAGCGCGCCGCCGCCGGTGCGGACCGGGGCGACGACCACCTGCGGGGTGAGCCGCTGCAGTGCCCGGTCGACCTCGTGGTCGGTGAGCCGGTGGTCGAGCAGGATCGCCTGCGCGCCGCTGCGCCAGGTGGCCAGCAGGTTCACCACGTACGCCAGCGAGGGCGGCAGCCGCAGCGCGGCGGCCCCACCGGGACGCAGTCCGGCGGCGGCCAGACGGGTCTGCGCATCGCCGACCAGTTGCCGCAAGGTGCCCCGGTCGACCGCTTCCGGAAGTCGGAGACAAATGTCGGTCGCAGGACCGGCGAGCAATACGTCATCGACCCAGGCCGGGTCCTGTGCCGTAAGATTTTCCGTCGGACGATCCATGGTCACTGCCGCCCACCGCCCAGCGTCAAATAGGGCGTAATCCGCCCATCAAGTGCATCTTTCGGGGTGCTGTCGGAACACTACGACAGCCCCGAGAATCATTGCTAGGTGCAAATGGCTAGATCAAAAAGGGCGGCTGGCCGGATTGCCGACACTCGATCGGACAGGCAGGATCAGGCGCGTCCGGCGATCGTGCTGCCACTGTGGACGCCTCATGCCCACATGCCCGGGCACGTCGGATACACCCGGCCAATACCCGACAGGACGGTCGGCCGGAGGCCCGGACAACAAAGGGTGGCGGAGACGCCTAGTGGGCGCCGCCGAGGTTAAGCACCACCACCCCGGCGACGACCAGGCCGACACCGACCACCTTGGTCACGCTCAGCGGCTCGCCGAGGAACACCGCGCCGATCGCCACGATCGCCGCCGTGCCCAGCCCCGACCAGACCGCGTAGGCCACGCCGACCGGGATGTCGCGCACCGCCAGGGCGAGCATGCCGAAGGCGAACAGGTACGACCCGGCCAGCCCGAGGGTCGGCCAGAGCCGGGTGAACCCGTCGGTCGCCTTGAGCAGGCTGGTGCCGAGGACCTCGGCGGAGATCGCGAGCAGCAGGAAGACGTACGCCATGCCCGTCATCCTCGACGACGGCGCGCAGCCGGACGTGGGCCGGCAGGCCATTCCACCGGGCGCGGCTGCGGCTGCGGCCGGCGAGACCCCATCGGCGGTCGTCGCCTCGTGCCCTCCTTACGGCCGCCACCGGGCCCCTGGTCCCGGTCCGGCGATAGCGACAGGCGCTTACCCGGCGTAAGCAGACGGCACAGCGACGGCACCGGGGCTGACGCGCTTTGCTCTGCACCCACGGACGCGCCGGTCACATCGGGTAGCCGGACGGCGCGATCGTGGCCGCCACCTCACCTGGTCCACTACCTGGTCACGACGGTGGCGCGTCGATGGGTGCAGAGCAAAGGACGCGCGATGGAAATGCGGACCCCACCAGCCCGATGACCCACCGTAGCGATCCGAAGTGACGGCTGACGATTACCTTCAGTAACGGTCCAGTGCCGTCGTCCACGACTGTGGAGAGCCGGACCGCCGCCGGTTCAGACCCGGGCGACCTCCGGCGTCTGCGCGTGGATGACGAAGCGCAACGACCGCGCATCGCTGAAGCACTCCCGCATCGGCCGCACCAGGTCCCGGTGCTCGGGGCTGCGTTCCCAGGCCTCGAAGTCGGCCAGGGTCTCCCACTCGCTGGTGATCAACCACTGCTCCGGGTCGGCGGCCGACCGGCACACCTGGTCGACCAGGTGCCCCGGCACGCCCTCGGCGACCAGGTGCCGCACCGCCTCGTACGCCCGCAGGAAGTCCGCCGTGCGCTCCTCGGCGACACGAACCAGAAAGACGATCCGGGCCCGTTGCGTGCTCATTCCGCTGCTCCTCTCGGTGCCGGCGGCGCTCCGCGCAGCACCAGCGCGCTGTTGAAACCGTCGAACCCCCTGGCGCAGACCAGCGCGAGCCGGCTGCGCGGCTGCCGAGGCGTACGCAGGAAGTCCAGCTCGCAGCCCGGCGCCGGCCGGCGTGGGCCGGCGGAGGCGGGCAGCGTGTCGTGGCGGAAGGCGAGCAGCGCGGTCGCCACGTCCAGCGCGGAGCCGCCCTGGTGGGCGCGGCCGGTCAGCGGCTTGTGCGTGCTCACCGGCGGTGGCCGGTCGCCGAAGACCGCGCGCAGCGCCTCGGCCTCGGCGCGGTCGTAGCGGGGCACCCCGAGGGCATCGGGCAGGACCACGTCCACCTCGTCCGCGCCGACGCCGGAACGGTCCAGGGCCAGCCGCATCGCCCGGGCGTACCGGCCCGGGTCGCCTGCGCCGTCCGGGCCGGTGTGCACGGCGTCGTGGGTGGCACCCCAGCCGGTCACCTCGCCGTACACCCGGGCCCCCCGGGCCAGGGCGTGCCCCAGCTCCTCCACCACGAACACCGCCCCACCCTCGGCGGGCACGTAGCCACCGGCCGAGCGGTCGAACGGCCGGTACGCCGCCTCCGGGTCGGAGACGTCGCTGAGCAGGCCGGAGCGGAGCTGGCAGGCCAGCGCGTACGGGCTCAGCGGGCACTCGGTCGCGCCCGCGAGGACCACCGGCGTACCCCGGCGCACGGTGCGCACCGCGTGGGCGAGGCTGTCCAGCCCGCCGGCGGACTCGGCGACCAGCACCCCGCACGGCCCCTTGAACTGGTGGTGGATGGAGAGCTGCCCGACGCTGGCCGCGTAGAACCAGGCGATCGACTGGTACGCCCCGACGGTGCGGCTGGCGCCGCCCCAGAGCCGTTGCAGCTCCCGCTGCCCGAACAGGTTGCCCCCCGACGAGCTGGCCAGGGTGACCGCCCAGCCGTACGGGTCGGGGGCCCGCTCGGGCAGCCCGGCGTCGGCGAGCGCGAGCTTCGTGGCGGCGAGGCCGAGGTGGGTCCAGCGGTCGGTCTGCACGAGCTGCCGGGCGTCGGCGTACGCCGACGGGTCGAAGCCGGACACCTCGCCGGCCACCCGGGTCGGATAGCCCGCGGGGTCGAACAGGGTGATCGGCCCGGTGCGCCGGGTGCCGTCGACCACCGTGCGCCAGTGCGCGTCGACCCCGACGCCGCTGGGGGCCACCACGCCGATCCCGGTGACCACCGCCCGGACGCTCATTGGTGCACCGCCAGCCGGCGGAGGACCATCGCGGACTGGAACCCGCCGAAGCCACTGCCCACCGACAGCGCCACGTCCACCGGGGTCTCCCGGGCCACGTTCGGCACGTAGTCCAGGTCGCACTCCGGGTCCCGGGTGGCCCAGTTGGCCGTCGGCGGCACCACGCCGTACTCGATGGCGAGGGCACAGGCGGCCATCTCGATCGAGCCGATCGCGCCGAGCGAATGGCCGACCATCGACTTGATCGAGCTGATCGGCACCCCGTACGCCGCCTCGCCGAGCGCCCGCTTGAACGCCGCCGTCTCGTGCCGGTCGTTCTGCCGGGTGCCGGAGCCGTGCGCGCTGATGTACGACACGTCCTGCGGGGACAGCCGGGACTGGCGCAGCGCGTCGGTGATGGCCAGGCCCATCTCCACCCCGTCCGGGCGCAGCCCGGTCATGTGGAAGCCGTTGGCGCGGCTGGCGTACCCGGACAGTTCGCAGTAGACGTGCGCGCCCCGGCGGCGGGCGTGCTCCCACTCCTCCAGCACCAGCACCGCGGCGCCCTCGGCGAGGACGAAGCCGTGCCGGTCGGCGTCGAACGGGCGGGAGGCGTGCGCCGGATCGTCGTTGTCCGGGCTGGTCGCCTTGATCGCGTCGAACGAGGCGACGGTGACCGGGGAGATCGGCGAGTCGGACGCGCCGGCCAGCACGACGTCGGCCTCGCCGTCGACGATGAGCTGGTGGGCGTAGCCGATGGCGTCGATGCCGGAGGTGCAGCCGGTGGAGATCACCTGGGCGGGGCCGTGCAGGCCGTGCCGCACGGCCACGTCGGCGGCGAGGCTGCTCGGCACCAGCGCCGGGTAGAGGTACGGCCCACCGAGGGCGTGGTCGACCAGCCACCGCCGGCCGGAGTCGCTGACCCGCACGTACTCCTGCTCCAGGGCCATGGTGCCGCCGACGGCGGTGCCGAGCACCACGCCGGTGACGTCCCGCTCGGCGTCGGTGAGTTCCAGGCCGCTGTCGGCCAGCGCCTCGGTGGAGCAGGCCAGCGCGAACTGCACGTACCGGTCGGCGCGCTGCCGCTCGGCGAGGGTGATGCCGGCGGCATCGGGGTCGAAGTCGCACTCGGCGGCGATCTGGGAGCGGTACGGCGACGGGTCGAAGAAGCTGATCCGCCGGGTGGCCGTACGCCCCTCCGTCACGGTCTTCCAGAAGCGGTCCCGGGTGGCGCCGCCCGGCGCGACCACCCCGACGCCGGTGACGACCGTGCGGCGCCCGGTCACGACCCGCCCCGCTGTTCGACGAGCTCGGTGTCGACGTGGCCGAGCTCCGGGCGGGGTGCCAGGGGGCCCAGGTGGAAGACCACCTCGGCCGGCTCGTCGCCGGTGTTGCGCAGCCGGTGACGCACGTTGCGCGGTACGAACAGCGCCTCCCCGGCGGCCAGCGGCACCGGCTCGTCGTCCAGGTCGACGGTGATCGCGCCCCGCGCCACGTACAGGAACTCCTCGCTGTAGGGGTGGTAGTGCTCGGCGATCCGCTCCCCGGAGGCCAGCGCCGCCACCCCCATGAATCCGGAGGTGCTGCCGACGGTGCGCGGGCCGAGCAGGACCCGCAGCTCGCCGCCGCGCCGCCGGTCCGCGGCGACGTCCCGGGCGGCGACCGGCCCGGTGGTGATCTCGGTCATCGGGTGCCTCCCGCGTACGCCCGCTCGATGGTGTCCTTGATGACGGCGAGCTGGATCCTGCTGTTGGTGTTGATCCGCTCGGTCATGCCGGCGTCGTCCACCGGCGCGCTCGGTTTCATCGCGAAGTCCTGCACCCAGGTCATCCGGGTGCCCTCGGGCTCCTCGGTGTAGCTCCAGTGGATTCGCATGTACTCGAACGGCCCGGTCTCCACCCGGTGCGCCCGGACCTGCCGGGTCGCGGGGTCGGCGGTGCGTTCGCTGACCCAGCTCCAGGAGATCCCGTTCTCGTCGGGGTGCATGGTGAGCCGGAAGCGCACCGTGTCGCCGTCGCGGTGCAGGATCTCCACCACGGCGTACTCGGTGAACAGCTCCGTCCAGCCGGCCACGTCGTTGGTGATGTCCCAGACCAGGGCCAGCGGGGCGGCGATGACGATGCTGTTCTCGGTGTGCCCGGCCGCCGGCCGGGCGTCCCGGGCGACCAGGTCGGCCACGGCGGGGATGCTGAGCTGCCCGGCCTGTTCGGGGATCTGCACCCGCCACCGGTCGGCGACCACGGCGGAGAGCTCCAGCAGAGCCAGGGAGTCCATGCCCAGTTCCTCCAGCGAGGCGGCGGGCGCGCGGGCGGCCGCGTCGGCGTCCAGGCCGCAGTGCGCCACCAGGATGGCGGTGATCTCGGTGGTGAGTGGCTGGCCGTGCGTGACGGTCATCGTTCCTCCTCGGTCGCGGTCAGGACGGATGGGCGGTCGACGCCGTGGTGGCGGCGACCGGACGGGTGGATGGCGAGGGCGCGGCGGGGTCCGGCCCGACGGCGGCCCGCAGCGGCGGCACAGCCGGACGCAGCGGCGGCGCGACGCCCGGCCGCGGCCCGGCCGGCGCCGGCACCCCGGACACCGGCGGCGCGGCGGACGATCGCGGCGCGGCGGCCGGCTCCGGGCCCGGCAGGTCGGCGGGCCCCGGGTCCGGCGCGGACTCCGGCGCGGACCCCGACGCCGGCACGTCGGCGGACCCCGGGCGCGGCAGCTCGGCGGAGTCCGGGCGCGGCACGGGCGGGCGGTCGGCGCCGAGCAGCCGGTCGACCAGGGCGGTGGTGTGCCGCCCGGCCCGGAAGTCCGGGTCGTCCAGGACCCGATGGACGAAGGGAATCGTGGTACGCACCCCCGGGCCGGCGACGTCGAACTCGGCCAGGGCGCGGTCCAGCCGGCGCAGCGCCAGGTCCCGGTCGGGTGCCCAGACCGCGACCTTGGCCAGCAGCGAGTCGTAGTGCGGCCCGACCAGGTAGCCGGGGTGGCCGTGGGTGTCGACCCGGGTGAACGGGCCGCCGGGCGGGACGAAGCGGTCCAGCCGCCCCGGCGTCGGCGCGAAGTCGCGGTACGGGTCCTCGACGTTGACCCGGCACTCGACGGCCACCCCGTGCGGGCGCACGTCCTCCTGCCGGATCCGCAGCGGCAGCCCGGCCGCGACGTGCAACTGCTCGTGCACCAGGTCGATCCCGGTGATCATCTCGGTGACCGGGTGCTCGACCTGGATCCGGCAGTTGATCTCCAGGAAGTGGAACCGTTCCTCGGCGTCGACCAGGAACTCGACCGTGCCCACCCCCGCGAAGCCGACCTCCAACGCCCCGCGCAGCGCGATCTGCGCCATCGCGTCCAGGGTCGCGGCGGACAACGCCGGGGCCGGGGCCTCCTCCACCAACTTCTGGTGCCGCCGCTGCACGGAGCAGTCCCGGGTGCCCAGGTGCACGCCGTTGCCGTGCTGGTCGCAGAGGATCTGCACCTCGACGTGACGGGCCTCGGTCAGGTAACGCTCGACGTACACCCGGTCGTCGCCGAAGGCGGACTGCGCGGCGGCCCGGGTCCGCGCGTACGCCCGGGACAGCTCGGCCGCGCACCGGACCACGGTCATCCCCCGTCCCCCGCCCCCGGCGGCGGCCTTCACGATCACCGGGTAGCCCACCTCGGCGGCGATCTCGGCGGCGTGGGCGGCGCTCGGCACCGGGCTGACACTGCCCGGCGGCAGCGGCAACCCGGCCCGGCTCATCAGCGCCCGCGCCGAGGACTTGTCGGCCAGGGCGGCCATCACCTGCGGCGGCGGCCCGATGAAGGTCAGCCCGTTGTCGGCGCAGATCTCGGCGAAGTCGGCGTCCTCGGAGAGGAACCCGTAGCCGGGGTGCACCGCGTCCGCGCCGACCAGCCGGGCGGCCTCGACGATCGCGGCGGCGTTGAGGTAGCTGCGTCGGCTCAGCGCCGGCCCGATCAGCACGGCCTGGTCGGCCAGGCGCACCGCCGCCGAGTCGGCGTCCGCGGTGGAGTAGACGACCGCCGTACGGATGCCCAGCTCACGGCAGGCGCGCAGCACCCGCACCGCGATCTCGCCCCGGTTGGCGACCAGCACTGTGGAGAACATCCGCACCGCCTCAGGCCGGGTCGAGCGCGACCAGCGGCTGGTCGTACTCCACCGGCCGGCCGTCGTCGACGAGGATCTCGACCACCCGGCCGGCCCGCTCGGCGGTCACCTCGTTCATCAGCTTCATCGCCTCCACGATCCCCACCACCTGCCCGGGCCGGACCAGATCGCCGACCCGGACGAACGGCGCGGCACCCGGCTCGGGGGCGCGGTAGAAGGTGCCGACGATCGGGGAGCGCACCTCGACCCGGCCGGGCGCCGCCGTCGGCGGGGCGGGCGGCGGCGCACCCGACGCCGACGTCTCCGGGACCCGGATCGGCTCCGCCGCGGCGGCGACCCCGTGCCACTCGACCTCCAGCACGGTGTCCCCGCTGCGCAGCCGTACCCGCCGCAGCGGGCCGGCGACCTCGGCGACGAGCTGCCGGGCGTGCCGGCGCAACCCGGCCAGCACGGCGTCCACGTCGTGCGCCGCCGCCGCGCCGTCGGCCTCGCCGGAAACGGCGCCGGCCGGGACGGCGCCGGTGCTCACCGGGCACCCGCCCGTACACCGGTGCGGGCGGCGCCGAAGCGCCGGAAACGCTGCCGTCGACGGCGCACCAGGGTCGCCCTCGGCACGTCCAGCAGCGGCAGCAGGTGGGCCAGCACCGCCTCGCGCAGCAGCCGCGCGGCGGCCTCCGGATCGTGGTGCGCGCCCGGCGCCGGCTCGGCGACGACGTCGTCGACGACACCGAGGCGGCACAGGTCCGGCGCGGTCAGCCGCAGCGCGCGGGCTGCCTGCGGGGCGGCGCCCCGGTCGGGCCACAGGATCGCGGCGCAGCCCTCCGGGCTGATCACCGAGTAGACCGCGTGCTGGAGCATCAGCACCCGGTCGGCGACCGCGAGGGCCAGCGCGCCGCCGCTGCCACCCTCGCCGGTGATCACCGCGACGACCGGGGTGGGCAGCACGCTCAGGGAGAGGATGTTCTCCGCGATGGCGGCCGCCTGGCCCTGCTGCTCGGCGTCCACGCCGGGGTCGGCCCCGGGGGTGTCCACCAGGGTGATCACGGGCAGCCCGAGGCGGGCGGCGAGCCGCATCAGCCGCAACGCCTTGCGGTGCCCGGCCGGGCTGGCCATGCCGAAGTTGCGCGCCACCAGCTCGCCGGTGGTGTGCCCCTTCTGGTGGCCGATCACCATGACGTGCCGGCCGTCGAGCCGGGCCAACCCACCGACGACGGCCGGGCAGTCCCCGCCGAGCCGGTCGCCGTGCAGCTCCACGAACCCGTCGAACGCGGTGTCCAGGTAGTCCAGTGTGGTCGGCCGGCCGGGATGCCGGGCCAGCCGGACCGTTTCCCAGGCGTCGCGGCCCTCCGCCACCGGGGCCGGGCGGGCCGGGCCGTCGGCGGGGCGGGCCGGCGCGGGCGGCGGCTCCTGCCCGGGTACGCCGGGCGGCGTGCCCGGCCGGCGTCCGGCGCGGGCGGCGGCCAGCAGCGCCACCAGCCGACCGCGCAGCGCGTGCCGGGGCACCACCATGTCGACCTGGCCGTGGCGCAGCAGGAACTCGGCGGTCTGGAACCCGTCGGGCAGCTCTCGACCGGTGACCTGCCGGATCACCCGGGGCCCGGCGAAGCCCATCCGCGCCCCGCTCTCGGCGAGCACCACGTCGGTGTTGGTGGCGAACGACGCGGCCACACCCCCGTAGGTGGGGTCGGTGAGCACGCTGACGGTGAGCAGGCCCGCCTCCCGCAGCCCGGCGACGGCCTGGCTGACGGTGGCCATCTGCATCAGCGACAGCGCGCCCTCCTGCATCCGCGCCCCGCCGGACGCGGTGACCAGCACCAGCGGCAGCCGTTCCTCCAACGCCCGTTCGGCGGCGCAGGTGATCAGCTCGCCGACCGCGGAGCCGAGGCTGCCGCCGAGGAACCGGAAGTCCATCACGGCCAGCGCGCAGCGGTTACGGCCGATGGTGGCGGTGCCGCAGACCACCGCCTCGGCCAGCCCGGTGCCGGCGCGGGCGGCGCTGAGCCGGTGCGGATACGGCAGCACGTCGACGAAGCCGATCGGGTCCACCTCGGCCGCGCGCTCGGGCAGCGGGGTGAACGATCCCGGGTCGACCAGCTGGGCCACCCGCACGGGCGCGTCGAGGCGGGCGTGTTCGCCGCACTCGGGGCACACGTCGAGGTTGCGCCGCAGCCGCTTGCGGTACAGCAGCGTGGCGCAGCCGCCGCAGCGTGACCACAACTGCCCCTCACGGGGGGCGGTGACGGTCACGACCGCCGCCCGACGGCGGTGGCGTCGAACCGGTAGAAGCAGCGGGCCATGGCGTCGCGCGGCTCCCGCCACGTCGGCAGGTACGGCGAGACGTAGGGCCGCAGCCGCTCGCTGACCCGGACGAACTCGGGATGGCCCCGGGCCGCCTCGACCGCCCCTTGCGTCGGAGTCTCCGTCTCCAGCAGGTGCACGTACAGGTCGTGCAGCCGGTAGAGCGACCGGTGCCGCACCCCGACCAGTCGGGGCAGCTCGGTCGCGTCGGACTCCGCGAAGATCTCGGCGACCCGCGCCTCGGCGGTCGGGACCACCTTCGCGACGATCAGCGAACGGTCCATGGATGGGCCTCCCCCCACGGCCTCCGGCACGGTGTGGACCGTGCCGGCCGGGCCGGACGACTGGCGACACGATGCGCCGGGCCCCGTCACCGGGGCGTCAACGATCACCCACCAAAGGCCGCCATCGGTGACGGTGCGTTGACGCAACCTGTGTATGAGCTGTGCGAAGATCCACCGACCGCTGTCCCCTCTGACCAGTTCAGAGCGGCATTCACGGAAGCGCGGCCGCCAGCATCCGACACAGAGCAACGTTGACCGAGAGTGACCGTGATTGATAATCTTCGTCACGGTCAGCCCGGTGGCTGCGGCGCGACGCCGTGCCGCGGCGTAGCAACCCGACAGTGGGGTCACGGGCAGCCGCGCCGGGGACACACAATCGGGACCAGGGTTCCACAGGGGGTGCCGCCGTGGCCGCTGATCCGTCCATGTCGACCACCGGGCCACGGCCCGGCACACCGATCTCGCTGCACCTGCTCGGCGGCTTCCAGCTGCAGCACGGCGACCTGCCGATCGTGGTGCCCCGCGGCCTGCAACGGGTGATCGCGCTGATCGGCCTGCACCCCGGGGCCACCCGCAGCCACCTGGCCGGCCTGCTCTGGCCGGACGCGCTGGAGGAGCGGGCGTTGTCGTCCCTGCGCACGGCCCTGTGGCGGCTGCGCCAGGACCCCTGCTGCCCGCTGGTCACCAGCGGCGACACGGTACGCCTCGACCCGGCCGTCCAGGTCGATGTGGACGCCCTGGTCGGCACCGCCGCCCGGGTCCGCGACGGCGACGACCCGTGCACCGCCGAGGCGCTCGCCGCCGGCCGGCACGACCTGCTCCCCGGCTGGTACGACGACTGGGTGCTCGCCGACCGGGAGCGCCTGCGCCAGCTACGCCTGCACATGCTGGAGGACCTGGCCGACCAGCACCTGGCCGCCGGACGGCACGGGGAGGCCCTCGAAGCCGCCCTGGAGGCGATGGCCGCCGAGCCGCTGCGCGAGACCCCGCACCGCCTGGTGGTACGCATCCACCTCGCCGAGGGCAACGCCTTCGAGGCGGTGCACGCCTTCTACGTCTACCGCGACCTGCTCCTGCGGGAACTGCGGCTGGAGCCGTCCACGGCGATGACCGCCCTGCTGAAGGACACCCTCGCGCCCATTCGCGAGGCCACCCGGGAACTGCCCGGCGGCTCCCGCCGACCCCCGACCGCCCGCCTCGGCCATCGCACTCCCTGACCCGCCCCGCCCCGCCGGCGGCCACCCACCGGCCCGGTCGACCACGCCGGTGTGCCGCCACCCGCACCCCGTGATCGGCGGGCCCGCACGACGAAGAACTGCCGGACGGGCCGCAGCGTCACCGGTACGCGGGCAAGCGTGACGGCGAGGTGACAGCGGGCAGGCAGGGTGGGGCGCACAGCAGTCCGAGGCGTCCGAACTCCGGCGGAGCGCCACCGGCGAGAGGGGTCCCATGAGTCGTCTACTGATCGTCAGCAGGATCATCCCCGGCTCGGAGGGGCGGGTGGCACAGATCTTCGCCGAATCCGACGCCACCGAGCTGCCCGCCCTCACCGGCGTCCGGCACCGGTCCCTGTACTGCCTGCACGACCTGTACGTCCATCTGATGGAGACCGAGGACGTGGACCCCGACGCACTGGCCGAGGCCCGCAACCATCCGCTCTACCTACAGGTAAACGAGCGGCTCTCCGCGCACACCTCGCCGTACCTGCCGACCTGGCGCTCGCCGCGCGACGCGATCGCCGGCTGCTTCTACCGCTGGGACGCTGCCGACGTGCCGTCGCCGCGGCCGGCCGGATGACCGGGACGGCCGCCATGGCATCCGGACCACCGCACGTCCTGATCATCGGGGCCGGCACCGGCGGGCTCTGCCTCGCCCACGGCCTGCGTCGCGCCGGCATCAGCGTCGCCGTCTACGAGCGCTACCGCACCCGTGGCGAGGGGCTGCTCGGCTACCGCGTCGGCATCGGACCGACCGGCAGCAAGGCGCTGCGCGAGTGCCTGCCGCCGGAACTGTTCGACGTCTACCTCGCCACCTGCGCCCGCTCCCCCCGCTACTTCAACGTCATCACCCAGCGGTTGCGCCGGACCGCCTCGTTCACCCTCCGGCCGGACACCGACCCGGTCGAGACCGAACGGTCGGTGGCCCGGATGACGCTGCGACAGGTCCTGCTCACCGGCATGGAGGACGTCGTCCACTTCGACAAGACCTTCACCCGGTACGAACAACGCGACGACGGCACGGTCACGGCGCACTTCGCCGACGGCAGCACCGCCACCGGCGACCTGCTGGTGGCCGCCGACGGCACCCACTCCGCGGTCCGCCGCCAGTACCTGCCGCACGCGGTCGTCCGGGACGCCGGCACCATCAACATCGCCACCCGCGTACCGCTGACCGCGCACACCCGCCAACTCCTGCCCGAGCGCGTCGAGAAGGGCATCTCGCTCATCTTCGGCGCCGGCGGAATCATGGGCGTACTGCATGTGATGGAGTTCAAGTGGGACCGCGACGGCGAGATCAAGCCGGACGTCGGCGACGACGACGCCACGCTGCTGCGCAACTGGCCCGGACGCCGGCACGACAACACCCGCGACAACATCAACTTCATCATCTGGAGCACCGCCCGTCGGTTCCCGCCGGACGTCATGCAGCGCCGCGGCGAGGACCTCGTCCAGACCGCCCGCAACCTCACCCGGCACTGGCACCCGAACCTGCGCGAACTGCTCGCCCGCAGCGACCCGGGCAGCGCCCTGCCGATCAGGGTGGCCACCAGCGAACCGGTCCCGGCGTGGAAGAGCAGCACCGTCACGCTGCTCGGCGACGCCATCCACACCATGACCCCCGGTCGCGGGGTGGGCGCGAACACCGCCCTAAGGGACGCCGCGCTGCTCTGCCGGCAGCTCCGACAGGCCGCCGCCGGAGACAAGACCCTGTTGCAGGCCGTCGCCGACTACGAGGCCGCCATGGTGCCGTACGGCTTCGCCCGGGTCGCCGACTCACTCAACCGCAGCGGCACCAGCGGCGACGACCGGATGTACAAGCCCGTCGTCGGCCGGCTCGCCCTGCTCGGCGCGCGCGGCTACTTCGGCGTCACCAGCCGGGTACCCCGACTGGCCCGCAAGTTCGTCAACGACTTCTACACCTATCGGGGCGAAGAGGACTGAGCCGCCCGGCCGGGTCGCGACGACGGCACCGCGTCACGCCCCGGCCGGGTCAGTCGCGACGACCATCGCCCCCGTACCGTCGGTCATCCTGCCACCACCCCCCGACACCAACCGTCCCACCTGCGACGTCGGTGCCGGTCCTCCCTGTCGCCCGACGTGCGCGTGTGCGAAGCTGCGGCGAGTTTTCTTCGCCACTTTCACCGACATACGCAAGAGGGAGGTTCGCCGTGCCGTCGAGTTTCGGGCAATGGCTGATCGTGATCCTGGCCCTGGCGCTGGGCGGTGCCGCCGGCTGGCTGGCCCGTGGCCGGCAGCTGACGGCCGCCGCGCCGAGCGCACCCATCGTGGAGGGTGACCCGGTCGTCGGCCTCACCGAGGTCGAGAAGGCCGAGGCGACGACCGCCACCCTCGACACGCCACGGCCCGAGGCCACCGTGGACCGCTCCCCCGCGCCCGCCGCGGTCGTCGACGAGCCGACCACCCTCGATCTCGCCGCCCCGCCGGCCGCCGCTTCGCCGGCCGCCACCGAGACCGCCGACGAGCCGGCGACCACCGACGCCGACCTGCCGCCGACCGAGGTGCAGGACTCTCCGGTGACGGCCGAGGCCGACGCCCCGGCCGAGGACGCCACGCCTGCCATCCCGGCGCCGCGCGCCGCCGTCGAGGACGCCACGCCGGTCGCGGAAGCCACGCCGGTCGCGGAAGCCACGCCGGTCGCGGACCAGGAGGTCGCCACCCCGGCGACCACCACGCAGCCGGCGGCGAGCACGCCGGAGCCGGCCGCCGCCGAGCCGGCCGTTGTCGCCGAGCCGTCCTCCGGTCCCGTCGCCGCCGAGCCGGCCGTTGTCGCCGAGCCGGCCGCCGTGGCCGAGGACGCCGCAGCGGCGGACGACTTCCGCCGGATCCAGGGTGTCGGGCCGAAGATGGCTGCCGCGCTGCAGGACGCCGGCATCCGCACCTACCGACAGCTCGCCGAGCTGGACGAGGCCGCGTTGCGGGACACCATCCGCGCCGCCGGGCTGCGGGCTGCGGCCAGCCTGGCCACCTGGCCGCAGCAGGCGAAGGTGCTGGCCGGCGCCGGCACCAAGGCCGACGCGGTGCTGCCCGTCCCGACCGGGGCCGGCGAGCAGGGCTGAGCCACACCGGTGGGCGTGCCGGGTTTCGGCACGCCCACCGACTCCGGCCGACGGCGGTTTCCGGCTGGCGTACCCGGTGCCGGGGCTGGGTGGCGGCGTTCACCGTCGCCTTCGTCAGCACGCTGCTGCTCTGGCGGATCTACGTGCACAAGTCGGGCGAACTGCTGCCGCAGGCCATTCAGAGTTCCCGCACCCCGAACAAGTTCCTGCGGACCGCCCCCTACACCCACCTGATGATGGTGGCCGGGGTGGTCACCACCGCGGCCGGCTTCGACCTCGTGCTGCACGAGCCGTCCGGACGTACCCCACCGGCCTGGGCGGCGGTCATCCTGGGCGGCCCGGCCCTGTTCCTGGTGGGCCGCTGCTGCTTCGAGTACGAGGTGTTCAGCCGGGTGTCGCCGTCCCGCCCCGGCGGGCTGCTGGCCCTGCTCACCATCGCGCCGGCGGTGCTCTTCCTACCGCCACTGTTCGCCGCCACCGGGGCGATGGCGGTGCTGGCCGGGGTGGCGGTCGCCGACCACCTGCGCAGTCGGGGTCGACCGCCGGAGGACCCCGCGCCGCCGCACTGACCGGGCGGTGCGTACGCCTCGACCCGCACCCGGGGCCGCCGTACGTGCCGCTGCACGGTCGCCCCGTGCCGCCCTGTCCGGAACGGACGTCGTTTATCCGTTCGCCGTGTCTGGGTACACAGCCGTCACCTCGAACCACCACGACCCGGGAGGCCCCCATGCGCGGAACGTCGATATTCGGAGTCCTCGTCGTCATCTGGCTGCTCATCGGCGCCATCGCCGCCGGCCAGCGCGGCTACTACGGCAACGACGACACCAACTGCGCGGAGGCCGGCACCATCCTGGTGACCATCGTGGCCGGACCGCTGAACTACATCGGCGCCAACCCGAAGGTCGACTGCAAACTCCCCGAGCCGTCCGAGTAGCCGTCCCCGCGCCCTGCCGGCCCGCGCCCATGTCCCGGGGCGCGGGCCGTTCCGTGTCCGCTTACGACCACGGCCGTCACCACCTCTAGAGCGACCTAGGAGGCTGGGTCACGGTTCGATCGTCCGTTCGACCGGCCGCAGCGCGACCCTGCCGTCGCCGGCCGGGGTGAGCTGAGGAGTCATCTGGCGCACGGTCCGGGCCGGCGGCCCTGGACCGCGCACGACAGGGCGCGTCCGCCCGGACCGTGGCCCGGGCGGACGCGCCCTGTGACAGCGAGACCGTCAGCGGAAGCAGTGCGGGATCGGCACCGTGCTGCCCTCGCAGTTGGTCGGGGCGTTGCCGACGATGTCCGTCTCGTCGTCGACGCGGACCCCGGCCTGCGCGGCGAACACCCCGCCCGGCTTCAGAGTGGCGGCGTTCTCGAAGACGCTGCTCTTGAAGACCGAGAGCTTGCCCATGGTGGCGTAGATGCCGCCGGCCTTGGACAGGTTGCCGACCGCGTGGTTGCGGTTGACGTCGGTGGTCCGCACCAGCACGTTCGACTTCTCCGCGTAGATGCCGCCGCCGTGGCCCCGGGCGGTGTTGCCGGCGACGACGCTGTCGTCGAGCGGAAGCAGACCCTGGAAGGTGGAGATCCCGCCGCCGTTGACCGTCGCGGTGTTGTCCCGGATCTTCATGCCCCGCAGGATGATCACCGCGTCGCTGTTGGCGATGCCGCCGCCGGTCTGGGCGGTGTTGCCGATGACTGCGGTGTCGGCCACCTTCGTCCGGGCCGAGAAGCTCGCGATGCCGCCGCCCTGCGCCGCGTTGTTGTGCACGAAGGTGGCGCCGTCGACCTCCGCCGCCGCGCGGAAGTTGCCGAGGCCACCGCCGTACGCGACGGCGCTGTTGTCGCGGAACTCCGACTTGCGCAGGGTGAGCACGCCACCGTTGAGCAGGCCCCCGCCCTTGCCCGCGGCCCCGGCGGCCCGGTTGCCGATGAAGGTGCTCTCGTCGACCACCAGGTTGCCGTCGTTGAAGACGCCGCCGCCACCACTCTCGGCCGAGAGCGAGGTGCTCTGGACGACGGTGACCCGGGTCAGCACGGCGGCCGCGCCGTGCACGACGTGGACGCTGCCACCCTCGCCGGTCGACTTTCCGTTGCGCAGGGTGACGTCGCTGAGGAACAGCTCTCCGCCGTCACGGACGGTGAAGAACCGGAACGCCTCGGCGTTGCCACCCCGCTCGATGGTGGCGCCGGCCCCCCGGATGGTCACCGGCTGGTAGATCACCGGCAGCCCGGTGGCGTCGTCGCGCGGGTCGCGCGGGGGCGCCTCGGCGTCGCCGGGCTGCTCGGCGGCGTCGTTGGCCTCCCGGGCGTCCCGGAGGCCGCCGTCCCACTCCTCGTTCTGCAGGAAGGCGTGCCCGAGCGTGTACGTGCACTTCGGCGCGAGCTGGAGCACCGCCCCGCCCTCCGCGTTGGCGCGGACCAGCGCGGCGATCAACTTGGTCGCCTCACAGGGCACGAAGATCGGCTTGCGGTCGTCGTGCCGCCCACCGGGCGGCGCGGGCCTGCCTCGCTCGTGGTTCTGCTCGCGACCGGTGTCGGGGCGCTCCCACCGGCCGCCGTCGTCCTTGGTGACGGCGCTGGTCGGGGCGCCCAGTTTGGCGAAGGAGAGACCCCGGTCGGCGGCCATCGCGGCGACGCCGGTCAGCCCTGCCGCTCCCGCCACCAGGCTTCCCGCCACCAGGCCGCCCGCCAGAAACCACCCGGGCCGGCGCCCGGGGCGTGCTGCGCGCCGGCCTCCTCGGTACGTGGACATGGCGCTTCCTACCTCTCGTGCGTGCGATACACGGCCGCACCGAATCGGGCGCGGGGTAGCTGAGATCCCCTCAGCTACCGAAGGTCACCATACGACCGCAGATCGGGCAGAGTTCGTGAAAGCGAATAAAGCTGAGATTCGCGTTATCCGCCCCAGGGCAGCCTGAATCAGGCGTAGCGTCCCGAGGGACCGCAGGACGGCGTCAACCGCCGACGCGGATGCCCGGACCCCGGGACGGGTCCGGCTCGGTCTTCGCGAAGGATCTCCCGGACCACCGGTGGCGTGTCGCCCCGACCGGGGATCAGGTACCGCAGCAGGTGGGCGACAAGCCCAACCTGCTCGCCACGGCGCCGGTCAGCCTGGCGGCGGCTCCCGCAGGACCCGCTGCAGCGCCTCGGGGTCCCCGACGGTCACGGTGGCCGCCGAATGCCGCAGCCACGGCCCGGGCACCAGGGCCGGGACGCCCTCGGCGAAGCGGACACAGACCCCCGCCGCCGTGCTGCTGCCGAAGGAGACCCCGCCGTCGGCCAGCGACAGGTGCGGCCCGACCGCCCGCCACCAGCGGTACGGCCCACCGAGCTCCGCACCGGCGACGTTGGCGCGCGGGGTACGCAGCCGCCACGGCCCGAAGCGGATCTCCAACGCCTCGTCGTCGACGACCACCCAGGAGGTCTCCGGCCGGACGCCGAGCAGCGCCAGCGGGACCCGGAAGGCCGGGTCGAACCGGAACGCCGAGCGGTGCGCGGGCATGCCCCGGCGTACCCGGTGCGGGGCGGCCGACACGCAGGGTGCGGGCCCGGGCCTCGGGGTGCGCGTCGAGGTACCCGGCGACTCCCCCGCCAGACGGGCCGTCCCCGGTGAGGATCCCGGCAGGGGCTGCTCGATCACTCCGACGTCCGGCCCGGGCGGACGCGTCCCCGCGCCCCGGTTCCCGGAGCGCGGGGACCCCCCGTCCCGGCTACTGCAGGAACGCCCCCAGCGGCGAGAGCAGCAGCCGGCCGAGCGCGGCGGCGTTGTCGTCCAACCGCGCGCGCTCGCAGTCCCGGGCGTTCGGGTCGTGCCGGCAGCGCCAGATCTTCTGCGCGTTGCGCCAGGCCACGTCCCGGGTGTACTCCACCAGTTCGCCCTGGTACCAGTCGTCGATGTCGCCGTTGAGCATGTCCAGCAGGAGCTGCCAGCGCTCCAGGTAGCCCCGGCGCAGCGACGGGATCTTGTCGGCGAAGATGTCGTTGATCTTCAGGTAGTCGCGGTGCTGGTCGCTGCCGTCGACCGGCTCCGACTCCAGGTGGCTGAAGGTGGTCACCAGCGCGAACGGCAGGTCGAAGTTGATGTGGGCGTTCACCCCCGCCGCCGCCGAGGGCAGCGGCCGGGCGTCCGGGCCGCGCATCCGCCTGAACAGGCAGGCCCACGCCTTCGGCGTGGTCGGGCTGGACTCCGTCCACATGCGCAACGCGTCGAAGTACCGCGCGGCGAACTCCACGTCGAGCCGGGAGAGGAACACCGGGTCGGCGAAGAAGTCGTCGTACAGTCCCTCCAGCACGCTGGTGGTGATGGTCAGGTACAGCTTGTTGAAGTCGGCCAGCGGGCAGCTGGCCTCCAACGGGGGCAGCCGGACCAGCAGGTCCTGGAGTTTGGTGAGGTGGTCCACCACCGCCGGCACGTCCTCCGGATGGTCGGCGAGCAGGCCGACGATGTCCGCGTGGACGGGGCCCCAGACCGGCTCCGTCATGTCTCCTCCACTGTGTCAGGGGCGACCCCGTGCCGTCGTCTCTCGGTGCCAGAGCCTGCCAGCGGCCGACGCCGGTGGGATCAGTAGAACGACGTATTCGCGCCGGACGGGCGTACGTCACTCGCCCCGGGTGCGCAGGAGGATCGCGCTGGCCTGCACCCGGGTACGGACCTGGAGCTTGTCGAAGATGTGCGAGACGTGCACCCCGATGGTCCGTTCGCTGATGAACAGCCGCTGGCCGATCTCCTTGTTGGTCAACCCCTCGGCGACCGCGGCCAGCACCTCACGTTCCCGGGCGGTGAGCAGCGCCAGCTCGTCGCTGGCCGGCTGACCCCGGGTTGCGGACCGGCCGGCGGGCTGCGCCCGCTCCTCCAGGTCGACCCGAGCGCGACCGGCGAGGGTCCTGATCTCGCTGGTCAGCGGCACCGCGCCGAGCCCCTGCGCCATCTCGTACGCCCGCCGCAGCAGCTTCGCGGCGGTGGCGTTGCGGCTGCGCCGCGCCAGCAGCGCCTCGGCCTGACGCAGCCGCGAGTACGCCGCCGGGTACGGGTGGTTGCGCCGATCCCACTCGAGGGCCGACCGGGCCCACGCGTCCGGGTCACCGCGACCGTCGAGCCGGCTCAGCTCCGCCGTGCAGAGGGCGAGGAAACCGTCGGCGACGTAACGGACCGGGCGGGCCGCCGTCCCGCTCTTCGTCGCCACCCGGTCAACGGCGTCACGCAGCCGGCGCAGGGCGGTCTCGTCGACCGGCACGGTACGGCTGGCGAGTGCCTCCGCCTCCGCCCGCAACCCGTGCCAGGCCAGCGTGGCCAGCAGCACCACGTCGTCGGAGCGGCTCTCGGTCAGACCGCGCTGCACCGCCTGCCGGGCGACGTCGTGCCGCCCCTGCCACATGGCCAGCCCGGCACGAAGGATCAGCATCGGCAGCACGTGCCGGGGTGCGCCGCCGCCGGCGAGCATGGTCGCCACCGCCTCCAGGTCCCGGTCGGAGGCCTCGATGTCGCCGTACCCGACGGAGAGCCGGCAGCGGGCCAGCAGCAGTTCCACCGCGTCCGCGCCGGACGGGCGGTGCCGCAGCGCCGCCGCGACCACCTTCTCCGCCTCGGCCCACTGCCCCACCCGGAACAGCCCGTTGGTGGCGATGGCGAGCAGCCGCGTCTCGTAGGTGCGCCCCAACCCCAGCTCGGCGACCCGCTCGGCGCCCCGGCGGGCCACCACCACACCCTCCTCGAGGATGTTCAACGGCCCGGTCAGCAGCTCCGCCAGGTGCAGGTACGCGCACGCGACGTCCTCGGGCCGGCCGGCCCGCTCGGCGATCTCCAGCGCCCGCCGCACCACCGCCAGTCCGGCGTCCGGGTCCTCCAGGAACGCCTCGCTGAAGCCGAGCGCCGAGCTGGCGAGGACCACCTCGGTGGTGCTGCCGTCGACCTTCGCCGCGAGTTCCAGCGCCTCCCGCGCGCGCCGGCCGGCGTCGGCGTACCGCCCCAGGTGCAGCAGCAGCTCGGCCAGGTGCGCCGCAGCGGTGGCCCGTTCCCGGGCGGTGCAGTCGGGAGCCGCCAGGACCCGCTGATACTCCGCCTCGGCGGGGGCGGAGCGGCCGGCGGCGGCCAGGTAGCGGGCCCGCCGGATGCGCACCGCGCAGGACGGCTCGGTCTCCTCCGCCCCGGCCAGCTCCGCCAGCAGGGACAGCGCCCGGGCGTGCTCACCGCACTGGTGGGCGGTCTCGGCGGCGTGCTCCAGCAGCGCCGCCCGGTCGACGTCGCCCGGCACGGGGCCGGTCGGAGGACCGGCCGGGGTGGACGCCAGCCGCAACGCCACCGACCAGTGCCGGTGTGCCTCGGCGAAACCGTGCAGCCGCTCGGCCTCGCGGGCGGCGGCCATCGCGGCCGGCAGGGCGCGGCCGGGCTCACCGGCCAGCCGCCAGTGGTGCGCCAGCCGGGCCTGGTGCAGCTCGGCCGGGGCCCGGGTGAGCGCCTCCGCGTACCGCCGGTGCAGGGCGGAACGTTCCGCCGGGAGCAGCTCGTCCTCCAGCACCTCGGCGACGAGCCGGTGACGCAGCCGGTAGCCGTCGTCGGCGGAGACGATCAGGCGGTGGGCCACGGCGGCGCGGGCCGCCTCGATCAGCTCCTGCTCCGGCAGGGCCAGCACCTCGGCCAGCAACCAGTGCTCGACCGGCTCCACCCCGGCGGCGACGGCGTGCACCACCGCGTGCGCGTGCTGGGGCAGCGCGTCGACCCGGGTCAGGAAGATCTCCCGCAGCGTGTCGGAGAGCCCGTCCCGGCCGTCCCGCAGGTCACGGGCCAACTCCTCGACCACGAACGGGTTGCCGCCGCTGCGCTGCCAGACCTGCTCGGCCGCCTCTGGGGTCAGCGGGGCGCCGACGATCGCGGCGGCGAGCCGGTCGGTGTCCGCGCGGTCCAGCGGGGCCAGGTCGAGTACCCGCACCGACCGCAGTCGACGCAGCTCGGTGAGCACCCGGCGCAGCGGGTGGGCGCCCTGCAACGACTCGGCCCGGACCGCGGCGAGCACGGAGAGCTGGAGGTCGCCCAGACCGGCGAGGAGGTACAGCAGCAGCTGCCGGGTGCTCCGGTCGACCCACTGGAGGTCGTCGAGGACCAGCACCAGGGGGCGGCCCTCGGCGATCAGGCTCAGCCCTCGGGAGACCCGTTCGAGCAGCGTTCCGCCGTCCGGCGTCGCCGGCTCCTCGGCGAACATCCCCAGCAGGCCGCGGACCGCCGACGAGGTGCGGGCCTGGGCGGCGGTCAGGTCGGCGTCGAAGCGGCGCAGCGCCTGCAGCACCGGGTGCAGGGGCGAGGCGTCGCCGATGTCCAGGCAGGAGCCGGTCAGCACGACCGCTCCCGCGTCACGCAGCCGCGCCCCGGCCTCGTGCAGGAGGCGGGACTTGCCCACCCCGCTCTCGCCGCTGACGAAGACCGCCGCGGTCTGCCCCGGGCCCAGCTCGCCGAGGAGCGCGGAGCGCAGCATGGTCAGCTGGTCGGCACGGCCGACGAGCGGTGCGGTGTCCACATCGCTGGCCATGCTCGCAGCCTAGTCACAGGTCCCCGGACCGTCCTACGGGATTGATCCCGCTGTGGTACCTCTCGCGTCGACATTGCGACCAAAGGTTGCGGCCGGCCGACATACGTCGTTCTGCAGATCCCCTGTCGGCCCGGTGGTGACAGTCTCCGGAGGTCGTCAGGCACCGCGGCTGGGGGAAAGGTGGGTGCGATGCCACTGTCCACGATCGTCACCGGTCGGAAAGACGTCACCATGCCGGCCTGGCCGGTGCCGGAGGAGCGGCGCACGGTCACCGTGCTCTTCGCCGACATCATCGGTTCCACGACACTGACCGAGCGGCTCGACCCGGAGGACGTGCGGGCCCTGCAACGGGCGTACTTCGACACCGTCGCCGGAGTGCTGCGGCGGTGGCACGGCGTGGTGGAGAAGTACGTCGGCGACGCGGTGATGGCGCTGTTCGGCGCCCGCCGCTCCGACGGGCTCGACGCGTACCGGGCGGTGCGGGCCGGGTTGGCGATCCAGCGGGCGCTGGACCGGCGGCCGATGCCGGGGGGCGTACGGCTGCGGGTGCGGGTCGGGATCGCCACCGGCGAGGCGATGGTCGACCTGGCCGCCGCCCGCGACGGCGGCCACTTCGCTGCCAGCGGCGCGGTGACCACCACCGCCGCCCGTTTGCAGGAGTACGCCACGGCGGGCGGCGTGGTCGTCTGCGCGGCCACCCACCGGGCCACCGCCGGGCTGGTCGACCAGCACGCGCTCGCCCCGGCGGCACTCGCCGGCAAGGCGCTTCCGGTGGACGTCTGGCGGGTCACCGCGGCGGCCCGGCCCCGGCCGGCGCGGCACGAGGGGCCGCTGGTGGGCCGGCGACGCGAGCTGGCCACCGCCCAGGACCAGCTCGTGCGCGCCGCCCGGGAACGCCGGCCCCGCTGGGTGTCGCTGGTCGGCCCGGACGGCATCGGGCGCAGCCGGCTGCTGCACGAGTTGCGCCGCACGGTGCGGCAGGTGGACGGGACGCCGGTGCGCTGGGGCGTGACGCACTGCCCGCCGTACCCGGAGGGGTCGCTCGCCCCGCTCGCCGACCTGGTCCGTGACCTCGCCGGGGTGGGCGGGACGGACCCGGCCCCGCTGGTCCGCCGGCGGCTGGCCGCCCTGGTGGACGGCCTGGGGCGGCCCGCCCGGTCGGCGTCGACCGTGGCGGCGCTGGCGGCGCTGCTGGCCCGGGACGACGCGGTGAGCGCGACCCGCGGCGCGGCCGCCTGCCGGCAGGTGCTGCTGGCGCTGGCCGCCCGGCAGCCGCTGGTGGTCGCGGTCGACGACCTCGACCGCGCCGCCCCCGAGCTGGGACGGTTCCTGCACACCCTGTTCGCGGCGGCCACCCTGCGCGGGCTGCCGCTGGCGGTGGTGGCCACCCACCGGCCGCACCGGGCCGACCTGCTGCCCGGCCCCACCGACCGGTGCTGCCGGGTGGCGCTGTCGCCGCTCGGCACGGTCGACAGCGGACGGCTGCTGCGGCGGATGCTGACCCGCTCCGGCCGCCCGGCCGCGTTGGCCGCCCGGCTGCTGCCCCTGGTCGCCGGCATCCCCGGCCACGCCGCCGCCTACGTGGCCGACACCGGCCGGGCCGCAGACGTCCGGGCGGCCGGCTCTCCGGACGCCGCCGCACGCCCGTGGCCCACTGCAACTGCGGCGGAGCCGACGCTGCCCGAGTCGGTACGACGGGTGGCCGGCGCCCGGCTGGACCGTCTCGACGGCGCGGGCCGGGCGGTGCTGATGGCCGGCGCGACCCTCGGCGGGGAGTTCACCCCGACGGCGGTCGACCGGCTGCTCGGCTGGTCGAGCGGCCTGGCGGCGGCGGCGCTCGGCCGGCTCGCCGGGGAGGAACTGCTGCGACCCGCGCCGGGCGGCCGGTACGTGATCGTGGACCCCGCCGTGCGCCGGGTCGCCTACGACCGGCTGCCACGGGCGGTGCGGGCCGAGTTCATCCGGCGGGCCCGGGCGTACCTCGCACCGACCGGTGCCGCCCAGGGCGACCGGTCGCCGGCCACCGGGGCGGCTCAGGGCCCCCTGGCCGACCCCGGCCGCCGGCCCGAGGGCCCGGTGCGCCGGCCGGCCGCGCCTGCCGCAGCCACGGCGGTCGCCCGTCGACCGGGCAGGTCCGCCGGGCACGCGAACGCCGTCCCGCACGCCGGTGGCGCACTCGCGCCGGCGTCCACGATGGTCGACCAGGGCGCCGCCGGACTCGACGAACTGTCCGGCCCGACCGGGCGGCGACGCCCACCCTGGTCGCCCGGGTTCGTGCCGGCCGCCGTCGCCGTCCCGTCGTCACCCGCCGCCGTCGCCCTGCCGCCGTCACCGGCCACCCCGGTCGCCGTCGCCCTCCACCGGTCACCGGCCGCCTTTGACGCCGCTCTCCCGCCGTCACCGGCCGTCGTCACCCTTCCCCGGTCACCGGTCGCCGCCGTTCTCCCGCCGTCATCCGTCGTCACCGGTGGATCGGTCGGGTGGACCGGCGCCCCCGCGCCACCGCTCGTCGCCGGACCGGCGCGGCCCCGCGCGGCGTGACGCGTCGATCCGGCCGGGCCGGTCAGCCGGCGGGCAGTGCGGCGAGGAACCCCTCGACGCGGTCCCAGGTCAGCGCCGTGGCGTCGGCGTCGTGGTCCGGCACGTCGGGATCGGTGAAGAGGTGGCCGGGGCCGGGGTACCGGAAGACGCGCAGCCGCGCGCCGGCGGCGTTCATCGCCCGTTCCCAGTCGTCGATCTCGGCCTGTGGCTCGTACTCGTCGGGATCGGCCAGGTGCAGCTGGACCGGCAGCCCCGGACGGACCGTCGCCGGGTCGGCGCCGGTGCCGTGCAGGAGCAGCAGCCCGGCGGCGGCGGGCCGTTCGGCCAGCAGCGCGCCGGCCACCCCCGCGCCCATCGAGTAGCCGGCCAGCACCGTCTCCGGCGGCAGCGGGGCGAGCGCCGCCCGGCCGCGCCGCAGCACCTCGTCCTGGCTCACCTTCGCCAGCAGGGCGAAGCCCTCCTCGACGGTGGCGGCGGCGGGCACGCCGTACAGGTCGGGGGTGACCACCCGGTGCCCGGCGGCGCGCAGCCGCTCGGCGTCGGCCAGCACGGCGGGCCGCAGCCCGAAGACGGAGTGCAGGAGCGCGATGTGGGCCACGGCCCCATCCTGCCCCGTCCGGCCGGCCGTGTCCGACCGCCACGGCGTGGCCGGTCAGACCAGCGCCTCGAGCCGAGGCACCAGCTCGGCCGGCGCGGGCATCGTGGCCATCTCCCCGGCCACCTCACGGGCGGCCGAGGCCAGCGCGCCATCGGTGACCAGCCGGGTCAGCAACGCGGCGGTGACGGCGCGGACCGGCGCGGCCAGCCCCGCGCCCCGGGCGGCCACCAGCTCGGCGTTGTGCCGGCGGTCGCCCGGCCCCACCGTCGCCAGCTGCGGGGCCCCGGCGGCCAGGGCGGCGTAGACGCTGCCGGCGCCGCCGTGGTGGACCAGCGCCGCGCCGGCCGTCAGCGCCGTGCCCAGCGGGATCCATCCGACGGTACGCACGTTGCGCGGCAGGCCGGCCCGGGCCAGCCGAGGCTCGGGGCGGACGAGCACGAAGTCGGCGTCGACCCGCTGCGCGGCGGCGACCACCGCTCGCATCGGCCCCGCCGCACCCGGCCCGGCCACGGTGCTGCGGCTGACCAGGATCCGGGACCGGTCGCCCGGCTCGCGCAGCCAGTCGGGCAGCTCTCCCGCGCCGCCGTGCGCGGCGTACCGCATCGGCCAGCCCTGCTGGGTGAGCACGCTCGGCGGGGCGACGGCGATCGCGGCGGCCGGTGACGGCACGGCGCTCAGCCCGTGCCGCGCCAGCGCCCCGCCGAGCCGTTCGGTGGTCGCCCGGACCAGTTCCCGACCGTCGAAGAGGGAGTTCTCCTGGCGTACCGCCGGGACGCCGACCCGGGCGGCGGCGAGCGCGCCCGCCACCGCGAGCGGCTCGTGGACGACCAGGTCGGGCCGCCACTGCCGGGCCAGCGCGACCAGCCCGTCGGCCAACTGGTCGTTGACCCGCCCGAAGAGCCGGGCGGCACCCCGGGTGCCGGCCGTGCCGGCCAGCTCGGCCCGGGCGAGCAGCGGGTGACGCAGCAGCAGGGACCGGGCGATCGGCCCGAAGGCGAAGCGCGGCGCGACGTCGCGCACCGGCAGGCCCACGTCGGGCCCGGGAAGGCCGTCGGCGGCGCTGGCCACGAGCACGTCGTGGCCGGCGTCGCGCAGCGCCACGGCGAGCGGGACCATCGGCAGGACGTGACCCGTCATCGGTGCGGAGACCACCAGCACACGCATCCGTCCGATCGTAGGCCGTGCCGCACCGGCCGTGGGGGCGGCCGGTCAGCCGGGCGGGCCGGCGGCGGCGCCCCGGCCGCAGTTCAAGCCGTACTTCGACCAGCGTCCGGGACGAGCGTGCGGCTGCGCCCGCGGAACTCGGCGACCACCTCGTCGCCGCGCCGGACGGTGACGTCGTAGATGCCGCTGCGGCCGTACCGGGTGCGTTCGGTGGCGTGCGCGGTGAGCAGGTCGCCCTCGCGGACCGGGCGCAGGAAGCTGATCTCGCCCCCGGCGGCGACGGTCACCGGGCCGTGGCTGTTGCAGGCCAGCGCGAACGCCGTGTCGGCGAGCAGGAAGACGTAGCCGCCGTGGCCGATGGCGTGACCGTTGAGCATGGCCGCGGTCACCCGCATCCGTGCCTCCGCCGCCCCGCCGCCGGCGGAGACCAGCTCGATGCCGAGGCTGCGGGACGCGACGTCCGCGTCGAACATGTCGTGCGCGGCGGTACGCTCCGACGCCGCCGCGCCGTTCCCGGCCGCCATCAACCCACCCGCCGCCGGTCGACGGGTGTCCGCTCCTCCGGTCGAGGGACCGCGGTCCTGCACGACGCTCCTCCTGCCAGTCGTCACCGACGACCGGGACCCGCGCCGGCCGCCCCGCGTACCGTACGCCGCCCCGGCGCAGGTCACCATGGCGACGGCGGGTGATTGACGGGTGCCACTGACCGGGCGACGCGGCGGGTGGGGCGCGGGTTAGGGTGGGTGTCGGCGGTGGGGCCCGCCGTCCCGGTCGTGGCCGGGAGAACCGCGTCGGGTACGCCAACGGTCCCTGCCAGTGGCCCGCGTACTGGTGGGGAGGACGGGTGTCGGAACCGCGTCGTATCGACCCCGACGTCGACCTGCGGGTGCCTGCCGACCGCGGTGAACTCGACGCGCACCCGGTGACGGTGCTCGGCGCCATCGCCGCGGGCGGGGTGCTCGGCGCGCTGGCCCGGGCCGGCGTCCAGGCGGCCCTGCCGCACTCCCCGACCGGTTTCCCCTGGGCGACCTTCGCGGTCAACGTGACCGGGTGCCTGCTGATCGGAGCGCTGATGGCGGTGCTCGGCCGGCGTCGGGTCGCCCCGCTGACCCGCCCGTTCCTCGGCGTCGGCGTGCTGGGCGGGTTCACCACCTTCTCCGCGTACGTGGTCGACGTCCACGCGGCGCTCGTCGCCGGTGCCCCGGTGACCGCGCTGGCGTACCTGGCGACGACCCTGGTGGCCGGGTTGCTGGCGGTCGTCGCCGGGGACGCGCTGGCCGCGCAGGTGCTGGCGCACCGCGGAGGTGGACGGTGACGGTGCTGCTCGTCGCCCTCGGGGCTGCGCTCGGTGCCCCGCTGCGCTACCTCGTCGACCGGGCCGTGCAGGCCCGGCACGGCTCGACCCTCCCCTGGGGCACGTTGACCGTCAACGTCGCCGGGTCGCTGCTGCTGGGCGTGGTCGTCGCGATCCCGGCCGGGCCCGCCGTCAGCGCGCTGCTCGGCACCGGCTTCTGCGGCGCGCTCACCACCTGGTCCACCTTCGGGTACGAGACGGTGCGGCTGGCCCGGGCCGGCGACCGGCATCGCGCCCTGGCCAACGCCCTGCTCAGCGTGGTCGCCGGGCTCGCCGCCGCCGCGCTCGGGTACGCGGTGGCGCGGCTGGCGGCCGGCTGACACCGCCCCGGCGGCCGGGGCGTGCCGGCGTACGGCCACCGGGCCGGAGCAGGCGTATGGTGGGCCCACGCGGTCGTCGTCAGGGACACCCGCACACCCGACGGATCCGGGACTGACCGACCAGCCACGGCCACACGGACGTTGTTTCCGGGCCGACGAGGCGTCCGATCGGCACGACACGGGGATCGAGGTGGCGCGATGGAGTGGTTGCTGGCACCGGCGACCCCGGCGGCGGCGAGCGCGCTACGCACCGAGTTGACCGCGTTCCTGCGCCGGCACGCCCAGGAACGCGACGAGGTCGAGGACGCCGGCCTGGTCGTCTCCGAGCTGGTGGGCAACGCGGTCGAGCACGCCGGCGGTCCGGTCTGGGTGGGTCTGGACTGGTCCGCCGCGCAGCCCTCGCTGGTGGTGCACGACCTCGGCCCCTCCTTCGACCTCGCCGCCCTGCCGCCGTCCGGGATCGGCAGCATCCGGGGCCGTGGCCTGTGGCTGGTGCGCCAGCTCGCCGGGGATCTGGACGTGGTGGCGAAACGCGGCACCGGCAAGCGGGTACGCACCGTGCTCCCGGTCACCCGCCGGGTCGAGCCGACCTACGATCCGCCTCGTCGCGAGGTCAACCCGCTGCCCACCCCCGACGAGGCCGGCCCGCGCGGGTTCGGCAGGGAGCCCTTCCTGCGCGCGCTCGTCGTCGAGCTGGCCCGCACGGCGGAGAACCGGCAGGGCCCGGCCGCGGCCGAGGAGATGGTGGCCCAGGTGGGCGCGACCGTCGGCGGGCAGATGGAGGACGAGTACCGCCGGGCCCGGGAACTGGTCGGCCGGCTCACCGCCGAGCAGGTCGCCGACTGCTACCTGCGGCTCAAGTCCGCCATCGACGGCGACTTCTACGTCATCTCCGTCGGCACCGACCGGATCGTGCTGGGCAACCGGCACTGCCCGTTCGGTGACACCGTGCGCCGGGCGCCCGCGCTGTGCCGGATGACCTCCAGCGTGTTCGGCGGCATCGCCGCGCGCAACCACGGGGAGGCCACAGTGCTGCTCGACGAGCGGATCGCCGTCGGTGACCCGGAGTGCCGGGTCACCGTACTGCTCGGCGACGCCGCCCGGAACAACCCGGGCGGCCACCACTACCGACAGGATCACTGAGCCTCGCCGGACGGCGCCGCGTACCCGGTCTCCCGCGCCAACCGGGTCACCCGGTCGTCCCACCTGGCCGCCTCGGCGGCGTCACCGGACCGCTCGGCCACCCGGGCCAGCACGCGGGACGCCCGGATCTCGATCGGCCGGTACCCGGCCCGAACGGCCAGGTCCACCGCGGCGCGGCCGTGCTCCCGGGCCGCGACCGGGTCGCCGGCGGCCAGCCGGGCGTCCGCGAGCCCGGCCAGCGCCGTCGCCTCGCACCAGCAGAACCTCGTCCGCCGGGCCAGGTCCAGGGCCCGGCCGTGCTGCTCGGCCGCCTCGGCGGGGCGGCCCAACTCACGCAACACCCGGCCCAGTGCGTCCAGCGCCCACGCCTCGGTGCCGGTGTCGCCGATCTCCCGGGTCAGCTCCACGGCGCGTTCGGCGTCCGGCCGGGCCGCCGCCGCCCGACCGGTCCCGGACCAGAGCACGGCCCGCCCGGACAGGGCGGTCGCCTCGCCGTAGCGGTAGCCGAGGTCGCGGTTGGCCGCCAACGCCCGCGCGTACAGCTCCTCGGCGGCCCGGTGCTCGCCCCGGTCGCGGCTCACGCTGGCCAGGTCGACCAGCAGGACCGCCACGTTGTAGCGTGCCCCGGCCCGCTCGCCGTGCGCCAACGCCTCCCGGAAGTGGCTGTCCGCCTCGGCGAACGCACCCAGCTGCCAGTACGCGAACCCGAGGTTGGCCAGCGACATCGCCGCCCCGCCCTCGTTGCCCAACCGCCGGTTGAGCGCCAGTGAGTGGCGGGCGCAGGTGATCGCCTCCTGCGGGTCGCCGAGGCGCTGGTGCACCGCGCTGAGGTTGTTGAGCATCCCGGTACGCCCCTGCGGCCAGCTGTCCTCGGCGTCGATGCGCAGGCCGTCCAGGAGGTGCCGGCGGGCTTCCTCGTAGCGTCCACTGTTGACACACACCAGCGCGATGCTCTGGTGCATGGCGGCCTGCGCCCGGGAATCCCCCTCGTCGCGCGCGGCGGCCAGGGCGAGCGTCGCCGCCTGCTGCCACTCCTCCCGCCGCCCCCGCTGGTGGAAGTACGCCCGCAGCGCGTCGGTGAGGTGCCAGGCGTAGTGGCGCGGGCCCTGCCGGGCTGCCTGTTCCACGGCCGCGGTGAGGTTCGTCCACTCGGCGTCCAGCCAGGCCAGCGCCGCCTCGGTGTCGCCGAAGGGGTCGGCCGCGGCCGGGCGCGGCAGCCGGACGAAATGCGGGATGAGCCGCCGGCCCGCCGCGTCGGCGGTGTCCAGGTAGTGGTCGAACAGGCGCCGCCGGGCCTGCTCCCGCTCGGTGGCGTCCTCCTCGCCGACGATCCGGTCCATCGCGTACCGGCGGAGCAGGTCGTGGAAGCGGTAGCGCCCGCCGCCGTGGCGTTCCACGAGGTGGGCGGCGGCCAGCGCGCGAAGCCGGCGGTCGGCGGCGGCCGACGGGGTCCCGGCGACCGCGCCCGCCGAGCCGGCGGTGAAGCTCTGCCCGGGGACCAGCCCGAGGCGGCGGAACAGCTGCCGCTGCCCGTCCGGCAGCGCCCGGTACGACAGCGCGAACGCCTTGGTCACCGCCCCCTCCTCGGCCCCGTCGACGGTGAGCCCGGCCAACGGGTCGCCGTCGGAGAGGTCCCGGACCACCCCGGCGATCCCCGGCTCCCCCGCCGACTGGACGTTGGCGGCGGCGATCCGCAACGCGAGCGGCAGGTGCCCGCAGAGCCGGGCAAGTTCGGCCGCCGCCGTCGCCTCGGCCCGCACGGGCGCGTCGCCCAGCAGGGTGGCCAGCAGGCGCACCGAGTCCGCCGGGGTGAGCACGTCCAGCGGAAGCGTCCGGGCGCCGGCCCGTACGACCAGGTCACCGAGGCGGTGCCGGCTGGTGACCAGCACCGTGCCCGACGACGGGATCAG
The DNA here is from genome assembly GCF_900090245.1 of Micromonospora halophytica. Lineage (GTDB taxonomy): Bacteria > Actinomycetota > Actinomycetes > Mycobacteriales > Micromonosporaceae > Micromonospora > Micromonospora halophytica. The sequence continues at coordinate 208,269 of NZ_FMDN01000004.1, forward strand.
CGGCAGCACCTGGTCGGCGTCGCGGGCGTTGTCCAGCACCAGCAGCACGTCACGACCGGCCAGCAGGGAGCGGAACATCGTCGCCCGGGCGTCCGGGGCGTCCGGCACCGACCGGGGGTCGGCCCCGAGCCCGCCCAGGAGTTGGGCGAGCGCGGCACCCGGCGTGACCGGCTCCCGCTCGGCGTCGAAACCGCGCAGGTCCAGATGGAGCTGGCCGTCGGGGAACGCGTCGCGGACCCGGTGCGCCCAGTGCACCGCCAACGCGGTCTTGCCCACTCCTGCCGTGCCGCTGAGCACCCAGACGCGGGTGCCGGTCGACGGCTCGGCCAGTCCCGCGTCGAGCCGGGCGAGGTCGGCGTCCCGGCCGGCGAAGCCGGGAATGTCGTGGGGCAGCTCGGCGGGGCGTACCGGAACGGGTGTGGTCCGCCGATCGTCGCCGAGGGACGGGACCAGCGTCGGATCGGCGCGCAGGATGCGTCGCTCCAGCCGGCACAGCGTGGGCGCGGGGTCGAGGCCGAGCTCGTCGGCGAGCCGGGCGCGCACCTGCCGGTAGGTGGCCAGTGCCTGGTCGGTGCGGCCCTCCCGGTGCAGGGCGAGCATCAGCTGCCCGGCCAGCCGTTGCCGGCCGGGGTGCCGGGCGACCACGTCGGTCAGGTCGGTGACCACCTGCCGGGACCGCCCGAGGCGCAGCAGCGTCTCCGCCCGGTCCTCCACCGCCGTCCAGCGGGCCTCCCGCAGCCCGGCGCAGAGCCGGTGTCGGACCTGCTCGTCGGCGACGTCGGCGAGCGGCTCGCCCCGCCACAGCTGCAGCGCCCGGTCGAGCAGGTCGGCGGCCTCCTCGTCGCCGGCACGCCGGGCCCGGGCGAGCAGCGCGGTGAACCGGTGGGCGTCGACCGCGAGCGGGTCGACCCGCAGCAGGTAGCCGGAGCCCTGGTTGGTGATCGTGACGGGCGCGTCGGCGTGCCGGAAGACTGCCCGTAGCCGGGAGACGAGGGCCTGCACCGTGCCCCGGGCGCTGCGCGGGGGCGCCTGTGCCCAGACCAGGTCGATCAGCCGTTCCACCGGCACCACCCGGTCGGCCGCCAGCAGCAGTACGGCGAGGACGAGCCGCTGCTGGCGGCCGCCGACGTCGACCCGGCTGCCAGCCGAGAACACCTGTACCGCGCCCAGGACCTGGAACTCCATCGACGAACCTCCCCCGGTGCCGCAGTATGCCCGTCCGCTGTGGAGGGTCTGCAAGCCGGTTGCAAGGCGGCTGCATGCCGGGCTGTGGATCGTCGTGTCCGTCCCGCCCGGCGGCCACGTCGTCGGTGGGACGGGCACGGTCGGCACGGGCCGTGCCGGACCTCGGACAGGGGGAACGATGAAGAGAATCAGGCGGCCCGGCGTACGCCGGCTGGGCCTGGCAGCGGCGGGTGCGGTCGCGGTGACCGCGCTCGTGGCGTCCGTGGGAGTCGGCAACGCCGACACCGGGGTGCGCTACGACGCCCGCCCGGAGGGGCTGGCCTTCGGCAAGGAGGCGTACCACTTCGACACGGTCGAGCAGATGACCGCCACGTCGCACCTGGTGGTCCTCGGCACCGTCCTGTCGGCGGCGCCCGGCCGGCTCGGCAGCGTCGACGAGGACCCGGCGGCGGTGGGCGGGGACATCCGGCTGCGCACGGTGACCCTCGATGTGGTCGACGTCCTGCACAACCCGAAGAACCTGCTCGTCCCGCCACGGATCACGCTGGAGGAGGAGGGCTGGGACGAGGAGGGCCGCGGCTACGTCGCCAACAACGTGGCATGGAGCGAGGTGGGCGACACCGGCTACTTCTTCCTGCGGCGTGCGGCCGGCGTCACCGACCCGCACACCTTCCAGCTGGCCAGCTCCGACGGGCGGGCCCTGGTGGTCGACGGCGCGCTGAAGCCCAGCAACCCGGAGAACGACCTGGCGACGTCGATCAGCACGATGGCGCCCAGCTTCCTGAACAACAGCGTCGTCGTCGCCAGCGGGCAGGTCGCGGCGGGCACGCTGACCCCGTCGGTGCCGACCGGCGATCTGCCGCTGCCTCCGGAGGAGAGTGGAGAATGAAGCGTACGACGATGGTCCTCGGCGCGGCGCTGACCGCCGTGCTGGCGTTCGCACCGCCGGCCCTGGCCGGTCACGGCGGCAAGGCCAACAGCGGCAAGCCGGACAACAAGGAACAGGACGTCGAGTCGAACTCGCTGACCACCAACGGCAAGGCGGCGGTGTCGCACGGGCGGGCGCAGCTCAACCGGTCACAGATCAACACCTCGACCGGGAACTCGGACATCCACGTCTACGACAAGTCGTACTCCGCCTCCTGGTACGGGCAGACGAGCTGCACCGACACCAACTGGTGGAACGGCCTGTGCGACCACTACGACGTCAAGTTCAACACCCGCATGATGAGCGGGAAGTCGACGTACTACTGGCAGAGCCTCGGCTGCCACGAGCTCGGGCACACCGGCTCGCTGGGCCACCGGTGGCACAGCACCGACTCCAACGACAACTCGTGCATGCGCAGCAACATCTGGCCCAAGTACCTCGACCTGCACGACATCGACGCGATCAATGACAACGTCTGACCGACGACTGATCGCCGGCGGGGCGCTCGCGGTGGTGGCCGCCGTCGCCGTGGGCGGCTGGTGGCTGTCCCGGCCGGAGCTGCCGACCGACTGGTCCGGCCGGGACCGGTTCTGCGCCGAGGCGGAGACCTTCGCGCTGACCAACCAGGCCGCGCTCACCGGCGAGCAGCGGTCGGCGGCGATGGCGGCGCTGATCCGGGTGGCACCCCGGGAGCTGACCCCGGACCTGCAACGGCTGGCCGGCTCGATCGCGGCCGACCCGGCGCAGGCCGGGCACGACCACGGTCCGGTCACCCCGGAGGCCGGACACGACCACGACGCGGCCGGGGACGGGCACGACCACGACGCGGCCGGCAACGTGTCCGGTGCGCCGGCAGACGCGCCGGAGGTGGTGGCGGCGAGCGGACGCCGGGCGGGCGAGTTCATCGAACGCGCCTGCGGGATCAACCTGCCCAACGTCCGCACCTGACGGCGGGCACGACGGGGTGGGCCGCCGACGCGACGGCCCACCCCGTTTCGGGGGCGGCCGGCCCGGCTCGGGGGAACCGGGCCGGCCGGCCCGCCGTCAGTCGCGCAGCCCCACCACCGGGCCGAGGACGAAGACCGACGGCGGCCGGACGTCCTCCCGGGCGGCCAGCTCGCCCACCTCGTCCAGCCGGGACGCCCAGGTCCGCTGCTGCGGGTGTCCGGCGTCCCGCACCACCAGCACCGGGGTGTCCGGTGCGCGGCCGTGCTCCACCAGCACCGCCGCGATCTTGGAGATGGTGTCGACCGCCATCAGCAGCACCAGGGTGCCCCGGGCGCGGCCCAGCGACGCCCAGTCCACCAGGGAGTCCGGGTGCCCCGGCGGCAGGTGTCCGGAGACGACGGTGAGATCGTGGGCGACGCCCCGGTGGGTGACCGGCACCCCCGCCAGGGCGGGCGCGGCGAGCGCGCTGCTGACCCCGGGCACCAGCACCGTCTCGATCCCGGCCGCCGCACACGCCTGGACCTCCTCGTGGCCCCGGCCGAAGACGTACGGGTCGCCGCCCTTGAGCCGGACCACCCGCCTGCCGGCGCGGGCGTGCGTGACCAGGGCGTCGTTGATGGCGTCCTGCGTCATCGACGGGCCGCGCGGCACCTTCGCGGCGTCGACGACCAGCACGTCGGGGCGGAGCCCGGCGAGCAGCCCCTGCGGGGCGAGCCGGTCGGCCACCACCACGTCCGCGCTGTCCAGCAGGGCCCGGCCGCGTACGGTGATCAGGTCGTCGGCGCCGGGGCCGCCGCCGACCACGGCGACCTGCCCGGGGCGCAGGCCCGGCCCGTGGTGACGGTCGCCGTGGTGGTGATGGTGGTGGTGGCCGCCGACGGGGTCGTCGGGGTGGTCGTGCGGGGTCTGCGGCCGGCCCACCTTGTCGGCGAAGCCCGGCATCAACACCCGGTACGCGCAGGTGTCGCAGTTCATCCGGATGTCCCCGCCCAGCGCCTCGGCGTGGCGTTGCAGGACCAGGTCGGCCAGCGCGTCGCAGTCGCCGATCAGGTCGGCCACCCGCACGTCGAGGTCGGGGTGGCCGGCGGCGAACGCCCGCGACTGCGCGACGATCCGGTCCGGCAGCACCCCGGCGAAGAGGAAGTACGGGGCGACGACGATCCGCCGGGCGCCGAGCCGACGCAGCCGCTGAAGCACCGCCGGCACGGACGGCTCGGCCAGCGAGATGAAGCCCGGCTCGACACCGGCGTACCCGCGCCCCTCCCAGAGCAGCCGGGCCACCTTGGCCACCTCGGCGTTGGCGTCCGGGTCGGTGGAGCCACGGCCGATCAACGCGACCCAGGTGCCGCCGCGATCGGCGCCGGCCAGGGCCGCGTCGATCCGCTTCTCGAGCGCGGTGTGCAGCAACGGGTGCGGGCCGAGCGGCCGGCCGTACCGGTAGGTCAGGCCCGGGTGCCGCTCCTGCTCGCGGGCCATCGCGGCGGGGATGTCGCCCTTGCCGTGCCCGGCGGCCGTGAGCACCAGCGGCAGCGCGACAAGGCTGCGGTGTCCCCGCTCGACGAGCGCGGTCACCGCGTCGGTGAGCGGTGGCCGGGACAGCTCGATGAAGCCGCCCTCGACGTCGCCGACGCGGCCGGCGGCGCGGCGGCGGACCCGGTCGACGAGCGCGGCGAACTGGTCGACCCCGGCCGCGCTGCGCGTGCCGTGCCCGACGATGACCAGCGCGGTCATGGTGTCTCCTCCTGGTAGAGCAGGGCGTTGAGGGCAGCGGCGGCGACCGCCGAGCCGCCCTTCTCGCCCACGTTGGACACGGCGGGCAGGCCGCTGGCCCGCAGCGCCGCCTTGGACTCGGCGGCACCGACGAAGCCGACCGGCAGCCCCACCACGAGGGCGGGCGCCGCGTCCAGGGTGATCAGTTCCGCCAGCGCGGTCGGCGCGCAGCCGACCACCCAGACCGCGCCCGGGCCCACCCGGTCCAGGGCGACCCGGACGGCGGCGGCCGAGCGGGTCAGCCCGGTGGCGGCGGCCAGCTCGGCGGTGGCCGGCTCGGCGACCGGGCAGACGATCTCCCGTCCGGCGCGGGTGATGCCGGCGGCGACCATCCACACGTCGGTGACGATCGGCGCTCCGGCGCGCAGCGCGGCCAGGCCGCCGGCCAGCGCCGCCTCGTCGCAGACCAGTTCGGTGACGTAGGCCAGGTCGGCGCTGGCGTGCACCACCCGTTCGGTCACCGCCCGGGTCAGCGGCGGCAGGTGCGTCAGGTCGACCCGGGAACGCAGGATGCGGTACGACTCCGCCTCGATCGGGTGCACGAGGCGGGTCACGCTCCCGTCTCCGCGCCCGCGTCGACGCCGCGGCCGTAGCGCCGGTCGTGCCCGCGCAGCTTCCACAGCAGCACCGCGCCGCCCCAGGCCAGCGCGAAGAGCGCCACCACCACGTAGCCGAGCTGTTCGAAGTGGTCGCCGAGCGAGGCGTAGCCGGACAGCGCGGTCGCACCGAGGTGGTCGACCAGCAGGCCGGACAGGTAGACGCTGGCGACCAGGGCGCCGACGACGACGGTCATCGCGGTGGTGGCGAGGTTGTACCAGAGCCGCCGGGCCGGCTGCCGGTACGCCCACGAGTAGGCGCGCGCCATCAGCAGGCTGTCCGCGGTGTCCATCGCCGACATTCCGGCGGCGAAGAGCAGCGGCAGGGTGAGCAGGGCCAGCACCGGCAGGCCGCCGGCCGCGGCGGTGCTCGCCGACAGCGACAGCAGGGTGACCTCGCTGGCGGTCTCCAGGCCGAGTCCGAAGAGGAACCCGACCGGGGCCATGTGCCAGGAGGAGCGCACCAGCGACCGGGCGCGGGAGCCGAGGATCCGGTGCACCAGGCCCCGGTTGAGCATCAGCAGGTCCAGCTCGGACTCGTCGAGCGCACCGGCCCGCAGCCGGCGCCAGAGCTTCACCAGCCCGGCCAGCACGGCCGCGTTGAGCCCGGCGACCAGCAGCAGGAACGCGGTGGCGGTGGCCGCGGCGACCACCGCGCCGACCTCGCGGACACCGGCCAGGCCCCGCTCGGTCATGCTCGCCGAGGCGAGCCCGATCACCAGGGCGAGCAGCAGCACCACCGCGCTGTGCCCGAGGGCGAAGAAGAAGCCGACGCCGACCGCGCGCCGGCCGCGCAGCAGCATCAGCCGGGTGGTGTCGTCGATGGCGGCGATGTGGTCGGCGTCGAAGGCGTGCCGCACGCCGAGCGCGTACGCCAGGGCGCCCGCCCCGGCCAGCCCGCCGGCCGCCGCCGGCTGGTCGTTCCAGTACAGGTAGAGGGTCCAGCCCGCGACGTGCAGGGCGGCGACGGCGAGCACCACGCCGCCGAGGCGTACCCGCTCGGCACGGCTCCACCGGCCCACCGGTGGGGCGGCGGTCGGGATCGGGGTCATCGCTCTCCTCGGGGTTCGGCGGTGGCGCGGATGGCGTCCACCGGGCAGATCTCCACGCACTCCAGGCAGCCGGTGCACCGGTCGGCGCGGACGGTCAGCCCGAGCGGGACGGGACGGATGGCGTGCGTCGGGCAGGTAAGCAGGCAGGCGCCGCAGCCCTGGCAGGCGCCGATGCTCACGGGCGCGGGCGGGTCCGGCGCGGCGACGGCGGTCGGCGGCGCGGTCACCGTCGCCACCGGTACCCGCGCGGGGTGACCATCCGGCCGGCGACCACCCGGGTCTGCGAGCTGCCGACCACCACCACGCTGTACATGTCGACCACGGCGGCGTCGAGGGTGGCCACGGTGGCCAGGTGGACCTGTTCGCCGGCGCGGCTGGCGTTGCGCACCACGCCGACCGGGGTCTGCGGCGGGCGGTGCGCGGCGAAGGTCTTCAGCACGGCCCCGAGCTGCCAGTCCCGGGCCCGGCTGCGCGGGTTGTACAGCAACGCCACCAGGTCCGCCTCGGCGGCGGCGGCCACCCGTCGCTCGATGACCTCCCAGGGGGTGTGCAGGTCGGACAGGCTCAGGTACACGTGGTCGTGGCCGATCGGCGCGCCGAGCAGGGCGGCAGCGGCGAGCCCGGCGGTCACCCCGGGCGCCCCGACCACGTCGATCCGCTCGTCGGCGTACTCCAGGGCGGGGCTGGCCATCGCGTACACCCCGGCGTCGCCGGAGCCGACGAGCGCGACCGCGTGTCCGGCGGTGGCCTCGACGACGGCGGCGCGGGCCCGCTCCTCCTCCGCGCCGAGCCCGCTGGCGAGCACCCGGGTGCCGGGGCGGAGCAGGTCGCGGACCTGGTCGACGTACTGGTCGAGGCCGACGACCACGGCGGCCCGGCGCAGCTCGGCGACCGCGCGCGGGGTGCGCAGGTCGGGCGCGCCCGGCCCGAGCCCGACGAGCGCCAGCCGGCCGCGCGCGTTGTGCCGGGCGACGGCGACGGTCGCCATCGCCGAGGCGGTCTTCGGCACCAGCAGCGTGCCGCCGCCGGCCAGCGCCGCGGCCTCCGCGACGCTGGGGGTGCCGACCACGGCGCGGACCACGTCGCTGGGGTGCGGCACGTCGACCGCCGCCAACTCCGCCGCAGGCCGGGTCTCCAGGGGTACGCCGAGCGCGCGGGCGGTCGCCAGGATGCCCTCCTCGTCGGCCTTGAGGTCGACGCTGGCCAGGCAGCGCAGGCTGGCCGGGGCCAGGTCGGCGTCGGCGAGCGCCCGGTGCAGCAGGTCGGACACCTCGGCGGCGGCGACGCCCCGGCTGGAGCCGATCCCGGCGACCAGCGAGGGTGGGCGCAGCACGGCGGTCCGGTCGTCCAGCGGGACGATCCGGTCGGTGACCAGCAGCCGCCAGCCGCCGTCGCCGGTCCCGCCGTCCGGGTCCGGGCCGGCCACCCGGTGTCGCCCCGCGACACCGGGGCCAGCCAGCTCGTCCCGCTGGGCCCGCTGGGCCCGCTGGGCCGGATCGGTCGGGGCCATCCCGTCGGCGGGGACGGGCTCGACCAGGACGTTCGGCGGCAGCGCGGGCAGCGGCCAGGTGGAGTCGGCGAGCAGCCGGACCGGCTCGCCGTCGAGGATCGCCCGGGACACCGCCGCGACGGCCCCCTCGACCGGCCAGCCGAGCGTGTCCAGCCCGGGCAGACCGACGGCGTCGGTGGCGGTGGTGACCACCGGGCGGGCGTCTAGCAGCGCGGCCACCTCCACGGCGAGGGTGTTGGCGCCGCCCGCGTGCCCGCCGAGGAGCGCGACGGCGTGCCGTGCCGCCTCGTCCACGACCACCACCGCCGGGTCGGTGCGCTTGTCACCGAGCAGCGGCGCGAGGATCCGGACCACCGCCCCGGTGGCCAGGAACGCCACCACCGCCGAGCACTGCGTCCACGCGGCACGCAGCGCGTCGGCCACGCCGGCGGACTCGACGAGCCGGGCGTGCGGCCAGGCGTCGGCGAGGATCCGGGCGTGCCGGCGGCCGGCGGCGGTGGCCGCCACGAGTCCGACGGTCACCGGGCCGCGCGGCGTAGTGGCCGCCCCGGATCCGATGGTCACCGGGCCGTCTCCGGCGGTGTCGACGGAATTGTCCACGGGTGCTCCTGCTCCGAGTGGGTGGCGGTACGGCCGGGTCACGGGCTCTCCCCGGTGAGGACGACCACCGGGTTGGTGGCGGCGAGGCGCACGGATCCGCCGGGCAGGTCGGCCAGGCGGGCGGCGGAGAGTTGGCTGCCGTCGACGGTGTAGCCGGCGTCGCGCAGCAGGTGGACGGCGGGCGCGACCCGGTCCAGCGCGGCGAGGGTGACCACCACCCGGCCGGGACGGCGGGCGGCCACCGCGGCGAGCACGTCAGTGCCGCCCCCGCCGACGAAGACGGCGTCCGGGTCGGGCAGGTCGCGCAGGACCGCCGGGGCCGGGCCGGTCACCACCCGCACGTGCACCCCGTGGCGGGCGGCGTTCGCCGCGACCGGCGCGTCCGGGTCCCGCTCCACGGCGATGACGGCCGCGCCGAGCAGGGCGCACTCGATGCCGACCGAGCCGCTGCCCGCGCCGACGTCCCAGACGAGCCGGCCCAGGCGGGGACGCAACCGGGCCACCGCGAGGGCGCGTACCTCCACCTTGGTGATCATGGAGTCGCGGTGGTGGTACGCGGACTCGGGCAGCGCCCAGCCGCCGGCCGGCGCGGCGGCCGGCTGGTTGTCCGTCCGCATCGGCCCGACACCGGGCAGGGCGGACGGGGCGGGCCCGCCGGCCGGGAGCGCGCCGGGGGCGAGGCTGAGCAGCACGTGCGGGTCGGCCCAGGCCCGCGTGGCTGCCTGCTCCGGGGTGGTCCAGGTGACCCGTTCGGCGTCGGTGCCGAGGTGTTCGGCGACCACGAGGTGGCGGGGCCAGCCGGTCAGCCCGGCCCCGATCTCGGTGGCCCCGGCGCCGGGAGCGGTGAGCACCGCGACCGCGGGCAGCGCCCGGCAGGCGTTCAGGGCCGGCCCCGGGTCACGACCGTGCGCGGTGACCACCGCCGCGCCGTCCCAGTCGAGTCCAGCCCGGGCGAACGCTGCGGCGACGCTGGAGACCGCCGGCAGCACCCGCACCGGCAGCCCGGCGACCCGCAACCGGCGGACGATGCCGAAGAGCCCGGGATCGCCGCTGGCCAGCACGACCGCCGGCGCTCCGGCCTCGACGGCGGCGGCGAGCCGGTCCAGCGCGGGGGCGAGCGGCCCGAGCACGATGGTGGGGCAGCCCGGCAGCACCGGCAGGGCGGCCAGGTGGCGGGCCGCTCCGACGACGAGGCGGGCCCCGGCCAGCGCGGCATGCGCGTCGGGGTGCGGCGGCCGGCCGGCGGCGTCGACCCCGACCACGGTGACCGCCGGCGGGGCGGTCACCCGGACCACCGCCCCGAGGAGGCGACCACCCGGGATCCGGTGAAGTCCACCATGGCCACGTCGACGGCGACGGCGTGCCCGGCGAAGCGCCGCAGCACCTGACGTACCCGGCGGCAGAGCAGGTCACCGGCGCGGCCGAGCAGACCGGCGGCCTCCCACAGCTCGTAGGCGTGCCGCCCGGTGTTGGCCGCCGCGACGGCCGCCACCAGGTCGGCGTCGCCGCCGGCCTCGGCGGTGACCGCGCCGAGCAGCGACAGGTCCACCTTGGAGCGGGTGTAGTGGGTCATCAGGATCCCGGCGGCCAGCTTGGCGAGCTTGCCGGCCATGCCGACGAACACCACACCGGTCATCGCGTCGCCGACGGCGGCGGTGACCGCCGCGCCGGTGAAGTCGCCGACCTCGACGAAGCACACCTCGGGCAGCTCCGGCAGGAGCGCCCGGGCGGCCCGCTCGGTACGCCCGCCGGTGCACAGCACCACGGTCCGCTCCCCCTGCGCGGCCATCACGTGCACCGCCTGCACCACACTGGCCCGCCAGGAGGCGGTGGAGAAGGGCCGCACGACGCCGGTGGTGCCGAGGATGGAGATGCCGCCGAGGATGCCGAGCCGCCGGTTGGTGGTCTTGCGGGCCATCACCTCCCCGCCCGGCACGCTGATCACCACCCGGACGCCCACCTCGGTCAGGTCGACCACCTCGGCGACCGCCTCGCCGATCATCCGGCGCGGGGTGTCGTTGATCGCCGGGCCACCGACGGCCAGACCGAGCCCCGGCCTGGTGACCGTGCCGACGCCGGGTCCCCCGTCGAGCTGGAGACCCGGGCGGTCGTGCCAGCCGACGGTGGCGGTGAGGTGCGCGCCGTGGGTGACGTCCGGGTCGTCCCCGGCGTCCTTGACCACGACCGCCTCGACGTGCACGTCCGGCAGCGGGCTGAAGTCGCAGCGGTGCACGGTGAAGCGCACCCGCCGACCGGCGGGCAGCCCGATCTCCACCTCCCGCTGCGGGGCGCCGGTGACCAGCGCGGTCACCGCCGCCTTCGCCGCCGCCGTCGCGCAGGCGCCGGTGGTCCAGCCGGTACGCAGCGCGGTGGGCCGGACCTTCGCGGTACGCGGCAGGTCCGGCTCGCGCAGCGGCGGCTCGGCGTACGTCATCGCGGCGGCTCGGACGACGTCGGGCGGTCGGCGGTGCCGCCCGCCGGGGCCCCCGCCCGCGAACGGCGCAACTCGGCGCGGGCGGCCGGCTCGGCCCGGCGGAAGGTGTGGAAGTGCCCGGGGTGGTACAGGTGTGAGCGGGTGCCGGTGGCCGCCAGGGCCGGGCCGACCAGGAACAGGGTGTGCTTCCAGAGCTTGTGCTCCTTGACCGTGGCCTCCAGTTTCCCGAGCGTGCAGCGGACCACCAGCTCGTCCGGCCAGGTCGCCTGGTACGCCACCACCACGGGGGTGTGCGCGGGGTAGCCGCCGGCGAGCAGTTCGGCCTGGGCCTGCCCGGAGCGGGCCGCGGAGAGGAAGAGCGCCATGGTGGTGCCGTGCCGGGCGAACTCGCGGACCCGCTCCCCCGGCGGCATCGGCGTCCTGCCACCCTCGAGGCGGGTGAGGATGACCGACTGGGCCACCTCGGGGATGGTCAGCTCCCGGCCGACGATCGCGGCGACGGCGGTGAACGAGGAGACCCCGGGCACGATCTCCACGGCCAGGTCGAGGGCGCGACAGAGGTCGAGCTGCTCCTGCACCGCGCCCCACAGCGCCGGGTCGCCGGAGTGGATCCGGGCCACCGTCAGCCCCTCGGCGGCGGCCCGCCGGTACAGCGGCAGCACCCCCTCGATGGGCAGTTGGGAGGAGTCGACGATCTCGGCGTCGGGGCGGGCGTGGGCGAGGACGTCGGCGTGCACCAGGCTGGCCGCCCAGATCACCACGTCGGCCTCGGCGATCACCCGCGCGGCGCGCAGGGTGAGCAGGTCGGCGGCGCCGGGGCCGGCCCCGACGAACCACACCTTCGCGTTGGTCACAGCTTTCCTCCCCGCCGGTCCCGGCGGGCCGGGACCAGCAGCGTCGACAGGTACGGCAGGTCGTCGTCGGCCCGGTCAACCGGACCGACCCGCTCGTCGGGCAGGCCGAGGCCCCGGCCCAGCACGGCGTCGGCGAGCCGGCCGTGCCGGCGCAGCACGTCAACCAGCTCCCGGTGGCGCCGCCAGCCCTTGTAGACCACGACGGTGCCGGGGCCGGCCAGGGCGTCGTCGACGAGCGCGAGCCCGGCGGTGGCCGGCAGCAGGGTGAGCGGCTCCCGGCCCTCGCACAGCGGCACGCCGCTGCCGGCGGCGAGGTCCTGCATGGCGGTGATCCCGGGGACGGTGCGCACCTCGACCGCCGGGCGCCGGGCGCGCACACTCTGGGCCAGGTAGCCGAAGGTGGAGTAGACGTTCGGGTCGCCGATGGTGGCGAAGGCGATCGCGCGGGCCCCGCCGTCGAAGGCGGCGACCACGGCCGCCGCCGCAGCGTCCCACGCGGCCTCCCGGCGGGTGGTCACCCCGCCCCGGTCGTCGAGGGCGAACGGCAGCCGGCGCAACCGGTCGGCCGGGACGTGCGCCCGCACCGTGGCCTCGGCGCGGCCCTGGGGCGCGCCGGCGTCGGCGGCGAGCCGGTCCAGCACCGGTACGACCACCAGGTCGGCCTCGCGCAGCACCCGTACCGCCCGCAGGGTGAGCAGGTCCGCCTCGCCCGGCCCGACGCCGACCCCGGTCAGGATGCCGGCCCCGGCACCGCTCCGGCCGGGGTCCGCCACGCCCTCGCCCCGGCCGCCGTGGGGGACGGTCTGGGCCCGGCTGTCGGCGGGCCGGTCCTCGGTCGGGCGGCCGGCGTCGGCACGGGCGGTCACCGGCTCGCCGCCTCGACGAGGCGGCGGGCGGCCGACGGCCGGCCGGCCCAGTGGGTGTGCAGGTAGGAGGCGTGCACCCGGCCGGTGACGAAGCCGTGGCGGCTGTCGTCCCAGCGCCACGCCGGCCGGTCGCCGTACGCCGGGTCGGTGGCGGTGCGGTGGAACTCGTGTCCACGTACCGGCTCCCCGGCGGGGTGGACCGGGGAGTCGGTGGCGGCGACGGCGTCACGGTAGCCCAGGGTGAGCCGGCCGGTCATCCGGGCGGTGTGCGGCAGCCGCCCGCACATCGGCGCGCCGTCGAGTGCCTTGCCGAGGTAGAGCAGCCCGGCGCACTCGGCGACGAGCGGCCCGTCGAAGTCGGCGAGTTCGGCGCGGAGCGCGGTGTTGGCCGCGAGGGCCTCGGCGTGCACCTCGGGGAAGCCGCCGCCGATGACCACGGCCCGGGTGCCGGCCGGCAGGGCCGGGTCGCGCAGCGGGTCGAAGGTGACCACGGCGGCACCGGCCGCGACGAGCAGTTCGGGTGTCTCGGCGTACGAGAAGGTGAAGGCCGGCCCACCGGCGACCGCGACCACCGGGCGGCCGGTGCCGGCCGGGCCGCCGACGGCGGGACCCGGGTCCCAGGCGGCGACGGTCAGCGGTGGGGCCGATCGGGCCAGGTCGAGCACGGCGTCGAGGTCGACGGTGGACTCGACCAGGCCGGCCAGCGCCTCGACGACCGCCAGGGACTCCGGGGCCCGCTCGGCGACCGGCACCAGCCCGAGGTGGCGCGCGGGCGCGGCGACCTCGACGGCGCGGGTGACCGCCCCGAGCACCGGTACGCCCACCTCGGCGAGCGCGTCGCGCAGCAGCGTCTCGTGCCGGGGCGAGCCGACCCGGTTGAGGATCACGCCACCGACGCGCACGCCTGGGTCGAAGGCGCGCATGCCGAGCACCAGGGCGGCGGCGGAGCGGCCCTGAGCGGTGGTGTCGAGGACCAGCAGCACCGGCGCGTCGATCAGCCGGGCGACGTGGGCGGTGGAGGCGTACGCGCCCCGGCCGACCGCGCCGTCGTGCAGGCCCATCACGCCCTCGACGACGGCGACGTCGGCGGGGGTGGGGACGGTGGCGCCGTGCCGCAGCAGCGGCGCGATCCGCTCCTCGCCGACCAGCCACGGGTCGAGGTTGCGGCCCGGCCGGCCGGCGGCGAGCGCGTGGTAGCCGGGGTCGATGTAGTCGGGGCCGACCTTGTGCGGGCTGACGGTCAGGCCCCGGCGGCGCAGCGCGGCGAGCAGCCCGGTGGCCACCGTGGTCTTGCCGTGCCCGCTGGCCGGCGCGGCGACCACCAGCCGGGGCAGTGCCCACGGCGCGGCCGGACCGGCGGCGGCCCGGTCGGCGGCACCGGCCCGGTCGGTGTCGGAGGTGACCGGGGCGGTGGGGCCGGGGTGCCCGGCCGGGGCGGGCGGCCCGTCGGGACGTCGCTGGTCGGTCCGGCGGGTCGGTCCGGTCACCATTCGATGCCCTTCTGGCCCTTCTGGCCGGCGTCCATCGGGTGCTTCACCTTGGTCAGCTCGGCGACCAGGTCGGCCGCCTCGACCAGGCGCGGGTCGGCGTCCCGGCCGGTGATCACCACGTGCTGGAAGCCGGGCCGCTCGGCGAGGGTCCGCACCACCTCGTCGACGTCCACCCAGCCCCAGGTCATCGGGTAGGTGAACTCGTCGAGCACGTACAGGCCGTAGCGTTGCGCGGCGAGGTCCCGCTGGATCTGCCGCCAGCCCTCCAGGGCGTCGGCGGCGTGGTCGGCCTCGCCGCCGCGCCGGATCCACGACCAGCCCTCGCCCATCTTGTGCCAGGCGACCGGTGCGCCCTGGCCGGTGCGCTCGTGCACCTCGCCGAGGGCCCGGAACGCGGCCTCCTCCCCCACCCGCCACCGGGCGCTCTTGACGAACTGGAACACCCCGACCGGCAGCCCGGCGGTCCAGGCCCGCAGCGCCAGCCCGAACGCGGCGGTCGACTTGCCCTTCATCGTTCCGGTGTGCACGACGACCAGCGGGCGGTTGCGCCGCTGCCGCGTCGTCAACCCGTCGGCCGGTACGTGGGACGGCTTTCCCTGCGGCATCAGGCGACACTCCTCGTGGTGGTGGCGGGGATCGTGGCGGACGGCGGTCGGCTCCGGGCCGCCCGCGACGGCGACACCGGCAGCGCCCGGGGACGCGACGGCGCGGCGGGGTGGGTCGCGAGGCCGGCGAGCGGGTCGGCGGCCACCGCGTCGAGCGGGTGGTGGTCCGCGCCGAGCTGGGTGGCGAGGCGGCGGGCCAGGCCGAGGCGGACCGGCCCGGACTCGCAGTCGACGACGACGCAAGGCGTGCCGGTGGCGGCCAGCACGGCCGCCGCGCGGGCGGCCCGGTCCAGCGGGCGTGCCCCGGCGGTGGCCCGGCCGTCGGTGACCACCAGCACCAGGGGGCGGCGGCGCGGGTCGCGCAACCGTTCCACCCGCAGCAGGTCGGCGGCGGCGAGCAGCCCCTCGGCGAGCGGGGTGCGCCCGCCGGTGGGCAGCTCGGCCAGTCGTGCCGAGGCGGCCAGCACGGAGGAGGTCGCCGGCAGCAGGACCTGCGCGCCGGTGGCCCGGAACGCGACCACCGCGACCTTGTCCCGACGCTGGTAGGCGTCGGTGAGCAGGGCGAGCACCGCGCCCTTGACGGCGGACATCCGCTGCCGGGCCCCCATCGACCCGCTGGCGTCGACCACGAAGAGCACGAGGTTGCCCTCGCGCCCCTCCCGGACCGCCTCCCGCAGGTCGTCGGGGCGCAGCACGAGCGGCCCGTCGCGCCGGCCCCGGCCGGCCTGGCGGGGAGCGGCGGCGCGCAGCGTCGCCGGCAGGTGCAGCGCGCCCGGGCGGCCGGCGGGCACCCGCGCGCCGGTGGTCCGGCCCCGTCCGGTCCGCGCCCGGGACCGCCGCCCGGGCACCCCGTCGCCGACCCCGGGCGCGGTGAACAGCCGCGCCTTCAGCCCTTGCTCGGGTACGGCGACCGCCTGCGCCCGGTGCGCGTCCGGCCCGGAGCGCGGCCGGCCGTCGTCACCGGCGCGGTGCCCGGCGTTACCGTCGAACGGATCGGCGCGCTGATCCGGTCCACCGTCCATCCCGTCACGCCGTCGGTCGCCGGCGCACCGGTCGACAGCCTCCGGCCCCCGGTCCGAAGGGTCACCGTCGCCGGAGAGGTCGAGGTCAGCGTGCTGCCGTGCGGGAGCGTCCCCCGGTCGCCCGGCGAGGTCGTCGGCGTCCGGTCCACGGTCCTGCCCGGTCACCGGACCACCCACGTCGCGGCCGGCGCCCGGGTCCCGGCCACCGCCGCCGGGTCCACCGGGCCCACCGGGGCCCGGACCGCCGCCCGGGCCGTCGTCGTCCGGGTCGTCGGGGTGTTCCTCGCGGGCCCGCTCCAGCGCCTCGTCGAGCCGCTCGTCATCCAGGCCGGGGGTGTCGAACGGGTCCCGGCGACGCCGGTGCGGCAGGGCCAGCCGGGCGGCCACCCGGACGTCCTCGGCGGTCACCCGCTCCCGGCCCTGCCAGGCGGCGTGCGCGACGGCGGTACGGGCGGTGACGATGTCGGCGCGCATGCCGTCGACGTCGAACGCGGCACACACCTCGGCGATCTGCCGCAGCGCCGCGTCGGGCAGCAGCACGCGCTCCAGCCGCGCCCGGGCGGCGGCCACCCGGCAGGCGACCTGCGCGTCGGCGTCGGCCCAGCCGGCGGCGAACCCGGTCGGGTCGGCGTCGGCGGCGAGCCGGCGGCGGACCACCTCGACCCGTACGGCGGGGTCGCGGCTGGCGGCCACCTCGACGGTGAGCCCGAACCGGTCGAGCAGCTGCGGGCGCAGCTCCCCCTCCTCCGGGTTCATCGTGCCGACCAGCAGGAACCGGGCGGCGTGGCTGACCGAGACGCCCTCCCGCTCGACGTGGCAGCGGCCCATCGCGGCGGCGTCGAGCAGCAGGTCGACCAGGTGGTCATGGAGCAGGTTCACCTCGTCGACGTAGAGCACCCCACGATGCGCGGCGGCGAGCAGTCCCGGCTCGAAGGCGCGTACCCCCTCGGCGAGGGCCTTCTCCAGGTCGAGCGAGCCGACCACCCGGTCCTCGGCGGCGCCGACCGGCAGCTCGACCAGGCGGGCCGGGCGGCGCTCGGCCGGCGACCCGGCCGGGTGCGGCCCGTCGGGGCAGCCGGGGTCCGCAGCGGCCGGGTCGCAGCCGAAGCGGCAGCCGGCCACCCGGTCCACCGGGGGCAGCAGCGCCGCGAGGGCCCGCACGGCGGTCGACTTGGCGGTGCCCTTCTCGCCCCGGACGAGCACCCCGCCGATGGCCGGGCTGACCGCATTGAGCAGCAGGGCCAGGCGCATGTCGTCCATGCCGAGCACCGCCGAGAACGGGTATGCGCTCACTGTGACTCCTTCGTTCGCGACTGCGGGGCTCGCAGAACCGGCTCACTCCTCGCGCTCACTGGGACTCCTTCGATCGCGACTGCGGGGCTCGCAGAACCGGCTCACTCCTCGCGCTCACTGGGACTCCTCCAGGTCGCCCTCGCTGGTCAGGTACGTCTCGCGGAGCCGGTCGAGGGTGGCCGGCTCGGGCCCGGCCCACAGCCCCCGGTCGGCGGCCTCCAGCAGGCGTTCGGTGATGCCGCGCAGCGCCCACGGGTTGGACTGCTCCAGGAAGGCGCGGGTCTCGGCGTCGAAGACGTACGCGTCGGCCAGGTGCTCGTACATCCAGTCGTCGACCACCCCGGCGGTGGCGTCGTAGCCGAACAGGTAGTCCACGGTGGCGGCCAGCTCGAACGCGCCCTTGTAGCCGTGCCGGCGCATCGCGGCGATCCACTTCGGATTGACCACCCGGGCCCGGAACACCCGCCGGGTCTCCTCGCCCAGCGTGCGGGTACGCACGTCGTGCGGCATCGCCGAGTCCCCCACGTACGCGGCCGGGGCGGCGCCGGTGAGATGACGGACCATCGCCACCATCCCGCCGTGGTACTGGAAGTAGTCGTCGGAGTCGACGATGTCGTGCTCGCGGGTGTCCTGGTTCTTCACCGCGACGGCGATCCGGGCGAAGGAGCGTTCCATGTCCGCACGCGCCTGGCGCCCGTCCAGCCCCCGGCCGTACGCGTAGCCGCCCCAGACGGCGTACACCTCGGCCAGGTCGGCGTCGGTACGCCAGTTGCGGGCGTCGATCAGCGGCAGCAGTCCGGCCCCGTACGCCCCGGGCTTGGAACCGAAGATCCGGGCGGTGGCCCGGCGCTCGTCGCCGTGCCCGGCCAGGTCGGCGGCGACGTGCGCCCGGACGTGGTTCTGCTCGACCGGCTCGTCGAGGGCGGCGACCTGCCGCACCGCGTCGTCGATGAGGGCGACGACGTGCGGGAAGGCGTCACGGAAGAAGCCGGAGATACGGACGGTGACGTCGACGCGGGGGCGGCCCAGCTCGGCCAGGGGCACCACCTCGACGCCGGTGACCCGGCGGGAGCGGTCGTCCCAGACCGGCCGGCAGCCGAGCAGGGCGAGGATCTCGGCGATGTCGTCGCCCTGGGTCCGCATCGCACTGGTGCCCCAGACCGTCAGCCCCACCGAGCGCGGGTACGCCCCGGTGTCGGCGAGGTGCCGGGCGAGCAGCGAGTCGGCCAGCGCCACCCCGACGTCCCAGGCGTTGCGGCTGGGGATGGCCTTCGGGTCGACGGAGTAGAAGTTGCGGCCGGTGGGCAGCACGTTGACCAGGCCCCGGGTCGGGGAGCCGGACGGGCCGGGCGGCACGAACCGGCCGTCCAGCGCGCCGAGCACCCGGTCGATCTCGTCGGTGGTGCGCGCCAGCCGGGGCACCACCTCGCGGGCGGCGAAGCGCAGCACCTCGGCGGCGTCGGGGACGGGCCGGCCGACGACCTCCTCGACCACGGCGTCGACCGCGTCGCCGTCCCAGCCGAGGGTCTCCATGCCGACGACGAGGCGGCGGGCCAGTCCTTCGATCAGGTCGATCGCGTCGGCGGCGGTGGCGGACGGGCCGTCCACGGCGTCGGTCAGCGTCTGCGGCACGGCCACCCGCTCCCCCGGCGCGGCGAGCAGCGCCTGCTCGTCGAGGCCGTGGCCGGCGGCGAGCGCCTGGCGCAGGCCGGGCAGGGCACGGGTGCCGCCCCAGACCTGGGGGGCGCGCAGCACCGCCAGCACGAGGTTGACCCGGGCCTCGCCGGTGGGCGCCTCGGCGAGGACGTGCAGGCCGTCGCGGATCTGTACGTCCTTGACCTCGCAGAGGTAGCCGTCGAGGTGCAGCACGAAGTCGTCGAAGTCGTCGGCGGCCGGCATGTCCTGCTGGCGCAGGTCGTGGTGCAGTTCGGCGGCGCGGACGAGCTGCCAGATCTGCCCCTGCACGGTGGGCACCTTGGCCGGGTCGAGGGCCTGCACGGTGGCGTACTCGTCCAGCAGCTGTTCGAGTTTCGCCAGGTCGCCGTACGTCTCGGCGCGGGCCATCGGCGGCACGAGGTGGTCCACGACGACGGCGTGGGCGCGGCGCTTGGCCTGGGTGCCCTCGCCGGGGTCGTTGACGATGAACGGGTAGACCAGCGGCAGGTCGCCCAGGACGGCGTCGGGGGCGCAGTCGGCGGCGAGCCCGAGGCCCTTGCCGGGCAGCCACTCGAGGGTGCCGTGCTTGCCGAGGTGCACCACCGCGTCCGCGCCGAAGCCGCCGTCGGTGACCGGCGCGGCCAGCCACCGGTACGCGGCCAGGTAGTGGTGGCTGGGCCGCAGGTCGGGGTCGTGGTAGATGGCGATCGGGTTCTCCCCGAAGCCGCGCGGCGGCTGGATCAGCAGGGTGACGTTGCCGAAGCGCAGCCCGGCCAGCACCACGTCGCCGCCGTCGGTGTACAGCTCGCCGGGCGGCTCGCCCCAGTGCTGGCGCATCCGCTCGCGCAGCCCGGCAGGCACCTGGCCGAACCAGCGCCGGTAGGTCTCCTGCGGCACCCGGGCCTCGGCGGCGGCGAGCTGGTCGGGGGTGAGCCACTCGACGTCGTGCCCGCCGGCGGCGATCAGCGCGTGGATCAGCGCGTCACCGTCGGTGGGCGGCGGCGCGTCACCGAGGTGGTAGCCGGCATCGGCGAGGGCGGCGAGCAGCCGCACCGCCGAGGCGGGGGTGTCCAGGCCGACGGCGTTGCCGACCCGGGAGTGCTTCGTCGGGTAGGAGCTGAGCACGACGGCGAGCCGCTTCTCGGCGTTCGGCACGTGCCGCAGCCGGGCCTGACGCACGGCGATGCCGGCCACCCGGGCGGCCCGTTCTCCGTCTGCGGCGTAGACCGACAACCCGTCGGCGTCGATCCGCTTGAACGAGAACGGCACGGTGACGATCCGGCCGTCGAACTCGGGGATGGCCACCTGCATGGCGGCGTCCAGCGGGGAGAGTCCGGCGTCGCTGCCGGCCCACTGCTCGCGGGTGCTGGTCAGGCAGAGCGCCTGCACGATCGGCACGTCGAGGGCGGCGAGCGCGCCGACGTCCCAGGCGTCGTCGTCGCCCCCGCCGGAGGCGTCGGCGGCGACCGCCCCACCGGCGGCGAGCACGGTCACCACCAGGGCGTCGCAGCGGGCGAAGAGGTCCAGTGGCCCGTCGCCGGGGGCGAGTCCGCGCAGTGAGCCGCAGAAGACCGGCAACGGGTCGCCGCCGGCCGCGTCGACCGCGTCGGCGAGTGCGTCCACGAAGCCGGTGTTGCCGGCCAGGGCGTGCGCCCGGTAGAAGACGATGCCGACGGTGGGCCGGTCCGGGTGGACCGGCCGGTCGCCGTGGATCCCGTACGCCGGGGTGGGCGCGGGCGGGGCGAAGCCCTCGCCGGTGAGCAGGACCGTGTCGGAGAGGAACCGGGCCAGCTGGGCCAGGTTGTCCGGACCCCCTTCGACCAGGTAGGACAGCGCCTCGGCGGACACCCCGGCGGGCACTGTGGAGGCCGCCATCAGCGCGGCGTCGGGCACCGCCTCGCCGCCGAGCACCACGGTGGGCACACCGGAGGCGAGCACCGCGGCGAGCCCGTCGGGCCACGCCTGCCGGCCGCCGAGCAGCCGTACGACGGCCAGGTCGACCCCGTCGAGCAGGGCCGGCACGGCGTCGACGTCGACCCGGGCGGGGTTGGCCAGCCGGAAGTCGGCGGCGCTGGCGCGGGCGGCGAGCAGGTCGGTGTCGGCGGTGGAGAGCAGCAGGATGCGCACGGACGGCTCCGGAGAGTGACACCCGGACCGGCGCGGGGACGGTCGGGCGGGGCGGGGGGCGGGCGCGGTTCAGCGGGTACGCCGAGCGGCCGACCGGTTCACCGGCGGTCAGCCGGTGGACGCGGACGGCGCGGTACGGGACTCAGCGGTGAACGGCGGAGCGGTCGGCACGCGGGCCGGCAGCGGCCCCGGCACGGCCGGGCAGGGGCGCGACGACGCGCCCGGCACGGGTACGACGGGTGTCGTCGACGGTGGAGACGCTGCGCGTCATCGGGTCCTCCTCGGGTGTCCACGCCCTGGGGTCACTCCGACGGCCGAAGTATCCTGGCTTCCGGATCGACGCTCTCCCCCGGCCTTCCAACCGCAGACACACGGCCGTGACTCACGAGGGGGGATCGCTCCCCGGTGACAGTGGCGGGACCGCGCCGGAATCGCACCGGCTTCCTTCACTGCCGTCAGGCCGCGAATGCTGCCACACCCGTCACCGCCGGGTCAACGCCGCCCGGTTGCCGACCAGCCGGCAGCGACGTCCACGGGGCAGCGGGACGTCGGCCCTGCGCCTACCATCGGCCGGCGTGGGTCGACGACCACGCTCGATCGGAGGGGGCACGTCATCAGCGGCTCGACGTTCCAGCACCTCACCGGGCGGGTCTGGCTGCTGCCCGGTGACCCGGACCCGCTCGCCGTCCAGGCCGGCGTGGCGCTGATCACCGACGAGCGGGGCGGCGTGCTGGTCGACGCCGGCCAGAGCCCGGCGCACGCCCGGGAGATCCGCGCCGCGCTGGCCGCGACGGGGCTGCCCGAACCGTGCTGGCTGGTCTACACCCACCACCACTGGGACCACGTCTGGGGCGCCTGCGCCTGGCCGGGCGTGGAGATCGTCGGCCACGTCGCCGGGGAGTCGCTGCTGCGGGCCGAGGCGGCCCGACCGTGGAGCCACCGCTACCTGCGCGAGCAGGTCCGCACCGAGCCCCGGCTCGGGCCCAGCTTCCGGGCCCGGGCCCTGGCCATGGAGACCTTCGACGATTTCGCGGTGCTGCCGCCGACGCGCACCTTCACCGACGAGATGGAGCTGCCCACCGGCGTACGACTGCGGCACGTCGGTGGCCGGCACGCCCCGGACTCCACGGCGGTGCTGGTGCCGGACTCCGGGGTGATGCTGCTCGGCGACTGCTGGTACCCGCCGCCGGCGCACCTGCGCGAGCCGGACGACGGCCCCGACCTCGCGCTGGTCCGGCAGCTGCTCGACGACGCCTACGGCTGGTACGTCTCCAGCCACTCGGAGCCGATGACCCTGGCCGGGGCGCGCGCCGCGCTGGCCTGAGCCGGGTCAGCGCATCCGGCGCTCCGGGTGGGCCCGGTTCCAGACGCGCATCCGCTCCGGGTAGCCGGTCCGTGCCGCCTCGTAGAGCGGCACCGCGTGCCGGTGGGCCAGCTTCGCCGCCGTCTGCGGCGAGCCGGTCCGGCGACGGATCCACTCGCCGTCGTGGGCGATCGCCACCACCGTGGTGTCGGTGGCGGTGGTCTCCGGTTCGAGGTAGAACTCCACGCCGTGCCGGCTGGTCACGAACGCCTCCAGCGCCGCGAGGTCCTCCCGGGTGGCCTCCCGGTCGAGCCTGGTCGGGGTCCCCTCGGCGGCCCGGGGCCGTCGGCTGAACCAGCCCATCTCCACGCTCCTTCCCGCTCGGCCTGCCCTCCAGTGGAGCACCCGAACCTGGCAGGAGGCTGCGAGCCCGGTGACAGCGACCTGACCGGGTCAGCCGAGCGCGGCCATCTCCTCGTCGCTCAGGCGCAGCGCCCCGGCGGCGATGTTCCGCGCCAGGTGCTCCGGGTCGCCGGTGCCGGGGATGGCCAGCACGTGCGGCCCCCGGTGCAGGGTCCAGGCCAGGCGCACCTGGTGCGGGGTGACCCCGTGCGCGCGGGCGACGGCGTGCACGGCGACGGCGTGCTCGGCCGCCGCGCCGGACTCCCGCCGCGTGCCGGCCAGCGCGAAGAACGGCACGTACGCCACCGCACGCGCCCGGCACTCGCGCAGCAGCGGGTCCTGGTCGCCCCGGTTGTCGACGGCGTAGGCGTTCTGCACGCAGACCACCGGGGCGATCGCCTGGGCCTCGTCCAGCTGGTCGAGCCGCACGTTGGACAGGCCCAGGTGCCGGATCAGTCCGGCCTCGCGCAGGTCGGCGAGGGCGCCGAATGCCTCGGCGACCGAGTCCCGTCCCGGCCGCCTGACGATGCGCAGGTTCACCACGTCGAGGTGGTCGCGGCCGAGCCGGCGCAGGTTCTCCTCCACCTGGGCGCGCAGCCCGGCCGGCGAGGTGTCCTCACGCAGGCCGTGCGCCGGGTCGTACCCGAAGCCGACCTTGGTGGTGATCACCAGGTCCTCCGGGTACGGCGCGAGGGCGGCGCGGATCAGCTCGGTGGCGTAGCGGGCGGGGCCGTCGCCGACGTTGAGGGTGCCGCCGGGCGAAACGTAGAACGCCGCCGTGTCGATGTGGTTCACGCCCAGTTCGACGGCGCGGCGCAGCACCCGGATCGCGCGGGCCGGGTCGGGGTCGGGGGTGGTCCGCATGGAGCCGAAACCCATCCGGTGCACGGTCCTGTCGCCCAGGGTCCAACTACCCGCGGCAGCCGCGGTGATCTCGTCGACTGGCATTCGGCGACCCTAGCCAGCCCCGGTGAGCCGCTTAGTCGGCCGCGCACCCGATACCGGAGACGATCTTTCGCTGTTAGGTTCTATGTGCTGGAGCGGTGCGCCGGCGGGCGGGTCGCCGGCACCAGGGCCAGCGTCGGGATCAGCAGCAGCGGCACCACCAGCAGCGCGCGCAGTGTCCCCACCCGGTCACCGAGCAGGCCGAGCAGCGGCGGGCCGGCCAGGAACGCCGTGTAGCCGATCGCCGCAACCACGCTGACCCGGTACGGCGCACGGTCCTCGTCGTCGGCGGCGGCGCTCATCCCGACCGGGAAGCCGAGCGAGGCGCCGAGCCCCCAGAGCGCCACCCCGACGATCGCCACCGGCCCGTTGCCGGCGAGCACCGCCAGGCCCGCGCCGGCGGCGGCGAGCAGGATCGTGCCGAGCAGCACGGGCACCCGCCCCCACCGGTCGATGGTGACCGTGCCGGCGGTGCGGCCCAGGGTCATGCCGGCGACGAAGACGGCGAAGACGGCCACGCCGGTCGCCTCGCTGACGCCGTACCCGTCGATGAAGGCGACGGCGACCCAGTCGTTGGCGGCGCCCTCGCTGAACGCCATGACCATGACCAGCGCGCCGACGAGCAGGGTGCGCGGCTCACGCCACGCGGTGAGCAGCCCGCCACGTCGGGCCTTCGCCCCGGCCTTGCCCGGTTCGGGGCGCTGCGCGGGCAGGAACGCCCGCGCGCCGAGCAGGGTGCCGCCGAGCACCACCACGGCCAGCAGGCCCAGGTGGGCGGCGACCGGCACGCCGAGCCGCGCGGCGCCCGCGCCGAGCCCGGCGCCGGCGACCGAGCCGAGGCTCCAGGCGGCGTGGAACCGGGGCATGACGGTACGCCCGAGCCGCCGCTCCACCGCCGCGCCCTCGACGTTCATCGCCACGTCGCAGGTGCCCGAGCCGTAGCCGAGCGCGAAGAGGCCGACCGCCACTCCGGGCAGCGAGCCGGCGACCCCGGCGGCCAGCCCGACCACGACCAGGCCGAGGGAGAGCAGCACCGTGGCGAGCACCACCGCCCGGGCCGCGCCGAGGCGCTGGGCGACCAGCCCGGCGGTCGGCAGGGCCAGCATCGCGCCGATCGACATGGCGACCAGCAGCAGGCCGAGCCGGCCGGGGCTGAGGTCGAGGGATTCACGGACGGCGGGGACCCGGGCGAACCAGGAGGCGACGGCGAGGCCGTTGAGGGCGAAGACCACCGCGACGCCGGTGCGGGCGGCGAGCACCGCCGGGGGTACGGCGGGGGCGGGCGGCGCGGTGACCGGGTCGGCTGACCTCACGGGATTCCTCTCGTCGGTGTCGTGCCCGACGATCGCACACCTGGAAGCGCTACCACCACAAGCCGCCCCGCCCCTTACCCGGGCGACGCCCGGCGGGGCACGCGTGTCGAGCCCGAGGGTGGTACCGGATCGCCGACTGAACACCAGCAGGAGGCGACCCCCTGACCCGAGGGAAGTCACCAACCGCCCCGACCGCGGCGATGTCGGCGGCCGACTCGGCGAAGGTCAGCAGCCGGGGCCGGTCAGGTGTCCGGGTCGGTCCAGTCGAAAGGTCGCGTGCCGGCCCGGGAGCCGATCCGGTGCGGTACGCCGCACGGGGCCAGTTGTGACGCGACCCGCCGTCCGGTCCTGCCGGTGCCGCCGAGGACGAGTGCCGTCAGATGTGCTGCCAGTCAACCCGCCCGCGGTGAGACGCTGAATGGCTCGCACGCGCAGGGACATTCGCGAGCGTCTACGCTCTCCGGCGTGGATCTGTTGACCGGTCTCCTCGACGGCCCCCGGGCCCGGGGGGCGTTCCTGCTCCGGTCGCTGCTGGACCCGCCGTTCGCGCTGCGCATCGAGGACCGCGCGCCGCTGACCGTGGTGGCCCTGGTGCACGGGACCGCCTGGGTGGTGCCGGACGGCAGCGCGGCGGAGCTGCTGCACCCCGGGGACGTCGCGGTGCTGCGCGGCCCCGACGCGTACACCGTCGCCGACGATCCGGCCACGCCGGCGCAGGTGGTCGTCCACCCCGGGCAGCGTTGCACCGACCTGCGCGGCGAGTCGCTGGCCACGACGTGGGGGCTGGGGGTGCGCACCTGGGGCACCGGCACGCCGGGCGACACGGTGCTGCTGACCGGCACGTACCAGCTCCCGGGTGAGATCAACCGGCGGCTGCTCGGCGCGCTGCCGCCCCTGCTGGTGGTCCGGGCGCAGGATTGGCACAGCCCCCTGGTCGGCCTGCTCGCCGAGGAGGTGACCCGGGACGCTCCCGGTCAGGAGGCGGTCCTGGACCGACTGCTCGACCTGCTGCTGATCGCGGTGCTGCGCAGCTGGTTCGACCGGCCCGGCGGAGGCCCGTCCTGGTACGCGGCCAACGCCGACCCGGTGGTCGGGCCGGCGTTGCGGCTGCTGCGCGCCGAACCCGCCCGGGCGTGGACGGTGACCTCCCTCGCCGCCGAGGTGGGCGTCTCCCGGGCAGCGCTGGCCCGCCGCTTCACCGAACTGGTCGGCGAGCCGCCGATGACCTTCCTGACCGACTGGCGGTTGAGCCTCGCCGCCGACCTGCTGCGGGAGCCGGACGCCACCCTCGCCGCGGTGGCCCGTCAGGTCGGCTACGGCAGCCCGTTCGCGTTGAGCACCGCCTTCCGCCGGGTACGCGGCGTCAGCCCCCGCGAGCACCGCACCCGTACCCCTTGACCCTCCGCCCCCGGTGGCGGGGGCGGTGGCGGAGTAGCCGGGTCAGGTGCCGGTGAAGGCGTGCAGCAGGGTGCGTACGGCCGTTTGCAGGTCGGCGCGGCTCTCCGGGGTGCCGGGCGGCGGGGCGCTGAGTGCCCCGGCGCCGACCAGACGGTCGAAGAGCAGCCCGTCGACGAAGGCGACGAACTGGTCGCCCTGCCGGCGCGGGTCCGCCGCCCCGGCGCCGGCCAGCAGCGCCCGGGCCTGTTCCCGCAGGGCGGTGCCGTGCTCCAGGACGGGCCGCAGCTCGGGGCGGTGAACGGCCTCCAGCAGGCAGGCGTACCGGGCGAGGGTGCGGTCGCGGTCGGTGGTGAGCCAGCGGTCGAGCACCTCGGCGGCGCCGGCGGCGAGCCGGTCGAGGTCGGCGGCGGTCAACCGGGGTGGCGGGCCCGGTGGCGGTGTTCCGGTGGGCAGTGCCCGCGCGGTCAGGTCGGCCCGGTCCAGCTCGGCCAGCCGCCGTACCACCGCCTCGATCAGCGCCTGCCGGGTACGCAGGTACGCCGAGGTGGTGCCGAGTGGCATGCCGGCCCGGGCGTCCACCCCCCGGTGGGTGAGCGCCCGCATGCCACCCTCGGCAAGCAGCGCGATCGCCGCGTCGGCCAGCGCCGCGACCCGCGCGTCCCGAGCGTTCATCCTGCACCACCTCCGCCTTCTTCTACGCCTGTAGTATGACCTTCTACAGCTGTAGAAAGGTGGTCGGGATGGACGGACACGCGGTGGTCGTCGGCGGCGGCATCGGCGGCCTGGCCGGCGCGCTCGCCCTGCACCGGTCGGGCTGGCGGGTCACCGTGCTGGAACGCGCACCCGAGCTGCGCGAGCTGGGCGCCGGGCTGACCCTGATGAGCAACGCGCTGCGCGGACTGGACGCGCTCGGCGTCGGGCCGGCGATCCGCGCGCACGGCCGCGTCGACGGCCCGGGCGGGCTGCGTACCCGGACCGGCCGCTGGCTGTCCCGGGTCGAGGCCGCCGGGATGACCGGGCAGCTCGGCACCACCATGCTCGGCATCCACCGCGCCGACCTGCACGGCATCCTGCGCGACGCCCTGCCGCCGGGCACGCTGCGCACCGACGCCGAGGTGCTCGACGTGACGACCGGCCCGGACGGCGCCCGGGTGCGCCACCGCCGGCACTCCGAGCCGACCACGCTCGCCGCCGACCTGGTCGTCGGCGCGGACGGCCTGCGCTCGACGGTCCGGTCCCGGCTCTGGCCGGACGCCGCCGCGCCGGTGTACGCCGGCGCGACGGCCTGGCGGGCCGCGATCGGTTGGACCGACCCGCTGCCGACCGCGGTGAGCTGGGGCCCCGCAGCGGAGTTCGGCATGGTGCCGCTCGGCGGGGGCCGCGTCTACTGGTACGGCGCGGTCACCGCCCCGGCCGGCGGGCGGGCCCCGGACGAACTGGCCGCCGCGCGGGAGCACTTCGGCGACTGGCACGACCCGGTCCCGGCGCTGCTCGCCGCCACCGCGCCGGAGCAGGTGCTGCGGCACGACCTGTACCACCTGGCCACCCCGCTGCCGTCCTACGTGCACGGTCGAGTGGTGCTGCTCGGCGACGCGGCGCACGCGATGACCCCGTACCTCGGGCAGGGGGCCGCCCAGGCGATCGAGGACGCGGTGACCCTCGGCGCGGCGTGCGCCGGCGGGCCGGCCCACCTGGACACCGCCCTCGACCGGTACGACCGGGAACGCCGCCCGCGCACCCAGGCGCTCGCCCGCGCCTCGGCCCGCGCCGGCCGGTACGGCCAGCAGCTGCGCCACCCGGTCGCGGTCGCGTTCCGCGACACCCTGATCCGGCTCACCCCGTCGGCGATGGCGCTGCGCCAGGCCGCCCGGTACGCCGACTGGCACCCGCCGCTCCCTGAGCCGGCGACAGACCGCTCGGCCCGACCGTGGTGACGAAGCCCCCGGATCGTGCGGGAAATTGTGCGCCCGGCCAACCTTTCAGATTATCGGCCGCGCTCGTTTTTCCGGCTCCACCGAAAGGGATATCGCACCGGTAAGATCGGCGACAACGATGTGACTGATCATTGACTGCTCCCGGTGACGCCGATCACACACACTGCTGACATGAATACGGGACTCACACGCGGCAGGGCATTCCGCGTCGCGGTGTGTCTCGCGCTGGTGGCCGCGCTCGCCGGCTGCATGCAACTGCACGTCGGGCTCACCGTCCACGCCGATGACACGGTCGACGGACAACTGCTCCTGACCGCCGAGAAGAGGTGGCTGACCACCAGGAACAGGACCGTCCAGGTCGGCTTCGCCGAGCTGCGGCAGAACATGCCCTCGCTGCCGCCCGGCGAGGAGAGCGTCTACGAGAACCCGACCCACTACGGTTCTCTGATCAATTATCGGCGTACCCCGCTCGCGGATTTCCGCAGCGACAGCCTCAATCTGGTCCGGGACGGCGATCTCCTCCGGTTCCACCTCTCGCTCGATCCGCGGAAATACGGCGGGAAGGTGGCCGAACAGGATCCGCGTAACCAGGCCCTGTTCCTCCAGTCGGCGTCGTTCGAGATCTCCGTGACCTTTCCCGGTCGGGTGATCGATTCCAACGGCGCGGTGACCGGCCGGTCGGTCACCTGGAAGGTCGGGCCGAACCGCGACAAGCCGACCGAACTGCGGGCCGTCGCCGAGGCGCCGCCACCGGCCGCGCCGGCCGCCACCGAGCCGGGCGGCACGACCCGGGACGCCGACGACGGCTCCTTCCCGTGGCTCGTGGTCGGCGCCGGCGTCGGCCTGGCCGTGCTGCTGGCCGGCGCGGCCGTCGTCGTCCTGCTGCGGCGACGGGGCGGTGCCGCCCCGACCCCGTCGGCCCCGACGGACACTCCCACCGCCGCATCGGCGGTGGAGCATCCGGGGTCGGTCTGACCGGCCACCGGCCCGACCACCCACCACCGTCACCCGGACGTCCGCCTACCGGCCGTCGCACCTCCCCACCACCCCACCCGCTGCACCGCACCGTCCGAAGGGAGAACGCCGTGAACGATCTCTTCACCTGGGCCGCCCTCGGCAGCCTCACCGGCGCCAGCGCCGCCACCCTGCTGACCGCCAACGTCGTCGGCGGGCTGATCGGCCCCCACGGCGACAAGGCCCGCAAGTGGATCGCGCTGGGCGTCGCCCTCGCGCTCTCCTACGCCACCGCGGCGTTCGCCGCCGACGCCGGCGCCGAGAAGTGGATCATCGCGTTCTTCAACGGGCTGGTCATCTTCTCCGCCGCCCTCGGCGCCAACCAGCTGCCGCCGGGCAACCGACAGGCGACACAGGCGTCGCCCACCCAGCTCGCGCAGAACCGCGAGCCCCGCTTCATCCGCTCCTGGGTCTGAGAGAGGTGAGCCCCATGATCTTCGGATTCGTCAGCGCCGCCGTCCACGTCGTCCTCGGCGCCCTGCTCGGCGGCCTCGCCGGTGGGATCCTCGGCAGTGTGATCGGCGGGGTCGTCGGACTCCTCGTCGGCGCCCCGTTCGGCTGGGCGGTCGCCTCGGCCGGGGTGTACGGCCCGGACGCCCGCGGCATCGCGCTCTTCGTCGTCGACCACACCTGGAGCCTGCCCAACACCGCCGCCGGCGCGCTCTTCCTCGCCACACACCTGGTCTTCGGCCACCGGCTGGACCGGACCGTCTCGCAGCGCAGCTGCCGGGTCAACGTCGTCGAGGGCGTCTCCCCCCGGTACGCCACCACGATCGGCACGGTCTGCGCCGGCTCCAGCCCCGGCATCCAACGCCACGAGGACGTGCACATCCTCCAGGGCCGGCTGCTCGGCCCGCTCTACCTGCCGCTGGTGGCGCTGAACTACGTCCTGTTCACCATCGCCCCGGTCTGGCTGCTCTGGCACGACCACACCAACGCGCCGATCAACCGCTTCACCCGGTACTTCGAGATCGGCGTCTACCCGCACGTCTGGAACGAGGCCATCGCGTACCGGATCCAGGGGACGCCGCCGCGATGACCGACGACGGGCGTGGACCGATCGAGGCGGCCACCGCCGACCTGGCGGCGTGGCTGGCCGGGACGGCCGGCGCGGCCGTCCCGGTCGGCCCGCCCACCGACGGCGGGGCCGCCGACGGGCTGACCGTGTGGCCGCTGGAACTGCGGCCCGCCCGGCAGACCCACGGCACCGGCGGCCGCCAGGCGTACCGGTTCCAGGTCCGGCACCTGCTCGCGGCGGCCGGGCCGGCGGCGCTGCCCCGGCTGGACCGGGTGCTCGCCGCCGCCGTCACCGCCGGGGAGCCGGAGGTGGTGCTGGAGGCCGGCGACCCGGGACTGTGGCGCGCGTTCGGGGTGCCGCCCCGGCCGGCACTGCTGATCGACGTGCCGGCGCAGGTGGCCCGGCCGGCGCCCGTCGCCCCGCCGGTGCTGCGCCCGCTGCGGCTGCGGCAGGTGGCGATGCGTCCCCTGGACGGCCGGGTGGTCGGCCCGCAGGAGCAGCCCCTGGCCGCCATGCGGGTCGAACTGGCCGGCACCCCGTACGCGACGCACACCGACGCCGCCGGCCGGTTCCGGCTCGACGGCGTGCCGCACGACCCGGAGCAGCCCGGCCGGCCGGTCCGACTGCGCCTGGTCGGCCGCGGTCACACCCTCACCGCCGAGGTGGACCCGGCCGACACCGACCTCGTCATCGTCTGCGCACCGCCGGCCCGCTGACCCGAGAAGCACCAGGAGGACCGATGCCCCACTACTTCTCCCCCGGCATCTACGTCGAGGAGGTGCCGGGCGGCTCCCACCCGATCGGGCCGATCGGCACCAGCACCGCCGCGTTCGTCGGGGTCGCCCCGGACCGCACCGCGCACGTGGACCGGGCGGTGCCGGTGAACAGCTGGTCGGAGTTCCTGCGGCTCTACGCCTCCGGTGAGCGTCCGGAGAGCACGCCGCTGGCCCGCGCGGTCTTCGGCTTCCTGGACAACGGCGGCACCCGCTGCTGGGTGGTCAACGTCGGTGAGGGCGGCCAGCTCACCGGCTCCGGCCGGCGGCGCACCGGCCTGCAACTGCTGGAGGCGGTCGACGAGGTCGCCATCCTCGCCGCGCCCGGCTTCCACGACCCGGTCTCGCACGAGGCGCTGCTCGCCACCGCCGAGCGGCTGCGCACCATGGTCGCCATCTGCGACCCGCCACCCGGCGTCGACGACGTCTCCGCGCTGACCCGGGTCGCCACCGCCCGCGACGGCAAACCCGCCGGCAGCGCCGGCAAACCGGACGACGACCAGACGCCGAAGGCGTACCGGCCCCGGCAGTCGGACTTCGGCGCGTTCTACTTCCCCTGGCTGCGGGTGCGCGACCCGATCAACGGCGAACTGGTGGCCACCCCGCCGAGCGGGCACATGGCCGGCATCTGGGCCCGCACCGACGCCCTGCGCGGGGTGCACAAGGCCCCCGCCAACGAGCCGGTACGCGGCGCGGTCGACCTGGAGTACCTGGTCACCCGCCCCGAGCACGACGTGCTCAACCCCAAGGGCGTGAACGTGATCCGCTACTTCGCCGGCGAGGGCATCCGGGTCTGGGGCGCCCGTACGCTCGCCGCCGAGGCCGGCGAGTGGCGTTACCTCAACGTCCGGCGGCTCTCCATCTCCATCGAGCAGGCGATCGCCAACGGCACCCGGTGGATGGTCTTCGAGCCGAACGACTTCTCGCTGTGGCGCTCGATCCGCCGGGACATCGGCGCGTTCCTCACCCGGGTGTGGCGCGACGGCGCGCTGCTGGGCCGTACGCCCGAGGAGGCGTTCTTCGTCAAGTGCGACGAGGAGACCAACCCGGCCGACGTCCGCGACGCCGGGATGGTGGTGGCGCACATCGGCATCGCGGTGGTCAAGCCCGCCGAGTTCGTGGTGTTCAAGCTGAGCCAGTGGGCCGGCGGCGCCGAGACCGAGACGATCGGAGGCTGACATGACCACCCCCGCCACGCCGCAGCCGGGCGCGCCGGTCGACCCGTACCGGGCCTACAACTTCAAGCTGCTCATCAACGGCGTCACCAACGGCCACTTCACCGAGGTCAGCGGCCTGGAGGTGACGATCGGGCGGCGGGCGTACCGGGAGGCCGGCAACGACCGGATCCGGGCGATCCCCGGCCAGGTGGACTACGCCCCGGTGACCCTGCACTTCGGCCTGACCTCGTCGCGGGAGCTGTGGGACTGGGTGCAGACCGCCGCCCGGGGCGCGGTGAGCCGGCGCAACGTCTCGGTGGTGCTGCTGGACGCCGCCGGCACCACCGAGGTGCTGCGCTGGAACATGATCAACGCGTGGCCGATGCGGTGGCGCGGCGCGCACCTGCACACCCTGTCCCAGGAGATCGCCATCGAGGCGTTGACCCTGGCGTACGAGGGTCTGGAGCTGGAGGCGGGCAGTGCCGCCGCGCCCCGCACCGCGTAGCTGGCTCGCCCGCCGCCTGCGGGACGCCGCCGACGCGGCCGAGCGGTGGGCCGCCGGGTCCGGGCCGGCCGACGCCGACCCGCCGGTCGACGTGCCGCCGCGCCGCCCGGGCCAGCCTCCGGAGCACTGGCTGCGGCTGGTCGCGGAGCACGCTCCGGGCCTGCTGCGCGACCTCGACCTGCCGCCCGACACCGCCGGCCGGCCCGCCGGTCCGGCTCCCTCCGGGGTACGCGGACAGCCCACCGCCACGGGCCACGCGCCCGAGCCGCACCCGACCGCCGGTCGGCTGGCCCCCGCCGCCCACCGGCCCGGCACCGGCCTCGCCGCTACGGCCGCACCACGACGGCACGACCACCGCCCCGACCGGTCCGGTCCGCCCGGCGGCACCCCGGTCGCCGCCCCGCGTGCCGGCGTCGACCCGGCCGGCGTGCCCACCGTAGCGGGTGACCAGACACTCCGGCGGGTTGTCGCGTCCGGCCGCACCACCGCCTCCGGTGACGGCGAGGACCGGGGCGACCTGGCATCCGAGGCGTGGCCCGGGTCCGCGTCGTCGACCGGATCGGGTGGCGGCGGCCATGCGCCGGCCGGGATCCCCGCCCGCCTCCGCCCGGCGGTACCCCCACCGGGCTGGCTGCCGCCCGTCGCCGGCAGCGCACCCGACCGCCCGGCTCGTCCCGACACCGGACGGGACGCCGGGGCGGCGTCGCACGCGCTCCCGCTCCTGCCCGCCCGCCCCGCCCCGGTGGACGCCGTCGCACCCGGGCTGCCGGGTGGACCGCACGACGCGGCGCCGACACACCCGCTCGGGTCCCGGCCCGAAGGTCCGGACACTGTCCCTTCCGAAGAACGCCGGGGCAGCCACGCACCGCACGGCTCGGCAGGTGGGGTCGGCAGCTCCGGCGGTGTCCGGTTCACCGAACGGCCCGCCCCGGGCCACCCCGGCGGCGCCGGGACCGGCCACCCCGCGCTCTCCCCCGCCGCCCCGGCCGACGCCGGGTACCTCCCGTCCCCGCCCCTGGGACACCTCCGGGGCCGGGCCACCGGTTCCGAGCCGTTCCCCTTCCCTCCGGGCGGCCCCGGAGGGTCCCCGTTCCCGGGCAGCGGTCCCGGGCGTGCGGCCGGCGAGGGACGAGAGGCGGAACGGGAGAACCCGCCCGGCGGCGAAGCGCGCCTCCCCTGCGCCGCCGGCCCCGACGGTGTCCCGCCCGTCCCCGACGGCCTTCGCGTCGGCGCGGCCCGGGTCGCGTGGCGGCCGGAGGCCGATCCGCTCCCGGCCGGCACGGTGCCGCCCGCCGGCCGGTCCGGCCCGGCTCGCCCACCCCACGGAGGCCAGCACGCCGACGACGCCCCGGACAGGCGGTGGGCGTACCCGGGGGACCCGTGGCCGGCGCTGCCGGACGAGCCGCCCGGGCCGGGGCGGGACGCGGTGGTCGTACCCCCGGCGGGGACGACCACGACGGCGCGGTGGTGGGGCGACGACCCGTGGCCGGCGCTGCCGGACGACCGGGACCGGCGGCCGGCGGCGGACGCCGACCCCGGCGGCGCGCGGTGGAATCGGCTCGACCGGGAACAGCGGGGCGCCTGATGGAACGGGTGGCCTTTCTGGAGGACTCCTCGGGGCTGCGGGTCGACTGCCTGCTGAACCCGGAGACCGTCCAGGTGACCCGGCTGGCCGGGGTACGCCCGCGCGGCGTCGCCGACGCCCGGCTCACCGGCGCCGGCCTCGCCGACGACCCGCTGGTCTTCACCGGCGGCGGGCGCACCGAACTGGTGCTGGACCTGCTCTTCGACACCGACCTGGTGGAAGGGCCGACCCGCCCGCAGGACGTCCGCGCCCTCACCCGTCCACTCTGGATGCTTGCCGAGAACTCGGCCACCGAGCACGGCTGGCTACGGCCGCCGCTGGTCCGCCTGGTCTGGGGCAAGACCTGGAACGTGCCCGGGGTGATCGTGGCGATCGCGGAACGCTTCGACGCGTTCGGCCTCACCGGCTCGCCCCGCCGGTCCTGGCTGCGGCTGAAGCTGGTCCGGGTCGCGGAGGCCGCCGACGAGGCGCGGGAGGGCTTCGCCGACGAACTCGCCGCGGCGAGCACCCCCACCGCGGCGCCCGGCTCGGCGGTCGTCGCCACCGGGGACGGCTCGGCGACGCCGGGCCACTCCGGGGTCCGCTTCGACCTGCTCGCCCACGACGCGCTCGGCTCACCGCTGCGCTGGCGGCTGCTCGCCGAGCACAACCGGATCACCGACCCGCTCGCCGTGCCGGCCGGCACCACGCTGGCGGTGCCCCCACTCGCCGCGCCCCCGACCGCCGACGCGACGCCGGGAGGTGGTCAGCCGTGAGCCCGTGGCCGACGGTGCTGCTCGACGGCGTACCGCTGGACGCCGCCGCCCGGCGGCTGCGCGAGGTGCGGGTCGCCGCCCGACTGGACCAACCCACCCAGTGCGAGGTCACGTACGCCGCGCATCCCGGCCCCGACGCCCTCGACGTCGGCGGTGGCACGGCGGTGCCCACCGGGGCGGCGCTGGCGGTCCGGCTCGGCGACCGTCCGCTCTTCACCGGCGAGGTCACCTGCGTCGAGGTGGAGTACGCCCCGGACGGCGCCGGCCTGCTGCGGCTGCGCGGGTACGACCGGCTGCACCGGCTGCGCAAGCGGCAGCAGCTGCGGGTGTTCGAGGCGGTCACCGCCGCCGACCTGGCCCGCGACCTCTGCGCCGACGTCGGCCTCGACGTCGACGCCGAGGCCGACGGGCCACACCTGGACCGGCTGCTCCAGCACCGGCACAGCGACCTCGACCTGCTGCTGGAGGTCGCCGGCCGGGCCGGGCTGCACCTGGCCGCCGCGCCCGACCGGCTGCGCCTGGTCACCCTGGACGGGCACGGCGAGCCGGTGCCGCTGACCCTGGGCCACAGCCTGCACTCGGTGCGGGTCACCGCCAACCTGGACCGGGCCGCCGGCGGCAGCGCCGCGCTGGGCTGGCACCCGCAGCGGGCCGAGCCGATCAGCCAGCGCGTCGACACCGCCCGCACCGGCCGGCGCATCCCCCTCGACCCGGACCCGGCCGACGTCGGCGCGGACGGGGTGCGCACCGCCGTCGACCAGCCCGGTCGCAGCGACGACGAACTGGCCGCCCTGGCCCAGGCCGGCCTGGACGCCCGGGTGGCCGCGCTGGTCACCGCCGAGGGGATCGCCGAGGGTGACCCGGAGCTGCTGCCCGGCCGCCGGATCGCCCTGGCCGGGGTCGCCGAGGACCTGGCCGGGGTGTACGTGCTGACCGAGGTGGTGCACACCGTCGACGGCGACGGCCACCTGACCCGCTTCGCCACCGCCCCGCCGCCCGCCCCGGCCCCCGCGTCGACACCCGGCGCGGTGGTGACCCTCGGCGCCGTCACCGACGTCGACGACCCCGACCGGCTCGGCCGGGTCCGCCTCACCCTGCCCGGGTACGGGGACCTGGACGCCGGCTGGCTCGCCGTGCTCTGCCCCGGCGCGGGACGGGACAAGGGGATCGTCGCGCTGCCCGACCCGGGCGACACGGTGCTGGTGGCGCTGCCCGGCGGCGAGCCGACCTCCGGCATCGTGCTCGGCTCGCTCTTCGGCGCGGTCGCCCCGTACGACGCCGGGATCACCGAGGGACGGTCCCGGCGCTGGTCGGTGCGGACCGGCGGCGGGCAGACCATCGTGGTCGACGACGCGGCGCGGACCCTGCGGCTGGCCACCGAGGCCGGCAGCTTCCTGGAGCTGACCCCGGAACTGACCACCCTGCACGCCGCCACCGACCTGGTCCTCTCCGCGCCCGGACGGGCGATGGTCGTGCGGGCGCGCAGCGTCGACTTCCTGCACGCCGACGCCGTCGAGGACCCGGCGACCGCCCGGGACCGGGCCGGCGCGCTCGCCCGCGACGCCTCGGGAGGTGGCTGATGCGCTGGATTCACCTGCGGTCCGTGATCACCTGCGACCACGACGGCCGGGTGACCAACCGGGCCTCGCAGCACTGGGTGACCGTCACCGGCGTGCCGGTGCTGGTCGACGACGACCCGGAGGGGCGGAACATCGTGGCCTGCCCCAACTACGGGCCGACGGTCAAACCGTGCGCGAAGACCCTGCCGGTGCGGGTCGGCTACAGCGACTGGCTGCGCGTCGACGGGCGCCGGATCGTGCTGTCGCACCTGGACGGGCTCACCGACGGCACCCCGCCGGGCCTGGTCCACCACACCGTCCGCGACCCGCGGCAGAGCCTGGTGGAGGCGGACCGATGAGAGCGTTCCGGTTCGTCGGTGCCGGCTTCGACGCCGGCCGCACCGGTGGCCTGACGTTGACCGCGGCCGGCGGGATCGCCATGACCGACGGCGACGAGACGGTACGCCAGGCGTTGTACCTGCTGCTGTCCACCACGCCCGGCGAGCGGCTGATGCGCCCCGGGTACGGGTCCCGGCTGCACCGGCTGGTCTTCGCGCCGAACGACGACACCACCGCCGGGCTGGCCATCCACTACGTCCGGCAGGCGATCCGGCGGTGGGAGCCCCGGGTGGAGGTGCTCGACGTCGACGCCGGGCCGGACCCGGACGACCCGTGGCGGCTGGTGATCCGGCTGGACTACCGGGTGCGGGCCAGCCTCTCCCCCGGCCAGCTCGTCTTCTCCGTCGACCTGCAACCCGACACCGCCGACGATCCGCCGGCCGGCGCGCCCGGCACCGAGCCCGCCGAGGGGAACCCGTCATGACGCTGCCCGTGCCACACCTGGACGACCGCACCTTCCTCGACCTGGTCACCGAGGCCAGGGAGCGGATCCGGCAGTCCTGCCCGGCGTGGACCGACCTCTCCGCGCACGACCCGGGCATCGCCCTGGTCGAGGCGTTCGCGCACCTGACCGAGGTGATGATCTACCGGCTGAACCAGCTGCCGGAGAAGGCGTACGTGCAGTTCCTCAACCTGCTCGGGGTGAGCCGGCACGCTCCCTGCGCGGCCTGGGCGGACGTGCGGTTCAGCCGTACCGGCGCGGACGGCGGCGCGGTGCGGATCCCGGCCGGCACCCGGGTGGCCGCGGCCCGGGGCGCCGACCCGAGGCCGGTCGTCTTCGTCACCACCGAGCCGGCGCTGCTGCCCGCCGGGCAGGCCGAGGTGACCGTCCGGATGCACCACTGCGAGCCGGTGGAGGCGGAGCTGCTGGGCACCGGCACCGGGCAGCCGGGGCAGGTGCTGCGCGCGGCGCGGGCGCCGCTGGCCCGTACCGCCGAGCCGCTGGACCTGCTGCTCGGCGTGCAGGTGCCGACCGGCTCGGTGGAGCTCGGCGCGGCGGCCCGGGAGCACGACGGGCGCAGCTACGAGATCTGGCGGCCGGTGGACAGCTTCGCCGGGGTCGGCGCCCAGGCCAAGGTCTACCTGGTGGACCGCTGTTCCGGGGTGGTCACCTTCGCTCCCGCGCTGGACCTGCGCCCGCCGGCCGACGCCGGATCCGCCCCGGGCGGCGACCTGGTCACCGTGGCGGCGGTGCCACCGGCCGGGGCGCAGGTCCGGCTCTGGTACCGGGCCGGCGGCGGGCGCGCGGGCAACGTCGCCGCCGGCGCGCTGACCGGCCTGCGCGATCCGCTGCCCGGGGTACGGGTGTCGAACCCGGAGCCGGCCGGCGGCGGACGGGACGTGGAGACGCTGGACTCGGCGCTGGTCCGGGGGCCGTACGAGTTCTTCGCCCAGCAGCGGGCGGTGACCGCGCGGGACTTCGAGATCCTGGCCGTCTCCGCCGGTCCGGTGGCGCGGGCGCGGGCCTTCACCCGGGCCGCCGTGTACAGCTTCGCCCGCCCCGGGGAGGTCGAGGTGGTGCTGGTGCCGTACGTGCCGGAGCAGGCCCGCCCGGGTGGGCGGCTGCCGGTGTCGGTGCTGCGCGCGCACGAGGTCGAGGAGGCTCGCCGCCGGGTGGAGGCGGACCTGGACCGTCGGCGGGCCCTCGGCACCACCTGCCGGGCCGGCTGGGCGCGCTACAAGGCGGTCTCGGTGCGGGCCCGGGTGGTGGTGCGCCGGGAGGAGGACGTCGAGGCGGTGCGCGGGCGCATCCACGACCGGCTGCACCAGACGCTGAGCCCGCTGCCGACCGCGGTCAACCCGTCCGGCTGGGCGTTCGGCGAGCCACTGCGCGCCTCGAACGTGTACCGGCTGCTGGAGCACGCCGAGCCGGGCGTGCGCTACGTCGAGTCCGTCCGGTTCGTGGTGGACGAGGCGCCCGACGCGGCGGTCCGCGCGCTGGCCGTCGACCAGTACCAGGCGCGGACCTGGTACGCCGGCCGGGGTGAGGTGCTGTTCCGCTCCACCGACGCCGGGGCGGGCTGGGAGCCGGCCGGCCGGTTCCCGGGCGAGACCGTCGTCAGGGTGGCCCCGGCCCCCGCCCCGGTACGCCCCGGTGTCGTGCCCCGCCCCGGCTCGGTGGCGTGCGTGACGCTGGCCGACGGCGGTGGTTCCCGGGTGCACCTGAGCACCGACCTCGGCGAGACCTGGTCGCTGCTGACCGACCTCGGCGCCCGGATCACCGACGTCGCCTGGATCGACCGGGACGGCGCCGGGGCGCTGCTGCTCGCCACCGACACCGGCCTGTACGAGGTGTCCCTGCTGCCCGGCTCGGTGCCGTTGCAGATCCTGGTCGACCCCGCCGACGCCGACCGCGGCTTCTACGCCGTCCGGTCGTTCGTCTCCGAGCGGGGCGCGCCGGGCGTGGCGGTCGCCGCGCAGGCCGGTTTCGGGGTCTACCTCTCCACCGCCGCGGGCCGCCCCGGCACCTTCGCCCACGTCGGCCTGGCCAACGTGGACAACCGGGTGCTCGCCGTCCAGTACGACGGGCCGGCCACCCTGCTCTGGGCCGGCGCGGGCGAACCGGACCCGAAGAGGCCCGGGCAGGGCTGCCACCGCACCCGGCTGTTCGAGTCCGACGTGAAGTGGCAGCAGGTGCAGGCCGGCTGGATCGGCGGCACCTGCCGGGACCTCGCCTTCGTCGGCACCCTGGCGGTGGCTGCCACGCAGTCCGGCGGGGTGCTCCGGCTGGACACCCTCGCCCCGCAGCCGCAGTGGCAGCCGGTGATGGTCAACTGCGGGCTGCCGCTGCGGGACCGGTCCCGCTTCGTGCCGGTGGACGCGATCGCCGCCACCGCCGGCCCGCAACGGCTGATCCTGGCCGGTGGCGAGCGCGGGGTGTACCGCAGCGGCGACGCCGTCGACTGGACGGCCGGCGCCAACCAGGCCACCGCCGACGTGGTGACCGTTCCCGACACCTGGCTGCTCTGCTCCGGCGAGCACGACATCGAGGTGGTGCGGCAGGATGCGCCGAGCGGCGATTGAGCGGCTGCTGCCCGCGGCGTACCAGCGGGCCGCCGTCGACGGCAGCGTGCTGGGCGCGCTGCTGGAGGTGATGGAGGCGCTGCACGCCCCCGACGAGGCGGTGCTCGCCGACGTCGACGCGCTCTTCGCCGCGTACCGGGCGCCCGACGCGCTGGTGGCGTACCTGACCCGGTGGGTGGCGATGGACCACGTGCTCGCCCCGCCCCGCCCGGACGCGCCGCTGCCGCTGCCGGTGGGGCGGCTGCGGGATCTGGTGGCGCACGGCGCGCACCTGGCCCGCTGGCGCGGCACCCCGTACGGGATGCGGACCGCGCTGGAACTGGCCACCGGCGTGACCGGGTTCGTGCTGGACGAGCCGGCTGACCGCCCGTTCCACCTGGTCGTACGGGTGCCACCGGCCGCTGCCGGCCTGCTCGCCGTGGTCACCCGGATCGTCGAGGCGGAGAAGCCGGCCGCGGTGACCGTCGAGGTGCTGCCGGCCGGCGACGTACCCACCGACCCGCCGTCGAGCGGGCCGCCCGCCACGCCGACCACCGGGCCCGCCACGCCCGCCGAGCCGGCCGCGCCCACCGGGCCGGCGGTCGGCCGGGCCACCGTCCCCCGCCACGTACCGCCCGGACCGTCCGCAGAGGAGCCGACATGACCACCGAATGGGCCGTCGTCGCCGCCGCCGAGCAGTTCAACCTCGACGCCGGCAACCGCGGCGAACTCACCTTCACCGTCACCAACCCGGGCGTCGCACCGGACACCGTGGTCTTCGACATCGCCCCGGGCGAGGGCAGCCAGCGGTCCTGGTTCACCGTCGCCGAGCCGCAGCGGGTGGTGCCCGGGCAGGGGTCGGTCTCCTTCCTGGTCCGCCTCGCCGTGCCGTCGGGCACCGCGCCCCGCCGGTACGACATGACCGGCTTCGCATACTCGGCCAACACCGCGCCGGAGGAGAGCTCCCGCCCGAGCAACCGGGTGACGTACGAGGTCCGGGCCCTCGCCCCGCCCCGGCGGGCGCCCTGGCCGTGGATCGCCGCGGCGGTGGCGCTGGTGGTGCTGGTCGGCGCGGTGGTCGGCTGGCTGGTGACCCGCCCGGAGGACGTCCCTGCGCCGCCGCCCGGCGAGCCGCAGGTGATCACCCTGGAGGCGGAGAGCCTGGTGCCGACGGCGACCGTGCAGTCGCCCACCGGCACGGCGGTGCGGGTGGTGACGCAGGCGAACTGCTGCGGCGTGACCTGGTCGGAGAATCAGCAGCTCTTCTTCCAGGGGCTGGCCCAGGGCGATCAGGTGACGGTGACCGTAGACCTGCCGGTCGCGGCGGCCTGGCGGTTCTCCGCCGCGCGCACCACCTCGTTCGACTACGCCAACACCATCTGGCAGATCGACGGGGCGCAGGTCGGCGGGACGTTCCTCGGCTTCAGCCGCACCGTGGTCGCCGGTGACCTGGCCGACGTCGGCACCATCCGGCTCGACAAGGGCCGGCACACCCTCACCCTGATCGCGGTGGGCAAGACGCAGGGCTTCGACCGCTACTTCGCCGGCGTCGACCGGATCCGGTTCACCGAGGTCCGTGCGGCGGCGGCCCCGCGATGAGCCGCCGCCGTGCCCTGCTGCTGGCGGGGCTGGCCGTCCTGCTGGTGGCGCTCTTCGCGGTGGCGACCGGCGCCGGACGCGGCGACCGGGGTGACCCGGGCGACGCCGGGGCGGTGCGTTGGCTGGGCCGGCTCGCCGGGGGCGGCGTCGTGGTGGACCCGGCGACGGTGCGGGCCGGCTGCGACCGGGAGGGTGACACGCTGCGCGTCGTCGGCGGCTGCGTACTGCGGGTGGCCGACCCCGGCGGGCTGCGGACGCTGGTGCTGCGCGGCCCGGGCCGGTTCACCGTCACCGCCCCCGCCCCCGGGGACGCCGACCTCACCGTGCGCGACGAGGTGGAGCCGGGCGACGACGGGCAGGCGGTCGCCCGGATCGCCGTCGACGACGCGACGGAGATCGTCGTGAACTGCCCGGGAGGTGCGGCGTGCCTGGTCACCGTCGCCACCTCCTGACCCGCCGGCCGCCGGTAGCCGG
Source organism: Micromonospora halophytica (assembly GCF_900090245.1). GTDB lineage: Bacteria > Actinomycetota > Actinomycetes > Mycobacteriales > Micromonosporaceae > Micromonospora > Micromonospora halophytica. Next base: position 250,341 of record NZ_FMDN01000004.1, read on the forward strand.
GCGGGGTACGCCGCGCCGCCCCGCCCGTCTCGGGGAGGAGATCCGTCATGGGTGAGCTGCGCAAGCCGTTCCTGCTGCTGGCGTTGCTGGCGATCGCGCTGGTGGTCGGGGTGGAACTGGGCGCTTCGCTGCTCACCGGCGGCGGGGACGCCAGCGGGGCGCTGCGGGCGAGCGCCGGGGACCTGGGCGTGGACGTCGGCGAGGTGGGGCGGATCAGCGAGCCGTCCGGGCGGGGTACGGGCCACCTGGCGCTGATCGACGTGGTGGCCCTCTGGACGACCGGGTTGTTCTGCCTGAGCCTGGTGCTGCCGGACCGGATCCAGGGTCGGATGCAGGGCGTCGCGACGCTGGCCTTCTCGGTCCTGCTGATCCTGGCCGCGCTGGTGCTGCTGGTGACGGCCTTCGTGGAGCTGACCGTGATGGTCTCGCTCTTCCTGGCCCCGCCCTTCGGGACGCTGGCGTACCTGGCGCTGTGGGGGTTCTTCCCGGTCGGGGAGGCCAGCCTGCTGCTGGGCCTGGTGCTGCTGCTCAAGCTGGTCTGGGCGGGGCTGCTGCTCGCCGCCCAGCCGCGTTTCCTGCAGAACAAGGGCCTGGTCCTGCTGGCGCTGACCACCCTGCTCTGCACGGTGCTGCTGGAGTTTCTGCACCGGCTGGCCCCGGTCGTGGTGACGAGCATCCTCGACGACGTCGGCGCGGTGGTCTTCGCCGTGGTCGCCCTGGTCTGGGCCGTGGTCCTCCTGATCGGCTCGATCCCCGCGATCGTCAAGGCCGTCCGCGTCACCGCCGCCCTCCCCACCCGCTGATTCCCTGTCGGGATCGGCTGTCAAGGTGGTGGCTGGCTTGACCTTGCAGGTCGGCTGACACCCCCCACCCCCCGCCCTCCCACCTCCCCGCCCTCGCCCTCGCCCTCATCGTCGCCGACCCGGGCCCGCGCGCCGAAGATCACGCAGAAACCTGGAAGTAGTGGTGTCGGAGCGCGCCGATGCCACTACTTCCACGATCGAGCACGATCTTGGCCGGCCAGCGGTCGGGCAGCCGTCAGGCGGGCGGGCCGGGGCGGGCCGGGGCGGGGTGGGCCGGGGCGGGGTGGGGCGGCGGGGGCTAGGGGATGTGGGTGAGGTAGGTGTCGATGGTGGCGGCGAGGATGTCGGGGCCGGGGCGGGACCAGAGGTCGGCCTGGAAGACCTCCACCTCGACGGGGCCGGTGTAGCCGGCCGCGTCGACCGCCTCGCGCAGCCGGCGCAGCTCGACGGTGCCCTGCCCGGGCAGGCCCCGGCCGAGCAGCACCCCCTCGGGCAGCGGGGTGACCCAGTCCGCCACCTGGAAGGCGGCGATCCGGGCCCCGGCCCGGGCGATCTGGTCGTAGACGGTGTCGTCCCACCAGACGTGGTACGTGTCCACCACCACCCCGACCACCTCCGGGGCGAACCGTTCGGCGATGTCGAGGGCCTGGCCGAGGGTGGCGACGACGCAGCGGTCGGCGCAGAACATCGGGTGCAGTGGCTCGATGGCCAGTCGTACGCCGGCGGCGGCAGCCTGCGGGGCAAGTTCGGCGATGGCGTCGGCGACCGCCCGCCGTGCGCCGTCGACGTCCCGGCTGCCCGGCGGCAGCCCGCCGGAGACCAGCACCAGCTCGGTGGTGCCGAGCGTGGCGGCCTCCTCGATCGCCCGGCGGTTCTCGTCGCGCCACCCGGGGGTGGTGAAGAAGCCGCCCCGGCACAGCGAGGTGACGGTCAGACCGGCGTCGCGGACCAGCCGGGCGGCGCGGTCGAGGCCGTACTCGGCGACCGGCTCCCGCCACAGGCCGACGCCCGGCACGCCGGCCGCGACGCAGCCGGCGACGACCTCCGCCAGCGGCCAGTGCTTGGCGGTCGCCTGGTTGAACGAGAAGCGTGCCAGCCCGGCGGCCGGCGCCACCCGGGCGGCCGGGGCGGCGGCGCCGGCCGGCGGTACGGCGCTCACTGCGCCACCCCCGCCACGGTGAAGTACGCCCGGGCCCGGGCGGCGGCCAGCTCGGCGTCCGGCAGCAGGTCGGCGGCGTCGGCGAGGACCAGCAGCCGGGCCAGGTGCGCCGGCGAGCGGCCCGCCTGCTGCCCGGCGAGCATGGTGAAGTGGTCCTGGTGGCCGGCCAGCCAGGCGAGGAAGACGATGCCGGTCTTGTAGTGCCAGGTGGGCGCGGCGAACAGGTGCCGGGCCAGCGGCAGGGTCGGGGCGAACACCTCGTCGTAGGTGGCGAGGTCACCGGCGTCCAGGGCGGCGAGGGCGGTGGCGGCGGCCGGGGCGATGGCGGCGAAGACGCCGAGCAGCGCGTCGGAGTGCCCCTGCGCGTCGCCGCGGATCAGCTCCGGGTAGTGGAAGTCGTCGCCGGTGTAGAGGCGTACCCCGTCGGGGAGCCGGCGGCGCAGGTCCACCTCGCGGTCGGCGTCGAGCAGGGACACCTTGATCCCGTCGACCCGCGCCTGGTGGTCCTTGATCAGGTGCAGCATCGTCTCGGTGGCCTCGTCCAGGTCGGTCGAGCCCCAGTAGCCGGCCAGGGCCGGGTCGAACATGTCACCGAGCCAGTGCAGGACGACGGGCTGGTCGGCGGCGGTGAGCAGCCGGTCGTACACCCGTAGGTAGTCCTCGGCGTCGGTGGCGGTGGCGGCGAGCTGCCGGCTGCACATCAGCACCGGCCGGGCCCCGGCAGCGGCCACCTCGGCGAGCTGTGCGGTGTACGCGTCCACGATCAGGGTCAACGAGGTCGGGCCGGGCGGGAGCTGATCGGTGGCGACGCCGGCGACGATCCGCCCGCCGACGGCGCGGGCCTCGGCGGCGCTGCGCCGGATCAGTTCCCGGCAGGCGGCGTGGTCCAGCCCCATGCCGCGCTGGGCGGTGTCCATCGCCTCGGCGACCCCGAGCCCGTACGACCAGAGGTGGTGCCGGAAGGCCAGGGTGCGTTCCCAGTCGACGGCGGCCGGTGCCCCCGGCACGTTCTCCGCCCCCGGGTCGGCGACGACGTGCGCCGCCGCGTACGCCACCCGGCTGGTTGACGGCCCTGCGGGGCGCGGGAAGCCCCGCCCTCCGCGCAGCCGGTACGCCTCGCCGCCGGGCAGGTGGACGGTGGCGCTCACCGGGTCAGCTCCGGCACCTCGACGCGGCGCCCCTCGCGGGCCGAGCGCAGCCCCAGCTCGGCGAGCTGCACGCCGCGCGCCCCGGCGAGGAAGTCCCAGCCGAAGGGCGCGCCGGCGACGACGTGCCGCAGGAACGCCTCCCACTGCACCTTGAAGCCGTTGTCGAACTCCTCGTTGTCGGGCACCTCGGTCCACTGGGCGCGGAAGTCCTCGGTGGCGGGCAGGTCCGGGTTCCAGACCGGCTTGGGGGTGACGGCGCGGTGCTGCACCCGGCAGCGGCGCAGTCCGGCGACGGCGCTGCCCTCGGTGCCGTCGACGTGGAACTCGACGAGTTCGTCACGGTGCACCCGGGTGCACCAGGACGAGTTGAGCGCGGCGACGATCCCGCCGTCGAGTTCGAAGATGCCGTACGCGGCGTCGTCGGCGGTGGCCGGGTAGCTGCGGCCGGCCTCGTCGACCCGCTCGGGTACGTGGGTGGCGGCGAGGCAGGTGACGGCCTGCACCGGGGCGAAGAGCTCCTCCAGCACGTACTGCCAGTGCGGGAACATGTCCATGACGATGCCGCCGCCGTCGGAGGCCCGGTAGTTCCAGGAGGGACGCTGGGCGGGCTGCCAGTCGCCCTCGAAGACCCAGTAGCCGAACTCGCCGCGTACGGAGAGGATCCGGCCGAAGAAGCCGCCGTCGATGAGCCGCTTGAGCTTGCGCAGGCCGGGGAGGAAGAGCTTGTCCTGTACGACGCCGGTGCGGATGCCCGCCGCGTCGGCGGCCCGGACCAGTTCCATCGCGGCGGCGCTGGACTCGGCGAGGGGCTTCTCGGTGTAGATGTGCTTGCCGGCCTCGATGGCCTGCCGGATGGCCTTCTCCCGCTGCTGGGTGACCTGCGCGTCGAAGTAGATCTCCGCGTCCTCGCGGACGAGCGCGGCGGCGAGGTCGGTGGTCCAGTCGGTGAGCCCGTGCCGCTCGGCGACCGCGCGCAGCCGGCCCTCGTCGCGGCCGACGAGGATCGGCTCCGGCCAGATCCGGGTGCCGTCGGGCAGCGCCAGGCCGCCCTGTTCGCGGATGGCCAGCAGCGACCGGACCAGGTGCTGGCGGTATCCCATCCGACCGGTGACGCCGTTGACGATGATGCCGATCGACCTTCGGGACATGGTCGTCCTTCCCTGATTGACGGCGCAGGTAAGCGCTTTCCTGGCAGCGTAGGTGGCAACGACCAAGCCGGGCAAGGGCTTTCCCGATGATCTTGCGGTAGCCTGTCCGCGACCGCATGGCACGCGGGACCGGGCAGGCACTGGGGGGTGACTCGTTGGCGACGCTGGCCGACGTGGCCCGCCGCGCGGGCGTCTCCCCCGCCACCGCGTCCCGGGTGATCAACGGCAGCAGCAAACCCGTCGCCGACGAGCTGCGCGAACGGGTGCTGAGCGCCGTCGCCGAGCTGCGGTACGTCCCCAACGCGCACGCCCAACTGCTGGCCCGGCCGCAGCGCAGCGTCGTCGGCGTGGTGGTGCACGACGTCTCCGACCCGTACTTCGCCGAGGTGACCCGGGGTCTGCAACGGGTGGCCACCGACCGGGGCCGGCTGGTCATCATCTGCAACAGCTACCGCGACCCCGAGCGCGAGCTGGAGTACGTCGAGATGCTCCGCGGTCAGCAGGTCGCCGCGATCGTGCTGGCCGGCTCGGGCTACCACGACGCCGACTTCACCGCCCGGCTCACCGAGAAGCTTGCCGCGTACGAGGCGACCGGCGGCCGGGTGGCGGTGATCGGCCGCCACGAGCACCCGGGCGACGCGGTGATGCCCGCCAACGACGTCGGTGGCCGACTGCTCGGCGAGGAACTGCTCCGCCTGGGCCACCGGCAGATCGGCGTGATCGCCGGCCCCCGGGTGCTCACCACGATCACCGACCGGCTGCGCGGGCTACGGGCCGCCCTGGCCGACGGCGGCGTCACCCTCGACGACGACCACGTCCGGTACGCCGACTTCGACCGCGACGGCGGCGCCCGCGCCGCCGCCGAGCTGCTGGACACCGTCGACGGGTTGACCGCGCTGGTCGCCCTCAACGACTCGATGGCCGTGGGCGCCCTGGCCCTGCTGCGTCAGCGCGGCGTCCGGGTGCCCGACCAGGTGTCGGTGGCCGGCTTCGACGACATGCCGGTCGCCGCCGACGTCACCCCGACGCTGACCACCGTCCGGCTGCCCCTGGTGGAGCTGGGCGCCCGGGCGATGACGCTCGCCCTGGGCCCGGCCGCCGACCGCTCCCGGGTCGAGGTCCTCCCCGCCGAGCTGGTCCGCCGGGAGAGCCTGGGCCCCGCCCCGCGCTGAACGGCGCGGCGCCTCGACACGCGCCCCGTTCCGAATCTGACAGGCGGGAAGTTGGCGAGGAAATCGCCGAACTCGGCGACCAACGCGGTCCGGTCCTGAGACCGGGAGAGCGAGCGCCTCTTCTGCGAACGACCGGCTCCCGTCAGCCGGCACCGTGGGGCCGGCTGACGGGAGCACCGGCACGGCTCACATGGCGAAACCGACCACCTGGGCCGCGACGGTGCGGTTGGTGGGGATGCTGTTGTGCCCGATACACCCGGTCTTGGTGTTGGTCGCGCCGCTGAGGATCACGCTGCTGTCAGGGTTGATGATCCCGTCGCAGGGCGACCACCAGGTGGCGTACCGGACGGAGCCTGGGGTCTCGTCCCCGGCGTTGAGCGTGGTGAGCAACCCCGAGCCGGGGCGCATGTCGTAGCAGGCCTGAACCCAGCAGGCGTAAGCCCAGCCGGTGCCGTGGTTCGGGCCGCCGAGCGAGACCCAGGCGTCGACCTTGCTGGTGCCGCCGAGGAACTTGAGGTACCAGCGGCTGTTGAGCCCGCCCATGGAGTGGGTGACGATGTCGACCTTCGCCGCACCGGTCTGGGCGAGCACCGAGTCGACGGCCTTGGCGAGCTCCTGCGCGGTGGTCTTGTTCGACTGCGGCGACCAGTACGTGAACTCCCACAGCGAGGTGACGCCCTCCTTGCGGAATTCCTCGACCAGCACGCTCCAGTCGGTCTTGACCTCGCCCAGGAAGCCGTGGACGAAGATCACCGGATTGCGGGGGGTGGCGGCCGCAGGGGCGGCGGCGCCGAAGACGGCGGTGACGACTGCGACGAGGACGCTCGCGGCGAGCGCCGTCAGTCGGGCCCAGCGGGTATGGGCGATGGTGCCGTCGGGGGGTACGGCCATGGTCGCTCCTAATTCATTTAGGTTACCGGCAGGTAATTAGCGTGTAATCTAGACCACATCCACGACCGTGAGTGTGTGACCTGGGTCACAAATTCTGCGGCCAGCCGCCGATCTCGTCGCCGTCCACGTGGGACGTCGTCCCCTGGCTGAAGAACAATGGCTCGCCCACCGGCTCTCGCAGCAGCCAGACGCAGACGCCGACCGAGCTCCCCTTGAACACGCGCGACGGCCGCGGCGGATCCGTCTCCGGTGGCCTCGGACCGACGACGCTGAGGCTCAGATCAGCGCCGCCAGCCGGGGGATCTGCCGCGGATCGGACAGCGCCGACCCGACCGCCACCACCCTGACGCCTGCCGCGAGAAAGTCTCCCGCGTTGTCCGCGTCGATCCCGCCGGTGGCCACGAAACGCAGTTCCGGCAGCGGCCCGGCCACCGCCTTGAACCACTGCGGCCCGAGGCTCACCGCCGGGAACGCCTTGAGCCAGAACAGCCCGTGATCGAGGGCACGCTGCGCCTCGGTCGGGGTGGCGACCCCCGGCAGGTGCGGGATGCCGTAGGTGACCGCCGCGTCGGCGACCGCCAGATCCAGCCCGGGCGCGACGGTGAACGCCGCGCCGGCGCTGGCGGCCTGGCGTACCTGGGCGGGGGTGCGGACCGTCCCGGCGCCGACCAGCCTGCCCCGCTCCCGCCCGGCCTGCACCACGGCCCGCAGGGCCAGCACCGCGTCGGCGGTACGGATCGGCACCTCCACCACGTCGATGCCCAGCTCCCACGCCTGCTCGGCGAGGCGGACGGTCTCCGCCGGCGGCAGGTCGCGCAGGATCACCATCACCCGTGCGTCGGCGAAGATCCCCCCGAAGTCGTGCGACGTCATCCGTCGTTCCTTCCCTGGTCAGTGGTGGTCGCGGGACGGACGAGCCCCACCGCCACGGGGTCCAGCGCGGCCCATCCGGCGTCCGGCAGGGCGAGCAGACGGTCGATCAGTGCCGGATCGGGCGGCGGCGCGGTGTCGCCGGCCACGGTGAGGGTGGGCGCGGCACAGAGGTGCCCGAGCCGCAGGCAGTCGCGCGGGGCGAGGCCGCGCAGCAGCCCGGAGAGGAACCCGGCGGCGAAGGCGTCGCCCGCGCCGACCGGTTCGCGTACCGGCACCGGCAACGCCGGCACGAAGACGGCCGCGCCGGCGCGGGGCAGCGCGGTCGCGCCGACCGCCGCGTCCTTGACCACCACCAGCTCCGGGCCGGGCAGCAGCGTCCGCACGGCGACCGGATCCGGAGTGTCCCAGAGCGTCCGCGCCTCGTCGAGGCCGACCAGGACCACGTCGGCGTGGTCGGCGAGCCGGCGCAGCACCGGCGCGGCGGTGGGGGCGGGCCAGAGCCGGGCCCGGTGGTTGACGTCGAAGCTGACCCGGGTGCCGGGCAGCGGTCGCCCGACCAGCGCCCGCTCCATCAACGCCGTGCAGGACGGCGAGAGCGCGGCGGTCACCCCGGACAGGTGCAGCAGCCGGACGCCGGCCAGCCGCCGGTCGTCCAGCGCCTGCGGCCCGAGCCGGGAGGCGGCGGAGCCGGCCCGGTAGTAGTGCACGGCCGTGCCCCCGGGGGCCGGGTCCTTGAGGTAGACGCCGGTGGGCGCGGCCGGGTCGACCTCGACCAGCGTGGTGTCCACCCCGGCGGCGGCGACCTGCCGCACCACCCGACGCCCGAACGGGTCGTCGCCGACCCGGCTCACCCAGCTCACCCGGTGTCCGAGCGCGGCCAGCCCCACCGCCACGTTGGACTCGGCGCCGCCGACGGAGACCCCGAGCCGGTCGGCCCGATCGAGCGGCCCCGCCGGATCGGGGCTGAGCAGCACCATCGTCTCGCCGACGGTGGCCACCTCCGGACCGGTGGTGTCGGCCGGCACCGACGACGCCCCGTGGCCGTCGTCGACCGGCCCGACACCACCCGGCTCACTCCTCGCGCTCACGCGGTGGCCCCGCCGTCGAGCAGGGCGGCGATCCGCGGCCGGTCGAGCGTCCCGTCGGCGACCAGCACCGCGTGCCGGCCGCGCCGGTCGCCGCCGGCCGGCACCACCGCCGGCCGATCGAAGGCGAAGGCCACGCAGACCCCCGGGTACATCGCGGTCCGCACGAACCACCGGTCGCCGGGGCCGAGGCCCGTGAAGACCAGGGTGTACGCCCCACCGCCCGGCCCGACGCCGGTCAACGCGACCCACGCCTCGGCGCTGCCGTTGACCGACTCCTCCCCGTCCGCCGAGGCGCTGAAGGCCCGGGGCTCACCCTCGGCGACGGCCCGCCAGAAGAACCCGCCGTAGCCGGCACCGCCGGGGCGGCCGTTGGTGGCGGGGCTGCCCAGGTGCACGTCCCGCCCGGCGGGGGCGGTGAGGGTGTAGTCGACGTCGAGCCGCCACACGCCCGGGGCCACCGGTGCCGCGCCGAGCCGGCGGCGCTCGGTGAGCAGCACCCCGCCGTCGGGGTCACGCCACCGCAGTTCGTGCTCCAGCCGGTCCGGCCTCCGGTCGACCCACCCGGTGTGGGCGATCACGCCGTGGTCGTCCCGCCAGGTGTAGCCGGTGTCCCGGACGTACGTCCGGCCGCCCCACAGGTTGGTGCCGTCGACGTCCTGCACGGCCAGGGACGCCCCGAGGTGCCAGACGTGGTCGGCCGGGAGGGTGTCGGTGACCGGCGTGCCGGCGAGCGTACGGACCGGGTGCAGGTACGGCCGGGGGCCGTGTCTGCGGTCCAGGTCGGGGTGGAGCACGTAGCGGGCCACCTCGACGTCGCCGACCCGCAGCCGGGGCTCGTCGCTCACGACGCCTCCGTCCGGGCCGCCGGCCGGCGGGTGGCGACGGCGTGCAGGGCGGCCAGGGCGTACCCGGCGAGGATCGGCGCCGCCACCGGGGTGACCAGCACGCCGAGCAGCCCGGCGACCGCGCACACCCCGCTCGTGGCGGCCCAGGTGCCGGGCTGCCGCGCCGCGGTGCGCGCCGCTGCCCGGGCCGCGTCCCGCCAGCCCCGCCCGCCGGCCCGTCCGACCTCGACCACGACCAGGCCGGCGTACCCGGCCAGGGCGGCGGTGACCACGACGGTGAGGGCCAGCGCGGGCGGACCCCCGGGGACCCGCCCGGCGGCGAGCGCGGCCAGGTCGACGCCGAGCGCGGTGGCGACCGCCAGCGCGGCGACGCTCACCGCCAGGCCGGCCGGCAGCGCCCGGCCGAACCGGGACAGCGTGGTCCGCAGGGCCGGCCAGCCGCCCAGCGCCACCCGGTCGTGCACCGCGGCGCTGGCGGCGGCCGCCGCCGGGGCCAGGGTGAGCAGCGGCAGCGCGGCCAGCACCAGGGCGAAGCCGAGCAGCGCCAGGTCGGTGGCGTCGCGCAGGGTGTCCCGCCAGTCGCGGCGGGGCCGCTCGTCGCTCATCCCTTGAGCCCGCTGGTGTTGATGCCCTCGACCAGCATCCGCTGGAAGGCGAGGAAGAACAGGAAGACCGGCAGCAGCGACAGCACCGACATGGCGAACATCGGCCCGACCGCGCTCTGGCTGGTGGAGTCGATGAACAGGGTCAGCGCCACCGGCACCGTGTAGTCCTCCAGATTGGACAGGAAGACCAGTTGCCGGAAGAAGTCGTTCCAGGTCCAGATGAACGAGAAGATCGCGGTGGTGACCAGCGCCGGGCGACTCAACGGCAGGATGACGTGCCGGAAGATGCCGAACGGACTGGCCCCGTCGATCTTGGCGGCCTCGTCCAGTTCGCGCGGGATGCCCCGCATGAACTGGACCATGAGGAAGACGAAGAACGCCTCGGTGGCCAGGAACTGCGGGATCAGCAGCGGCAGGTACGGCCAGTCCGCGCCGACCAGCCCCAGGCTGCGGAACAGGATGTACTGCGGCACGATCAGCACGTGCCCGGGCAGCAGCAGGGTGCCGATCATGACGGCGAACCAGACGCCGCGCAGCCGGAAGCGCAGCCGGGCGAAGGCGTACGCGGCCAGCAGGCAGGAGACCGCGTTGCCGACCACGGTGAGCAGGCTGACCATCGCGCTGTTGAGGAAGAACTTGCCGAAGCTGAAGTCGAAGTTGCGCCACCCGTCGGTGTAGTTGCCCGGGGTGAACGTCTCCGGCAGCAGGCCGATGTTGTTGACGATCTCCTCCTGGGACTTCACCGACGTCCCGAGCATCCACAACAGCGGGTAGAGCACGACCGCGACGATCGCGATCAGGACGATCAGGCGCAGCGCCTGCCGTCCACTCGGCTTGCGGGCGCCCACCCGGGCCCCCGTCGAGGTCACCGCCGTCATCACCGCTCCCCGTCGGAGTAGTGCACCCAGAACCGCCCGGTGCTGAAGAAGACCGTGGTGATGAGCCCGATCGCGATCAGGAAGACCCAGGCCATCGCCGAGGCGTAGCCCATCTCCAGGTCGGTGAAGCCGGAGATGTACAGCTTCAGCGTGTACATCAGGGTCGAGTCGACCGGGCCGCCGGTGCCGTTGCTGAGCACGAAGGCCGCGGTGAAGCCCTGGAATCCGTTGATCGTCTCGAGCACCAGGTTGAAGAAGATCACCGGCGAGAGCATCGGCAGGGTGACGTGCCAGAACTGGCGGAACCGGTTCGCGCCGTCGACCGAGGCGGCCTCGTACAGCTCGGACGGGACCTGCTTGAGCCCGGCCAGGAAGATCACCATGGGGGCGCCGAACTGCCAGATCGCCAGCAGCATCAGGGTCTCCAGGGCCCAGTCCGGGTCGTTGACCCAGGGCAGCCCCTCGATGCCGAAGATCGCCAGGAACGAGTTGAACGCGCCGTCGCGGTTGAACATGTTGACCCAGACGATGGCCAGCGCGACGCTGCCGCCGAGCAGCGACGGCAGGTAGAACAGGCTGCGGAACAGCCCCACCCCGCGCCAGGCCTTGTTGAGCAGCAGCGCGACGCCGAGCGCGGCGGCGAGCTTCAGCGGCACGGCCACCAGCGCGAAGGTGAGGGTGACCTGGACGGCGTGCCAGTACGACGGGTCCTGGGTGAACATCCGTTCGTAGTTGGCCAGCCCCACCCACTCGACCTCGGACAGCGGGGTGAGGATGTCGTAGTTGGTGAAGCTCAGGTAGAGCGAGAGCAGCATGGGGATCGCCGTGACGCCCATCAGTCCGATGAGCCAGGGCGAGAGGAATACGTAACCCGCCAGACCTTCGCCGTGCCGGTCCCGGCCGGCCCCACGCCGGGTGGCGTGGGGCCGGGGGGAACCGGTCCGGGTGGTCCGGCCGGGGGCCGTGGTGAGGGCCACGGGGCCGGCTCCTTTCCGTCGACCGCGAGGTCAGACGATCGCGGACTTGCAGGCCGCGACGTACTGCGCCGCCGCTTCGGCCGGGGTGATCCGGCCGTACTGGACGTTCTCGGCGGCCTTGACCAGCTCCGACTTGACCTTGCTGTGGCCCTTGATCGGCACCTGCGCCGCCTGGCCGAACTTCTGCGCCAGCTCGGTCTCGACCTGGATGGACTGCTTCATCGCCGGGTCGGTCGCCGTCTCGCTGACCTTGGCGCGCAGGTCGAGGTTGGAGGGCAGGCCGCGGTCGGTGCCGAGCAGCGCGACCGCCTCCGGGTCGTTGGCCAGGAAGTTGATCACGTCAACCGCGACGTCCCGGTTCTTGCTGCCCTTGAACACCGACCAGTACATCGCGGCCCGGGCCCACTGCCCGCTCGGGTCACCCGGGTACGCCACGACGCCCAGTTCGTCCTTGGTGTTCTTCTTCAGGTCGGGCATCTGGTTGACCCAGACCCAGCTCGTGGCGGCCTTGCCGGTGACCACGAGCTGCTTGGTGACGTCGCTGGCGTTGCCCTCGTGGATCACGTCCGGGGTCGGGGTGGCGCCCCGCTCGCGGGCACCCTTCCACAGCTCGAACCACCTGGTCACGTCCGCCTCGTCGAAGCCGAGGTCCTTGCCCTTGTACAGGTCCTTGCCCTGCTGGCGCAGCCACACCCAGAACGCCTTGTAGTCGGCGCTCGGGTCCTGGGTGCCGGGGACCTTGGTCTTCTTCGTCACCTGCTCGGCCCAGGCGATGTGCTCCTCCCAGCTCATGCCGGTGGTCGGCTCGGGCAGCCCGTTCCTGGTCAGCAGGGTCTTGTTGTAGACCAGGCCCTGGGTGTTCTCGCCGGAGGCCACCCCGGCGAGCTTGCCGTCGACGACGCCGTACTCCAGCAGGCTCTTGGGGAACTTCGACACGTCGAGCTTGCCGGAGTCGGAGTAGCTGTTGAGGTCCAGCACCGTGCTGCGCTCGGCGTACTCGGACAGGTAGTTGTCGTCGATCTGGAAGAGGTCCGGCGGGTTGCCGCCGGCGGTCAGCGTGGCCAGCTTGTCGAAGTAGCCCTGGTTGGCCTGCCAGGTCTTCTCGAAGGTGACGTTCGGGTTCTTCTTGGTGTAGAGGGCCAGGGCGTCCTCGGTGAGCTTGGCCCGGTTCTCGCCGCCCCACCAGAAGATGGAGAGCTTGACCTTGCCGTCACCGGCGTCACTGTCGTCGCCGCAGGCCGCGGCGCCGAACAGCAACGGCGCGGCGACCACGGCGGCGACCAGGCCGCGCAGGAATCGACGGCGGGGGGCGAGGGTACGGTGGGAGGGTTCGGCCGGCGTGCCGGCGGTGGGGGACGTTGCGGGGTGCATCTGCGCTCACTCCTCGGCGTTAGGAGGCGACGACGCCACCGGTGGTGCGGGCCGGGCCGCCCGGGTCCGCAAGGCGATGCGGACCCGGGCTCTCCGGGGTACCTCCGGGGCGGGTTCGACCGGTTTCCGGAACGGGTCCGGTCGAGTCGCGGATGACCAGTTCGGTCTGGAGCATTACCTGTGCGGTGGTGCGACGGTCGCCGACTGCCGCTGACCGACCCCCACCGCGCGGGCGGGGCTCGGAGTCGTGTTGCAACAGCATGTCGACGGCCGTCCGGCCGGCGGCCGCGGTCGGCGTGGCCACCGTCGTCAACTTGGGGCGGGTGAGCCGGCTCAGCGCGATGTCGTCGACCCCGACGACGCTGACGTCCTGCGGGACCCGCAGGCCGAGCTGGTCGAGTCCCTCGATCAGCCCGATCGCCATCAGGTCGTTGTAGGCGAGCACGGCGGTGACGCCGCTGCGGCGTACCTGCTCGGCCTGCGCGCCGCCACCGGTCTCGGTGGGCGGGTTGGGGCCGAGCAGGGTCAGCTCGGCGCCGCCGGCGCGGGCGGCGGCCCCGGCCGCCCGCCGGATCTCACGGTTGGTCCAGGAGCCGCGCGGGCCGCCGAGCAGGGCGATCCGCCGGTGACCGAGGCCGAGCAGGTGCTCGATCGCGGACCGGGCGCCCTGACCGACGTCCATCATCACGCAGGGCAGCCCGGCGACCTGCCGGTTTATCACCACCACCGGGACCTCCCTGCTGACCTGCTCGATGAGGCTGTTGCTCATCCGGGGGCTGCACAGCAGCACGCCGTCCACCTGCTTGGCCAGGGCGTGGACCAGCTCCTCCTCGGCCGTCGGGTCCTCGTTGGTGTCGGCCACGAAGACGTGGTAGTCCCGGTGCCGGGCCTGCCCCTCGGCCGCCTTGATCAGCGGCGGGAAGAACGGGTTGGCGATGTCGGCGATGATCAGGCCGATGTTGTGCGTACGGCCGGTGATCAGCGCCCGGGCGGCCCGGTTCGGCCGGTAGCCCAGCTCCTCGGCGCTGGCCAGCACCCGTACCCTGGTTTCCGGGTTGACCAGGTGCGGTGCCGAGAAGGTGCGCGACACCGTGGAGATGTGCACGCCGGAGGCCCGCGCGACGTCGCGGATGGTGGCTGGCACGGGCAGGCCCCCTCGTCAGGTGTTGTGGCTGCGGTCACATGGGTGCCGCCAATTAATGCAAACGGTTGCTCTGGTGTCAACGGCAGATTGTTACGGCTCGGTTGCGACCACGCTCCCACGGGGCCATCAAATTCCCATAAATCGGGGCGAGTGCCACGGGATTGGTCTCCATCGTTGACGCGGTCTTCATCGGCGTGGTTTCTTCGCTGCAAACCTTTGCAGTGAAGAGCGGAAGGTCCACCGCATGTCACCACCACCCGGGCGGCGACGCCGCCATGCCCTCGTCGGCACCGGAGCCCGCGCCGAGATGTTCGTCCGCGCCCTGGTCACCGAGCACGCCGACCACGCGGAGCTGGTCGCCTTCGCCGATGTGAACTCCGCCCGGATGGACGCCCACAACCGGTGGCTGGTCGAGCTGGGCCACCCGGCCGTGCCGACGTACCGGGCCGGGGACTTCGTCGCCATGCTCGAGAAGGAACGCGTCGACGTGGTCCTGGTGACCACCGTCGACGCCACCCACGACGAGTACATCGTCGCCGCGCTGCACGCCGGCTGCGACGTGATCACCGAGAAGCCGATGACCGTCGACGCCCCGCGCTGCCGGCGCATCCTGGACGCCGTCGCCGAGACCGGACGGCAGGTCACCGTCGCCTTCAACTACCGCTACAACCCGCTGCACGAGCAGCTGCGCCGGCTGCTCGCCGACGGGGCGGTCGGCGAGATCGGGTCGGTGCACTTCGAGTGGCTGCTCGACGTCCGGCACGGCGCCGACTACTTCCGCCGCTGGCACCGGGACAAGGCGTCCTCCGGCGGACTGATGGTGCACAAGGCCAGCCATCACTTCGACCTGGTCAACTGGTGGCTCGACGCCGAACCGGTCGAGGTGTACGCCGCCGGCCGGCTCTTCTTCTACGGCGACGAGGGCCGCCGGCACGGGTACGCCCGCGACTACGACCGGGCGCACGACGCCCCCGCCGCCGCCGACGACCCGTTCGCGCTGCGGCTGGCCGAACATCCCCGGCTGCGCGAGCTCTACCTCGACGCGGAGGCCGAGGACGGCTACCAGCGGGACCGCAACGTGTTCGCCCCCGGCGTCACCATCGAGGACGACATGGCGGTGCTGGCCCGCTACAGCAGCGGCGCGACGATGACCTACCACCTCACCGCGTACGCCCCCTGGGAGGGCTACCGGGTGATGGTCAACGGCAGCCGGGGCCGGCTGGAGCTGGAGGTCGTCGAGAGCGACTTCGTCAGCCCGGCGGCGGCCGGCGCGCTCAAGGGCGCGGCCCTGCACGGCGACGAGGCCGCCGCCGAGTCCGGCGGCGCCACCCTCACCCTGCGCCCGTTCTGGGAGCCGCCCACCGTCATCCCGGTCGAGGGTCACACCCGGCAGGGCCACGGTGGGGCGGACGCCCGGATGACCCGGGTGCTCTTCGGCGGCGCGGCCGACCCGCTGCACCGGGCCGCCACCGCGCGCGACGGCGCGCTCGCCCTGCTCACCGGCCTGGCGGCCAACCGCTGCATGGAGACCGGCGAGCCGGTCCGGGTCGCCGACCTGCTCCCCCTGCCCTGACCCTGCGAGGAGTCCCCGTGCCAACCCCTGACCTGCTCCTGCCCGCGGACCCGGGCGTCCGCGGGCTCGCCCGGGAGCTGTACGCCCTGGCCGCGCCGCAGCCGATCATCTCGCCGCACGGGCACGTGGACCCGGCGATCCTCGCCGAGGACCGCCCGTTCCCCGACCCGGCCCGGCTGCTCATCGTGCCCGACCACTACCTCACCCGGATGCTGCTCAGCCAGGGGGTGCCCCCGGCGCGGCTCGGGGTGCCGACGGTGGACGGCAGCCCGGTGGAGACCGACGGGCGGGCCATCTGGCGGCTCTTCGCCGCGCACTGGCACCTGTTCCGCGGCACCCCGTCCCGGCTCTGGCTGGAACGGACCTTCGCCGACGTGTTCGGGGTGACCACCCTCCTCTCCCCCGCCACCGCCGACGCCGTCTACGACGAGCTGGCCGCCCGGCTCGCCGAGCCGCAGTTCCGCCCCCGGGCGCTGTTCGAGCGGTTCGGCATCGAGGTCCTGGCCACCACCGAGTCGCCGCTGGACGACCTCGGCCGGCACGCCAAGCTCGCCGCCGACGGCTGGGGCGGGCCGGGTGGCCGGGTGGTCACCACCTTCCGGCCCGACAACGTCGTCGACATGGAGTTCGACGGCTGGCGGACCAACGTCGAGCGGCTCGGCGAGATCGCCGGCGAGGACACCGGCACGTACGCCGGCTACCTGGCGGCGCTGCGCGCCCGACGGGCGGCCTTCATCGCCGCCGGCGCCACCTCCTCCGACCACGGCCACCCGACCGCCCGCACCCTGGCGCTCTCCACGGCGGAGGCCGCGGCCCTCTACAGCAAGGGCCTGCGCGGCGAGGCCGACGCGGCCGACGCCGAGGCGTTCCGGGCGCACATGCTGGTGGAGTTCGCCCGGATGTCACTGGACGACGGCCTGGTCCTGCAACTGCACCCGGGAGCGGCGCGCAACCACAACCGCTGGCTGTACGCCACCCACGGCCGCGACGTCGGCGGCGACGTCCCGCAGGCCACCGAGTACGTCAACGCCCTCGCCCCGCTGCTCGACGCCCACGGCAACGACCCCCGGCTGCGGGTGGTCGTCTACACCCTGGACGAGTACACGTTCAGCCGGGAGCTGGCCCCGCTCGCCGGCGGGTACGCCGCGCTCTACCTCGGCGCGCCCTGGTGGTTCCTGGACTCCCCGGAGGTGCTGCGGCGCTTCCGGGAGGCGGTCACCGAGTCGGCCGGCTTCTACAACACCGCCGGGTTCGTCGACGACACCCGCGCGTTCTGCTCCATCCCGGTACGCCACGACGTGGCCCGCCGGATCGACGCCGGTTTCCTCGCCCGGCTGGTCGCCGAGCACCGGCTGGCCGAGGACGAGGCCGCCGAGACCGTCGTCGACCTGGCGTACCGGCTGCCGAAGAAGGTCTTCAAGTTCGGGGAGATGTCATGAGTGTCAGGATCACCGGCGTCGACGTGCACGACGTGCGCTTCCCCACCGCGGCGGCCGGCGACGGCTCCGACGCGATCAACCGGGGCGACTACTCGGCCACCTACGTCGAGCTGCGCACCGACGGCGGCCCGACCGGCGCCGGGTTCACCTTCACCAACGGCCGGGGCAACGAGATCACCTGCGCCGCGGTCCGCGCCCTGGCCCACCACGTGCGGGGACGCACCGTCGCCGAGATCGAGGCCGATCCGGTGGTGTTCTGGCGCTCGCTCGTCGCCGACGTGCAGCTGCGCTGGCTGGGCCCGGAGAAGGGCGTCATCCACATGGCCACCGGCGCGCTGGTCAACGCGGTCTGGGACCTGCGCGCCAAGCTCGCCGGCAAGCCGATGTGGCGCTACCTGGCCGAGCTGCCCACCGACGAACTGGTCGCCAACGTCGACTTCCACCACATCACCGACGCGCTGACCCCGGATGAGGCCGCCGCCATCCTCGACAAGGGCCGCGACGGGCTGGCCGACCGGCTCGCCGAGCTGGAGCGCGACGGGCTGCCGTCGTACACCACCTCGGTCGGCTGGCTGGGCTACCCGGACGACAAGGTGCGGGCGCTGACCCGCGAGGCGTACGCCCAGGGGTGGCGGGCGATGAAGATGAAGGTCGGCGGGCCGCCGGAGGACGACCTGCGACGGGCCCGGATCATCCGGGCCGAGATCGGCCCGGACGCGCTGCTGATGATGGACGCCAACCAGGTCTGGGACGTGGACGAGGCGATCACCAACATGACGGCGCTGGCCGAGGTGGACCCGTACTGGATCGAGGAGCCGACGCACGCCGACGACGTGCTGGGCCACGCCCGCATCGCCCGCGCGGTGACCGAGCTGACCGGCGGGCGGTGCCGGGTCGCCACCGGCGAGGTCGCCGCCAACCGGGTGATCTTCAAGCAGCTGCTGCAGGCCGAGGCGATCGGTGTGATGCAGGTCGACGCCTGCCGGGTCGGCGGGATCAACGAGGTCCTCGCCGAGCTGCTGATGGCGGCGAAGTTCGGGGTGCCGGTCTGCCCGCACGCCGGCGGGGTCGGGCTCTGCGAGTACGTGCAGCACCTGACCGCGTTCGACTTCCTGCGGGTCGGCACCAGCCTTCAGGGGCGGATGGTCGAGTACGTCGACCATTTGCACGAGCACTTCGTCGACCCGGTCCGCACCCACGGCGGCCGGTACGTGCTGCCCACCGCCCCCGGCTACAGCACCAGCATGAAGCCGGAGTCGATCGCCGAGTTCCGCTTCCCGGACGGCCCGGCGTGGCGGTGAGCGTGGGCACGGAGCGGCTCGGCCTGGCCACCCTGCGCCGGGTGCCCGCCGAGAGCCGGCCACTGCTGCGTCCGGGCACGGTGCCGGCCGGCGTCGTGCACCTGGGGCTGGGCGCGTTCCACCGCGCCCACCAGGCCGTCTACACCGAGGCGGCGATCGGCGCGGCCGGCGGGGAGTGGGGCATCGTCGGGGTCGCGCCGCGCAGCACCGCGCTGGTCGAGGCCCTGACGGCGCAGGACGCCCTGTTCAGTGTCACCACGCTCTCCGCCGAGGGCGCCACCACCCGGGTGGTCGGGGCCCTGGCCGGGGTACGCCACGCCGCCGGCGACCCGGGGGCGGTCGTGCGCCTGCTCGCCGACCCGGCGATCCGGGTGGTGACCCTGACCGTGACGGAGAAGGCGTACCAGCTCGACCCGGTCAGCGGAGTGCTGCGCGCCGACCCGGAGCTGACCCTCGACCTGACCAGTGACCGACCGCCGGTGACGGTGCCCGGCCTGCTGGTGCGCGGGCTGCTCGCCCGGGCCGCCGCCGATGCCGGCCCGGTCGCGCTGGTCAGCTGCGACAACCTGCCGGCCAACGGCCACCGGCTGCGCGGGCTGGTACGCCAGGCGCTGGCCCTGGCCGGCACACCGGACGCGACGTTGGACCGGATCGCCGCGCAGGTGAGTTTCCCCTCGACGATGGTGGACCGGATCGTCCCGGCCAGCACCGGGGAGACCCTGGCCACCGCCCACGCGAGGCTCGGGGTGGCCGACCTGGCGGCGGTGGCGGCCGAGCCGTACACCCAGTGGGTGGTCGAGGACGACTTCCCCGGCGGCCGGCCGGCCTGGGAGCGGGCCGGCGCGGTGCTGACCGACGACGCCGGCCCGTGGGAGCGGCTCAAGCTGCGCGGTCTCAACGGGGTGCACTCGGCGGTG
Organism: Micromonospora halophytica; assembly: GCF_900090245.1. Classification (GTDB taxonomy): domain Bacteria; phylum Actinomycetota; class Actinomycetes; order Mycobacteriales; family Micromonosporaceae; genus Micromonospora; species Micromonospora halophytica. The sequence goes on from NZ_FMDN01000004.1 coordinate 269,673, forward strand.
GCCTACCTGGGCGCGCTGGCCGGTTGCGAGACGATCGCGGACGCCCTCGCCCTGCCCGGCCTAACCGGGGTGCTGCGCCGTTTCGTCGCCGAGGACGTGGCCGCCAGCTTCACCCCGCCGGACGGGGTCCGGGTGACCGACTACGGCGAGGAGGTGCTGGCCCGCTTCGCCAACCCGGCGATCCGGCACCGCACCCTCCAGGTGGCCATGGACGGCTCCCAGAAGCTGCCGCAGCGGGTGCTGCACACCATCGGGGACCTGCGCGCCCAGGGACGACCGGCGCACTGGGGCGCGCTGGTGGTGGCGGCCTGGCTGCGCTTCGTGGGCGGGCAGGCCGACGACGGTCGGCGACTACCGCTGGACGACCCGCTCGCCGACCGGATCCGGGCCGCGCTGGCCGCCGCCCCGGACACCCCGGCCGGCACGGTGGACGCGCTCTTCGCCCTCCGGGAGGTGTTCCCGGCCGCGCTGGCCGAGGATGACGAGGTGCGCGACGAGGTGACCGGCTGGCTGACCGCCCTGCGCGGCCACGGCGTGGCGGCGACCCTGGCGGGTGCACCGTGAGCGCGAGGAGTGAGCCGGGCCTGCGAGCCCCGCAGTCGCGAACCGAGGGTGCGGCATGAGCGCGGTGCCGCCCGCCGCTGCCGGCGGGCTGGCCGCGTACGGCGCGCCGAGCGGTCGGGCCGCCGGGCATCGGGCGCCGGCGGCCCCGGCGCGGGTGGCGATCGTCGGGGCGAACGGGCACGGCCGCTGGCACCGCCGGGTGGTCGCCCCGCTGCACGAGACCGGCCGGGTACGGCTGGTGGCGCTGGTCGACGTACGCCCGATCGAGGAGGAGCCGGCCGCGCCGGTGCCACCGGACGTCACGGTGCACACCGATCACCGGGAGATGCTCGCCGCCGCCCGGCCGGACGTGGTGATCGTCTGCACCCCGCCACACACCCACCTGCCGATCGCCCTGGACGTCCTGGCCGCCGGCGCGGACCTGCTGCTGGAGAAACCACCGGTGCTCTCCACCGCCGAGCACCGGACGCTGTCCCGGGCGCTGGCCGACACCGGCCGGGCCTGCCAGGTGGGCTTCCAGGCGCTCGGCTCGGCCGCCCTGGCCGAGTTGACCGGCGCGGTGCGGCAGGGCCGGCTCGGCACGGTCACCGGCATCGCCACGGTCGCGGCCTGGCAACGCTCGGACGGCTACTACGCCCGCTCCCCCTGGGCGGGGCGGCGCACGCTGGACGGGCGGCCGGTGCTGGACGGGGCACTGGCCAACCCGCTGGCGCACGCCGTGATGCAGTGCCTGGCGGTGGCCGAGACGGTGGCCGGCAGGCCCGTGCGCCCGGCGGCCGTCGAGCTGGAGCGGTACCGGGTCCGCCCGATCGAGGTGGACGACACGGCCACCCTGCGGGTGGTCCCGCGCGGCGGGCCGCCGATCGTGGCGGCGGTGACCCTGGCGGGTGAGGACTTCGTCGCCGGTGAGGTGATCGTGACGGGCACGGCGGGCCGGGCGGTGCTGGAGTATCCGACCGACCGGCTGCTGCTGCCCGGCGACGACGCGCCCCGGGAGGTGCCCGGGCGGCGCGGCCTGCTGGAGAACCTGGTGGCGCACCGGGCCGACCCCGCCGGTGTGCCGCTGATCGCGCCGCTGGCGCGTACCGCGCCGTTCACCGCGGTGCTGGAGGTCGTTCAGGCGGCGCCCGAGCCGACCCTGCTCGGCCGCGAACTGGTGAGCGTGACCGGGGAGGGGCCGCAGCGGGTGGTGACGGTACACGGGGTGAACGCCGCCCTGCGCCGGGCCGCCGAACGGGGGGCGCTGTTGTCGGAGCTGGCGGTGCCGTGGGCGGTGCCGCCGGTACGCAGGGAGCTCACGGACGAGGAGGACGGCTGAGCCGCGGGCCCGGGCGTGGGCCACGGAAAACGCACTGCAAATGCTGGAGGATCCGGCCGCTGGCAAATAGGGCGCAACAGTCGCAATCCCGACCGCAACCGGCCGGGCAAATGCCGCTTGTCATGATTCAATGCAAAATAACTGCATATTGAATTCATTGACTACCTTGTGCGACTTTCCATACCGTCAGTCGTATCGGCATTTCGTACCCGTCACGGGATCTGCCGCATCGACCGGACACTTCGGAGAGCTCACATGCGTCCACCGATTCTCGGGGCGACCCTGGTCGCCTTCTCCCTGCTCCTGGTGCCGGGCGCGGCGGCGACCGCCGCGCCCGGCACCACCGCGTCCGCCGACCCCGCCGGCGTCCCCCGGGCCGTCGAGGCGCTGGCCCGCCAGACACTGCCGGCCGGCGACGGCTGGGCCGCCGACGGGGTCGGCACCACCGGCGGCGCGGCGGCCGGGGCCGACCAGGTGCACCTGGTCCGCACCCGCACCGAGCTGGTCCGCGCCCTGGGCGGCGACAACGCCACCAACCGGACCAACGCCACCCCGAAGGTGATCGTCGTCGACGGGGTCGTCGACGGCTTCGAGGCCGACGACGGCACCCTGTTCGACTGCACCGACCTGGCCGACCCGGCGTACTCGCTCCAGGCCTACCTGGCCGCGTACGACCCGGCGGTGTGGGGCCGGGTGAAGCCGGCCGGCACGCTGGAGGACGCGCGGGTGCGCTCGGTGAAGAACCAGACCCGGCAGACCCAGATCAACGTCGGCCCGAACACCACCATCGTCGGGCTGCGCGGCGCGACGCTGACCGGCCTGACCCTGATGATCGACGGGGCCAGCAACGTCATCGTGCGGAACCTGACCTTCGACGACGCCCGGGACTGCTTCCCGGCCTGGTCCCCCACCGACGGCGACGCCGGCAACTGGAACTCCCAGTACGACCAGATCTCGGTGCGCCGCAGCGAGCACGTCTGGATCGACCACAACACCTTCACCGACGGCGACAACCCGGACAGCGCCCAGCCGACGTACTTCGGCCGGCCGTACCAGGTGCACGACGGGTCGCTGGACATCACCCACACCGCCAGCCTGGTGACCGCCTCCTGGAACCGGTTCACCGGGCGGGACAAGCTGATGCTCATCGGCTCGTCCAACACGGTGGGCCCGGACGTCGGCCGGCTGAAGGTGACGCTGCACCACAACCTGTTCGACCGGGTGCTCCAGCGGCTGCCCCGGGTCCGGTTCGGCCAGGTCGACGTCTACAACAACTGGTACCGGCTCGCCGGTGCGGACTTCGAGTACGCCATCGGCGTCGGGGTGCAGTCCGCGGTGCACGCCGAGAACAACTACTTCTCCCTGGGCGCCGACATCGCCGCCGGGGACCTGCTCCACGACTGGGGCGGCACCGCCCTCACCGCCCGCGGCAACTGGGTCCGCGCCGACGGTGACCGGCCGCGCCCGGTCGACCTGGTCGCCGCGTACAACGCCACCCACGACCCGGACCTGGGCGTCGACGCCGGCTGGACGCCGACGCTGCGCGCCGGCCGGGTGCTGCCCGCGCCGGTGGTCCCGTTCGCGGTCGGGGCGCTCGCCGGAGCGGACCGGCTGCCGCGGTAGGCCCGCCGGGGGCACCGCGTGGCCCGCGCGGTGCGCCCGACGGGACGTGGGCCGCCACGCCGCCCGGCGCTCAGCGTGGCGGCCCACCCACTGCCCACCACAGGAGGCTCCGCCGACCGCGACCTGCTCGACTTCGCCCGCATCGAGCGCGGGCGGACCGGCCCGGAGCGGGTGCCCACCGACCTCTGGTCGAGGTCGCCGACACCGGCGGGTGGCGGGAGGCCAGCTCGGAGGGGTCGGAGCGGGGCCGAGGTCGGTTGATCATGGCTCGGCTGATGGACGAGGCCGACATCGACGGCACCCCGCAGGGCACGGTCGTACGGCTGGTCAAGCGGCTGTCGGGCACCGCCTGAGTCGTCGCCCATCCGACGGCCGCGACCATCGGCCAGTGAAGATCGGCTATAAGTAGGTGATGGAGCTCCCGCCGTACCTCGCCACCATGCCGATGCACGCGATCACCGAGATCCACGGTGAGCGTGGCCTGCTGGAGCGGTTCCGGCTGGAGATCCGGGCCTTCGACCCGGCAGCGCGCGACCGCCTCACCGAGGCCCTCGACCTCGCCGCCGAGCTGCACCGCGACGACCGGCGGGTGCGCGAGCCGTACCTGAACCACCTGCTGCGGGTGGCGATCCGGATGATGCACCACTACCAGGTGCGCGACGTCGACGCCATCGTCGCCGGTCTGTTGCACGACGCGGTGGAGGACCACCCCGACGAGCTGGCCGGTCCGGGTGTCGCCGACCCTACGGCGGCGGCGCTGGCCGCCCTCGCCGCCCGCTTCGGCCCGCGCGTCGCCCGCCTGGTCGGCGCGGTCACCAATCCGGAGTACGACCCCGACCGCGACCGGCACGTCCAGTACCGGGAACACGTCACGGCCAGCCTGGACCGGGAGCCGTGGGCCCGGGTCATCAAGATCTCCGACTTCACCGACAACGGGGTGGGCGTGGTCTACACCATCGGCCCGAAGGTGGCCCGGTCGGCGGCGAAGTACCGCCCGCTGGTGCCGGTGTTCCGGGACCTGATCTCCCGGCCGGACACCCCGCTGTCCGCGCCGGTGAAGCAGCACATCTTCGCCCAGCTCGACCTGGCCGAAGAACGGTTCAGCGCGATCCTCGACACGCCGAACTAGGGTCGGCGCGACGCCCCCGGCGACCACCAGGTCGGCCTGGCCGGAGAGCACCGGCCCGGCTGGCTCGGAGCGCGGTGGCGTCAGCCGGTGGCGGTGACCCGGCGGCGCAGCTCGGGCAGCCGTTCCGGCCCGGTGCGCAGCACGACCCGCACCGGGTGCCGGCCGTGCGACCAGGCGTCGCCGAACACGTCGAGCAGGGCGGCCAACTGCGCGGGCGGCTCGTCGCCGAGGAGTTGATCGGCGTCCTCGACCGTCAGGGTGAGCGGGCCGGCCTCGACCAGGTCGAGCAGGCAGTCGGCCAGGGCGTCCCAGTTGCGCCCGAAGTACCCGGGCAGGTCGAGCGTCTCCGCCAGCCGGGTGAACAGCTCGGCGCGGGTCCGCGCGCCGGCACCCGGGACGGCGCCGGTGCCGTCGCCCCGCTCGGCGGTCAGTTCCAGCCACGGCGGCGGTTCGGTGGTGCGCATCCGGTCATCCTTCCACCGGTCGGGCCGGGTGACCCCGGCCCGACCGAGGGCGCAGTCAGAGCAGGTAGAAGTTCGCGTAGTGGTCCGGCGAGAACCAGGTCTTCCCGGTGCTCTTGTTGACCACGATCCGGTAGGCGTCGCGCGAAGCCCCGTACGGGCGGGGGTAGACGTCGTACTCGTAGTAGGCGGCGCTGGCCGGGAGCTGGCCCTCCCGGTTGTAGAACCGGCCACCGGCGAAGTTGTAGAGCCCGCCGCTCCAGGTGTACCAGCCACGGCTGGTCGGGAAGCCCTTGGCCGCCCAACCGGTGCGGGCGGCACGGGCGTCCGCGCAGCGGGTCATCGTGCAGGAGTTGTAGACGGCGGCCGAGGCGGAGTCGGTCAGCGTCGGCGCGACCACGGCCGGGCCGACGAGTGCCGCGGCGACCATGGCGGTGATCAGGGCGAACGTGCCGACCAGGCGGCGCAGGCGGGTCAGCGGGGCGGACGGATCCACGGTGCCTCCAGATCATGGGACATCGAAGCTTGTCGACAAATATTCTCGACGGGCGGCCCGCCGGCGTACAAGCCCACGCCGAAACTTCTCGGTGAACGTCAAATGTCCGCCGACCCGGTGCCGCCCACCGGGCGACCAGACTCGATCATGGCCACTTTCGTACGGATGGCACGATGTCCAGCATGGACTGGATGCCGTTGCTGAGCACGGGAGCGGGTGCCCTCATCGCGCTCTCCGGCAGCCTCCTGGTCGACCTGCGCCGGGAGCGCGACACCCGCTCCCGCGACCGCGACCTGGACCGCTGGCGTACCTGCGTGGACTTCGCCCTCGCCCTGGACTCGGCGCACACCGCGCTGCGGTCCGCCCCCGCCGGCGACCGGCAGGCGGCCGGCCTGGCGATGACCGAGGCCGGGGCGTACCAGGCACGCGAGCGGCTGCTGATGTCCGGCACACCGCATCTGGTGGTGGCCGGCGAGGCCGCCTTCCACCGCCTGGTGGCGATACGCAAGCTGATCGGCGCGGGTTCGGACCTGCGGTCGCCCGACGGACACGAGTCGTACCACGAGTTCGCCGAAACACTGTGGACGTTTCGGATGGCGGTCCGCAAGCACTTCGGGCACCGGGCGCTCCAGCCCGGGGCGCTGGAGCGTAAGGACTGGTCAGAGCGGCACGAGTGCGCGTACTGCGCGGCGACGCCCGACTGATCCGTGCTCAGAGGTAGGCGAAGCGCACGGGCTCCCGCAGCACTACTGCGGCGGAGTCGACGTCGGCGAGCCGGGCGGCGAGGGCCGCAACCGCCAGACGAGGCGGAAGGGCGGCGCTGAACTTCAGCCCGGCGAGCGCCTTTTCCGTGACGTCCGGCAGGCAGATCCGCTGATCGGCGTCGGCTGTCGCAACCTGTCACATCTCGCGGTTCAGGTCACCGCACCTCGCCATGAACCGCCCCGGGACGCCGCCCTCCGTCAGGTTGACTTCGCCAGCACCGACTACAGCAGATTGTGCTTAGCTCCTCCACGACCACCTGGGTCGTCCAGCAGTCGGCGTCGATCAGCAGATCCTGGAGGACGTCCAACCGGTCGGCGAGCGTGAAGTGGCTGAGCACCATGGTGTCGAGCACGAGGACGGCGGTCGGCTGTGCCGACAGACTCACGGCGCGATCTCCAGGTCGTCGTCCTCAGGCAGGTCCGCCTCGGTGATCTGACCGTGCATCAGCTCGACCGCGCGGATGCTGGTGATCCGATGGGTCCGCCACGCTTCCATCACGGCGTGCGCGTAACTCGGCGGCACCCGGACCGCTTCCAGATCGGGCTGCGGCGCCCAGCCGAGCGCCTCCATGAACTCCGCCCGCGTCGGACGCGCCTGGCCCCAGGCCCGCCGGGTGCCGGCATCGAGCGCCCGCGCCTGCTCAGCCTGGCGCAGCGCCAGCACCCATGAGGTACGGTACCGAGCCGCGAGACCGATCAACTGCTCCCGGCTCAGCGGCCCCTTGCCCGCCTCGGCCGCGACAGCCTGCTCCGGTAGCAGCAGTTCAGCCGCGAACGCATCGATGGCCGCCTCGCGATCCGCCCGGGAGGCGTGCACGCCGAGGTCGCTCGAATACTCGTCCCCGATGATCAGGTGACCCAGTTCGTGGGCGGCGGTGGCGCGCCGCCTTCCGGGGTCGCCCTTGGTGCTGACCACCGCGACGGCGATGTCACCCTCGACCAGCGACGCGCCGTCACCGGGCAGATCCGTGACCAGCACCCACTGGCCGGCGCGCTGGCAGACCTCCATGATGCTGTCGATCGGCCCGCCACCCAGCCCGAGCTGCTGGCGCACCCATCGCGCCGCCTGCCGGGCGTCTGATTCCGACGTGACAGGCTGGACGTAGCGGAGCAGCGGGTGGGCGCGCAGCACGCCCAAGGCCCTGAGTTGCTGCACGTTGCGCAGCCACTCGACCATGGCGATCTCCAGGCGTTCCGACGACCGGGCCGCCTCGCTGTCGATCTCCTCGGTGAGTGGTACCGCCCGCCGGGACAGGACCGCCGGCCGAGGCGTGATCAGGTACTCCATCGACACACGAAGCGCGCGGGAGAGCCGCGCCAACTCCAGACCGTCCAGCCTTCGGGTGCCGGCCTCGACCTTGTTCAGCATGGTGCGGTCGAGTCCCACGGCAGCCGCCAGATCGTGCTGCGACATGCCCGTAGACAGTCGCGCCTGACGCACGCGCTCGCCGATCTCGCCCCACGCCAGCTCCTCAGCCATGGTGCGATAATCGCACACCATTGTGCGATCGCGTGCGCGCACGCAAATCAGGGCTCGCGCATCCAGGTCTTCGGATCGGTGACGAAGATGCCCTTGCCCTGATGCCGTCGGATGACGCGCAGGGCTTCGAGCCGCACGTAAACCATCTGGATCGTCGACGTGCCGACCTTGTAGTCCGCCGCCATCTGCGCGATCGATGGCAGCTTGTCCTCGGGCTTGAGCCGCTTGGCTCTCACCCCGGCGATGATGTCGTCCGCGATGCGGATGTAGTCGGGTGTTATAGGCATGGCGCTCCTTGCGTGGCACGCCAATTCGATCACGAACCGCCCCCGGGCAACAACAATCGGTGGTTGACTTACACGGCTTAGCCGTTAGGGTTGTCCGCGAGCCGCTCCTCGCGTGGCAACGAGTACGGCTCATCCCCCTGGTCGGGGCGGGTGCGCGTGCCCGTCCCGACCCACCGGACCGCTCCGCTGTCGTACCGCTGATCCCAGGCTGCGGCGGCGGGGCCGGCGGGTCGCGCGCTGCCGGCGTGCGCGCGACCCGCCTTCCAGGCAGCGCACGGCACACCGACGCTCAGGAGAGGACCGACGTGGCCCAGGTGTATCGATCCGGCCGGCTCTACGGGACCGGCCGCCCGGCCCGGACGACCCCGCACGAGGTGCGCACCCGCACGTTCGCGCCGCGCTGGCGCGGCGTCGACCCCGATCAGGTACGCCAGTTCCAGGCCCAGGTCGCCGACGAGCTGGCCGACCTGCACCGGCAGGTACGCGAGCTCGCCCAGGAGAACGACCGGATCAAGCAGGCGCTGCGCGACTGGCAGACCCTGCACGCCCGGGAGTGCCGCGCGGCGAACTCCGGGCACTGGTGAACGAGCGGCCCTTCCCCGGCGACCTGCTGATCGTCGACGGGGCGGCGTCGGTGCAGTTCGCCGGGGACCGGGCGCTGCGGGTACGGGTGGTGTCGGTCGACGCGGACGAGCCGTACCCGGGTTGGCTCTGGCTGACCGGGTACGTGCTGAACCGGCGAGACCGGGCGACCGCCAAGCGCGAGATCTACGTCCGGCTCGCCGGCCTACGTGCCCCGTCGACTTCTGCGTCACGCGTTCGAATCTGACCGCGCCACTCGACCCGTTGCTGGCTCACGAGTCATGTATTCACGATCGAGTCTTCTCCTCGGTCCTGGCGGCTGGCGAGGATCGCCAGCACCTCTCGGCGTACCGCCTCGGGTTCGTGCACCAGGCGGCGGTGGGCGAAGCGCACGACGAGCACGCCCACGGTGGCCAGCAGCGCGTCGCGGCGCAGGTCGACCTCCCGCTGCCGGGGATCGCCGTGGGTCGTCGCGCCGTCGAGTTCGAAGTCGACGCGTTCCCGCTCGGCGTACACGTCGAGGTACATGACGCGCCGGCCGACGACGACGCGGGTCTGACGCCGGAACGCCGGCATCCCCGGGCCGGTGAAGACGTGGTCGTGGCCCCACACCTCCAGCGGGCTGCGGCAGCCGGCGTCGAGCCGGGCGAGCAGGGTACGCAGCTGCACGCGGTCGGCCAGCCGGGGTGCGGTGGCGAGCGCGGCCCGGATCCGTTCCGGTGTGGTGAGCCGGTCGTTGACCGCTCTGATCACCGGGGCGGCCCGATCGGCGGGCGGAAGCAACGGCCAGGCGTCGACCAGTGCCCGTTCCAACCGCACGACCGGCATCCCGGCCCGGACCACCACGCCGGGCGGGCCCATCGTGAGCCCGTGCCGGTGGTGCACGGCCAGCAGCGGGCGGGGACGCAGCCCCGATCCGTGCGGCGTGTCGAGATGCGTCGGCTCGTCAGCGGACTGCCGACGCAGACCCCAGACGTCCAACGCGGTGACACTGCTCAACGCCGCCCGCCCGTCGGCGTAGGCGAGGGCGACCCGTCGCCGTGTGTCGAGGTCGAGTTGTCCGAAGACGTGCTCGCGCACGCCCGGTCCGGCGACGCGGGCTCCGCCCTGCGCGGGCCGGACGGTTGCCGTCGGCGGTCCGTCGCCGGCCGCCGGCTCGCGGAGCGCGCTCGGAGTCAGGGGCGGAGACCACGGCGCGGGCCTCAGCAGGATGGCGTCGACGTAGACGCCGGGCAGGGCCGGACGGAGGGCACCGGTGCGGCAGTTGTGCCGCAGGACCCAGCCGGGTACGACCTGGATGACCGCCTGACGGGTCACCACCCCGCCGCTCCGCTCGACAAGGGATCGCAGCACCGGATGCACAGCGGCGAGGATGCACCACGGCGCGCTTTCGGTGCCCTCTCGACGCCGCCGCCCTGTGGACATCCACCGGTCTGTGCACAACGCCCACTCCCGCTGAGCGTCTGCTATGGCTGCTCATGATCGGGTAGCGCTTCTGGACAGTTTCACCGGCGTGTCGTGTCCCGAATCGCTACTCGATCATTAAGGCGGGGCAGGGCGGGTGAGCTGCTGCTGCAGGAACGCCTGTTCGGCGGGGTTGGCGGTGCGCCTCAGGGCGGCGGTGTAGGCGTCGGCCGCCTCCTCGGTGTGGCCCAGGCGGCGCAGCAGGTCGGCGCGGACGGCATGGAAGACGTGGTAGTGCGCCAACGGCAGGTCGTCGACGAGGGCGAGCGCCACGGCGGGCCCGTGCACCTCGGCCACGGCGACCGCCCGGTTCAGCGCCACGACCGGGCCGGGGGCGAGCGCGTGCAGGTGGTCGTACAGTGCCAGGACCTGGACCCAGTCGGTGTCGGCGGCGGTCGCGGCGTCGCTGTGCACCGCGTTGATCGCGGCCTGGATCTGGTACGGGCCGGGACGCCCGCGGCGCAGGCAGCGGCGCACGAGCGCCTGGCCCTCGGCGATCAGGGGGCGGTCCCAGCGGGTGCGGTCCTGCGCGGTCAGCGGCACGAACCCGTCGTCGGTGACCCGGGCGGGCCGGCGGGCCTCGGTGAGCAGCATCAACGCGAGCAGGCCCAGCGCCTCCGGCTCGTCGGGCATCAGCTCGACCAGCAGCCGACCGAGTCGCAGGGCCTCGACGCACAGGTCCGCGCGAACCGGTTGCGGCCCACTGCTGGCGGTGTGCCCCTCGTTGAAGACGAGGTAGACCACGGCGAGCACGGCGCGCACCCGGTCGGGCAGGTCGGCGTCGCGCGGCACCCGGTACGGGATGCCGGCGTGGCGGATCTTGGCCTTGGCGCGGACCAGCCGCTGCGCCATGGTCGGCTCGGGGACCAGGAAGGCGCGGGCGATCTCGGCGGTACTGAGCCCGCCGAGCAGGCGCAGGGTGAGCGCGACCCGGGCGGCCGGGGCGAGAGCCGGGTGGCAGCAGGTGAAGATCAGGCGGAGCCGGTCGTCGCGCACGGGTCCCTCCTCGGCGGGTGGTTCCTGGGCGTGCAGCAGGGCGGCCTGGGCGTGCCGGTCGGCCCGGGACGCCTCCCGGCGCAGCCGGTCGATGGCGCGGTTTCGGGCGGTGGTGATGATCCAACCGGCCGGGGCCGGGGGCGGCCCGTCGACCGGCCAGCGCCGGACGGCCTCGGTGAACGCGTCCTGGACGGCCTCCTCGGCGAGGCCGATGTCGCCGAGGAGGCGGACCAGGACGGCGACCGCGCGGCCGTACTCCGCGCGGAACACCCGCTCGACCGGGTCGGTCACCCGTCACCCTGGAAGGGGCGGACCTCGATGGGCAGGGTGGTGGCGCGGGCGTAGCGACGACCCCAGTGCAGGGCGGCGTCCAGGTCGGACGCCCGCAGGATGGTGAAGCCGCCCAGGTGCTCCTTGCCCTCGATGAACGGTCCGTCGGTGACCAGCACCTCGTCGCCCTCGGCGCGCAGCACGGTGGCGGTCTCCGGGCCGTGCAGGCCCTGCCCGAAGACCCAGCAGCCGGCGGCCTCCAACTCGTCGCGGATCGCGCCCAGCTCGCGCATCACCCCGGCCAGGAACTCCGGGTCGGGCGTGCCGCCCTCGGGCTGGTAGATGCTCAACAGGTACTGCTTCACGTGACGCCTCCTGGTGGATGTGGGTCAGCTTCCACCTTCCACACGATCGGCGACCCGGCGAATCGACACTCCGGCACTGGGATTCTCCGGCCAGTGCCGGGCGAGCCGGTGGGCGGACGAGCCGGTGGGCGGGCGGCGGCCGAGGCAATGGCCGCACCCCTGCATAGACAATCTTGATTGCAGCTATTGAAAAGTATCTACGTCTCGTGCCCTAATACTGACAGTTCCTTTCACCACTCCCGCCGCCCGCGCGGCACTCCCCAGGGAGGAAAAATGAACCGTCTGCGCGCGAGCGCGGCGGCCCTGCTGGCGACCGTCATGGTGCTCGCCGGCGCCGCCGCCCTCCGCCCCACCCCCGCCGACGCCGCCCCGGCCGGACTACCCGGCATGGACGTCTCCAGTTGGCAGGGCAACGTCAACTGGTCCGCCGCCTGGAACAACGGCGCCCGCTTCGCGTACGTGAAGGCCACCGAGGGCACCGGCTACACCAATCCGTACTTCGCCCAGCAGTACAACGGCTCCTACAACGTCGGGATGATCCGGGGCGCGTACCACTTCGCCCTGCCCGACCGGTCCAGCGGCGCCACCCAGGCCAACTGGTTCGTCGACCACGGCGGCGGCTGGTCGCGGGACGGCCGGACGCTGCCCGGCGCGCTCGACATCGAGTACAACCCGTACGGCGCGACCTGCTACGGGTTGAGCCAGAGCGGCATGCGCAACTGGATCACGTCCTTCGTGAACCAGTACCGCGCCCGCACCGGCCGCTGGGCGACGATCTACACGACCACGGACTGGTGGCGCACCTGCACCGGCAACTACAGCGGATTCGCCGCCACCAACCCGCTCTGGATCGCCCGGTACGCCGGCACGGTCGGCACCCTCCCGGCGGGCTGGCCGGTCTACTCCTTCTGGCAGTGGTCGTCCTCGGGCATCCTCCCCGGCGACCAGAACGTCTGGAACGGCTCGCTCGACCGGCTCAGGGTGCTCGCCTGCGACGGACCCTGCTGACTTCGGAACTGAGGAGGACGAGAATGTCCGTACCCGTCTCCCGCCGCACCGCGCTGCGCGGCGCGGTCCTGCTCGGCGCCGCCGCCGGTGTCTCCGCCCTGGCCCAGCTCGGCGGCGACCGGGGTGTCCGCGCCGCTGCCACCCGCGTCGACCAGCCGACCATCGCCAACTGTGCCACCTGGGGCGCTCGGCCGCCGGCCTCCCGGGTCAGCGTGGTGCCGAGCCGCCCCAACAAGATCATCGTGCATCACACGGCGTTCCCGAACTCGACCGACTACAGCCTGGCCCACGCGTACGCGAACTCCCGCGACATCCAGGACCTGCACATGGACACCAACGGCTGGTTGGACTCCGGGCAGCACTTCACCAACAGCCGCGGCGGTCACCTGACCGAGGGCCGGCACGGCAGCCTGTACGCGCTGCTGCACGGGCAGACCATGGTGCAGGGGGCGCACTGCGTCGGGCAGAACAGCCAGGCGATCGGCATCGAGAACGAGGGCATCTACCTGGACGTGCAGCCACCCAAGGCGCTCTGGGACAGCCTGGTGGTGTTCTGTGCCTTCACCTGCCAGCAGTACGCCATCGCGCCCAGCGAGATCTACGGCCACAAGGACTTCAACGCCACCCAGTGCCCGGGGCTGCTGCACGGTCGGCTCCCCGAGCTGCGCGCCGCGGTCGCCGCGCGCCTTGCCTAAGGCGTTGCTTATATAACTCGGGATTGATAGAAAGAGCTGTGCACGCCTTCGACGTCCTCGGCGACCCGGTACGCCGCCGCATCCTGGAACTGCTGGCCCAGGGTGAACGGACCGCCGGTGGAGTCTGCGCGGTGATCCAGGAGGAGTTCGGCATCTCCCAGCCGGCCGTCTCGCAGCACCTGCGGGTGCTGCGGGACAACGGTTTCGCCACGGTGCGCCCGCAGGGCACCCGCCGCCTCTACGCCGTGGACCCGCGACCGCTGCGGGAGGTCGACGAGTGGCTGGCCGGCTTCCGTGGGTTCTGGGGCCCGAAGCTCGACGCCCTGTCCACCGAACTGGCCCGCGGCCGGCGCGAACGGCGTGTGCGCCCACCTACGAGCACACCCGAGGAGCACCCATGACCGACGTCATCCACCAGATCAGCGCCGTACGACGCAGCGTCGGCAACCGGACGCTGGAGGCCGGCGAGGCCCGCGTGCTGACCATCAGCCAGACGTACGACGCGCCGCTGGAGGACGTCTGGGACGCCTGCACCAGCGCCGAACGGATCCCCCGCTGGTTCCTGCCCATCTCCGGTGAGCTACGGCTGCACGGCCGCTTCCAGTTCGAGGGGAACGCCGGCGGCGTGATCCAGCGCTGCGACCCGCCGAAGAGCTTCAGCGCCACCTGGGAATACGGCGACGAGGTGAGCTGGATCGAGGTGCGGCTGACCCCGGAGGGCGGCGGACGCACCCGGTTCGAACTGGAACACGTCGCGCACGTCGACGACGAGCGCTGGCTGCAGTTCGGTCCCGGCGCGGTGGGCGTCGGCTGGGACTCCGGCCTGCTCGGCCTCGCCTCCCACCTGGCCGCCGACGGCAGCGGGATCACCCCCGAGCAGGCCACCACCTGGATGGCCTCCGACGAGGGGCGGCAGTTCTTCACCCTGGCCGGCGAGCGCTGGTGCGAGGCCGACATCGCCGGCGGCGCCGACCCGGAGGCCGCGCGGGCGGCCGCCGCGCGCACCATCGCCGCCTACACCGGCACGCCGGCCTGACCGTCTCGCGCCGGCGCCGGGCCGTACCGCCACGCGGCCTGATCGGGGGTACGCCGGGCCGCGTGACAGGCGCGGCCCGGCGTCGCCCTCAGCCGCCGACCTGCCGGACCGCCGGACGTTACCGGCCGACGGCCGGCGGCCGGCGCGACGAGGCGGTTTCCGGCGCGGAAAACGGAGGGCGGGCTGTCGGTGGTCTCGGGGAGACTGTCCGGCATGCCGCCACCGCGTACCGCCGAGGACCTCGTCGCCCTCGTCCGCAAAGGTCGGCGGCTGAAGTACCTCTGCTTCTGGGGGCACCGGCCACAGCGGGACGGCACCGTCGGCGCCGGTTGCCTGAGCCAGTGGTGGCCGGCCCCGTTCGAGGTGGACGGCCGGCGCTTCGCCACGGCCGAGCACTGGATGATGTGGCACAAGGCGGTGCTCTTCGGCGACGGGGAGACCGGGGAGCGCATCCTCGTCGCCGGGCACCCGCAGCGCGCCAAGGCGCTCGGCCGTCAGGTGCGCGGCTTCGACGAGGCCGTCTGGCAGACCCGGCGCTACGACATCGTGGTCGCCGGCAGCGTCGCCAAGTTCGGCCAGCACGACGACCTGCGGGCGTACCTGCTGGGCAGCGGGGACCGGGTGCTGGTCGAGGCGAGCCCGGTCGACCGGGTGTGGGGCGTCGGCCTGGCCGCCGACGACCCGCGCGCCGAGGACCCGACCCGCTGGCGCGGGCTCAACCTGCTCGGCTTCGCGCTGATGGAGGCGCGGGAGACGCTGCGTGACGCAGCGGCGTGCCGCGCCGGGCGGTAACGTGCGGCGACATGACCGGCGTACCGTACTCGTACTGTTCCTACTGCGGCGTCGCCTATCCGGCGGACGTGGCCTGGCCCCGGGTCTGCGCGGCCTGCGGCGAGACGGTCTGGCGCAACCCGCTGCCGGTCGCGGTGGCGCTACTGCCGGTGCGTACCGACGTCGGCCTCGGCCTGGTGGTGGTCCGCCGGGACATCGAGCCGGCACGCGGGCTGCTCGCCCTGCCCGGCGGCTTCATCGAGTACGGCGAGGAGTGGTCGCAGGCGCTGGTGCGGGAGTTGCGGGAGGAGACCGGCCTGGTCGACGACGCCGGCCAGGCGCGCCTGTTCGCCGTGCACGGCGCCCCGGCCGGCGGCACCATCATGATCTTCGGTGAGCTGCCGGAACGGCCGGCGGCCGGGCTGCCCCCGTCGGCCCCGACCGAGGAGGCCACCGAATGGCTGGTCCTCACCGAGCCGGTGGAGCTGGCCTTCTCCACCCACACCCGCGCGATGGCCGACTTCTTCGCCCGCCACCGCTGACCCGCCGGGCACCGCGCCCGGGTCGGGCATGAGGTTGGTGGTACGACACGCCGTGTCGTACCACCAACCTCATGGTTCCGGGCGCGGCTCACGGGCGGAGCCGGTGCGGGTGGCCGACGCGGCGGGTGCGCTCCGCCGCGCCGGGCCGCAGGGTCAGCTCGCCGAGCAGATCGGCGTGGCGGACGGGCCGACGCCGGTGCCCTGGAAGCCGAAGGTGGTGCTGGTGCCGGCGGCGACGCTGCCGTTGTAGCTGACGTTGCGGAACGTCACGGCGCCGCTGGTGCCACTGGGCTGCGCGCTCCAGGTGTTCGTGATCGCCGCGCCGGCGGGCAGGGTGAGCCCGACGGTCCAGCCGCTGAGCGACGACGCACCCGCGGTGACCGTCACGTTCGCCACGAAACCTCCGGTCCAGGAGTCGAGCCGGACGGTGGCGACGCAGGCGGCGTTGCCGGGCGGCGGAGTGGTCGGCGGGGTCGTGGTGGTCGGCGTGGTGGTCGGCGGGGTGGTGGTCGGCGGGGTGGTCGTTCCGCCGTTGTTGAGCGCGGTCAGGACGGCGTCGTAGGCGGCCTTCTTGTTGCCACCGCCGTCGAAGAGCAGCGGGCTCTCCCCAGAGCGCCACGAGTCGGAGTCGCGGATCCCCCAGACGGTGATGCCCTTGCACCGCGCGACCGCGAGGCAGTCGTTGACGACGTTGCGGTACGCGTCGGACGGCGCGTTGCGGATGTCCAGCTCGGTGATGTGCACGTCGACGCCGAGGGCGGCGAAGCTGGACAGCGTGGTGCGGTAGTTGCTCGGGTAGTTCGAGCCGCCGGTGAAGTGCGACTGCAGGCCGACGCAGTCGATCGGGACCCCACGGCTCTTGAAGTCCTGCACCATCCGGTAGACGGCCTGGGTCTTGGCGTCGTTCCAGTTGTCGATGTTGTAGTCGTTGTAGCAGAGCTGGGCGTTCGGGTCCGCCGCGTCGGCGGCCCGGAACGCCGCCTCGATCCAGTCGTTGCCGGTGCGCTGCAGGTTCGAGTCGCGGCGCGCTCCGGTGCCGCCGTCCGCGAACGCCTCGTTCACCACGTCCCACCACGCCACCTGGCCACGGAAGTGGGTGGCGACCTGGGTGACGTGGTTCAGCATCGCGCTGCGCAAGGCGCTGCCGGACATGTTCTGCATCCAGCCGGGCTGCTGCGAGTGCCAGGCCAGGGTGTGCCCGCGGACCTTCATGCCCTGGCTACGGGCGTGCGCGACGATCCGGTCCGCGTTGCCGTACGTGAACACGCCCTGCTGCGGTTCGGTCGCGTCGATCTTCATCTCGTTCTCGGGCGTGACCTGGTTGAACTCGCGGTTCAGGATGGTCGTGTACGCCGAGTCGCTCAGCTTGTTCGCCGCGACGGCGGTGCCGAAGTACCGGCCGGTCTGGGCTGCGGAGGCGCCCAGGGTCGTCGCGGCGCTGGCGTTGGGGGCCAGGGCGACCGTCGTGCCGACGGCGGCGACCCCGGCGACGGCGGCGATGAGGGCGGCGCGGAGCCGGGCCCGGGTCGTCGAACGCCCGCTGGAGCGGGCGGGGACATGGTTCATGGCAGATCGCCTTTCGACAGGTGTGGTGGGGGACCGACGCCTCGACCGTCGCCCGACGCGGTGGCCGTCGCCGACGCGCCCGCCCGGAGGCCACGTCGGGATCCGCCGTGCTGCGCGATGCCACCGCGAGGGTCGAAGCGTTCCCGTCGCCACGGTATCGAAATGCTTTCGATAGTTCAACGAAAGTCGATGGGTCGTCCGATCGCCCTCCGGGAGCCGGAGCGCAGGCAGGATGGAGCAGTCGGCACCGAAACTTTCGGCACCGCGAGCCTTGTTGACAACCGTCCGGCGTCTGCGCGTGACCGGCGTGGCGTACGCCTGTCGTGACGGCGTGTCGGCGACCACCCTGCGGGACGGGTCTGACGCGTCGCGTCGCGCGGGTCCCCCACGGGTGGCAGGCTGGACGGCGAGCCGGCGGCCGGCGCGAGGCCCACCGCCGGGCGAACGTCGTGAAGGAGAAGATCGACCCGATGGCAGCGAGTGTGACCACCACCGACGAATGGCAGGCGCTGCGCAAGCACGCCGAGACGATGCGCGGCACCCACCTGCGGGAACTGTTCGCCGCGGACCGGCGCCGAGGTGAGCGGCTCACCGGCGAGGTCGCCGACCTGCACGTCGACTACAGCAAGAACCTGGTGACGGACGAGACGCTGACGCTGCTCACCGCGCTGGCCGAGCGGGTCCGGCTGACCGACCGGATCGCCGCGATGTTCGCCGGTGAGCACATCAACTCCACCGAGGACCGGGCGGTGCTGCACACCGCGCTGCGGCTGCCCCGCGACGCCTCGCTCAGCGTGGACGGCCAGGACGTGGTCGCCGACGTGCACCGGGTGCTGGACCGGATGGCGGCGTTCGCCGAGCGGGTCCGCTCCGGGCAGTGGCGGGGGCACACCGGCGAGCGGATCACCACCGTGGTCAACATCGGCATCGGCGGCTCCGACCTCGGCCCGGTGATGGCGTACGAGGCGCTGAAGGCGTACCGGGACGGCGGGATCAGCTGCCGGTTCGTCTCCAACATCGACCCGACCGACATCCACGACAAGACCCACGACCTGGACCCGGCGACCACCCTGTTCGTGGTCGTCTCGAAGACCTTCTCCACCCAGGAGACGCTCGCGAACGCGAACCAGGCGAAGACCTGGCTGCTGTCCGGACTGGACGCCGAAGACGACGCGGCGATCGCGAAGCACTTCGTGGCGGTCAGCACCAACGCGCAGCGGGTCGCCGACTTCGGCATCGACCCGGAGAACATGTTCGGCTTCTGGGACTGGGTCGGTGGGCGGTACTCGCTGCCGTCGGCCGTCGGCCTGTCGGTCATGCTGGCCGTGGGCCCGGCCCACTATCGGGACCTGCTGGCCGGGTACCACGCCGTGGACGAGCACTTCCGGACGACGCCGGTGCAGCGCAACGTGCCGGCCCTGCTGGGCCTGCTCAACGTCTGGTACACGAACTTCCTCGACGCGCAGACCCACGCCGTGCTGCCGTACTCGCAGTACCTGCACCGGTTCCCGGCGTACCTGCAGCAGATGACGATGGAGAGCAACGGCAAGTCGGTGACGCTGGACGGCACCCCGGTCGACCACGCCACCGGGGAGATCTTCTGGGGCGAGCCCGGCACCAACGGCCAGCACGCGTTCTACCAGCTCATCCACCAGGGCACCGTGCTGATCCCGGCCGACTTCATCGCGTTCAGCCGGCCCAACCACGACCTGGGCGACATGCACGACCTGTTCATGTCGAACTTCTTCGCGCAGACCGCGGCGCTGGCCTTCGGGCGCACGCGCGAGCAGGTCGAGGCGGAGGGCACCGCGCCGGACGTGGTGGCGCACCGGGTGATGCCGGGCAACCACCCGACCACCTCGATCATCGCGCCGAAGCTCACCCCGTCGACGCTGGGTCAGCTGATCGCCCTCTACGAGCACATCGTGTTCACCTCCGGCGCGATCTGGGACATCAACCCGTTCGACCAGTGGGGTGTCGAGCTGGGCAAGGTGATGGCCAACCAGCTCGCGCCGAAGCTGACCGGCGACGCGCCGGACCTGTCCGACGTGGACTCCTCCACGGCGGCGCTGATCCGTCGCTACCGCAGCGAGCGCGGCCGGGCCTGAGGTTCGGCGGAACGGGTGGCCGGGTCACCACGACCCGGCCGCCGTTCCTCTGGCACGAAACTGGTCCAACCAGTTGACGGGTTGATGTGTCTGCCGCCACACTGCTGCCGTGGCCTTCGTCCCCGTCCCCCGCAGCTCCGTCTCCGACCACGTCTTCGCCCAGCTCCGCGACGCCATCGTCAGCGGGCGCTACCGCCCCGACGACCCCCTGCCCGGCGAACGGGAGCTGGCCGCGGCGTTCGCCGTCAACCGGCACGCCGTCCGGGAGGCGCTGCGCCGGCTCCAGCAGCTCGGCCTGCTACGGGTCAGCCAGGGCGGCGCGACCCGGGTGCTCGACTGGCGCGAGCACGCCGGGCTCGACCTGGCCCTCTCGCTCGCCCAGTCCGGCGACGTGCTGCCGGTCGACAACCTGGTGCGGGACATGCTGGAGATGCGGGCCTGCATCGGTGTCGACGCCGCCCGGCTCTGCGCCGAGCGGGCCGACGCGACGCTGCGACGCACCGTCGTCCGCACCGTCGAGGAGATCGCCGCGCTCGCCCCCGACCTGCACAACATGGACGAGGCGAACATCGCGCTCTGGCGACACGTCGTCAACGGCTCCGGCAACACCGCGTACCTGCTGGCCTTCAACAGCCTGGTAGCCGGGGCGGTGGCCGTCGGCGAGGTGCCGCCCGAGCGGCGGGCCGCCGAACTGCTGGACGTCGCCGGGCACCGCCGCCTCGCCGAGGCGATCGCCGACGGGCGGGGCACCGACGCCGCCCGGGAGGCGCACGCCCTGCTCACCGCCGCCCTCACCACCCCCACCACTCCACCGGAAAGGGAATGCCGAGCATGATCCCCGCCGTGCTCTACGCCGTACCGGCGTTCCTGCTGCTCATCGTCGTCGAAGCGTGGTCGTACCGGTTCGCCCCGGACGACGACGAACGCGGCTACGAGCTGCGCGACACCACCACCAGCCTCACCATGGGCGCCGGCAGCCAGGTGATCGGCTTCCCCTGGAAGCTGCTCACCGTCGGCCTCTACGCGGCGGCCTGGACCGTCGCGCCGGTGCAGCTCTCCCCCACCAGCGTCTGGACCTGGGTGCTGCTCTTCTTCGCCGACGACCTGGCCTACTACTGGTTCCACCGGGTCCACCACGAGGTGCGGTTCTTCTGGGCCGGGCACGTGGTGCACCACTCCAGCCAGTTCTTCAACCTCTCCACCGCGCTGCGGCAGAGCTGGACGCCGATGACCTCGCTGCCGTTCTGGCTCGGCCTGGCGCTGCTCGGCATCCCGCCGTGGATGATCTTCCTGCAGCAGTCGATCAGCCTGCTCTACCAGTTCTTCCTGCACACCGAGCGGGTCGACCGGCTCCCCCGGCCGATCGAGTTCATCTTCAACACCCCGTCGCACCACCGGGTCCACCACGGCGCGAACGCCGAGTACCTGGACCGCAACTACGGCGGCATCCTGATCATCTGGGACCGGCTCTTCGGCAGCTTCGAGCCGGAACGTTCCACCGTCCGGTACGGGCTGACCAAGAACATCACCACGTACAACCCGTTGCGGGTGGCCACCCACGAGTACGCCGCCATCTGGGCCGACCTGCGCTCGGCCAGCTCCTGGCGGCACCGGCTGGGCTACCTGTTCGGCCGGCCCGGTTGGCAGCCGGCCTCGCCGCAGCCGGCGGTCAGTCGATGAGGCGGCTCTGGCCCTGGCTGTTCGGGCTGGTCGTGGCCGTCGAGCTGACCGGCGTCACGCTCGACGTACCGGCGTTGCAGTGGGCGGCGAAGCCGCTGCTCGCGCCGCTGCTGCTGGTCCTGCTGCTGGGCGTACGCCGACAGTGGGACCTGGTCGCGACCGGGCTGGTGTTCGCGACGGCGGGTGACGTGGCGCTGCTGCTGCCCGGCACCACCGCGTTCCTGGTCGGGATGGGCTGCTTCCTCGGCACCCAACTGGCCTTCCTCACCGCGTTCCTGCGACACCGGCGGGCCCCGCTGGTGGTCTTCGCCGGCTACCTGGTGCTCTGGGCGGCGGCGAACGCGCTGCTCTGGGGGCAACTGGGCGACCTGCGGCTGCCGGTGCTCGGCTACAGCCTGGCGCTGTGCCTGATGGCCGCCGCCGCGGCCGGGGTGTCCCGGCGGGCGGCGGCCGGCGGGGCGCTCTTCCTCCTCTCCGACCTGCTGATCGGTGTCGGCGCGGCGGGGGTCGAGCTGCCCGGGCGCGGACCGCTGGTGATGGTCACGTACATCGCCGCGCTCTACCTCATCACCACTGCCTGGGCCCGGCTCGACGAGCCCGAGGGTCGTGCCGGGTCAGCGTCCGGGGCCCTGGCCCGGACGGGGCCCGCGATCGGCGCCTGATCGACTCGCTTTGCGGCGTGTCGGGTGTCCGAGTGTGCTGACACCCGACACGCCGCAAACCGTGGGCCGATCCGGCCCGGCGGGACCATGTCCGTCAGGGGGTCATCTCGTAGGCGCCGGAGAGGGCGGTGACCTGGGTCCAGACCCGGGCGGTGCGCTCGGGGTCGGTGACCGGGCGACGGACGTGGGCCAGCGCCCAGGCCGCCTGCGCCTCGGTGGTGGCCGTCTTGCCGTGCAGCTCGGTGGCGTGACCGGAGAAGTCCCGGACCAGCACGTCGAAGATCTCGTCGAGCAGGTCGGCGTCGAGGCCGGTCAGCTCGGCCTGCTCCAGGATCAGCTGCCCGTAGACCACCAGCGCGAAGAGCTGCCCGAGGGCGAGCAGGAAGTCCAGGTCGCGCTGCTGCTCCTCACTCGGGGCATGGGCGGCGAGCAGCGCGCAGAGCCCGTCGGCCTGCTCGGTGAAGCGGGCCACGTTCGGCACGTCGGCGTGCGCGCCGTACGCGGCCCGCCAGTCGTGGAAGCGGATCGCGCCGAGACCCCGCGCCGGGCCCTGCCGGAACAGGAACTCGTCGTCGGCCGGGTCGTGCCGGGTCGGCACCGGCGCGAACTCGGCCGGGGCGAAGAGGTAGTTCGCCATGAACTTCAGGATCAGGGCCAGGTTGACGTGCACGGTGCCTTCGAGCTTGGGCAGGCCGCGGATGTCCCGGGCGGCCTTGTCGAAGTAGGTGTCCGCCTCGAAGCCCTTGGCGGCGATGACGTCCCAGAGCAGGTCGATCACCTTCTCGCCCTCGGTGGTCACCTTCATCTTGGTCATCGGGTTGAACAGCAGGTAGCGGCGGTCGTCCGGCCCGGCCGAACGGAAGTAGTCCACCGCCCGGTCGCTGAACAGCTTCATCGCCACCAGGCGGACGTACGCGTCGGTCAGCTCCCGCCGCACGTGCGGGAAGTCGGTGACCCGCCGGCCGTAGAGGACCCGGTTGTGGGCGTGGGTGACCGCCTCGAACATGGCGTGCTCGCAGATGCCGACGGAGGCGGTGCAGAGGTTGAACTTGCCCACGTTGACGGTGTTGAGCGCGGCGTCGAAGGCCGCCTTGCCGGTGTGCAGCACGTCCTCGGCGCGCACCGGGTAGTCCTCCAGCCGGAACTCGCTGACGAACATCTGCGCGTTGACCACGTTGCGCACCAGCCGGTACGCCGGGTGCCGGCTGTCGGCGGCGAAGAAGACGTACCCGTCGGGGCCCTCGACGTCGGCCCGACGGCCGAAGACGGAGACCAGGCCGGCGACGTTGCCGTTGCCGATGTAGTACTTGCCGCCGGTGGCCCGGAAACCGCCGGAGCCGTCGGGGGTGAGCAGCATGTCGGTGGAGTAGATGTCGGCGCCGTGACTGCGCTCGGAGAGGCCGAAGGCCATCACGTGGCCGGTGTCGAGCAGCTCGGCGGCGCGGGCCCGGGCGGCGGCGTTGTCGCTCTGCCAGACCGGGCCGAGGCCCAGGACGGTGACCTGCCAGGTGTACCAGTAGCCGAGGCCGTAGAAGCCGAGCACCTCGCTGAGCGCGGCGTTGCGGGCGGTGTCCCAGCGCTTGGCCGGGTCGCCGCCGCCGTCGGCGGCCGGGGTGCAGAAGGCGGCAAAGAGGCCGGACTTGGCGGCGAAGTCGAGGAAGTCGCCGTACCAGTCGTGCCGGTTGTAGCTGTCGACCAACGCCTTCTTGCCGCGCTGCTCGAAGAAGTCGACGGTGGCGCGCAGCAGCCGCCGGGACTCGTCGTCGAGGTGGGCGGGGTCGTAGGTGCGGGGGTTCAGCAACACGGACATGCGGGCGTCCTTCCTCAGGGGGTGGGGCGGTCGAGGTCGCGCAGGGTGGCCAGGACGTCGTCGAGCCAGGCCAGCACCATCCGCTCGTACGCGATGCCGCCGCGCAGCACGACGTGCTGGAGGGCGGCGCGGGCGTCGGGGTCGGCGGGGTCGGGGAAGTCGCGGCGCTCACCGGCGAGGTAGCGGGCGAGGACCGCCTCGTGGTCGGCCCGGTAGCGCTCGACCTCGGCGACGAGCGCGGCGCGGCCGGCCGGGTCGGCGAAGGCCGCGCCGCGGATCTTCACGGCCAGCTCGTGCCGGACCGCCTCGGGCTGCACGGGCGCGTGCAGCCACTCGGCGAGGGCGGCCCGCCCGGGCGGCGCGGCGGACCAGCGCCGCTTGTCCGGCCGGCCCTCCTGCCCGACCTGTTCGGCGGTGACCCAGCCGTCGGCCTCCATCCGCTTGAGCACCCGGTAGATCTGCTGGTGGGTGGCCGTCCAGAACCGGCCGATGGAGCGGTCGAAGCGCCGGGCCAGCTCGTATCCGGACGCCGGCTGCTCCAGCAGGGCGACCAGGATCGCGTGTTCGAGGGCCATGCCGGCATCCTGCTATGCAACGAGTTGCATAGGCAAGGTGTCAGGGGCATCCGTCACACGGCGACCCCGCGCTCCCCGCAGGGATGCGCGGCCGCCCGGCCCGCGGGAGTGGGGCGGCGGGCACGAACCGCGCGACGTGGCGAGGACCACCCGCGCCGGAGGTTTGGCGTACGGCACGCCGGGAGACTGTCCTCCGGTGCGAACAGAGGGGGAAACCGTGTCCGAGCAGACCCGACCGCAGTCGCGAACAGCGCCCGCCGGGGTGACCGACCCGCTGCTGTGGCGGCTCGCCGCCGATGTGGCGCAGGCGCACCAGCCGGACCGGACGGGGCACTGCGACAATCTGCTCTGCGCCCGTCAGGAGTGGCCCTGCGAGGCCGCCCGCAACGCACGACGGGCCCTGGAGATGTCCGGCGTCACGGCGGAGGAGACCGCCGCGCCGCGCCGGGCGGAGTCGGAGCGGCCCCTGCCCGCCCCACCGCACCGCCGCTCGCGTGCCGCCGCCGAGGCGGCCTGATCCCTCGACCGCCGACCGGGCCGGGGCGACGCCGACGACCCGGCGTCCGCGTGCCCGGACCGCGCCCGTGACCGGCGACGCGCGGCCCGGTCACCTCGGGACGGTGAGCGCGGCGTAGTCGGCGGCGGTCAGCGGGCCCGGGGAGAGCGACCCGTCGGCCCGGGGCACGCCCAGCGGCCGCCCGTCCCGGACGAACGACACCCCGCTCACGTCGTCGCGGGCGTCCAGCGTGCAGACGACCTGCCCGTACGCCAGCACCTCGTCGGTGCGCCCGGACTCTTCCGGCGGCGGGGCTACCGACACCTCGGCCCGGCCGTCCACCAGCCGCGCCCCGGTGACACCCACCGCCCCGGGCAGGGCACTGCCCAGGCCAGCCTCCCGTTCGACCGAGGAGGCACCGGCGAGCAGCCGGCGCAGGTGCAGGTCGACGTCGCCGGCCACGTCGACCTGACGCACCACCCGGACCAGCCGGTCGTCACGGACCAGCCAGATCGGCTGCGCCACCCGACCGGTCGCCGGGCTCGCCGCCGTCACCGGCGGCGGCATGACCACGCCGGGCGGTGGCCGGACCCCACGGGGCCGGTCCTCGGCGGACACCCCGCAACCGGCCAGCACCAGCGCGAGCACCGCGAGCAGGGCGGACAACCGGGCGGTGACGTTCCGGCCCCCGGTCACGACAGTGCTCCCGGCAGCTCGACCCGGAACCGCGCCCCACCACCGGGCCGGTCCCCCACCACCGCCCGGCCACCGTGCGCGGCGGCATGCTGGGCGACCAGCGCCAGGCCGAGCCCGGTGCCGTCCCCGCCGGCGCGGGCGTGCGCCGCGCGGCCACGGACGAACCGGTCGAAGACCACCTCCCGGTCGACCGGCGGCACGCCCGGGCCGGCGTCGTCGACCTCCACCACTCCAGACCCGCCGGTACGGGACAGCCGCACCGCGACCGGACCCCCGCCGTAGCGCACCGCGTTGTCGAGGAGGTTGACCAGCACCTGCTCGACCCGGCGCGGATCGACCGACCAGAGGACGGCCGCCGCCCCGGGGCCCGGGCGGACCAGCGACTCCGGCAGACCGTGCGCGCGGCACACCCGGCGGGCCAGGGCCACCACGTCCACCGGCTCCCGCTGCGCCGGCCGGTCGCTGCGGGCCAACTCGATCAGGTCGTCGACGAGGTGCTCGAAGCGGGTCACCTCCTCGACCACCAGGCCGGCAGCGGTCGCCGTGCGCTCGTCAAGGTGCTCCCGGCGGCGGGCGAGCACGCTCGCCGCGGCGGAGAGGGTCTGCAACGGCGAGCGCAGCTCGTGGCTGACGTCGGCGGCGAACCGGCGGTCCCGCTCGATGCGCTCCGCGACCTGGTCGACCATCCGGTTGAACGAGGTGGAGAGGCGGGCCAGGTCGGGGTCGGTGCCCGGAGCCAGCCGGGCCGTGACGTCCCCGGCGGCGATCTTCTCCGCCGCGTCGGCGACCGCGGTCAGCGGCCGCAGCCCGTGCCGGGTGGCGTACCAGCCGAGCGCCGCCCCGGAGCCGGCCACGGTCATCGCCACGACGGTCAGCGCCAGCGCCAGCACCTGGAAGGTCTGCTCCAGCTCGCGCAGCGAGGTGATCTCGTAGTAGCCGGTCGACTTCGACAGCGGCAGCCCGACCAGCAGCGCCGGCTGGCCGTCGACGTTCACCCGCTGCACCCCCGGCTCGCCCGCGGCGACCATCGCCACCAGCCCCGCCGGCACCGCCCCGGACGGGCCCTCGTCGGCGGTGCGCGCGTACCACTGCCCCTCGCGGTGCACCAGGGCCCGGCGGCTACCGCCGGTGTCCAGCGACCGCAGTACCTCGTACACGTCCGGCGTCTCGGTGTCCAGCCCGGTGCGCACCACGGCCGCGTCGAAGTACGCCGCCCGTATCGCGGTGCGTTCCCGCTCGTCCAGCAGCGAATGCCGGACCAGCTCGTACGAGACCAGGGCCATCAGCGCCGACAGCAGCAGGGCGCCCACGGCGAACGCGGCGGTGACCCGGGCCCGCAGTCCGAGGCGCCTCATCGCTGCATCTTGTAGCCGAGACCGCGGAGCGTGACCAGGTGCCGCGGGTTGGCCGGGTCGGCCTCGATCTTCTGCCGCAGCCGACCCACGTGCACGTCGACCAGCCGCTCGTCGCCGGTGTCGTACCCCCAGACCCGGCTGAGCAGCTGCTGGCGCGACAGTACCCGGCCGGCGTGCTCGGCCAGCTCGCACAGCAGCCGGAACTCGGTGCGGGTGACCGGCACCGGGCGGCCGTCACGGCGTACCTCCCCCTCCTCCGGGCTGATCTCCAGGCCGCCGAAGGCGTACACCGGCACCGGTGCGGCGGCGGTACGGGCCCGGCGGCGCAGCGCCCGCAGCCGGGCGGAGAGCTCCTTGATCGCCACCGGCTTGACCACGTAGTCGTCGGCGCCGGCCTCCAGCGCCGCGACGATGTCGTGGGTGTCGTCACGGGCGCTGACCACCACGATCGGCACGTCGTCGTCGCGGCGCAGCTGCCGGATGCACTCGAAGCCGTCCAAACCAGGCAGCATCAGGTCGACCAGGACCTGGTCGGCGGGGTCCTGCCGCTGCGCGCGCAGCCCCTCCTCCGCGGTGGCCGCCCCGCGCACCACGTAGCCCTCGTCCTCCAGGGCCAGCAGCAGCGCCAGACGGATCCGGTCGTCGTCCTCGATCACCAGTACGCCCGCCATACCCGCATCGTGCCCGGGCCGGGGCGGCGACGGCCAACCGTGTCGGGCGGACGCGGGATTTGTCACGCAACTGTCATCCGACCGCGGGGCGGTCGCCAAGGGCCGTGACCAGGCTGGGCACCGACGACGACGCCGAGGGGGCCCGATCCGTGACACCGTCCGTGTGCAGCGTACCGCTGGTGGAGATCAGCGTCACCGACGAGCTGGACCTGGCCGGTCTGGAACGGACCCGCCGGGTCCTCAACCGGCTGCTGGCCCTACGGCCCGCCCGGCTGGTGGTGGACCTCTCCGCCTGCCAGGTCCTCGACGCCGCGGCAGTCGGCCTGCTGCTCGACACGCACCGACGGCTGGCCCGCCACGACGGCGCGCTGACGTTGCGCGATCCCAGCGAGCGGGTCCGCCGGGTGCTGCGCGCCGCCGGGGTGGCCTGGGTGCTGCCGGTGACCAGCACCGTCGGGACGTGGCCCCCGGGCCAGGCCCACCCGGCCCCGGATCACCACCGGGCCACCCGCGGAGACGGAAGGGAGCGGATCCAATGACCGTCACCGGCATCGTCAGCGCCGTCGTCGTCGGCCTCGTCGTCGGCAGCCTCGGCCGGCTCCTCATCCCCGGCCGGCAGCGGATACCGGTCTGGCTGACCGCGGCGACCGGCCTGGTGGCCGCGCTGCTCGGCACCATCGTCGCCCGGCTGGCCGGCATCGACGCCGACGGCTTCGGCCCGCTGCAACTGGTCGTCCAGGTCGGTCTCGCCGGTCTCGGCGTCGCGCTCGTAGCGGGCACCGCCGGAGGATCCCGATCCGAGCGCTGAACCACCGGAACCCGGCCGCGCGCCCGCCACGCGCACTCGTCGTCCGCCGCCCCGCGCCGGGAGGCGGTGGACCGGTCACCGGCCGGCCCGCCCCCGGTACCCGCCCCGAAAGAGGAGCTCCGCATGGTGATGCCCTGGCCGCTGCCGGACGAGAGCTGGTTCCGGCCCGATCCGCAGCCGCCCGCGCCGGGCGGGGACGACGCCTGGCTGGCCGGCGAGATCGCGTACCGGATCGTCGGCGGCGTCGGCCCCCGCGCCCGGGGCGTCTCGGTCACCGTGCAGAACCGGGTCGCCATCCTCACCGGCACCGTGCGCGACCCGTCCACCCGGCGGCTCGCCGGCGAGCTGGCCTGGCTGGTCCCGGGCGTGGCCGACGTCTGCAACAGCCTTCGGGTCCGCGTCCGCTGACCGCCGGCCCCGCGTGCACCCGCAGCACCCGGTGGGCGTTTGCGCCACGCCCCGCTGCGGGTAGTCACGACCCCCGGGACCGGGCGGCACGATCCGGTGGACAACCGGAGGAGAGTCAGCGATGGCGCGCGTGCGGCAGTGGGCGGGGACGGCGGCCGGCCGGTTACGGCAGGGCTGGCGGCCCGCGCTGGAGGCGGCGGTCGCCGCGACGATCGCCTGGGTGGTGGCGGCCCGGCTGATCGGCCACCCCGACCCGTTCTTCGCCCCGAGCGCCGCGCTCATCGTGCTCGGCGAGGCGCGCGGCAAGCGGGTACGCCAGACCGTCGAGATGGTGCTGGGGGTGGCCGCCGGGGTGCTCGCCGCCGACCTGGCCGTGCAGGCGCTACCCACCGGCACCGGCACCATCTTCCTCGTCCTGCTGCTGACCATCGGGCTGATGGTCGGCGTCGGGGCGAGCAGCACACTGACCGTCCAGGCCGCGATCTCCGCGCTCTACCTGGTGGTGGTGGCCGCACCGCAGGACACGATGGTGCCGTTCCGCTTCGTCGACGCGCTGATCGGCGGCGCGGTGGCGCTGGCCGCGAGCCAGCTCATGGTGGCCCGCGACCCGCTCGCCCCGCTCGTCGCCGAGGCCCGCCGCACCTACGGCGACCTGGCCGAGCTGCTCACCCGGCTCGACGAGGCGCTGTGCCGCTGCGACGAGGAGGCCGCACGGGCGGCGCTGGAGCGGGCGCGCGAGGTGGACGGCTGCGTGGACCGGTTCCGCACCGCCGTGCAGGCGTGCACGGAGTCGCTGCGGCTGCGGGTGCGCAAGCGCCGCCACCTCGGCCAGGTGGAGGAGGTCGAGGCGACCTGCCGTCAGCTCGACTACGCCGTGCGCAACATCCGGGTGCTGGCCCGCAACGGGGTGACCCTGACCCGGCTGAACACCGCCTGGCCCGGTGAGCCGGGCGGAGGCGTCGCGACCCCGCCGGAGCTGGGCGCCGCGCTGCGGGCGCTCGCGCAGGCGGTCCGCGCCGCCGCCGACGCCCTCTCCACCGACCTGGTCGGGCGGTCCGACGCCGACCGGTACGCCCAGCGGGCCGACGAGCACGCCATGGAGGCGGTCCGGATCGCCGCCGGGCTGCTGCGGACCGACCCGCCGCTGCCGGTGGTGATGATCGTGGGCCAGATCCGGGCCACCGCCATCGACCTGCTGCGCGGCGTCGGGGTGGACGACGCGGCGGTGCTGGGGCGGGTGGACGAGGCCCTGGGTCTGCCCCGCGCCTGACCGGCCCCGGAGCACGGGTGGGCGGGACGGCCGGCGACGGGCGGCAGGGCTGGTCAGCGGGGCGGCGGGGTGGCGGGCACCGGCGGTCGGGGGCCGAAGGCGGTGAGGAAGCGGTCCCGGAAGGCGTCCATCCGCCACACCGGCGCGTCCGGGCCGGGCCGCAGCCCCTCGTGCCAGCCCCAACCGTCCACCCGGGCCAGCACGGCCGGGTCCCGGGCGACGATGGTGACCGGCACGTCCCGCCCGGCGTCCTCGCCGGTGATCATCGGGGCGGGCTGATGGTCGCCGAGGAAGACCAGCACCAGGTTGTCGTCGCCGTAGGTCTCCACGTAGGAGATCAGGCTGTTCAGCGAGTAGTCGACGGCCTGCCGGTAGCCGGTGCGCACCTCCGGGACGCTGCGCCCCACCACGTCGGTCGGGTTGGCCGCCACCGAGGTGGGCCGCCGGTAGATCGAACCGTCGCCGACGTGGTCCCAGTCCAGCATCCGGGGGATCGCCGCCCAGGGCGAATGGCTGGAGATCAGCGGGATCTCCGCCATGATCGGGGCACGGTCCTTCGTGGCGCGCTCGCGGCGCTGGAACTCCGCCAGCGTGTACTGGTCGGGCATCGGGGCGTAGCTGAACTTCGGGCCCCGGTAGCCGAGACCGGCCGCGTCGTGGTAGCGCGCGTAGTCGAAGAACTTCCCCTCCGGCCAGGGCGCGGTCGCCGCCGGCATCACCCCCACCGTGTCCCAGCCGGCCCGCCGGAACACGCCGTTGAGGGTGAGCCGGTCACTGGCCAGCAGGGTGAGGTGGCGCTGCTGGTTGTCGACCCAGAGCCCGGACAGCAGCGTGTCGTGGGCCAGCCAGCTGCCGCCGCCCGCCGTCGGGGAGGTGAGGAAGCCGCTGCGGGCCGCGTACCCGGCCGCCGCCAGCCGCCGGGTGCCGCCGTCGAGGACCGCGCCGATCCGTGGCGCGTACTGCGGGTCCTCGACCGCGTCCCGGCCGTAGCTCTCCACGAAGGCCAGGACGACGTCCTTGCCGCGCAGCCCGGTCAGCAGCCGGTCGCCCGGGACGTCCCGGAAGGCGTCGACGGCGAGTTCAGCGGCGAACGCCTGCCGGTCCCGCAGCCCCGCGCCGAACTGGCCGACGTGCTGGCCCACCAGGACCGACGAGCGGGAGTCGGCGACCGGCACCCCGATCGTCGCCCCGGCCACCCAGACCGCGGCGAGGGCCGCGAGCACCCGGACCGTCGCCCGGTCGTGGCGGGCCACCAGCCGGGTCAGCCGCAGCACCGACCGGGTGGTCAGCACCAGCAGCGCGACGACCAGGGCGACCAGCCCGACGGCGGCGCCGACCGCGCCACCGGAGCCGACCGAGTCGGTGACGAAGCCGTACGCGTCGTCGAGCAGCACCCAGTCGAGCACCAGGTCGAAGGGGCGGGCCAGGCTGGCGGACATGCCCATGTCGAGCAGCTTGACGACGGCGAGCAGCCCGAGGGCGACCCCCAGCACCAGGGCCGCCGCCCGCCGGGCCCAGCCGCGCAGCACCAGCAGCAGCACACCGGCGGCCAGCGCCTCCACCGGCACGCGCAGGAACGCGGTGGGGGTGAGCTGGTCGAGCCGGCTCGGCGCGGCCAGCACCGCGAAGACCAGCAGCACGGCCAGGACGCTGGTCGCCGCGCCGGCCACCGTACGCAGCCGACCGCGTGGGGTGGCGGATCCGCCGGACGCGGCGTCGGGCGTCTGTGACGTGGCGTCGGCCGGTGGGGTGGTGTCCTCGCCGGCGGGGGTCCGGACGGGCGGGCGGGTGGCGTCCGTCCGCGACGGCTCCTGCTCCCTGGCGTCCGGCGACGGGTCGGAGCGGGGGGCGGGCGGGCGGGTGACGTCGCCCGCGACGCCCGGCGGGTCGTCCGCCGGCGGTCGGGTCCCGGCACGCGACGACACTGACACGGTGGTGTCCCTTTCTGGGCAGGTCCCGGCGGCGGCCGGGTGGACGGTACGGCTCAGACCGGCTGGTGCGCGACCAGCGGGCGCTCGGACACGGCGACCTCCCGCCGGGACCGTCCACCCGCGACGGACTGTGGCGCCGGAACAGGCTGTGGCGCCGGAACGGGCTGTGGCGCCGGGAGCGCGGTGGCGGCGCGGGCCGGACGGTGCCACCAGAGCCAGCCGACGTCGTGGCCGAACGACTCCACCAGCAGCGCCAGCGAGACCGCCACCAGCACGACGGTCACCGGCCCGGGCAGCACGTCCGCGACGGCGGTCAGCAGGAGGACGCCCTGCGCGGCGGCGACCACCTTGCGCCAGTAGCGCGGTGGCAGGGTGCCGCGCATCCAGGGCAGCACCCAGCTCGCGGCGACGAAGGCGTACCGCATGCCGCCGATGGCGAGCGCCCAGGGCCCGACGACCGGGGCGACGTGCAGGCTCAGCACCAGGATGAGGAACGCGTCGACCTCCATGTCGAACCGCGCCCCGAGCGCGCTGGCGGTGCCGGTGCGCCGGGCCACCCAGCCGTCCACCGCGTCCAGGGCCAGCGCCACCACGGTCAGCGGCACCAGCACCGCCAGCGGGGCCGGCCGGTCGACGGCGTCCACCACCAGCGCGGTCACCCCGCCGGCCAGCACCGCCCGGGTCAACGTCACCCGGTCGGCCGGCCCGAGCCGGTCGCCGCCGTGCCGGCGTACGCCGCGCGCCAACACGGCGCACAGGACGAGCCCGTACCCGGCGCCGGCCAGCCACCCGGCGACGTCGAGCCCGACGGTCGCGGCCAGTACGGCCAGCAGGACGAGCTGCGCGGTCAGTCCGACCACCGGACCGGTTCGAACCCTGGACACGCTGCCTCCGTGTTTATGATCGACGACCTCGACAGAGCAGTACGCAGCGCGCGGCCGATCGGTTCGGTTCCGCCGCCAGATGGGAGACGACCGCGTGATCCGCGACGCCCGCGCCTTCTGGCTCCGCTCCCCCGGCGAGGGCGAGATCCGACCGGTGACGCTACCCGGCCCGGGGCCGGAAGACGTGCTGGTACGCAGCCTCTTCTCCGGCGTCAGCCGGGGCACCGAGACGCTGGTGTTCACCGGGGGCGTGCCGCAGAGCCAGTACGCCGCGATGCGCGCCCCGTTCCAGGAGGGCGACTTCCCCGCCCCGGTCAAGTACGGCTACCTCAGCGTCGGCGTGGTCGAGGCCGGACCGGAGCGGCTGCGCGGACGTACCGTCTTCTGCCTGCACCCGCACCAGACCGCGTACGTGGTGCCCGCCTCGGCGGTGACCCCGGTGCCGGACGGGGTGCCGGCCGCCCGGGCGGTGCTGGCCGGCACGGTGGAGACCGCGGTGAACGCGCTCTGGGACGCCGCCCCCATGGTCGGCGACCGGGTGAGCGTGGTCGGCGGCGGCATGGTCGGCTGCGCGGTCGCCGCGCTGCTCGCCCGCTTCCCCGGCGTCCGGGTGGAACTGGTCGACACCGACCCGACGCGCGCCGCCGTGGCCGACGCGCTCGGCGTCGGGTTCGCCGCGCCGGACGACGCCACCGGCGGACGGGACCTGGTGGTGCACGCCAGCGCCACCGGCGCGGGCCTGCAACGCTCACTGGACCTGCTCGCGCCGGAGGGGACGGTGGTCGAGCTGAGCTGGTACGGCGACCGGCCGGTGCAGGTGTCGCTGGGCGGCGCGTTCCACTCGGGACGACTGACGGTCCGCAGCAGTCAGGTCGGCACGGTCTCGCCGAACCGGGCCCGGCGCAGCTACGCCGAGCGCCTCGCGCTCGCCCTGGAACTGCTCGCCGACCCGACGTTCGACGCCCTGCTCACCGGCCGGTCGCGCTTCGACGACCTGCCCGACGTGCTCGACCGACTGGCCGCGGGGACCCTCCCCGCGCTCTGCCACCTCATCACCTACGACGGGGAGTGACCGTGTTCAGCGTCACCGTACGGGACCACATCATGATCGCCCACAGCTTCCGGGGGGAGGTCTTCGGGCCGGCGCAGAAGCTGCACGGGGCCACCTTCGTGGTGGACGCGACGTTCCGCCGGGCCGATCTCGACGCCGACGGCATCGTGGTCGACATCGGCCTGGCCACCACCGAGCTGAAGGCCGTGCTGGCCGAGCTGAACTACCGCAACCTGGACGACGAGCCGGCCTTCGCCGGGGTCAACACCACCACCGAGGTGCTCTGCCGGACGATCGCCGACCGGCTGGCCGAGCGGGTGCACGCAGGCTCGCTCGGCGAGGGCGCGCGGCAGCTGGCCGGGATCACCGTCACGCTGCACGAGTCGCACGTGGCCTGGGCCGCCTACGAACGGTCGCTGTAGCCCGTGCCCGTGGTGCACGTCGTCCTCCCCGGCGACATCGACGACCCGGCGACCCCGAGCGGCGGCAACAGCTACGACCGGCGGGTCTGCGACGGGCTGGTCGAGCTGGGCTGGACGGTGCGCGAGCACGGCGTA
Source organism: Micromonospora halophytica (assembly GCF_900090245.1). Lineage (GTDB taxonomy): Bacteria > Actinomycetota > Actinomycetes > Mycobacteriales > Micromonosporaceae > Micromonospora > Micromonospora halophytica. Next base: position 304,052 of record NZ_FMDN01000004.1, read on the forward strand.
CCCGGGGAGTGGCCGCGTCCGGACGGGCCGGCGCGCACCGGGCTGGCCGGGTTGCTCGCGGGCCTGCCCGACGGCACGCCGGTGCTGCTGGACGGGCTGGTCGCCTCGGTGGTGCCGGAGGTCCTGGCCGGGCACGCCGGGCGGCTGCGGCTGGTGGCGCTGGTGCACCTGCCGATGGAGGGCGACACCGAGGCCGCCGCGCTGGCCTGCGCCGCCGCCGTGGTCACCACCAGCGAGTGGACCCGGCGGCGGCTGCTCGACCGTTACCGGCTCGACCCCGCCCGGGTGCACGTCGCCGCCCCCGGCGTGACGCCGGCCAAGCCGGTCGAGGGCACGGCGGCCGGCGCCCGGCTGCTCTGCGTCGCGGCGGTCGTCGCGCACAAGGGGCACGACGTGCTGCTGCGCGCCCTCGCCGAGGTCCCCGCGCCGTGGACGCTGGACTGCGTCGGGGCGCTCACCCGGGATCCGCGGTTCGCGGCGGGGCTGCGCCGGCTCGCCGGCGACCTGGGGCTGGCCGGGCGGGTGCGGTTCACCGGCCCGCGCACCGGCGCCGCCCTGGACGCCGCGTACGCCGACGCCGACCTGCTGGTGCTCGCCTCGCGCGCCGAGACGTACGGGATGGTGGTCACCGAGGCCCTCGCCCGCGGCCTGCCGGTGCTCGCCACGGCGGTGGGCGGGGTGCCGGAGGCGCTGGGCCGGGCCCCCGACGGCGACCTGCCCGGCCTGCTGGTGCCGCCCGACGACCCGGCCGCCCTGGCCGACGCGCTGCGCCGCTGGCTCGGTGAGCCGCGGCTGCGTGACCGGTTGCGCCGGGCCGCCCTGGCCCGGCGCGGCACGCTGGCCGGCTGGCCGGCCACCGCGACGCTGATCGCCCACGTCCTGGACGGAGTGACGACATGACCCTGCCCGCCACCGATCCCTTCGCCGACTGGCTCGCGCTGCGCGAGCCCGCCGACGCCGCCGCCCGCACCGAGGACCTGGTCGACCGGGTCCGTGCCCGGCTGGCCCCCGACCGGCCGCTGGTGGTGCACGACCTCGGCAGCGGCACCGGTTCGATGGCCCGCTGGCTGGCCCCGCGGCTGCCCGGCCCGCAGCACTGGACCCTGTACGACCGCGACCCCGGCCTGCTCGACCGGGCCCGCGCGCAGCCGCCGGTGGCGGCCGACGGCAGCCCGGTGACGGTGCGGACCCGGCAGACGGACATCACCCGGCTCACCGCCGCCGACCTGTCCGGGGCCGGACTGGTCACCGCGTCCGCGCTGCTGGACATGCTGACCGGCGAGGAGATCGACCGGATCGTCGCCGCCTGCGCCGGGGCCGGCTGCCCGTCGCTGTTCGTGTTGTCGGTCGTCGGGCGGGTGACGTTCGACCCGGCCGATCCGCTGGACGCCGAGGTGGCCGCCGCGTTCGACGACCACCAGCGCCGTACCGTCGACGGCCGGACGCTGCTCGGGCCGGACGCCGCCGCGGCGACCGTCGCCGCGTTCGCCCGGCACGGCGTGCCCACCGAGGTCCGGTCCACCCCGTGGCGGCTCGGCCCGGCGCAGGCCGCGCTGACCGCCGAGTGGTTCACCGGCTGGTTGGAGGCCGCCGTCGAGCAGCGCCCCGAGCTGGCCGACCGGACGGTGCAGTACGCCCGCCGCCGGCTGACCGCGGCCGCCGCGGGTGAGCTGACGGTTACCGTCGGGCACGACGACCTGCTCGCCGGGGCGGAATGAACCGGCCGGCGGACTGATACGTGCAAGCAGGTGACGATCTTCGCGCTAGGAGGCTCCGCGTGCCACAGGCTGCCGGCGACACATCCCCCGCGCCCGCCCGCGCGGTCTGGGCGTGGGTGAGCAACCTGGGCGGCGTGGCGCTGGTGGCGGTGCTGCTGTGGGGGTTGGGCACCGGGCCGGTGCTGGCGGCGCTGCGGCGCATCGACGCCCCGACGGTGGGGACGGCGCTGCTGCTCGGCGCGGTGGCCACGATCTGCTGCGCCTGGCGGTGGCGGCTGGTCGCCGAAGGGCTCGGCGTGCGGCTGCCGCTGGGCGCGGCCGTCGCGGACTGCTACCGGTCGGTCTTCCTCAACGCCACGCTGCCCGGCGGGGTGCTCGGCGACGTGCACCGGGCGGTCCGGCACGGGCGCGACGCCGGGGACGTCGGCCGGGCGGTGCGGGCCGTGGTCTGGGAGCGCAGCGCCGGGCAGGTGGTGCAGGTGGCCCTCGCGGCGGTGATCCTGCTGGCGCTGCCCTCACCGGTGCGACCGTACCTACCGGCCGCCGTCGGGCTGGCCGTGGCCGCCGCCCTCGGCCTGGTGCTGCTGGCCCGGGCGCTGCCCCGCTCCGGGCCGTCGCGCCGGGCCCGCGCGCTGCGCGCCGCGGCGGCCGACGTCCGCGCCGGCCTGCTCGGTCGCCGGAGAGCGCCGGGCGTGCTGCTGGCCTCGGTCGTGGTGGTGCTGTGCCACCTGGCCACGTTCGTGCTCGCGGCCCGGGTGGCCGGGGTCACCGCCCCGGTGGCCCACCTGGTGCCGCTGACCCTGCTCGCGCTGCTGGCGATGGGACTGCCGGCGAACATGGCCGGTTTCGGCCCGCGTGAGGGCACGGCCGCCTGGGCGTTCGGGGCCGCCGGCCTCGGCGCGGCCCAGGGGGTGTCCACCGCACTGGTGTACGGGGCGCTGGTGCTCCTCGCCGCCCTCCCCGGCGCCGCCGTGCTGCTGCTGTTCCGCCGCCCGTCCAGGCAGCGGGAACGATCCACGGCTCGTACGGTGAACCAGGGTGGTTCTGCCGCGGTACCCGCTGCCGGGCTGGCCGGCGGCGTCTGACGGAGGAGACACATGTACGAAGCACTGCCGGTCGCGACGGTCCGCACACAGGTCACGGTCCCCCTCCGCTTCCCCGACGGGTACGCCACGACGGCCCGGGTCTTCTCGTTCGACGGGTTGGTGGACGGGCGGGAGCACCTGGCGTTCGGGCTGGGCGACTGGGCGGGCTCACTACGGCGGTACGCGGCGGGCGGAGTCGCGCCCCTGGTCCGCCCGCACAGCGAATGCCTCACCGGGGACGTCTTCGGCAGCCAGCGCTGTGACTGCGGCCCCCAGTTGCGCGAGGCGGTGGAGCGCATCAGCGAGGCCGGCGGGTTCCTGCTCTACCTGCGGCAGGAGGGTCGCGGCATCGGCCTCTACCCGAAGCTCGACGCGTACGCGCTGCAGGACGCCGGCCTGGACACGTACGAGGCGAACGTGGCGCTCGGGCACGGCGAGGACGAGCGCGACTACCGGGCCGCCGCGCAGATGCTCGCGGTGCTGGGGGTGGAGCAGTTCGCCCTGCTCAGCAACAACCCGGAGAAGGCCGAGCAGCTCGGCCGCCTCGGGGTGACGGTGACCGAGGTGGTGCCGACGGGGGTGTTCCTCTCCCCCGCCAATGCCGACTACCTGGCGGCGAAGGCGAGCCGGGCCGCCGCCCGGACCGTCGACGCGCCGTCGCTGACCTGACATGGACACGGCACCGACCGCGGCGGCGGTCACCGCGGCCCCGGCGTCGACCGGACGGCCGTACGTGCTGCTCAGCTGCGCCACGTCGATCGACGGCTACATCGACGACACCACCGAGCAGCGGCTGCTGCTGTCGAACGACGAGGACCTGGCGCGGATCGACGCGGTCCGGGCCGGCTGCGACGCCATCCTGGTCGGTGCCGGCACCGTCCGCTGCGACGACCCGCGCCTGGTGATCCGCTCCGAAGGGCTGCGCCGGGCGCGGGTGGCGCGAGGCCTGCCGCCGTCGCCGATGAAGGTCACCCTGACCGCCCGTGGCGATCTCGACCCGCAGGCCCGGTTCTTCACCGTCGGCGACGCCGACAAGCTGGTCTACTGCGCGTCGCCGGCGGTGGACAAGACGACCGAACTGCTGGACGGTCTGGCCACCGTGATCGACGCGGGAGAGCCGCTGGCACACGACCGGGTGCTGGCCGACCTGGCCGCCCGGGGGGTGCGGCGGCTGATGGTGGAGGGCGGCGGCACGGTGCACGCCCAGTTCCTCGGCGCCGGGCTCGCCGACGAACTCCATCTGGTCGTCGCCCCGTTCTTCGTCGGGGACTGCCGGGCGCCGCGCTTCGTCGGCGACGGTCGGTTCCCCTGGCACCCGGGGCGGCGGGCCCGGGTGGCCGAGGTCCGCCAGATCGGCGACGTGGTGCTGGTGCGGTACGCCCTCTCGGAGCGCTGCACCGCCGAGTGACGCCGGTTACTGCGGGTGACCGCTCGTCGTGGTTGAACCACTCGGCGTGTCCACCCGTACCATCGGACGCGGCCGACCGACGATCTACTACTGTCCGTCGTACGGTCGAGGCGTCGGAGGACGGACTGCCGGTGGACGGAGGTCAGGGTGATCACGGAGGAGGACGACGGCCAGGTGACCGCCTGGGCGCTGGCCGCCGGTCAGGGTGACCGCCAGGCCCTGGCGGCGTTCGTCCGGGCGACGCAGGCGCAGACCTGGCGTTTCCTGCGGCACCTGCTCGCCTCGGCGGAGACCGACGACCTGGTGCAGGAGACCTATCTGCGGGCGATGCGCTCGCTGCCCCGCTTCGCCGGCCGCTCCTCCGCCCGGACCTGGCTGTTCAGCATCGCCCGGCGGGTCGCCGCCGACCACCTGCGCGCGGCCCGCGCCCGGCCGGAGGTCACCGCCCTCGACGGCCGGGAGCTGCCGGCGGACGGGCGGTTCGAGAACGGGGTCGTCCTCGACCAGTTGCTCCGGGAGCTGCCGGCGGAACGGCGGGAGGCGTTCGTCGCCACCCAGGTCCTCGGCCTGTCCTACGCCGAGGCGGCCGAGGTGTGCGGCTGCCCGGTGGGCACGATCCGGTCCCGGGTCGCCCGCGCCCGGGAGGACCTGGTCGCGGCGCTCGATGGCCGTACCGGCCGGCGCGCGGGACGCGTCGGCTGACGGCGGGACCGATGAACGACCTCCGGTACGTACGGTGCGCGAGCTGGCGGGAGATCCTGTCGGCCCGGCTGGACGGGGAGGAGAGCGCCGAGGAGGCCGCCGCCGCGCAGCGACACCTCGACGGCTGCGCGGACTGCCGCGACTGGCTGGACGGGGCCGCAGCGGTCAACCGGCGGGTGCGTACCCGGGCGGCGTCCCCGCTGCCCGACCTGACCGACGCCATCCTCGCCGCCGCGCCGCCCCGCCGGCTGGCCGGGTGGCGGGTCCGGCTGGTGGCCGCGCTGCGGGTGGCGCTCGGCGTGCTCGGCGCGGGGCAGCTGGTTCTCGGGCTGGCGCAGGCCGGCCGGGGCGCGCTCACCGACCACCTGCACCCGGCCGGGCAGCACCTGTGGCACGAGGCCGCCGCGTGGAACGTCGCCGTCGGGGCGGGTTTCGTCTTCGTGGCGCTGCGCCGGACCCCACCGGCGGGTCTGCTGCCGACGCTCAGCGCGTTCGTCGCCACCCTGGTGCTGCTGTCGGTCAACGACGTGCTCACCGCACGGGTGGATGTGTCCCGGCTGGTCAGCCACGCCCTGCTGCTCGGCGGCTGGCTGGTGACGGTGCTGCTGTCCCGCCCGGCGCTGCGCGCGGGCCGGCCGCCGCCGGTCGACGGGCGGGCGGGCCGGTCTCGGTGGCGGCTGCGGCTCGACGAGGCCGAGCAGCCGGCGGTGGGGCCCCGGCCCGCCCCGCCGTACGGTGCGCGGGCCGCCGTTCAGCCGGTCGCCGACCCGGTACAGCGGGCCGACGCCGACCGGTCCGCCGCCTGACGCCGCCACCCGACGGGCGTAAGGAGTTCGCAAGCATCGCGCGTCCCTCCCCACCGGCCGCACGCGGCTACGCTGACCCGGCGGGTGGGGAGGTGGGCGATGACGCAGCGGGTGCTGGTGGTCGACGACGACCGGACGGTCAGCGACGTGGTCTGCCGCTACCTGGAGCACGCGGGCTACCGGGTGGAGCACGTCGCCGACGGCCTCGCCGCGCTGGCCGCCGTGGCGGCCGCCCCGCCGCACCTGGTGGTCCTCGACGTGATGCTGCCCGGGCTGGACGGGCTGGAGGTCTGCCGGCGGCTGCGGGAGCGGCCGGACGGCGTACCCATCGTGATGTTGACCGCGCGCGGCGACGAGGCCGACCGGATCCTCGGCCTGCAACTGGGCGCGGACGACTACCTGAGCAAGCCCTTCTCCCCGCGTGAGCTGGTGCTGCGGGTCCGGTCGGTGCTGCGGCGGGCCGGTGGTGAGCCGGCCGGCGCGGTGCCGGAGGTGCTCTCCGACGGGGGGCTGACCGTGCGGACCGGCCCCCGGGTGGCCCGGCTGCACGGCCGTGAGCTGTCCCTGACGCTGCGGGAGTTCGACCTGCTGGCCCACCTGATGCGGCACCCGGCACGGGCGTTCCGCCGCGCCGAGCTGCTGGAGCGGGTGTGGGGCTGGCAGTTCGGCGACCAGTCCACGGTGACCGTGCACGTACGCCGGCTGCGGGAGAAGGTCGAGGTGGACCCGGCCGATCCCCGCCGGATCGCCACGGTCTGGGGTGTCGGCTACCGGTACGAGCCGGTCGATGGCTGACCTCGCCCTGATCTTCGGCGCGGCGCTCGCGGCGGCCTGCGCCGTCGGGCTGCTCGGGGCGGGCGCGCTGCGGCTGCTGCGCGGCCGGTCGATCACCGTGCACATCACCGTGCTGCTGGCGATGACGGTGAGCGCGGTGGTGGCCGGCGTCGCGGTGATCGCCGAGGCGATGTTCCTCTCCCCACACGACCTGGAGGTCGTGCTGATCACCGTCTCCGCGGCGGCGGTGGTGAGCCTCGGCGTCGGGTGGCTCTTCGGGAGGCGGCTCGCCGCCGCGGCGGTCTGGGCCGACCAGGCGCGGGAGCGGGAGCGGCGGATCGAGAAGGGCCGCCGTGACCTGGTCGCCTGGGTGTCGCACGACCTGCGCACGCCGCTGGCCGGGCTGCGCGCGATGGCCGAGGCGCTGGAGGACCGGGTGGTCGCCGACCGGCGCACGGTCGACGAGTACCACCGCCGGATCCGGGTCGAGACCGACCGGATGACCCGCCTCGTCGACGACCTGTTCGAGCTGTCCCGGATCAACGCGGGGGCGCTGCGGCTGTCGCTGTCCGCCGTGCCGCTGGGAGACGTGGTCTCCGACGCGCTCGCCAGCACCGCGCCGCTGGCCGCGGCCTGCCGGATCCACCTGGTCGCCGCCGACTCCGGCTGGCCCACGGTGACCGCCAGCGAGCCGGAACTGGCCCGGGTGGTCGGCAACCTGCTGCTCAACGCGGTCCGCTACACCCCGGAGGACGGCACCGTGCGGGTCGACGCCGGCCGCGACGGCGACGACGCCTGGTTGGCCGTCGCCGACACCTGCGGCGGCATCCCGGAGGCCGACCTGCCCCGGGTGTTCGACGTGGCGTTCCGGGGCGAGCCGGCGCGCACCCCGCGGCCGGGCAACGGCGGCGTCGAGGGCTCCGGCGGGCTGGGCCTGGCGATCGTGCGCGGGCTGGTCGAGGCGCACGGCGGCCGGGTGGACGTGCAGAACGTCTCCGGCGGCTGCCGCTTCGTGGTCCGGCTGCCGTTGGCGCACGCCTGACCGGCCCAGCTCGTGACCGGCATCTCCAACGGCGGGCTGACCGCGTGGGCCGCGCCGAGGGCTTGGCCCGGCACCACACGCCGGGCCAGGCCCGCTCGCACCGGGCGGTCAGGAACCGACCGGCACCCGGGCGGTGACCGGCCGACCGGTCACCCGGCGCAACGCCAGGTACGTCTCGCAGCCGAGGCAGAGGTCGAAGGCGACGTTGAGGAACGCCGCGGCGAGCGCCGCGCCCGTCGCCGCCAGGGCGGGCACCGACGCGCCGGTCAGCTGTCCCACGATCGCGAGCAGCGTGAAGACCAGCCCGACGAGCTGCGCGAAGCGCACCGGAGCGGCGGGTTCGAGTTCGCTCGGCGGGTCGAGCCGCGGCGCGACGAGGACCCGCCAGACCAGCGAGTACGGGCCGAGACTCGGGTTGACGGCGGCGAGCGCGAAGACGGCCGCCTGGGCGAGCAGCACCGGCACCGCGCCGGTGATCAGCGCGGCGGCGAGGACGACGGTGGTGACGGCCGCGGCGAACCGGGGCGCGCGAGGATCGAGCAGCATACGGGGATTCCGTTCGGCGACGAGGGCGCGGCCCGGACCGGTGGGACCGGCGGGCGCGCGGGGGCGGAGACGTCAGGCGGAGCGGAAGCCCGGACAGAGGCTGGCCGAGAGCCAGCCGTGGTCCACCGTGCGCCGGCGGGTCAACCGCACGCCGGTCATCGCCCGGCCCGCGCCAGCAGCGGCCGCAGGGCGGCGGTCAACTCGTCCCGGGTCGGCACCCCGGCGGCGCGGCGCACCACGCGACCCGCGCCGTCGACCAGCAGCACGGTGGGGGTACGCCAGACGTCCAGCGCCCGCACCGCGTCGAGGTGCCGCTCGGCGTCGACCTCCAGCAGGCGTACGCCGGGGACGTCACCGGTGACCTGTTCGAGCACCCGGCGGGTGGCCCGGCAGGGCGCACAGACCGGGGCGGAGAACTGCACGAGAGTGACCTCGCCGGGGCGTACGCCGAGGGTGTCGAGCGCGGGACGGCCGGTCGCGGCGGCGGGCGCCGCGCGGAGCCGGCCGTCGCGACGCCGACGCCACACGCCGACAGCGGTGGCGGCCATCAGGACGGCCACCACCACGACGACGCCGGTCATCGACACGCGCACCGCCCCAGCGTGCCACATTCGTCGTCGCCCCGCCCCGACCGTCCCGCCGGCCGGGAGCCCCGTCCCGGGGCGGGCCGGCCCGGGGGGCGGGGCGGGCGGCAGAGGTGCGGGCCCGGTCAGCTCATGGTGACGAGCAGGTCCCGGCAGGCCTGCTCGCAGGCGCGGCAGGCGTCGGCGCAGATCCGGCAGTGCTCGTGCATGCCCGCGTGGGCGGCGCACTCGTCGCCGCAGGAGCGGCAGGCCGTGGCACACGCCTCCAACAGGGCGCGGCTCAGATTGGCGTCGTAGCCGGTGTGCCGGGACAGCACCCGGGCGGTGGCGGCGCAGACGTCCGCGCAGTCGAGGTTGGTCCGGACGCACTTCGTCAGCTCGGCGACCATCTCCTCGCTCAGGCAGGCGTCGGCACAGGCGGTGCAGGCCTGCGCGCAGGCGTTGATCGCGTCGATGGTCGCCGCCAGCTTCGCCCGGTCCAGGTTGATGGTCTGCGGGTAGGTCGCCAACATCGGCATGGTCGTGGTCATGGTCGTCCTCCTGCTCGTCTGGTGGTCACTCCTTCCACTGCCGTACCCGGCCGTTCGGGCACCATGCCGGATTGTGGTCGTACGGGTGCCGCGACCGGCCACCCGTCCGGCGGACCGGAGCCGGACGACCGGAGCCCCGGGCCCCGGCCGCCGTAGCGTGGACGGACGCGGGGACGGGGCGAAAGGAGACCGATGCACGGCACGGGAATGGCGGGCTGGATGTGGGTCTGGCCGCTGCTGGTGGTGGCCGCCCTGGTGGTCCTCGCGGTGCTGGTGGTCCGGGCCGTCGGAGGAGGAGGTCCGCAGTCGGGAGTCCGCTCCGCCCGGCAGGTCCTCGACGAACGCTACGCGCGCGGCGAGATCGACGAGGAGGAGTACCGGCGTCGCCGCGACGCCCTCCAGTGAGCGGCCGACATGACCGGGCGCGGGCGTCATCACGGCTGCGAGCTGAGCACTGGCTACCCTCGGACAACGGTGGCAGGTTCTCCAGGGCGAGGAGTCGAGGCGTGACCCGAGGGTGCAGGACGAAATGGCTCGGCGCGGTGCTCGCGGCGGCCCTGGCGCTCACCGGCTGCACCGGCCCGGCGAGCCCGAGCAGCGGCCCGACGCCCCCGAGCAGCGGGGCGTCGCCCTCCAGCAGCGGCCCGACGCCCACCGGGGACGGCGAGGAGTTCGGCCACGTGCACGGCCTGGGTGTCAACCCGCGCGACGGGCAGCTCTACGCGGCCACCCACCACGGCGTGTTCCGGATTACCGGGAGCGGCCCCACCCGCGTCGGCGAGGGCCGGCAGGACACCATGGGGTTCACGGTCACCGGCCCGGACGAGTTCCTCGCCTCCGGCCACCCCGCGCACGGTGAGGCCGGGCCCGCCCACCTCGGGCTCATCGGCTCCACCGACGCCGGTCGTACCTGGCGGACCCTGTCCCTGGCCGGCGAGGCCGACTTCCACCTGCTGCGACAGGCCGGCGACACCGTCTACGGCCTCGACTCCACCAGCGGCGCCCTGATGGCCAGTGCCGACCGCGCCACCTGGGAGAGACGCGCCCGCGTCGAGGCGGACGACCTCGCGGTCGACCCCGCCCGCCCGGACACCCTGCTGGTCACCGGCGAGCAGGGTGTGCGCCGCTCGACCGACGGCGGTCGTACCTGGTCGCCGGTGGGCGGGCCGGCTGTCCTGCTGCTGCACTGGTCGACCCGGGAACTGGTCGGTGTGGCCGCGGACGGGCAGATCCTGCGCTCCACCGACGCCGCGGCGAGCTGGACGCCCACCGGCGGGCGGGCCACCGACGCCCCGGTCGCGTTGACCGCCCACGAGGGGCGGCTCTACCTGGCCACCCGGGACGCGCGGGTGCTACGCAGCGACGACGCGGGCAAGACCTGGCACCCGGTGGCGTCCTGACCGTCCGGTTCCGGCCCTCCGGCGGGGCGGCGACCGGCCGGCGTGACCCGGTGTCGGCCGGGCCGGCACCGGCCGACCTCAGCGCCGCCCGGGGGTGAGCCGGACCCGGCGCAGCAGCTGCGCGTTGAGCGCCACCACGATCGTGGAGGCGGACATCAGCACCGCCCCGACGGCGGGGCTGAGCGCGACGCCGGCCCAGGCGAGCGCCCCGGCCGCGAGCGGGATCGCCACCACGTTGTACCCGGCGGCCCAGGCCAGGTTCTGGACCATTTTCCGGTACGACGCCCGGGACAGCCGGATCACACCGGTGACGCCGCGCGGGTCGGAGGAGGCGAGCACCACCCCGGCGGACTCGATCGCCACGTCGGTGCCGGCGCCGATGGCCACCCCGACGTCGGCGCGGGCCAGGGCGGGCGCGTCGTTGACGCCGTCGCCGACCATCGCCACGGTCAGCCCTCGGGCCTGCAGGTCGGCCACCGCCCGGTCCTTGTCGGCGGGCAGCACCTCGGCGAAGACCTCGTCCACCCCGGGGCGGAAGTCCAGGTCGGCGGCGACCGCCTCGGCGACCGGCCGGGCGTCACCGGTGATCATGACGATCTTCCGTACCCCTTGTCCGCGCAGCTCGGCGATCGCCGCGCGGGCCTCGGGGCGTACCTGGTCCGCCAGGGCGAACGCGCCGACCGCCGTCGGCCGGCCGGCCGGTGGCAGCCGGAGCAGGTGCAGCACCGCCGCGCCCCGACGGGACCATCCCTCGGTCGCCGCGACCAGGGACTGCGGCACGCTCACGTCGAGTTCACGCAGCAGCGCCGGGCCGCCGACGGCGTACGCCTCGCCCCGCACCACGGCGCGGACGCCGCGCCCGGTCATCGAGCGGAAGTCGCGGGCGGCCGGGACGGGGCCACGCGCCTCGGCGGCGGTGACGATCGCCCGGGCCAGCGGATGTTCGCTGTCGGCCTCCACCGCGGCGGCGATCCGCAGCGCGTCGTCCTCGTCGAGGCCGCCGGCCCCGAGGACTGCGGTGACGGTGTGCGCGCCCATGGTCAGGGTGCCGGTCTTGTCGAACAGGACGGCGTCGACGGTGCGCATCCGCTCCAGGGCCAGCCGGTCCTTGACCAGGATGCCGGCCCGGGCCGACACCGCGGTGGAGAGCGCGATCACCAGCGGGATGGCCAGCCCGAGGGCGTGCGGGCAGGCGATCACCAGCACCGTCACGGTACGAATCACCGCCTGGTCGACGTCGCCGAACGCCCACCAGCCGACGAAGGTGACCAGCGCCGCGACGGTCGCGACGTAGAAGAGCATCGCGGCGAACCGGTCGGCGAGCACCTGGGCCCGGCCGCTGGACGCCTGCGCCTGCGCGACGAGCCGGCCGATCCCGGCCAGCGCGGTGTCCTCGCCGACGGCGTCGACCTCGATCCGCAGCCCCGAGTCGGTGGCGACGGTGCCGGCGACCACCCGGTCCCCCACGCCCCGCGGCACCGGGCGGGACTCGCCCGTGATCATCGACTCGTCCAGTTCGGCGGTGCCCGCCACGATCCGGCCGTCGGCGGGGACCCGGCCGCCGGAGCGGACCAGGACCACGTCGCCGATCCCCAGCTCGGCCACCGGCACCGGGCGCACCGCGCCGTCCGGCTCGACCCGCTCGGCGTCGTCGGGGAGCAGGGCGGCCAGCGCGGCCAGCGCCCCCTGGGCCTGGCCGATCGCCTTCATCTCCTGCCAGTGGCCCAACAGCATGATGGTGACCAGGGCGGCCAGCTCCCACCAGAAGTCCAGGTCGAACGCGCCGAGGCTGGTCGCCAGCGAGGCGACGTAGGCGACCGTGATCGCCATCGAGATCAGCAGCATCATGCCCGGGGCCCGGTCACGGACCTCGCGGACGCCGCCGGCCAGGAAGGGCCAGCCGCCGTAGCCGAAGACCACCGTGCCGAGGACCGGGCCGACCCAGGAGATGCCGGGGAAGTCGAGGGTGTAGCCGAACCACCGCATGACCATGTGGCTGGTCGCCACGATCGGCAGGGTCAGGGCCAGGCTCAGCCAGAACTTGCGGCGGAACTGCTCGGGGTCGTGCCCGGCATGCTTGTCGTGCCCGTGGCCGCCGGCGTGGCCGTGGTGTCCGACGTGGCCGTGGTCGCCGGGGCGGCCGTGCCCGTCCGCGTGGCCGTGGCCGCCGGTTCCGGCGTGGGACGCCGCGCCGGGTCCGTGGTGCCCGTCGGACGGGTGGGATCCGGGGGCGTGCGCGTCGTGCGGCGGCGCGGCCACGGCCGGGCCGGGCCTCTCGTGGGCTCCGTGCGGGTGAGTCGTGCGCTCGTCTGTCATGCCGTCCACCTCCGGACCCGACGCTATACCCCCTAGGGGTATGCCGCAAGTACCCCCTGGGGGTACCCGCCTCCGACCCGGGGCCCGCAGCCCGCGACCTGCGCGCCGTCAGGGCCGACCCACCGGCAGGGCGCTCCCCGGTGAGCCGGCTCACGGACCTCCGGCCCTGTCCGACGGGACCTCCCCGGCGAGATGCTCCCGTCGGAACACGAGGAACGACGGGCGGAGTGTCATGCGCGTGGTGTCGGAAGCAGAGTTGGCGGCGGCGTTCGGGCGGCTGCCCGACCGGCCACGGGTGGTGGCCGGCGGCAACCACGCCGCGCCGACGTGGATCCTGAAGGTGCTGGACGCCACCGTCGAGCGGTACCGGCTGTACATGCTCAACGCCCCGCACGGCATCCCCGACCGGGACGGCGTCGACTACGAGACCTCCTTCGTCGGCGCCGGCATGCGCGGGCACCCCCGCCTGTCGTACCTGCCGAGCCGGCTGTCGCTGGTGCCGGCGCTGCTGCGCGACCGGCTGGCGCCCGACGTGGTGCTGCTGCACACCACGGTGCCGCGCGGCGGCACCCTCAGCCTCGGCGTCGAGGTCAACATCCTGCCGGCGGCGATCGAGGCGGCGCGCGCCCGCGGCGCCCTGGTGGTCGCGCAGGCCAACCGGCAGATGCCGGTGACGTACGGCGACGCGGTGCTGCCCCTGGACGCGGTCGACCTGGTGGTGGAGGTCGACGAGCCGCTGCCGGTGCCCGCCGCCGCCGACCACGACCCGGTCAGCGCCGCCATCGGCGCCCGGGTGGCCGCCCTCGTGCCCGAGCGGGCCACGCTCCAACTCGGCATCGGCGGCATCCCCGACGCGACCCTGCTGGCGCTGACCGACCGGCGAGGGCTGCGGATCTGGTCGGAGATGTTCAGCGACGGGGTGCTGGCCCTGGAGAAGGCCGGCGCGCTGGACCCGGACGCCCCGGTCACCGCCTCCTTCTGCTTCGGCTCCGACGAACTGTACGACTGGGTCGACGGCAACCCACGGGTACGGATGCTGCGCACCGAGCAGACCAACGACCCGGGCCGGATCGCCCGCAACCCGCGCCTGGTGTCGGTGAACAGCGCGCTGGAGGTGGACCTGTTCGCCCAGGCCAACGCCAGCCGGATCGGCACCCGGGTCTACTCCGGCTTCGGCGGGCAGACCGACTTCATCGTCGGCGCGCTGCACTCCGAGGGCGGGCAGGCCATCGTCGCGCTGCGGTCCTGGCACCCCAAGGCCGACGTGTCCACCGTGGTCCCGCTGCTCTCCGGGCCGGTGACGTCGTTCCAGCACAGCGCGATCGTCACCGAGCAGGGGTGCGCGGCGGTGTGGGGTCTGGACTCCGTCGCGCAGGCGCAGCAGCTGGTCGACCACGCCGCCCACCCGGACGCGCGGGACGGGTTGCGCGAGGCCGGCCGGCGGATGGGGCTGCCGTTGCGCTGACCGGCCACCTCGGCCCGTCGTCGGACGGCCAGCCACGCCGGGGTGAACGGCCCACCATCATCGCCCCCGCCGGGGCCGCACCGGGTCGTGCCGGCTCAGTCTCGACCGGCACGACCCACGTCCGTCACACACCGTCCCTGGTGTAACGCAGAACACCTAGCGGACGAAGTCGCTGATCGACTCAGCGAGGCTCGCGACGTCCAGGCCGTGCAGCCGGTCGTGGTCGGCAGCCGTGCCGTAGGCACGCACCTCCTCATCCCGCCGTACCCCGTGCGACCGCAGCCGGTGCGGCACGTCGCCGAGCGCCTCGGCCACCTCGTGCGCCGAGGTCCCCCGCAGGTACGGCTCGACCACCACCACGTTCGGCCGGGCCTCGGCCACCGCGGCGCGCAGACCGGCGTGGTCGAACGGCCGGATCGTGGCGGCGTACAGCACCGTCACATCCGCCGTGGACGTCGCGGCGAGCACGTCGTCCAGGACCGGACCGACCGCGACGACCACGCCGGCGCTGCCTCGGCGCAGCACGCTGAAGCCGTCGAGGACCGGCGCCGCCTCGCGGTTCGCCTTGTCGGAGAGCCGCAGGTAGACCCGTTCGGTGCTGGAGAGCGCGTCCCGCATCAGCTTCTCGGCCTCGTCCTCGTGCCCTGGTACGTGCACGGTCCAGCCGGGCACCGTGTCGAACAGCGCGACGTCGCCGGGTGCCTGATGGGTCCGCCCCCGTGCCAGGTCGTCGTACGAGCCGCCGATGCTGACCAGCACGGCGCCGACGTCCTGGTGTCCGAGGTCGAGCTTGATCTGTTCGAAGGGCCGTTCGACCAGGAACGGCGTGTAGGTGTGCACCACCGGCCGGAAGCCGTTCAGCGCCAGGCCACCCGCGATCCCGATCATCGCCTGCTCACGGATCCCGACGTTGATCACCCGGTCCGGGTACGTGGCCCGCGCCTCGTCGAACGACCACGACGAGATGTCGGCGGTCAGCAGGACCAGCTTGGGATGGGTGGCCAGCGACTCGATCACCGTGTCGACGAAGACGGACCGCATCATCTTCCTGTCCACCTGGGTGCTCATGCCGCGCTCCCTTCCCGGGCCTGGCGAATCTCCGCGACCACGGCGTGCGGCCGTCCGTCGGGTTCCTGAGTCAACGCTCGGTACAGCTCGTCGTTGTCGCGTCCGTCCACCGTGGTGGCACGCCAGCCCTCCACCTCGAAGCGCCTGGCGATGCCGTCCGGCCAGCCAAGGCTCGCCGAACGGTTGTCGATCACGATCACGGTGACGCGGTCGAGCGCGAACCGACCGGCGATCGCGATGGCCTCGTGGTTGCTGCCCTCGTCGAGCTCGCCGTCGCCGATCAGCACCACGACGCGAGCGCGCCGGCCCTCGGCACGCAGCCCGAGTGCCGCTCCCACACCGAGCGGCAGCCCGTGGCCGAGCGAGCCGCTGCTGATCTCCACGCCGGGTATCAGCTTTCGGTCGGGGTGGAGACCGAGCGGCGAGCCGAGCTGCGTCCAGGTGTCGAGGGTCTCCGGGGCGATGAACCCCTTCGCGGCGAGCATCGCGTAGTAGGCCATCGGTCCGTGGCCCTTGGACAGGAAGAACCTGTCCCGGTCAGGGTCGTCGATGTTCGCCGGCGAGATGTCCAGCACACGGTCGTAGAGGGTCCAGATGGCGTTCAGCGTCGACGCTGCGGCCCACCCGTGCTTCTCGTCTCCGACCATCCTGCCGAAAAGGCTTCGTAATGTCTCTTCTGTCGTCTGCATGACTCCACCTGCAACGTGTCGATGATGGGGAAGAGCGCCGCGCCCTGGGCGATCAGGCGGGCTTGTGGGCAGTCAGGAGGGCATATCCCAACGCCGGTTCCTCGCTGAATGCGCGGAACCTCGAGAGAGTGAGATCGAACTGCTCCGCCCCGATGTGCGGCAGCGCCTGTTCGCGCAGGGCCGCGAAGCGCTCCGCCGCCCTGCGCCATGACGGCCGGGTGTGCTTGCTGACGTCCTCGGCCGCCCCGGGGACGAGCCCGGCCGCGCGGAGCATGGACTGGTACTCGTCAAGTCCGACGACCGACAGGACACCCTTGCTGGCCTGGTTGACACGGGCGGCACCCGCTTCGTACCCGCCGGCGTCCGGGAGAAGCATGAAGTCAGCTACCGCCAGCCGCCCCCCGGGTCGCAGCACCCTGGCCGCCTGGCGGAGAACGTGAGCGCGATCCGGCATGTGATGCAGGGACTCCAGCGCCCAGACGATGTCGAACGACTCGTCGGGGAACGGCAGGTCCATCGCATCGGCCAACTGGAATGACAAGCGGTCGGCCAACCCGGCGGACGCGACGCGCTCGATCGCCCGCTCCACCTGTCGCCCACTGATCGAGACGCCGACGGCCTCGATCTGATACGTCGTGGCGAGCCTGATGGCCGGCGCGCCGATGCCACAACCGAGATCGAGCAGACGATCGCCGGGTTCGATGGTCAGCAGCCCGGCCAGCTTGTCGGTCAGCCGATTGGCCGCGTCTTCCACCGACACTTCGTCGGATGGGTCGTCCCAATAGCCGTGGTGCAGGTTTTCGCCCCAGAGCTGGTCGAGCAGATCCGCGAAGGCGTCGTAGCCGTGGCCGATCTCCTTCGGCGTCGGTTTATTCACCACAGTCCTTTCATCGTCATTTGTCGTGCCCCTCACTCGTGCCGCCATTCCGCCGAGTTCCAACTGGCCGCCAATTCGACCCGCGAGGCGAGGCTCATCTTCTGGTACACCTTCTTGAGGTGGAAGGCCACCGTGTGTCGAGAGATGAACAGCTGCCTGCCGACCTCATTGTTGGTATGACCCTGACTCACCAGCTCCGCGACCGCGAATTCCGTGTTGGTGAGCCCGTGTGGCAACTCACCTTCACGTTCCGCGGCCCGGATCACGCCGCGGCGCACGCCGAATTCGCGGAGTTTGTTCGCGACGCGGGAGGCATCACGCGCGGCGCCGACCGCGGTGTAGGCGCACAGGGCCGATTCGTAGATGCGAATTGCGTTCTTCCGTTCGGACCTTCGCTTGGCCAACAATCCAGCCAGATCCTCACGCGCAGACGCCCCACACCATCGATCGGGGTAAATGTTAGCCGCCTCTGTCAACTTGCCGGGATCATCTTCCAGGAGTCCGGCGGCATGCAGCGCCGCCCCGCGCATGACGCTGAACCCCGGCTGCTCGGCCGACGCGGCGGAGGCCGCCGTCACCGTTGCGGCCGCGAGGTCGTGGGCGCCCAACTTGCGGGCGGCGCGCACCAGCCACGAAGCCGCCGCCGGCCCCGAGACCAGGAGCTGACGAAGAACGAGCTGGTTGGTGACGATTCCCGCAATGAGACCGGCCGCCCTGTCGACCCCACCACGGGCCTCCGCCGCCTGGGCGGTCACCCACGCCCCCGCAGCCTGCCCGAAGTAGCCCAGCAGGGCTTCACCCGTCAGCTTGTCCACGTACTGCAGGCAGGTTCTCATGTCCGCCCGACGCAGCGCGGCGAGCGCCATCACGACATAGCCGGTGGGCAGCAACGACCGGGCGTCACAACACTCCGCGATCCGCAGCCCCGCGCTCACCTCGGCGAGACCCTCGTCGACCCGACCCATGGTGAACAGCAACTCGCCCCGGATGATGAGCGCCGTCGCCGCACGGGACCGTGACTCGGATTCGCCACTGCCCGTATCGAGCGAGTTGATCGCCCGCCAGGCGGCCTCGAGATCCCTGGCCTTGGTCAGCAGGGCGACGTGCCAAAAAGGCGTCAGTTCGCAGAAATCATGGCGCTCCTTGCACCTGATCCCGACCGCCGCGGTTGCGTACTGCAATCCGGCGTCGAGCCGTCCGCTGTACCACGACAAAGCGGAGCGGCGGAAAAGTTGGCCAGTGTCGCATGAGGTCGAAACAAAATCATCCGCGCATTCGACGAACGGGTGTTGCGGAAATGGCACCCGGGTCAACAAAGACGTCAAGAATCCCCCAGAAATTCCCAGACAATTGCCGTGCCAGCAATTACCTATAGTAGTCAACCCGTCACCGACGATACTACCGGCGCGACTCCGCGTCCAGTGAACTTTGCAAATTTCTTCACGATGGACGTTTTTGCTGGTAGCAGCTTTGTACACTTGCGGATCTGTGAGAACTGCAACATGCCAGTTGACATCACATAGGGGGATTTCTATGATCGCCCGCTTGCTCAGCACGGTTGCCAACGCTCGGGAACAGGTGTGGGCAAGGGGGAAGCGCCCGCGACAATACGGTCATCGACCAAGATCGAAGAGCGCCTGCCAGGAATTTCGCTGCCCGCCACGTCGCAGCGGAACACGCGGCGCAGCGTGGGTGACAGCCACGCCGGGCGGCCGGCGGCGTCCGCGGCGACCTGGGCGTCGTCGCCGCGACATTGGTCTTTACCCGCGCATTTCTGACGGCGGCCGACGTGCTGTCGCACAGCGCCCTATCAGGTCGAGGGATGCCCGCAGCGCCACCTCCGTCCTACTCTCCGAAGCACCGGGCCGGTCACGGCTCCCCAGGACCGCGCACGTCCGTCTCCGGCAAGCCGAACGCGGGCTTGCCGCAACGGAAGGAATTGGCACATGACCGTCGTCGGCGAGGAGCGGTCGACCTGTTCGCACCCGACGCGGTCGCCGACCCGACCGGCTGGTACGCGCAGACGCGCCAGGCGCCGGAAGTGCCCTACCCGGGCCCGGTTCCCGACCCCGGAAAGGAATTCTGGCTGTGCCTGAATCAGCGGAGCACATCGAGAAGTGGGTGCGCCGATTCCATCCGGCACCGGATTGCGCGGCCCGTCTGGTGTGCCTGGCCCACGCCGGGGGCTCGGCGAGCTTCTTCCACCCGGTGTCCAAGGCGCTCGCTCCGGAGGTGGAGGTACTGGCGGTGCAGTACCCGGGCCGCCAGGACCGGCGCCACGAACCCGCGGTCGACAACATCGCGGACCTGGCGGACCACATCTTCGACGCGCTGCGCGACCTTGACGACCGTCCCCTGGCACTGTTCGGGCACAGCATGGGCGCGGTCCTCGGTTACGAGGTGGCGCTGCGGAGGCAGCACGCCGGACTGCCGTCACCGGCGCACCTCTTCGTCTCCGGTCGGCGAGCCCCGTCCCGCTACCGGGACGAACGGGTGCACCACCTGTCGGACGACCGGATCGTGTCCGAGCTGCGGGCCCTGAGCGGCACCCAACCGGCCATGCTGGCCGACCCGGAGGTGCTGGAGATGATCCTGCCGGCCATCCGCAGCGACTACCACGCCATCGAGACGTACCGCCACGACCCCGACCGGCGACTCGACTGCCCCGTCACCGTCTTCACCGGCGCCAGCGACCCCCGGGTGTCCATCGACGAGGCCCGCGCCTGGGAGGAGCACACCACCGGGCCGACGGACCTCAAGGTTCTCCCGGGGGGCCACTTCTTCCTCGTCGACCGGAGCGCCGAGGTGATCGCGACGGTACGGCAGCACCTGATGGACGCGACACCGACCGGCGAGCCACGGACCCGACGAGCGACGGTGACCCCCCAACCGACCGGCACCACGCGGTGAGTCTCTCCTTCAGCCCTACCCAGCGTCGACCTGTGAGGTTTCCGTGACGGACGCGGACGTCGTCATCGTCGGCAACGGGCCGATCGGTGCCACCCTGTCGGTCCTGCTGGCCCAACGGGGCTGGCGGGTGACTGTGCTCGAACGCCGTCCCCGGCCGTACCGGCTTCCCCGGGCGACCAGCTTCGACGGTGAGACCGCCCGCCTGCTGGCCGCCACCGGGATCGGTCCGGACCTCGGCCGGATCACGGCTCCGGCCAACGGGTACCAGTGGCGCACCGCCGCCGGTGAGACGCTGCTGGACATCGCGTTCACCACGGACGGCCCGTACGGCTGGCCGGACGCGAACACGATGCACCAGCCGGCCCTCGAGGAACTCATCGCCGCCAGGGCGACCTCGCTCCCCGGCATCACGGTGCTGCGCGGACACGAGGTCGTGGGCATCACCGAGAGCAACCAACTGGTGGAAGTGCTCGCCGCCGACGGCGAAGGCGGGACGCGGGCGCTATCCGCACGGTGGGTCGTGGGATGCGACGGCGCCAACAGCTTCGTCCGCAACCACCTCGACGTCTCCGTCACCGACCTCGGGTTCTCCTACGAGTGGCTGCTCTGCGACGTCGAACTCCGCGAGCCGCGCGAGTTCGTCCCCACGAACGTGCAGATCTGCGACCCGGCCCGGCCCACGACACAGGTGGGCAGCGGTCCCGGGCGACGACGCTGGGAGTTCATGCGCCTGCCCGGCGAGAGCACGGCCGAGCTGAACAAGGACGAGACGGCGTGGCGCCTGCTGGCGCCGTTCGGCGTCAACCCCGACACCGCCACCCTGCTTCGCAGCACGACGTACATCTTCCAGGCCAGGTGGGCCGAGCAGTGGCGGGTGGGCCACGTCCTGCTGGCCGGCGACGCCGCCCACCTCATGCCCCCCTTCGCCGGGCAGGGCATGTGCTCCGGCATCCGCGACGTCGCCAACCTGGCCTGGAAGCTCGACCTCACCCTCCGCAGCCTGGGCGGGGAGTCCCTCCTGAACTCCTACACCGAGGAGCGCCGCGCGCAGGCCAAGGCGGCGATCCTGGCGTCGGTCCAGCTGGGTCGGGTGATCTGCGTGACCGATCCGGCCGCCGCCGCCGAACGGGACGCGACGGTACTGGCCAATCGCCGCGGGCAGCCGGCCACCCGCCCGGAACCGGCGAAGCCGCTCTCGGTGGGGCTGCTGCACCGGCGGCCCGGAGCGGACGCGGCCGAGGCACCGGCGGGTGCGGTCGTACCGCAGGCACGCGTGACGTCGGGCGGCGTCACCGGGCTCTTCGACGACGTCGTCGGCCGGGGTTTCGTCCTGCTGACCACCGAGGATCCCCACGCCGCACTCGACGAGGACCGGATCTCCTTCCTTGCCGACCTCGGCACACACGTCGTCCGGCTGCTACCACCCGGAGAGTCCTCAGGGCACGGCGTGGTGGACGTCGACGGCGTCTACGGCCGGTACCTCGGGCAGTTTCGGGCGAGCTGTCTGCTCGTCCGTCCCGACTACCACGTCTTCGGTGCGGCGAGCGGCCCGGAGGCCACCAGGGACCTGGTCGACGACCTGCGGAACCAGCTACGAGCCCCGGTGCCGGCCGGTACGCTGCGGCCGACCGGTTGACGCGGCACCGACCGGGGAGATGAGGGCACGAGCGGCACCCGGTGACCGTTCGATCCGGCGGTGGGTGAAGAGGAGGACCGGTTCCGGGCCCCGGGTCTCTCACAAACGCTGGGTCAGGCTTCGCATGCTGGCCATGAGGCTGCGTAGTTCCACCGTCAGGTAGTTGCTGTGCGGCAGCAGCGACGTGAGCTGGTGCAGCGTGGTCCACAGGAACCGGTCGTCAGGATCGGCGATGTCGTCCTCGACCTCGATCACCAGATACCGGTTCTGCGCGTGGTGGAACCGACCGCCCTCCTCGGAGTGCAGGACGTCCAGCCGGACGCGGTACGCCGGCGCCGCCAGCGCGTAGTCGAGGTAGGGGGGGCGGTGCTCCGCCGGCACGTCGGCGTAGTTGTCCGGCTGGCAGTGCACGGTGGCGGTCAACTCGGCGATGTTCAGCATGCCGGCGTCACTGCGGGCCTGGACCAGCGCGTGCAACGTGCCGTCGATCCGCTTGACCAGCAACGCGAGCAGACCGGGCTGCTTGGGCGCCACCAGCGGCTGGGTCCACGCGGTGACCTCGCGGTTGCTGGCCTGTACGGCCACCGCGATGACGTCGAAGTACTTGCCGTCCCGGTGGTCGATCACGTCGGGGCCGAGGCGCCAACCGTCCTCGGTGAGGTGCTTGAGCGGCACCCGGCGCTGCACCAGCTCCCGCCGGGCCCGCACCTCGGTGAGCCAGCTGAGGATCCTCCCGGAGTCGTGCACGGCCCTGCCGTCACCGGACAACGAACACCGGACCGCGTGGGTGAACGAGTCGTCGCCGGTGTCCTGCTCGCGGGAATCGGTCAGCGCCGACGGGATGCACGACAGGACCGTCCGGGAGTCCATGTTCACCATGTGGTCGAGCAGCAGCAGGCGATGGATCTGACCGAGGGTGAGCCAGCAGAAGTCCTCGTCGAGCGGTACGTCGTCCTCGGTCTCGACGACGATGTTGCGGTTGCGCTTGTGCAGGAACCACGACCCCTGCTCGGACTGCAGCCCATCGAACAGCACCCTGCCGCGGGTGTCCGCCCGGAAGTACTCCAGGTACTTGGTGCCCGCACCGCCGTGGACCTGCATGTAGTTGCTGCGGGTGGCCTGCACGGTCGGTGAGATCTGCAGGCCGTTGATGTTGCCCGGCTCCATCTTGGCCTGCATCAGGCAGTGCAGGACACCGTCGAACCGCTTGACGAGGATGCCCAGCACGCCGATCTCCGGCTGCACGATGATCGGCTGGCCCCACTCGCTCACCCACGGCCGGCCGGTCCGGACCCGCAGGCCCTCTATCGAGAAGAACCGTCCGCTCCCGTGGACGAGGTTGCCCGTGTCGGGATCGAAGTTCCACCCGGACAGTTCGGCAAACGGAATCCGATCCACCTGGAAGCTGTTCGCACGGGTCCGTGCGTTGAACCAGGAGTGGAAGTCCGCCATGGACATCACCGCGTTGTCGGCCGGCGCGCCGGCCGGCCCGTACCGCCCGTTCGGCGTGTCCAACTGGGTCGCGCTCAAGCTGTCGATCACGTGATCCCCCTCGATGTCGGGCGTACTCGCCGTGGTCCGCCGACCGGGAACCGGTGGATGGTGGTGGGGTGCCGCTCCCACAGGGTCAGGGTCCCGGACGCTGAGGCTTCTCCGCGGTCCTGCGGCGGAGCAGTCGACGCAGGAGCCGAGCTCCGCGTGCGCCTGACCACCTCGATGAACACGACCTGCGTGGTTCCTCCGACCATAGAGAGGCGCAAGCGGCCCGGCATCCCTCGTTCTGATGGCGCGTCAGCGGTGCATGCACGGCGCCCTATCAGGTCAGGGGATGTTCGCCACGCCGCCCCTGTCCTACTCTCCGAAAGCACCAGGCCGGTGACGGGACACGCTTACCCGACGGCCGGCCCGGTCCCGGTTCCCACCTCGCGGGTCAAGCACGGCCGCTGTCCACGTCCCCACCCGGACCGCTGCTGGTCCGCCGCGACACCAGGGAAGGAGATCGTGGTGACTCCCGTGCGAATCGGGATCATGGGATGCGCGAGCATCGCCCGTCGGAAGATGCTCCCCGCCATGGCGGCCCTTCCCACGGTCGAGATCGCGGCGATCGCCAGCCGTGACCTCGGCAGGGCCGTGGAGGCCGCCCGGCCCTACGGCTGCCAGGCGGTCGAGGGCTACGAGGCTCTGCTGCAACTCGACGAGGTCGAGGCGGTCTACATCCCGCTGCCGAACGCCCTGCACGCCACCTGGATCGAAGACGCCCTGTCCGCCCGCAAGCACGTGCTCGCCGAGAAGCCGCTGACCACCAGGGTGTCCCGGACGCGCGAGCTGACCGCCACGGCCCGGTCCCAGGGCCTGGTGCTCATGGAGAACGTGATGTTCCTCCACCACCGCCAGCACGCGGTGGTGAGGAGTCAGCTCGAAGACGGCGCGATCGGCCACCTGCGCGCCTTCTACGCCTCGTTCGGCGTACCGAGACGCCCGTTCGGCGATTTCCGTCACAGCGCCGAACTCGGCGGCGGCGCGCTCATGGACGCCGGGGTCTATCCGGTACGCGCGGCGATCTCCTTTCTCGGCGGCGACCTGAACGTCCTCTCGGCCATGCTGACCTTCCGTCACGGCCAGCAGGTCGACTCCTCCGGGCACGCCCTGCTGTGCACCGACAGCGGCGTGGCCGCGCAGGTCAGCTTCGGCCTCGACCATTTCTACCGGTCCGGTTACGAGCTCTGGGGCAGCACGGGACGCATCGTCGTCGAGCACGCCTACACGCCACCCTCCGACCACGTCCCGGTGGTGCGCCTGGAGCGCAGGTCGGGTGTCCAGGAGATCCGACTGGCGCCCGACGACCAGGTGGCGAACTCGGTGGACGCCTTCGCGACGGCTGTCCGGTCGGGGCGTCCGCCCGACGACGGCGGCGTCCTGCGGCAGGCGGCCCTCATCGACGACATCCGTGCCAGGGCGAGGCTCTGCGTCGATCACCCCACCGGGCGGGCGGACCTCATCCGGACCAGGGAGTTCTCATGAAGGCGCCGGCGCCTACCGGTGACACGGGAAGACGACCGCGCCGCCCAGCTGTTCCCGGGCCCGGAAAGCCCATTCCCGGGCCCGGACCGGTCCGCACCCGAACACCCAGGAGTGTCGTATGCAGCCATTGAACGTCCGTGACCGTCGTGTCGATACGCCAGTGGGATCCCAGTCGTGACCATGACCGTGAAGAACGCCGCGGGGGCGTCGCAGTTGCTGGCCGCACGGCTGCAGATTCCGCCGATCTCCTACACCCACGCCTCGGGGTCCTGGATCTTCGGCTCCGACGGGCAGCGCTACCTCGACGCGTCCAGTGGAATCGTCAACGTCAACATCGGCCACACCCATCCCACCGTGGTCGAGGCGCTGCGGGACCAGGCGGGCATCTGCACGTACGCCAGTCCTGGATCGCTGGTGGCCAGCCACATGGAGCAGCTGGCCTCGGCCACGGCGAGGGCCGTGCACAGGGTGGACGACCGGGTCATGTTCACCCCCACCGGCACGCACGCCGTCGAGGCCGCCATCGCGTTGGCCAGACTGGCGCAGCGGTCACGGGGTGAGGTGAGCCGTCACAAGGTGCTGACGGCGTCGCTCGGCTACCACGGCAACAGTGCGTTCGTGCTCGCGTTGTCCGGCCACCGCTCCCGACGACCGCACGAGGACGACAGCTTCGGCATCGGGCCCGCCTTCGACCCGCCCTACCCCGGTCAGCACCTCGGTTGCCCGTTCCCCGCCTGCCGGGTCGAGTGCGCGCAGGTCGTGCGCCAGGCCATCCTCGACGCCGGCCCGGAGACCGTCGCCGCGGTGCTGATGGAACCCGTCAACGGCACGACCGGAGGGGGATACGTCCCGCCGGCCGGATACCTGCGGGCGGTCCGGGCGATCTGCGACGAGTACGGTGTCCTGGTCATCCATGACGAGGTGCTCACCGGCCTGGGCCGCACCGGACTCCCGCTGGCCTCGCATCACACGACGGACGCGCAAGCGCACATCGTGACGCTGGCGAAGGGGCTCGGAGCCGGAGTCGTCCCACTGGCCGCGACGATGATCGCACCGGAGCTGGCCGAGGCGATCCTGTCCAGCGGCAGGTGGCTGCCGCTCATGGGGACGATGTCGGCGACTCCGCTGCAGGCACGGGTCGGGCTCGCGGTGTTGTCCGTGCTGGACGAGCTCGGCGCCCTGGACCGCGACCAGGTACGCGGCGCGCCGGTAGGTCAGCTCGTGGCCGAGGCGACACGGGATCTGCCGGTGGTGAAGGATGTGCGTGGCCTCGGCTACTTCCACGGCATCGAGCTGGCCGCGGGCACTGTCGGCGACGCCCTGAAGATCACCAGGAGCAACGGCCTGCTGCTGTACCCGTTCGTCGGTTTCCGCCGAGACGGCAGTGGGGAGGGCCTGCTGGTGGCGCCCCCGCTGAACGCCACCGACGCCGACCTGGACTTTCTCGGCCAGGAACTGCGCGCGTCGCTGGTCCTGCTCAACGAGCGTGTGAGCTGACTCCCGGGTGACAGCGGCGGCGCCGCGGCCGGACCAGCGGCCCGCGCAGCACCGGTAGGTGCCGCTTCGGCGACCGGGTCACGGCGAGACGATCCGCACGGTTCGCGGAGGGTCTCGCCGTGACCCGGTCGCCGTCTGCCCGGTCGGGTACGCGACACAGGCGCGCCGTCCGCTGTCGCGGACGGCGCGCCGGGTAGGTTCGCCCACTCAGTGCGAGGCGACGAACTCCTTGAGGGTGCCGATGACGTACTCGATCATTTCCGTGGTGATGCCCGGATAGACGCCGATCCAGAACGTCCGCTCGGTCACCAGGTCGCTGTTGGCCAGCGAGCCGACGATGCGCTGCGGCCGGCCGATGTAGGCGGGGTGACGGGTGAGGTTGCCCGCGAACAGCCGCCGGGTGCGGATCTTGCGGTCCTCCAGATAGCCGACGATGTCCGGGACGTCGAAGCCGGCGTCCGGCAGAACCGTGATGATGAAGCCGAACCAGCTCGGATCGCTGCCCGGCGTCGCTTCCGGCAGCAGCAGGCCGGGCAGTCCGTCCAGGCCCTCCCGCAGCTGACGCCAGTTGCGCTTGCGCGCCTCGATGAAGTCCGGCAGCTTGGCCAGCTGACTCAGCCCGAGTGCGGCCTGGATGTCGGTGCTCTTGAGGTTGTAGCCGACCTCGGAGAAGACGTACTTGTGGTCGTAGCCCTCCGGGAGCGTGCCGAGCTGGAGCTCGAACCGCTTCAGGCAGCGGTCGTCCTCGCCGGGCTCACACCAGCAGTCGCGGCCCCAGTCGCGGAACGACTTCGCCAGCTTGGCCAGCTTGATGTCCGAGGAGAGCAGCATGCCGCCCTCCCCCATGGTCAGGTGGTGCGCCGGGTAGAAGGAGATGGTGGAGAACCGACCGAAGGTGCCGGTGAGCCTGCCGTTGTAGGTCGAGCCCACCGCGTCGCAGTTGTCCTCGATGAGGAAGAGGCCGTGCCGCTCGGCCAGCTCGGCGATCTCCGCGACCGGGAACGGGTTGCCCAGCGTGTGCGCGATCATGATCGCGCGGGTACGCGGGGAGATCGCCTCCTCGACCCGATCGGCCGTGGTGTTGTACGTGCCGAGTTCGATGTCGACGAACACCGGCACCAGGCCGTTCTGCAGGATCGGGTTCACCGTGGTCGGAAACCCGGCGGCGACCGTGACGACCTCGTCGCCCGGCTTGAGCCGCTCGTCGCCCAGTTCATGCGAGGTCAGCGTGCTCAGCGCCAGCAGGTTGGCCGACGATCCGGAGTTCGTCAGCACCGCCTTGCGCCGCTTGAGCGTCCTGGCGAGGGACGACTCGAACTTCGCGGTGATACTGCCGGAGGCGATCCGCATGTCGAGCGCGGCGGCCACCAGGGCCTCCCGGTCGTCGGCGTCGAGCACCGCCCCGGACGACAGGATCGGAGTCTGCCCCGGGACGAACGGCGTCGGCCCGGGAACCTGGGCGTCGTGGTAGCCGCGGACCTGCTCCAGCAGGCGCGATCGGGCTGAGTCGACCATGTCGTATCCCCTACGGTCGCTTGCGGGCTCTGGCTGGGCCTTGCGCTGAAGCCGGAATGGCAGTCGTTCGCCCGCTCGATCCCGGCTCCGGGCATCCCCGCCGTACCTTCCTGAGGCTCTCCCGAAAGAGACTAGGAGTGCCAGCACGAGCGGGTATCCCTCAACGTGGTAGGGCCGTCCCACGCCGTGGACCGGGACTACCCACATTGGTGATGGCCCCGGCCTATGGTGTCGGCAAGCTGGATCCGCTACGAGCCTGCAGATGCGCGGGCGACGAATGTGGCTCTGAAGAGAACGTCATGACCGCTGGGAGGACGATTTGCGGGTTCTAATTCTCGCCGGGATTGCACCGTCGACGGTTTTCAGTCACGTCCCGCTCGGGACGGCCCTGCGCAACGCCGGACATGAGGTGATGATGACCGCCTCGCTCGACGAGCTGGTCGAGACCATCGTGGGGGTCGGGCTTCCCGCCGTGCGGGTCACCGACCCGGCGCTGTCACCGCGGGAGATCATCGCGCGCGACAGCCGGCTGCTGCAGATACCGGAGGACCCGATCGCGCGCGAGCAGCAGTCGGGCCACTGGTACGCGCGACTGGAGGCCGTGACCCTCGACGCCCTGCGGGCCTTCACCGAGGACTGGCGCCCGGACGTCATCATCGGCGGCGTGGCCTCCTACGCCGCCCCGCTGCTGGCGAAGCGCCTCGGCGTGCCCTACGTGAACCACGCGTGGGACATCCACGATCCGCGGCTGCTGCACCTCGGCGCGGCGGAGGAACTCCAGCCGGAGTTGGCGGAGCTGGGCCTGGACACCCTCCCCGAGCCGGACATGCTGATCGACATCACGCCGCCGAGCCTGCGTCCGCCGGACGCCCCGTCCGCGCAGATGATGCGGTGGATCCCGGGCAACAGCCAGTGCTGCCTGCAGCCGTGGATGTACAAGCGCGGCAAGGACACCCGGATCGGCGTGACGATCGGGACGGGCGTGGCGACCTACAACCAGTACGACTTCCTTCAGGCCATCGTCGAGAACGTCAGCACCCTGGACGCCGAGGTGGTCGTGCCGGTGACGGAGGACGTCGTCCCCGTCCTGCGTGAGCGGCTGGGGGACGACGTCCTGACGGGCTGGGTCCCGCTGGATGTCCTCGCGCCCACCTGCGACGTGCTCGTGCACCAGTCGGGCGGCAGCACCATGATGACGGCCCTGAGCGCCGGTGTGCCCCAGGTGCTGATTCCGGACCCCAATCTGTACCGGGCGAACGAGATGGCCCGCAGCATCGTCGAGGCCGGCGCGGGAATCGTGCTCTCGCCGGAGGAGGCCACCAGCGACACCATCGCGAAGAGCTGCCAGGAGATCGTCTCCAACCCGGCGTACGCTGCGGCCGCACGCACGCTGGCGGCGGAGATCGCCGCCCTGCCACTGCCGTCCGAGGTGGCCCGTCGCGTCGAGTGGCTCGTCCACGAGTCGCCCCGGGGACGCCACGACTGAGTGCCGGCGCGGCGGCGCTGGCGTCGACCGTCGATCCCGCGGTGACCGTCATTTCCCGGCACTGCGGGATCGACGTGTGCGCGCTGCTTCTCGTCGGCGCTCATGCCGCCGGCGGGACGGGCCTGGCCGTGACCGGTGGCCACACGCCGGGCGGAACCGGACGGTGCCGTGATCACCAACCGACCGGGACTACCGATGTTGGTGATGGCCCGGGAAAGCGGCGTGGGTCAACCTGATCAGGCTTGACATCACCGTTCACCTGGGCCGGTCCGCGACCTTGCCGGACCCCGCACGCCGACTGGAGGCCGATTCGTGACACGAGCTGGGACCTGGCGTGCCCTGGCACCCACCGAGAAGATCCATGTCGCCAGAGAGGCCTACATAGGGTACGTGGTGCGTGCCACCGGTCGGCTGGACCTGGATGCCCTGGCAGCCGCCTATGCGGCCGTGTGCCGCGCCTATCCCCAGCTCTCGGCCCGGCTCGACGCCGGCGATGACGGACCGTTCTTCGCCGAATCCGACGCCCGGCCGGAGGTCCGTACCTGCGACGGGGATCCCGAACGTCCGTTGACCGGCGTGGAACTGGATCAGTACCGGGCGTTGAGCGCGCTCAACGTCGTACGTGACGGCGACGACGCGAGCGTGTGCCTGCTGACCCATCACAGCATCGCCGACGCCGACCATTCCATCGCGGTGCTCGCCGACCTGTGGTCCTGCTACACCGATGCGGTCCAGGGCACACCCTTCGACCTGCCCCGCCATCCGTATCCGCGATCGTTGGAAGACCTGCTCGCCGAGCGGGGCGTGCGGAGCGCCCCGCCCGGGTCCGGCCGCACCCCGCCGCCGCCGGCGTCGACGGGTCAACCGGCGGCGCCCGCACCGCGCGGGCCTGCCCGGCACGTCGTGCAGCACCGCATGACCGCAGCACAGAGTACGGCCCTGGCGGAACTCGGTCACCGTGAGCGCGTCACGATCAACGGTCTGCTGGCGGGCGTCCTGCTCCTCGTCGAAGCCGAGCTTCGTGACCTGCCGGTGACCGAACTCGTGTACCGGTTCACGGTGAACCTGCGCAGCCACCTGACGCCTCCGGTCGCCCCCACCGAGGGTACGAACGTGCTCGGAGGTGTGGGCTTCACGGCCACCGACGACCTCCGACCCGACGCCGTCACGATCGGCCGGGCGATCGGCGAGCGGCTGCGGGCCGGCCTGGCC
The DNA here is from genome assembly GCF_900090245.1 of Micromonospora halophytica. Lineage (GTDB taxonomy): Bacteria > Actinomycetota > Actinomycetes > Mycobacteriales > Micromonosporaceae > Micromonospora > Micromonospora halophytica. Next base: position 334,339 of record NZ_FMDN01000004.1, read on the forward strand.
GACGGTTCGATCCAGCGCAGCCTGCTGGACCTGGTCAGCCAGCCGCCGCCGGGGGCGAAGCCGTGGGACCCGCGCACCGCCCCCGCCGTGGTCAGCATGATGAACTGGGGACGGGTGCCACCGATGCGCACGCCCGACGATCTGCGGCTGACGAGCTTCCGGTCCGCGTCCAGCATGAGAGAGACCTCGGCCATGGGCGGCTACGTGGTGAACACCTTCGAGGACAGGATCGGTATCGATCTGGCCTGGCCCGAAGGGGATGCGGAGCTGCCGAGACGCCTCGACCGCCTGCGCGAACGGTTGAGCGAGCTGACGCTGCGGTGAGGACTGCCGAGGTGGTGTCCCGCCGATGTGTCGCCGGGCGACCACCACCGGCCTTCCGCGGCACGCCCTGCCTGAACCATCCAGGACCCGCGGGTCGACCGGCCCGCGGCACTCCCCCATCGAACCTCGGACGGGAGACGTCTCTGACATGAGCAGCACCGGCCTCAGCATCCGCAGCATGACCGTACGTCCGCTCGACATCAGTGGCGCCTTCCTCATCTCCTCACGGTCGTTCACCGACGAACGTGGCGCGTTCTTCGAGGTCTACCGCGAGGACGTGCTGACCGACGTGCTCGGGTACCAGCCGCCGAAGATCGTCCAGACCAACTACTCGGTCTCCCGCTCCAACGTCCTGCGTGGCATTCACGGGGCGGCCGTCCCGCCGGGCCTGGCCAAACTCGTGACGTGTGTCCGGGGTTCGATGCTCGACTTCGTCGTCGACCTCAGGACGGGCTCGCCGACCTTCGGGAAGTGGGACATGATCGTCCTCAACGGACGCGACGCCGCCTCACTCTACGTGGAGGAGGGGCTCGGGCACGCCTTCGTCGCGCTGGATGACGACACGTGTGTCCAGTACCAACTCTCCGAACTCTACCGGCCGCAGGACGTCATCACCGTGCACCCGCTGGACCCCGAGATCGGGCTGCCGCTCCGGCTGCCCGCCGCACCCGTCCTGTCCGACCGGGACGCCGCCGCACCGACCCTCCGCGAGGCCGCCGAGCGGGGCCTGCTGCCGAGCTACGACTCGTGCATGGCGCTTCGAGGCGTCCACGGACCGATCGCCGCCGCCGTAGGTCGGTGACGATCCCGCGACGACGCGGAGGCACTGTCCTCGGCTTCGTCGCGGGTGCGCCACAGCCGCGGCGCCCAGTTCGGTCCAGCCGGCGGGCGACGCGCTCCCCGGCTCCGTCGTGGGCCACCCCGCCGACCGTGCACAGGGCCGCGCCCGACAGCTCGTGTCCGGTGGGCCGGCCGCGGCGGTGCGGAACCTCAGCGATCCAACTGCAGCGCCCCGGACGGGCATGCCTCGACGACGTCGAGCACGGCGGCCTCCTGGTCGGGGTCGGGATCGCGCCGCAGGAGCACCACCGTGCCGTCGTCATCACTCTGGTCGAACATCTCGGGCAGGCGCAGCGCGCACAGGCCCGAACCGATGCAGACATCGCGGTCGGCGCGCACCCTCATGACGCGTCCCAGGTGATCGGCAGCGCGTGGACGCCGTAGGTGATCATGTCGTTGCGCAGGGGAACGTCCTCGGGCGGCACGGCGAGGCGGACGTTGGGCAGGCGACGCAGCAGCTCGGTGTAGCCGACCGTCATCTCGATCCGAGCCAACTGTTGACCGAGGCACTGGTGCACGCCGTGGCCGAACGCCAGGTGCGAGCTGCGTACCCGGGTCACGTCCAGCGCCTCCGGCTCCGGCCAGTGCCGCTCGTCCCGGTTCGCGGCCAGCAGGGAGATCACCACGGTCGAGCCGGCCGGGATGTGCTCCCCACCGAACTCCAGGTCCTCCTTGGCGAAACGGAAGAGCCCGGTACTGACGACGGTCAGGTAGCGCAGCAACTCCTCGACGGCGTCACCGACCCGCGCCGGCTCCTCACGCAGCACGGCGAGCTGCTCGGGGCGCTGCAGCAGCACGAACATGCCCAGCCCCAGCGAGCTCGCGGTGGTCTCCAGACCGGCGAAGAGCAGGAGGTTGGCGATGCCGACCAACTCGTCGTCGGTCAGGGCGGGATCGGCGCCCGCCTGGTGGACCAGACCGGAGATGATGTCGTCGGTGGGATTCTTCCGCTTGTCCGTCACGAGCCGCTGCATGAACGCGCGCTGGGCTTCGACGTTCTTCACCGCTTCGTCGACCGACACGTTCGTCTGCAACAGGGCCGCGGCACGCTGCTGGAACTCCTCGCGGTCCGCGTAGCGCACGCCGAGCAGCTCGCAGATCATCAAGGAGGGCACCGGAACCGCGAACTCGGAGACCAGGTCAGCACTGTTTCCCCCGGCCAGCATCGCGTCCAACCGGCCGGTGACGATCTGTTCGATCCGGGTGGCGAGCTCACGAATTCTCCGCACCGTGAACTGCCCGGTGAGCAGTTTGCGGTAGCGGGTGTGCTCCGGCGGATCCATGTTGATGAACGACCCGGCCCGGGCCTTGTCGCCCCGCAGCTGCTCGCCGAGTTCCTTCGGGAGGTTCCGGAACCTCGGGTGGTAGCGGAACCGGTCGGCCGAGAAACGCGGATCCGACAGGGCGGCCCGAGCCTCTTCGTACCCGGTGACCAACCAGAACGGCTCACCGTCCGGCAGCTTCGCCCTGCCGATCGGGGACCGATCGGCCAGCTCGGCCAGGGCGGGCGGCAGCGTGAACGGATCGTCGCGCTGCATGAGCTCTCGGGGAAGCGGCGCCGGAAGTGACTCGCCGGCGGGCGGGGTCTTCGTCGTCTCGGTCGTCACCACAGAGACCTTTCTTCACTCTCCGGCAGACAGCGCGTCATGTCCGCCGATCTGCCAAGGGTCGATGGTGGCACCGGACCACCCCACGGGGCACCGCCTTGCGGTCGACGTCGATCTGCACGCGTCTCCGGGAGACTAGGACGGCGTCACCGGCCGCACATCCCTCGTCCTGATAGCGCTACGACAGCGGGCACACCGCGGCCGGGTTCGGCAGGCCACCGACATGCAGATCGCGTGATCGGCGCCGGGGCCCGGCACCCACACCTATCAGGTTGGGGGATGCTCAGCCTGCCGACCCTTCCTATCGTTTGCCGAAACGGCGCCGCAGAGCGCCCGCCCCCATGCCTACCGAGCGCAGGCTTTTCAAGACGAAAGGGAGGGGCTCATGACCACCACTGCCGAGACATCGGCCAAACCGGTCGACCTGTTCTCACCAGAAGTGGTCGCCGACCCGTTCGGCTGGTACGCGCGGTTGCGCGAGGAAACCGGGCCAGACACCGGGACGCTGAACATCGGCACCATGATGGGCGGGCCCGAGATGTGGCTCGTCACCCGCTACGAGGACGTGCGCCAGGTCCTCACCGACCCGCGGTTTCTCACCAACCCGCCGCCCGACTCGACCATCGCGGACATCCGCGACGGCGTGTTCAAGCGGTTGGACTTCCCGCCGGACCTGATCCCGTGGATGGCCAACCTCCTCAACGTCTCCGACGGCGAGGACCACACCCGGCTGCGCAAGCTGGTCTCGTACGCGCTGACCGCCCACCGGATCGGCAAGCTGCGCCCCCGGGTCGAGAAGATCACCGCGGATCTGCTCGACAAGCTGGCCGAGGACGGCAAGGACGGCTCACCGGTCGACCTCGTCGAGGAGTACTGCTACCCGCTGCCGGTCACCGTGATCTGTGAGCTGGTCGGAATCGACGAGCCCGACCGGCCGCACTGGCGTGCCTGGGGCGACTCGATGGCCACGATGAACGGCGAGCGCATCCCCACCACGCTGCTCAAGTGCATCGAGCTCGCGCGGGAGTTGATCGAGAAGAGGCGCGCCGAACCCCAGGACGACCTTGTCACCGCGCTCGTTCAGGCGCAGACCGAGGACCCGAGCCGGGTCTCCGACGACGAGATCATCGGCATTCTGTTCAGTCTGGTGACCGCCGGCCACCAGACCACGACGTACCTCATCGGCAACTCGGTCATCATTCTCCTCGAGAACCCCGAACAGCTCGCGCGGCTGAAGGAGAACCCGTCGATGTGGCCGCAGGCGGTGCGCGAGCTGCAACGCCTGGGCCCGATCCAGTTCGCGCAGCCGAGGTTCCCCTCGGAGGACATCGAGCTGGGCGGCGTGACGATCCCGAGGGGCGCGCCGGTGGCGCCGCTGCTGCTGGCCGCGAACACCGACCCGCGCAAGTTCCCCGACCCCGACAAACTGATCATCGACCGGCTGGCCGTCGGCAGTGAGAGTCATCTGGGGTTCGGCAAGGGCATCCACCGCTGCCTCGGTCAGCACCTCGCCTACCAGGAGGCAGAGGTGGCGCTGCAGGGGCTGTTCACCCGGTTCCCCGACCTCTCCCTCGCCGTGCCGCGCGAGGAGATTCCGTGGATCCTGCGGCCCGGGTTCACCCGGACCAGGACCCTCCCGCTGAAGCTCGTCTGAGCACCCCGGCGCACAGGCCACATCCGGCCGGCGGCCTGGAAGCAACGTCCTGGCCGTCGTTCGTCGGGAAGTGGGTGCGTCGGTTCCATTCGCCACGACCTGCCTCGTCCGCGTACCGCCGCCGGCGAGTCGGCAGGCTCGGCTGATTCGCCTCGCCTCGGGGTGCAGGTCCTGGCGGTTCGACGACCGAACCGCCAGGACCTGCACGCCGTCCGACGGTTGATCAGCCGAGCCTGTCTGGCAGGCCAGCACGTTCTCAACAGAGAGGGGTTCGTTCGCATGCGCAGGCCGAAGGAGGTCCGGGTGTGTGCGCTGTCCGACCTGGACGACAAGGCGCCTCTTGCCGTCGAGGTCGGTGACCTCCCCGTCGTGCTGGTGCGCGTCGGGGACGAGGTGCACGCTCTGCGGGACCAGTGCTCGCACGCACTGGCGACGTTGTCGACGGGCGCGGTCACCGGCAAGGGGATCGAGTGCTGGCTGCACGGAGCGTGTTTCGACCTGCGCACCGGCGCGCCGACCTCCCCGCCTGCCGTCGTTCCGGTGGACGTCTACCCGGTCCGCATCGACGGGGAGGACGTGTTCGTCGACCTCGGCACCACCGTGAACTGACTGCCCCGTCGACAAGAGGTGCGGGACCCGTGCGTCCAGGGGCGCTACCCCGCGTCGACCGGGCCGTACGTCGTCACCGGTCGCCGCCGGCTGATCGGAAACCAGCGGTGTGACGACCCGGGGTGAGTGGCCCGCAGTTGTACTGCGGGCCACTCCGGAAGCCGCGGCGCTGCACCGTCCGGGCGGACGACCCGAGCGGCCGGCCCGGCCCCGTGCTCAGCCGGGCTTGCGAGCGGTGAGCAGGACGTACCCCACCGCCGGTTCGTCAGCGAACTGGCGGAACCGCGACAGCGTGACACCGAACTGCTCCGCCCCGATGTGCTGCTCGGCGAGATCGCGTGCCGCCTCGAACCGTTCCGCGGCCTTGGCCCACGACGGTCGGGTGTGGTCGCTGACGTCCTCGATCGCCTCGGGCAGCAGCCCGACGGCGCGCAGGTTGGCCTGGTACTCGTCGATGTCGACGAACTTGAGCACACCCGTTCGGACCAGGTCGACGCTGGAGGCGTCGGCCGCAGTCCCGTCGACGCTGCGGAGCAGGAAATCGCCGATCGCCAGCCGTCCCCCGGGCCGCAGCACCCTGGCCGCTTCCCGGACCACCTGCCACCGATCCGGCATGTGGTGCAGGGATTCCAGTGCCCAGACGACGTCGAACGACTCGTCCGGGAACGGCAGCTCCATGGCGTCGGCGAACTGGAAGGACAGCCGGTCGGCCAGTCCGGCGGCGGCAGCGCGGTCGTTGGCCCGTTCCACCTGGCCCTTCGCGATCGAGATTCCGACACCCACGATGTCGTGCGCGGTGGCCAGCCTGATGGCCGGCTCGCCAATGCCGCAACCGATGTCGAGCAGGCGATCGCCCGGCTCGATGGTCAGCAGTCCGGCGAGCTTGTCGGTCAGACGACTGGTGGCGACTTCGAACGACGCGTCGTCGGACGAGTCGTTCCAATAGCCGTGGTGCAGATTCTCGCCCCAGAGCTGGTCGAGCAGATCTGCAAAGTTGTCGTAGGCCTGCCCGATGTTGGACGGTGTCGGCTTTGTCACCACTACCCCTCAAGTGTCATTCTGTTCCGGCGGGACGATCCACGACGGGCGCAGGCAGACCACCGCACTGTTTCGCAGCGGAGTGATGACGGGAAGCTGCCGGCGCGGTCGCGGAATGACCGAGGGCAGCGGCTCCAGCGCGGTGACACATTGCTGACAGTCAATGCGACGGCCCGCACCGCCGTGCCTGTGACTGCCCTTCGACCATCGGTGATTCGTACGAGCATTCGTAGGCTAGGGCAGGCGCGCCCGGCCGGGCATACCTCGCCTTGATAGCGGTGACGGACCGGGACACGGCCCCTGACCTCCCACCCGCCGGGGCGGGTTTGACGCCGGCTGTCGGGCAGCGCCGGATCGGCCCTGGTCATTCACGACTGACGGCAGCGGTGGCGGTCGGCGGGGCGGAACGGGACGCCGGGCGGAGGTGGCGCCGATGGACGCTGCTACGCGGGCCGCGCCGGCGGTGGCGCGATCAGGCGGGCGAGCGCCACCGCGCCGTGCAGCGACTCGAAGGTGACGTCCGCTCCCCGCAGTCGACCCGCGCGGTGCAGGGTGGCCGGTCCGGACGCGACCGCCTGAGGCACAGGCAGTGACGCGTCCAGGTCCAGGCCGGTCCACTCCGGCCGGCTGGGCCACGAGGTGATCCGGCCTGCCGGGTCGACCGTCGCGGGCATCGCGACCCCCACCGCCCGCGAGGTGGTGCGCCGTCTCCACGCGTCAGCCGGCAGGGACGGCCGGGCAGAGGGCCAGCAGGTCAGCCGGGCGGTGCAGCACCACGTCGGGGCCGCCGGCGAGCAGCTCGCCGACGTCCTCCAGCGGCGCCCACAGCGCCGCCGCCGAGGCGACGCCGGCGCCCCGGGCGCTGGCCAGGTCGGTCGGCGCGTCACCGACCATGATGGCCCGCTCGGGCGGCACGTCCAGCAGGTTCAGGGCGTGCCGCACGATGTCGGGGGCCGGCTTGGGGCGGGCAACCTCGTCGGAGCCGATCACGTGGGCGAAGAACGGGAGCAGGCCGAGCCGGTCGAGCAGGGAGCGTGCGCGAGGCCCGCTCTTGCCGGTGGCGACGGCCAGCCGCAGACCCCGGACCCGCAGGGTCAACAGCAGTTCGAGGATGCCGTCGAAGACCTGCACCTGGTCGGCGAGTCGGTAGCTCTCGCGGACGAACGGCTCCTCCATCGCCAGCGGCAGGTTCATGATCCGCATGATGTCCGGAAAGTAGCGACCCAGGTGGCGGCGATACTCTTCGAAGGGCGCCGGGCCGTCGCCGACGACTTCGGCGTACGCGATGGCGAAGGCTTCGCTCATCACCGCGAAGCTGTCGACGACGACCCCGTCGAGATCGAAGATGACCGCGTGCCTGACCGGCGTCGAGGTGTCGGTCGCCGCAGCTGGCCGGTCGACGATCGGGAATGCCATGGAACACCTCTCTACCGGTACGCGGGCACCGCCCGCCGGGCGCGCGCCGATCCCGCCGACGCGTAGAAGCTCTCGATCATCCGCACGATGGGCCGGGCCTCGGCGATGGCGCGGCCACGGGTGCCGGGATCGGCCAGCATCGTGGCGAGCCCGTCCAGTTGCCGGGTGTACTCGACGCCGATCGGCTCGGTCGGCACCACGAGCCGCGTCGTGGTGCCCTCCCGGGTCACCGTCAGCTCGGATTCCGGCTGACGGTTGGAGCTGAAGCCGAAGGTGCACCTGAGGTCCGCGGCCCCGGCGCTGCCCTCGACATGGATCGACGACACGTCCCGCGCCTGGTGCGACGCCCAGCAGGCCCGCAGGGAGACCGAGACACCGTCGTCACGCACCAGGAAGCCGCGTGCCGTGTCCTCCACGTCGGCGACGTGCGCGCGGGGCTGGTCGTCCCGCCACGCCGCGTGCCAGGCGTCGGCATTGACGAAGTCGTCCGAGGTCACGCCGATCACCTGGGTGAAGCTGGCCGGGCCGAGCAGGAAGGCCAGCGTGTCGAGCAGGTGCCAGCCGAGGTCGAACAGGGCTCCCCCGCCGGCCTTGTCGCGTCGGGTGAACCAGCCGCCCGCCGGCACGCCCCGGGCCCGCACCCACCCCAGGTCGACGTGCCGGATGTCGCCGAGATCCGGCAGGACCCGCCGCAGGGCCCCGACATCGCCCCGGTACCGGGCGGCGCTGCCGGCCAGCAGCATCCCGCCCCTGCGCTCGGCCATGGCGAGGATGTCCGCCTCGGCCGAGGTCAGGCAGACCGGCTTCTCGATGAAGACGGAGATGCCGGTGGCGAGCAGGGCGCCCGCCACCTCGACGTGCAGATGGTTGGGGACCGCGACGACGGCCAGGTCGACGTCGCGCGCGGTGAGCGCGTCCACGGCAGGGTGCGCGGCGACGCCGGTCGCCTCCCGGAACGCCGCGCGCGACGCCGGGTCGGCGTCGACGGCGGCGACCACCTCGAAGTCCGCATGCTTGCGCAGCAGCGGCAGCCACAGCTCCCGCCCCGCCCAGCCGAGCCCGACCACCGCGACCCGGACGCTCACAGGGTGGCCAGGACGTCGGCGACGATCTCGGCCGTCGCGTGCATCTCCTGCTCCCCGGCCAGCAGGACCCGGTGGTGCAGCCAGAGACAGTCCCGACTGATGGCGTCGGTGTGGGGGCAGCGCTCCGCGATCGCGTCGAGGCTCTCGTCGGGTGCGCCGAACTCCCAGAAGGCGTCGGTGCGGTAGATCGCGCGGAACGCCGCGAAGACGGGCAGGCCCCTCGCCACGAGCCGATCGACCAGGGCGTTGCGGTCCTCCTCGCTGATCCCGGGGACGCGGAACATCGCCATGTAGTGCGAATTACGGTTGGCGCGCAGGTCGCCGCCCTGAGGCACCACACCGTCGATCGCCCCCAGCAGCCGGGACAACAGCGTCCAGCGCTCGTCGCGCACCGCGGTCTGCGCGTCGAGGCGACGCAGCTGCGCCCGCAGCACGGATGCGGAGAACTCGTTGAGACGCATGTTGGACCCGGAGATCCGGTGCAGGTACCGACGGTCGTTGCGCGGTCGGCCACAGCTGTGCCGCAGGAACGCCGTCTCGTACTTCTCCGTCTCGCCCTCGGGGAAGGTCACGGCGCCGCCCTCGCCCGCGGTCATCAGCTTGCCGTTCTGGAAGCTGAACGTGGCGATGCTGCCGAGTTCGCCGACGCGTCTGCCCTGCCATTGCGCGCCGTGGGCGTGCGCCGCGTCCTGCAGCAGCGGCACGCCGCTCTCCGCGGAGATCTTCGCCAGCGCGTCCATGTCCGCCATGAGACCGGCCATGTGCACCGGCATGATCACCTTGGTGCGTGGGGTGACGGCGGCGGCGACCGCGGCGGGGTCGATGTTGTACGTGTGCGGGTCCACGTCGACCGGGACCGTGACCGCGCCCAGCCGTTGGGCCGCCTGGGAGGAGGAGATGAAGGTGAAGGCCGGCACGATGACCTCGGTGCCCGGCCCGACGCCCATGATCTGAAGGGCGAGTTCCAGCGCGTGCGTGCCGTTCGTGACCGCCAGCGCGTGCTCGGCGCCGTGGTGGTCGGCGAACTCGCGCTCGAACGAGTCCACCTCGTCTCCGCCCATGCGCCACCACTGGCCCTGCTCGAGCGCACGGATCAGGCCGTCACGCTCCGCATCGTCGTACTGAGGCCACGCGGGGAATTCTGGTGCCTGTCGCACGTCCATGTCTCTCCGAATTATCCGTAGGGGTCCGGCTGAGGAAAAGCGTGAACGGCAGTGTGTGCGGAATTGCGATTCCAGCCTCCGCGTCAGGCTATGTTCACGTTTGGCGGCTTACATCCCTCGGTCTGGTAGTCGTCGCCGCGTCATCCAGTCGGAAAAAGGCACGGTACGAGTCCAGTTGGCCATCGAGCATGTGGATTCCGTAATGGACGTGGTGCCCCAGTGCCGCCGCTTCACGGAGAAGACGGGTCTCCCGGGGATTCATGATGATGTCCGCCACCACACCGCCCGGCCGCAGAAGATCCGGCCGGAACGGCAGTGGATCACCGGGGTCGAGCCCGAGGGGCGTGGCGTTCACGACGATGTCGGCGACGTCCAGCTCCGGTCCGGCCGAGGTGACGGTCCGGCCCGGCCAGTGCGCGTCCAGGCGGGAGCGGAGCCCGGCCAGTCTGCCGGCGTCCGGGTCGCACACCGACAACCCGTCGACGCCGGCCGCCAGCAGCGCCGCGGCGATGGCACTGCCCGCGCCGCCCGCCCCGACGAGCACCACCCGCCTGCCCCTCGGGTCGTGGCCGGCGTTCACCAGACCGGCCACGAAACCCAGACCGTCGAAGGTCTCCGCGTACCAGCTGCCGTCGGCCTCCCGCCGCAACGCGTTGGCGCTCCCGGCGATCTGCACCATCGGGCTGCACCGGTCGGCGAACGCGACGACAGCCGCCTTGTGCGGCACCGTGACGAAGATGCCGTCGACGTTGCCCACGCACCGCAGCCCGTCGACGATCCGTTCGAGGTGCTCCGGCCTCGCGTGCACCGGGACCAGCACCGCGTCGACGCCCAGCCGGGCGAAGAGCGGGTTCATCAACGCGGGCGACCGGACCTGGGTGACCGGACAACCCAGCACGACGTACAGGCGGGTGGTGCCGCTGATGCGCGCGGTGCCGTTCATCGGGACCGCGCCTGGACGCCCGTGCGGCGGGCGGCCAGCAGCTCCGCGACGCAGGATGCGAGCTCGATCGACTGCTCGGCGTTCAGCCGTGGGTCGCAGGCGGTCCGATAGCGGGTGGGCAGCTCGTGCTCGGCGATCCCCGAGGTGCCACCGAGGCATTCCGTGACGTCCTCACCGGTCACCTCGACGTGGATCCCGCCAGGGTGGGTGCCGAGACCACGGTGTACGTCGAAGAAGCCGGCGATCTCGTCGACGACGTGGTCGAAGTGTCGGGTCTTGAAACCGTTCCGCGAGTTCCGGGTGTTGCCGTGCATCGGGTCGCACTGCCACACCACCTGGTGCCCGGAGGCGGTGACCTTCTCCACGATCGGTGGCAGGACGTCGCGGACGCGGTCGTGCCCCATCCGGCTCACCAGCGTCAGCCGACCCGGTGTGGCGTGCGGGTCGAGGCGCTCCACGTACTCGACGGCCAGCTCCGGGGTCACGCTCGGACCCAGCTTGAGGCCGATCGGGTTGGAGATCAGCTCGGCGAACGCGACATGGGCCCCGTCGAGTTGACGGGTGCGCTCACCGATCCACAGGAAGTGCGCGAGCCCGCTCGTCAGCCGCGCCCCGGGCCCGCAGGCGTCCGCCCAGAGCCCGGCCCGCTCGTACTCCAGCAGGAGCATCTCGTGGCTGATGTAGACCCCGCTCGCGCGGACACCCCGGATCACCCGCATCGCGCCGGCCGAATGCGCGTGGGCACGCAGCATGCGCTGCGGATCAGGGGTTCTGGCCTCCGCGGTGGGCTCCGCGGAATTGATGATGTCGCCCCGGTAGACCGGAAGGCCCGAGGCGTCCACGGCATTGGACCGGGGCTTGGCGTACTGCCCGGCCATCCGCGCGACGGTGACCACCGGCATGCCGGCGGCGTGGGTCAGCTCGGCCGACATCCGCGACAGGACCTGCAGATTGGCGTGCAGATGCGCTTCGGTGTTGTCGACGAACGTCTCGGCGCAGTCACCCCCCTGCAGCAGGAACGCCTCGCCGCGGGCGACCGAGGCGAGCTGGTCGGCCAGTTGCGCCGTCTCGGCCGGCACCACGATCGGGTCGGCGCGCTGAAGCTGCTCGATCACGGCGCCGGCCCGCTCCGGGGCCGGCCAGGACGGCTGCTGCGCGGCGGGGCGGGCCAGCGCCTCGTCCAACCGGCGGCCCAGGACTTGGTCGGCGAAGCAGCGCTCGTGGGCCGGGGCTCCGGTCTCGGCCGGCCGGCACGGAAACCGTCTCATGTCAGCACCGCATCGGGCGTGGCGGCCCCGACGAGCGAGTCCATCGGCGCACGCGGCATCCCGGCCAGGACCCGGAAGACCACCTCCTGCGGCACGTCGGTCACCAGCTGCGCGCCTTCCGGCCCGTCGAGGACGAAGCCGAGCCCGCTGACCGCCTTCTTGTCCCGGTGCATCTGGCGGACGAGGAGCTCGGGATCGACCTCCGCGGGCAGAGCGGTGGGCAGGCCGTAGTGGCGCACCACCGCCAGGTGCTCATCCGCTCTGGACCGGTCGACACGACCCAGCGCATGTGCCAACCGGCCCGCGAAGACCGTGCCGACGGCGACCGCCTCGCCATGACGTAGCGCGAACCCGGTCGCCAGCTCCAACGCGTGGCCCAGCGTGTGGCCGTAGTTGAGCAGATGCCGCTTCCCGGCGTCCCGCTCGTCCACCTCCACGATGCCCGCCTTGAGGGTCACGCTGGCGGCGATCTGCTCAGTGAGTGGCAGCCCGCGCAGGTCACCGGCGCCGATGAAGTGACAGCGGGCGATCTCGCCGAGACCGCTCAGCATCTCCCGAGCGGGGAGGGTCGACAGGTAGTCCGTGTCGCACAGCACCGCGCGGGGCTGCCAGAACGCGCCGACCAGGTTCTTGCCCTCCCGCAGGTTCACCGCCGTCTTCCCGCCGACGCTGGCGTCCACCTGAGCGAGCAGCGACGTGGGCAGGTGGATCACGTCCACGCCCCGGTGGTAGAGCGCGGCCGCCAGTCCGACGACGTCGGTGGTCGTCCCGCCACCGCAGGAGACGACGACATCGGACCTGGTGAGCCCGAACCGGACGAACTCACCGCACAGCGCCTCCACGGTGGCGAGGGTCTTGCCCTGCTCGCCGTCCCGGGCAGGCAGCAGCAGGGTCTCCACGCCCGTGTCCGGCACCCATTCATCGGGGCGGGCCGACACGACGACGGCCCGTTCGGCGCCCAGTCGGCGAACCACCTCGGCGAGCGAGTTACGCACTCCCGGACCGACGACCACCTCGTAGGAGCGATCTCCGAGTCGTACCGGGACTGTCCTTCTCACGGCGCCTTCTTCGGTGCGTCCTGCGCGCTCCGGCGGGTGGGGTCCACGGCCTGCGTCAGGGTCACGCCGCCGTAGAAGGCCCACACGAACCGGGCGTACTCCTCGAAGCAGATCCGCCAGAAGTTGACGAACCCTGCGAACGGACGGTCCTCGTTCTCCATCGTCTCCCTTTCTGGTGCCGACCGAACGCGAGCTCAGTCGAGATCGCCGGAGAGGATGCGGGACAGCAGCATCCGGTGCTCGGCGTCGTCGGTGATCGTGCGCACCTGTTCACGGCCGTTCCGGACGGTCAGGTGCCGGCGCTGTCGCAGGAACACCTGACCGTTCTCGACGGCCCGGCCGCACAGGACCTCCCGGGTGTCGTCCCGCCCCGGGTCCGACAGAATCTCCCGCAGGTTGTCCTCCAGCTCCTTCCAGTCGCCGAACTGGCGGGGCTTCGTCGTGAAGGTGTAGACGACCCCCCACCGGGTGGCCACTCCCCTTCGTTGCAGCGCGAACCCCGACGCCTGCTCGACCAGGCGGAACTGGCTGCCGTACTGCGCCTGCACCGTGTCGCAGAGCCGCAGCGGCTCGACGTAGGTCGGGCCCGGGTAGCCGACGTCCACCAGCCACTCGTCGCCGCCCAGGGTGACCCGGTTGAACATGTGCTCGATGTCGGTCCCGAGCCCGGCCCGGCCTTCGGCGGTGCTGCCCGCCAGCAGCGTGACGTCGTAGCCCAGTTCGCCGAGGAGCCGGTGGAACAGCCGGTTCAGGTGGTAGCAGGCGCCGCCGCGCCCGTCGACGACGCTGCGCTGGAACACCGCGTCCTCGTCGAGGTCGACCACGTCCGTTCCATCGCCGATGCCGTAGGCGAGACTGCTGTACGGAATCGCCATGAGATGCCTCTTGTGCAGCGTCCGCAACGCGTCGACGCTCACACCGGTCTGTCGCCCGCAGCCGATTCTGCGCAGATAGACGTCCACGTCGAACATGTCCTCACCCTCTTTCAGACGGAGATCGCCACCGGGGTGACGGCCTGGTCGCTGCAGATCAGCTCGTACAGGTGATTGGCGATCATTTCTGGCGTCGGATGGGCGAAGACGAGGTTGGCCGCGATCTTGCGGTCGGTGATGTCCCGCAGTCGGTTGCGCAGTTCGATGGCGGTGAGGGAGTCGAAGCCGATCTCGAACAGTCCCTGGTCCGCCTCGACGTGGTGGGTCGCGCTGTGGCCGAGGACCGAGGCCACCTGAGCCCGTACCAGGTCGAGCAGGATCCTGACCTGCTCGGTGGCCGGCAGTCCCGCCAACCGCTCGGAGAGCCGCCCGGGCTCGTGGCCGGCCGAGGTGTGCGCCTGCTGCCGGCCCACCCGGACCAGGCGACGCAGCATGTGCGGCACCGCGCCGCCCGCCGCCGCGTCGGCGCGGACCCCGCGCAGGTCCAGCTTCGCGGGCACCAGCAGCGTCCTGCCGGAGCCGACGGCGGCGTCGAAGAGTTCCATGCCTTCCGCAGGGGTCAGCGCCAGGAGTCCGCCACGCCGGTTCATCCGGGACCTGGCGAGGTCGTCGGTGCCGGCCGCCATGCCGCGGGTCTGCTCCCACAGGCCCCACGCCAGCGACAGCCCCGGCAGGCCCAGCGACCGGCGGTGAGCCATCAACCCGTCCAGGAACGCGTTCGCCGCCGCGTAACTGCCGCTGCCGGCGCCCATGAACACCGCCGACACCGACGAGTAGACGACGAACGCGTCGAGGGGCAGCTCACGGGTCAACTCGTCGAGGTGCCGCACCGCGTCCACCTTCGGCGCGAACACCTCCGCCAGCCGGTCCGGGGTCACCGTCCCGATCACCCCGGCGTCCGCGACGCCGGCCGTGTGCACGACGGCGGTCGGGCGGTGCCGCGCCAGCAGATCCGCCACCTGATCCCGGTCGGACATGTCGCAGGCCACCACCGACACGTCGGCACCCTGCCCGGTGAGTTCGGCGAGGAGAGCCGACGCGCCCTCGGCGTCCGGACCGCGCCTGCTGGCCAGCACCAGCCGCCGCACGCCGTGCCGGGCGACCAGGTGCCGGGCCGCGAGGCCGCCCAACGCCCCGGTGCCACCGGTGATCAGCACCGTCCCGTCGGGACCGAACACCTCCCCGGCGGCCGGGACTGAAGCGGCGACACGGGCCAGCCGCGGCACCGACAGCGCCCCGTCGCGGACCGCGACCTGCGGCTCACCGGAAGCCAGCACAGCGCCCAGCACGGACTCCGCTCCGTCGCCGGAACGCGGATCGAGGTCGACCAGAACGATCCGGTCGGGGTTCTCCGCCTGGGCGGCACGGACCAGGCCCCACACCGCCGCACCGGCGGGATCGGTCACCACGCCGTCACCGGCGGGCACCGCGCCCCGCGTCGCGATCATCAACCGCGACTCCTCGAACCCGCCCCCGTCCAGCCAGCACTGGACCACGTCCAGCACCCCGCTGGTGCGCTCCAGCACGTCACCGCCGCCGACGGCTTCCATGACCACCGCCGCCGGAGCGCCCGCCGTCCCCGACAGCACGTCGTCGGCGAGGGTCGCCACCTGTTCCGCATCCGCGACGAGCAGCCAGGACGGCGCGGGCTCCGCCCGAGCCGGGCGCGACCCGACCCACTCCACCTCGAACAACGAGTCGGTGAGCACGGTTGCTGCCGCCGCGGCGTCCAACTGCTCCCGGGACACCGGCCGACCCACCAGCGACTCCATCGTCACGACCGGGCCGCCGGCCTCATCCACGGCTTCGAGCGCCATCGCGTCGGGATCGGGGCTCGTGACCCGCACTCGCAGCACCGCGGCGCCCGCCGCGTGCAGTCGCAGCCCGTTCCACGCGAACGGCAGCGACAGCTCCCGCTTGCCAGACCCGTCGGCGGACGCGCCGAGCAGGGTCGAGTGCAGGGCCGCGTCCAGCAACGCGGGGTGGATGCCGAACCTGCCGGCCTCCTCCCGGTGCTCCTCACCGAGCGCGACTTCGGCGAAGAGTTCCTCGTCGCGCCGCCACACCGCCCGGACCGCCTGGAACGTGGGCCCGTACCCGTAACCCACCTGCGCGAGCCGCCGGTAGCCGTCACTGATGTCCAGCGGCTGCGCGCCGGGGGGCGGCCAGGCGGTGAAGTCGAAGCCGCCGCCGCTGCGCCCCAGTTCCACCGGGACCGCGAGCACACCGGTGGCGTGCCGGACCCACCTGTCCGCGCCGACGTCACCGGCGGCGTCCTCCCGTTGGGAGAAGACCTCGACGGTACGTGAGCCGTCGTCACCCGGCCCGCTGAGTGCGACCTGCACGCGTACCCCACCGTGCCGGGGCACCACCAGCGGCGCCTCGATCACGAGTTCGTCGACCACGGAGCATCCGGCTTCGTCCCCGGCGCGCACCGCCAACTCGGCCAACCCGGCGCCGGGAACGACGACGACGTCCCTGACCGCGTGGTCGGCCAGCCAGGGGTGGGACCTCAGGGACAGGCGCGAGGTGAACACGAGACCGTCGGACTGCGGCAGGTGCACGACCGCGCCGAGCATCGGGTGGTCGGCCCCGGCCAGGCCCAACGAGGCGGCGTCGGTGGCGGGCTCGGCCGCGTGGAGCCAGTAGTGCTGGTGGTCGAAGGCGTACGTCGGCAGATCCACCCGCCCGGTCGGGGTCGGCAGGACGGCGCTCCAGTCCACCGCGACGCCACGGACGAACAGCTCGGCCATGGAGGTGAGCAGCCGGGGCAGCCCGCCATCGTCACGCCGCAGCGACCCGACGACCACCGCATCGGTGTCGTCGGCACTCTCCGTGATCGGCTGGACCAGCACCGGGTGAGCGCTGACCTCGACGAACACCTTGTGCCCCTGGTCGATCAGATCCGCCAGGGCGGTGCCGAAACCCACCTGCTGGCGCAGGTTGCGGAACCAGTACCCACCGTCGACGACCCCGGCGCCCTGGATCCACTCACCGGTCACGGTCGAGAAGAACGGCACCAGTGGCGCCTGCGCACCGATCCCGACCAGCGCTGCCGCGAGGGTCTCCCGGACGCGTTCCACATGCCGGGTGTGCGAGGCGTAGTCCACCGCGATCCGCCGCACCCGGACGCCGTCAGCCGACAACGCCTCCACCGCCTCGTCCAACGCCTCGGCGTCGCCGGCGATCACCACCGAACCGGGCCCGTTGACCGCGGCCACCTCGACGCGTCCGGCCCACCGCGCCAGCCGTCCGGCGACCTCGTTCTCACCGAGTGAGACCGAGGCCATGCCACCGCGCCCGGACAGTTCCGTGGCGATGGCCCTGCTGCGCAACGCCACCACCCGGGCCGCGTCCTCCAGCGACAACGCACCCGCCACACACGCCGCGGCGATCTCCCCTTGGGAGTGACCGAGGACCGCGTCAGGAACCACACCGACCGAGGCCCACACCGCCGCCAGTCCCATCATGACCGCGAAGCTCGCGGGCTGGAGCACGTCGACCCGTTCCATCAGCTCGGGATCGCACTCACCCCGCAGCACGTCCACCAGAGACCAGCCGACCCACGGCTCCAACGCCGAGGCGCACTCGAAGATCCGCTCGGCGAAGACCGGAGACGACTCCAGCAGCTCCCGCCCCATGCCGACCCACTGCGCGCCCTGGCCCGGAAACACCCAGACCAGCTTCCCCGGCAGGCCCGAGGCGGCCGTCCTGCCCACCACCACGCCGGGCGCGTCCTCGCCCTGAGCCAGCGCCCGCAGGTTGGCCAGCGCCTCCACCCGGGACCCCGCCACCACGACGGCCCGCTCGGCGAACACGGCCCGCCCGGAGACCAGCGCCCGGGCCAGGTCCGCCGGCGACACCTCGTCGGAGCCCTCGACCAACTTCGCCAGCCGTCGGGCCTGCCCGGTCAGCGACGCAGCGCTGCGCGCCGACAGCACCATCGGCACCACGACGTCCGGCGACGGCGCGGAGACGAGCTGCGTCTTTTCGACCGGCGCCTCCTCGATGATCAGATGCGCGTTCGTCCCGCTGATCCCGAACGACGACACACCCGCTCGACGCGGACGGCCGTTCCGCGGCCACTCACGCGCCTCCGTCAGCAGCTCCACCGCGCCTGCGGACCAGTCGACCTGGGTCGTGGGCGCGTCCACGTGCAGGGTCGGGGGAAGGACGTCGTGCCGCAGCGCCTGCACCATCTTGATGACACCGGCGACGCCCGCCGCCGACTGCGCGTGACCGATGTTCGACTTGATCGAGCCGAGCCACAGCGGGTTGCCGGGCTCCCGCTCCTGCCCGTAGGTGGTCAGCAGAGCCTGCACCTCAATGGGGTCGCCCAGCGCCGTCCCGGTGCCGTGTCCCTCCACCACGTCCACGTCGGACGGGTGCAGCCCGGCGCTCGCCAGGGCACGGCGGATCACCCGCTGCTGCGACGGCCCGTTCGGCGCGGTCAGACCGTTGGAGGCGCCGTCCTGGTTCACCGCGCTGCCCCGCAGCACGGCCAACACCCGGTGACCCCGCTCCCGCGCCACCGACAACCGCTCCAGGACCACCACGCCGGCGCCCTCGGCCCAGCCGGTGCCGTCCGCGCCGTCCGCGTACGCCTTGCACCGCCCGTCCCCGGCCAGGCCACGCTGCCGGGAGAACGCCACGAAAGTGCCCGGCGTCGCCATCACGGTCGCGCCGCCGGCCAGCGCCATCGAGCACTCGCCCTGCCGCAGCGCCTGCGCGCCAAGGTGCATCGCCACCAGGGAGGACGAGCACGCCGTGTCGATGGTGATCGCCGGCCCCTCGAACCCGAACACGTACGACACCCGGCCGGACGCCACGCTCGATGCTCCGGCCGTGCTCGCGAAGCCCTCCAGTTCGGGCGTGGACACGCCCATCCCGTAGCCCTGCGCGGACACCCCGGTGAAGACGCCGACGTCGCTGCCCTTCAGCGAGGTCGGGTCGATGCCGGCGCCCTCCAGGGCCTCCCAGGACACCTCCAGCAGCAGTCGCTGCTGCGGGTCCATGGCCAACGCCTCACGCGGCGAGATCCCGAAGAACCCGGCGTCGAACAGCGCCGCGTCCTGCAGGAAGCCGCCCTGGCTCGTGGTCGACGTGCCCCGGTTGTCGGGGTCCGGGTCGAAGAGGTCCGCCAGGTCCCAGCCGCGGTCGTCCGGGAAGGGCGACACGCCCTCGCGGCCTTCGCACACCAGCCGCCACAGGTCGTCCGGGTTCGCCACGCCGCCGGGCAACCGACAGGCCATGCCCACGATGGCGATCGGCTCCTCCGGGTCCGCCACCGCGACGACCGCCGCCGGCGTGCCGGCCACCGTGTCGCCCAGGTCGTCACGTAGATAGCGCGCCAGGGCGATCGGACTGGGGTAGTCGAAGACCAGCGTCGCGGGCAACGTCAGGCCGGTCGCCTCGCGTATCCGGTTGCGCAGCTCGACCGAGGTCAACGAGTCGAATCCGGCGTCCTTGAACGCCGTGTCCGGACGCACGGCGTCCGCGCCGGCGTGCCCGAGCACGAGCGCGACCTGACCGCGTACCAGGTCCAGCAGGAGCGCCTCCTGCTCGGCCGGCGCGAGACCGGCCAGCCGGCGGGCCAGCCCACGATCCTCGGCGGACGCGGCGCGCGCCTGCTGTCGGGTCGGCCGGACCAGACCGCGCAGCAGGTACGGCACGTTCGAGCGGACCGCCCGGAGGTCCAGCTTGACCGGGACGAGGAGTGCCTGCCCCGAGCCGACGGCGGCGTCGAAGAGTTCCATGCCCTCGGCGGGCGTTATCGCCAGGACACCGCCGCGGCTCGCCCGGGCCTGGTCGGCGCCGCCCAGGTGAGCGGTCATGCCGTCGGCCTGCTCCCACAGGCCCCACGCCAGCGACACGGCCGGCAGACCGGCTGCCCGACGTCGGGCGACCGCCGCGTCCAGGAAGGCGTTCGCCGCCGCGTAGTTGCCCTGACCGGCCGATCCGAACACACCGGACGCGGACGAGAACACCACGAACGCTTCGAGGTCCATGTCCCGGGTGAGTTCGTCCAGGTGTCGCACCGCGTCGACCTTCGGCGCGAACACGGTGGCCAGCCGGTCGGGGGTCAACGCGCCGATCACACCGTCGTCCAGCACACCTGCCGTGTGCACCACGCCCGTCGGGCGGTGCTCGGCCAGCAGACCCGCCAGCTGGTCCCGGTCCGACACGTCGCACGCGACGACCGAGACGGTCGCGCCCTGCTCGGTCAGCTCGGCCACCAACGCTGCCGCACCGTCGGCGTCCCGGCCGCGCCGGCTGGCGAGGACCAGCCGGCGTACCCCGTGCCGGGACACCAGATGCCGCGCCACCAACGCGCCCAGCGACCCGGTGCCCCCGGTGACCAGGACCGGACCCTGCGGACCGAACAGGGTGGGAGGGTCGCCCGCCCGGTCGGTGACACGGGCGAGCCGGGGAACCAGGAACGTGGCGCCGCGAACGGCGACCTGCGGCTCCCCCGAAGCCAGCACGGACCCGAGCACCTGCTCGACCTCGCCGTCGGGGTCGAGGTCCAGCAGGATGATCCGGTCCGGGTTCTCGGCCTGCGCGGAACGCACCAGACCCCACACCGCCGCCGCGGCCGGATCAGCCACCGCGCCGGCACCGGCCGGCACCGCACCCCGAGTCACCACCGTCAGCCGGGACTCCTGCGGCCCCGCGTCGAGCCACGCCTGGACGACGCCCAGCGCCCGCGAGGTCACGGCCAGCGGATCGTCCTCGCCGACCACCTCGAACACCGCCGTCGACGGCGCATCGCCGGCCAGGGCCGCCACGTCGTCGACCGTGGCCACCGACACCCAGGAGGACGGGACGTGCGCGGAGATCGCGGGCAGTTCGGTCCACGCCAACCGGAACAGTGCGTCGCGGCCGCCCGCCGCCGCATCCAACTGCTCGGTGGACACCGGCCGGGACACCAGTGCGTCCACCGACACCACGAGCCCACCGGTCTCGTCGGCGGCTTCCACCGAGATGGCGCTGGGACCGGCGGACACGATCCGCACCCGCAGCGCCGACGCGCCGGCGGCGTGGAGCACCATCCCGTTCCACGCGAACGGCAGCACCGGCGGCCCGGACTCCTCCGCCGCGGCGGTGCCGAGCATGCCGGCGTGCAGGGCGGAGTCCAGCAGCCCGGGGTGGATGCCGAACCCACCGCCCGCCTGCGTACCTGCCTCCTCCGGCAACGCGACCTCGGCGAACACCTCTTCGCCCCGCCGCCACACCCTCCGCAGCCCCTGGAACGACGGACCGTACGCGTAGCCACGCTCGGCCAGGTCGGTGTAGAAGTCCTCCGTCCCGACCGGTCGTGCACCCGGCGGCGGCCAGGCGGCGAAGTCGAAGCCGGAGCCCCGACCCACCGGCCCGTCCGACAGGAACCCGGTGGCATGCCGGGTCCACGCGTCGGCGTCGTCGTCGCGCGCCGAGTACACGTCCACCGGGCGTGTCCCGGTCTCGCCCGGGGCACCGACGGCCACCAGGATCCGTACCCCGCCGCGCTCCGGGACGGCCAGCGGCGCCTCGATCACGAGTTCCTCGAGCACCCCGCAGCCGACCTCGTCGCCGGCGCGGACCGCCAGTTCGACCAGCCCGGTGCCGGCGAGGAGCACCACGCCGCCGATCGCGTGGTCGGCCAGCCACGGGTGCGACCGGAGCGACAACAGCGACGTGAACACCAACCCGTCCGACTGCGGCAGTCGCACCACGGCACCCAGCAGCGGGTGGTCGACCGCGGACTGCCCCAACGACGCGGCGTCCGTCGCGGCCTCGCCGGGCGGGAGCCAGTAGTTCTGCCGGTCGAAGGCGTACGTGGGCAGGTCGACGTGCCCGGCCGCCGGGGGCAGCAGGGTGGTCCAGTCGACGGGGACGCCGCGGACGAACAACTCGGCCACCGAGGTCAGCAGCGCCTGATCCTCCGGGCGGCCGTCGCGCAGGGCCGGAACGCAGGTGACCTCCGCGTCGATCGCCATGGCGGTCTCCGTCACCATCGCGGTCAACGCCGCACCCGGCCCGAGTTCCACGAACAGGGTTCCGCCGTACGCCACCGCGGCGGCGATCCCGTCGGCGAAGCGCACCGGCCGGCGTACGTGTTCGGCCCAGTACCGCGGGTCCGCCAACTCGCCGGTTTCCGCCAGACGGCCGGTCACGTTCGACACCACCGGGATCGCCGGCGGCTGCCACGCCACGTCGGCGAGCTCCGCGGCGAACTCGGCCAGCATCGGCTCCATCAGATGTGAGTGGAACGCGTGCGAGACCACGAGTTGCTTGGTCTTGTGACCACGTTCGCGCAGCCGGTCCGCGGCGGCGAGGACGGCGTCGTGGTCGCCGGAGAGCACGACGGAAGAGGGGCCGTTGACCGCCGCGAGTTCCACGCCCTCGCCCAGGAAGTCGCCGACCTCCGCTTCCCCGGCGGCCACCGCGGCCATCGCGCCGTTCGGCGGCAGCGCCTGCATGAGCCGGCCACGTGCCGCGACGACCCGCGCCGCGTCGGCCAGCGACAGCACGCCCGCCGCGTGGGCGGCGGTGATCTCGCCGATCGAATGTCCGATCACCGCGTCCGGCCGGATGCCCCACGACTCCACGAGCCGGTACAGGGCGCATTCGGTCGCGAAGAGGCCGGCCTGCGTGAACACCGTCTGGTTCAGCAGGTCACCGCTTCGCGGCAGCTTGTTCAGCACCACGTCGCGTACCGGGTGATCGATCCACCCGGCCAGACACGAGTCCAGGTGCCGGCAGGCCTCGTCGAACGCCTGCGCGAACACCGGATACCGGTCGTACAGCTCGGTGCCCATGCCGACCCGCTGCGAGCCCTGCCCCGGGAAGACCAGCACGACCTTGCCCGGCGCCGCCGAACCGGTCACCACGTCGGGCGCGGCCTGACCACCGGCGAGCGCGGCCAGCCCGGCCACCGCCTGCGAGGTCGACCCCGCGACCACCACGGCGCGCTCACTCAGCAGCGCCCGTTCGGACAGCAACGCCCCGGCCACCCGGGGCAGCGGCACGTCGGCACCGCCGAGGAACGATGCCAACCGCTCCGCCTGCCCCCGCAGGGAGGCCGCACCGCCCGCCGACACCACCAGCGGCACCAGCCCGGTGGATGGATCCGTCGACGCCACCTCCTCGTCGGCGGGCGCCTCTTCGAGGATCACGTGCGCGTTGGTCCCGCTGATCCCGAACGCGGACACGCCGGCCCGGCGCGGCCGACCGTCGCGCGGCCAGCCGCGGCTCTCGGTCAGCAGCTCGACCGCGCCGGCGGACCAGTCGACCTCCGGCGTGGGTTCGTCCACGTGCAGCGTGGGCGGCAGCACACCGTGCCGCAGCGCCTGCACCATCTTGATCACGCCGGCCACTCCCGCGGCCGCCTGGGTGTGACCGATGTTGGACTTGACCGAGCCCAGCCAGAGCGGGCGGTCCGGCTCACGGCCCTGGCCGTAGGTCGCGATGAGCGCCTGCGCCTCGATCGGGTCGCCCAGGGCGGTCCCCGTCCCGTGGGCCTCCACGGCGTCCACCTCCGCCGGCGTCAGCCCGGCGCCGGCCAGGGCCTTGCGGATCACCCGCTGCTGCGACGGTCCGTTCGGCGCCGTCAGGCCGTTCGACGCGCCGTCCTGGTTCACCGCGCTGCCCCGCAGCACGGCCAGGATCCGGTGCCCACGCTCGCGCGCCACCGACAGGCGCTCCAGCACCACGACACCGACACCCTCGGACCAGCCGGTGCCGTCAGCGGCCGCGGCGAACGCCTTGCTCCGCCCGTCGGCGGCCATCACCCGCTGCCGTGAGAACGCCACGAAGGTGCCGGGCGTCGGCATCACGGTCGCGCCACCGGCCAGCGCCATCGAGCACTCCCCCAACCGCAGCGCCTGTGCGGCCAGGTGGATCGCCACCAGCGACGACGAACAGGCCGTGTCGATGGTGACCGCCGGGCCCTCGAGCCCGAAGGAGTACGACACCCGGCCGGACGCGACGCTCGACGCCGACCCGGTGCCGGCGAAGCCTTCCAGCTCCGGGGTAATCGAACCGGCCCCGTAGCCCTGGGTGAACACGCCGGAGAACACCCCGACGTCCGTGCCCTTCAAGGACGTCGGGTCGACGCCGGCGTCCTCCAGGGCCTCCCACGACGTCTCCAGCAGCAGCCGATGCTGCGGGTCCATCGCCAACGCCTCCCGGGGCGAGATCCCGAAGAAGCCGGCGTCGAACTGCCCGGCGCCCTGCAGGAAGCCGCCCTGGCTGGTGTACGAGGTGCCGGGATGGTCCGGGTCGGGGTCGAAGAGGCCCTCCAGGTTCCAGCCCCGGTCCTCGGGGAAGTCGGAGAGGGCGTCCACCCCGTCGGCCACCAGCCGCCACAGGTCCTCCGGGGAGGACACGCCACCCGGGAACCGGCACGCCATCCCCACGACGGCCAGCGGCTCCTCGGCGTGCCGCGAGCCCTGCTGCTTGAGGGTGTGCAGCTCGGCCGTGACGCGCTTGAGGTACTGGAGAAGTCTTTCGTCCGTGGCCATTCTCGTCTGTCCTTACGCGAAGGTGTCGAAGGGTGGGAGCGTCGATCCGGTGTCAGGCGAGTCCGAGTTCCGCGTCGATGAAGTCGAGGACGTCGTCGGCGGACGCGGCTTCGAGCTGCTCCGCCACCGAGGCGACGTCCGCCTGTTCGCGGACCCCGTTGCACCTGGCCACCAGCCCTTGCAGGCGCAGCGTGACGGCGGATCTCGTGGACGCGTCGAGGGTCAGGCCGCCGATCAGCGACTCGACCTCCTCGATCCTGGCGTTGACCTGGGCGAGCGCGTCGCCGCCGGTGCCGAGCTGGTCGCGCAGGTGACGTGCGAGGACGTACGGAGTGGGATAGTCGAAGGCCATCGTCGCGGGCAACTTCAGGCCGGTCGCCTCCCGTAGCCGGTTGCGCAGCTCCAGCGACGTCAACGAGTCGAACCCGGCGTCCTTGAACGCCCCGTCGGCCCGCACGGCCGCGGCACCGGAGTATCCGAGTACCACCGCGACCTGAGCGCGTACCAGGTCCAACAGCAGCGTCTCCTGCTCCGCCGGGGCAAGTCCGACGAGCCGCCGAGCCAACCCGCCGTCCCCGCCGGTCGTGGTACGCGCCTGCTGCCGTCCCGACCGCACCAGAGCGCGCAGCAGGTGCGGCACCACGCGGCCGGCGCGCACCTCCCGAAGGTCGAGCTTGACCGGCACCAACAACGCCTGCTCGGAGGTGAGCGCGGCATCGAACAGGGCCATGCCTTCCGCCGCCGTCATCGGCCGCACCCCGCCGCGGCTCATCCGGGCCTGGTCGGCCCCGCCGAGATGCGCGGTCATGCCCGTGGCCTGCTCCCACAGGCCCCACGCCAACGACAGGCCGGGTAGGCCGCTCGCCCGTCGGTTCGCCATCGCGGCGTCCAGGAAGGCGTTCGCCGCCGCGTAGTTGCCCTGACCGGGAGAGCCGAACACGCCCGACCCGGACGAGAACACCACGAACGCGTCGAGTTCCATGTCGCGGGTCAGCTCGTCGAGATGCCGCACCGCATCCACCTTGGGCGCGAACACCCGCGCCAGCCGCTGCGGAGTCAACGCCTCCGTGACACCGTCGTCGAGCACACCCGCCGTGTGCACGACGGCGGTCGGACGGTGCTCGCTCAACAGGGCCGACACGTGGTCCCGGTGCGACAGGTCGCAGGCGACGACCGACACCTCGCCGCCATGCTCCGCCAGCTCCGCCACCAGGTCCGCCATGCCGTCCGCGTCCGGGCCGCGCCTGCTGGCCAGCACGACGCGCCGCACGCCGTGCCGGATCACCAGGTGTCGGGCCAACACCGTCCCGAGTACGCCCGCACCGGAGACCAGGACCGTCCCTTCCGGATCGAACCCGGCACCGGCCTCGCGTACCTGCTCGCCGGCCCGGGCCAGACGCGGGACGAACAGCGCCCCTGCGCGCACCGCGACCTGCGGTTCCCCACTCGCCAGCACCAACCCGAGCACCGGCTCGTCGACGCCGTCGCGATCGAGGTCCAGCAGGACGATCCGGTCCGGGTTCTCGGCCTGCGCGGAACGCACCAGACCCCACACCGCCGCCGCGGCCGGATCAGCCACCATCCCGTCGCCGGCCGGCACCGCCCCCCGGGTCACCACCACCAGCCGCGTCTCGTCCGACCCGGCCGACCAGGTCTGCAGAGCGGCCAGCGCCCGCGAGGTCGCGGCCAGCGTGTCCTGCCCGCCCGCCACCTCCAGAACCTCGACGTCGGGCCGACCGTCCACCGGCCCCACCGCCGCGGCGGAAAGCTCGGTCCACTCCACCCGGAACAACGAGTCGTGGATCTCCGTCGTCGCCACCAGCTTCTCGACGGGGACCGACCGGGACGCGACCGAGTCGACGGTCACCACCAGAGCGCCGGTGCCGTCGGCCGCCGCGAGCGAGACGGTGCCGGCCTCGCCGTGAAGCAGCCTCACCCGCAGCGCCGAGGCGCCGGCTGCGTGCAGCGCCAACCTCTGCCAGTCGAGCGGCACCTGCGGCTCGTCCGCGCCGCCTGCCGCGCTCAGCAGCGTCGGGTGCAGGGCCGCGTCGAGCAGCGCGGGGTGGATGCCGTACGCGGTGGCGTCGCCGCGATGCTCCTCGGGGAGGGCGACCTCGGCGAAGACCTCCTCGCCGCGCCGCCACACCGCGCGCAGACCCTGGAAGGCGGGGCCGTAGCCGTAGCCGCGCTCGGCCAGGTCGGCGTAGAGGTCGTCGATGTCGACCTGCTGGACGCCCGTCGGCGGCCACGCCGTGAAGTCGACATCGTCGACCGGCAGCTGTGCGGCGGACAGACTTCCGGTGGCGTGCCGCGTCCACCCGTTGCCGTCGTCCGGTTGGGCGTACACGTCCAACGTCCGTTCGCCGTTCTCGCCGGGCCCGCTCAGGACCACCTGAACCCGGACGCCGCCGTGCTCGGGCACCACCAGCGGTGACTCCGTCACGAGTTCGTCGAGCACGGGACAGCCGACCTCGTCGCCGGCCCGCACCGCCAACTCCACCAGCGCGCCGCCGGGTAGCAGCACGACCCCGTCGACCGCGTGGTCGGCCAGCCAGGGGTGCGTCCGCAGTGACAGGCGTGAGGTGAACACCCGGCCGTCGGACCCGGGCAGTGGCACCATCGCCCCCAGCAGGGGGTGATCCGTCGCCGACTGGCCGAACGACTCCGGGTCCGTCGCGGACTGCTCGGTCCGGAGCCAGTAGTGCTGGTGGTCGAAGGCGTAGGTGGGTAGTTCCACCCGCGCCGACGCCGCTGCGGCCGGCAGCACACCGGTCCAGTCCACCGGCACGCCCCGCACGAACAACTCGGCCATCGAGGTCAACAACCGGCGCAGACCACCGTCGTCACGCCGCAACGACCCGGTCACCACCACATCGGCGTCATCGACGATCTCGTTGATCGGCTGCACCAACACCGGATGCGCGCTCACCTCGAGGAACACCCCGAACCGCTGACCGAGCAGATCCGCCACCGCCGGCGCGAACCGCACCTGACCACGCAGATTCTCGTACCAGTACCCGCCGTCGAGCACCCCCGCCTCACGGGCCC
>NZ_FMDN01000016.1:0-20784 GCF_900090245.1 Micromonospora halophytica
AGGCCTACAGCTCACGCGGCAACCGCCGCGCGCTGCGGGCCCGACGCATCCCGCACGACATCCCGGAGAAAGACGACCAGAAAGCCAACCGGACCCGGAAAGGGTCACGCGGTGGCCGCCCACCCACCTTCCGCCCACAGCGTTACCGGCAGCGCAACACCTTCGAACGGCTGATGAACCGGCGCAAGCAGTTCCGCGCCGTGGCCACCAGATACGACAAGCTCGCCTGTCGCTACCGCGCCACCGTGCAGATCGCCGACATCCTCATCTGGCTACGCGCGAAACCCGATCGCCCCAAGCCATGATCCAGGAGACACGGCCTAGTGCTGGGCGGCGAGCCGGGCGGAGATCCACTCCGTTGCGCCGATCTGGCGGTGTCGCGGCGGGTCCGACACCGCCCTGTCGCCGCCATGGAGTCGATCACGCGTCCGCACTCAGAAGAGGGTCCGCGCTCAGGAGAGGGCGGCGGCGATCGCGGTCGCGGCGGCGGCGACCTGCGGGCCGACCGCGTCGACGTCCAGCGGGGCCAGCGCCACCACTCCGACGCTCGCCTCCAGCCCGGGCACCCCGAGCACCGGCGCCGCCACCCCGTACGCCCCGGACTGCAGCTCCCCGGCGGTGCTCACCGGGCGGGCGTCGCCGGCCCGGCCGGCGAGGATGGCCCGCCCCGCCGCTCCCCGCTCCAGCGGATGCCGCGCCCCCGTCCGGTACGCCACGTGGAACGACGTCCAACTCGGCTCGACCACGGCCAGGGCCACCCCCTCGCCGCCCTCGACCACGGTGAGGTGCGCGGTCGCGCCGGCCTGCTCGGCGAGCCGGCGCAGCGCGGGCAGCGCCCCCTCGGCGAGCAGCGGCTGGGCCCGACGGGCCAGGTGCAGCACCCCGACACCGAGGCGCAGCCGCCCGTCGCCGTCCCGGCGGACCATCCCGTGCCCGGTCAGCGCGCCGACCAGCCGGTAGACCGCCGCCCGGCCGATGCCCAGCCGGTTCGCCGCCTCGGTGACCGTCAGGCCGGACGGGGCGTCGGCGACCAGGTGCAGCAGGCGCAGCCCCCGGTCGAGGGTCTGCGCGGTCTCCGCGCCGCGGGCCTCGGTCTCCACGACAGGCAGCGTACGACCCGGCTCCGGCCGACCGCGAAATGCGTGGACGGCTACCCTTGTACGGTGACGCTACGCCTGTATGACACCGCCACCCGATCGGTGCGGGACTTCGTCCCGCAGGAAGCCGGCAAGGTGGGGGTCTACCTGTGTGGTCTCACCCTCCAGGCGCCCCCGCACATCGGCCACCTTCGCTCCGGCGTCAACTACGACGTGCTGCGCCGCTGGCTGGTCGCCGCCGGCTACCAGGTCCGGTTCATCCGCAACCTCACCGACATCGACGACAAGATCCTGGTCAAGGCGCAGGAGCAGGGCCGGCCTTTCTGGTCCATCGCGTACGCCAACGAGCTGATCCTGGCCGAGTCGTACCGGGCGTTGAACGTGCTGGCGCCGACGTACGAGCCGCGCGCCACCGGGCACATCCCGGAGATGCACGAGCTGATCGCGAAGCTGATCGCCGACGGGCACGCCTACCCGGCCACCGACGGCTCCGGCGACGTCTACTTCGACGTGCGCTCCTGGCCGGCGTACGGGTCGCTGTCCGGTCAGTCGCCCGACGACATGCAGTCCGCCGGGGACGCCCCCGACCGGGGCAAGCGCGACCCGCGGGACTTCGCCCTCTGGAAGGGCGTCAAGCCCGACGAGCCGGCCGACGCGTACTGGCCGTCGCCGTGGGGCCGGGGCCGCCCCGGCTGGCACATCGAGTGCTCGGCGATGTGCTGGCGCTACCTCGGCGCGGAGTTCGACATCCACGGCGGCGGGCTCGACCTGACCTTCCCGCACCACGAGAACGAGCTCGCCCAGTCGCAGGCCGCCGGCCTGCCCTTCGCCCGGTACTGGGTGCACCACGGCCTGCTCAGCATCGGCGGGGCGAAGATGGGCAAGTCGCTGGGGAACGCCCTCGACCTGGCGTACGTGGACTCGCTCGGGGTGCGCCCGGTGGAACTGCGCTACTACTACGGCGCCGCGCACTACCGTTCCCGGATCGACTACTCCGAGGACGCGCTGCGCGAGGCCGCCGTGGCGTACCGGCGGATCGAGGGTTTCGTGCAGCGGGCCGTCGAACGGGTCGGCGGCGGTCAGCCCGGCGACCTGCCGGCCGGCTTCGTCGCGGCGATGGACGACGACCTCAACACCTCCGCCGCCCTCGCCGTGCTGCACGAGGTGGTCCGGGACGGCAACACCGCCCTGACCGCAGGCGACGATGTGACCGTCCGCACGACCCTCGCCTCCGCCCGGGCCATGCTGGATATCCTCGGCGTCGACCCCCTGGACCCGGCCTGGACGGGCGGCGACCGCGCAGACGACCTGCGCGGCGTGGTGGACTCCCTGATCGCGCTCGCCCTGGAGCAGCGCGCCCAGGCCCGCAGCCGCAAGGACTGGGCCGCCGCCGACGCCGTACGCGACCAGCTGAAGCAGGCCGGCGTGGTGGTCGAGGACACCCCCCAGGGCCCCCGTTGGACTATTGGAGAGCAGGACTGATGGCCGGCAACTCGCAGCGCCGTGGCCGGCGACTGACGCCGAAGGCGGGCGCCCCCAAGGGCTCCGGTGGCAAGAACAAGGACTCCCTGGCGGGCCGGGGTCGGACCCTGCCCGCCGACGAGCGACCCTGGCACAAGGCGTACTCGGGCACCGAGAAGCTGCCCCAGCGCACCGCCTGGAAGCAGGACAAGGAGCGCCGCGCGGCGGCCGAGGAGGGGCGCGCCCCCAAGATCGGTCAGCCCGGCACCAAGGACACCACCTGGGGCAAGGGCACCCGGGGTGTCCCCGCCGGGCGGGGCGGCGCGGGCGGCCGGGGCGGCAAGCCCACCGGCCGCACCGGTCCCCGGGTCGCGCCGGGGCGCAAGTCCAACCCGGCGAAGGACACCCCGGAGCTGTTGGTCGGCCGTAACCCGGTGCTGGAGTCGCTGCGTGCGCACGTTCCGGCGACCGCGCTCTACACCGCGCAGGGCATCGACGCCGACGACCGGGTCAACGAGATCGTCCGGACCGCCGCCGACCGGGGCATCGCCATCCTGGAGATCAGCCGCGCCGAGCTGGACCGGATGACCGGCGGCGTGCTGCACCAGGGCGTCGGCCTCCAGGTGCCGCCGTTCGCGTACGAGCCGTTCGAGGACCTCGTCGCCGCCGCGCTGGAGCAGCCGGCCCCGCTGCTGGTCGCGCTGGACGGGGTCACCGACCCGCGCAACCTGGGCGCGGTCATCCGGTCCGCCGCCGCGTTCGGCGCGCAGGGTGTCTTCGTACCGGAGCGGCGGGCCGCCGGGATCACCGCGACCGCCTGGCGGACCAGCGCCGGCGCGGCCGCGCGGGTGCCGGTCGCCCAGGTCACCAACCTGACCCGCTCGTTGAAGGCCTGCCAGGACGCCGGCTTCATGGTGGTCGGCCTGGACGCCGACGGCGACACCGACCTGTACGACCTGGAGGCCGCGGTCGGCCCACTGGTCGTGGTGGTCGGCTCCGAGGGGCGCGGGCTGTCCCGGCTGGTCGGCGAGACCTGCGACCTGACGGTCAGCATCCCGATGATCTCCGACGTCGAGTCGCTCAACGCCAGCGTCGCCGCCGCGGTCACCCTCGCCGAGGTGGCCCGCCGCCGCGCCGCCGAGGCCTGACCCGACCGGGGCACAGACGAAAGGGGCGGTCCGCCGAAGCGGACCGCCCCTTCACCGTACGTACGTCAGATCCGGCTGCCGGTGGTGGCGTGGAAGACGTGGGTGCGGCCGGCGCGCGGCTTGACGAACACGGTGTCACCCATGTTCGGCATGGTGCGACGGTCGGTGCGGACCACGAAGCGCTCGTTGTGGCCCTCCAGCGCGGCGTGGCCGTAGACGTTGGCGTCCGAGCCGAGGTCCTCGACCAGCTCGACCACGACCGGCATGCCGCCCTCGGTCGGGCTGACCAGGTCGCAGTCCTCCGGACGGAAGCCGACGGTCACCTTGCCGTTGCCGCCCTCGGCGCGGGCCGCCTCGGCCTGCTCGCGGGTCAGCGGGATGAGCAGCTCGGCGAAGGCCGCGCCGTGCTCGGTCAGCGGCACCGTCTTGATGTTCATGGCGGGGGAGCCCATGAAGCCGGCGACGAAGACGTTGGCCGGGGTGTCGTAGAGGGCACGCGGGGTGTCCACCTGCTGGAGGACGCCGTCGAGCATGACCGCCACCCGGTGACCCATGGTCATGGCCTCGACCTGGTCGTGGGTGACGTAGACCGTGGTGATGCCGAGCTTCGCCTGCAGCGAGGCGATCTGGGTACGGGTCTGCACGCGGAGCTTGGCGTCGAGGTTCGACAGCGGCTCGTCCATGAGGAAGACCTGCGGCTCGCGGACGATCGCGCGGCCCATGGCGACCCGCTGGCGCTGACCACCGGAGAGCGCCTTCGGCTTGCGGTTGAGGTACTCCTCCAGCTGGAGCAGCCCGGCCGCCTCCTTGACCCGACGGTCGATCTCGTCCTTCGGGGTCTTGCGCAGCTTCAGCGCGAACGCCATGTTCTCGTACACCGACATGTGCGGGTAGAGGGCGTAGTTCTGGAAGACCATCGCGATGTCGCGGGCCTTCGGCGGGAGGTGGGTGACGTCCCGGTCCTCGATGTAGATCGCGCCGTCGTCGACGTCCTCCAGTCCGGCGAGCATCCGCAGGCTGGTGGACTTGCCGCAGCCCGACGGGCCGACCAGGACGAGGAACTCCCCGTCGCCGATCTGCAGGTCGAGCTGGTTGACCGCGGGGCGCTCGGTACCCGGGTAGATCCGGGACGCCTTCGCGTAGGTGACCGTAGCCATGGTGGTGCGCTTCCTTTCACCGGCAGGAACGTGCCGGACGATCCGAGTGAAGGAGCCGCCGGCACCGTGTCGGCGCCGGCCCACGGACGCCGCCCCGTGGGCGGCCGGAGCCGGGTCGGGGTGTCGTACGTGTCACTGCACGGTAAACGGGTTTTCGCACCGTGCCAAGACGAGAGACAACGGATGGGACGGGCGGCACGCACATTCCGGGCAGTCGGGCATTCCGAGGCATCAATCCCCACGGCTGCTGCGCGGTGAGAGCGCTCGCCGGTCGGGAAATTGACGTTTTCCGTGCTCGGGACCCCTGCCGAGCGGGAATTCCGGACGTCAGTCGCTATGCTGACGTCGTCACACGCGCCCCTGTAGCTCAGCTGGCCAGAGCACTCGCCTTGTAAGCGAGATGTCGCCGGTTCGATCCCGGCCGGGGGCTCCAATTCCATCAGGCGTTGCGCGACGGGCGCGGCCGCGAATCGCCGGGTCGACAGCAACGCTGACAGCAACGGTCACGACAGCCGCCCGTCGAGCTTGCCGAGAGCCTGACGCATCGCGTCGAGGTTCGCGTGAGCGTAGACCTTGAGCGTGACCTTGACGTCGGCGTGCCGGGCGATGGCCTGGACGACGTGCGGCGGGACACCCAGCTCCATCAGCAGCGATACGACGGTGTGCCGCAGGTCGTGCAGCCGGACGCCAGGGAGATCGGCAGCCTCACGGAGCCGGGCGAACGAGCGACTGAGGTTGGTCGGTTCCATCGGGGTGCCCCGCTCGGAGGGGAAGACCAGGTCGTGTTCTGCCCAGACCCCGGCGAGGGCGGCCCGCTCGGCCTCCTGACGCTCCTGGTGCTCCATCAGAGTGAGCCAGGTGACCTCGGGCAACGGCAACACCGCCTCCGAGTCCTCGGTCTTGGCATCCAAAACGTGGAGTTGCCCGGCGACCCGCTGCACCGTCTGCTGAATCCGTAGCGTGCCCTCGTCAAGGTCGACATCCGACCAGCGGAGGCCGACCAGTTCGCCGCGCCGCAGCCCCATCGTGGCCGCCACGACGTAGAGCGCGTGCAGCCGATGACCGGCCGAGGCGGCGAGGATCCGCCGGACCTGGTCGACCGAGAGCCCCTTGCCGACCTTGTACCGGGGCGACGGCACTCGGACGAGCTTGGCGACGTTGCGGGAGATCAGCTCTTCCCGCATGGCGTGTTGCAGGGCGTTGCGCAGCACCGCGTGCACGAACTGAATCTGTCTGGCGCTCGGGTAGCGCTGACAACACTGGCCGATCGAGCAGCACCGCCGTTCAGCCGGGCGGATCTTGTCGAGGCCGTTCGTGCAGCAGAGGCACTTGCGGCGGAAGTCGTCCATGAACGCCTTGACATGCTGAACCTGCAACCCGTCAAGACGCTTGGTGCCAAGAGCCGGGACCAGGTGCAGCCGGACGGCGCTTTCGTAGCCGCGAGCGGTGGTGGGCTTGAGGTCGGTGACGTACGCGGCGAGCCAGTAGGGCAGATAGTCGGAGATCTTCCAGGCCCGGTCGGGCACAGGTATGCCGCGCTGGGACTTGGACTTGAGCTCGATGAGCTTGGCGTGTGCCTCCTCCCAGGTGGCCCCGTAGACGAACTTGCGTTTGCGCGTGCCGTCGGTGGTGAGGACGTAAGCCTGTCCGACCCAGCGGCCGTCACTGGCGCGCTGGTAGATGGAGCCCTCACCGTTCGGATTGCGGCGAGGGTTGGACTGGCGGGGTCTGGGTTGTCTGGGCATCAGGCGGCTTCTTCCGTGAGGGTGGTGATCACTTCGTCGATGGCTGCGGCGGGGATGAGGCGGCGGCTTCCGACCTTGAAGGAGCGGAGCCGGCCGGAGCGGATCAGGTCGTAGACGAGTGAGCGCCCGATGCCGAGCGCGCGAGCGGCTTCCTCGACGCGCAGCACGCGAGGAGTGATCGGAGTGGGGGCGTTCAACGGGTGGCCTTCCTCGTGTGACGGGACGGGCGTCAGGCAGCCGGCGCGATGCCGGCCGGGGTGGAGCTGAGTTCGTGGGCCAGTTCCTCGCGGCCGGCGGCTTGTCGCTCTCTGGCCATGGCGGCGGCGGTGTTGGCGAGGAGGGCGTCACCGGTGGTGTGCCAGCCGACTCCGGCGAAGGTGAGGGTGCCGACGATGAGGGTGGTGTCGTCGTGGTGCTCGTCGACGAGCTGCCCGCCGGGGTGTTCGTGGTCCTGGTCGTCGCGTCGCCGGTAGGTCTGGCGGGTGTCGCGCAGGAGTTGGAAGGTGACGGAGTAGCGGCGGGCTTTGGTGAGGAAGTGGCCGCCGAAGCCGAGCATGTGGGCCCAGCGGCGCAGCCGGGCGTACGGGTTGGTGGCCGGTGGCTTGCTGGCGGTTTCGGTGTCAAGGGCGGATTGACGCTGTGCGACGCAGACCGGGCAGGCGGCGTAGCGGGTGTGGGTGCCGCAGTCGGGGCATTCCCAGCGCGGGACGAAGCCGGGGCGGGGCCGAGGGTCACGGGGCCGCTCGGACAGCGGCACGGGGGTGCCGGTGGGTCGGCCGATGCGCCAGCAGGCGTCGATGAGGCGGGCAGTGTGGTCGCCGTCGGGGTCGGCGTGGTCGCCGATGGTGTCGGCGGTGAGCCTGACGGAGCGGTGGCCGGTTACCTCGGTGCTCTTGGTGGCGTACTTGGCAAGGTAGCCGGCGACCATGCTGTCAGTGACCTCACCGTCGCCGGTGAGGCTGATGGGTCGGATGTCGAGCTGTTCGCCCCAGGCGATGGGCCAGCCGTGGGGCTGGTCGGGGTGGCCGGGGGTGGCGAACGCGACCTGTGCGGCGGCGTGCCGGAGCGCGTCGACGAGGTCGGTGACGGTGAAGCCGGCGGGTGGTGGGACGACGGCGGCCGGGTCGTCGGGGTCGACGCCGTCCAGGCGCACGAGGGCGTGGAAGTGGACCGCTCCGCGTGCTTGGAACTCGGCGGCTTTGCCGTGGGACAGCCGTACGGGTGGCACGGTGCGGGTGCGCCCGGTGGCGGTGACGATCTCGACGCGGGGGATGCCGCGGCGGCGGGCGAGTTTCGCGAGGTGCCGTTCCGCGGCTTGCTTGGTGCGGTGCCACAGTTCGCCGGAGTAGAGGTTCCAGACGACCTGGTGGTCGTGGTCGTAGCAGTCGAGGCACAGGGGTTGGCCGAGTATGGCGTCACCGGGTTCGTGGCGGGCCCAGCAGACGGCGGGGCGGCCGTGGGGGCAGCGGCCGGCGGTGGGGTCGTCGGCGCGGCGGGCGTGGCAGGGGTCGGGTCGGCAGTCGCAGCGTTTGCGGTTGCGGCAGGTGTGCTTGCGGACCGCGCGGACGTGGACCGATCCGAAGGACGGCGCGGTGAAGGTGGGGAACACGGCCGGGTGTTGGGCGACGGTGTCGGGGATGCCTTTGCCGCCGATGAGGCCGGCGCGTAGGAGTTGGTAGGCGTCGCGTTGGTAGGTGTGGGCGCAGGAGGGGCAGACGGTGGCCCGCCGGTTGCCGCAGGCGGTGTAGATGGCGGCGTCGGGCATGGCGTCGGTGTGCCGCTGCTCGACGACGCGGCCGGTGGCCTGGTCGACGGTGAGGAGCTGGCCGGCGAGGCGGATGGGGCGGGTACAGCCGGCGGCGGCGCGGACGTGTTCGATCCAGCCGAAGTAGTCGGGGCGGGTGGCCCGTTCGAAGGCGGAGCCGGCGGCGGTGTAGGCGTAGACGGGTGGGGTGGTGTCGGCGTTCGAGCCCACCCCCCGGGCCGAAGCACGGGGGGTGAGGTCCAGCGTCGACGCCATCAGGCCGCAGTCCCGTTCGGGGTGCGGGTGGTGATGGTGCGTTCGGTGACGATGATTCGGCAGGCGCCGCATTGGCGGGTGGCCGGTTCGTGCCGGTGGCACGGGATCTGAACGACGGTGTCACCGCAGCGGATCGTGACGGGAGTGCGGCAGGGGCCGCCGGGGATGACGTGGACGAGCGTGCGACGGATGTCGTACGGGTGCCCGTCCGGGTGGTTGGGGCAGGTGTGTTCGATGTGTTCGATGTCGACGAGGTGGATGGTCATCGGGCACCACCGGCAAGGGTGGTCAGGAGTTGCCCGGCCACGGCCGGGGCGACGTCGAGGCGGTCGGCCAGCTCGGCCGGTGTGATGGGTGCGCCGGTGGCCTGTTCGTGCTGCACGGCGGCGAACCTGGCCATGGGCAGCAGGTGGGTAGGGACGTCGACCGGCTTGGTGGCCGGGGCGGGGACGGATGCCGGTTCAGTCGGCATGGTGGCGGGTTCCGGGGTGACGGCGGCCGGGATGGTGGCCGGTTCGGGTGCCGGGATCAGGTCGGGGGCCGTGATGGCGGCCGGCGGTACCGGCTCAGTGGTGGCCGGTTCGGTGGCCTGGACGCGGATCGGTTCGGCCGGCTTGACGGCCGGCGTGGTGTCCTCGGAGACCGTGGGGGCCGGGGCGAGGACGAGTTTGACCAGGGCCATGAAGGCCAGTGCCGGGACGGCGGACAGGAGCCATCCGGAGATGCCCGGCTTGGCGACGGCGAGTTGCGCGGCGAGGGAGAGGCCGGCGGCGGCGATGAGGAGGAACAGCGGGTAGCCGATAGATGCACCGGCACGGCGGCGGCGTCGGATGGTCAGCAGGCAGGCGATAGGGACGAGTTCGGAGATGACGGCGTTGGCCCAGCCGAACCATTCGCCCGTACCGGCCGGGGAGTTGTCGAGGGTCCAGTCCTTGACGTGGGTGAAGGAGGCCGCCCCGGCGAAGCCGGCGACGGTGAGCAGGATGAGGACCAGGACGGCACCCTCGACGCGGGTGCCCCGGCTGGTCGTGGTGGTGTTGGTGGTCATCAGTGGCCTCCGTGGCAGTCGAGGCAGCAGCCGTAGCGGCGGGGGATGTAGTAGTGCTTGACGTGGCCGCAGTAGCGGCAGGTGCGTCGGGCGGTGAGGGCTTTGGCGATGGCGTCCCGCTGGGCGGGAGTGGCGATCCGCTTGGGTTTGGCCCAGTCGAGGCGGTAGAGGTAGGCGACGCGCTTGCCGCGACGCCAGAGGATCTGCGCGACGGGGTCGTGTCCGCCTGGGCGAAGGCCGGCGGCGCGGAGTTGCCGGCGGGTGGCCAGGCCGTCAGGGGCGGATTGGTAGGGGAAGGTGGGGAACCCGTAGCGGGTGCCGAGTGGGTCGTAGAAGCGGACCCGCAGCCCGATGTGGTCGCCGAAGTCGGTCATGACTTGTCTGCCCACCGTTGTTGGGCGGCTTGGCGGGAGATGCCGAGCCGGGAGCCGATTTCGGCCCAGGAGTAGCCGAAGGCCCGCAGGCCGATGACGGCTTCGCCGATGGCGTGGTCGAGTTCGGTAGAGAGGGCGACGAGGTCGCGGAGTGCTTCGACGTCTCCGGTGGCGACGCGGCGGCCGTGGGCGCGGATGATGCGCCGGGCGAACGCGGCGAACTCGGTGTTCTCGACGACATCCCGTCGCTTCTGAACCGGGATGCGGGGTGTCAAGGTGTGCTTGACGGTGTTCATCGGTTCTCGCCTCCCTCGGTGTGGAGGCGGTCCCACTCGTCGGCGGCGTCCTCAAGGGCGGTGACGACCTCATCGGCCGTGCGGGCCGGGTCGTCGTTCCACGAGTACGGCGAGGTGTGCTCGTCGATCAGGTAGCCGTCCTCGTCGATGAGGAACAGCGGGTACGCGGTGTCGAGGTGGTCGACGAACGCGGCGAGGGTGGCGAGGTAGTCAGCGAGGGTGTCGGCGTCGAGCTGGGAGAAGTGCTCGACCGTGTGGCCGGCGCAGGCGATGCCGATGGCCCCGGCGGCGCAGGCCGGCGGGGTGAGGGTTTCGGTGGGCGCGTAGTAGGTGCCCTGGTGCCAGCCGTGCCGGCGCAGGTAGAGGGCAGCGCACCGAAGAAGGTCAGCAAGGGTGACCGTTCCGGTGGTGGACGGTTGGTGGGTAGCCTTCATGGCAACCACGTCCTTTCAGTAGGGCTGGTGAAGGTCGGCAGGACCGGCATTTGCTGCCAGGCGTCGTCCGGTCCTGTCGGCCGTGCTACGGAGTGCGAAGCCGCAGGTGGCGGCGGAATCGGGTGGGGTCGTCGGGTAGCGGTACGGGTACCGAGGCGAAGACGAGGAGCCCACGTTCGGTGGCGAGCTCCATGAGGACGCCGAGTTCCTCGGGCGTGCCGATGACGTGCCGGTCGACGTACCGGGTGGCCGGTCGCGGGTGGCGGCGGGTGCGGAGGAGACTGCGCAGGCTCATGCGGCGATCCCCCAATCAAGACGAGTCCCGGTCGGTGCGGACATGCGGGACGGGCGACGGGTCCAGGCGGCGTAGTCGGCGATGCCGGCGATCTGGCTGTCCGTGAGGTAGGCGACCTTGATGCGGCGGGGGATGCCGCCTTCGGCGATGAGGTAGGCCGCGCCCTGGTTGGTGGGGGCGATGTCGGTGGCGGAGTAGCCCTGTTCGGCCCAGCCGTGCCCGAGGACGATGTTGGAGCTGTTGGGGGTGGTGCAGCGGAACGCGGCGCGGTAGCCGAACAGGTCCCGCAGGCTGGTGGGGATGATGTCGAACGAGGGCCGCTGGGTGGCGGCGACGACGGGGATGCCGGCGGCCCGGCCACGAGCGACCAGGTCGCGCAGGAGTGCGACGAACTCTTCTTGTTCCTGCTTGCTGCCGATGGTGGCGGAGTAGAAGGCGATCTCGTCGACCAGGACGGTGATGACCGACAGGTTGTCGAGGGCGGTGACCTTGCGGCGCCCGTGGGCGCGCAGCCAGGCGTACCGGTTGTCCATCACCTGCTGAAGACGTCGCAGGACGTCGAGAGCGGCGGTGATGTCGGGGCCGATGAAGGCGTCGGCGCAGTCTTCCCACTGGCCGAGCTCGACGAGCTTGCCGTCGAGCAGCACGAGGCGGCAGTCGGCCGAGAGAGCGGCGTGTGCCGCGATGGTGTTGAGCAGGCCCGACTTTCCTCCGCCGGGTTCACCGCCAGCGAGGAGGTTGCGGTAGGCCAGGGTGATGTAGACGGGCTGACCGAACTCGTCGATGCCGAGGAAGATCGGGTCGAACATGGACAGGCCAGGCCCCACCGGAATGCCGGCGGTCGGGGCGGTTGCCGTGGTCATGGGTGCCCTCCTTGGGCTTTGATGGGCGCGGGAAGCCACACGAAGGAGCCCGTAGGGCTCCCCGCGTCCTGGTTGGGTCGGGTGCGGGAATCAGATCCAGTCGGAGACGTCGTCGCCGTCGGTCGACTGGGCGGCGGTCGGCTTGCTGCCGTTGGCCGACGTGGTGGCCGGCTTCTTGGGCTGCTGAACGGGCAGGGTGACCGTCGGTGCCTGGACGTCGGGCAGGTCCAGGGCAGTGGGGATTACCGGCGTCGGTCGTTCGGTGGCCGGGATGTCGGGGTCGATGACGTCGGCCAGTGGTGACGTGACGGTGGCGGTGAGCACCTCGCGGCGCTTGATGTCGAACCGCAGGTAGGCGGCGTTGCCGTCGGAGGCGCGCTCCACCAGAACGGACGAGGCATGGCAGGTGACGGCGATCTTGTCGAGGCGGCCTTCCAGGTCAGCCAGGGACAGGCCGGGTCGCAGGTAGACCCAGACTCGTTCGCCGACCGGGGTCGGCTTGGCCCACAGGATCAGCGGGAGGGAGCCGGACTGGTTGGCGATGATGAACTGCGCGAAGCAGACGCGCAGCCGGTGGCGCACGATCAGGCACCACACCCAGGCGACGACCTGACGGCGGGCAACGGGGACGGCGGCCGGAACGCCAAGGACGATGGCGACAACAGCCAGGGTGACCAGGGTCGGGGTGTGGGTGGCCAGATGCACCCAGCCCGTGAGCAGCAGGACCGTCAGCACGATTTCGGGGGTCCACCACCACAGCAGCCGCAGCACCGGCCAGATGCGGACCAGGAGCCAGGCCGAGGCGCCACACGGGACGCCGATGGCCGCGCCAATGAACAGCGCGATGATCGGGTGTACGTAGGAGGAGCCCACCACGGCGGCGAGTAGGCCGATGATGACCGCAGCGAGGATGAACGCCATCCGGGCGTTCCGGGCCGAGGATCGGTGAATTTTGGCCTCGATGACTGTCACGGTTCCGGTTGACTTCCGGCCGAACGAGCGGCGAGGGCTAGACTTGGACATGACACGTCCTCCCAAGCAATTGGGTTGGATGGGTTGGAGAGCACGGGGTCGGCAGGTGTAGGAGCCAGTACCGGCCCCGCGCTCGAAATCACTCAGGCCGCACAGCGACCGTTGCGCCTACAAACAGGCGATGAGTAGTGCGGACACCCACAGGCATGCCGCGTGCAGAGACTGATCAGCCAGGTACATGCCGCAGATCGGGGCCTGACGGTCGGCGAAGTCCGGGCTACCGGTGTGGATGAGCAGCCAGCGAACCGGCCAGCGACGGTCGAGGATGGCGTGAGAGACGGCGGAGAAGCCGACTCCGGAAGCGAGCCCGACCACGGTGACGGGCAGGTCGAGCGCGACGACGGCGACGGTCAGCATGACCACCACCACGAGGTGATAGGCCACGATGTGGCCCAGCAGGTGACGCCAGCCGTCCCAGCCGGGAGCGGCCTTGTGAGCGGCTTGCTTGTCGGACTGGCCGAAGACGTGATCGGCCACCTGGTGGCCGGCGTAGAAGGTCGCCGCGACAACGGCGAAGACGATGGCGGAAATGAGCACAACAACCACTCCCAACAACGGTGGGCGAACGGGTTGGAAAGGCAGGCGGGGCCGGCAGGTGTAGGAGCCAGTACCGACCCCGCGCCATATCGTGAGGGCAACCATGGGTTGCCAGGGCCGGGAGAGTAGGAGCCAGAAACGCTCCCGGACCGAAGGGCGGATCAGATCAGCGGACCATCAGGCCGCTTCGTGCATCAGACACCAGAGGCTCACACAGCGCGGTGAGCGAAGGACCTACTTAGCCGCCGAGTTACCAGCCTTCGGCTTCAGCGAGATGGCGCGGAACGCGACGCCGTTACGCCCGTTGGTCGCCCACGGGATGGCCTCCAACTGCTCGACAGCGACGAGCTGTCCCACCGTCACGCCCGGCTTCTCTCCCGCCGTGGTGATGGTGATGATCTCGCCGCCGGTCTCGTCGAGTACGAAGACCTGGGTGGACCACATGAGCCGGCCAGTGTTCTTCTCCGACCGCTGGTTGCCGTTCTGGTCGTTCTTCGGCTCGGGGTCCTTCGTCACCTGGACCTGCTTGCTCTGGGTGTCCACGTACAGCTTCACTTTCAGACCTCCTGTGTCTCGGGCCAGAGATTGAGCAAGTCCCCGGTGGACTGTCGCTCGTGGCCTCTGCTGACAAGGCTCCCGGAAAATGAGGGACAGCCCATCCGATGGGCTGGACGACTAGGGACGTCTTAGCTATCGTTGATGCGTCCCTAGTCGTCCCCTGCGGGAGGTCCCAGATGCCGAACGACCGGCTACGCGAAGCCATCCTGCGCAAGGGCCTGACCTCGGTCATGGTCGCCGAGAAGATCGGGGTGGACCCGAAGACGGTCGAACGGTGGATCACGCAGGATCGGACGCCCTACCCCCGGCACCGGCAGGCGATCGCGGCGATGGTGCGGGAGGATGTGCCGTACCTGTGGCCGAACGCAGTGACCCCGGAGAAGGCGTCGAGGATCGGGCAGAGCGAGATGGTCAAGCTCTACTCCCGGCGCTCATCCGTGTCATACGACGTCTGGCGTCGACTGATCGAACGGGCGGAGGAACGAATCGACGTTCTCGCCTACGCCGGCCTCTTTCTCGTCGAGCAGGACCCGAGGCTTATCGACATCCTGCGTCAAAAGGGCGTTGACGGTGTCGCGGTGACGATCCTGCTTGGCGACCCGACCAGTGCCGCGATCGAACGCAGGAGCATCGAGGAGGGTGCGCCAGGCGTGATGGCCGCGAAGATTCGCCAAGTGCAGCAGTACTACAAGCGGCTTGACGGTGCGCCCGGCGTCAAGGTGCTCTACCACGACACGACCCTGTACAACTCGATCTACCGGTTCGATGACGAGATGTTGGTCAACATGCACGTGCTCGGGTTCCCGGCGCCACACGCGCCCGTGATGCACCTACGCCGGATCAACGGCGGCGACCTGTTCAGCACCTACGCCGACAGCTTCGACCGGGTCCTGTCCGCCTCGAAGGGCCAGCCCGGCGACGAGGTGGCAGCCTAGGGGCATGGCGAGAACCGAGCACTACCACGACCCGAACGCGCCGAAGGCCAACAGCATCGTGGTGGCCGTCTCCGTGTTCGTCCGGGACGAGCAGGGTCGGGTGCTGCTCATCCAGCGCACCGACAACGGCCTGTGGTCCCTGCCCGGCGGTGGCCAGGAGATCGGCGAGACCGTCGCGGAGACAGCGATCCGGGAGACCCACGAGGAGACCGGCGTCAGGGTCGACGTCACCGGGATCGTCGGGGTCTACTCCGACCCCGGCCACGTCATCGAGTACTCCGACGGCGAGGTACGGCAGCAGTTCTCACTCTGTTTCCGCGCCGTACCCGTCAGCGGCAGGCCGACCCCGAGCGACGAGTCA
The DNA here is from genome assembly GCF_900090245.1 of Micromonospora halophytica. Taxonomy (GTDB): domain Bacteria; phylum Actinomycetota; class Actinomycetes; order Mycobacteriales; family Micromonosporaceae; genus Micromonospora; species Micromonospora halophytica. The sequence continues at coordinate 15,362 of NZ_FMDN01000016.1, forward strand.
CGCGAAGTCCGGTGGGTCGCCCGCGACGAGCTGGGCGCGCTCGACATCCACCAGTCGACCCTGCTCCGCGTCACTCACGGCTACGAGGAACGCGCCGAGCCCTACATCGGCTGAGGAAGGCTGCCAGCGAGCCGGCCCTGAGTCCGCTGCACGGCGGCGACCATCTCCGGTTCCGCCCGGCAGATGAACCGGGTCACCAGGTGCTCCGGCCCGTACCGCGACCGGATCTCCGCCAACCGTTCCAAGACCTCGAAGTCCTGACCGTCCGGCCCGGTCGTCATGTCCGAGAAGCAGAGCGCGTCAGTCACCGCGGTTTCCTCCCGAGGGAACTCGGCGGCCAGGACCTCACCGAGCCCACGCTCCTCCGCTTCCAGCCACGCACACGAGTGATGAGCCACCAGAGCCGAGATCCGCTCATCGAACCGCTCACGGCGCAGCCAACGGCCACCGTCGAGGGAGTGGAAGCCGGTGTCGACCAAATCGGGGCTGTAGCCGACATCATGCAGCCACGCTGAGGCCACGAGCACCGCACGATCCTCGACCGGAACCGCCCCGCTGATCCTGTCCGCCTTGGCGGCCACCGCCTGGACGTGACTCCACCGGCGAGGCAACGGAGTCTCCAACAGATGACGCGCAACTTCCCGGGCGGTATCGACGAGGACGGCCATGCCGTCAGCGTACGGAGCGCACTCAGCCCACACCATCCCGTGTTCGCTGGGCCGCCGACCCGAGGCCGACCACCGTCGCAGATCACCTGGCGAACGCGTGTCGCACATCAGCCGACGGAGGACAGGCCGGCTGCCGGCCAAGTGGTTCAAACTTTCTGTACGTCTTCAAGGCGGCCCTTGACGGGCCGCACGCGCCGCCGCCTGGGCGCGCGCCGGTCGCTGCCGCTGTCGCTCTGCGGCCGTCACGCCTGATGCCCGGCGGCTGGCGCGGAGAGCGGGGAGCCCAGGGGCCGCCGCAGACGGGATAGCGGGGAGAGTGGTGGAGGTTCGTCGCCGGCAGCCGGCCGCGCCGCGCCTGAGCAGCGCGGCACCGGAGAGGGCACGCCGGGTCCGCGCGGCAAGCCCCAAGCATGGGGGCGGTGTCCGCCGAGGGCATGCCGGTCGTCCAGGAGCCGGCTCCGCAGCCGCTCAGGGTCAGGTCAACTGCTCACCTGGGAGGGGGAGGGGTGGCCGCCGGTGGCCAGCTTCGACCCCGGGAGCCGGGTCCGTGCCGGGCGAGGTTGGGTCAACTGCACCACTGTGGCGGTGTCCGCCGGGGGCGCGGTCCGTGACACGAGAGCCGACTCCGTCTGTTCTCGCAACGTCCGTACGTGCGTCAAGGCCGTCTTGACGTGGCGGGCCGGGCAGCGGCCCGCTTCCCTAGGAGGGCGAGCCGACAGCAGACAGGATGGCTTGGGAATGTCGGCTAGTCACGATGTGTGGTGGACTGGTCAGGAGCTGGGTTAGGGGCCGCTCAAGGGCCAGAACTACGCCCAAGGTGGGGTGTATCGGCTCACGTAGTCGCGAGCACGGGGGAGCGGGTCCTGCCAGTACTGGTGCGGCATGCGGGAGTGGTGCGTCTCGCAGAATTCGGCGAGGCTCTCCACGATCTTGACGCTGTCCAACGGGCGGCCTTCGAACGTGGTGTTGGTCTCCAGCAGGTCCGGCTCGGCGTTCCAGCCCGAGTGGTCGAACGCCCAGCCGTCCCAGAGCGCGTAGACGTGGAAGACCTGCCAGTCGCCTGCCAGGCGCACTCCCGCAATCTCGATCGGCCGGTCCGGATAGGAGGCCCGGCACACCCAGGCCAGGATGTGGCACGCTCCGGCAGCGAAGAAAGCCTGGTCCGTCCGGTTCCAGGAGATGCGCTGATCTGCCCGCTCGATCGGTGTTCGACGATATGCACCCGCTGCTTCGGCCGCCATCGGCCAACGTTAGCGGATTGCCCGGCTGGCGTCTGACCCGGCGAATGGAGGTACGGCAGACCTGCTCGGGGCACAGATGGGGCACAAGACGCCGTCAAACGTTGGCAAGCAGCCGGTAGTACGGTGAGCTACCAACGCCGCCTGACCTGGAGTGCAGGCATGTCGATACAGGTCATCGGCGAGTCGGTCTAAGTTCCGCTTCAACGTCTGAGTCAGGCGTTGCTGTCCGAGCACGTCGCTTGGTTGAATTCGGCTGTCCTCGCCCAAGGCGTGGTGGCTCCGGATGACCACGCCCCACAAGATGGAGAGGGTGGCAGCCCGTTCGAGCCGGGCCGAGTCCGGGGAGCCCCGCCGGTTGCGGGGCTCCCAAGCCTCGCAGCACCGTCTGTGGCAGGAGCGCCGACAGCAACGCTGACAGCAACCGACCGGGACAAAGGTAGCCGCCGGCTGCCGAGCGCAGACGGTCGCCCGAGACTGCAAACGTGCACGGACGCTCCCGGATGGAGCGCCCAGAACTTGTAAGCGAGATGTCGCCGGTTCGATCCCGGCCGGGGGCTCCAATTCCATCAGATGCTCCGCGATGGTCGGGGCTCTGTCGGCGCGTCGCGGTCCGTGGGTGGCTGCGGGAGCCACCCCGCTGCCATCGACCCGGTAGAACACCGCCCGACCCGCCAGCGCCCGTACGAGCCGTCAAGGTCCGCTTGACGTGGCGGGCCGGGCGGCGGCCCGCTCGCCAGAGGCGGGCCGATGGCAGCCGGGATGGCAAGCAAGGTGAGAGCGCTGACGATCTCCGTACGATGCTCACATGTCTCGGCCGGTGATCTTCGACCTCTTCCATACCCTGATCGAGGGTGCCGATGAGGAGCGTGACCGGGTAGTCGGCGAGATGGCAGTCATGGTCGGGGTGACTCCGGCCGAGCTGGTCGCCGCGTACCACGCCACCTGGCGGGACCGGCTGGTCCGGTGGGACGTGGAGGACACCATCCGGATCCTCGCCGGACGACTCGGCGGCACACCGACCGACGAACAGGTGACACGGGCCGGTGAGCATCGGCGAGCCCTCGGGCGTCGGGTGCTGGGCAGTGTCTCGACCGCCACCTTGGACGTGCTCGATGCGCTACGCGGCGACGGGCATCCGCTGGCCCTCATCAGCAACGCCACCTCGGACACTGCCGAGGCATGGCCGCAAAGTCCGCTCGCCCACCGGTTCGATGTCGCGGTCTTCTCCTGCGATGTCGGGCTGGCCAAGCCAGACCCGGCGATCTACCACCTTGCCGCTGAGCGTCTGGGCGTCAGGCCGGCTTTCGCCACTCTGGGCGACCTGCCCGCCATACTTCGAGAGCCGTTCAAGGTCATGGAGCCGTCCGGGCCACACACGGGGCACAAGACAGCGTGGAACGTCGGCAACCAATGACCAGTGACGTCAGCCCAAGACGGGACTTGACCAGCGTCCGGCCAGGCTGCCGCAGGTCACGGGAGGGCGCACCTGAGGTCCGCTTCAACGTCTGACAACGGAAGCCAGCCCGGGTTCACCGAGGCCGTTTGTCCTCGACGTGTACGACGTTCAGTTCATGGCCGTCCTGGTCTCGCTTGCTGCGCCCGTACAGACCAACCGCCAGATCGCTGCCGTCCGAGATCTCGTCGGGTCCTACGTAGGTCAGCACGTCGTTGTGGTGGCCGTGGACCACCCATCCGGGACCGGGATCGAGGGTGATGGTGCCGAAGTCTCCCGCAGGTGAACCGGCGTGGACGGGGCCGTACTCGCGCAGGATGTCGACGGCCTGACCGGCGAGGTCAACACTCGGTCCGGGGTCTGGTAGGACGACGCATGTACCGTTGGCGAATACGACCCAGGACTTGCCGTCCCCTCGGATGATGCGACGCCAGGTTCCGGCCAGATCTTGCTCGGACATGACGATGACCTTTCCCGAGTTGATGCACCAGCGCTACCCGCGAACCGTGCCCGAGGCGTACCCGATACGGCGGTCAAGAGGGCAACCCGGGGGCAGGCCGTAGCAGAACCGGGCGATCCGCGATCCGCTCGCGAGGGCCTGCACGCCCGTCGGTGACCCCCTCGCCGTCGATCCGCAGGGTCAGGACGTGGTGGGGGCGGCTCTCCCCGGCAACTCGTGCCGACGTAGCAGCAGGACGGCCAGCGCCACGGCGGCGAAGGCGAGCGCGCTGAGCGGACCGGTGTCGAGCACGGTCACGTTGACGACGGCCGCGCCGAGGAGTAACAGCAGCAGGCCGAGTGCGGCCAGTGCGCGCACACGGGGGATCACCAGGCCCACCCCGCCCGCCACCTCGAGTGCCCCGACCACGAAGCGCAGCCACTGGCCGGCACCGATGTCGTCGAACATCTCGACCATGGTCGGATCGCCGGTGAGCTTGAGCAGCCCACCCCCGGCGATGGCGAAGCCGAGCAGGATCTGCAGCGCCCAGGCGGTGATCACGGCGGCTCGGTGGCTTCCCGGGAGTGCGGTTGGTCGTGACATGGCTCGTCCTGTCGTCTCCGTGGGCACCTCGGTATGCCCGTCACCAGAGACGTCGAGGTCGGCGGCTGATCCCGGACATCCGCGCGCTGCGCCGGTGCGATCCGGCTTGTCCACCGTGTCCGGCGAGGGTCCCGCGTCGGAGGTGGTGATCTGTATCGTGTCGTGGCCATCTACCACGGGGGACCACCACATAACTCTGCACCCGTACGCCCGGCTCGCCCTGGGCGCCGCGATCCTCGGCGCCGGGGTCGTCGCCCACGCCGACCGGGTCCCCGACCGCCTCGCCCACGGCCGTGCCCACCGGTTCGCCGTCGGTCCCCGCCACCACGACCCCCAGCGCCGGCCCCACCGTCCCCGGCGGTGAGGACGGCGGCGAGGGCGGCGGGCTGCCGGTGACCGGCGCGGGCACTGCCACGCCTGGCCGGTGTCGGTGGCGTGCTGCTGCTCCTCGGTGGCGGCGGCTACCTCGTCGCCCGTCGTCGGCGGACCCGGTTCGTCGCCTGACGACTGCTCCGGCAGCGCCCCCGGCCCCCCGTGTGGCCGGGGGCGCTGCACGTTTCCGGACCCGTCGCCCGCCCGGACCCTGGTCCTCAGCCCCGGGTCTGCGGGGCCTGCTGGCGGGTGCGCCCCGGCACGCCGGCCGAGTGGGCGGCCTTGTAGAGCACATTGACCGCTTGGGCGATGTCCGGCAGCACGGCGGCGGGGTTCTGCATGCGCGGTTCGGTGGTCATTCGATCCGTCCTCTTCCTGTCGGACTGGCCGGCGTCGTCGCGTCGCGTCGCCGTGGTCCGTAACCGGTATGTCGGCCGCCCGCCGGGTGGCGTGACAGATGTGACCTCGATCACAGGATGTGGGTGCGGACAGCACGGTGCGCCCGGCCGAAGCCGGGCGCACCGTCAGTTCACGCTGCTAGATGATGCTGTTGAAGCCGTTCCAGCCGCTGCCGATCTGGCGGGCGTCCGGGCTGCTGTAGGGGATGCCGTTGTCGCGTTCGATGTTGTTCGGGTACAGCCACAGGG
>NZ_FMDN01000016.1:21098-143580 GCF_900090245.1 Micromonospora halophytica
GTACAGCCAGAGGGTGCCGTCGGTCTTGCGGGCGACCAGGTCGGTGTAGCCGTCGCCGGTGACGTCCGCTCCGACGATCCGGTCGAAGTTGTTCCACCCGCTGCCGACCTGCCGGGAGGCGGGGCTGCTGTAGGGGGCGCCGTCGTCCCGGACGATGTTGTTCGAGTACAGGATCATCGTCCCGTCGGGCTTGACGAGCAGCACGTCGGTGAAGCCGTCGCCGGTGACATCGGCGTTGACGATCCGATCGGAACTGCTCCAGCCGCTGCCGATCTGGCGGGAGTCCGAGTACGGGACGCCGTTGTCGCGCTCGATGTTGTTCGAGTACAGCCACAGGGTGCCGTCGGTCTTGCGGGCCACCAGGTCGTGGTACCCGTCGCCGGTGACGTCGGCGACCCCGGGGTCCTTGGTGGGAGGCTCGCTGCTGGTGCTGATGTTGTTGTACCGGCGTGCGACGTAGTCGCTGGCCGGGTGCGAGTCGATCCGTCCGTCGGAGCCTCCGGTGAGGGTCTCCGTCGCCATCTTCACCGGGGTCGAGCCGAAGGCGTAGTACTCGAAGGTGCCCGTCGACTTGTCGATCCAGCGCTTGAAGAGGATGACGTGTCGGCTGGCGATGTTCAGCACGTCGCCCGGCTGGAGGTCGTTCTTACTGATCTGCCTCGACACCGTGTACATGTTGTGGGTGGTCTTCGACGTCGAGAGGTGCCAGGCCATCGAGACGAACCCGGAGCAGTCGGTGCGGTAGTTCCTGCCGTCCTGGTCGGGGTAGTAGCCCCCCTGGTTGTACGGGATGCTGCCGCGGTTGTCGTACCAGAATTTGGCACGGCTGAGCACTTCCGTCGGGGTTATCTGCCCACCCACGGTGGATGCGGCGAAGGCCGCCTCCGGGGCGCTCGTGACCACGGTGGCGACTCCACCGGTGAGGCCGACGCCGGCGGCGAGGGCCGCCCCGAGCGCCAGGCTGGTCAGGCGCCGGATCGCAGTGCTTTTCATGGTTGTTCCTTTCAGGTCGGCGTGTTGTCGGGCAGGTTCGTTCCGGCCGTCGCGCCACCGTCGGCGGCGATTCGACGAGCCATTCACATTTGTGGAGCTATTGGGTCAGATGATCCGCCAGGGCCGCAGCAGTGGAGTGTTGGCGATCACCTTCTCGACGAGGTGGTGCAGGGTGTCGGCGGCCTCCTTCGGGTCGTCGCTGTCGATGAACGCCAGAATGTCGGCACCGTGCGGGCCGGCGCGGATCCGGATGTGCTCCACGGCGGCGGCCGGCGTCGCCTGGGCGTAGATCAGGTCTCGCAGTCCCGACTCGTCCAGGGCGCAGGTCGGGGTGAGTGGGGCGATGTGAACGTGCGCGGCGACCATCAGGGCCGCCCGGGCGGAGTTGCTGCCCCCCAGCCGAATCCGTCGGCCACGATCTGGGCCGCCGGCCCGTCCGAGGCGGAGTTGCCCCAGCCGAATCCCTCGGCGAGGGTGGTCGGTGCGCCCTCTCCGGCAGTCAGGGCGATCGCGAGCCCGAGAACGAGGGCGGCGATCGCAGCCAGTCGATTGCTATGGATAAATGCCCACATTTCGATCTTTTCCCCCGTGGTGATGTTCGTGCCGCTGGTGGTGTGGATTGCGGGGTCCGTGTCCGTCGCGCCGCTGAAGAAAGCATCGCGGGCCAGGTTGGCCTTGTCAGCAGTTCCGGCCTGGCGTGAGCCCGCCCGGCGGGGCCACGCCAGGCGCCGACGGGACCACGAGAACGATCGGTGAGCGGCAGAATACTCAGCGATGGTCCTACTCGGGGGAGGGGCTGTGTTCGATCTGCTGGGGCTGTCCGCGCAGCACGAGACGATCTACCGAGCCATGCTGCAACGTCCCGACCTGAACGTCGCCGGCCTGGCCGAGCACCTGGGTGTCCCACGGGACCAGGTCAGCGAGGCGCTTGACGTGCTGGCCGACCTCGCCCTGGTCCGGCTGGCTCCGCAGGGCGACCAGGCCCGGGCGGTACGACCGCAGGCCGGGTTGACGGCACTCCTGGCCAGGGTGGAGGCGGAGGTCGCCGTCCGGCAACGGCAGGTGGAGGAGACCCGGGCCGCGATCGCCGCCATCGCGACCGCCCACGACGAGTGCCACCAGGTGACGGAAGGCCGAGTGCTCGACGGGGTCGACAGCGTCCGGGACCGGCTCGTCGAGCTCGCCCACGCCGCCCGCAGTGAATGCCTGTCGTTCACCACGGGCGCCGCGCAGAGCCCGGACACGATGGAGGCGGAGGCACCGCTCAACCAGCAGGCGTTGCAGCGCGGCGTCCGCATCAGGAACGTGTACCAGGAGAGCTTGCGTAACGATCCCGGCACGCTGGCACACGCGCGGTGGATGACGAGACTGGGCGGCCAGTCCCGCACCACACCGACCCTGCCGATGCGGATGGTCATCGTGGACAGGGCGACCGCGCTCGTTCCCCTCGATCCGGGCAACCCGCGGCAGGGAGCGTTGGAGCTGCGCAGCCCCGGGGTCGTCGCCGGCCTGATCGCGCTGTTCGAGCAGGTATGGCTCAGTGCCACGCCGTTCGGTGAACAGGCGGCGGCCGACGAACAGGGGCTCACGCCTCAGGAACGCGAGCTGCTGCGGCTGCTCTCGGCCGGGCACACCGACGAGTCGGCGGCCCGCAAGCTGGCCGTCTCCCTTCGCAGCGTGCAGCGCATGATGACGTCCCTGACCGAGCGCCTCGGCGCCACGAGTCGGTTCCAGGCCGGCGTACGGGCGGCCGACCGCCGTTGGGTGTGAGGATCGGGCAGCCGGTCGGGCCCAGCCGGGGGGCGGTCGCTGTCGAACGGGCGTCCGGCAGCCGGCGACGAAGCGCGCCACACGCAGTTCGCGGGCCATCCGGGCAGACCTCCGCTTGTTAGTCTGGCCGGCGTCCGTCCGCCAGTCCGTGGGTCCCGGTCGAGCAAGGGGTGGGCCGGCGGGAGCGCGACAGACATGACGGCGGTCACACCAGGCTCGGGGCGGGGGACCATGAGCGATGTCGACCAGTTGGCGCGGCGGTTCGAGGAGCGCCGGGCTCGGCTGTGGACGGTGGCCTACCGGATGCTGGGCTCGCGCACCGAGGCCGAGGACGCCGTCCAGGACACCTGGCTGCGGCTGAGCCGTGCCGACGCCGACGAGATCGACAACCTGGCCGGCTGGCTGACGACCGCCGTCGGCCGGGTCTGCCTGGATCGGCTGCGGTCCCGCGCGGCCCGCCCCGAGCAGCCCTGGGACGACACCGGCGGCGAGCCCGAGGCCACGGACGTCGACACGGTCGACCCCGAGCGGGAGGCGGTGCGCACCGAGTCCGTCGGCCGGGCGCTGCTGCTCGTCCTGGACACCCTCGGCCCCACCGAGCGTTTCGTGTTCGTGCTGCACGACATGTTCGCTGTCTCGTTCGACGAGATCGCAGGCGTGGTCGACCGGACCCCGGCCGCCGTCCGGCAGATTGCCAGCCGCGCCCGTCGCCGGGTGCAGCAGGCCGAGGCGAGCCCGGAGACGGACCCGGCCCGCCAGCGGCGGGTGGTGGAGGCGTTCCTCGCCGCCGCCCGGGAGGGTCGCTTCGACGATCTGGTGACGCTGCTCGACCCGCACGTCGTGATGCGCGCCGACGCGGCCGCCGTCCGGATGGGCGGCACCGCCGAGGTCCGGGGGTCGACGGTCGTCGCCGGCTTCTTCAACGATCGGGCGCAGGGCGCGGTGCCCGCGTACGTCGACGGGGCGCCCGGCGCCGTGGTGGTCGTCGGCGGGCGGGTCCGCATCGTGCTCAGCTTCGTCGTCACCGACCGGATCCTGGCCGTGGAGACGGTGGCGGACCCGGAGGTGCTGGCGGCGCTCGACCTGGAGGCGGAGGTGGAGGTGCGGTGAGCCGGGCGGTCGAGGAATCCAACCGGGCCATGCTCCGGGCCCGGGACGCGATGGACCGGTCGTACGCCGAGCCGCTGGACATCCCCGCGCTGGCCCGGATCGCGCTGGTCTCGGAGGCGCACTTCATCCGGACCTTCCGCGCCACCTTCGGCGAGACGCCCCACCGCTACCTGCAACGGCGTCGGGTGGAGCGGGCCATGGCGCTGCTGCTGGAGAGCGACCTCGACGTGACCGACATCTGCTTCGCGGTCGGCTTCAACAGCCTCGGCTCGTTCAGCCGAACGTTCCGCCAGATCGTCGGCGAGTCGCCCAGCGGATTCCGGCGCGGCCGCACCGCCGTGCAGGGCGTGCCGAGCTGCTTCGGCAAAGCCTGGACCAGACCAAGCAGTTTTGGATAAGCAGCAGGTCAGGGGGCATCTCTAGCGTCTTCGGCATGACGATGAACGCGATCTCCCGCTCCCAGATATACGTGCTCGACCAGGACGAGGCGCTGGCCTTCTACGTCGGCAAGCTCGGCATGGAGGTCAACACCGACGCCGACCTCGGCTTCATGCGCTGGCTGACGGTCAACCTGCCCGGAGACCCGGAGCGGGAGATCCTGCTGGAGAAGCCGGGCCCGCCGGCCCTGGACCCGGCCACCGCCGAGCAGGTCCGGGAGCTGCTCACCAAGGGCGCGCTGGGCGGCACGCTCTTCATGACCACCGACGACGCGTACAAGACGTACGAGGACCTGGTCGCCAAGGGCGTGGACATCACCGACGAGCCGACCGAGCGGTCGTACGGGATCGACTTCGGCATCCGCGACCCGTTCGGCAACAAGATCCGCATCGGCCAGATGTTCCCCCGGGCCTGAGGAGGCGACCATGTCCGACGCGATCGTACTTCCCGGCGTACGGCCGGCTGCCGTGGGCCGGGACCGGGCGCTGCTGGCCGGCGGCGTCCTGGCCGGCCCGGTCTTCGCCGTCTCCGCGCTGGTCCAGGGCCTCACCCGGGACGGCTTCGACTTCCGCCGGCACCCGGTCAGCATGCTGAGCACCGGGGAACTGGGCTGGATCCAGGTCGCCACCTTCCTGGCCACCGGGGCGCTCTGCGTCGGGGCGGCGTCCGCCCTGCGTCACCGGACCGGTTCGAGGTGGCTGCCACGGCTGCTCGTGCTGTGGGGGATCGGCCTGATGGCGGCGGGGGTCTTCAGCGCCGATCCGGCCGACGGGTTCCCGGCCGGCACGCCACGCGGCCCGGGGGAGATCAGCTGGCACGGCGGGCTGCACTTCCTCGCGGCGGCGGTCGCCTTCGTCTCGCTGATCGTGGCGACGGTGGTGGCCGCCCGTCGGGCCACCCCGGCACGGGCGGTCGCCGGCCTGGCCGTCGGGGCGTTCTTCGCGGTGGCCTGGGTGGCGCTGATCGTCCGGCCCGGCCCGACGGCCATGGTCGCCTTCGGCCTCGCGGTGACCGTGGGCTGGGCCTGGGTCTGCGTCACGTTCGCCCGGGCGCTGCGCAGGCCCTGAGCGGAACGGACACGATCGGGAGGCGCGGGTTGGCATCGCGCCTCCCGATCATGTGAGGTGACGATGGGCGTCCGCCTGCTCTACCTGGCCCGGCACGGCGAGCAGGAGCACGCCGAGGTCGAGTCGCCGGAGGTGGGGCTCTCCGCGCGGGGCCGCCGCCAGGCGACCCTGCTCGGCGAGCGGCTGCGCGACCTGCCGTTGCGCGCCGTCCACCACGGCCCGCTGCGCCGGACCACGCAGACCGCCGAGCTGGTCGCCGAGTCGCTGCCCGACATCCCGGTGTACGCGTCCGAGCTGGCCGGCGACCATCTCCCGCACGACACCGACCCGGCCGGCCTGCCACCGTCGTACGCGAAGCTGCTGGCCGGCTGTTCGGCGGCCGAACGGGTCGACGGGCCGCGGGTGACGGCGGCGGCCGTGGCCCGGTTCGCCACCGCCCCGACCGACGGTGACGTGCGCGAACTGGTCGTCACGCACGCCTTCCTGATCGCCTGGCTGGTCCGGCACGCGTTGGGCGCGCCGGAGCGGCGCTGGCTCGGGCTCAACCCCCACAACGCCGGGTTGACGGTGATCCGCTACAGCTCGGCGGGGCCGCCCAGCCTGATCGCCTTCAACGACGTCGCCCACCTGCCGCCGGAGCTGCGGGGCACCGGCCTGCCCGCCGATTACCGGATGTGACCGGCGACGGATCCGGCTACCGTCGGCCGGTGACGTCACCCGACCTGCCCCGGTTCGAGTTCGCCTTCCCCGGCCCGCTGCGTGACCAGTTGGTGGCGGCGGTGCTCGCCGGCACCAAGACCTCCACCACCGGTCTGCTCCAGGACTACGAGCGCGACGGTGAGCCGCTGGAGGTGGTCGGGGCCCGCGCGGTGGTGGTCGACTCGGCCGACCGTCCGGTCGCCGTGATCGAGGTGACCGGGGTGCGGGTGGTCCGGCTCGGCGACGTCGACCTCGACCACGCTCGCGACGAGGGCGAGGGGTACGACTCGGTGGCCGCCTGGCGGGCCGGGCACGAGCAGTACTGGCACGGTCCGGACTACCGGGGCTGGCTGGGCGACCCGGAGTTCACCGTGCACGACGACACCCCTGCGGTGCTGGAACGCTTCCGGGTGGTCGAACGCCTCTGACCCACCCCGCAGGGTGGGTCGGCGCGCCCGGGCTCAGCCGGCGGTGCCGTCCAACGTGTCGCGGATGCCGTAGAACTCGGTGTTGAGTTCCAGCTGCTTGCGGGACGAGACGAAGGCGACGACCCCGGCGGTCTGCGGGTCGGCCCAGCCGCAGACCGTCAGGTAGCCCCTGTCCTCGGTGCGGCCCCGGCCGCACCGGGCCTCGCCGGCGAAGCGGCCGTACTCCACGGTCCGGAACGTCTTCACCGGGTACGGGCTGAGCACCCGGGTCAGCGCCCCCTGCGGGTCGGTCACCGTGCCCGAGACACCGGTGACCACGACCGCGTCCTCGTTGCGCCGCCGCCACGCGTACGCCCCGTCGACGGTGCTGGTCGGGTCGGTCACCTCTGCCCGCAACCGGTCCAGGGGCGACCGGGAGAACCGGATCAGCTCCGGGCTGGTGGAGCGCGGCATCCCCAGCACCGTCTCCGGCAGGGTCAGCGTCCGGGGAGCCGCTGCCGGGGGAGTCGCCGTACGCTCGCCGCCCACCGGGGCGCAGCCCAGGGCCAGCACGACCACGCCGGCTGTCACCAGGGTGCTGAACAGGGCGGCGGGCCGCCCCGCGCCGCTGGGACGTCTCTTCGCCATGGTGCTCCTCGACGGCATCGCAGCGGTACGTTACCCGGCGGAGGTGACGTTCAGCCGTCGAGTCCGGTGAGCAGCGTGTCGACCAGCGCCTCCGCGTCGGCCGTCGACAGCGGACGGTGGGTCACCACGGCTCGCAGCCAGACCGGCCCGAGCAGCAGGTCCGCCAGCAGGAGGTCGTCGACGGTGCCGGTCAGCTCGCCCCGGGCGCGGGCCCGGCCGGTGATCTCGGCGACGTGCAGACTGTGCTGGCCGAGCAGTTCGTCGGCGAGCCGGGCCAGCTCCGGGTCGGCGCCGGTGTGCGCGAGCACGTCGGAGGCGAGCCGGCCCGGCCCCTCGCCGAGGAACGCCGCCTTCGACCGGAGCAGGGCCAGCAGGTCGCCGCGGAGCGAGCCGGTGTCCGGCACCGGCAGTTCCCGGGCCACGGCGTACCGGAACGTCGCCGCCACCAGCGCCGGCTTCGACGGCCACCAGCGGTACAGGGTGGTCTTGTTGACGCCGGAGCGCCGGGCCACCCCCTCGATGGTCAGCCCGGCGTACCCCTCGGTGGACAGCAGGTCGAGCACGGCGGCGTGGATGGCCGCCGCACCGCGCGGCCCGCGCGTCGCTCGCCCGCCGGTGTCCCCCGGGGGCGGGCCGGCGGCGGTCATCGGCCGGTGCGCCGCAGCAGGCGCAGCGCGGTGCTCATCCGGCGGGTCCAGGCCGCGGTCTGCGCGCCCGGCCGGTGGTACGCCGGAGCGAGGTCGAGCCCACGCTGCCGGGCGACGGTCTTGACCCGGGTGAACCGGAGCAGCCCGTCCGCGCCGTGCCGGCCGCCCAGCCCGGAGTCCTTCCAGCCGCCCATCGGGGCGTCGATGCTGCCCCAGACGGCGGAGTAGCCGTCGTTGACGTTCACGCCACCCGCCTCGATCCGCGCGGCGACCGCCTCGCCGCGCGCCCCGGAGCCGCTGACCACGCTGGCGTTCAGGCCGTACGCGGTGTCGTTGGCCAGGGCCACCGCCTCGTCGTCGGTGCCGAAGCGGTACACCGCCACCACCGGCCCGAAGGTCTCCTCCGCATACATCCGCATGCCGGGGGTGACGCCGGTGAGCACCGCCGGTTCGAAGACGTACGGCCCGATGTCGGGGCGGTGCCGGCCTCCCGTGTGCAGGGTGGCCCCGCACTCGACGGCGTCCGCGACGTGCGCGGTGACCGTGTCGAGCTGCCGTGCGGAGGCCAGTGAGCCCAGGTCGGCGTCGAAGTCGCCGCCGATGCCCAGCCGCAGCGTGGCGGTACGCGCCACGAACCGGCGCAGGAAATCGTCGTGCAGCCGGTCGGCGACGTAGACCCGCTCGATCGAGACGCAGAGCTGTCCGGCGCTGGCGAAGCAGGCCCGGATCGCCACCTCCACCGCCCGGTCCAGGTCGGCGTCGTCGAGGACCACCAGCGGGTTCTTCCCGCCCAGTTCGAGCGAGGTGGGCACGAGGCGGCGGGCGGCCTGGGCGGCGACCTCGCGGCCGACCCGGGTGGAGCCGGTGAAGCAGACCATGTCGGCGTGCTCGACGACCAGCGGCCCGACGTCGGCGCCCTCACCGGCGACGACCTGCCACAACGCGGGCGGCAACCCGGCGCGGAGGGCCAGGTCCCGGGCCCAGAGGGCGGTGAGCATGCTGGCCGGGTCGGGCCGGTGCACCACCGCGTTCCCCGCCATCAGGGCCGGCAGCACCTCGGCGACGGCCAGTGAGACCGGGTAGTTCCAGGGGGAGATCACCCCGACCACGCCGAGCGGGAAGCGCAGCTCGCTGGTCCGGGTGAGCACCGGTAGCGCGCCGGCCCGGCGGCGGGGGCGCAGCAGCCGGCCGGCGGTGCGGGCGTAGTGGCGGGCGTTGATCGCCACGTCGAGGACCTCCTCGACGGCGTGGCGGCGGGCCTTGCCCGATTCGAGCTGGACCAGGTCCAGCCCTTCGTCCTGCCGGTCGAGCACGAGGTCGTGCAACCGCAGCAGCACGGCGGCGCGGCGGGCCACCGGCAGGGCCGCCCAGGCCCGCTGCGCCTCGGCGGCGTCGGCGAACGCGGCCGCCACGTCGGCCGGTCCACTCGACGGTACGACCACCGTCGCGGCGTCGGTCAACGGCGACCGGGCGGTGAACGACGCTCCGCTGCCCCGCACCTGGGCCGCCAACTCGCCGGCCGCCGGCGGCAGCGCAGGAGGCCGCCCGCCCACGGCGGGATTACCGGTCACGGCGGAAGCTTCCATCCCCCCACCCTAGTGCAACGCAACGTCGCGTTGCAGCGCTGTGCGGGCGGCGGCGGTTGGGTGGCGGGAGGTGTGGGTGGCGCGGCGGGCCCTGCTCGCCGGGGCGGCCGGCGGGTAGGTGCTCAGCCGGTGGTCTGGAAGAGCAGTTGGGCCATCGCGGCGGCTGCGGGCGGCGGCTGCGGACCGCTGGGGCAGTCGGTCCACTCCACGCTCCCCGTGGGGACGGTGAGTCGGTAGGTGAAGGCGTCCGCGCAGCGGGCGTCGGGAGTGCCTCGGGTGCCGCCCGTGGTCGCGGTACGCGCCAGCGCGCGCAGCCGGTCGAGGTCGGCGGGGGAGAGTTGGCCGCTACGGGTGGCGTCGCCCCGCTCGGTGGCCCTCCATCGGCCGTCCGGCTCGACGGTCACGGTGTCGCTGCGCCCGGCGATGCCGCCGGAGCGGGTCACCACGATGCGGGAGTCCGTCGTGCCGGTCGCCGTCCCGTCCGGGGTGGCGGTGCCGGGCGCGGTGGCGTCCGGGGTGGAGCTGCCCGGCGCGCCGGTGGGTCCGGTGGGGGTCGGGGCAGGTGGACCGGGCTCGGTCGCTGAGCAGCCGGTCAGTAGGCCGGCCACAGTTACGATCTTGACAATGGCCAGGGCGGGTGATCTCATGCCGTTCGGACGTGCGCCGTCGCCGCCCGGTTCCCTCACCAGGTTGCCCTCCACCGTTCGGTCAGTGTCGAGGTCGGTAAGCGCTCTCCCTCTTCCCCTTTCTCGGATGTATCGCTATATCTACATGCGTGACTACCCCCGTCACAACTTTCCCTTGTCAGGAGGGCACGTGAGAAGACCCCTCGCCGCCGTCAGCGCAATGCTGCTCACCAGCGGCATGCTGACCTGCGTCGCCACCGCAGCGCAGGCGGCCCCCACCGCCCCGGCCCCGGACACCGCACCCGCAGCTCGTGCCGAAAGCCTGCTCCGCAGCAACCCTGGCGCCGTCCAGGGCACCAGCGGAGAGTCGTACCAGGCGGTCCGCACGAAGGTGGACGGAAACGGCGCGGCGCACACCCGCTACATCCGCAGCTACAAGGGCCTCCGCGTCCACGGCGGTGACTTCGTCATCCACACGGCGCCCAACGGCGCCTACGCCGGCACGTCGGTCGGCCTGGCCGCCCCGCTCACCCTCGCCACCGCCCCCAAGGTGACGGTTGCCGCGGTGAAGGCGACCGCCAAGAAGCAGTTCGAGGGCAAGCTGGAAAGCGTCGGCAGCCCCGAGCTCTTCGTCGACGCCAGCTCCGGCACGGGCCGCCTCGCCTACGAGACGGTGCTCACCGGCTGGCACACCGACGGCCAGACCCCGTCCCGGTTCCACGTCATCACCGACGCGGTCACCGGCAAGGTCATCGGCTCGTACGACGAGATCGAGATGGTCGCCGGCACCGGCAGCAGCGTCTACTCCGGCACCGTCACCATCGACACGACGCTCTCCGGCAGCACCTACTCGATGGTCGACCCGGCGCGTGGCAACGGCTCGACCTGCGACATGAACAACGGCACGTCGACCTGCACCACCTTCACCGACGCGGACAACAGCTGGGGCAACGGCACCACCTCCAACCGGCAGTCCGCCGCCGTCGACGCGCACTTCGGCGCCGCGAAGACGTTCGACTACTTCAAGAACGTGCACGGCCGTAACGGCATCTTCGGCGACGGCCGGGGCGTGCCCAGCCGGGTGCACTACGGCAACAACTACGTCAACGCCTTCTGGGACGGTTCCCGGATGACGTACGGCGACGGCTCCGGCAACTCGCGGCCGCTGGTCTCGCTCGACGTGGCCGGCCACGAGATGAGCCACGGCGTCACCGACAACGTCGTGCCCGGCGGTCTGACCTACTCCGGCGAGTCCGGCGGCCTGAACGAGGCCACCAGCGACATCTTCGGCAACATGGTCGAGTTCTACGCCAACACCACCGCCGACCCGGGTGACTACCAGGTCGGCGAGAAGATCAACATCAACGGTGACGGCACGCCGCTGCGCTACATGTACAACCCGTCGCTGGACGGCTCGTCCGACAGCTGCTGGACCACCAGCACCAAGAACAAGAACGTGCACTACTCGTCCGGCGTGGCGAACCACTTCTACTTCAACCTCGCCGAGGGCACCGGGGCCACCCCGTACGGCACCTCGCCGATCTGCGGGTCCGCCCCGGCGGTCACCGGCATCGGTCGCGCCAAGGCCGAGAAGATCTGGTTCCGCGCCCTGGACGTCTACTTCACGTCGAACACCTCGTACGTCAACAACACCACCCCGTCGAACACCGCGCGGGCCTACACGCTGCGCGCGGCGACCGACCTCTACGGCAGCTGCTCCACGGAGTACAGGGCCGTGCAGGCGGCGTGGACCGCGGTGGCCGTCTCCGGCAACGACGCGCCCTGCTCCACCGGCAACGACTTCTCCGTGTCGCTCTCGCCGACCTCCGGTGCGGTCAACCCGGGCAACTCGGTCAGCACCACCGTCGGTACCGCCGTCACCAGCGGCAACGCGCAGAGCGTGGCGCTGTCGGCGTCCGGCCTGCCGACCGGCGCGACCGCCTCGTTCAACCCGTCGACGGTGACCGCGGGCGGCTCGTCCACCCTCACCATCGCCACCTCGGCCAGCACCCCGCCGGGCACCTACACGGTGACCGTCACCGGTGCCGGCACGGTGACCCGGACGGCGACGTACACGCTGACCGTGAACGGCACCGGCGGTGGCTGCACCAGCCCGGGCCAGAAGCTCGGCAACCCGGGCTTCGAGTCCGGCACCACCCCGTGGGTCTCGACCTCGGGCGTCATCGGCTCGTTCACCGGGCAGCCGGCCCGTACCGGCACCCGTAACGCCTGGATGGACGGCTACGGCCGCAGCCACACCGACACGCTCTCCCAGTCGGTGAGCCTGCCGGCCGGCTGCACGTCGTACAACTTCAGCTTCTGGCTGCACATCGACTCGGCGGAGACCACCACCGGCACCGCGTACGACACGCTGCGGGTGCAGGTGCTCAACTCCTCCGGGACGGTGCTGGCCACCCTGGCGACCTACTCGAACCTGAACGAGGCCGCCGGGTACTCGCAGAAGTCCTTCTCGCTGGCCGCGTACAAGGGCCAGACCGTCACCCTGAAGTTCACCGGCGTCGAGGACTCCTCGCTCCAGACGTCCTTCGTGGTCGACGACACCGCGGTCAACGTCTCCTGACCTGACCACCGTCGGCGGGCCCGGCGGCCACCCTCGCGGGTGGCCGTCGGGCCCGCGCCGTTATGGTCGCCGGAGGCGGACCCGGCACGGGCCGGCCGGTGCGGAAGGGGTGGTGGCGGTGTCGGACGCGGAGCTGACCGTCGAGGTGACCGGCGCGGTGGCGACGGTGACGATCCACAACCCGGCGCGGCGCAACGCGATGACGCCCGGGATGTGGCGCCGGCTCCCGGTGCTGCTCGACGGGCTGGAGGCCGACCCGGCGGTGCGGGCCCTGGTGCTCACCGGCGCGGGGGGCACCTTCTGCGCCGGCGCCGACCTCGGCGACCTGGACGAGCTGCTCGACGCGGGTGACCACAGCATCGCGGTTGCCGCCGAGGAGCGGCTGGCCGCGTTCGCCAAGCCGACCGTGGCCGCCGTGCAGGGCGCCTGCGTCGGTGGCGGTTGCCAGCTCGCGGTCGCCTGTGACCTGCGGATCGCCGCGCAGGACGCCCGGTTCGGCGTGCCGCCGGCCCGGCTCGGCCTGGTCTACCCGGCCCCGACCACCCGGCGGTTGACCCGGCTGGTGGGGCCGTCCACCGCGAAGTTCCTGCTCTTCACCGCCGAGCTGGTCGACGCCGAGCGCGCGCTGCGGGTCGGCCTGGTGGACGAGGTGCTGCCGGTCGACGGGCTCACCGACCGGGTGGACGCGATCACCGCCGCCATCGCCCAGCGCTCGCAGCTCAGCGTCGCCGCGGCGAAGGAGATCGTGGACGACCGGGCCGGGCCGGCCCGGATCGCCTGGTGGCACCGGAAGGTGCGGGACAGCGGCGAGGCCCGCGAGGGCGTCGCGGCCCACCACGAGCGCCGGCCCCCGAACTTCACCTGGTCGCCGTCCGACCGGCACTGACCCGGGAGCCCGACGACACCGCCGAGCCGCCCCCGCGGAGCCGTCCGGCGTCCCGGCGCAGGCGCGGCGGCGCCGTCCGGGTCGTCTGCGAGGGTCAGGTGGCGGAGCCGGTCGCCACCACGCCGGCCGTCGGGTACCGGATCGAGGATCACCGGCCGGGTCCCGCCCGGCAGGTCCACGTCGTGTTCGGCTCCGCCGCTCACGCGAGCGATGTCACCGCCAGCTGCGCCAACGGTCGACCGGTGCCGAGGGTGCGGGAGACCGACCGCTGACCGGCGGGGTCAGGCCGTCGCCGACCCGGCGCGGGTCCGGCCGGCGGACCGGCCGGCCAGTTCCAGCAGCTCCTCCACGGACCACTGGTCGTAGGCGTGCTCGCCGTACCTCACGGCGAGCACGCGACCGTCGGGTGCGATGAGGAAGTCGGCGGGGAGCCCGAGGCGCCCGCCGTGCGGCGTCGTCGACGGTGGGCGTTCCCGGCCCCGCAGCAGGGCCCACGAGCTGCGCGCCACCCCGCGCAGGATGGGCAGCCAGGCGCGCGGGGAGAGCAGCGACCAGCGGGACGACTCGACGCCGAACTCGCGGTAGAGCCGCTTGTCCGGGTCGGCGACGACAGCGAACGGCAGGTCGTCGGTGTGCTCGCGCAGCTCGTCGGCGGGGGAGTGGAAGACCACCACCTCGCGGACGCCGGCCGCCTCGATCTCGGCGTGCCGGCGGACGATCGAGCGCAGGTGCAGGTTGCACACCGGACAGCCGGCGAAGCGCCGGAACTGCAGGTGGATCAGTCGGTCGGGGGCGGGCACGGCGACCGGCGCGCCGACGACCGGGGTGAGGTGCCGGCCGGTCAGGGTCGAGCCGGGGGTGACATGGCGGGGCACGGGGCCTCCCGTCGTAGGTGTACAACGTACTCCTACAGGGTAGGCGTACGTTGTAAGCTGTCAAGACCATGCCTCGTCCCCGCTCCCTCAACCCGATCCAGATCGCCTCGGCCGCGCTCGCCGTCATCGACCAGGGCGGGCTGTCCGCGCTCACCATGCGCGGCGTCGCCAAGGAGCTGAACGCCACCGCCATGTGCCTCTACCGGTACGTCGCCGACCGCGACGAACTGGAGGCCCTCGTCGTGGAGCAGGCGCTGGCGGACGTCGACACCACGGCCCCGGTGGACGGCGACTGGCGGGAACGGGTCGCCGTCCTGGTCCGGCGGATGCGGGTCGTGATCGGCTGTCACCCGGCCGTGGTGCCGCTGCTGCCGGTGCACCGGCACCGCTCACCGACCGTGCTGCGCTGGACCGAGAGCCTGCTCGCCGTCCTCGCCGAGGCGGGTCTCGACGGCACCCGCCGGGCGGTCGCGCTGCGCGCGCTGCTCGCGTACACCGTCGGCGCGATCCAGCTCGAACACCTCGGGCCGCTCTCGGGCGGCGGCACCACCGCCATGGCCGCGCTGTCCCCGGCGGAGTTCCCGCACCTGGCGGCCACCGCCGCCGACGCCCGCCGGGTGGACCCGGACGCCGAGTTCGACGGCGGGCTGGAGATCCTGCTGCGCGGGCTGGCCACCTAGGTGACGGCTGACCGCCCGACCATCCACTCCGTTGCGCCGAGGTGGCGGGACCGCCGTGCGCCCGATACCGCCACCTCGCCGGGATGGAGTTGATCAACGCCGCCAGCCTCGCGTGGTGACGACCCTCCACGAGCGACGGCCTCGAGCGTTGCCCGTGCGGGCGGGGACCGGCGGGCGCCGCGCCGGGGCGTACCCCCGACACGGCCCCCTGTGCCCGCCGGCCGGCCCGTCACCGCGCGGCGAGCGACGCCCAGCTCGGCACGACCGGCTCGCGCCGCAGCGGCATGCCCGCCTCGGCCGGCGTACGGTCGCCCTTGCGCTGGTTGCAGGCGTAGCAGGCGGCGGTGGTGTTCCTCCAGGAGTTCCGGCCGCCGCGCGAGCGGGGCAGGATGTGGTCGATCGTGCCGGCCGGGCCGCCGCAGTACGCGCAGCACCGGCCGTCGCGCCGCAGCACGCCGGCCCGGGACCAGGCCGGCCCGGCGCTGAACCGCCAGCGGGTGACGACGTACCGGACCAGGCGGACCACCCGGGGGACCGGGAAGATCCCGATCACCTGGTCCGGCTCGGCCTCGTGGATCTCGGCGACCCGGCGGCAGAGCATCCGGATCGCGTGCTGGACGGTGACCCGGTGCAGCGGGCCGAGGTCGGCGTTGATGACGAGGACGGCGTCCACCGGGCTCTCCCTTCACGATCGGCGGCGGACCGGGCCGGACAGCGAAAAGCCGCCCGGTCCGGCGTGGGACGGGCGGCTGGCCGGCGTGCTCGTCACGCGCGACAGTCGGGGCTCCCGTCCCGGGGACCTTCGGCTCGGCGACCGTCGGCGGGCAGCGTCCACCACGCGCACGTCCCGTGCGACAACGACATGGCTTGCTCCCGACTGACTGGTCGACCTTGCGCGATCACGGTAGGTCGGCGCCCGAACGGGGAGCAACGCATTTCGATCCGCTCTCGTCGCGACGGGACCTTCGGCCACCGTGGAACGGGTCCTTGCGCACCACCGCTCGGGCCGTGGCGGGCCGATGCTGAAGATGCCCCTGACGCCGCAACCGCCGAGGTGAAGCATGTCGACCGAACTCACCGCCAGGATCGACGCACTGGTCGCCGACGGCCTGAAGGCCCTGGCCGACTACGACCGGTTCGACCAGGAGCAGATCGACCACATCGTCCGCAAGGCGTCCGTGGCCGCGCTCGACCGGCACGCCGCGCTCGCCCAACTGGCCGTCGAGGAGACCGGCCGGGGCGTGTTCGAGGACAAGGCGGTGAAGAACATCTTCGCCTGCGAGCACGTCACGCACAGCATGGCGACGACCCGCACGGTCGGCGTGATCAGCCGCGACGAGATCAACGGCATCGTCGAGATCGCCGACCCGGTCGGCGTCGTCGCCGGCATCACCCCCGTCACCAACCCCACCTCGACCACGATCTTCAAGGCGCTGCTCGCGTTGAAGACCCGCAACCCGATCGTCTTCGCCTTCCACCCGTCCGCGCAGCGGTGCAGTGTCGAGGCGGCCCGCACGGTCCGGGACGCGGCCGTCGCCGCCGGCGCCCCCACCCACTGCGTGCAGTGGATCGAGGAACCCTCGGTCGAGGCGACCAGCGCGCTGATGCACCACCCGGGCGTCGCGACGATCCTCGCCACCGGCGGCAACAGCATGGTCCGCGCGGCGTACTCGGCGGGGAAGCCGGCGCTCGGCGTGGGCGCCGGCAACGTGCCGGCGTACGTGGAGGCGAGCGCCAAGCTCAAGCGCGCGGTCAACGACATCGTGCTCTCCAAGTCGTTCGACAACGGCATGATCTGCGCCTCCGAGCAGGCGGCGATCGTCGACGACGCCGTGTACGACGCGGCGCTGGACGAGTTCCGGCGGCTGCACGCGTACCTCGCCACGGCCGAGGACAAGCGCAGGCTGGAGGCGCTGCTCTTCCCCGCCGGGAAGCTCAACCCGGAGGTGGTCGGGCGGACCGCCGAGTGGATCGCCGAACACGCCGGGATCACCGTGCCGCCGCGTACCTCGGTGATCCTGGTCGAGGTCGACGGGGTCGGCCCGGACGAGCCGCTGACCCGGGAGAAGCTCTGCCCGGTCCTGGCGCTGCTGCGCGCCGGCACCCGCGAGCAGGGCCTGCGGTACGCCGAGCAGATGGTCGAGTTCCACGGGCTCGGGCACAGCGCGGTCATCCACACCGAGGACGAGGCGCTGGTGGAGGAGTTCGGGCAGCGGGTCAAGGCGGTCCGGATCATCTGGAACTCGCCGGCCTCGCAGGGCGGCATCGGCGACATGTACAACGCCTTCCTGCCGTCGCTGACCCTCGGCTGCGGCAGCTACGGCCACAACTCGGTCTCCGACAACGTCTCGGCGGTCAACCTGATCAACATCAAGCGGATCGGCCGGCGGAGCAACAACATGCAGTGGTTCAAGGTCCCTTCGAAGATCTACTTCGAGCCGAACGCGATCCGCTACCTGGCGGAGATGCCGGACGTGCACCGGGTCACCGTGGTCACCGACGCGACGATGACCCGGCTGGGCTTCGTCGACCGGGTCAACCGGGTGCTGCAACGGCGGGAGGGGAAGGTCGCCCTCCAGATCATCGACGACGTCGAGCCGGAGCCCAGCGTGGCGACCGTCGACCGGGGCGCGGAGCTGATGCGTTCCTTCCAGCCGGACACCATCATCGCCCTCGGCGGCGGCTCGGCGATGGACGCCGCCAAGGTGATGTGGCTGCGCTACGAGCACCCGGACGTGGTCTTCGAGGACATGCGGGAGAAGTTCTTCGACATCCGCAAGCGCGCCTTCGCCTTCCCCACCCTGGGTGAGCGGGCCCGGCTGGTCTGCGTCCCGACCACCTCGGGCACCGGCGCGGAGGTCACCCCGTTCGCGGTGATCACCGACCACCGGACCGGCAAGAAGTACCCGCTGGCCGACTACGCGCTCACCCCCAGCGTGGCGATCGTCGACCCGGTGCTGACCGCCAGCCTGCCCCGCGCCATCGCCGCCGACAGCGGCTTCGACGCGCTCACCCACGCCATCGAGGCGTACGTGTCGGTGTACGCGAACGACTTCACCGACGGGCTGGCGCTGCACGCCATCCGGCTCATCTTCGCCAACCTGGAACGCTCGGTGGCCGACGCCGACAGCGAGGCGCGGGAGCGGATGCACAACGCCGGCACCATCGCCGGCATGGCGTTCGGCAGCGCCTTCCTCGGTATCGTGCACGCCATGTCGCACACCCTCGGCGCGACCTTCCACATCGCCCACGGGCGGACCAACGCGGTGCTGCTGCCGCACGTGATCCGCTACAACGGCAGCGTCCCGTCGAAGCTCTCCGGCTGGCCCAAGTACGAGAGCTACCGGGCGCCGGAGCGGTTCGCCGAGATCGCCAAGCTGCTCGACCTGCCCGCCGCGACGCCGGAACAGGGCGTGGCGGCGCTGGCGGACGCGGTGGAGCGGCTGCGCGCCGCGGTCGGCATCGAGCCGTCCTTCGCCGCGATCGGGGTGGACGAGGCGGCGTTCGAGGCGGCGCTGCCGCAGCAGGCGCTCAACGCGTACTCCGATCAGTGCGCGCCGGCCAACCCGCGGATGCCGATGCTCGACGACATGCAGCAGCTGATGCGGGCCGCGTACCACGGCGCCCGCTGGGACGGGGTGAGCCGCTGAGACCGGGCATGGTGGCCCGCCCGACCTGGGGACGGGCGGGCCACCATGCCCCCACCGATCGGCCTGCCCGGTACGTCCCCCGGGCAGGCCGGTCGGGTCGGCGCCAGGCGGTCCCGAGCTGGCTCAGCGCCGCCAGGCGAGCAGGCCGCGCGGCCGGACCGAGCGGACCGGCTCGGCGCGGGCCCCGGCGGTCCGCAGGATGTGGTTGGCGGCGATGATCCCGGTTGCCGCCGAGCGTTCCATCAGCGCGCTGGGGAAGTCGGTGCGGATGCCGTCCCCGGCCAGGAAGAGGCCGTCGGCGTCGGTGCGTACCCCGGGGCGGCCGGCGTGGCTGCCGGGGGTGAAGGCCGGCGCCTGCGCCTCCACCCGGGCCCGCAGCTCGCGTACCCGCAGGTCGGCCGCCTCCGGCCAGAGCCGGCACAGCTCCAGCCGCATCCGCTCGGCCAGCTCGTCGGCGGGCACGCCCTCGTCGCAGGCGTACGCGTGCAGTTCGACCACCGAGCCGCCGGTGCGCTGCGCCCAGCGGCGGGACTCGTCCTCCAGCCGGTGGTAGAGCGTCACCGAGTCGAGGGTGGGCTGGCGGGACACCCCGCTGAACACCGCCCGGTCGGCGCGCACGTCCCCGTCCATCCAGTAGCGCGCCACCGCGTACGGCGGACCGGCCTGACCGAACGCGGGCATCCGCGCCACCAGCCGTGGCGCCGCCGCGATCAGGCCGGGGGAGGCCGCGACCAGCGCGGCGAGCGCGGGCGGGTCGACGGCGAGCACCACCTGCCCGGCGCGGTACGACGTGCCGTCGGCGGCGGTGACCCGCCAGCCATCGGGCCCCCGGTCCAGCCGGGTCGCGGCGACCCCGGTGACCACCCGGCCGCCGTGCTTCTCCACGTACCGGGTCAGCGGCTGCCAGATCGCCGTCGCGTAGTCCTCGTCCGGGCAGTCGAAGGCCAGCCCTTCCGGGTTGCCGAGCAGGTAGAAGTGGAACTGGGCGATCATCTCGGCGGCCGACATCTCCGCCTCGTGGTTGAAGAACGAGTGCGAGAAGACCTCGAAGAGCATCGCCCGGGCCCGGTCCGGCAGCTTCAGCGAGCTGAGCAGCTCGTCGGCGGTGGTGTCGTCGAACTCGGCGTAGGTGCGGGCCGGATCGTAGGTGAGCAGCGGCAGCGCGGCGTCCCGGTCCATTGCGCGTAGGTCCGCCAGGCGCACGCTGGGGCTGCGGGCCAGCAGCGCGAGCAGGTTCATCGGCGGTGCCGGGGGCAGCCGGCCGAACTCCTCGGTGGGCCACCGCTCGCTCAGGACCGGGTAGCCGGGGACCGGTCTGAGGAAGCCCAGGCGCGGGTCGACCCGGCGCAGGATCGACCGCCAGTTGTAGTACTGCCGGAAGAACGCGTGGAAGCCGTGCTCGTTCATCTGCGTGCCGTCGGCCAGGGCCTCCGGCCAGGCGCCGAGCCGGCCGCCCAGGGTCGGCGCGGCCTCCAGCACGGTCACGTCCACCCCGCGCTCGGCGAGGACCACCGCCGCCGACATGCCGGCGATCCCGCCGCCGACCACCACGGCCGCGACCGGTCGCGGCACGCGGGGGGCGCCCCCACCGCCCGGGTCC
Organism: Micromonospora halophytica; assembly: GCF_900090245.1. Taxonomy (GTDB): domain Bacteria; phylum Actinomycetota; class Actinomycetes; order Mycobacteriales; family Micromonosporaceae; genus Micromonospora; species Micromonospora halophytica. The sequence goes on from NZ_FMDN01000016.1 coordinate 41,362, forward strand.
ACCATCCGCTCCCGTACGCCGATGAGCCGACCCACCACCTGCGACAGCGCCATGTGCACCTTCCCGCCCGAGCGAACCTCCAGTCTGCCCGCTCAGCCGTCCGACGGCGGCAGACAGCGCCGCTCGCGGTCCGAGGCGGGCCAGACGTACTCCAGGTCGGGCGGGACGTCGCCGAACTGCGGACCGTAGTGTCCGGGGTCCTTGCGCAGCAGCGACGAGCGGTGGCTGCGGTGCAGGTCCTCGCGGCCCAGCCAGGGCGGCAGCTCACCGGCGGAGGCCAGCTCGCCCTGGGTGCGTACGGTGGTCAGGCCGCAGGCGGCGGCCAGGTCGGTGACCATGGTGGCGGCGCAGGTGTCCGCCCGGCCCGGTTCGCACCAGACGGCGCACACGTCCAGCCCGTACCGGGTGAGCGCCTCCTCGTAGCCGGCCCACATCTTCACCGCCGGGTGGTTGCGCCAGCCGTAGTCCGGGCGGGTCAGCCCGCGCAGCACCTGGATCGTCTCCACCCGCTGCTTGCCCAGCCGCCTCTGGTCCAGCGTCCGGGCGCTCGCCAGGAAGTCCGGGTACGGGAGGAACGTCTGCATGTGCCTGCTCTACCCGCCGCCGGGCCCGACATGCCTCCATGATCCACGGGGCTGCGCCCGGTGCGACCGGCTGACTACGATCCGGTCATGGCGGAGCTCCAGAACGAGCGCATGCGCCGTCCCGCCGGGCTCCGGCTGTGGCGCGGCAACGACGACCGCCCGCACTACGTGATCTGCGGGCACGACCCGCTGTCGTACTGGGTGGCGCGGGCCCTGCTCGTCCCGGAGCTGGCCGCCGGCCGGGTCCGGATCACGCTGATCGTCCCCGAGCGCCGCCGGGGCGACGGGCCGGACGGCCGCGAGCTGGACGGCGTGCAGGTCGTCCGGGCCGACCGGCTGGACGAGGCGACCTTCCGCCGGGCCGGCCTGGCCGGGGCGGCCGGGCTCGCCCTGCTGCACCAGGACGACGTCGGCAACATGCACGCCGCGCTCTGCGCCCAGGAGGTCGAGCCGCGGCTGCGGCTGGTGGTCCGGATGTTCAACACCAGCCTCGCCAACGGCCTGCGCGAGTTCTTTCCCGACTCGGCGGTGCTCTCCGACGCCTCGATGGCCGCCCCGGCGTTCGTGGCCGCCGCGCTCGGCGAGGTCGCCCCGACCCACTTCCGGCACGCCGGCCGCACCCTGTACGTCGCCGAGCGCGACGACGTACGCCCGAAGGACGTCGTCTGCGGGCTGGCCGTGACCACCGACCCGGACCTGGTCCGGGTGCTCCCCGCCGACGAGCAGGCGGCCGACGTGGTGCTCGCCGAGGCGACCGGCCAGCCGGCCGGCACCGAGCTGGCCGCCCGCCGGCTGGTCCGGGCCCGGCGGCGGCGGCAACCCCTGGCGGTGCTGCTCCGGGCCGTCCGCAGCTTCGCCACCCGCAAGATCGGGATCGCGGTGATCGTGCTGCTCGCGGTCATCGCCGGGCTCGGCTGGCTCAATGCCCGCGCCACCGACGTGAGCTGGACCGAGGCGCTCTACCTGACCCTGGTGACCACGCTCAGCGGCCAGGACCCGGACGTCACCAAGCCGGCCGCCGCGCAGATCATGCAGGTGGTGCTCAACCTCGCCGGGCTGGCGCTGATCCCGCTGATCACCGCCGTGGTCGTCGACGGCATCGTCAACGCCCGGCTGGCCCTGCACACCGGCAAGATCCAGCCGGACCGCACCGGGCACGTCGTGGTGGTCGGGCTGGGCAACATCGGCACCCGGGTGATGGCGCAGCTGCGTGATTTCGGCGTCGAGGTGGTCGCGATCGACCGGAGCGCCGAGGCGCGCGGGGCGTCGCTGGCCCGGCGGCTGGGCGTGCCGTTGATCGTCGGTGACGCCGCCCGCGAGGAGACGCTGCGGTCCGCCTCCGTCGAGCACTGCCAGGCGCTGGTGGTGGTCTCCACCGACGACGGGGCGAACCTGCGCGCCGCACTGAACGCCCGGGCGCTCAACCCCGAGCTGCGGATGGTGCTGCGCCTCTTCGACGGCGACTTCGCCGAGCGGATCCAGAAGGCGTTCGACATCGGTGTCTCGCGCAGCGTGTCGTACCTGGCCGCACCGGCGTTCGCCGCCGCGCTGCTGGACCGGGCGGTGATCGCCACCATCCCGGTCGGCCGGCACGCGCTGCTGGTGGTGGAGGTGCCGGTGGTGGCCGGCGCGCCGCTGGACGGCCGCCCCCTCTCCACCGTCGCCCGCCCCGGGGAGGTGCGCCTGCTCGCCCACACCCCGGCCGGGCAGCGGACCGACTGGAAGGCCGACCCGCGGATGGTGATCTCGGCGGGGGACCGGTTGACCGTGGTGGCCCGCCGGGCCGGGCTGAGCGCCCTGCTCCGCGAGACCACCCCGGTCCCGCCGCCGGGCCCGACGTCGACGCCGACCGGTGCCCGGACCCCGGCCCGGGGCCGGGGTCCGGCCGCCGGCCCGGCCGGTGCCCCGGTGCCCCGCCCACCCGAGGACTGAGCGGCCGCTGCTCCGGTCAGCGGCGGTGGCGCACGGCGTACCAGAGCGCGCCGAGGCCGAGGACGCCGAAGCCGGCGAGGACGCTGGCCGGCGGCAGGCTGACCGCGAGCAGGAGGCAGCCGACCAGCCCGGCCACCGCGAGCGCCCGCACCGGGAGCTTCCGGCCCGGGTCGCGGCCCAGCGTCAGCGCCGAGGCGTTGGTGATCGCGTAGTAGACCAGCACGGTGCAGCTGGAGAAGCCGATCGCGCCGCGTACGTCGCCGAGCGCCGTCACCACGACCACCACGGCGGCGACCGCCAGTTCGGCCCGGTGCGGCACCTGGTGGACCGGGTGCACCGCGGCCAGGGTCCCGGGCACGTCCCGGCGGCGGGCCATCGCCAGCAGCGTCCGGCCGACCCCGGCGAGCAGGGAGAGCAGCACCCCGGTCACCGCCACCGTCGCGCCGGCCCGGACCACCCAGGCCAGGCCGGGCAGCCCGGCGGCGGTCACCACGTCGACCAGGGGCGCGGCGGACGAGGCCAGCCGGTCCGCGCCGAGCACGCCGACCGCGACCACGGCGATCACCAGGTAGATCGCCAGCACCACGCCGAGAGCGAGTGGGACGGCCCGGGGGATGGTCCGTGCCGGATCGCGGACCTCCTCACCCAGGGTGGCGATCCGGGCGTACCCGGCGAAGGCGAAGAAGAGCAGCCCGGCGGCGGTCAGTACGCCCTGGGCGGAGCCACCGCCCGCGCCGAGCCGGTCGAGCTGCACGTCACCGGCGACCAGCCCGCTCACCGCGACCAGGCCCAGCACGACCAGCACCACGACCACCAGGGCGGTCGTCGCGGCGGCGGTCTTGGCGATGCCGCGCAGGTTCACCGCGGTCACCGCGACCACCGCGGCGACCGCGACCAGCCGGGCCTGACCGGGCCAGAGGTACGCCCCGATGGTCAGCGCCATCGCCGCGCAACTGGCCGTCTTGCCGACCACGAATCCCCAACCGGCCAGGAAACCGGCGAACGGGTTCAGCCGCTCCCGTCCGTACACGTAGGTGCCGCCGGACTCGGGGTAGCGGGCGGCGAGCCGCGCCGAGCTGGTCGCGTTGCAGAACGCGATGAATCCGGCCAGCGCCAGCGCGAGGAGCAGCCCCACGCCACCGGCCGTCGCCGCGGCCGGGGCGAAGACCACGAAGACGCCCGCGCCGAGCATCGACCCGAGCCCGATGACCACCGCGTCGGGTACGCCCAACCGCCGCCGGAGTTGATCCACGAGCGGCACCCTAGAGGGTCGAGGTGAACGGCCGGTCCCAGTCCCGCAACCGGCCGGGCAACGGCACGTCGTCCCAGGGGATCCGGTGCAGCAGCCGGTCCAGCAGCAGGCCGAGCAGCAGCCCGGCCACCGAGTCGGTGAGCCAGTGCCAACCCAGGTAGGTGGTGGTGGTCAGCACCACCAGCGGCGGCACCACCCGCACGACGGTGACCAGCCGGGGTGGCATGCGCCGGCCGGCGGTGCGCAGCAGCGGGGCGAGCAGCAGCGCGATAACGCCGTACCAGACGATCGCGTTGGCCACGTGCCCCGACGGGTAGGACTGGGCGAACCGGACCGGCAGGTCGTCCTGGAACAGCGGCAGGGTCTGCTCGGGCGGCAGGAAGGGGTCCTTGACGCTGGCGCTGGGCGCCGGCCGGGCGGTCCACACCTTGAGCGGGCCGATGGTGAAGAGGGTGAGCACGAACGCCAGCACCGGGGGCAGCACCGGGCGGACCGAGCGGAGCCGGACCGCCAGCAGCACGCCGACCCCGGCGGCGATGAGCGTCAACGGGGTGCCCTGGCCCAGGTAGTTGAAGACCACCGCCGTCCAGTACGCCGCCGCCGGCCGGTGGTCGGCCGCCCAGTCGGCCACCGCCCGGTCGATCCCGAACAGGTGGCCGGTGGCCAGCGCCACGGTCAGGCCGACCAGCCCGGCCAGCAGGAGGACGTCGTACCACCAGCCGGCGGGACGCACCGGGTGGAGCCGTACCCCGCGTACCGTCGTGGTCTCCCGCACGCGATCACGCTACCGGCTCCGGGCGGTGGCCGGCCGGCGTGGGCCGGGCGGGCGATGTGTGCCGAGCCACGAAGGGAAGCGCTCGGCAGGGCACACCCTTCACACTTGTCCCCGTGCGGATCACCTCGGCCCTCGTCGACCCGGCGCTGCTCGACCTTCCCTGGTCGACGCCGTTGGAGCAGTGGCCTGCGCACCACCTGGTCGCGCTGCCGCAGGGCATCTCGCGGCACATCGTCCGCTTCGTCCGCCTCGGCGACTACGTGTACGCGTTCAAGGAGACTCGCGAGCGGATCGCCGAGCGGGAGTACGACCTGCTCCGGGCGCTGGAGCGGATCGACTTCCCGTCGGTGGAGGCGGTGGCGATCGTCGCCGACCGGCAGACCGAGGACGGGGAACCCCTCGAGTCGGTGCTGATCACCCGGCACCTGCAGTTCTCGCTGCCGTACCGGGCGCTCTTCTCCCGTACGCTGCGCCCGGAGACCATGGGCCGGCTGCTCGACGCGCTGGCGGTGCTGCTGGTCCGGATGCACCTGACCGGCTTCTTCTGGGGCGACTGCTCGCTGTCGAACACGCTGTTCCGACGGGACGCGGGCGCCTTCGCCGCCTACCTGGTCGACGCGGAGACCGGGGCGCTGCACCACACCCTCTCCAACGGCCAGCGCGGCGAGGACCTGGAGATCGCCCGGGTCAACATCTTCGGGGAGGCGCTGGACCTCCAGGCCGCCGGGCTGCTGCACGAGTCGATCGACCCGGAGGTGGTCTGCGAGGAGGTCGTGCAGCGCTACGAGCGGCTGTGGCACGAGATCACCTACGAGCAGGCGGTCGAGCGGGAGTCCCGGCACGACATCGAGGGCCGGATCCGCCGCCTCAACGAGATGGGCTTCGACGTCGCCGAGGTGGCGATGTCGACCGCCGACAACGGCCGCTACCTGGTTCGGCCCAAGGTGGTCGACGCCGGCTACCACACCCGGCGGCTGATCCGGCTGACCGGCCTGGACGCCGAGGAGAACCAGGCCCGCCGGCTGCTCAACGACCTGGACGCCTACCGGGTGGAGAGCGACCTGACCGACGAGCAGCAGGCGGCGCACCGGTGGTTGACCGAGGTCTTCGAACCGGTCGTCCGGGCGGTGCCGGCGCACCTGCGCCGCAAGCTGGAGCCGCAGGAGCTGTTCGCGCAGATCATCGAGCACAAGTGGCTGCTCTCCGAGCGCGCCGGCCGGGACGTCGGCATGGGGCCGGCGGTGCAGTCGTACCTGTCGGAGGTGCTGGTGCACCGCCCGGACGAGCAGGCCGTCCTCGGCGTCGAGGTCCCCACGGCCGGCTGACCCGCCGGTGCCCGATCCCGTGGGCTGATGCGGTGCGCTGGGCCCCGCCAGTTACGACTCTCCGTAGTCGAGGGTCTCTGATTACTCGTGGTGACCGGGTCGCGGGGGTGGTGGTCCGGTGGTTACTTGCTTTGCTCTGCAGCCACCACCGCACCACTGCCCTGAGCTGGTGCTTCTGGTCGGGGTTCCGGTGCGGCGGTGCGGCGTCCACTGACAGGGCGTGACCGGCGCGTGGGTGTATGCAGAGCAAAGCGTCCGCACATGAGGTGGGACGTCCGCGCGAACGGTACGCAGCGTGATTTCCGGGCAGGCTGCCCGTGCCGCCGCCCGGCTGCCGTGACGTGGCCCGGGCTGCCGTGCCGCCGGGCGGGCTGCCGTGCCGCCGGGCGGGCTGCCGTGCCGCAGCCCGGGCCGGGGTCGCCGGCTCGGTCACTCCACCCAGGAGCCGCCGCGCATCACCCGCACCACGTTCAGGTCGTCATCGAGGACGACCAGGTCCGCGCGGAGGCCGACCTGGAGCGCGCCGACCTTGCCGCCGAGACCGATCGCCCGGGCGGGGGTGGTCGCCACCATGCGGACCGCGTCGGCGATCGGGATGCCGGCGGTGACGGCGTGCCGCAGCGCCGCGTCCATGGTCAGCGTGCTGCCGGCGATCGCGCCGTCACGGGCCAGCCGGGCCACCCCGTCGGCGACGACGACGTCCTGGCCGCCCAGCTCGTACGCGCCGTCGGGCATGCCGGCGGCGGCCATCGCGTCGGTGATCAGGGCGGCCCGCTCCGGGCCGGCGCTCGAGGTGGCGAAGGTGAGCATGCCGTCGTGCAGGTGCACCCCGTCCGCGACCAGTTCGCAGACCACGTTCGGGGCGTCCAGCAGAGCCACCACCGGGCCCGGCTCGCGGTGGTGCACCGGCCGCATCCCGTTGAACAGGTGGGTGGCGACGCTCGCGCCGGCCGCCACGGCGGTGCGGGTCTCGTCGTACGTGGCGTCGGTGTGGCCGACGGCGGCGACCACCCCGTGCGAGGTGAGCAGCTTGATCGCGTCCAGCGCGCCGGCCCGCTCGGGGGCCAGGGTCACCATCCGGACCGCACCGCCGCCCAGCTCGATCAGCTCGGACAGCTCGTCGGTCGACGGGTCGCGCAGGTGGTCCGGGTTCTGCGCGCCGCACCGCGCCGCCGACAGGTACGGCCCTTCGAAGTGGACGCCGGCCAGCACCCCTTCGCGCACCAGCGGGGCGAAGGCCGCGGTGGCGTCGCGCATCAGCGGGAGCGGTGAGCTGACCAGGCTGGCCAGCAGGGTGGTGGTGCCGTGTCCCAGGTGGAACGCGGCGGCCTGCCGGGCGGAGCCGGCATCCCCGGTGGTGAAGGTGTGCCCGCCGCCGCCGTGGGTGTGCATGTCCACGAAGCCCGGCACGATCCAGTGCCCGTCCCGCTTCGCCGGGTACTCGGCCACCGCGGTGATCCGGTCGCCGTTGATCTCCACGCACCCCTGCCGGACCACGCCGGTCGGGGTCACCACCTTGCCGGTCACCCGCAGGGCCATTGTCACTCCAGACTGTCGAGGGCGAGCAGGGCGGCACCGAGGCAGCCCGCCTCGTCGCCGAGGGCCGCCGCGACCAGGCGCGGCTCCCGGTGGAAGGTGATCCGCTCCCGCAGCGCCGCGCGCAGCGGGTCGAACAGCCGCGCGCCGGCCCGGGCCAGCCCACCACCGATCACCATGGTCTCCACGTCGAAGAGCGCCTGGGCGGTGGCCAGGCCGTCGGCGAGCGCGTCGACAGCCTCCCGCCAGACCCGCCCGGCCAGTTCCTCCCCGGCCGCCGCCCGCTCGACCACCTCGGCGGCGGTGAACACCGCACCGGCCGGGGGTGGGACGGCCATGCGTGCCAGCTCGGTGTATCGGCGGCCGATCGCCGAGGCGGACGAGACCGCCTCCAGACAGCCGGGCCGCCCGCAGCCGCAGCGCGGGCCGCCGGGGCGTACCAGGATGTGGCCGAGTTCGCCGGCGGCGCCGTGCGCCCCGGCGGTGGCCGACCCACCGACCACATGGGCGGCGGCGATGCCGGTGCCGACGGCGACGAAGAGGACGTGCGCGACGTCGCGGCCCGCGCCGAGCCGGGTCTCGGCGAGCCCCCCGACACGCACGTCGTGGCCGAGCGCCGTGGGGAGCCCGAGCCGGGCGGCGGTCAGGTCCCGCAGCGGCACGTGCCGGAAGCCGATGTTGGACGACCAGACCGCCACCCCGGCGGCGTCGTCCACCAGCCCGGGCACGCCGATGCCGCAGGCGATCGGGGTGAGCCCCTCGGCGCGGGCCCTGCCGGCCAGCCCTTCGGCCACGTCGAGGATGGTGTCGACCACGGCGGCGGGGCCGCGTTCCGCGCCGGTGGGGTGTCGTTCGGCGTGCGCGACCTCGCCGTCCGGGCGGACCAGGGCGCACTTCATCCCCGTGCCGCCGATGTCCAACGCGACGACGACCGGCCCACCGCGCTCGGCGGGGGCGTCGGTCACGCGAGCACCACGGACCGGCTGAGGTGCCGGGGCGCGTCCGGGTCGAGGCCCCGGCTGGTGGCCAGCGCGACCGCGAAGCGCTGCGCCAGGATCAGGTCGGCCATCGGGTCGACCGGGGTACGGCCCGCCGCCCAACTGCCCAGCACCGTCCGGCAGCCGTGGTGCCGGCTGTGTACGAACGCGGCGCCGGTGGCCGCCACGTCCTCGGGCAGCCCGTCGGGCAGCTCGCCGAACGCCCAGACCAGCCGGCCGGGGCCGGCGATCGAGATGGGGCCGTGCCGGTAGTCCATCGCCGGGTACGCCTCCGCCCAGAAGGTGGCCGCCTCCCGGCACTTCAGCGCGGCCTCCTGGGCCAGCCCGACCGTCCAGCCCCGGCCGAGGAAGGTGGCCTGCCCGATACTCGCCGGGTCGATCGGCAGCGGGGCCCGGACGGCCACCTCGGCGTCGGCGGCGAGCGCCTCGACGTTGTCGCCGAGGTGGGCGCGGAGCAGCGCCAGCGCCGTGGTGGCGAAGCGGGTCTGCACCACCGACCGCTCGTCGGCGAAGGGCATGGTCACCGCGGCGTCGGCCAGTGCGACGGCGGGGGAGTCGGGGTCACCGACGAGGACCGTGGTGGGCACCCGGCCGCGCAGCGCGGCGAGCAGGTCGATCACCTCGGTCGTGGTGCCGGAGCGGGTGATCGCGATCAGCCGGTCGTAGCGGCGGCCGGCGGGGAACTCGCTGGCCTGGAAGGCGTCCGTCTCGCCGTGGCCGGCGCGCTCGCGCAGCCCGGCGTACGCCATCGCCATGAACCAGGACGTGCCGCAGCCGACGACGGCGACCCGCTCGCCGGGGCGGGGCAGGTCGGCGGTGACGGCGCCGGCGAGCCGTGCCGCCTCCCGCCAGCAGTCGGGCTGGCTCGCGATCTCCGCGTCGACGTACGCCATGAGAACTCCTCGTACGGGGAGGTGGTGCGCAATACGGCTCGTTACAGCCTACTTTCGCGCGTCATTCTGCGCGTACGGGGGTGGCTGTGGCAACCGACACCCACATCGCGCAGGCCGAAGTTTTGCGCCCACGTAGTTTCGCGCACTACTGTGCACGCAATCAATCACCGTTCGTGCAGAGTCAACGGAGGCCCCCGCGGTGGACCGGTACGCCAGATGGAACGCTCTGCTCGAAATGCTGACCGACAACGGCCGGGTCAGCGTCGAGGAGGCGGCCGGGCGGCTGGACGTCTCCCAGGCCACCATCCGGCGTGACTTCGACCAGCTCGCCCAGCAGCAGATGATCACCCGGACCCGGGGTGGCGCGGTCGCCAACGGCGTCTCGTACGACCTGCCGCTGCGCTACAAGACCGCCAAGCACTCCGCCGAGAAGCAGCGGATCGGCGCGGCCGCCGCCGCGCTGGTCTCCCCGGGCACCGTGGTCGGCCTCAACGGTGGCACCACCAGCACCGAGGTGGCCCGTGCCCTGGCCGTCCGCCCCGACCTGAACACCAGCGCCGAGGGCGCCCAGCTCACCGTGGTCACCAACGCCCTGAACATCGCCAACGAGCTGCTGGTCCGCTCGCGGATGAAGGTCGTGGTGGCCGGCGGCGTGGTGCGGCCGAAGTCGTTCGAGCTGGTCGGCCCGCTGGGTGGGGCGCTGCTGCGCGAGGTCACCCTGGACGTCGCCCTGCTCGGTGTGGACGCGGTCGACCCGCAGCTCGGCGCCGCCGCCCACCACGAGGGCGAGGCGGCGATGAACAACCTGATGGTGGCGCGGGCGAAGCGGGTCGTCATCATCGCGGACTCGTCCAAGCTGGGCGGGCACGCCTTCGCCCGGATCTGCCCGGTCGACCGGGTGGAGACGCTGGTGACCGACTCCGGCGCGTCCCCCGAGGTGGTCGAGGCGTTCCGGGCCGCCGGGGTCAACGTCATCTGCGCCTGACGCGGGCCGCCACGACGGCATTGCGCCGTCACTGAGGGTGGTCGAAAATCAGCCGAATCGCCGATGCATACCGGGTATTGCCGCCCGGCGCATACCGAGTATGGTGACCGTCGTCATCCAGCCACCATCGGGGGAGGCGCAGCTTGTCGGCTGTCCTGGAGATCGAAGGTCTACGTAAGACGTACAAGAGCCGCCGGCGGGGCACTCGCAACGCGCTGGACGGCTTCGACATGCGGGTCGAGGCGGGTCAGGTGCACGGCTTCCTCGGCCCGAACGGGTCGGGCAAGACCACCACCCTGCGTACCCTGCTCGGCCTGATCCGGGCGGACGGCGGCCGGATGGCCGTCCTCGGGCACGAGGTGCCGGCCGCGCTGCCCACCGTGGCCGGGCAGATCGGGGCGATCGTGGAGAGCCCGCAGTTCTTCCCGCACTTCTCCGCGCGCGACACCCTCTCCCTGCTGGCCGGCGCCGGTGAGGTGCCGGCCACACGGGTGGACGAGGTGCTCGAACTGGTCGGGCTGCGGGACCGGGCCGGCGAGCGGGTCAAGACGTACTCGCTCGGCATGAAGCAGCGGCTCGCGGTCGCGTCCGCCCTGCTCAAGAACCCGAAACTGCTGATCCTCGACGAGCCGGCCAACGGCCTGGACCCGGGCGGCATCCGGGAGATGCGCACCTTGATGCGTGACCTCGCCGCCTCCGGGATGACCGTGCTGCTCTCCAGCCACATCCTCGGCGAGATCCAGTTGATCTGCGACTCGGTCACCATCATCTCGCTGGGCCGCCGGGTCGCCTTCGGGCCGGTGGACCAGGTGCTCGCCGCGCACTCGCACGGCGCGGTACGGGTCCGACTGGACGCCGCCGAGGACCTGGCCGCCGCCGCCGCGGTGCTCGACCGGGCCGGCGTGCCGGTCACCCGACACCCCGACCACCTGATGCTCAGCGGCGTCGACAAGCCGGCCTCGGTCAGCCGGCTCCTCGCCGAGCACCACCTGTACGTCAGCGAGCTGGCCTCGGTCGCGGTGGACCTGGAGAGCGTCTTCCTCGAACTGACCAACACCGCGCCGGTGCCGGGTCAGCACCGCCAGGTCGACGAGTCCGCGAAGGTCGGCGGGACGGGGCAGCCCGGCGTCGCCGGAGGGGGTTGGGGAGCATGAGTCTGTACGTCACCGAGCTGCGCCGGCTGGCAAAGCGCCGGCTGACCCGGATGCTGCTGGCCCTGCTCGTCGTCGGCCTGGCCGGCATCGCCACGGTCTTCGCCTTCTCCAGCCACAAGCTCTCGCCGGCTGTCGTGGCGCAGGCCCAGGCGGAGTCGGACGCGCAGTACCGACAGGCCGTCCAGGGCTGGCAGAAGTCGGTTGCCGAGTGCGAGGCAGCCCAGGCGCGCGGGGAGCAGACGGAGGAGCGGTACGGCCCGAACTGCGGTCGTGACTGGCAGCCGCAGCCGGAGATGTTCGATCCGACGTGGAACCTGCCGTACCAGTTCGACTTCCGGGCCGAGTTCGGCATCTTCGTGGCCGTCTTCGCCGGCGCTGTCGGGCTCTTCGCCTTCCTGGTCGGGGCGTCGTTCGTCGGAGCGGAGTGGAGCACCGGCGGGATGATGAACCTGCTGCTCTGGCGGCCGAGGCGGCTGGCCGTGCTCGGCACCAAGCTGGCCGCGGTGCTCACCACGCTCGTCGGCGTGACCGTGGTGCTCGGCGCGCTCTGGACGCTGGCCTTCTGGCTGATCGGCACCTGGCGGGGCACCACCGCCAGGGTCACCGCCGGGGTCTGGCAGTCGGTGGGCCTCGACGGGCTACGCGCGCTGGCGCTGATCCTGGCGGTGGGCGCGGTCGCGTTCGCACTCGCCTCGATCGGCCGGCACACCGCGATGGCGCTGGGTGTCGCGGTCGGCCTCGGCGTCGTCAGCGAGATCGGCGTCCGGATCGGCACGGCGATCGCCGGCGTCCCGTTCGGCGACCGGTACGTCCTCTCGACCTACGCGATGGCCTGGTTCCAGAAGCGGTGGAAGCTGGTGGACTACGACTCCTGCCAGTTCGTCCAGGGCGCGTGCGAGCCGAAGGAGATGTTCGTCACCTGGCAGCAGTCGGGTCTGCTCTTCGGGCTCGGTGCGGCCCTGGTGCTGACCGCCGCCTTCTGGCTGATGCGCCGACGGGACGTCGCCTGAGTCGTGCCGCCGCCCGGCGGTGTACGTGGACGGGCCCGCGCCGATCCGGTCGGCGCGGGCCTTCGTCCGCTGCGATCGTCGCCCGCCCTGGTTAGGCTGGGTGTCCCCCTCCGGTCGGCCTGCCCCACCGGACGTCCGCCCTGCTGAGGAGCGCCATGCCCCCCGCCGACGCCGCCCCGGCCGCCGCCGACCGGTCCGAGCCGTCGGCGGGCCGGGCCGTTGCCGACGGGCGTACGGTCCCGCCGCCGCGTCCCGTCCCCCCGGTGGAGACCACCGGCTCCGCGTCGGAGGTCGCCGGGCCGGTGCCGGAGGACGTCCCGCCGGCCTCTCCCGCCGACGCGGTCGCGACCGGTGCGGAGCCCGACGGGGACGCTCGCGCCGACACGCTCACCGAGCGGGAGCAGCGGATCCTGGCCTTCGAACGGCAGTGGTGGCGGCACGCCGGGGCCAAGGAGCAGGCCATCCGGGACACCTTCGGCCTCTCCGCCACCCGCTACTACCAGCTGCTCAACGCCCTGCTGGACCGGCCCGCCGCGCTCGCCGCCGAGCCGGTGCTGGTCGGGCGGCTGCGCCGGCTGCGCTCGTCGCGGGCCCGCAACCGCCGTCGCTGATCACTTCTCGTACGTGCGCAGGCCGTTGCCGAGGGCGAAGAAGGTCGGGGCCCACTCTCCGATGAAGATGCCCCAGCGGTCCGCCCGGGCGACTCCCGCGCGCTCCAGGTGCTTGGAGAGGAACCAGCTGGTGAAGGAGAGCCCGATGCTGACGAACCCCGCCAGGTACGCGTGCTCCGCCTTCAGCCCCGACTCGTGCAACCGTTCCAACATGGCGATCCCCCTGTCGCGTCGTACGGCTCCCCTGGCGCGGCCGGGTCGTCCCGCCGCGTCGGCCCGGTGGTGACCCGGGACGCCGACCGTCTCTGACGCTACCGTCGGTGACGGTGGCGTACCGGTCGGTTTTCGCGATCCTGGGCGGGACGGTGCTTGCCGGACCGGGTGCGCCGAGCGGCGGCGGGCATGGCGCGCTCCGGGCCGGGTAGCCGGGCCGGAGCGAGGAGGGGAGTGGACAGATGGCGGGACCGGAGGCGCGGCACCCGGCGGGGCACACCGTCCGGACGGTCGGTGAGGCGTCCACGATGCGGGTCCGCTCCGCCTCGCTGGCCGCGCCGGGGCGGCTGGAGAACGAGGACGTCGTCTTCCGGCTCGGCCCGCTGGTCGGGGTGCTCGACGGCGCCACGGTGCCGGCGGGCTTCGACACCGGATGCGTGCACGGGCCGGCCTGGTTCGTCCGGCACCTGGCCGCCCGGATCGGGCTGGCGGTGGCCGCGCGACCGGCCGCGACCCTGGTGAGCAGCCTCGCGGCGGCGCTGCTCGCGGTCCGTGCCGATCATGGCGACAACTGCGACCTGGACCACCCGGGCACCCCGTCGGCGACGGTCTGTCTGCTGCGGGAGGGCGTCGACGAGATCGACTACCTGGTGCTCTGCGACAGCCCGCTGGTCCTCGACGTCGGCGGGCGGGTCGAGGTGGTCTCGGACGACCGGCTCGACGTCGCCATGGCCGACCTGCGGCGCATCGCGGCGGGCCTGCCGGCCGACGGGACCGACCCGCAGACCCGGTTCCGGCAGGCGGTGTCGGTGCAGCGGGAACGAATGAACCGGACGCACGGCTACTGGGTGGCGGCGACCGACCCGGACGCGGCGTACCACGCGGTCACCGGGACGCTGCCGCTGCGCGGCCCGGACGCGGTGCGCCGGGCGGTGCTGCTCAGCGACGGCGCCTCCTGCGCGGTCGAGCAGTTCGGGCTCTTCGACTGGGCCGGGCTGCTCGACCTGGTCACCGCCGAGGGGCCGGGCGCGCTCATCGACCGGGTACGCGCCGCCGAGCGCGAGCACCCGGATCGGCTGCGCCGGCACAAGCGCGCCGACGACGCGTCGGCGGTGCTCTGCGAGTTCCCGTCGCGCGACTGACCCGCGCCTTCCGACAGCGGAGCGTGACGTGGACCACCCCCGTGGTCCGACCGGCTGAACCCTGGGGACGGAGGTCCAGTCCACCGTCGAAAGGCTGGACGAGCGCCGGGTGGGACGGCAGACTCCGGCTCGTGAGGGGTGCTGTACGACTGGAGCCGGTGGACGAGCGGAACCTGGAGCCGTTGCTCTCCGTAGCCGTTGCCGAGGCGGAACCGGACGACGTGATGCCCCCGGTCGAGGCCCCGGCCGGCTGGTCGGCGGCCCGCCGGGAGGCGTTCCGTGAGTTCCACCGGGCCAGCTTCGCCGGCCTGGACGGCCCCACCCGCACCCTGATGTACGCGATCCTCGCCGGTGGCGAGGTGGTCGGCATGGTCCGGATGAGTCGCTGCGACGAGCCCGGTGTGGTGGAGACCGGGATGTGGCTCGGCCGCTCCGCGCGGGGGCAGGGTCTCGGCGTGGCCGCCCTGCGGGAGTTGATGGACGCGGCGGCGGCCGCCGGCATGCAGGCCGTTGTCGCCGACACCACGCGGGGCAACGTGGGTGCGGTGGAAGTGCTCCGTAAATGTGGCGCGAAATTGTTGGTTAACGGCGAAAGGGTGCACGCGGAAATCTGTCTCGATGCCACCCCTCCGGTGCTCTGACAATTATCTGCGAGGTCTGATCCGGTCTCGGATCCTCCCTGCTCAACCGGCATGTTGTGTCCGGTTTGCGGCCGTGTGTGCTGCCCTGGCGTCGACCTTCCTATTTTCGTGGTGACCCATTCGGGAACTCGCGGGGAAATGTTTCGTGTAGGGGGTCGCGGGTACTGCCGGCCGGGTCCGCTGATACGGGACACCCGATCGCAGGCCCGCCACGCGCTGATTCCCCGGCAGTTGTCTTCCGGCCTTCGGTGGATCGGGTCGTCCTCCCACCGGGGAGTGAAGGAGAACTGATGAAGAGCGGAATGCGGATCGGCCTCGCGGTCGGTGCCGGATACATCCTCGGGCGGCGCAGGAAGCTGCGTACCGCCCTGACCCTGGCCGCCGCGGTCGCCGCCGGCCGGGCCAGCCGCGACCCGGGGCAGCTGCTCAAGCGTGGCGGTGACCTGCTGAACTCGTCCCCCCAGCTGGCCAACCTGGGCAAGCTCGGCGGCCCGCTCGCCTCGGCCGGCAAGGCTGCCGCGACCGCCGCCGCGAGCAGCGGCATCGACGCCGTCAGCGGGCGGCTGCGCGGCAGCGCCGACGCTCTGCGCCGGAAGTCCACCGGCGGCGCCGGCCCGGACGAGGCCCGCGACGAAGAGGCCCGCGACGAAGTGGGCCGCGACGACCAGGCCCGCGACGACCAGGGCCGCGACGACCAGGCCCGCGACGAACGCTCCGCGCCGGACGAGGAGCAGGAGCTCGACGACCAGCCCGTGGCCGAGCGTGCCGAGCCGGCCAAGCGTCCGGCCGCGAAGCGGAGGCGGTGACCATGGTGACGAACCCCACCGGTGGTCTTGCCGGCAAGGCCCGTGACCAGCTCGGCAGCGACCTGAAGGACCTGGCGTCCGCGATCGGCGAGCGGGCCGTCTCGGTGGTCACCGAGCGGTTGACCGGCGCCACCGGGCGGCTCAGTGAGTACGCCAGGGACGGCGGCGGCCCGGGGCTGATCGCCGCTGCGACCGGTGCGCAGAAGTTGGCCGAGGGCGACTCCCCGATGAAGGCCATGTTCCAGGCCGGCCTGGCCGGCGGTAAGGAGAAGCTGATGTCGGCGTTCGGCGGCGGCAAGGGTGGCAAGGGCGGTGGCAAGAAGCTCAAGGTCACCAACATCGTCGAGACGATCGAGGTCGGCGTGCCGGTCCGGGCCGCGTACAACCAGTGGACGACCTTCGGCGACTTCCCGAGCTTCATGAAGAAGGTCGAGCAGGCCGAGAACGACTCGGACGAGAAGATGACCTGGAAGGCCCAGGTCTTCTGGTCGCACCGGAGCTGGGAGTCGACCATCGTCCGGCAGATTCCGGACAAGCTCATCCACTGGCGGTCCAAGGGCGAGAAGGGCACGGTGGACGGCACCGTCAGCTTCCACGAGCTGACCCCGGACCTGACCCGCATCCTGGTCGTGCTGGAGTACCACCCGAAGGGCCTCTTCGAGCACACCGGCAACCTCTGGCGGGCGCAGGGCCGGCGGGTGCGGCTGGAGTTGAAGCACTTCGTGCGGCACGTGATGACCACCACCGTGCTCGACCCGGACTCCGTCGAGGGCTGGCGGGGCGAGATCGAGGACTCCCAGGTGGTCAAGGACCACGAGACCGCGCTCCAGGAGGAGCAGGAGGCCCGCGAGCAGGCCGAGCAGGCCCGGGCCGAGGAGCCGGAGGCCGAGGAGGAGCCGGAGGAGGAGCGCCGGCCCGTCGCGCGTGGCCGCCGCCGGCCGCCGCAGCGTCGTCGTCCCCCCGAGGAGGAGGAGTACGACGACTACCACGAGGGCGAGGACTACGACGAGGGGTACGACGAGGAAGAGCCCGAGGAGGAGCAGCCTGCGCCGCGTCGGCGTCAGCCGGAGCGGGCCCGCCGCCCGCAGCCCCGTGCCGAGCGGGAGCCCCGCGAGGAGCGTCCCCGTCCGGCCGCCCGTCGCCCGGAGGCGCCCCGCCGCCCGGTGGTCCGTCGCCGGCGTGAGGAGCGCGGCGAATGACGATCGCGACGACCAGCGGGGGCGGGCAGCCCGGCAGCGCGTTGGAGCGCGGCGGCAGCGGGGGCAGCGGCGGCACGTTGGCCGACGTGGTGGAGACGGTGCTCGACAAGGGCGTCGTGATCGACGCCCAGGTCTCCGTCGCCGTGGTCGGCATCCAGTTGCTGGAGATCAACGCCCGGATCGTCATCGCCAGCGTCGAGACGTACCTGCGGTTCGCCGAGACGGTCGACCGGCTGAACATCGTCCCCGAGGACCAGAAGGGCCTGCCCGACCTGGTCGACGGGGCGACCGGGGCGGTCACCAAGGGCAAGGCGATCTCCGGCCTCGGCAAGGCGGCGCAGGAGATCAGTGGCGCGGTGGTGGACTCGTTGGGCGACCGGGGATCCGAGCGGGAGCGGGAGCGCCCGCGCCGACGCCGGGACGAGGAGCGCTGAGATGGCTGACGAGACCGGACTGTTCCTGTACGGCATCGTGCCGTCCGACGTGGAGCCGACCCCGGACGCCGCCGGGGTCGGCGAACCGCCGGGCGAGGTGGACGTCGTCCGCCACCGCGACCTGGCGGTGCTGGTCAGTGAGGTGGGGCTGGAGGAGCCCATCGGGCGGCCGGCCGACCTGACGGCGTACCAGACGCTGCTGGACGGGACGGCGGAGGTCGCGCCGGTGCTGCCGGTGCGCTTCGGCACGGTGGTGACCGGGCCGGACGCCGTGACCGACCTGCTGGAGGCGCACCACGAGCAGTTCGCCGCCGCCCTCGACGAGTTCGAGGACCGCACCCAGTACACGGTGCACGGCCGCTTCGACGAGCAGCAGCTGATCAGCGAGCTGCTGGCGGAGAACCCGGACGCGGCGGCGCTGGCCGAGCAGGTCCGGGGCCGCCCGGAGATCGAGAGCCGGGAGCAGCGCATCCGTCTCGGCGAGATGATCGCCCAGGCGGTGGAGCTGCGCCGGGAGGCGGAGAACCGGGCGCTGATCGACGCGGTCGGCGAGCTGGCGGTGCGACACGCGCCCCGCCAGCCCAGCGACGAGCTGGACGCGGTCAACGTGGCCTTCCTGGTCGGGGTGGACGACGAGGAGGAGTTCGTCCGGGTGCTGGAGGACTTCGCCGAGCAGCGTCGGGACCTGATCCGGACGAGGCTGCTCGGCCCGCTGGCCCCGTACGACTTCGTCAGCGCCCATCAGCTGGTGGAGTGACCCGTGGACATCCTCTGGGGACTGCTGACCCTGCCGTACGCCCCGGTGCGCGGCCTCACCGCGGTGGTGAAGGTGATCGCCCGGGAGGCGGAGGCCAAGCAGTACGACCCGGCCAACATCCGGCGCGAGCTGGAGGAACTGGACGAGGCGGCGCGCTCCGGTGACCTCACCGCAGCCGAACGGGATCGGGCCCAGCAGCAGGTGCTGGACCGGCTGACCGGGACCAGCGGCGGTGTCGCCGCGCCGGCGGACCGCCCCACGCGGCGGCCCGCCGGCACCCGGCGCCGGCCGGCCGCCCGACGCGACGACCACGACCGACGGCGAGGGAGGTGAGCGGATTGGCGCCAGGACGGATCCGCGGCGACGGCGAGCGCGAGCGACGACCGGACCCCGAGGCCCGGTACGACGACGAGGACTACGAGCCGATCTCGACGGCGGAGGCGGCCCGGGAGGGACTGCGGCAGATCGTCGGGCTGACCGGCAAGGACCCGCTCGGGATCACCTCGATCCAGGCCACCGACGACGGGTGGCTGGTCGGCGTGGAGGTGGTGGAGGACCACCGCATCCCCGCCTCCACCGACCTGCTCGGCCTCTACGAGGTGGAGCTGGACATGGAAGGGCAGCTGCTGGGCTACCGGCGGACCCGCCGCTACCAGCGTGGCAAGGGCGACGGGGGTTGACATGACCAGTCCGCGGCAACCGTCGGTGGTGCAGAACACCGGCCAGGTGATGGGCGCCGGTCACGAGCCGGCGAACCTCGGCGACATCCTCGAACGGGTTCTCGACCGGGGCATCGTGATCGCCGGTGACATCCGGGTCAGCCTGCTCGACATCGAGCTGCTGACGTTGAAGCTGCGGCTGGTCATCGCCTCGGTCGACACCGCCCGGCAGATCGGGATCGACTGGTGGGAGCACGACCCGTGGCTCAGCTCGAAGGCCCGGCCGCCGGTCGAACCCGGCCCGCGCGACCCCGAGCAGGTGGAGGCCGAGCGCCGGCCCAGGGTCGCCCGCCGGGTGGCACGGGAGGAGTGGAATGAGTACGACGGCTGAGCCGGCGGTCACCGTCGGCGCCTGGCTGCACGGCGTGGTCTCCGACGCCGACGACGCCGTACTGGCCACGGTCACCGGCATGGACGGCGGTACGGTCCGCGCGGTCCGCGCCGCCGGCCTGGCCGCCGTGGTCAGCGCCGTCCCGCTGGACGGGTACGGCGAGGAGGCGCTGCGCCGGAACCTGGCGGACCTGGCCTGGTTGGAGCGGGCGGCCCGGTCGCACCACGCGGTGGTGGAGGCGTTGAGCCGGACGGGTCCGGTGGTGCCGGCCCGGCTGGCCACCGTGCACCACGACGACACCCGGGTCGCCGCGATGCTCGCCGAGCGCCGCGCCGACCTGGCCGGCGCGCTGGACCGACTCGCCGGTCGCGGCGAGTGGGGCGTCAAGGGGTACGTGGTGCCGGGCGCCGTGCCCCGCACCGAAGAGCCCACGGGCGGGGGTGGGGCCGGTGCGGCGTACCTGCGGCGGCGTCGCGCCCAGCTCACCGCCCGGGACGAGGGGCAGCGGATCGCCGCCGAGGCGGCTGCCGCCGTGCACGTCGCCCTCGCCAGGTACGCCGTCGAGGCACGCCGGCACACCCCGCAGGACCGGCGGCTGTCGGGCGCGTCGACCGCGATGGTGCTCAACGGCGCGTACCTGGTGGACGCCGGGACCGTGGACGGCTTCGCCGCACTGGTACGCGAGCTGGCCGACCGCCACCCGGAGGTCCGGCTGGAGCTGACCGGCCCGTGGCCGCCGTACTCGTTCGTCACCGAGCGGCCGGAGGAGGAGGCCGTGCACACCGTTCGGGAGGCGGCATGGTGACCACCCAACTCGCGCCGAGCACGGCCGACGACCCGCTGGCCTACCGTCCGGTGGCCCTGGTGGACCTGCTCGACCGGGTGCTCGGCACCGGCGTGGTGATCACCGGCGACATCACCCTGGCCATCGCCGACATCGACCTGGTCCGGATCTCACTGCGCGCGCTGGTCGCCTCGGTCGGCGCCCTCGTCCCGCCGGAGGTCGCGTCGTGACCGGGCGGGACGAGGCGGCCGAGCTGGCCGCCGCACTCGGTGAGCCGACCTGGCGGGTGCCCCGGGTCAAGCCCTTGGATCGACGCCTCGCCGTCGACCGGGACTCGGTCGAGCGAGGGTTGGCCAGCCTCGTGCTCACCGTGATCGAGCTGCTGCGCCAGCTGATGGAACGGCAGGCGCTGCGCCGGGTGGACCTCGGCGACCTCACCGAGGAACAGGTGGAGCGGGTCGGCGCCACGTTGATGGCGCTGGAGCAGCAGATGACCGAACTGCGCGAGTACTTCGGCCTCGCCCCCGAGGACCTCAACCTCGACCTGGGCCCGTTGGGCCCCCTCCTTCCCACCGACTGACCCGCCCGCTCTTGCGGGGCGGTCAGTGGGGGTGGTGCTTGTCGGCGTAGGCGGCGAGCCAGGTGACCTGGGCGGGGTCCAGGGAGGGACGGACGCGACGACGGGCGGCCTCGACATGGGCGGCGGTGACCGTGGCGGCGGTCAGCGACTCCCGCATCGCGGCCAGCGCCGCCTCCCGGATCAGCGCCGCGCAGTCCGCCGCCGAGAAACCGTCCAGTTCCCCGCCGAGCGCGGCCAGGTCCACGTCCTCGGCGAGCGGCACGTTCCGCGACGACGCGCGCAGGATCTCCGCCCGGGCGGGTCCGTCCGGCGGCGGCACGTAGACCAGCCGTTCCAGCCGGCCGGGACGCAGCAGCGCCGGGTCGATCAGGTCCGGCCGGTTCGTCGCGCCCACCACCACCACGTTGCGCAGCGCCTCCACCCCGTCCAGCTCGGTCAGCAGCGCGGCGACCACCCGGTCGGTCGTACCCCCGTCGGTGGCCTGGCCGCGGACCGGGGCCAGCGCGTCCACCTCGTCGAGGAAGACCAGCGTGGGCGCGGCCTCGCGGGCGCGCCGGAACAGCTCCCGGACGGCGCGTTCGCTCTCGCCCACCCACTTGGAGAGCAGCTCCGCGCCCTTGACCGAGAGCACGTTCGCCCGGCCGGACCCGGCCAGCGCGGTCACCAGGTACGTCTTGCCACAGCCGGGCGGGCCGTAGAGCAGCACTCCCCGCGGCGGCTGCACGCCCAGCCGGGCGAAGGTGTCCGGGTAGGTCAGCGGCCACAGCACCGATTCGGTGAGGGTCTGCTTCACCTCGACCAGGTCGCCGACGTCGTCCAGGGTGACCGAGGCCAGCTCCAGGGTGGACGCCGCCATCGTGGTCGGCCGGACCACCTCCAGCGCGGCGGTGAAGTCGGCCATCGCCACCGTCGGCGTCCGCGCCGACTTCTGCCGCAGCGCCGCGCGCACCCCGGCCTCACGGACCAGGGCGGCCAGGTCCGCCGCGACGAACCCGGGGGTACGGCCGGCCACCTCGTCCAGGCGTACGTCGTCGGCCAGCGGCACCTGCCGGGTCAGCACGGTCAACTGCTCGCGGCGCAGGGCCGGGTCGGGCAGCGGGACGGTGATCCGCAGGGAGAGCAGGTCCGGGGCGCGCAGCGCCGGGTCGACCGCCTCGGGGCGGGAGGTGGTGCAGACCACCGCCGCCCCGGACCGGACGGTCTCGGCGAGCACCTGCCGGAACACGGTGGCCAGCGGGCCGGCGTCGTCGGCCGGGGCGAGCGCCTCCACGTCGGCGACCAGTAGCACGGCCGGTCCACCGGCGCGTACCTCGGCGGCGGACTCGCGCAGCCGGCGGGCTGCCGCGTCGTTGGTCAGCGCCGCCAGCTCCGGGGCCCAGAGCCGGCGGACCCGGGCGCCGACGGTCGCGGCGACCGCCCGGACCAGTGCCGACTTGCCCGATCCGGCCGGCCCGCTCACCAGCACGCCCAGCGAGACGGTGGTGCCCAGCCGGCCCAGCACCTCGCGGTGGTGGAAGCCGAGGTCGAGCAGTTCGGTCAGCTCCTCGGCCTGGGCCCGGAGCCCGGGCAGCTCGTCGACGTGCGGCGCGTCCTGCGCGGCCAGTTCGTCCTGTTCCGCGTCGACCCCGGCCGCCCCGGCTCCGGTGCGGGTCGCCGCCGCCTGGCCCGCGCCACCGCCCGCGCCGATGCCGCTTGCTGCGCCCGCCTCGCCGCCCGGGCCCGTGCCGCCGCCTGCGCCCGTGCCCGTTCTGCCGTCCGAGCCCGGCGCGCCGCCGAACCCCGTCCTACCCCGGGGCGTGCTTCCGGTGCCCGCGCCGGCTGTGGAACCGGCCGGGCCGGCGCCGTGGGTGACGTGGCCGTGCTCCCAGCCGACCACGGTGTCCATGGTGACCAGCGCGCCGTCGGCCGGTTCGGCCGCGACCACGGTGAGCAGGGTGCTCGTCCAGGCGTACCCGACGGTGTTGGCCAGGCTGCGTCGGGCGGCGTCGACCAGGGCGCGGACCGAGGCGTCGGGAAGCACGTCCTGTGGCAGCAGCGAGACGTCGTCGCCCGGGGTGACCATCTTGCCGAGCAGGGCGAGCCGGAGCATCTCCGGCGACACCGCCGCGACGATCGGCACCGGGCCGGCCAGGAGCACCCGGCGGGCCGGGGTGACCGGGGCGGGGGAGACCGTCACCTGCCCGCCGTCACGCAGGCCCAGGTTGCCGAGGACGAGATCGTCGGCGTGCAGCAGCGTGGCGCCGGCACCCGCCTCGGCGGGCGCGACGATCCCGGCGGTCACCCGCCGGCCGCCGAGCCGGACCGGGTCGCCGGGGCGCAGCGCGAGCGCGGTCAGCACCTCCGGGTGCAGCCGTACGATGCCGCGCCGCGCGTCCAGCGCGGCCGGTCGCAGGCTCGCGGTGAGGGTCAGCTCCGGTTCGGCCATCGCCCGACAGTAGCGGCCTGCGGCACCCACCCGCCGGGCCGTCACCGGTCGTCTCAGCTGTTCCTCTCCCGGGTCGCCCGGTCCAGCGCCCGGTCGAGGACGACCAGCAGGGCGTCGCGTACCGAGGGCCGGTCCCGGGCGTCGAACCGGACCAGCGGTACGTGGTCGCCGATGGCCAGCGCCCAGCGGATCGCGTCGAGGTCGTGCGCGATCCGGCCGTCGAAGGCGTTCACCCCGACCACGAACGGCAGTCCGGCCCGCTCGAAGTAGTCGATCGCCGGGTAGCAGTCGTCGAGCCGGGAGCTGTCCACCACCAGCGCGCCGAGCGCGCCCCGGGCCAGGTCGTCCCACATGAACCCGAACCGGGCCTGCCCGGGTGTGCCGAAGAGGTACAGCTTCAGGCTGCGGTCGATGGTGACGCAGCCGAAGTCCATCGCCACCGTGGTGGTGGTCTTCGTGCTCCGGGTGCCCGGATCGTCCACCCCGATGCCGGCGCTGGTCATCTCGGCCTCGGTGGTCAGCGGGACGATCTCGGAGATCGAGCCCACCGTGGTGGTCTTGCCGACGCCGAAGCCCCCGGCGATCAGGATCTTCACCGGGATCGGCGCCGAGCCGGGCCCGCTCCGGCCCACCGGCGCCGGTACGGCCTCCGGCGGCGTCGGCGGCCGGTACGGCGGCGGTGGCGGGGTCGCGGCCGGTGGCGGTGCGGCGGGACCGCCGTCCGGGGCGGCGTAGCGGGCGGCGGCGCTGTTGGCGGCGAGCCCACCCGGCGGGGCGACCGGCCAGTCAGGAGATCGCACGGAGTCCATCAATCACTCGCAGGATGATGTCGGGGTCAAGGGCGTCCCCGACGTCCCCGACGTGCACGTCGAGGTGGCCGGCGGCCCGCAGGTCGCCGACCAGGACGCGGGTCACGCCGAACTGCAACCGGGTCCGGGCGGAGATCTCCGCGACCGAGATCGGCTCGGCGCAGAGCGCGATGATCGCCTGCAACTCCGGGGCGAGCCGGGCGACCGGGTCGGCAGCCCCGCCGCGTGCGGTGACCTGGGTCTCCAGGCTGATCGCCGGATCCGCGCCGGCGACCCGCCCGGCGGTGAGCACGAACGGACGCGGCCCGCCCGGGCGGGTGGCCTCCGGTTCGGCGGTCGCCGACGCGTCCTCGCCGGACGGTGCCGGCGACCGCAGGTAGGGCCGGATCCGGACCAGCGGTTCCGGGTCCGGATCCTGGCCGTCGGCCAGCCGGGTCATTGCTGAACGGCGTTCTTCAGCTCGGCGATCAGTCTCGGGGTGAGCGCGCCGCCGGCCCGCCCGGCGAAGAGCGTCATCTCGTACGCGACGGTGCCGAGGTTGGCCGACCGGTCGGCGACCACGCCGAGCACCGAGCCGCTGCTGATCGCGCTGATCAGCAGGTAGCCGTCGGCCATGTCGACGATCACCCGGTTCAGTCCGCCGAGGGCGTACCAGCTCGCCGCGCCGCCGGCGAGGCTGGTCATGCCGGAGACCACGGCGGCGAGGCGTTCGGCGTTGGACCGGTCCTTGATCGCCGACATGGCCATCAGCAGCCCGTCCGACGAGACGGCGATCGCCTCCATCACCCCGGCGGTGCTGGAGGTGAACGAGTCCAGCAGCCAGTTGAAGGTGCGGGCCTCCGGGCTGAGCTCGGCGCCGGTCGTGCGGTCGACGTTGTCGTGCAGGTAGGGGCTGGTCACCGTGATGTTCCCTCTTGGTCGTTGCGGTGGTCGGTACTGACTTCACGCAGAGCACGGGCGACGCCCGCCTCGAACTCCGTGATGCGGTCGCGGACCTCGGTCGGGTCCTGCGGGTTGCTGACGACCGGGGCCGCCCGGGGCGGGGTGACGGCCAGGTTCGCCCCGGGCACCCGCCGGCTCAGCCGGGGCCGGCCCGCCGTCGCGCCGAGGCCGTCGGCCCGGCCCGGCCCGCTCTGTTCGGCCCGGCGTACCCCGGACTCGAACTGCTCGACCAACGCCCGCGCGGCCTCCGGGTCGGCGAAGGTGGCGTTCACCGGGCCGACCGCCGCACCGGCCGGCGGCAGGCTCGCCCCCGGCACCCGCTGCCGGATCGTCGGCGCCCCGGCGGGTGTTCCGGTGGCGACCGGCGGCCAGGCCGGCGGCGCGGTCGGTGCCGGGACCGGTGGGGCCGCCGGCGGTACGGAGGCGGTCGGTCGGCCGGCGGCCTGCGGGTCCGTTCCGGTCGTCGCCGGCGCACCGGTCCGTTGCCGGCGGGGCAGTCCGCCCGGGGTGGTCGCCGGCTCCCCGACTTCCTGCCCGGGCCGGCTGATCTCCAGGAAGGCGGTGGCCCCGGCGGGGGACGCCTCGGCGCCCGTCCCGAAGGCGTCCCAGGACCGGGCGGACTCGATGCTCCGGGTGGCCCGGCTGAGCAGGGCGGAGTCGAAGCCGGGCGCGTCGGCGGGCACCGGACCGGGTGACGCGGTCAGCGCGCGACCCGACCGGACCACGTCGATCGTGCCAGCCGTCTGCCGTTCCCGGGACGGCACGGCGGCCTGCGCCACGGTGACGCCCGCCCGGTCGGCCCGGCGGACGACCAGCAATGGGTTCGGCACCTCAAGCCGGGCGGTCACGCCGCCCCCGGCGGTCGGGGCGAGCCGCACCGACCACCCGTGCCGGCGGGCCAGCCGACCCACCACGAAGAGCCCGAGCACCTCGGTCGGGGCCAGGTCCAGCCGTTCCCGGCGGGTCAGCCGGGCGTTCTCCTCGGCCAGCCGCTCGGCGGTCATGCCGATGCCGTGGTCCACGACGGAGAGCAGGGCGCCTGTGACGGTCAGTTCGCCGGCCACCACCACCCGGGTGTGCGGGGGCGAGAAGACGGTGGCGTTCTCCATCAGCTCGGCCAGCGCCAGCACCAGGTCGCCGACGGTGGCGGGCGCGGCCGACACCCCGGGCGGCACCTGCACGTCCACCCGGGTGTAGTCCTCGATCTCGCCGAGCGCCAGCCGCACCACGTCGGCCAGCGGCACCGGGGCGACGTGGCCGTCGCTGCCGGCGGAGCCGGAGAGCACCACCAGGCTGCCCGCGTTGCGGCGCAGGCGGCTGGAGATGTGGTCCAGCCGGTACAGGTGCTCCAGCCGGGCCGGGTCGGTCTCCTGCCGTTCCAGCCGGTCGATCAGCGCGATCTGGCGGCCGACCAGGTTCTGGGTACGCCGCCCGACGTGGCCGAACATCTGCGCCACGTTCCGCCGGCCGGCCACCTGCCGCTCGACCAGCCGGGCGGCGGTGCTCTGCACCCGTTCGAAGGCCCGGGCCAGATCGCCGATCTCGTCGCGGGCGTGGATGTCGACCGGGTCGAGGCGTACCGGTGGGGCGGATTCGGACTCGTCGTCGGCGACGCGCACCAGCTCCGCCTCGGCGACCCGGGCGACCCGGTCGGCGGAGTGGGTCAGCCGGGTCAGCGGCCTGGCCACCGTACGGGCCACGGCCACGCTGAGCAGCACGACGGTGAGCAGGACCAGGGCGGCCGCGCTGCCGACCAGCCAGGCGGTGGTGAGCGCCCGCCGCTGGTCGGCCGTGGTCTCCGCGATGACGTCGGCGGCGATCTTCTTCTCCATCAGCTGCCCGAAGGTGATCATCGAGCGGACCGAGGGGAAGAGCGCGTCCAGCGGGATGTCCCTGATCGCCGCGACCGGGTCCTTGACGCTGTCGACGAGGAAGGTCGGCGAGGTCCGGGCGGCCACCGCGGCGTCGTCCAGCATGGCGAGCTTGTACTGCTCGGCGGTGATCAGGCTGCGGAAGCGCAGGTTGTCCACCTGGAGCGCGGCCATGCAGGCGATGTACGAGGCGGAGATCCGCGGGTCCGAGGTGGCCTTGACCAGCACGATCAGGGTGGCGCACGCGCCCAGCCCCTCGTCGGCCCGCAGCAGCCCGTCCAGGGCGAGCACCTGGCGGCCGGCAGGGGTGTTGGTGTCGACCCGGAACGCCAGCCGCAGCGACTCGATCAGGGCCATGTCGATCGGGCCGAAGACCTCCATCACCTGCGTCGGGGTGGCCGTCCGGGCGAGCACCTGGGAACGCAGGTCGGCGAGCTTGCGGACGCCGTCCAGGGCGGCGACGGTCTCGGCGGAGAGCTGGTCGTCGAGGTCGGCGCGGATGTCGGCGACCCGGTCGTCCACCGCCGCCGACTTCTGGATCAGCTCGGTGCGCTGCACCCGGCCGAGCAGCAGCCCGACCGACAGGATGCGCTCCTGTTGGAGGTCCTGCACGAGGCTGCCGACCCGGTTGGCCAGGCGTACGGTGTCGGCGATCTCGCCGGCCCGCTGCGCGGCGGCGACCCGGTCGAGCACCACCGGCACGGCCAGCCCGACCATGCTCAGCAGCGGGATGATCACCAGCAGGGCCAGTTTGCCCCGGATCCGGAGCCTAGCGAGCATCGAAGGGCCCCCAGCGGTCGGTGCTGCCGTCCGGGCCCGTGCCGGTGGGCTGGAGCAGCCGCTGCTCCTCGGGGCTGATCGGGGCACCCGGGGCGCCGGTCGCGGGCGGGACACCCCGGTCGCCCGGCGGTTGCCAGCCGGAACCCGGCTCGGTCTGCTCCCCGGCGTCCGGGTCCCCGTCGGTGGCACGGTGGGCCGCGGCGGCGTGTCGCCGCGCCCGGCGGAACGCGGCGAGCAGTACCCCGATCAGGATCACCACGAGCAGGACGGCCGCGGCGACGGCGCCCACGGCCAGCCGGCGGTCCCGGTCGTAGCCGTCGATCCGGTCGGCGAGCTGCTCGTCGAGCTGGTCGAGGATGACCGGCTGGAGCAGCCGCGCCGCGGACTGCGCGTTGGCCCGGGCGGCGGCCACCTGGGCCGGGTCGGCCAGGCCGGTCTTCGACCGGGCGTCCGGCGCGGAGTAGGCGGCGAGCGCCTCGACGGCCCGCTGGTAGGTGTCCAGCGGGGTGAGCACGTTGGGGCCGAGGTCGGTGCGCTCCGAGTTGTCCACCGCCGCCCGCAGGTCGGTGACCAGGTCGGCGGCGGAGCCGAGCGCGGTGACCCGTACCTCGGCCAGCTCGCCCTGGGTGCGGTCGCGCTCGCCGGCGGGACGGCGGGTGGCGAGCGCGGAGAGGTCGGCGAGGCGGCCGGCGGCGACCACCGCGGTCGGCAGGTCGCGCCCGATGCCGTCCTGGAGGAAGAACGAGTCCGGCTCGGGTTCGCGGACCAGTCCGGAGCTCTCCCGCACCTTCCGGTACAGCGCCAGCAGCAGGTCGGTGACCTCCCCGTACGCGACGTACGCGGCCTCCGGATCGGTGAGCGACTTCTCGGGTAGCGCCTCCAGCTTGGCGCGCAACCCGGCCCAGCGTTCCCGGCTGCGCAGTTCGTCGCCGATGCGCACGTCCACCTTGGTCACGTTCTCGACCGCCTGTTCCAGTGCGTCGCGTGAGGCGGGCCGGCCGGCCACGGCGGCGGACTGGGCGTCCACCAGCGCCTCGGTCACCGGGGCGAGGG
Organism: Micromonospora halophytica; assembly: GCF_900090245.1. Lineage (GTDB taxonomy): Bacteria > Actinomycetota > Actinomycetes > Mycobacteriales > Micromonosporaceae > Micromonospora > Micromonospora halophytica. Next base: position 69,903 of record NZ_FMDN01000016.1, read on the forward strand.
CGCGCAGGTACTCGACGCCGAGCCGCTCGCGGACGGCGAGGTCGCGGTCGTCGCCGGTGAGCCGGTGGGTCTGGACGAAGAGGAACGCCAACGGGGCCAGCAGCACCACGACGAGCAGCAGCGGCAGGATGCGGCCCGAGGCGGAGGGGCGTCGACGGACCCGCTGCGCGGGGACGGTCATGGGTCGGTCTCCTCCGGCGACGGCGGGGGATCTGTCCCGGTGCCGGGGGTCGCCGAAGGAGTCCCGTGCACCGGACCGGAAACTAACCGACGGGGCTGCGCGAGAGACGGTTGCGAATCGGTCAGTTCTGAGTCCCTACGAGCGATGTCACCTGACGTTGGTCCGGTCGACACGCAAAGTGCAGCTCGTGGTGCCGACCTGGCGGAATCCGAGATGATTTCGGATGAAGATCGGAATTCACGTCATGCGAAGTCGTCCCGCCGGTGTCGCTCTGGACGGGACGCGGTCGACCGGATCCTGCCTCCGATCGGACGATCCGGACCGACGTACGGAGGATCCCAGCCAACGCTCAGGAACCGGGCCGTACCTTTGCCGCATGAGATCACCGCTGTCGGCTCTGCGGCGCAGCCGAATCCTGGCCAGCCGCCGCCGGATCGTGGCCGCGTCGGTGGTCGTCGTGCTGCTGGCCGCCGCCGTCCTCTGGGCGGCCCGACCCGACCGGCCCGGCTTCCGTACGGAGTCCGCCCTGGTCACCGTCCGTTCCGGACCGACCGGCGAGGAGCCGGTCGAGCTGGACACCACGCTCTGGCTGCCCGAGGACGCGTCGGCCGACCGTCGGGTACCGGCGGTGCTGCTGGCCCACGGCTTCGGCGGCACGAAGGACTCCGTCCGCGCCGACGCGGAGGACCTGGTCGGGCGCGGCTACGCCGTGCTGACCTGGACGGCGCGCGGCTTCGGCCGCAGCGGCGGCGAGATCCACCTGGACCACCCCGACTACGAGGTCCGCGACGCCCAGCGGCTGCTGGACCGGCTCGCCGCCCGGCCGGAGATCCGTACCGACGCCGCCGGCGATCCCCGGGTCGGCGTGGTCGGCGGCTCGTACGGCGGCGGCCTGGCCCTGCTGCTGGCCGCCCAGGACCAGCGGGTCGACGCGATCGTCCCGATGATCACCTGGAACGACCTGTCCCGCGCCTTCCTTCCGGAGAGCACCGGCCGGCCGGCCACCGAGGGAGTGTTCAAGAAGGGCTGGGCCGGCATCTTCTTCGGTGGCGGCGGGAACGCCGGCTCCGGCCCGGCCGGGATCTCCGGCAACGCGGCCGCCGCGCCCGAGGGGGCGCCCGCCTCGGCCGGCCCGCCCAGCCCGATGCCGGGCGCGGGGCCGGGCACCGGACCTTCCCGGGCGCCCGCCGGGGCGGCCGACCCGTCCTGCGGCCGGTTCGCCGCCGACGTGTGCGCCGCGTACCTGAGGATCGCCACCACCGGACGGGCCGACCAGGCCGCGGTGGACCTGCTGCGCCGTTCCTCCCCGGCCGGCGTGCTCGACCGGATCAAGGCGCCCACCCTGCTGGTGCAGGGCGAGGCGGACACCCTCTTCCCGCTGGCCGAGGCGGACGCCAACGCGCGGGGCATCGCCGCCGCCGGCACCCCGGTGCGGGTCGCCTGGTTCACCGGCGGACACGACGGTGGCGAGGGGCCGAAGAGCGACTCCGACCGGGTGAAGTTCCTGACCGCACAGTGGCTCGACCACTACGTGGCCGGTGACGGCGCGGCTCCGGGCGACGACTTCACCTTCTCCCGCATCGCCGGGTTCGACGCGCTCGACCGGGGACTGGTGGCCACCGGCTACCGGATCACCGACTACCCGGGGCTGACCGGGCAGGCCCGGCGCGAGGTGGCGGTGCGCGGGCCGGCCCAGCCGGTCGCCAACCCGCCGGACGGCAACCCGGCGGCGATCTCCTCGGTGCCGTTCGCCGGGGCGCTCGGCTCGCTGCTCGACGGGGTGGCCGGGGACATCCCGGGCCAGCACGCCCGTTTCGAGTCCGCGCCGCTGACCGAGGCGGTGGACGTCGTCGGCTCGCCCACCTTCTCCATCCGGGCGGCGTCACCGACCGGTGAGGCGGTGCTCTTCGTCAAGCTCTACGACGTCGACCCGAGCGGCGCGACCACCCTCCCCTCCGGGCTGGTCGCCCCGGTCCGGCTGACCGGGCTGCCGGCCACGGTCGACGCGGCGCAGCCGGTCCAGGTCACTCTGCCGGCGATCGTCCGCCGGATCGAGGCGGGGCACCGGCTGCGGGTCGTCGTCGCCACCTCCGACCAGGCGTACACCACGCCGGTGGAGCCGACCGTGCACACGGTCGCCGCAGGCGACGCCCCGCTGACCCTGCCGACGGTCGACGCCGCCCCGATCCCCACCACCGCCACCGTGTGGCGCTGGGTGCTGGTCGGGCTGCTCGTGGCCATCGTGGTCGGGCTCGCCGTGGTCGTCGCCGTCGCCCGCCGCCGGCACCGCCGCCAGGACAGCTCCGTGCATCCGCAGTACGCGGGCGTCCCGCTCGCCGTGCGCGACCTGCGTAAGGAGTACGCCGACGGCTTCGTCGCCGTCTCCCGGGTGGACTTCGAGGTGCATCCCGGCCAGGTGGTCGGCCTGCTCGGGCCGAACGGCGCCGGCAAGACCACCACCCTGCGGGTGCTGATGGGGCTGACCCGGCCCACCGCCGGCGAGATCTACGTGTTCGGGCACCGGCTGGTGCCCGGCTCGCCGGTGCTGTCGCGGATCGGCGCGCTGGTCGAGGGGCCCGGTTTCCTGCCCCACCTGTCCGGCCTGGAGAACCTGAAGGCGTACTGGCGGGCCACCGGGCGACCCTGGGCGGACGCGCACTTCGACGAGGCGCTGGAGATCGCCGGCCTGGGCGCCTCGGTGCACCGGCGGACGAAGAACTACAGCCACGGCATGCGGCAGCGGCTGGCCATCGCGCAGGCCATGCTCGGCCTGCCGGAGCTGCTGGTGCTCGACGAGCCGACGGACGGGCTGGACCCGCCGCAGATCGCCGAGATGCGTCGGGTGCTCCAGCGGTACGCCACCGACGGCCGGGCGGTGCTGGTCTCCAGCCACCTGCTCGCCGAGGTGGAGCAGACCTGCACCCACGCGGTGGTGGTCAACAAAGGCCGGATCGTGGCCTCCGGCCCGGTCGGGGAGATCGTCGGGGAGTCGCCGAGCGTGCTGTTCGAGGTGACCGACCCGGTCGCCGCCCGCGCGGTGCTGGACCGGCTGGACGGGGTCCGGGTGCTCGCCGCCGGTGACGGCGGGGACGTGCCGCCGGACGGCGGTGGCGGTGGCCTGGTGGTGGACACCAACGGCACCGCCCGCAGCGAGGTGGTGGCCGAGCTGGTGCGGGCCGGGATCGGGGTGGACCGGGTGGTGCCTCGGCGTCGCCTGGAGGACGCGTTCCTCGCCCTGGTGGGCGAGAACTCTCGGGGAAGCGGGGACCGGTGATGGCACAGTCGTCTGCGGTGGGGGAGGTCGGGCCGGGCGGCGCGGCGGCCGGGTACCGGCCTTCGGCCACCATGCCGTTCGCCGCGGAGTTCCGCCGGCAGGCGTCGCGGCGGCGTACCCAGTTGGCGCTCGGGTTCATGGTGCTGCTGCCGCTGATCATCCTGGTCGCGTTCCAGTTCGACTCGGGCGACGACGACCGCGACGGTCGGGGCGAGTTCTCCAGCCTGGCCGACCTGGCCACCTCGGGCGGGCTGAACTTCACCCTCTTCTCGATCCTGGTCTCGGCGTCCTTCCTGCTGGTCGTGGTGGTGGCGTTGTTCTGCGGGGACACCGTGGCCAGCGAGGCGAGCTGGGGCAGCCTGCGCTACCTGCTGGCGGTGCCGGTGCCCCGGGCCCGGCTGCTCACGGTGAAGCTGCTGGTCGCGCTCGCGTACTCGGCGCTGGCCCTGCTGCTGCTCGCCGGCACCGCCCTGCTCGCCGGCACCCTCCGGTACGGCTGGGAGCCGCTGCGCAGCCAGGTCGCCGCCGAGCTGGCCCCGACCGACGGGGTGCTGCGGCTGCTGGCGGTGCTCGGCTACCTGGCGGTCGTCCTGCTGGTGGTGGCCGGGCTGGCGTTCCTGCTGTCGGTGACCACGGATGCCGCGCTCGGCGCGGTCGGCGGCGCGGTGCTGCTCTGGATCCTCTCCAGCATCCTGGACCAGATCACCGCGCTCGGCGCGCTGCGCGCCTTCCTGCCGACGCACTACAGCACCGCCTGGCTCGGGCTGCTCTCCACCCCGATGCAGACCGACGACGTGGTCCGGGGCGCGATCTCGGCGATCAGCTACGCGACGATCTTCTGGGGGCTGGCGTTCTGGCGCTTCACCCGCAAGGACGTCACCTCGTAGCCGGGCTCGCCGGTCTCCGCTCGGGCTCGCCGGTCTCCGCTCGGGCTCGCCGGTCTCCGTGCTCGGGCTCGCCATGCCGGCGGAATGGCGGTGTCAGTGTCGACCGGACACCGCCATTTCGCCGACACGGTGACGGGCAGGTCACTCCGGTGCGCACCCGTCGTCGTGGTCGGCCGGGCGGAGGCAGCGGCCGGATCCGTCGAGCCGGGCGTCGCACCAGACCCGGGTACGCACGCACTGGCGGTCCTCCTCGGAGAGGGTGGTCTCGCCGAAGTCGATGGCGAGCACATGACCGAGGGACCGGCGCAGGGCCATGGCCAGGGCGGCGGCCCCGTCGACGCTGGTCAGCGTGGTCGGCAGGTGGATGATCCAGTGGGGCTCGGTCACCGGTGCCACCGGCTGTTCGGGGCCACCTGAGTGTGCCGGCAGTCGGTGTGCCGGGACTGCCACTGTCGTAACGCCTGGCGGATGCGCTCGCCCTCGGTGTTCGCGGTGCACAGGTCACGGGTGAGTCGTTCCAGCTCGTCGGCGAGCCGGTCGAGGTAGGCGTACACCTGCTCGGGGTCGAGGCCGCGCCACCGGCGGCGGTCGAAGGTGGCGGCGCGGACGTGCTGCGGGAGCAGGCGCTGCATGGCTCGGTAGATCACGCTGTCTCGCCTTTCCGATTCCGTCGGTTCATCGGCCCGGCGTGGTGGCCGGGCCGCCGGCCAGGTCGAGGGCGTCCTCGCCGCTGCGCCGGGCCTGCCGGATCGCCGGGTGTGTGCAGCCCGCGCTCATCCGGTCCAGCAGCACGGTGGCGGCGGCCATGGCGTACGTCTCCCGCAGCTCGCCGGCCACCTGCTCGACCGCCCAGATCGCGCTCGCGACGGGGATTCCGGAGTCCGTCACCGGTGCAGACCTCCTTGTGCGTCGGGGTGGGGCCGGGGCAGCACGATTGGCGGCCCGGAGAGGGCTCCAGGCCGTCGTGCGCTGCCCCGGCTCTGTTCCGGATCCTGTCTTCCGGAGGGTGAACCGTCCTGGTGCCAACCCGGGCGGCTCGTCCTCACACCATTTCACCTAGTGACATAGGTCAACCAGGCGCTTGAGGTTAGGTCGCATGACGTGATCAGATGAGATCGCCAACCCGGGAGGACCACCCATGCCCGCGATCCCACTGAGCTACACCGACATTGCGGCGGACATCGCCGCCCGCATCAGTGCCGGCGAGTACGAGCCGGGAGCGAAGCTCCCTTCCTATTCGCAGCTCGCCGATCTCTATTCGGTGTCCTTCTCCACGGCTGCGCGGGCGGTGGCGCTGCTCCGTGACCGAGGCGTCGTCGTGGGCGCTCCGGGGCGAGGAGTGTTCGTCCGGGAGACAGACGGCTGATGCCGCTTGGCGCAGCCGATCCCCGCTGGCTGGGGTAAGCCAGATCAGAAGAGGCGGTGGCCACCGTCAGGGCGAGAAGCCGCCCCTATGGACGAAGTGCGGCCTGTGGAGGTGGGACCACCTTGTCGAGCTGCCGTTCAAGGCTGAGCGGATCGTCGAAGAATTCGACGTCGCTGACGGTGCGGAGTTCGGCCACGATCGCTGAGGGCCAGTCCTGCGCCGAGCCGTCCAGCGCGGCGACTCGGCTCTCTCTCGCGATCTTCGACAGGCCGAAGACGTGGTAGCAGTGTTCGGCGGCCTGGTCGGGATCGCGCAGGCTGACGGCCTGCACGTATGCGGCCCTGCCGTCGTTGGCGACCCGCAAGGTGACCGAGCGGCTGCGCCCTGACTCCAGTGGAATCGGAGCGTCTCGCTGGAGTTTGCGGCTGCGGCCGGCCCAGGCGCTGACCCGGTCGGTCACTCGATCGACAAACCTCGTCCCTGCCTGGCGGGGGGCGAGCCAGCGGAGTTGGTCGGCACGCAACGAAGCCTGAGCGACGTCGAGGACCAATTGGCCCAGGTCTTCGTAGGTCCCGAAGGTCGCGATCTCGCCGGGTGCCGCGTTTACGCCGTTGAGGCCGCCACCCGTCACGATCTCGGCGAACGCCTCGGCTGCCCTGCCGGCGAAGAGGTTCACCCCCGCGATCGCCAACAGAGATGCGGCGGTGGCGCGGTCGGTGACTCGATAGCCGGAGCCCATCGGCTCGACAAGCACCCGGACGCCGTCGCCGTCACCGTAGGCCAGGGGCAGGTCGATCAGCAGACCGTCGCCGTACGGGTGAACAACGGTGTTGTCATTGACAGCCCGGAGGACAGCGCCGATGACAGTCGTGGCATCCACGATCATCTCCCTCCTCACGGCTCTCGCCAGATGAAGTCGTCCCCGATCGCGATGAAGCACTCCGCAGCGAACGCTTCCAGGATTGCACGATACGTACCGGGTGCGACCCTGGGTTGTAACGGAACAGCGGGGATGTCGTCCGGTTCGTAGGCTCCCTCGTCACCTCCGCCGGGCTCGCTCCGATGCTTGTGCGTGCCAGGAAAGGGGCGATGTGGGGTGTTGAGGCACAGCCGGCGGGCGGAGAAGCCCAGGCGCCCGTCGCCAGCAAGGTACTGGAGTGCCGGCTCGCTCGGCCTCAGTTCGTTGACCGTCATGCGGAGCCGACACGGAGCCAGCGCCGTGATGGTGGTGTCGACCCGGATGGTGCCCTCCCGGACCACGCGGTTCTTCGTGGTCCAGGTGATGCCGCCCAGGGTCACCGCTTGAGCGAGAGGTGACAGCAGGGCACCGAGATTGGCAGCCGTCATCAAGCGGGACATCTGCCGGCTCACACCCATGCCCCCTCTTGCTCGGCGCGAGCGCTGGCGGGAATCAGGTGGAGCATGGCTCTCATCTGCTCCGTGGCTTCCGCGAACTCTGTCCTGACTCCCTCGGTGCTCGCCACGGAACCCTCCGACGTCGATGCGAGACGCGTTCGCTCTCTGTGTCGGGCCGGACACTATCGGACAGGAGTACGTTTGCGCAGTCCCGCCATTCGTGGCGAGTCGAGAAGCTGACACCGATGGTGCGGGGCCGCGTCGCCGCAGGTTCAGAGTCGGCTGTCCGGCGAAGGGGTGGCCTCGGTCGGTGCGCTGGTCGGTGGGACGCTCGGTGAAGGCTCTCCCTTTCGCTTCCAGGCGCTGACCCCGAGTCGGTTGGTGTTGCCCAGGTCGATCGGGCCGTCGAGGTCGACCGGGACCGCCGGGCGGCCCGCCGCCGGGGCGATCTCCAGGAGTCGGCCGTCGGCCACTGGCACCGTGGGGTTGTCGACCAGGTTGCGCCAGATGAGGGCCGCTCCGGCGCGCTCCCCGGGCCGGAGCACGAGCTGTCGGGGAGGGGCGTCGAAGCCGGCGGTGATCTCGTGTGCGCCCTGGACGATCCGGACCTCGATCGGGTCCCCGTCGGCGTCGCGCAGTCGGGGGACCGGCCAGCCCTTGAGGCGGTACGGCGTGCTGCCGCAGTTGACCAGCTCGATGCCCATCGCCCGCAGTCCCATGGCGGCGCTCACCCCGAGTTCGGTGATCCGTACGCCGCCGGGCGGGCAGTGGTCGGACGGTGGGGCGGCGGTGGTGGGCGAGCTGGTCGGCGCGGTGGTCGCCGGGTAGGTCGGCGCGGGCGCGGCGGACGGCGCGGGGCCGGTTGCGCAGCCGGCGACCAGCGCGGCGGCGGCGATTGTGGACAGATGGCCCGCTCTCGTCCTCGTCACCGTCGGATCCTGGCACGGCCGGGACCTGCCGTGGGGGCGCTTCGCCGCCTTCCGGCGTCCCGTCCGGGGATCTTCCCACCAGCAAAGATTTTATTAACTTCAATGCATCTATGCCTCATCCTGGAATGACCCGTCCCATTCCTTGGAGGTGTCGATGAATCTCGACCGTCTGAACGGTCCCGCCCTGTCCCTGTTCCGCATGGTCGTCGGCCTGCTCTTCCTCTGCCACGGACTGGCGTCGCTCTTCGGCGTCTTCGGCGGCAACCGCGGCAGCGGCGAAGCCGTACCGGTCGGCCAGTGGCCGGGCTGGTGGGCCGCGCTGATCCAGGTCCTGTGCGGCGCGCTGGTGCTGGCCGGGCTCGTCACCCGACCCGCCGCGCTCGTCGCGTCCGGCTCGATGGCGTACGCCTACTTTGTGGTGCACCAGCCCGAAGGGCTGCTGCCGCTGCGTAACGGCGGGGAGCTCGCCGCGCTCTTCTGCTGGTCGTTCGCCCTGGTCGTGGTGCTCGGCCCGGGTCCGTGGGCACTCGACTCGCTGATCCGCCGCAGGCGCGGCGAGGCCGTGGCGCCGCTGTCCGGGCGGAGTTCCGTCCCCGTCTGACCCGACCGCGGCACACGTCGCCGGATGCCGGTCCCCCCCGGGGTCTCCGGCGACGTGCCCCCTCCGTCAGGGCGCGTACGGCTGGTCGGTGTGGCTCACCTCGACGAGCTTCGCGCCGGAGAGCTGGTAGACGGAGGTACGCCGAACGTCCAGCTCGGCGAGGCTCCGGCCGGCCGACCGGGTCAACCAGACGACCGTGGCCTTCCGACCGGCCACGCTGATCCGCTCCGGCGGCGTACGGTCACCGAGGTCCGCCAGCGCCCGGAACACCGGCTCCCCACCGCTGCCGCGCCAGGCCACCAGGGTGAAGAAGGCGCCGCTGCCCCCGCTGTTCAGCGCGACCGCGCCGACCGCGTCGGCCACCCCGTCGCCGTCCAGGTCGCCGACACCGCACGCCCTGTGCAGCGTGACCGTCGTACCGTCGCGTCCCCGCCAGGTCCCGTCGTCCAGGGTGACCGGCTCGGGGCGGCCCCGGTAGCGGACCGTACGACTGCCGACCTGCGCGTCCTCGAGGTCGTCGCAGCTGAGCCGGACGTCCCTGCGCCGGCTCGCGGTCGGGCCGGGCGTCGCGCCCGACAGGGTCGCGTCGACGTCCGGGTCCTTCTTCTTGCCCGGTGCGGCGGCCGGTGCCCGGTCGGTGGAGCGGGAACGTTTCCTGGCGCTGCCACCCGACCCACAGGCGGACGCGGCCAGCAGGCAGACCATCGCGAGCGCCACCACCGGCACCAGCTTCCGACGCATCCTCCGACACTCCTCTCCCGCGCGGAACCCGTACCGTAGTCCCGCCCCGCCAGTGCGTGGTGGCTGCCGGCGGTTCGTCCGTTTCGGTCCCGGCCGGCCGGTCCGGCTGCCACACTCGCGCTGATGAGCAAGCCCAGGACGTCCCGGAGGGAGCCGATCCGGACGGTCGCCGCCGGGACCCGGGTGGCCCGGGTCGAGGTCTTCTTCGACCTGATCTTCGTCTACGGCTTCTTCAACCTCTCCCGGTACGTGGCCGAGGACCTGACCGCCCACGGTCTGGTCAAGGGACTGCTGGTGCTCGCACTGCTCTGGCTCTGCTGGGTGGCGCACATGCTGGCCGCGCAGCGGGTACGGCTGGCGGAGGGGATCGGCCCGCTGGTGACCTTCGCCGCCATGGGGGCGGCGCTGGCGATCGCCCTGACCATCCCGCACGCCTTCGGTGACCGGCCCGGTGGCCTCTCCGGGCCGGTGCTCTTCCCGATCTGCTACTTCACGCTCCGGTGCCTGCACCTCGGCCTGCACTGGTACGCCGTCCGGCAGGTGCCCGTCGAACGACGCCAGCTCAACCGCATCGGCGCGGCGGTGTTCGTCTCCACCGGACTGCTCCTGGTCGCCGCGTTCCTGCCCTGGTTCCCCGGCGACCTCGACACCTTCGGCGTCCGGATCGGGCTGTGGACGCTTGCGGTGCTGGTCGAGTACGGCACCGGCCTGGTGGTCGGACTGTCGGGGTGGCGGCTCGCCGCGCCCGGCCATTTCGCCGAGCGGTTCGAGCTGATCGTCATCATCGCCTTCGGCGAGTTGATCATCTCGATCGGCATCGGCAGCGGGGTGCTCGGTCAGCCGATCACCTGGCCGGCGTTCTTCGCCTCGCTGGTCGGGCTGGTCGTCATCGCGAGCCTCTGGTGGCTCTACTTCGACAGCCTGGCCTTCGCCGCCGAGCTGACGATCCACGCCCTGCCCAACCGGGAGCGGGTCGCCCTGGCCCGCGACGGCTACATCTACCTGCACCTGCCGATCATCGCGGGCCTGATCCTGCTCGCCGCCGGGGGCGAGGAGATGGTGCGGTTCCTCAGCACCGGCGAGGCCCACGTCCTCATGCCGGTGCACGGACTCGGCGGCACGCTGCTCTACGTCGGGGTCGCGCTGTACCTGCTCGCCCTGATCGCGTTCCAGTTCCGTGCCCTCGGCACGGTGGTCTGGACCCGGGTGGCCGGGGTGCTGCTGGTCGCCGGGACCGCACCGCTGGCCGGCCGCCTCCCGGCGGTGGTGGTGCTGGGACTGCTCGCCCTGATCTGCCTGGGGGTGGTCATCGCCGAGATCGTCTTCCTCGCCGAATCCCGGGAGGCGCTGCGCGAGGCGATCCAGGAGGAGCGCGAGGCGCACGAGGCCCGGGAGACCGAGTGGCGGCGCCGTCGGCGGTGACCGGCGCCGCCGACGGCGTCAGGGAGTGTACGGCGCGTCGGTGTGGCCCACCTCGACCAGCGTCGTGCCGGAGAGCCGGTAGACGGAGGTGCGCCGGATGTCCAACTCGGCCATGCTCCGGCCGTCGCTGCGGGTCAGCCAGACGACGGTGGCCCGCTGCCCGGAGACGCTGACCGAGGTCACCGGGGTGCGGTCGCCCAGGTCGAGCAGGGCCTGGTAGGCCGGCTCCCCGCCGGAGTTGCGCCACACCACGACGGTCCAGAACTGTCCGGTGCCGCCGGCCCGCAGCCGTACCGTGCCGACCGCGTCCGCCGCCCCGTCGCCGTCCAGGTCGCCGGTGGCGCAGGGCTTCTGCAGCTCGACGGTCGCCCCGTCCTCGCCGTTCCAGACCCCCGCGGTCAGCGGGATGTGGTCGGGATAGCCGTTGTACGGCGCTGCGGCGCTGCCGAGCTGCGCGTCCGCGAGCTGCGCGCAGGTGAGCGCGGGCCTGGTGGGCGGCTTCGGCCTCGGTGTTGCGGGCTTGGCGGGGGTGCTGCCGCCGGTCGGCGTTGCGCTGGCGGTGTCCGCGCTCGGTGCGATCGCGGCCGGGGTGGACGCGGTGGGTGTCGGCGCCGCAGGCGTGACCGTGGTCGACGCGCTGGCCGCCGTACCGGAGTCACCTCCGCACGCGGTGAGCAGGCAGGCCAGGGTGAGGGCCGCGAAGCTCGGCAGGGTCCGGCGCATGGGCGGAGGTTCCTCTCTCGATGATCGGTGTCCGCACCGTATCGACCCCCCGCCACCGGCCCGGGCGGGCAGTCGCGGCGGGCCGGCGGGATGGCTCACACCGTGGGAACCCGGGTGGGCGAGCGTGGCGGATCCGCCTAGACTCGGCGGCACAACTGCATACCTCATCCAGAGGGGCTGAGGGATACGGCCCGACGACGCCCCGGCAACCACCCGCACGCTCGATGACGAGCCGGCGCGGGCAGGTGCCAATTCCGTCCCCGCCGCAGGGTGCGATGCGGGGAAAGATGAGAGGACTCTCGACATGACGTCGACGCTTCCCGCCGCCCCCGGTATCGACACCACCGCCGGCCCCGCCCGCGCCCTGGTCTGCCGCGCCTGTTCGGCGCGCTACCCGCTCGCCGCCCAGCACGCCTGCTACGAGTGTTTCGGGCCGCTGGAGGTCGACTACGACGCCGCCGCGCTGGCCACCGTCACCCGCGAGCAGATCGAGGCCGGCCCGCAGAACATCTGGCGGTACGCCGCGCTGCTCCCCGCCGGGCAGGACCCGGCCACCCGGGTCACCCTCGACCCGGGGCTGACCCCGCTGGTCGCCGCCCCTGATCTCGCCGCCGAACTGGGCATCACCGCGCCGCTGTGGGTCAAGGACGACAGCGCCAACCCGACGCACTCGTTCAAGGACCGGGTGGTCTCGGTGGCGCTGACCGCCGCCCGGGCGCTCGGCTTCACCCGGTTCGCCTGCGCCTCGACGGGCAACCTGGCCAACTCGGTCGCCGCCCACGCCGCCCGGGCCGGGGTGCCCTCGGTGGTCTTCATCCCCGGTGACCTGGAACAGGGCAAGGTCGTCACCACCGCGGTCTACGGCGGCGACCTGGTCGCCATCGACGGCTCGTACGACGACGTGAACCGGCTCTGCGGCGAGCTGGTGGAGACCGACGAGTTCGAGGACACCGCGTTCGTCAACGTCAACGTCCGCCCGTACTACGCCGAGGGTTCGAAGACCCTCGGGTACGAGGTGGCCGAGCAGCTCGGCTGGCGCATCCCGGCCCAGGTGGTCATCCCGATGGCCAGCGGCGAACTGCTCACCAAGGTCGACAAGGCGTTCTCCGAGCTGGTCGAGATCGGCCTGGTCGAGGCCCCGGCCGGTGGCTGGAAGGTCTTCGGCGCGCAGTCCGCGGGCTGCAACCCGATCGCCACCGCCCTGCACGACGACCGGGACACCATCACCCCGGTCAAGCCGACCGGCATCGCCAAGTCGCTCAACATCGGCGACCCGGCCGCCGGCCTGTACGCGCTGGAGGCGGTGCGCCGTACCGGTGGCTGGATGGAGTACGTGGACGACGAGGAGATCCGTGAGGGGATCCGGCTGCTCGCCCGTACCACCGGGGTCTTCGCCGAGACCGCCGGCGGGGTGACCGTGGCGGTGCTGCGCAAGCTGGTCGAGTCGGGCCGGCTCGACCCGACCGCCGAGACCGTCGTGTTCAACACCGGCGAGGGCCTGAAGACCATCGACGCGGTCGCCGGCCAGGTCGGCCCCACCCACCGCATCAAGCCGTCCCTGCGCGCCGCCCGCGACGCCGGCCTCCTCTCCTGACCCGCGCCGCCGGGCCGGCTGCCGCCGCCCCCATGCGAGTGATCGACTCCATGGCGGCGACAGGGCGCTGTCGGGGCGATCCCGATACCGCCATGTCGCCGCCATGGCCTCCGGCCGGGGGAGAGGGGGCGGTCGGGGGAGGGTGGATCGCCCGGACGGGGGATCGGGTCGATCCGCCGGGTAACTGGCTTTTCGCTGTGAGTGCGGAAAAACCGCCGACAAGGACTTGACGACAGGAACCGGACGGCGCAAGATGCTCGGTGCGGGAGGGCATCCGCCGGAGACTTTTCAAGTTCTTGCGACCCAACGCCGGAGGCGTTGTGCGGACGTCCCTCCCGACCAACGTCCGAAGGGGCCAGCGGAAATTCGCTGGCCCCTTCGCTGTGTGTCGGTCAGGCTCGCCGGCATGGGCATCGACGTCGCACCGCTCGACCTCGCCGACCCGGCCGCCGTCGAGGCCGCTTACCGGATCGGAGCCGCCGCCGAAGCGGCGGGCCCGCCGGACCTCCCGCCGTACTGCCGGCAGCGCTTCGAGGCGATGATCCGGCACCCGATGCCGGGCGTCGACATCCGGCGGGTGATCGCCCGGCTCGACGGGGCACCGGCCGGCTCGCTCCGCCTGGATCTTCCCCAGTTGGACAACACCGACAACGCCGTCGTCGAGCTGGTGGTGGACCCGGCGTACCGGCGGCGGGGCGTGGGCCGGGCGCTGTACGAGCACGGCCTGCGGCTGCTCCGCGAGGCGGGGCGCAAACGGGTGGTCGGCTCGACCGTGTCGGCCCTGCCGGGCGGCCCGCAGCGGGATCCGGCCGGGGACGCCTTCGCCGCCGCGCTCGGCGCGCGTCCCGTGCTCGTCGAGATCCGCCGCCGGCTCGACCTCAGCACGCTCGACCGGGCCGCGCTCGACGCCCTCGCGGCCGACGCCCGGGGTGCGGCCGCCGGCTACCGCACGGTCCGCTGGCGGCAGGGGACCCCCGAGGAGTACGTCGCCGACGTCGCCTACCTGGAGAGCCGGCTGATGACCGACGCGCCCACCGGCGACCTGGAGTGGGAGCAGGAGCAGATCGACGCGGAGCGGATCCGGGGCATGGAGCGGTCGCTGGATGCGCGGGGCACCCGGCGCTACCACGTCGGTGCGGTGCACGAGGCGACCGGGCGGCTGGCCGCCTGGACCCTGGTCAGCCTGGTGGCCAGCAGCACCTGGCACGCCTGGCAGCAGATCACCATCGTCGACCCGGAGCACCGGGGCCACCGGCTCGGCCTGCTCACCAAGATCGAGAACCTCGGCCACGCCCTCGCCCACGAGCCGGAGTTGCGGGCCATCGACACCTACAACGCGGCGGAGAACACCCACATGATCCGGATCAACGAGCAGGTCGGCTTCCGCCCGATCGACGCCTCGACGGAGTGGCAGCTGACGCTCTGAGTTCCCGGCAGGTCCGGCGGTCAGCCCTCCTCGTGGGCGACCTCCAGATTGACGTAGCGGGGAGTCCCCTTCGCCAGCTTCCGCATCCGCTCGGCGTACTCGCCGGTCTCCGGCCGCCCGCTGTGCGCCATCGCCTGCTCGTAGCTGTCGAACTCGGCGACCATGACGAAATGGCCCGGACGCTCCCGGTCCTCCGCCATCACGAACCGGCTGGGCCCGCCGTCCGGCTGCTCCTGCGCCCACTGCTCGCTGAGTTCCCGCACCTTGTCCCGCTGGTCCGACTCGTACTCGATCACCTGGACGAAGGACATCCTGGCCACCTCCTGTCGGGTTGTCTCCTGACACCGTCGGCGCGGATTACCCGGCACCGGTCCGGTCATGCCGGCCGTCGGCGGGGACCGGCGGGCGGGCGGCCCGGCGGGAGTGGCCGACGACGATCCGAGTTGTGACACGCCCCTACTGATCTGGTGGCCGGCTGTTGCATGATGGCGGGCATGACGGAGACCCCGCAGGCCCTGTACGACAGGCACGCCGACACCCTCAACCGGGCGCTGACCGCGATCACGGAGCGGGCGTACTGGTCCGCCTACCCCGAGTCCCCCAGCCCCCGGGTGTACGGCGAGACCGCCGCCGCCGACGGCAAGGTGGCGTTCGAGGCGTACCTCGACGGCGACTTTCCCCTCGACCAGCCCGGCGACGGCGACCGGGTCGCCACCGAGACCAGCCCGTTCGGGCTGGAGCTGAACGTGCGCTACCCGCACGCGGGCGCCGACGAGCTGGTCGCCGCCGCCACCGCCGCCCTGCCGGCCTGGCGCGACGCCGGCCCGCAGGCCCGGGTGGGCGTCTGCCTGGAGATCCTGGCCCGGCTGCACCGGCACATCTTCGAACTGGCCAACGCGGTGCAGTTCACCAGCGGCCAGGCGTTCGTGATGGCCTTCCAGGCCGGCGGCGCGCACGCGCTGGACCGGGCGCTGGAGGCGGTCGCCTACGCGTACGCCGAGATGACCCGGCACCCGGGGACGGCCGGCTGGGAGAAGGCGGCCGGCAAGGGCGACCCGCTGCGGATGACCAAGACGTTCCACGTGGTGCCCCGGGGCGTGGCCCTGGTGATCGGCTGCAACACCTTCCCGACCTGGAACTCGTACCCGGGCCTCTTCGCCTCGCTGGCCACCGGCAACCCGGTGGTGGTCAAGCCGCACCCGCGCGCGGTGCTACCGCTGGCGATCACCGTGAAGTACGCCCGCGAGGTGCTCGCCGAGGCCGGCTTCGACCCGAACCTCGTGCTGCTCGCCCCCGAGGCGCCGGGCGAGAAGCTCGCCTCCACGCTGGCCCTGCACCCGGCCGTCAAGATCGTCGACTTCACCGGCTCCACCGAGTACGGCGACTGGCTGGAGGCGAACGCCCGGCAGGCGGCCGTCTACACCGAGAAGGCCGGCCTCAACGCGGTCGTCGTCGACTCCACCGACGACTTCGCCGGCATGTGCCGCAACCTGGGCTTCACGCTCACGCTCTACAGCGGCCAGATGTGCACCACCTCGCAGAACATCCTCATCCCGGCCGGCGGCATCGGCACCGACCAGGGGCACAAGAGCTTCGACGAGGTGGCCGCCGGCATCGCCGCCGCGGTCGGCAAGCTCACCGCCGACCCGGCCCGGGGCGTCGAGCTGACCGGCGCGATCGTCAACGACGGTGTGCTGGAGCGCCTCGACGAGGTCACCAAGGTCGGCGAGGCGGTGCTGGAGTCGCGCACCGTCGAGCACCCGTCGCTGCCCGGCGCGGTGGTGCGGACGCCGACCATCGTCAAGCTGGCCGCCGGGGACACCGAGGTGTACGGCAGGGAGTGGTTCGGGCCGATCTCGTTCGTCATCGCCACCGACTCGACCGCGCACAGCCTGGAGATCCTCCGCTCGACCGTGGGGGAGAAGGGCGCGCTGACCGCCGCCGTCTACTCGACCGACCAGTCGGTGCTGGACGCCGCCGAGGCCACCGCGATCGACGTCGGGGTGCACCTGTCCTGCAACCTGACCGGCGGAGTGTTCGTGAACCAGTCGGCCGCGTTCTCGGACTTCCACGGCAGCGGCGCCAACCCGGCCGCCAACGCCGCGCTGACCGACGGCGCGTACGTGGCGAACCGGTTCCGGGTCGTGCAGAGCCGTCGGCACGTCTGATCTTCTGGTCACGGTGGGGGTTTCCGGGGCGGGCTGCCCCGGAAGCCCTCTCGGTCAGGCGGGGCGGCGCATCTGGAGTTCGCGCAGGGCGGGGACGGTCGGGTGCGGGACACGCACCCCGGTGTCGGTGAAGCCCAGCCGCCGGTACGCCCGGTAGGCGCGGTCGTTGCCGACCACCACCTCCAGCATCAGCTCCGGGCGCCCGCACCGGCGCGACCAGACGGCCACCCCGTCGATCAGCGCGCCGAGCAGGCCCCGACCCCGCCAGGCGGGGGTGACGTAGACGGCGTACACGACGGTCAGGCCGGGCTCGTCGGGCGACACGGTGCCGCCGGCGTGCCCGACCAGCCGGCCGCCGGGGTCGGCGACGAACTGGGCGGTCTGGCAGCCCTGCGAGACGTGCGCGATCCGGGCGGCGTAGTCGGCGTGCGGGCGGGCGGCGGCCTGCGCGACGGTCTCCAGGAAGGCCAGCGGCGAGTCCGCGAGCATCTCCAACCGCAGCGCCCGCATCCGGGCGGCGTCGGCGGGGCGGACCCGCCGCACGGCTGCCGTCCGGGTGTCCGACGGGGCCGGCGGTGGTGTCATGTCACCTGCATACCCCAGTGACCGTCACCGATGGAGGTGGCGGTGACCCTGGGCCGAAATATGCCCGATTTGTGGTCGTGCGCCGTCGTCACTCCTCGTGTAGCGTGCGATTTCGGTCACCGATTCAGCGGCCGTCGCCGATCGCCGAACGGTGGTCGTCCGGTGCCGGCCCGCCGGCCTCCGGGGTTGTGGAACGCCGCGCAGAGTGAGGAAGTGCACCGTGGCACAGGGCACCGTGAAGTGGTTCAACGCCGAAAAGGGCTACGGCTTCATCGCCGTCGACGGCGGCCAGGACGTCTTCGTCCACTTCTCCGCAATCGAGATGGACGGCTACAAGGCGCTGGACGACGGGCAGCGGGTGGAGTTCGAGATCGCCCAGGGTCAGAAGGGGCCGCAGGCCGAGGGGGTCCGCGTCATCGCCTGAGTCCGCGCCCGGCCCCGCTCGCCGGTCCGTCCCGTCCCGGGGCGGCGGCGCGGGCGGGCGCCAGGGAAGATCATGAGCCGTTCCAGCCGTCGTTGCTGAGGAGGGCCCATGTCCGACCAGTCCCCTCCGGGTTCTCCCGAGCCCGGTTCCGTGGGTTCGTCCGGCCCCGGTGACCGCCCTGAGCCCGCCGACCCGGCCGCCGACTCGCCGGTCCGGCCCGACGGGGCCACCACGGCCTCCGACCCGCCCGGCTTCACCGCGCCGGGAGGTCCGACCGCCCCGGTGCCCGGCCAGCCGGCGTACCCGTGGGATCCGGCCGCCCCGGGTCACGTCTTCCCGCCCACCGGCGGCTTCCCGCCCGGCGCCGGCCCGTACGCCGGCTTCGCCCCGGGCTACCCGCCGTACGGCGGTCACCTCCCGTACGGCTGGCCCGGTCCGGGCGGATGGGACCCGGACGACCCGCTGGTCAACCCGCCCCACGCCGGCGTCAACGGCTGGTTCGCACGCTGCGCCGGAGCGGTGCGTCGCGGCTGGCGGCTGCTGCTGCCGCTGCTGTTCCTCACCCAGGTGCTGCCCGGCCTGGTCGTCTCGCTGGTCTCGCTCGCGCTCGCCCCGGGCGGGGAGGAGCCGCTGCCGGCCGACGGCTCCCTGCCCGACGGCTTCCTGGGCGACCTGGCCGTCTTCGGCTCCGCCGTGTTCCTCGTCAGCCTGCTGTTCAGCCTGGTGCAGTGTGTCGGCTGGGCGGGCGGCACCTGGGTGGTCACCCGCCAGGCCGCCGGTGAGCCGGTCGACCTCGGCGGCGCGTTCCGCTACGGCGTGCGCCGCGCGCTCGGCCTGTGGGGCTGGCAGCTGCTGGTCTCCCTGCTGGTGGTGGTCGGCGTGTGCTTCGTCGTGCTGCCCGGCATCTACCTCGCCTTCGCGCTCGCCCTCGCCGGCCCGGTGTACCTCTTCGAGTGGCAGAACCCGATCGGCCGTTCGTTCCGGTTCTTCCACGACCGGCTCGGGCTGGTCCTGGGCCGGGTCGGCCTGGTGGCGCTGGCGTTGCTCGCCGGCGGGATGATCGGCTTCGTGCTGGAGACCGTCGCGACGGCCCCGTTCGGCGCGGATCCGCTCGGCACCCCGGCCTCGGCGGCGGTGGTGGTGGCGGTGACCGTGGTGTCGTCCGTGCTGACCCTTCCGGTCCAGCTGATCCAGCTCGTCGGGCTGGTCGCCACGTACGCCGAACAGCGGGCCCAGGAGGGCCCGGTGAACGCTGCCCGGCTGGCGGCCGAACTCGGCTGACGGATCGGAGTGTGCTTGCACTCGGCAGGGGAGAGTGCTAAACAAGTCATTGGCACTCGCACACCGTGAGTGCCAATGGTCGGGGCGGTGGGGCCACGGTCGCGGAGACGTTCCACAACGTCGCCGGGGCACATGGCCGGTCGTCGCGGGCTATCCGGCCCGGCCGAAGGACGTCGTCGTCGCCAGGTGGCGACGTCCCAAGGTGCGTACACCAGGCGGCCCATCCGGGGCACACACTCGGGTGGCCCGTGAGTGTCCAGGAGGACAACGCCGTATGGCCAAGATGATCGCGTTCGACGAAGAGGCGCGCCGCGGCCTCGAGCGGGGCATGAACCAGCTCGCCGACGCCGTGAAGGTGACGCTCGGCCCCAAGGGCCGCAACGTCGTGCTCGAGAAGAAGTGGGGTGCCCCCACCATCACCAACGATGGTGTGAGCATCGCCAAGGAGATCGAGCTCGAGGACCCGTACGAGAAGATCGGCGCCGAGCTGGTCAAGGAGGTCGCGAAGAAGACCGACGACGTCGCCGGTGACGGCACGACGACGGCGACCGTCCTGGCCCAGGCCCTGGTTCGCGAGGGCCTGCGCAACGTGGCCGCCGGCGCCAACCCGATGGCCCTGAAGCGGGGCATCGAGGCTGCCGTGGCCAGCGTCTCGGAGGAGCTGCTCAAGCTCGCCAAGGACGTGGAGACCAAGGAGCAGATCGCCTCCACCGCCTCCATCTCGGCCGGCGACACCAGCGTCGGCGAGATCATCGCCGAGGCGATGGACAAGGTCGGCAAGGAAGGCGTCATCACCGTCGAGGAGAGCAACACCTTCGGTCTGGAGCTGGAGCTCACCGAGGGTATGCGCTTCGACAAGGGCTACATCTCCGCGTACTTCATGACCGACCCGGAGCGCATGGAGGCCGTCTTCGACGACCCCTACCTCCTGATCGTCAACAGCAAGATCTCGTCGGTCAAGGACCTGCTCCCGATCCTGGAGAAGGTCATGCAGTCGGGCAAGCCGCTGCTGATCATCGCCGAGGACATCGAGGGCGAGGCCCTGGCCACCCTGGTCGTCAACAAGGTCCGGGGCACCTTCAAGTCGGTCGCCGTCAAGGCGCCGGGCTTCGGTGACCGCCGCAAGGCCATGCTGGCCGACATCGCCATCCTCACCGGTGGCCAGGTCATCAGCGAGGAGGTCGGCCTCAAGCTGGACGCCGTCGGCCTCGACATGCTGGGCCGCGCCCGTAAGGTCGTGGTGACCAAGGACGAGACCACCATCGTCGACGGTGCCGGCGACGCCGAGCAGATCCAGGGCCGGGTCAACCAGATCCGGGCCGAGATCGAGAAGAGCGACTCCGACTACGACCGTGAGAAGCTGCAGGAGCGGCTGGCCAAGCTGGCCGGCGGTGTCGCGGTGATCAAGGTCGGCGCGGCCACCGAGGTCGAGCTCAAGGAGCGCAAGCACCGCATCGAGGACGCCGTCCGCAACGCGAAGGCCGCCGTCGAGGAGGGCATCGTCCCGGGTGGTGGCGTCGCGCTGGTGCAGGCCGGCAAGACCGCCTTCGACAAGCTGGACCTGACCGGCGACGAGGCGACCGGCGCGCAGATTGTCAAGATCGCGCTGGACGCCCCGCTGCGGCAGATCGCCGTCAACGCCGGCCTCGAGGGTGGTGTTGTCGTCGAGCACGTCCGCAACCTCGACCCGGGTCACGGCCTCAACGCCGCCAACGGCGAGTACGTCGACCTGCTGGCCGCGGGCATCATCGACCCGGCCAAGGTGACCCGTTCGGCGCTGCAGAACGCCTCGTCGATCGCGGCGCTCTTCCTCACCACCGAGGCCGTCGTGGCGGACAAGCCGGAGAAGACCCCGGCCGCCCCGGCTGGTCCGGGTGGCGGGGACATGGACTTCTGAGTCCAGTTCCACCAACGCCGAGAAGGGGCGGGCCGCGTCAGCGGTCCGCCCCTTCCGCGTCGGTCAGGGCAGGGGCCGGTGGTTGCGCCGCTTCTGCGCCCGGTCGTACGGCGGGGGGACCGGGACCGGCTCGTCCACCACGGTCACCGGCTCGTCGGCCGCCGGCTCGTCGATGCCGGTCATCTCCGCCATCTGCTCGGCGTCGCCGTAGTCCCGGCGGTCGAACGGCACCGGGGTGGGCGGGTCGCCGACCGGCGTCCAGGCACCGGGCACCGCGTCGTCGGTCTGCTCGTCGTCCGTGGTCATGGCCGCCTCCTCTACCGAAACGGTAGGGGGCGTCGATCACCTGCGCGGGTGAACAGCGCTAAATGATGATCTGTCCGTTATGCCGGACCAGTCTGTGCTCAGAGTGTCCGGCGATACAGGAAGAAGACCCGTTCGATCCGGGCGCCCACGCTGCCCGCGTAGAACGGCACCGGCCCCACCCAGCCGATCTGCGCCGCCGTGATCCCGGCCGCCCGTTGGTCGGCCAGGCAGCGGCGCAGCAGCACCCCGCCGATGCCCGATCCCGCCGCCGCAGGCGCGGTGCCCATCGGCCCGAACCAGCTCGGCCGGGACGACCCCCAGGCCGCGAACCCGATGATCTCCCCGTCCCGCTCCGCCAGGTGGCAGCCCGCGCCGTCGCGCCCGACCGAACCGGTCAGCTCGCCGTCCCACGCGCCACCGAAGGTGGACCGGGCGAACGCGACCAGCGCCGGCAGGTCCGCCGGCTCCGCGCGGCGTACCGAGATCCCCCGGCCGGCGAGCCGGGTCTGTGCCGGCTCCGTGGTGCGCAGCGCCGGCGAGCCGTCGTACGACAGGTCAGCGGTCATGTTCCAGGCGGTACGGTCCTGCCGGTAGCCCGCCGCCAGGGCCAGGCACACCGCCGGGGTGTACCGCACGTCGATCCCTGGCCAGCCGTAGTACGGCGGGTTCCCGGCCAGCAGCGCCTCGGCCGCGCCGAGCCCGGCGAGCCACCGCTCCGCCCCGGCCAGCAGCGACCGCCCGACGCCCCGGCGGCGCTGTCCCGGCGCGACCGCGACCAGGTCCACGTGCCCCAGCCGGCGGTCCGCCGCCGAGAGCGACCCGATCAGCACCCCGACCAACTCGTCACCCGCGTACGCCCCGAGCGCCAGCACCGGCCGTTCGGCGGCTGCCCGGGTCCAGAGGGCGTCCACCAGGGGGGCCGCCTCGGCGGCGTCCTCGGGCAGGTCGAGCGCGCGCCCGCAGAGGGCGACGGCGTCGGGCACCCGGTCGACGGGCAGTTCGGCGAGGCGGAACTCCATGGTCGCCGACCCTAGATCAACCACCACGGGTCGGCGCAAGACCCGCTCAGCCGGCGCGGGCCGCCCGCACCGCCGCGTACGCGTCGACGACGCCGGCACCGGTGCTGTCCCGACCCTCGCACGACTGTCGGGCGGCGTCGGTGCGGGTGCTCTCCCCGGCCGGCTTCGCCGTCTCCCGGAGGATGTCCCTGGTACGCGCCAGGTCGCCGACGAGCGCCGGGTTCGCCGACCACATCAGCGCCACCACGCCCGCCACCTGCGGCGTCGCCATGGACGTGCCGTCGAGGGTGGCGTACCCGCCGCCGGGCATCGCGGAGAGCACGCCCGCGCCCGGGGCGAGCAGGTCCGGCTTGGCCGCGCCGCCCGGGGCGGGACCCCGGCTGGAGAACTCGGTGACCGTCCGGTCCCGGTCCACCGCGCCGACGGTCAGCACGTCCGGGTACGGCGCGGGCGGGTCGACGATCGAGCCGCAGTACGGGCCGGTGTTCCCGGCGGCGGCGACCACCAGGATCCCGGCGGCGGTCAGCGCGGCGGTCGCCGGGCGCAGCACCCCGGCGTCGCAGCCCTCGATCGGTGGGCAGCCCCACGAGTTGGTCAGCACGTCCGGCGCCCGCGCCGGCCGGCCGTCGGCGAACGGGTCGCCGCCGGGCGGGAAGGGGGCCAGCATGAACTGGAGGCAGTCCAGGTAGCGCGCCGGATTGCCGAGGTTACGGTCGAGGTTGACGCAGCCCACCCAGTCCGCCCCCGGGGCCACCCCGATCCCGTCCCGGCCGACGGCACTGCCCACCGTGTGCGTGCCGTGCCCGCCGGAGTCGTTCGGGGCGCGGGTGCCGTTCCACGGGTCGTACCAGGAGTCGTCGCCGCCACGGAATCCGGCGGCGAGCGCCGGGTGGCGGCCGTCCACCCCGGAGTCGGAGCTGCCGACCACCACGCCGGACCCGGTCACCCCCAGCTCGGACCAGACCCGGTCGGCCCCGATCGTCCGGACGTTCCATACCGACGTGCCGGGTGCGGGCCGGTCGCCCCCGGTGGTCGGCGCGGGGGCGGGCACCGGTCGGACCCGCTGGCTGACCAGCACCCGGGCCACCTCGGGCCGGCCGGAGAGCCAGGCCCGCACCGCCGGCCCGCCGTCGGTCTCGATCGCGTTGACCAGGTAGTACGGGGTGGGACGCAGCCGGAGTCGGGCCAACTCCCGCCGCAGGTCGCCCTGGGTCCGCTCGGCGGTGTCGACCAACCGGCGGTACACCTCGGCGGCGCGGGCGTCCCGGCCGGCACGCCCCGGCGGCCCGGCGGGGACACCGGCGAGGTCGGCCTGCTCGCGGAGCACCACCAGCAGCCGTTCGCCGTGCAGGCCGGGCTGCCCCGGGCCGGCCGCGACCACCCCGACCGTGACCAGCAGCGCGGCGGCGGTCACCGCGGCCACCCGCCGGCTCGGCGGCCGGGTGCCGGGCCGGGCCAGCAGCACGCCGTACCCGAGGGCGAGCAGGACCGCGACGGCGAGCCCGCCCCCGGCGGCCACCGTCACCCAGAACGGCACGTCGCGGGTGGTGGCCAGGAGGAGGGTGATCTCCTCCGGGTCGGTGAGGGCCAGCGGGCCGAGCACGCCGAGCCCGACCAGCCAGCCGGCCCCCGCCGCCGCGCCGCCCGGGGCGGCGGCATCCGTGGGCCGGCCGTCCGGGTCGCCGCCCGCCGTGCCGGGCTGGGCCCGGCGGACGGCCGCGGCGTGCAGGGCGGCCAGCGCGAAGGCCGTCGGTGGCAGGACCAGCAGCAGGGGCAGTTGTGCGCCGGAGTGCCCGACCCCGGCGGCGACCGGCAGCAGCACCACCCCGGCGACCAGGCCGCCGACCAGCACCAGCCGTGCCGGTGCGGGTGGCGTGCCGACGGTGAAGCGGGCCCAGAAGGCGCCGCCGAGCAGGCTCCCGGCCAGCGTGCCGAGCGTCGCCGCCGCGAGCCCGGCGAGCAGCGTCTCCAGCAGCCCGCCGAGCGCCCCCACCCAGACCCAGGGCAGCAGCAGGGCCAGCCCGCCGGCCACCCCGAACAGGGTGACCGGACCGGGCGTCCACCGGGTCGGTCCGGGCGGCCGGCGCACGGTGCGGTCGTCGGCTTCCGCGGCGACGGCGCCGTCGCCCGGCCGGTCCGTCGCCGGAGCTCCGCCGACTGCGCGGCGGCCGGCGAGGCGGCGTACCACGAGTGCGGCCAGCGCGGCGGTGGTCGCCAGCGCGGCGAGGTACGCCTCGTGGTGCACCGGCGGCACCGCCCGGAGCAGCCCCAGCGCGCCGAGCGCCAACGTCGCCGCCAGCCACGCCCGGCCGGTCGCCCGGACCGCCGTGGAGCGGGGCAGCAGCGCCAGCGCCAGCGCGGGACCGCCGACCAGCAGGACGGTGGACAGGCTGATCATCGGCCAGAGCGGGACCGCCCGGTCCAGCCCGGAGGCGAGCAGGACCTGGTCGGCCACCCAGCCGGTGAGCTGGCTGAGCACGGTGAACCCGACGGTCCACAGCCCGGCGAGAACCGCCGCCACCACCGGCCACGGACTGTCCGTCCGGACGACGGGTGGGGCGGGACCGACGTTCCGGTGGGGAGGCTCGGCCTGCATGGCAGCCACTCTTCCACGCCCGGCGCACGACTGGCCTCGATGGCGGCCGGAGCCGCCCCGGTCACCACGGAGAGTGACTGTCGGTGCGACGTCATGGCGGTGACCGACCGTGACTGCGCGGGTGTCACCGCGTGCCCGGGGGATCGGGGCCTGCTGCTCGTGGCTCCGGGCGGTTACCGTGGACGGGTGCGTGACCCCAACCTGACCCGATCCGCCGCCGGCCAGCTCTCCCCGGAGCGCCGCGCCACCGACCTGCGCCGGCTCCGGACCGAGCGCTTCGACGTGCTGATCATCGGGGGTGGCGTCACCGGGGCGGGCGCCGCGCTGGACGCCGCCTCCCGAGGGCTCAAGGTGGCCCTGGTGGAGGCGCGCGACTACGCCGCCGGCACGTCCAGCCGGTCCAGCAAGTTGATCCACGGCGGCCTGCGCTACCTGGAGCAGTTGGAGTTCCATCTGGTCCACGAGGCGCTGACCGAGCGCGGCCTGCTCGCCACCCGGCTCGCCCCGCACCTGGTCCGGCCGGTGCCGATCCTGGTGCCGCTGCCCGCCGGTGAGAGTCTGCGCGACCTGCCCGCCCGCGCCTTCCGCCGCGCCTACTACGGCGCCGGCGTGGCCACCTACGACGCCTTCGCCGGGGTCTTCGGCGGCGGCCGGGGCATGCCGCTGCACCGGCACCTGAGCCGCGAGGGGGCCCGGCGGATCTTCCCCAGCCTGCGTGCGGACGCCCTGGCCGGGGCCATCCGCTACTACGACGGGCAGGTCGACGACGCCCGGCTGGTGGTCACCCTGGCCCGCACGGCGGCGAGCCTCGGCGCGACGGTGGTGACCAGCACCCGCGCCGTCGGACTGATCCGGCAGGCCCGCGAGGTCACCGGGGTCCGGGTCCGCGACCTGGAGGCGGCCCCCGGTTCCCCCGACGCCGAGTTCGAGGTGCACGCCCGGGTCGTCATCGGCGCGACCGGCGTATGGAGCGACGACATGTCGCGGATGCTCAACGACGTCGGGCTGCGCCCCGGCATCCGGGTACGCGCCTCCAAGGGCGTGCACCTCGTCGTCCCCCGGTCGGCGATCACCGGCGAGACCGGACTGATCCTGCGTACCGCCAGCAGCGTGCTCTTCGTGATCCCCTGGGGCGGGCACTGGATCATCGGCACCACCGACACGGACTGGCGGCTGGACCGGTCCCATCCGGCCGCGTCCGCCCGCGACATCCAGTACCTGCTCGACCAGGTCAACACGGTGCTCGACCGGCCGCTGACCACGGCGGACATCGAGGGCGTCTACGCCGGCCTGCGCCCGCTGCTGGCCGGTGAGGCGGACTCCACCTCCAAGCTCTCCCGCGAGCACGCGGTCTTCGAGCCGATGCTCGGGCTGCTCCTGGTCGCCGGCGGCAAGTACACGACGTACCGGGTGATGGCCTCGGACGTGGTCGACCGGGCCGCCCGCCGGCTCGGCGGGGTACGGCCGTCCCGCACCGCCGACCTGCCGCTGCTCGGCGCCGACGGGTACGCGGCGATGTGGCGGGACCGGGCGGACCTGGCCCGCCGGCACGGCGTGCCGGTGGGCGTGGTCGAGCACCTGCTGGAGCGCTACGGCACCCTGACCCGGGAGCTGCTGGCCCTGATCGACGCCGACCCTCTGCAGGCGTCCCCGCTGGCCGGCGCGCCGGAGTACCTTGCCGCCGAGGTGACGTACGCGGCCCGTGCGGAGGGGGCGCTGCACCTGGAGGACGTGCTGACCCGGCGTACCCGGATCTCCTTCGAGACCACGCACCGGGGTCTGGAGTCTGCCGGGCACACGGCGGAGCTGATGGGTGCGGTGCTCGGCTGGGACGCGGCCACCCGGGAGCGGGAGGTCGCGCACTACCGGGCGCGGGTCGAGGCGGAGCGGGAGTCCCAGCTCATGCCGGACGACGCCACCGCGGACGCGGCCCGGCTCGGTGCGCCCGACGTGCGGGGCTTCGCCGCGGACCGGGGTGTCGACGGCGACAGCGTCGAACTCCCGACCTCCTCCCGCTGACCGGTCGACCCCGTGGACGTTGCACCCGTCGGCGCCCGTCCGGTCAGCCGGTACCGGTTCTTACCTACGGTGGGGTAGGTTGCGGCGCGTGGTTCCCCCTCAGTGGTCACGCGTGCTCATGGTCTCCGCCGGTGCCGTCCTGACGGTCACCCTCACCGCCTGCTCGGTGTTCGGCCAGGACGGCGGCGAGTCCACACGGGAACCGAAGGGGACAGCGGTGACGGCGTCCCCGGCCGTGGCTCGGGTCAGCCTGGTGCAGAAACTCGGTCAGGACGGTCCGCTCCGTTCGCTCAACGTGGAGCCCGACGGCCGCTGGGAGTGCGACGACTGCGCCGGTGACGGGGTGACCTCCACCGGGTCGCTCGACCCGGAGCGGCTCAAGCGGCTGCACGGGCTGCTCGCCGACCCGCGGCTGGCCCAGGAGACCGACGAGGTCCGCAAGTACAAGGCCACCTGCATCGACTCTCTGACGTCGAGCCTGCTCACCTCGGTCGGCCTGATCACCTCACAGGACTGCCCCGGTGAGGAGCGCCCGCCGGTGGCCCACGAGATCCTGCTGTTGCTCACCCAGGCCACCCCGGCCGAACCGACCGCCTGAGTGGCGACCGCTGGCCGGCGATGACCGGAAGGCGGCCGGGAATGCGCCGCGCTTCCCGGCCGCCTTCCGGCGCAGGTGCCGTCGCACTCAGTCGGTGAGGTGGCTGCGCCAGCCGCTGAAGACGCGGGCGAGGACGGGTCGGAACAAGGGTCGGAACACCACGGCGAACAGCCCTCCACGCAGGGTGGCGTCCGCCCGGTAGGCGAAGCGCATGGTGACCCGGCTGCCGGCGGGGTCGGGGTCGACCTGCCACAGCCCGCGCATGGTGGCGAGGGGGTAGGGGTAGTCGCTGGTGTCGACCTCGACGGCGTAGCGGCGGCCGTCGTCCCACAGGGTGCAGGTCTCCTCCCAGCCGTTTCCGGAGGTGTCGGTGCAGCGGCGGCGCAGCGGCTGGTCGGGCTCGCTGATCACCTGCGCCGTGGACAGGTTGGGGGCCAGCCGCCCGTAGAGGTCGTGGTCGGTCAGCAGCGGCCACACCCGCTGCGGCGGGGCGGGTAGCACGCGGCTGGCCTGGACGATCTCCAGGTCGCCCAGCGGGTCGTCGTGGCGGATCGCGACCAGGCCAAGCGTCTGCCAGCCGGCGAGCGTGGCCACGATCGCGGCGACGGCTGCGACCACCGCCGCGCCGGGCGCGGGCAGGTCCGCCGTGATCAGCAGGATCAGGCTGGCGACGACCCAGGTGGCGTCCGCCGCGATCACCCATCCGGCCTGCCGGCGCAGCGCGGTCGCCGGGAGCACCGCGATCCGGGCCACCGCCGCGGCGAACGGCAGCAGGCCGGCGCCGACGAGGGGGGTCAGCCACGCCGGCCCCAGACCCCAGGGCGTGGCGGCGACGCCGCCGGTCAGCAGTACCAGCCCGCTCGCCGACGAGAACACCACGTTGGATCGCAGCGCCGCGCGCAGCCGCCGTGCGGACGGCACTGCACCGATGGCATGCACCGGGTCGGACAACACCTGCGTCATCTCGTTCTCCATCTCACGTCGAGGGGTCCGAACCTAGAACCTCCACTTGTTTTTTGCAAGCAAGAGCTTGTGATTACCATGTACCCGTGGCGAGGAAGACGTACGACATGTACTGCGCGGTCGCCCGCGCCCTGGAGGTCCTGGGTGAACGGTGGACCCTGCTGGTGGTCCGCGAACTGTTGACCGGCCCGAAGCGCTACGCCGACCTGTACGCCGGGCTGCCCGGCATCGCGACCAACATGCTGGCCGAACGTTTGCGTAGCCTGCACAACGCCGGCGTCGTCACGCAGCGCACGCTGCCGCCACCTGCGGCCTCGACCGTCTACGAGCTCACCGAGCGGGGCCGCGCCCTCCGGCCGGTCCTGCTCGCCCTCGGCGCCTGGGGGCTGCCGCTGCTCGGCGCCCCCCGTGACGGCGAACAGTTCCGGCTGGCCTGGCTGATGATCGCCCTGGACGGCGGCTACGACCCCGCGGGCGCCGCGCAGCCGGTCACGCTCGCGTTGCACGTCGGAGACGAGGTGTTGACGGTCCGGGCCCACGGCGCCGAGCACACCGTCAGCGAGGGCTGCCCGAGCCGCCCGGACCTGGTCCTGCGGGCCGACCCGGACACCTTCCTGGCCTGGGCCACCGGCCAGCTCACCGACGAGCAGGCCCTATCCGCCGGCATGACGGTCACCCACGGCGTTCACGGACTGCGACGCGTGCGCCGGATGTACCCGTCGAGAGCATCCGCCTCGGGCCCCGACGCCGAATAGGGGCGTGTGCCCCGCTACGGTCCCCGGCGAGCCGACGCATCGTCGGAACTCCCGGCCGGCGGGGGTCAGAGCACCTTGCCCGGGTTCAGCAGCCCCGCCGGGTCCAGCGCCGCCTTGATCGCCTGGTGCACCCGGACACCGACCGGGCCGATCTCCCGGGCCAGCCAGTCCCGCTTGAGCAGCCCGACGCCGTGCTCGCCGGTGCAGGTGCCGCCGAGTTCCAGGCCGAGCCGCATGATCTCGTCGAAGGCCCGCCGGCCGCGTTCGACGCTCGCCGGGTCGGCCCGGTCGACCACGATGTTGGGGTGCATGTTGCCGTCCCCGGCGTGCCCGACCACGCCGATCGGCACGTCGCACTCACCGGCGATCCGGGACACCCCGTCGAGGAGCGCGGCCAGCGCGCCACGCGGCACCGCCACGTCGTCGATGACCAGGCCGCCGTTGCCGCCGGGGAAGGCGTCGGCGGCGAACTTCTCCATCGCCGGGTGGGCCAGCCGGCGGGCCTGCAGCAGCGCCGCCGCCTCGACGGCGTCGGTGGCCGCGTACACCTCCTCGGCCCCGGCGGCCTCGCAGACCTCGGCCAGCCGGGCCAGGTCGTCGGCCGCCCGGGAACCGGTGTCGGCGGCGGCGAGCAGCAGCGCCTGCGCGTCGGTCCGCAAACCCATCGGCCGGTACGCCTCGATCGCCCGCAGGTGGGTCCGGTCGAGCAGCTCCAGCAGGCTGGGGCTGAGCCCCTGGGCGGCGATGTCGGCCACCGCCGCGCCGGCCTCCGCCGTGGACCCGAAGACAGCCACCATGGTCAGCGACTCCTGGGGGGCCGGGCGCAGCGACACGGTGATCTCGGTGATCACCCCGAGGGTGCCCTCCGCGCCGACGAAGAGCCGGGTCAGGTCGTACCCGGCGACACCCTTGGCGGTGCGCCGGCCGGTGCGCAGCACCTCGCCGGAGGCGAGCACCACCTCCAGGCCCAGCACGTACTCGGTGGTGACGCCGTACTTGACGCAGCACATGCCGCCGGCGTTGGTGGAGACGTTGCCGCCGATGGTGGAGGACTCCCAGGAGCCCGGGTCCGGCGGGTACCAGAGCCCGTGCTTCGCCACCGCCGCGGCCAGGGTCGCGTTGACCACCCCCGGCTGCACCACGGCGATCCGGCTGACCGGGTCGATCTCCCGGATCGCGTCCATCGCCACCGTGCTGAGCACGACGGCCCCGTCGACCGCGTTCGCCGCGCCGGCCAGCCCGGTCCGCGCCCCCTGCGGCACCACGGGTACGCCGTGCCGGGCGGCCGCCCGGACCACCGCCACCACCTGCTCGGTGCTGCGTGGGCGGGTCACCACCAGCGGCGTGCCGGCCGGGCAGAGGTCCGCCTCGTCGCGCCGGTGCATCCGCAGCAGGTCCGGGTCGGTGAGGACGGCGTCGTCGCCGAGCGCCGCGCGGAGGTCGTCGAGGAGGGGGGAGCCAACCATGCGGGGAAGGCTAACCGCCGGTTAGATTGGCCGCCATGCTGTACCTCGACCGGCCCGCCTGGCCGTGGCGGGGGCGGCTCTGGTCCCACCTGATCAGCGACGTCTCCCACGCCGAGCTGCACGCCTTCGCCGAGGCGCTGGGCGTGCCCCGCCGGTGCTTCGACCGTGACCACTACGACATCCCCGCCGAGCGGTTCCCGGTGGCGGTCTGGCTCGGCGCCCGGGTGGTCCCCACCCGCGAGATCGCCCACCTGCTCCGGGCCGCCGGTCTCCGCCGCCCCAAACACCTCCACCCCCGGAATCCCACCCTGGTCTGACTGCGGCCTTCCGCGCCTGCCGATCTTGCACCCGTGGTGCCTCTTTCATGTGGCGGTGAGGGCTTCGCCTCCACCGCAACTGCACGATCGCGGAGGGCGGCCGGGCCAGGCGGTGGAGCCGGCGCGGGCGGGGCGAGGACCGGGGCGGAGGTCAGCGGAGAGTGGCGAGTTCGCGGGCGAGGTTGGCGCGGGCGGGTGCCTCCCAGCGGGCCGCCAGCGGGGGCAGCCGGAAGAGGGCGGGGAGAGCGAGCAGGGAGTCCAGGGCACGGGCCCGGCCGGCGCGGAAGCCCGGCTCGGGGACGTGCGCGTACTCGCGGCGGATCGCAGCGGCGTACGCGTCGTACTCGTCGGGTGGCGCGGCGAGGACCGCGAGGTCGGCGTCGCAGAGCAGCGCGCCGTCGGGGTCGCCGTCGGCGACGGCGTGCCCGGCGGTGAGCAGCACCAGCCGGCGGACCTCGGTCACCGCCTCGGTCGGCAGCCCCAGCCCGGTCAGCAGCGTGCCGGCCAACGCGGCGCTGTCCCGCTCGTTCGCGTCCCCGGCGGCACGCGGGTCGTAGACCGCGTCGTGGCACCAGGCGGCGAGCCGGACCAGGTCGGGCCGCGCGGCCAGCCCCGCGTACGCGTCGACCACGTCCAGCACGGCGGTCAGGTGGCGCAGCGTGTGGTACCGGCGGTGCGGCTCGCGCCAGCGGGCGAGCAGCTCCTGCCCGGCCCGGATCGACGCCCGGTCGTCGGTGGCACCGGCATCCCGCGCCGCTGCCCGCCAGCGCTCGGTCAGCTCCGTCACCCCGTCGAGTCTGCCGCACGGGCGTGGGGATGAAACCTTCCGGTACGGGTAGTCCCCGCCATGGCCGTGGCCCGGGACCGACGACGCCCACTTATGCGGCGCGGCGCCCTGCGCGACGGCGGGGCGGACATCGACTCCGCCCGGATCGCCGACGCGATGGCGCAGTTGCGCCGCCGGAGCAGGGCCACCCTGCACGATCGGCTGCACCGGGTCCGGATGGCGCTCGGACTGGCCGTCCAGGCCGGGCTGGCCGCCGCGCTGTCCTGGATCTTCGCGGCCGAGGTGCTGAACAACCCGCAGCCCGTCTTCGCGCCCATCTCGGCGGTCGGCACCCTGGCCGCCTCGATCGGGCAGCGGCTGCGCCGCACCGTCGAGCTGATCATCGGGGTGGCGGTCGGGGTGCTCCTCGGCGACGTGCTGATCTATTTTCTCGGCACCGGTGGCTGGCAGCTCGGTCTGGTGGTGACGTCGGCGATCCTGCTCACCATCTTCTTCGGCGGCAGCGTGGCCATCGTCATCCAGGCCGCCGCGACCGCGGTGCTGATCGTCACGCTCAGCCCGTCCGTCCAGGACCTGGAGATCCCCCGGTTCGTCGACGCGTTCGTCGGCGGTGGGATCGCGCTGCTGGTGACCGCGATCCTGCTGCCGCTCAACCCGCTGCGGGTGATCAACCGGGCCGCCCGCCCCGCGATGGACCTGCTCGCCGGCCAGCTCGACGCCTGCGCCGAGGCGCTGCGCAACCGCGACCGCGGCAGCGCCCAGGGGGCCCTGGAGCGGCTGCGGGAGAACAAGGAGGAACTGGCCGCCTTCACCGAGGCGATCGAGGGCGCGAAGGAGACCAGCACCCTTTCGCCGGCCCGCTGGCACCGGCGCAGCGAACTGACCCACTACGCGGAGGCGGCCGCCCCGATCGACCGGGCGATGCGCAACAGCGGCACGCTGATCCGCCGGGCCGTCACCATGATCGAGGACGAGGAGCCGATCCCCGAACCGATGCCGGACGCGGTGGCCCACCTCGCCGAGTCCGTACGTCTGCTCCGGCACGAGTTCGCCGTGGGGGCGGAGCCGGAACGGGCCCGGGAGCGGTCGCTGCGCGCGGTCAGCGAGGCCGGCCGGGCGTACGCCCAGGGGGTGGGCTTCTCCGGCAGCGTCGTGATCGCCCAGGTGCGTACCACCGCCAGTGACCTGATGGTCGCCTCCGGCATCGAGCAGGAGGAGGCGAACCGGCTGATCCGGCAGTCCTTCGGCGACCAGGAGAAACCGGGCGGTGGGCCGGCGGAGCAGAACGCACCCCCGAAGCCCCCCACCGCCCCGCCGCTCGGCTGAACCCGCCCGACACCGGACCCGGCGTCACCCCGGCCACACCGGCGGTGCCGTCATGCCACGTTCAGCGCAGCGCGGCCAGCGCGGCGAGCAGCCGGTCCACGTCGGCCGCCGTGCTGCCCAGCCCGAGGCTGGCCCGCAGCGCGGTCGGCGGCAGGTCGTCGCGGCCGCTGCGCGCCGCCGCCTCGGCGAGCAGCCGCCGGGCCAGCGGGTGCGCGCAGAAGAGCCCGTCGCGCACCCCGACCTCGTGCTCCCGGGCCAGGTACCCGGCCACCTCCGCGGAGTCCCGGCCGGCCAGCACGAACGAGACGATGCCGACCCGGGGCGCGTCCGCGGCGAAGGCGCGCAGCTCCACCACGTCCGGCAGCGCGGCGAGGCCGTTCCGCAACCGGCCCAGCAGCAGCTGCTCGTGGGCGTGCAGGGCGTCCCGGTCGGCCCCGGCCAGCGCCGTACAGACAGCGGCCAGGGCGACCGCGCCGAGCAGGTTCGGCGTACCGCCCTCGTGCCGGGCCGGACCGGCCGCCCAGCGTACGTCGTGGGTGGCCGCGCCGACGTGACTGGTGGCGCCCCCGCCGGCCAGGTACGGCGGGGCCGCGTCCAGCCAGTCGGCCCGGCCCAGCAGCACGCCCGCGCCGAACGGCGCGTACAGCTTGTGCCCGGAGACCGCCAGGTAGTCCACGTCGAGTTCGGCCACGTCCACCGGTGCGTGCGGGGCGAGCTGGGCGGCGTCGACCACGATCCGGGCGGCGTGCCGGCGGGCCGCCCGGGCCAGCTCGGCCACCGGCCAGCGCTCACCCGTCACGTTGCTCGCGGCGGTCACCGCGACCAGCACCGGTGGCCCGGACACCTCGCCACGACGCAGTTCGGCGAGAGCGGCGTCCAGCGCCCGGACCGCCGCGGCCGGGCTGTCCGGCACCGGCAGGCGTACCGAGCCGCGGGGCCAGGGCAGCAGGTTGGCGTGGTGCTCCCCGGCGAAGGTGACCACGGTGGTGCCGGCGGGCAGGGCCCGGGCCAGCAGATTCAGCGCGTCGGTGGTGTTGCGGGTGAAGACCACGTGGTCGTCGGCGCGGGCGCCGAAGAAGTCGCCGACCGTCTGCCGGGCCCGCTCGTAGGCCAGGGTGCAGCGCCGCGACAGCGCCCCGGCGCCGCGGTGCACGCTGGCGTACCAGGGCAGCAGCTCGGCCACCGCGTCGGCCGCGGCCCGCGCGCAGGGTGCGCTCGCGGCGTGGTCCAGGTTCACCTGCCCGGGTACGCCGAGCACGCCGAGCGGGTCCGGCCGGCCCGGCGCGTGCGCGGTGGGACGGGTGGGCGGTACGAGGGTGACGGTCATGCCGGTTCCTCCGGGGTCCTCGGGACCCCGGGTGTGGGCACACCGGGACGGGGTCCGCGCTTGCCCAGCACACGGATCGGGCTGGGCCCGGTCATCACCCGGGGCACCCCACCGCGAACTCGACGAGGGTTGCCGGCCAGCAAGCCGGGGCTTGACGCTGGCACTCGTGACCTGTGGGCAGCATAACCACCGCCGATGCGTCCGGACCAGCGGGCCGTGGGTGACTACGCTGACCGCATGGCCGTCACCCCGCCCGGCTGGCCCGTGCCGCCGCCGACCGCGCCCGCCGTCCCACCACCGGGGGCGGTCGCGCCCGGGATGCCGCCGCGCCGGCTGGGCTGGCGGCGCGTCCTGGTGCTGGCCGGGGTGGTGCTGCTGATCGCCGCCTGCGCGGTCTACATGCTCTACTTCCTCGGTACCAACCTGGGCCTGGACGCGCTGCTGGTCGGCGTGGCCGCGGCGGTCCTGCCGGTGCCGGTGCTGGTGGCCTGCTTCCTCTGGCTCGACCGGTACGAGCCGGAGCCGCTGAAGTATCTGGTCTTCTGCTTCGCGTGGGGCGCGTTCGTCTCCACCGCGGCGTCGCTGAGAGTCAACAACGCCGGGGCGGCGCTCTTCGACCGGTTCGACCTCCCCGCCGCGCTGACCGCGGTGCTGGTCGCCCCGTTCATCGAGGAGCTGACCAAGGCGCTCGGCCCGATCCTGCTGCTGGTCTTCCGCCGCCGGGAGTGGTCCGGCATCACCGACGGCCTGGTCTACTGCGGGCTCTCCGCGGTCGGGTTCGCCATGGTGGAGAACATCCTCTACCTGGGTGGCCCCGGGTACGCCTCGGGTGTCGACGAGTGGGGGCCGGCCACCGGCGTCCGCAACGTCATCGTCATCTTCATCATGCGGATCCTCTTCTTCGGCTTCGCCCACCCGCTCTTCACCTCGATGACCGGTGTCGGGCTGGGCATCGCCGCGCGGACCGCCGACCGGCGGGTGCGGATCCTCGCCCCGGCCGCCGGCCTGCTGCTGGCGATGATCCTGCACGGCACCTGGAACCTGCTGCCGTCGCTGGTCCAGGCGACCGGCCAGCCGGTGATCTTCTTCTTCGGCATCGTGACGCTGATGGTGCCGATCTTCTTCGGCATGGTCGGCTTCGCGGTCTGGCTGCGCGCCTGGGAGGGGCGGCTCACCGAGCGGGTCCTGCCGGACTACGTGCGGGCCGGCTGGCTCACCCCGCCGGAGGTGGCCGCCCTGGGCAGCCTGGGCCGGCGGCACGCGGCGCGGGTCTGGGCCCGACGGGTCGGTGGCGAGCCCGGCCTGCGGGCGATGCGTGGCTACCAGTTCGCCGCCACCCGGCTGGCGCTGCTGCGCGACGGCATGCGCCGGGGGTTGGACCGCAAGGTGGCCGACCGGGAGCGCACCGCCCGGGAGGAGCGGGAACTGCTGGACGCGATCAGCGCGTACCGGTCGTACTTCGTCGGTCGGGACCCGCAGGCCCCGGTCGGCATCTGGGACGGGCAGCGCTACCACCTGCGCTTCCCGGACGGGTCGCAGCGGGCGGTCGACGCCCCCGACTCCCCGGTGGTGCCGATTCCGGTGGTGCTGGCCCCGCCACCGCCTCCGGCGTACCCGGCCGGCTACGGTCCGCCCGGCTGGTACGGCCAGCGTCCGGCCGCGCCCTGGTCGCCCGGGCAGCGCTGACCGGTGTCACGCGTCGCCGGTGGGGAGCCGGCGGCGCGGGGACGGTCAGGTCATCAGGCTGGTCATGAAGTCGCCGAGCCCCTGGAACATCGCCATCAGTCCGGCCCCGATCGCCTTGAACATCTGTGCCGCGCCGTCCGGCCGGAACGCCATGAAGTAGAACAGGAAGGCGACGCCGCCCCAGAGCAGCACCTTCTTCACGAATACCGGCATCGTCCCTCCCCAGGGCGCTGGATGCGCCTGGCTTCCCGCCGGACAGCGGCACAAACGGCCGTCGCGTCCTGCGGTGGGGACGGGTGACTAAAGGTAGAGGCCGGTGTTGCCGGTGGACTCGTTCTCCACCCGTTCGGCGGCGACGGCGTGCACGTCCCGCTCGCGCAGCAGCACGTACCCCCGGCCGTGCAGTTCCACCTCGGAGCGGTCGTCCGGGTCGAAGAGCACCCGGTCGCCGGAGACGATCGCGCGGACGTTCGGGCCGACGCCCACCGCGGTCGCCCAGGCCAGCCGCTTGCCCACGGCGGCGGTGGCCGGGATCACGATGCCGGCGGTGGAACGGCGCTCACCCTCGCTCCCCTCCGTCCGGACCAGTACGCGGTCGTGCAGCAGGCGGATCGGCAGGCCGGAGTCGAGATTCGGGTCGGCGGTCACGCGAAGACGCTACCGCGTGCCCGGTTGCCGGTCGTGCGGTGGTTGAGCGGAACAGGCCGGGGGCAATGTGTGGCGGAACTGCCCTACGGTGTCGGCTGTCGGACGTACCCTGTCCGGACCGTCGTCGTGGGGCGGCCCGGTTCATTCCCCAGGAGGTGCGCTTGAGCCGCTTCGAGCGGGTACGCGCCCGGCTGCGTCGCGCGTACGAGTCCGGACGGGAGGCGGTGCGCGCGGGTCGCGCCGAGGCGCCCGCCGTGGCGGAGGATCGCGGGGTGGCATCGCCCGTGTCGCCGGGCCCGGTGGCGGCGCCGTCGGCCACCGTCGTCGGCGCGCAGTCCCCTGCGTCGATGCACAATTCCACCGCCAGCCGTGACGACGCGGACGTGCCGCACGCCCTGCGCATCGCCGCCGCCTGGTCGTGGCGGCTGATCGTGATCGGCGTGGTGACCTGGGCCCTGCTGAAGATCGTCGGGACGATCAGCATCGTGATCATCCCGCTGGCGGTCGCGCTGCTGCTCTCCGCGTTGCTCGCCCCGGCGGTGGGCTGGCTGCTGCGGGCCCGCTTCCCGAGGTCGCTGGCGACCGCGGTGGTGCTGGTCGGCGGGCTGGCCGCGGTGGTCGGCACGCTGACCCTGGTGGTGAACGAGTTCATCCAGGGTGTGCCGGAGCTGAGCGAGAAGTCGTCGCAGGGCGTACGGCAGATCCAGAACTGGCTCAAGACCGGCCCGTTGCACCTGTCCGACAGCCAGCTCGACCGGTACATCGACGAGGGGCAGGCGTGGGTCAACGGCAACACCGAGAAGTTCACCAGCGGGGCGCTCTCCACCGCGACGACGTTGGCCGAGGTGCTGACCGGCGCCATCCTGGTGCTCTTCGCCACCTTCTTCTTCCTGCGTGACGGCAGCAACATCTGGCGTTTCCTGGTCCGGCTGCTGCCGGTGGCGGCCCGCTGGAAGGTCGACGACGCCGGTCGGGCCTCCTGGGCCACGCTCGGCGCCTACGTCCGCGCGACCGTGCTGGTGGCCTTCATCGACGCGGTCGGGATCGGTGTCTTCCTGGTCATCTTCGACGTGCCGTTCGCGTTTCCGTTGGCCGCGCTGGTCTTCCTCGGCGCGTTCATCCCGATCGTCGGGGCCACGCTCTCCGGCGGGGTGGCGGTGCTGGTGGCGCTCGTCGACAGCGGCCCGGTGACCGCGCTGATCATCCTGGGCGTGGTGATCGGCGTGCAGCAGGTCGAGGGTCACCTGCTCCAGCCGTTGATCATGGGTCGGGCGGTGGCCATCCACCCGCTCGCCGTGATCATCGGGATCGCCGCCGGCGTGGTGCTGGCCGGCATCACCGGCGCGCTGGTCGCGGTGCCGCTGATCGCGGTGCTGAACACCGCCGTCCGCCGGCTCGCCGCCCGTACCGTGCCGGACACCCCGCCGGACGCGGTGGTGGTCGCCTCCCAGGCGCCCTGACCGTCGCATCGGAACCGCGCGTCCCCCGGGGCCGCGCGGCTCCCGCGTGTTCAGGACCGGGCGAGGCGCTCCAGGGCACCGCGGGCCACCTCGGGGCGGGTGGTGTACCAGAACGGCGGGAGCGAGCGGCGCAGGAACGGCCCGTAGCCCCGGGCGGTCTCCAGTCGCGAGTCGAGCACCGCGACGACGCCCCGGTCGCCGGTCGCCCGGATCAGCCGGCCCACACCCTGGGCCAGCCGCACCGCGGCGATCGGCACGCTGACCGAGGCGAAGCCGGAGCCGCCGCCCGCGTCCACGGCCGCCGCGCGGGCCGCCGCGAGGGGCTCGTCCGGGCGGGGGAAGGGCAGCCGGTCGATCACCACCAGCTGGCAGGAGTCGCCCGGCACGTCCACCCCCTGCCAGAGCGACATCACCCCGAACAGGCAGCTCGCCCGCTCCTGACGGAAACGGCGGACCAGCAGCGGCAGCGCCTCCTCGCCCTGAAGCAGGACCGGCAGGTCGGTCCGCGCGCGGACCAGCTCCGCGGCCTGCTGCGCGGCCCGTCGCGAGGAGAAGAGCCCGAGG
This sequence comes from Micromonospora halophytica, assembly GCF_900090245.1. Taxonomy (GTDB): domain Bacteria; phylum Actinomycetota; class Actinomycetes; order Mycobacteriales; family Micromonosporaceae; genus Micromonospora; species Micromonospora halophytica. Next base: position 108,595 of record NZ_FMDN01000016.1, read on the forward strand.
GTACGCCCACCGAGCGCGCCGACCAGCGCCAGCAACTCCTCACCGGCTGCCTCGGGCAGCCCGGAGACGCTGGGCCGGGGCAGGTGCGCGGCGACGTAGAGGATGCCCTGCCGGGCGTAGTCGAACGGGGAACCGACGTCCAGCGAACGCCACCCGGGGCCTTCGGTGGCCGGGACGGTGCCGGTGGCGGCCCGGCTGCCGGAGGCCGCGGCGACCGGGGTGGGGGCCGCCGCGTCGCCCCGTGCGGTGCTGGCGGCGAGCGCGGCGGCGGCCGCTGACGGCGGGGCGGGCGGGGGAGCGTCCAGCCCGAGCGCCCGGGCCACCGTGTCGAAGCGACCGCCCAGCGTCAGGGTGGCGGAGGTGGCGACCACGGTGCGCTCGTCGTACAGGTGGGTGGCGAGGGTGCCGGCGACCGAGAGCGGCGCGACGACCAGCGCGCGGCGGCTGCCGTTCTCCGGTTTCTCCACCCAGGCCACGTCGTGCTCGGCCTCCTCCAGCAGCCGCTGCGCGGTGGTGGAGAGCTCGTCCAGCACCGCCTTGGCCTGCTGCTTGCGGACCGGGTCCGGGTCGTCCGACTTGACCTCGCCGATCGCGTCGAGGGCGGCCCGGGTCGCCCCGTCGAGCAGCGTGCACGCCTCGCGCAGCGGGGCCGGCAGCCCGGCGGTGAGCCGCCCGGCCGGCACCTCGGCCAGCCCGACGGCGAGCGCGTCGCCCGCCTCGGTGAGCCGGTCGGCGACGTCCGGCTTGAGCAGCGGCCGGGCCCGCCGGGTGGACCGGTCGATCAGCTCGGGGACCAGCTCCGCCTGGGCGGCCGAGGAGACCCGGTCGGCCAGCTCGTGCGCCTCGTCCACGACCAGCAGCTTGTGCGGCGGCACGATGTGCCGGCCGGCGAGCATGTCGACCGCGAGCAGGCTGTGGTTGGTGACCACGATGTCGGCCTCGCGGGCCCGCGCCCGGGACGCCTCGGCGAAGCACTCCTGGCCGAAGGGGCAGCGGGTGGCGCCGACGCACTCCCGCGCCGGCATCGAGACCAGCCGCCAGGCCTGGTCGTCCACGCCCGGGTCCAGCTCGTCCCGGTCGCCGGTGTGGGTCTCGTCGGCCCAGTCGCGCAGCCGCTGGATCTGCTTGCCGAGCCGCCCGGCCTCGCCGAGCCACTTGGTGCCGCCGCCGGAGCCGCCGCCCGGGGCGTCGAAGAGGGTGTCGCCGGGCTCGTCCTCGGTGGAGCTGTCCAGCCGGGCCAGGCAGAGGTAGTGGTGCCGGCCCTTCAGCACGGCGAAGGTGGGTCGGCGGCCGAGCAGCGGCTCCACCGCGTCGGCGAGTCGGGGCAGGTCGTGCTCGACGAGCTGGGACTGCAACGCCAGGGTGGCGGTGGAGACCACCACCGGGCCGTCCACGGTCAGCGCGGGGGCGAGGTACGCCAGCGACTTGCCGGTGCCGGTGCCGGCCTGGACCAGCAGGTGCTCGCCGGAGGCGACGCTGCGCTCGATCGCCTCGGTCATCTGCTGCTGGCCGGGACGGGCCGCCCCGCCGGGGACCGCGCCGACCGCCGCGGCCAGCAGCTCGCTGCCACTGGCCCGGGCGCCTCGTCGCCGGCTACGGGCCGTCGGGGTGGCGGATCCGGTGGCGGTGCGCGGCGGAGTCACCGTGCGACGGTACCCGCCGTCCCCGACACCGGCCGGGCCGCCGCCCGGGTGGCGTGGTCACGGTACGGGAATCGGCCGGCCGCGTCCGGTAACTTCCCCGCAGCGACGGTTGGGCGGAATCGGCTAGGGTGCGACTCATGCCGAGCGATGTGGTCCGTGTGATCTACCGCAAGTACGACGGCAGCGCCCACCGCGACTACCCGGCCCGCCGGCTCACCGAGGACGACCTCGGCGTCTGGCTGGGCGTGCCGGCCGGCACCGAGTCGGTCTACCACGGCCGGCCCTCGGTCGAGCAGATCCCGTTCGTGCTCCTGGTGCCGCACCACGCCTGGTGGACGGGGATGTTCAACCCGCCGCCGCGGACCAGCGAGGTCTACTGCGACATCACCACGCCGGCCCGGTGGGAGGGCGACGACACGGTGCACCTGATCGACCTCGACCTGGACGTGGTGCGTCGCCGCGCCACCGGCCTGGTCGAGCTGCGCGACGAGGACGAGTTCGCCGTGCACCGGGAGCGGTTCGGCTACCCGGAGGACCTGGTCGCCGAGGCCGAGGCGGCGTCGGCGTGGCTGCTCGACGCGCTGGACGACGGCACCGAGCCGTTCGCGACGTCGTATCGCAAGTGGCTGGCCCTGGTGGTCTGACCGGCTTCACCAGCGCGGCGGCCAGGTGTCGTCGGCGGTGACCTCCGGCAGGCCGGTCAGCTTGTCCGGGTTGAGCTGGTTGAAGATGCCGGTGATCCGCCCCTCGTGCACGGCGAAGGCAACGACCAGCCGCAGCGGCCTGCCGTCGGAGTGCACGGTCGCCAGTTGCAGCCCGAGCGAGCCGTCGACCAGCACCGGCCGGCTCCGCACCCGTTGGCCGTACCGGCCGGCCCTGCTGTAGAGCCCGAGGAGGAAGCGGCCGACATTGTCCGCGCCGGTGACCGGGCGGCGGGCCGCCGGGAAGTGGCCGCCGCTGTCACCGATCAGCAGGACGTCGGGGGCGAGCACCCGGAGCAGTTCGTTCAGGTCGCCGGACTCGGTGGCGGCGGTGAACGCGGCCACCACCCGCTGCTGTTCGCGCAGGTCGGCGGTGTGCCGGGGCGCGTCCGGCGCGTTCACCGCGCGACGGGCCCGGGAGGCGAGCTGCCGGGCCGCCTCCGGGCTGGTGCCGAGCGCCCCGGCGATCTGGGCGAACGGCACCGCGAAGACGTCGTGCAGGACGAAGGCGACCCGCTGCTCGGGGGTGAGCCGCTCCAGCACCACCAGCAGCGCCGTGCCCACCTGGTCGCGGCGCACGGCGCGCTCGGCCGGGTCGGGGGCGTAGCCGTCCGCCCCGGCGGCCGGTCGCAGCGGGCTCACCAGCGGCTCGGGCAGCCACTGCCCCGGGTAGGTCTCCCGGCGTACCCGGGCCGAGCGGAGCACGTCCAGGCAGATCCGGGCGCAGGTGGTGGTCAACCAGCCGCCGAGGTGCCGTACCTCGGCCCGGGCGGCCGGGTCGCCCAGTGCCGTGGCGTAGCGCAGCCAGGTCTCCTGGACGGCGTCCTCGGTCTCGCTCCGGCTGCCCAGCATCCGGTACGCCACCGCCGTCAGCCGCCCGCGTTCCGCCTCGAACTCCGCCGCCGCGTCCACGTCACCACCCGCCTCCCCGTAGCCGACCCGATTGTCCCCAACCCACCGGACGCCCCGCCGCCCCCACCCGCGTCGATCCTGTACCTCTGGCGCCTTCTCCATGGCACCTTGTCCGGTGGTGTCCTCCCCGCAGCCGCCGGATCGCCCGGCACGGGTGGGACGGCTCGGAAGGCGGGGGGTGGTGGAGTGGGTGAGGATCGGGGGATGGGTGTGATCGAAGAGGCGGAGGTCGTGGCGCCGGAGGGCGGCACGATGCGGGAGTTGCTGCGGGTCGTCCCGGGCGGGACGGTCGACCTCGGCGCGGTGGATCCGCGCGGGACGCCCGGGCTGCCGGGGGCGGCGGGGAGTGGCCGGGAGCGCAAGGTGTGGGCACGCGCCCAGGTCGAGCTGATCGGCGTCGGGCTCGGCCGGCAGCAGGAGATGCTCTTCGCCACCGCCAAGGCCGCGGCCGGTGTGGACGCCCCGGCGAGCGCTCCGACGGCGGCCGGCGCCCATCTCGACGGGGCACGGCCGGCGCGGGTGCTGCTGGTGCTCCAGGCGATGGACTGCGGCGGCAAGGACGGCACGGTCAAGCGGGTGGCCGGTGCGATGAACCCGCTCGGCCTGCACATCCGCTCGTTCGGCCCGCCGACGGAGGAGGAGCTGCGGCACGACTTCCTGTGGCGGATCCGTCGTGCCCTGCCGCCGCCCGGCTACGTCGGCGTCTTCAACCGCTCCCACTACGAGGACGTGCTGGTGGCCCGGGTCGACGCGCTGGTGCCGGAGGCCACCTGGCGGGCCCGGTACGACGAGATCAACGCCTTCGAGCGGGAACTGGTCGACGCGGGGGTGACCCTGGTGAAGGTGATGCTGCACATCTCCCGTGCGGAGCAGGGGGAGCGGCTGACGGAGCGGCTGACCGACCCGACGAAGCACTGGAAGTACAACCCGGCCGATCTGGACTCCCGGGCCCGCTGGGACGACTACCAGGGCGCGTACGCCGAGGCGCTGGAGCGGTGCGGCACGGACGTCGCGCCCTGGTTCGTGGTGCCGGCGGACCGCAAGTGGTACCGGGACTGGGCGGTGGCCCACCTGCTGCGGGAGACGTTCGACACTCTGCATCTCGGGTATCCGGCAGCCGGTTTCGACGTGGAGCGGGAACGCCGGCGGTTGCGGGACGGGGACGAGAGGGCCAAGGTGAACGGCGGGTGAACGAACGGTGAATCGGGCCTGACCGGGGGTGGGCCGGTCGATGCCCTGTTCCGTGGGGTACCTAGCATGCCCAGAGCAGACGCCCCTCCGGGCGACGGCCACCCTTCCACCGACACGACGAGGTCCGTGCTGTGAAGTTTTCCTTCCGCCCGAACGAGGGCGCCTTCTACGAGCTCTTCACCAGGGCCGCGCAGAACCTGGTGAAGGGCACCGCACTGCTCAACGAGCTGGCCCTGCCCGACGTCGTGGTGCAGTCGGTGAGCGAGCGGCTGACCGAGGTCGAGCACGACAGTGACCAGATCACCCACGAGCTCTACAAAAAGATCAACTCGACCTTCATCACCCCGTTCGACCGGGAGGACATCTACCGTCTGGGCTCGCTGCTCGACGACGTGATGGACCACCTGGAGGCGGTCGGCAACCTGCTCTACCTGTACGGCCTGACCAAGCTCCCCTCGCTGCCCCGCGAGATGCACGAGATGGTCAACGTCCTCGACCAGCAGGCGAAGCTGACCGCCGAGGCGATGCCCCGGCTGAGGTCGATGAAGGACCTCGAGGACTACTGGATCGAGTGCAACCGGCTGGAGAACGACGGCGACCAGGCGTACCGGATGCTGCTGGTCCGCCTCTTCTCCGGCGAGTACGACGCGCTGACCGTGCTGAAGATGAAGGAGGTCGCCGACGAGCTGGAGGCTGCCTGCGACTCCTTCGAGCACGTCGCCAACACCGTCGAGACCATCGCGGTCAAGGAGTCCTGATCCTGTGAGTCCCGAACTCATCGCCGTGCTGGCGGTGATCGCGGTGGCCCTGGCGTTCGACTACACCAATGGCTTCCACGACGCCGCCAACGCGATCGCGACCAGCATCTCCACCCGGGCGCTGACACCCCGGGTGGCCCTGGCCATGGCGGCGGTCGGCAACTTCATCGGCGCGCACTTCGGCGCGGAGGTGGCCAAGACCGTCGGCAGCGGCCTGGTGAAACTACCGACCGGGCAGGCGAGTCTCGGCATCGTCTTCGCCGGCGTGATCGGCGCCATCGTCTGGAACCTGATCACCTGGTACTTCGGTCTGCCGTCGTCCTCGTCGCACGCGCTGATCGGCGGCCTGGTCGGCTCGACCATCGCCGCCTCCGGCACGGTGCTCTGGACCGGCATCGGGGAGAGCGTCATCATCCCGATGGTGCTGTCGCCGATGGTCGGCTTCCTGCTCGGTTACATCGTCATGATCGCCGTGCAGTGGATCTTCCGGAAGGGGCACCCGGGCAAGCTCAACCGGGGCTTCCGCTGGGCGCAGACCGCCTCCGCGGCCGCCATGTCGGTCGGCCACGGCATGCAGGACGCCGCCAAGACCATCGGTATCGTGGTCCTCGCCCTCTACGTGGGTGGCTTCCAGAACGACCCGGAGTTCATCCCGGAGTGGGCGTTCTGGACCTCGGCCGCCGTCCTCGCCGCCGGCACCTACGCCGGTGGCTGGCGGATCATCCGGACCCTCGGTCGCAAGATCATCGACCTGCGACCGCCGGAGGGCTTCGCCGCCGAGACCGTGGCCAGCGGGGTGCTCTACTTCAACGCGCTGGTGCTGGGCGCGCCGATCTCGACCACCCACACGATCACCTCGGCGATCATGGGTGTCGGCGCCACCAAGCGGCTCTCCGCCGTCCGGTGGGGCGTGGCCGGCAACATCATCGGCGCGTGGGTGCTCACCTTCCCGGCCGCCGGCTCGATCGGCGCCCTGATGTACTTCCTGGTGCGTCCGCTGTTCAGCTGACCGGCCACCGCGAAGGCCCCCGCCGACGGCGGGGGCCTTCCGCGTTCCCCTGACCCGCCCGGCGCCGGCGGGCCGTGGCGGCACCCTTCTCCCGACAGCCCGTCGTCAGGCGTAGTGGACGCCGATCCGCTCCCGAATGCCGTCCAGCAGCGCCATCACCTCCAGCGTCGCCGAATGCGGCACCAGCGGGCTCTCGGTCAGCCCCGCGGCCAGGCAGCGCTGCACCTCGGCGGCCTCGTACTGGTAGCCACCGCCGACCAGTTCGTCGGCGAGCGTCTCCGGCTCGGCCCCGACCCGGTGCAGCACCGCCGAGCCGGGGCGGAAGAACGGCTCGGGCAGGTCGATCCGCCCGGCGGTGCCGGTGATCGAGGCGGTCAGCGGGGTAGCGCCGACCATGCCGCAGCTCAGCGTGGCGACCGCGCCCGAGTCGTAGCCGAGGACGATGCCGGTGTTCTCGTCCACGCCCTCGGGGCCCAGCTTGGCCCAGGCGTGCAGGTGCTGCGGCACACCGAGCAGCAGGTGGGCCAGGCTCACCGGGTAGACGCCCAGGTCCAGCAGCGCGCCGCCGCCCAGGGTCCGGGCCCGCATCCGGTGTTCCGGGGGAAACGGCCCGGCCGCGCCGAAGTCCGCCCGTACGCTGGTCACCTCGCCGATCGCCCCCTCGGCGACGAGCTGCGTCAGGCGGAGGATGAGCGGGTTCGTGCGCATCCACATGGCCTCCATCAGGAAGACCCCGCAGGCGCGGGCCGTCTCGACCAGTTCGGTGCTGGTGGGCAGGTCGAGGGTGAACGGCTTCTCCACCAGCACCGCCCGCCCGGCGTCCAGGCAGACCCGGGTCGCCTCGTGGTGGGCGGCGTGCGGGGTGGCCACGTAGATCACGTCGACCTCGTCGTCGGCGGCCAGTTCGGTCCACGAGCCGTACCACCGGGCGGCGCCGTGCCGGGCGGCGAAGCGCTCGGCGCTCTCCGGCGTACGCGAGCCGACCGCGACCAGTTCGGCCCCCGGCACCAGCCGCAGGTCCTCTGCGAAGCGGCCGGCGATGTGCCCGGTGGCCAGGATTCCCCAACGCGTCATGCCGGCACGCTACCCGGGAGCGCGCCCACGCCGGGAGGCTGATCCACCCGTCGGGAACTAGGCTCACGACATGACGATCGACGGCTTTGCCGCCCCGGCCGCGCTGGTCGAGCACGCCCGCCGGTTCCGCGACTCCGGTGGCGTCCCGGCGGTGCCCCGGGTGGCCGCCACCGTGCTGCTGCTCCGCCCGGCCGGGCCCGACTTCGAGGTGTACCTGATCCGCCGGGTCGCCGCGATGACCTTCGGCGGGATGTACGCCTTCCCCGGCGGCGGGGTGGACCGCTCCGACTCCCAGGCGCACCTGGACTGGGCCGGCCCCGAGCCGGCCGGCTGGGGCGACCGCCTCGGCCTCGCCCCGGACGCCGCCCAGGCGGTGGTCTGCGCCGCCGCCCGGGAGGTCTTCGAGGAGGCGGGCGTGCTGCTGGCCGGGCCCGACGCCGCGACGGTGGTGGGCGACGTCAGCGGCGACGACTGGGAGGCTGCCCGGCAGGACCTGGAGGCCCGCCGGACGGGCTTCGCCGACCTGCTCGCCGGCCGGCGGTTGACGCTCCGCTCCGACCTGCTGCTGCCGTGGAGCCGGTGGATCACCCCGGAGTTCGAGCCGCGCCGCTTCGACACGTACTTCTTCGTGACCCTGCTGCCACAGGGGCAGCGGACCCGGGACGTCTCCGGCGAGGCCGACCACACCCTGTGGGTGCGCCCGGCGGACGCCCTGGCCCGGGCGGAGGCCGGCGAGCTGACCATGCTGCCGCCCACCCTGGTCACCCTCGCCCAGGTCGCCGCTGCGGGTGATCTGACGGGCGTGGCCCGCGCGGCCACCACCCGCGACGCCGCCACCCCGATCACCCCCCGCCTCGACCTTGCCGACGACGACGAACCCCGCTTCCTCCTGACCTGACCCCCGGCCCCACTCCCTCGCGATCCTGCAGTTGCGGCCCGGATGAAACGGGCGCAACGCCCCGAACCGGCGGCCGGAAGTGCAAGATCGTGGAGCCGACGACCGTTCCGCTCGGCCTGGCGAACTTCGCCTGGGACTTCCCGTCGGTCCGCACCCTCGCCGAGCGGGACCACGCCAACATCGTCTCGTGGAACACGTACGACCGGGGCAGCCACTTCGCCGCCCACGACGCACCCGACCTGCTGGTGGACGACATCCGCGAGTTCTTCGCCAAGCTCCGCTGAACAAGATCGCGCAGAATCCCGGATCTAGTGGGCTCGACAGCGCGGGATGCCACTACATCCAGGAAGTAGCACACGCGTGGCCCCGGTCGGCGACGACCGGGGCCACGCGCGGACCGGGAACCAGCGGCTCAGCCGAAGCGGCCGGTGATGTAGTCCTCGGTCTTCTTCACGCTCGGGTTGCTGAAGATCTTCTGGGTGTTGTCGTACTCGATGAGCCGGCCCGGGTCGCCGGTCTTCTCGATGGAGAAGAAGGCGGTCCGGTCCGACACCCGGGCGGCCTGCTGCATGTTGTGCGTGACGATGATGATGGTGAACTTGTCCTTGAGCTGGAACATCAGGTCCTCGATGGCCAGCGTGGAGATCGGGTCCAGCGCCGAGCAGGGCTCGTCCATCAGCACCACCTGCGGCTCGACCGCGATGGTCCGGGCGATGCAGAGGCGTTGCTGCTGGCCGCCGGAGAGGCCCGCGCCCGGCTTGCCCAGGCGGTCCTTCACCTCGTCCCAGAGGTTCGCCGAGCGGAGCGCCTTCTCGGCGGCCTCGTCCAGGATCGACTTCTTCCGCACGCCGTTGAGCCGCAGCCCGGCCACCACGTTCTCGAAGATGCTCATGGTGGGGAACGGGTTGGGACGCTGGAACACCATGCCGATCATCCGGCGGACCGCGGTCACGTCGACGTCGCGGTCGTAGATGTCCTGGCCGTCGATGGTCAGGCTGCCCTCGACCCGCGCCCCCGGCAGCACCTCGTGCATCCGGTTGATCGACCGCAGGAAGGTCGACTTGCCGCAGCCGGACGGGCCGATCAGGGCGGTGACCGTCTTCGGCTCGACGGTCAGGTTGATGTTCTCGATCGCCTTGAAACCGCCGTAGTAGGCGGTGACGTCGGCGGCCTCGATGCGCTTGGCCATGGTGGTGGTACCTCCGGGGTTCATCGGCCGAGCCGGTTGCGACGGGCCAGCAACTTCGCCGCGATGGTCAGGACGAGCACGAGGGCGACCAGGGTCAGTGCCGCGGTCCACGCCCGAGCCGGCGCGTACCTGGACGCGTCACCGGCCTGCTGGTAGACGAAGAGGGCCAGCGACGACTGGTTGTTCTCGAACGGGTTGAGGTTGATGGCCGCGCCGCCGCCGGCGACGAGCAGCACCGGGGCGGTCTCGCCGGCGGCCCGCGCGATGGCGAGCATGACGCCGGTGACGATGCCGGGCAGCGCCGTGGGGAGCACGACCCGCAGGATGGTCTTCCACTTCGGCACGCCGAGGGCGTACGCGCCCTCGCGCAGCGGCGCCGGGACGAGACGCAGCATCTCCTCGGTGGAGCGGACCACGGTGGGCAGCATCAGCACGCTGAGTGCCAGCGCGGCGGCGAAGCCGGAGAAGCCCGGCCGCCCGGTCGAGCTGAAGTACGGCGAGACGATCAGCACCCAGAACGCCAGGACGAACAGGCCGGACACGATCGACGGGATGCCGGTCATGACGTCGACGAAGAACCGGATGGCGAAGGCGAACCGGCCGCGGCCGTACTCGACGATGTAGATGGCACAGAGGATGCCGATCGGGACGGTGATCAGCGTGGCGATGCCGACCTGCTCCAGCGTGCCGACGATGGCGTGGTACGCGCCGCCGTTCGGGTCCCGCGCCCCGATGTTGTTCATCGAGGTGCCGAAGAAGTCGGCGTCCAGACGCTCAGCGCCCCGGCTGAGCAGGGTCCACACCACCGAGGCCAGCGGCAACACGGCCAGCACGAACGCGGAGTGGATCAGGGCGCTCCAGGTGCGGTTGCGGGCCGCCCGCTGCCCCTCCACCGCGTTCGCGGCGGCGTACAGCCCACCCAGGTAGAGCAGCCCGCCGACCACCACGACCAGGACCGGGCCGCCGAGGCCGGTTCCGTAGACGATCGCGGCGGCGACCAGCAGCGCGCCCAGCGCGATGGCCGGTGGCATCCACTTCGGCAGCCGCTTGGCCCGGAGCGTGGGTGGCTGCGCCGCCGGGCTCCGACGGTGCGAGGTGAGAGTGCTCATGCGGCCGACTCCGTGAACTCGCGACGCCGGTGGATGATCGCCCGCGCCGTGATGTTGACGATCAGCGTGATGGCGAAGAGAACCAGACCGGAGGCGATCAGTGCGCCCCGACCTGTCTCGTTGGCCTCGCCGAACGCGTTGGCGATGTTGGCGGCGATGGTGTTGCCGCCGTTCTCGATCAGGTTGAACGAGATGTCGAAGGTGATGCCGAGGGTCAGCGCCAGGGCGATGGTCTCGCCGAGCGCCCGGCCCAGGCCGAGCATCACCGCGGCGATGATGCCGGGGCGGCCGTAGGGGAGCACCGCGGTGCGCAGCATCTCCCAGCGGGTGGCGCCCAGTGCGAGGGCGGCCTCCTGGTTGGCGGTCGGGGTCTGGAGGAACACCTCGCGGGAGAGCGAGGTGATGATCGGCAGCACCATGATCGCCAGCACCAGCGCACCGAGCAGGATGGAGGCGCCGTACGGTCCGTTACCGCCGAAGAGGGGGATCCAGCCGAAGTAGGTGTTGAGCCAGATGGACAGGTCGGTCACCGGACCGGAGAAGTAGTCGCGTCCCCAGAGGCCGAAGACCACGCTGGGCACGGCGGCGAGCAGGTCGATCAGAAACCCGAGGCCGGTGCCCAGCCGGCGCGGCGCGTAGTGGGACAGGTAGAGCGCGATGCCCAGCGCCACCGGCACCGCGATCAGCAGGGCCAGCGCGGAGCTGAGCACGGTGCCGAAGGCGAGCGCCCCGATGCCGAACTTCGGCTCGGTGTCGTTCGGCGACCAGCCTTCGAACGTCCAGAAGTTCGCCGTGTTCGCCCGCAGGGCGGGTACGGCCTTGGCGATCAGGAAGATCGCGATCGCCGCGATGACGGCCAGGACGAAGGTTCCGGCTGCCAGGGTGAGGCCGCGGAAGGCGCGCTCGGCGCCGAACCTGCGGGCGGTGGGCAACGCGCCGCCGCCGCCGAGCCCGGCTCCGCCCGGGGTACGGGTGCTGACTGGTGCCTCGGCTACACGCGCCGAGGCACCGGCGGGCCACTCGTGACCATGGGTCACGCGGGTCCCGCCGGTGCCGGCGTCGGCCGAGCGCTGAGGGGTTTCACCCATCTGCTCGCTCGCTTCGGTTGGGGTGGTCAGATGTCCGGTCAGGAGAGGTTCTTGACCGCGGCCTCGACCTTGGTGCGGACCGCGTCCGGCAGCGGGGCGTAGCCCAGCTCGGTCAGCTCCGCCTGGCCGGCGGTGCTGGCCGTGTAGCCGAGGAAGCTCTTGATCAGCGGCAGCTTGTCGGCGGCGATGCCCTTGTTGCAGACGATCTCGTAGGTCACCAGGACGATCGGGTAGGCCCCGGCCTCCTTGGTGTTGTAGTCGATCTTCATCTTGAGGTCGTCGCCCTGGCCCTCGACGGTGGCCCCGGCGATGGTCTTACCGGCGTTCTCGGCGGTCAGCTCGGCGAACTCGCCCGCGCCGTTACCGATCTTGGCGATGCCCAGGCCGGCGTTCTCGGCGAACGACCACTCCATGTAGCCGATGGTGCCGTCCGCGCCCTTGACCCGGCTGGCCACGCCGTCCGAGCCCTTCGCGCCGGTGCCGCCCGGGGCCTTCCACTCCTTGGCCTTACCGAAGGTCCAGTCGGCCTCGGCGGTCTTGGCCAGGAAGTCGGTGAAGTTGTCGGTGGTGCCCGACGAGTCCGACCGGTGGATGGTCTGGATGGTGGTGGCCGGCAGCTTGGCGTCCGGGTTGTCGGCCTTGATCACCGCGTCGTCCCACTTGGTGACCTTGCCGGCGAAGATCTTGGCGAGGGTGGCCGGCTTCAGCTGGAGGTTCTGCACGCCGTTGAGGTTGTAGGCGACGGCCACCGGGCCGATCACCATCGGCAGGTTGATCGCCTGCCCACGGGTGCAACGCGCGTCGGCCTTCGGCTGCTGGTCCTCCTTCAGGGCCGAGTCGGAGCCCGCGAAGTCGGCGGTGCCGGCGATGAACGCCTCGATGCCCGCGCCGGAGCCGGAGGGCTCGTAGTTGATCGTGGTACCGGCGCACTTCTGCTGGTACGCCTTGATCCACTCGGCCATGGCGTTCTTCTGGGCGGAGGAGCCCTGCGCGTTCAGCGTGCCCGTGGCGCAGTCCGCCGCGCTGGCGGAGCCCGACGCGGAGGTGCCGGTCGGCTCGTTGTTGTCCGAGCCGCAAGCACTGAGACCGAGCACCGCAGTAAGAGCGAGGCAGGCGATGGTGCCGTGCCGCTGGAGCTTCACCTGAGGGGTTTCCCTTCACGTCTTTGGTCACGTCACCCGGATGGGGGCCCGGGTGCCGGCGCTGACCGGCTGACACGAAAGTTAGGAGGGCCAGGTGGACGGTTCGCCGGTCACAAGTGAACGGAGGATGAACAAGCCCGATCCCCGGGCTGACCGATGCCTGAGGAGGGGTTGTCTTTTAGGTGAACTGCGGATCGGCTATCCCTGCATATCCGATTTATCCGGACGGCTGTTATCGCGCCGATGCCCCGCCGTGACACGCGCGTGACCGACTGGGTCAGCCCAGGGCGTAGTTGACGTGCCCGCACCAGCGGGCGAATCCGAGCCGTTCGTAGAGCGCCACCGCCTGGGTGTTCGACTCGTCGACGTAGAGCATCACCCGGTCGAGCCCGCGCCCGTCGCGCAGGTGGACCAGGCCGGCGGCGGTCAGCGCCCTGCCCAGCCCGCCGCCGTGCGCGGACGGGTCCACGCCGAGCACGTACACCTCGCCGGTCCGGGCCGCGCCCGGGCGCTCGTGCACCTTCGTCCAGTGGAAGCCGAGCAGCCGGCCGGTGGACTCCTCGACGGCGAGCAGGAAACCGGCCGGGTCGAACCACGGCTCGGCCAGGCGTACCCGCAGGTCGGCCTCGGTCCAGCGGCCCTGCTCGGGGTGGCTGGCGAAGGCCCGGGCGTTCAATGCGAGCCAGGCCGCGTCGTCGGCCCCGGGGCGGTACGCCCGCAGCGTGACGCCCTCGGGCAGCCGTACCTCGGGCAGCGCGCCGGTCAGCGGCCGGCGCAACTGCCAGAGCACCCGGGCGCGGGTGAAGCCGAGGTCGACCGCGAGCGCGGCGGCGGAGGGGTGGTCGCCGTGGGCCCAGGCCCGCAGCGGCCCGGACGCCGCCGCGAGTACGCCCCGGGCCAGCGCCCGCCCGGTGCCCCGCCGCCGGTACGCCGGGTGGACGGCCAGTTCCACCCCGATCCCGGCGGCGGGTTCCGTGGTGTCCAGGTGCGCGTACCCGGTCAGCGTGCCGTCGGCGGCGCGGGCCGTCAGGTGCGCCGCGGCCGCCTCCGGGTCGCGCAGTCGCAGCAGGGTGTGCTCGTCGAACGGGTCGGCGCCGTCGGCGTCACCCGCCAGGCGGGCCAGTGCCAGGGCCTCGGCCACCTCGGCCGGGGCGAGGTAGTCGGCTCGGGCCACCCGGTCGGTCGTCGGTTCCGCGCTGTTCACCCCGTCACCGTAGTCCGATCGGCAGGCGCGGTCAGGTGGTGCCGTCGACCGGCAACGCCTCCAGCTCGAATCTGCTGGCCAGTTCCGGCAGCATGTGGCGCAGCGCGTCGACGGTGCCCTGCCGGTCGCCACCGGCGTCGTGCAGCAGCACGACGGAGCCGGCGGTCGCGGTGCGGGTGACCATGGTGGCGATCCGCAGCGCGCCGGGCGCCTGCCAGTCCGACGGGTCGACGTTCCAGTGCAGCGGCGTCATCCCCAGCTCCTCGGCGACCGACACCACCGGGTACGTCCACGCCCCGCCGGGCTGCCGGTACCAGGCGATGGGGGCGTCGGGCGCGGCCGCCCGGATCGCCTCGTTGGTGCGTAGCAGGTCGGCCCGGATCAGGTCGGGGGAGCGCCGGCCGAGCTGTACGTCGTGCCGCCAGGAGTGGTTGCAGAGGGTGTGCCCGTCGGCCACGATCGCCTGGATCAGGTACGGATGGCTCTGCGCGTTCTCGCCGACCACGCAGAAGGTCGCCCGTACGCCGAACTCGCGCAGCACGTCGAGCACCTGCGGGGTGTAGTCCGGGTGCGGCCCGTCGTCGAAGGTGAGCGCCACCCGGCGGGAGCCGGTGGTCACCCGGCTGCCGAAGAGACCGTCGCCGCCCTCGGTGGCGTGCTGGCGCCCGGCGTCCTGGTCGGCCGCGGCGCCCTCGGGGGAAGGGTCGGCGGACGGGCCGGCGTCGGAGGGGGGCGACTGGGCCGGCTGGTCGGCGTACTGGGTGCCGGCGGCGGTGTTCGTGACGGCACCGGGTCGCGGCTCCTCCGGCACCAGGCCGCGGCCGAGCGTGTACGCGGAGCCGAGCAGGGCGGCCAGCACCAGCACGACGACGGCGGCGGCGGTGCGGCCGCTGGTCCGCGGGCCCATCAGTGCCACCGCCGGCCCGGATCGCGGGACGGACCCCTCGTCGCCCCCGTGGTCAGTGCACGCACCGTCGCCCCTCTCGCCGTGACTCGGCAGTCAGGATAGAACCGACGAGTGGGGCAAAAAGGACGTATTGGAAATAGTCGCCCGAGTGGGTGGAGGTGGGCCTGTCAGACGGGGATCGGGGCGTGCTCCGACTCGGGCAGCGAGCGCGACGGCGGGACCACGAACTTGTAACCCACCTGGCGGACCGTGCCGATCATCGACTCGTACTCGGAGCCGAGCTTCGCCCGCAGTCGCCGGACGTGCACGTCCACCGTCCGGGTGCCGCCGAAGTAGTCGTACCCCCACACCTCGCGGAGCAGCTGGTCGCGGGTGAACACCCGCCCCGGGTGCTGGGCGAGGAACTTCAGCAGCTCGAACTCCTTGTACGTGAGGTCGAGCGGGCGGCCCTTCAGCTTCGCCGCGTACGTGTCGGGGTCGATGGTCAGCTCCCCGGCCCGGATCGATCCGCCGGTGCCGGCGGTGGCGTTGCTCAGTCGGCCGACGGCGAGCCGCAGCCGGGCCTCGACCTCGGCCGGGCCGGCCCCGGCCAGGATGACGTCGTCCACGCCCCAGTCGGCGTTCAGTGCGATCAGGCCCGCCTCGGTCACCACCGCCACCAGCGGCACCCCGAGACCCGTGGCGTGCAGCATCCGGCAGGTGGCCCGGGCCTCGCTCAGCTCGGAGCGGGCGTCGATCAGCACCGCGTCCGGGCTCGGCCCGGCGACCAGGGTGCGGACGTCGCGGGGCGCGGTGCGGACCGAGTGCGGCAGCAGGTCCAACGCCGGCAACACTGCCGATGGTTCACCTGCGCGCGCGGTCACCAGCAACAGGAGCTCCACACGATCACCTCCGTCCGGCGGCGGCAGAGCCGCGCGCGACCAGCGGGCACCCTGACGGGCGTGCGCTGCGAACTTGCGTGGGTCCCGGCGTCGCTGACGGGCGGGTTTACGCGTTGAGCGTAACCGATCGCCCAGGTGGGGCCGGCTCGTCCGTTCCTCTTTGTCGGATCTGCCCATGATCGCGCCGCAGGTTTTAACGTTGCCGAAACCGTGACCTCCGCCGGAGCGGCCTGGTCTGGCACGATCGGGGCGTGTTTCCCTCCACCTCGCCCGAGACCGGCCACGAGCCGTGGGCCGACGACGCGCACCCGGGGCCGGCCGGCTCCGCCCGCGGCCTCCCGCCGGGCCCGCGTACCGGCCCGGCCGACGACGGCAGCCGGCGGGAGCGGGGGCCGCGCCGATTCCGCAAGGGCGGTGAGCCCCGTCGCGCCGAGGACGACACCGTCGAGCCGGACGAGGAGGTCGTCGAGCCGGTCGAGGTGCGCAAGCCGCTCTCGCTGACCGTCGCGGGCTTCGCCGCCCTGCTCGGCGTCGGCCTGGTGCTCGGCGCGCAGACCGCCGGCCCGGGGCACCGCCTGCCGTTCGCGTTCATCGTCTTCGGCGTGCAGCTGCTCTTCGTGCTGGCCTGGACGATGGCCATGCGCCCGCCCGCGCTGCTGCTCGTCGCGCTCGTCAGCGCCGTGGTCGCCGCGGCGGCGGACACCGCCGCGGTGCAGTCCGACGTCGCCGGCCTGGCCCCGCTGGGATACGTGGCCGCGGGGGGCTTCCTGCTCGGCGTGCTCGGCCAGCTCGTCCGCCGGGTCGACCGGGTACGGGTCACCGACTCGCTCGGCACCACGCTGCTGATCGTGGTGGGGGTGGTCGCGTTCGGCACACTGATCACCCTCAGCCGGATCCCGGCCGGCACCCAGGCGATCACCGTCTGCCTGACCGCCAGCGGCGTCGCGCTCACCGTCGCCCGGCTCACCGACGCGGTGGCGCCCTGGCCGCGGCTCGCCCCGCAGGTGCCCCGGGGGGCGGCCGGCGTGGTCGGCGGCGCGATGGTCGGCACCCTGGTCAGCGCCGTCCTCGGCAGCTACCTGGTCACCCCGTTCACGCCCACCCGGGCCGCGATCATCGGGCTGGTCGCGGCGGTCACCGCCGTCCTGGCCGATCTCGCGGTGGGTTACGCCGAGGCGGGCCGGCTGATGGCCGGTGAGCCGCCGACGATGTGGATCGCCCGGCACATGCAGGGCCCGCTCGGTGGCTTCGCGCTGGCCGCGCCGGCCGCGTACGCCATGTGCGTGCTCTTCCTCTGAGTGGACGGTTGAGCGTTCCACCCGTCGGGTACGAAACGGTGCGCCGCGTGGCGACACCGGCAGGAGAGGCGTCGCGCAGCGCGACGGCGACGACAAGGAGGCGGCGTGGCTGAGGCGTACCCGGCGTACGAGGAGCGTCCCCGGCGGCGCGGGCGCAAGGTGCTCGTGACGCTGCTCGTCCTGCTGCTGCTCCTGGCCGGACTGCTGGTGGTGGCCGACCGGGTGGCGGCCGGAGTCGCCGAGCGTGCCATCGCCGACCAGGTCGAGCAGGAGATCGCCAAGCAGCAGGCGCAGTCCGCCCCGCCGCAGGTCGACGTCGGCGGCTTCCCCTTCCTCACCCAGGTGCTGGGCGGCCGGTACGAGCGGATCTCCATCGTCCTCACCGACGTGCGGGGCGCGGTCGGGGGGAACGCGGTGAGCGTGCCCCGGCTCGACGTGGACGCCCGCAACGTCCAGGCATCCCTGGACACGCTCCGTTCCGGCCAGGGCGACGTGGTCGCCGAGACCGTGGACGGTACCGGCACGGTCACCTACGACAGCCTGGCGAAGCTGCTGGACCGTCCCGGGCTGAAGCTCGGTGAGCAGGACGGCAGGCTGGTCGTCACCGCCCCGGTGGACATCCTCGGGCAGAAGCTCACCGTCACCGGCACCGCCGACGTGACCGTCGCCGAGGGCAACAAGGTGGCGTTGCGCTTCAACGACCTGGACGCCGAGGGGCTGCCGGCGGTGCCGCTGGCCCGGACGCTGCTCAGCAACTTCGCCAGGGACATCTCGGTCGACGTGCCCCTGCCCGAGCTGCCGTTCCAGCTCAACGTCCGCAAGGTGGAGCCGCGTCCCGAGGGGCTCACGGTGACCGCCGACGCGAAGGACGTCCCCCTCAACCGGGCCGCCTGAGCGGCGGCGCACGGCCCGGGGTGTCGGCTGGTGAGTCCCGGTCGGCGTCCCGGATGCTGGTCGGTCCGGTGGCACTCTCCGGGACCGCTGGTAGGCTCCCTGCTCATGGGGACGCACCTCACCAAACGGCGCGCGGTCGACCTGTGCCGCGTGGCCACCTGCCTGTGTCGCTCCGTCATCTGACGGCGGGGCTGTCTCCGGCCGCCTAGCGGCCACCGGCACTCAGGGTCCTTCGCACCCTTTCCCGGTTCTCTCCCGTACGCCCGGCAGCGGCGCCGTCGCACGAACCCGTGATCCATTTCTCTGTGGGTCCCGCGCGTGGTGCGACAATCACCGATTTCGATCCCCGCGCTGGCTCACCATCCAACCTCACCAGGGAGTGATCTGATGAGTCGCGACACCGCACTCGTCTCGGCCGAGTGGGCCGAGAAGAACATCGACGCCCCGGGCGTCGTCTTCGTCGAGGTCGACGAGGACACCTCGGCGTACGACACCGGCCACATCGCCGGCGCCGTCAAGCTCGACTGGAAGACCGACCTGCAGGACCCGGTCCGCCGGGACTTCGTGAACAAGACCCAGTTCGAGGCGCTCCTGTCGGAGCGGGGCATCGCCAACGACGACCTCGTCGTCCTCTACGGCGGCAACAACAACTGGTTCGCCGCGTACGCGTACTGGTACTTCAAGCTCTACGGTCACCGCGAGGTCAAGCTGCTCGACGGCGGTCGCAAGAAGTGGGAGCTGGACGCCCGCCCCCTGGTCACCGACAAGGTGGAGCGCCCGCGGACCCGGTACGTCGCGCAGGAGCCGGACACCTCGATCCGCGCCTTCCGTGACGACGTGGTGGCCGCGATCGGCACCAGGAACCTGGTCGACGTGCGCAGCCCCGACGAGTACGCCGGCCGGCTGCTCGCCCCCGCCCACCTGCCGCAGGAGCAGGCGCAGCGCGCCGGCCACGTGCCGACCGCGATCAGCGTGCCGTGGTCCAGGGCGGCCAACGAGGACGGCACCTTCAAGTCCGACGACGAGCTGCGGAAGATCTACGCCGACGCCGGGCTGGACGACAGCAGGGAGACCATCGCGTACTGCCGGATCGGCGAGCGCTCCTCGCACACCTGGTTCGTCCTCCAGGAGCTGCTCGGCCACCGCAACGTGAAGAACTACGACGGATCCTGGACCGAGTACGGCTCGCTGGTCGGCGTGCCGGTGGCGCTCGGCGACGAGCCCGGGGAGGCCTGATCACCATGACTGCTCCTACCGCCGCCGGTTGCGCCGCTCCCGACCAGGCCGCTCCGCTGCCGGCCAGCCTGGACCTGGAGAAGGAAACCGTCATCACCGGTGTCGTCCGCTCCGACGCGGGCGAGACCGTGCCGGGCGCGTACGTCCGGCTGCTCGACTCCACCGGTGAGTTCACCGCCGAGGTGGTCACCTCCCCGGCCGGACAGTTCCGCTTCTTCGCCGCGCCGGGCAGCTGGACGCTGCGGGCGCTGTCCCGGCACGGCAACGGCGACACCGCCGTGACCGCCGCGCGCGGGATCAACGAGGTCTCGGTGACGGTCGCCGCCTGATCCACGCTCTGATCGGCCCGGGGCCGGTCACCTTCCGAGGGTGACCAGCCCCGGGCCGTGCGTGCTAACGGAGGACTGGTGGCGGGGCGGCGTCCCCCTTGCCGAGCCAGTGGTCGGGGTCGACGGGGCGGCGCAACTCGTTGGTGTCGGCGGCAGCGGTTGGTCGGTCGAACGGGTGCACCCTGTCGAGTTCCTGGTTGAGAACCCGGATCCGCCCCTCCAGCAGTCCGATTGTTTCCAGTAGGCCGCGCCGTTCGTTCTCGGCCTGCTCGCGTAGTTCGCTGAGTTGCCGCAGGTGGAGGCTGGCGCGGGCCTCCGCCTCGTCGCGTTCCTGGACCAGCGTCTCGCGTCGCCGGAGCAGGTCCTCATTCTCATCGAGAAGCATGGTGATCCTGCTGTCGATCCGATCTCCCTCGGCGCGGCGCTCGGCGGCGTCCTGCTCCAACCGCTCGGTCACCGTCTCCACGTGGCGCAGGAAGACGCGCTGCGACGTCTCGGCCTCCTGCCGGAACTCCGCCAGCTTCTTCTGGAGCGCGTCGGTCTCGTGCCGGAGTTCGATGATCTGCTGCCGATGGTCGGCGAGTTGCTGCTGGGCCAGATCACGTTCCCGTTCGAGTAGGGCGATCCGGGACTGGTCATCCGGAGCGTCTCCCGATGAGAGCAACTCATCGCGGATAACATTCCCATCGACGACAATCCTGCCGCAGTATCCGGGCGGAGGACTGCCTCCGCGATCGCGCCACCAGAGTCCAGCCAGGTTCTCCAGCGTGGCGTCGTGGCGGTCTGCGGGCAGGCATACCACGACCGCCCGGTGGACGAGTCGCCACGAGATCCGCCCGTTCGGCCTCAGTTCGTCGAGAGCCCGCCGATAGCTGTCGTCATCCGGGAGGGTCGCATCGACCTCGGCCTTGTCGCAGAAGGCCTTGAACGCGCCGCGCTTGCCGCCGTGCCACTGGAAGATCAGCTCGCGGGTCAGGTGCTGTACCTCGTCCACGCCGTCATTCTGTCGGAGTGATCACCGCATCGCAGGCCCGCGCCACGCCGTCTGTCCCTGATGGACGGCCGAATTCCGATCTTCGTCCAGATCAGACTTCCGGTGCCCCGGAACAACGCGGAAAAGCCGATTCCGTGCGACGAAGGCGGGTGTGATGCACACCACTCTTCGCCATCCTGTTCTGCTCCGTCCGACATTGTCCTGAGCGCTGAGCTGCCCCTACGACACGCTCTTGCTGCCTTGTTCCGACTCCCCGGAACAAGACGTCCGAACGAGATTCTTTTCGAATTTCGGAACGTCTTCCACGCTGCTTCGATCGTCGAACGACGCGTGCCCCCGTACGCGTCGGACGGCCGGTCACCGGCCTCGAGCCAGGGGAGGAACATCATGCCGACTGTCGAGAGCTTCGTCGACGACCGGGATCTCCCGGTGCTGCTGCTGGTGCTGGCCGTGTTGCTCGGGTGGGGGCTGTTCACGCGCTGGCGTCGCCACACCCGGGATCTCGCAGAGCTGAGGATGGTCGGTGACGCCGCCGCGCCTCGCACGTTGTTCCAACTCCTCACCTGGACGCTGGCCTCCGACGGCCGAACCGCCCGGCTGGTCGTTCTGCTGCTGGTCGTGCTCCTGCTGGTCACCTTCAACGACGGTCTGGCCCGGGCGGTGGAGGTGTTCATGGTCCGCTGATCCGTCCCCCGGTGGTCGTCCCCCGGACGGGCGGCGACCACCGGGCAGGTCGACCCTGCGGAGACGGCCGGCGGACGGCGCGTGACACCATGGGCGGGTGAGCGGTGCAGTCCAGGCGGGGTGGGCCCCGCCGAGTGGTCCCCCCGAGCCGGCCCCCCGCAGCGGGTGGCCGCGTTGGCTGCTGGTCGTGACCGTGCTCTGGACGCTGCTGCTCGGCGTGCTGACCTGGTGGTCGGCGCGGACCGACGCGCCGACCGTGCGCGAGCAGCGCACCCTGGGCCAGGCCCTCCCGGTGGTCCAGCGCTCGGTCGGGCAGCTCGTCGCCGCCGTCGGCGACGGCGCCTGGGCGATGACCGGGCAACGGGTCGAGCGGGGCTGCCGGGTCACCCCGATGGACGACGGCGCCGAGCTGACCCGGGGCGTCGACGTGCTGGTGGCCGAGGGCGGTGAGCGGGCGCTGTTGGAGTCGGTCGCCGACCGGCTGCCCGAGGACTGGCGGGCCGGGGTACGGGTCAGCTCGGAGGGCCCCCGCCTGCGCGCCGACGCGGGCGAGTTCGTGCTGGTCGAGGGGCGGGTCGTCACCCCTGGACGGGTCCGGTTCGGCGTGCAGACCGGCTGCCGTCCGCTGGATGACGTGGCGCTCGCCGACCTGCTGCCGGGGAACCCCGGCGAACCCGCGTTGGACGAGGCGCTGCGCGCGTTGGGTCGTCCGGCCGACGACGCGGTCGAGCAGGTCGTCGCCCCCTGCCCCGGCGGCGGGACCGCGCGGACCAGGTGGGTCGAGGCCGGCCCCGCGCCGATGTCGCTGGCCGGGCTGACGCCGCTGGCCGCCGGTGCCGCGCTGGTCGATACCCCCGAGGTGTACGCCTGGCGGCGTGGCCCGGTCGTCGTCCTGGCCGACGCGACCGGTGAGCGGGTACGCCTGGCCGCCTCCACCGGCTGCTCCTGAACGCGGACGGACCGGGGGTCAGTGGCCCCGCACGTTGTCCTCGGCGGTCCGGCTGCGGCCCAGGGCGTCGACCTTGCCCCAGCGGCCGGGGATGTCGAGCAGCTCCACCCGGCCCATGCCCGCCGGCACCGCCGGGTCGATGATCAGGTGCTCGCCCTGCGGTTCCAGACCCAGTAGCACCCGGAGCAGCAGCAGGGGCGTCCCCGCCGACCAGGCCTGTGGACTGCACGCCGTCGGGTACTGCACCGGGTATTCGGTGAGGCTGCGGTCGTAGCCGGCGAACGCCTCCGGGAGCCGGCCGTCGAAGTAGCGGGAGGCACTGAAGATGCTCTCGCAGATCTGCCCGGCCTCCTCCCGGAAACCGTAGCGGGCCAGCCCCCAGGCGATGAACGAGTTGTCGAAGGGCCAGACCGTCCCGACGTGGTAGCCGACCGGGTTGTACCGCCCCTGTCCGGTGGCGAGGGTACGGACGCCCCAGCCGGAGAAGAGCCGGGGGCCGAGCAGGTGATTGGCGACCCGCTCGGCCCGGGTGTCGTCGACGATGCCGCTCCACAGCAGGTGCCCGATGTTGGAGGAGAGGGCGTCCACCTGCCGCCCGTCCGGGTCGAGGGCGAGCGCGTAGTGGTCCCGCTCCGTGATCCAGAAGTCCCGGTTGAAGCGCTCCTTGAGCAGCGCGGCCTCCCGCTCCAGCCGGTCCGCGTACACGGGGTCGTTCCAGAACAGCCGGGCCATCCGGGCGCCACGCAGCTTCGCGTCGTACGCGTACCCCTGGAGTTCGCAGGTGGCCCGGGGGAAGCCGGGCAGCCGGCCGTCGGCGTACGAGATGGAGTCCCAGGAGTCCTTCCAGCACTGGTTCTCCAGGCCGGTCTCCGGGTTGCGGGTCTGGTACCAGAGGTACCCGGTGCCGAGCAGATCGCCGTAGGTGTCGATCCAGTTCAGCGCGGCCCGCGCGGCGAACTCCAGCTGCTTCACCAGTTGGGCGTCGCCGGTCCAGCGCTCGTACTCGTCGAGCAGGACGACGAAGAGCGGCGTCGAGTCGGCCGACCCGTAGTACGGGGAGTGCGGCTGCTCCTCGAAGCCGGCGGTCTCGCCGTACCGCAGCTCGTGCAGGATCTTGCCGGGCTCCTCGTCGCGGAAGTCGTCGAGGCGGTACCCCTGGAGGCCGGCGAGCACCTTGATGGTCGGCGGCACCAGTTCGGGCAGGAAGGGCAGCACCTGGAGCGAGGTCAGGATGCTGTCCCGGCCGAACAGGGTCATGAACCACGGCAGGCCGGCGGCGAGCAGCCGTACGCCGAGCGCGATCGACTCGTACCGCAGGGCGCCCAGGTCGTTGAGGCTCTGGTGGTACGCCCCGGCCAGCGGCTCGCAGTCGCAGCCCAGCTTCGGCGCCCTGTCGAGCAGTTGCTGCTGCTCGATCCGGATCGCCTCGGGGCTGCGGGTGCCGCCGAGAGGGGTGGTGGCCCGGATGTCCTCGCCCCGGGCACCGAAGATCATCGTCGCAACGTGCAGCCGGGTGCTCCACTCCTGGTGCGCGCCGACCGTGATCGACCAGGTCATTCCGCCCTGGTCGACCTGTGCCGGCGCGGTGCTGGTGATCACCGCCTCCCGGTGGAAGGCGTCCCGCCGGTAGGTCAGCCGCAGTTCGTTCTCCCCGGCGATCGCCGTGGTGGCACCCTTCTTCCGCCCCTTGTGCTTGATCTCGAACAGGTCGGCGAAGTCGGAGCCCATGTCCATCCGGACGGTGAACTGCATCTCCCGTCCGGAGTGGTTGAGCACGGTCAGTTCCTCGCCGAGGCTGCCGCCGATCGCCCGGTTGCGGATGACCGACACCTTGGCGTCGAGGTAGTGGGTGGGCTCGCCGGGGACGAGGAAGTACCGGGTCCGGAAGGACTGCGCGTCGTCGATGGAGAGGGCGTGCAGCCGTTCGCCGTCCAGGGTGAGCAGCCAGGTGGAGAGGAACCGGGTGTCGAACGAGAAGAGCCCGGTGGGAAAGTCGTACGACGGCTCGACGTCCCCCCGCCGGTCGCTGACCAGGAAGGTGTTGCCGTCGAGGATGCTCACCAGTTGCTTCATCATGGTCGTCGGACCTGTTCCCGGGCGATCTTCCGAGGGTCGCGCACGCCGGGCCGGTTGGGGAAGAACCGCCGGAAGACGAGGAGGAGCATGACGTTGCCGCTGTAGGTGGTCTCGTTGCGCAGGACCGCGGAGAGACTCTGCGCATGTCCGGTGACCAGCCGTGCGAAGAGTTCGGCGCTGCTGTTCCAGATCGCGTCGGCCGGGCCGCGCGCCCGGGTGACGGCGGCTTCGCCGGGGCCGAGCTCGACCAGCCAGTGGTCGGTGCGGTTGCCGGTGGTGAGGTCGATCTGGAGGGTCCCGCTGACCGGGGCGCGTAGGACCGCCGGGGCGCGCGCCGGCAGCGATGCGAAGAACTGCTCGATCGCCTGGTCCACATCCGAATGGTAGGCAGTTGACCGACATGTCGGGTCGGTATCGGCAGGCCGCGCGCTGCGGATTCGGCAGGGCGCGCCCGGTCAGTAGACCAGCGCCCGCGCCCCCTCGGCCATCGTCTCCTCGACGAACACGGCCGCGCCGGCGATGCGTACGCCGGGGAGCACGTCGCCCGGGCCGATGTCCCGGCGGGCGGCGCACTGGGTGCAGGCGGTCACCCGGCCGGTGGTCAGGATGACGTGCAGCAGCTCGGCCAGCGGCGCCGAGTGCGGCAGGGCGAACTGCTCCGCCCGGCCGGGGAGCGCGAACCAGGTCGACTCGCCGGTCAGCCAGAGCGACACCTCCACCCCGGCTGCCGCGGCGGTGGCGGCGACGGTGAAGGCCTGGGCGCACCGCTCGGGCGCGTCCGCCCCGGCGGTGGCCTTGACGACGAGAGTGCGAGCCATGGCAGCCAGCATAGGATGACCATGATGGTTACCGAGATCGGGTTCGTCAGCCTGCTGGTCGCGGGTCTCGGCGGGCTCGCCGGCGGCCTGGTCTACCTGGCGGTACGCATATCGAGAGGACATTGGTGAGCGCGAGGAGCGAGCCGGGTCTGCGAGCCCCGCAGTCGCGAACGGAGGTGGCGCGGTGAGCGCGAGGAGCGAGCCGGGTCTGCGAGCCCCGCAGTCGCGAACGGAGAAGGGCGGAGTGAGCGGTGAGCGATGAGAACCCGCTGCAACCGCCGTGGCTGAACGCGCCGCCGGTCGGGGAGTACCCGTACGAGGAGAGCCACGACCTGCGGGTCGGGCCGAAGCTGCACCCGACGCTGGACGGCCTGCTGCCGTACGTCGGGGTGTGGCGCGGTCGGGGCCGGGGCGGTTTCCCCACCATCGAGGACTTCGACTTCGCACAGGAGATCCGGATCAGCCATGACGGCCGTCCGTTCCTGTTCTACGAGTCCCGCGCCTGGCTGCTCGACGAGCAGAGCCGGCCGGTGCGCCCGGCCGGGCGTGAGGTGGGCTGGTGGCGTCCGGTGCTCAACGGTGACCGGGCCACCGACGAGTTGGAGGCCCTGATGACGACTCCGACCGGGATCATGGAGCTGCACATCGGCAAGCGCAAGGGCACCCAGATCGAGTTCGCCACCGACGCGGTGCTGCGTACCGCCACCGCCAAGGAGGTGACCGCCGGTGCCCGCCTGTTCGGCATCGTCGAGGGTGCGCTGCTCTACGCCCAGGAGATGGCCGGCATGGGTCACGCCCTCAGCCCGCACCTCTCCGCCCGCCTCATCCGGGTAGCCGGCTGACCCACCCCACCGCCCCCGACACCGCCCCCTTGATCAACGCCCAGGGGCGGTGAGGGGTGGTCGGGGGAGGGGGTGGGACAGGAGGGTCTGGAGTCGCTCCGTGTGGGGGCTGCGGGCGAGTCGGGTGGTGTCGAGGGTGCGGACCTCGACCAGGCCACGTACGGACGAGGTGAACCAGACCCCGTCGGCGGCGGCCAGTCGTTGCGGGGTCGCCATGCGTTCGTCGGCGGCGAGGCCGACGTCGGCGGCGTGGGCGAGGAGCCAGGCGCAGGTGGTGCCGGGGAGGATCCCCGTCGCCCCGGCCGGCACGGTGCAGAGCGTCCCACCCTCCAGCCAGACCACGTTCGCGCTCGGCCCTTCCAGCACGTACCCGTCGCTGGAGACCCAGAGCACCTCGTCCACACCGTTGCGGGCCGCCCAGCGTCGGGCCGCGGCGTTCACGGCGTACGAGGTCGACTTGATCCCGGCGGGCAGCCAGTCCAGTTCGGGGCGGGCTGTGGCCGGGACCCCGAGGGAGAGGCTGACCGCCGTGACGCCTTCCCGCCGGGCCCGCCTGGAGGCGGCCGGCACCTCGGCGAGGGTGGCGTAGACCGTCGGCAGTCCGCCGCCCTCCGGGCCGCGTGTGCAGACCAGCCGCAGCGCCCCCTCCACCTGCGCCGGCCACCCGGCGGCCACCGTGTTCAGGAGTTCGACCAGGGCGTCCTCCGGCGGCAGCGGCAGCTCGACGGCGGCGGCACCGGCCCGCAGCCGGGCCAGGTGCGCGTCCGGCAGCCAGGGCCGGCCACCGCGCAGGTGCATCGTCTCGAACAGGCCGTCGCCGTGCAGCACACCGAGGTCGTCGCCGCGTAGCGCCGGTTCTCCGGCCGGTACGACACCCCGGCCCAGCACGGCGATCCTCGGTGCCTCCATGGCCGTCCAGCCTAGTGACCGGCCGGCTGGCCGCCGTACGGGCGTGCGGCGGGCCTCGGGCGGGTGTCGAGTCCCTCACCGCCGGCGACGGTCGGCCGGGGCGGCGGGTGGCCGAACTATGATCTAACGGTGTCCGAATCCTCCCTCGCGGAAATGCTCCGCTCCCGTGGGCTGCGGCTGACGGCCCAGCGGCAGCTGGTGCTCCAGGCCGTGCTGGACCTGGGGCACGCCACGCCGGAGCAGGTGCACACGGCGGTCCGCGAGGTCGCCGCCGGGGTCAACATCACCACCATCTACCGCACCCTGGAGCTGCTGGAGCGGCTCGGGCTGGTGACTCACACCCACCTGTCGCACGGGGCGCCGACCTACCACGCCGCCGGTGAGCACCAGCACGTCCACCTGGTCTGCCGGGAGTGCGGAGCGATCGACGAGATCGACCCGGAGCTGATGCGCCCGCTCGCCGACCGGCTGGCGACCGAGCGCGGGTTCCGGGTGGACATCGGGCACGTGGCGCTCTTCGGCGTCTGCGGCAACTGCGAGGACGGGGAACCGAAATGATCGACATCGCGGGAGCGGTGGCCGTCGAGGCGATCGACGAGGCCAGCCGGGACCAGCCGGACCCGGAGCACCGGGCGGCCGGGGTCCGGGGGGTGGCCGCGCACTACGGCGACCCGATGCGTGAGCAGCGCACCCTGGAGACCGCCGTCGCCCTGGTGGACCGGTCGCACCGGGGCGTCGTGGCGGTGCCCGGCGAGGAGCGGATCGGGTGGCTGCACACCCTGACCAGTCAGCACCTGGCGACGCTGCGGCCCTGGCAGGGGACCGAGCTGCTGGTGCTCAGCCCGCACGGCCACGTCGAGCAGCACGCGATGGTCGCCGAGGACGGCGAGACCACCTGGCTCGACACCGAGCCGGGCATGACCGGCGGGCTGTTGTCGTACCTGGAGAAGATGCGGTTCTTCAGCAGGGTGGAGCCGCGTGACGCCACCGCCGACCACGCGCTGCTCTCGCTGGTCGGCCCGGAGGCCGTCGAGGCCGTCGGGGCGCTCGGCGTGACCGGGCTGGCCGAGCCCGACGCGGTCGCGGTGCCGGGTCCGAAGTTCCGTGCCGGCGAGCTGCCGCCCCGGCCCACCGTCGTGTACGACGTGAAGCCGCTGCCCGCCGGCGGCTGGGCCCGCCGGGGCCCGCTCGGGGTGGACCTGCTGGTGCCCCGGCCGGCCATGGACCGGGTCGTCGCCGAGGTGCGCGGCAACGGGGTGCCGGTGGCCGGGCTGTGGGCGTACGAGGCGGTGCGGGTGGCCGCCCGGCGGCCCCGGGCCGGGGTGGACACCGACCACCGGACCATCCCCGCCGAGGTGGGCCTGATCGGCTCGGCGGTGCATCTGGACAAGGGGTGCTACCGCGGTCAGGAGACGGTGGCCCGGGTGCACAACATGGGCAGGCCGCCCCGCCGCCTCGTCCTGCTGCACCTGGACGGGGTCACCACCGACCAGCCACCGGCCGCCGGCACGCCGGTCACGCTCGACGGCCGGGCGGTCGGCTTCGTCGGCACCGCCGTGCACCACCACGAGTTGGGTCAGGTCGCCCTCGCCGTGGTCAAGCGCAACGTCGCCGACGACTCCCGGCTGCTGGTGGGGGAGAGCGCCGCCGCGATCGACCCGGCGTAAGGGTGCCGGGTCATCGCACATCTCGCAGGAAGGTTTCCGCTGCGGCAACACGACACGCGCGGTTCTTCCGTCGTAGCGCGATCCGGGCGTCGACTCGGCGGCGGGTGGGCGTCTAGGATCCGGGCATGACGACAGGGACGTTGATCACGGTTGCCCCCACCGGCGCGGAGTCGGCCAAGGCGGAGGTGCCGGCGCTGCCGGTGACCCTCGACGAGCTGCTGCTGACCGCCAAGGAGTGCGAGGCGCTCGGCGCCGCCGTGATCCACGTCCACATCCGCGACGACGACGCGAAGCCGACCCTGGACCAGGGCCGGCTGCGGGAGACCGTGGCCGCGCTGCGGGAGAGCACCGACCTGATCGTGCAGCTCTCCTCCGGCGGCGCGGTCACCGACCCGGAGTCCGACCGGCTCGCGGTGCTCGACGCCGCACCTGACATGGCCTCGTGCACCATGGGCACGGTCAACTTCGGCGACGACGTCTTCCTCAACCGCTGGGAGTTCATCGTCGACCTGCACACCCGGATGCAGGAGCGCGGTGTCGTGCCGGAGTACGAGATCTTCGACCTCGGTCACCTCACCGCCCTCCAGCGGCTGCTCGGCAAGTACGGCCTGCCGCACGGCGGCCATGTGCACGTCGACTTCGTGATGGGCGTGCCGGGCGGGATGCCGGGCACCACCGCCACCCTGGTCGCCGCCCAGCAGATGCTGCGTGACCTGCCCGAGGGCACCACCTTCTCGGCCACCGGCATCGGCCGCAGCACCATTGCGGTGATGCTGGCCTCGCTCTCGGCCGGCGGCCACCTGCGCGTCGGCATGGAGGACACCGTCACGTACGCCAAGGGGCGTCCGGTGGAGTCCAACATGCAGCTCGTCGCCCGCGCGGTCGGCTTCGCCCAGCTCGCCCAGCGTCCGCCGCTGACCACCGCCGAGGCCCGGCAGCTCCTCGGCCTGTAAGGCCGCCATCGCCCACCACCCCTGTACGCGCCGGAACCGCGCCCCTGGTCACCCCGACGACGACCCGGTCGGGGGCGTCGGTACCGTCCACTTCGTGGGAAAGACGTACGAGGGTGGCGCGCCGCTCGCCGAGGTGGTCCGGTCCGGTTTCGTGGAGGGTGTCCACCGTGGCTCGGTGGTGGTGCTCGACGCCGCCGGCACGCCGGTGGCCGGGGCGGGGGACGTCACCTCGCCGGTCTTCCCGCGCTCGTCGAACAAGCCGATGCAGGCGGTGGGGATGCTCCGCGCCGGGCTGCCGCTGACCGAGCCGGCCGACATCGCGCTGGTCTCGGCCAGCCACGCGGGCGAGGAGTTCCACCTGGCCCGGGTCGGGGCGTTGCTGGCCGGCGCCGGGCTGGACGCCGACGCCCTGCACTGCCCGCCGGACCTGCCGTTCGGCGACGCCGCCCGGGCTGCGGTGCTGCGGGCCGGCGGTGGGCCGACGCGGACGCAGATGAACTGCTCCGGCAAGCACACCGGGATGCTGCTCACCTGCCTCGCCGCCGGTTGGCCGCTGGCCGGCTACTGGCGGCCGGAGCACCCGTTGCAGCAGCGGCTGACCGCCGCGATCGAGGAGTTCACCGGTGAGCGGGCGGCGGCCGTCGGGGTGGACGGCTGCGGCGCGCCGGTGCTCGCCGTCTCGCTGACCGGGCTGGCCCGGGCGTACCTGCGGTTGGTCTCCGCCGAGCCCGGCACGGTCGAGCGGACGGTCGCCGACGCGATGCGGGCGTACCCGGAGCTGGTGGGCGGGACCGAGGCGGACGACACCCGGCTGATGCGGGGCGTACCCGGGGCGCTGGCCAAGGTGGGCGCGGAGGGCGTGATCGCGGCGGTCGTGCCCGGCGTCGGCGCGGTCGCCCTGAAGATCGACGACGGCGCGGGCCGCGCCCGGATGCCGGTGCTGGTCTCCGGGCTGCGCCGGCTCGGCGTCGAGGCCCCGGTGCTCGTCGAGTACGCGGAGTCGCCGCTGCTCGGCGGCGGCCTGCCGGTGGGCGCGGTACGCCCCGTCTGGTGACCCGGGTCAGGGCAGGAAGTCCCGCAGGGCGGCGTTGACCGCCTCGGGGCGCTCCAGCGGCAGCAGGTGGGCCGCGTCCGGCACGTCGGGCAGGCGCACCGCGCCGGGCACCTCGGCGGCGATCCGGTCGGCGAGACGGGCGATGTCCCGGATGTCGGCCGCCCCGGCGGTGGCCAGCACCGGCAGCCGCAGCTCGCCGAGCTGCCCGATCGCCGGCGGGTCCAGTTCCTCGACCTCCACCGCGCTGAGCGCCACTTCGGCGGCGAGGGCGCGCTGGTCCATCTCCTCGGCGAACGCGATCAGCTCCGGGTCGACGTCCCCGGGCTCGCGGGCCGGGCCGACCACCCAGAACCGGACCTCACCGGCGGCGCTCGCCGCGAAGTCCTCCGGGTCGACCTCGCCGACCAGTTCCTCCCACAGCTGCTCGGTCTCCTCGGACCACTCGTTGCCGGAGACGGCCGTGCCGAACAGGGCGAGTGCCGACACCCGGGCGGGGTGGGTCAGCGCGGTGTCGATCGCCACCGCGCCGCCGAAGGAGCAGCCGACCAGGGCGGCCCGGTCGATGCCGAGCGCGTCCAGCAGCCCGACCACGTCGGCGTGGTGGGCGAACGGGGCCGGGGGCAGTTCGGAGTCGCCGTACCCGCGCAGGTCGAGGGCGATCACCCGGTGCCGCTCGGCGAGGGTGGCCACCTGCCCCCGCCACATCCGCCGGTCGGCGATTCCGGCGTGCAGCAGGACCACGGCACTGCCGCTGCCCAGGTCGTCGTACGCGAGCGACGCCCCGTTGATGTCGATCTTCGTCACGACGAGCAAGCTACGGACCGGACACCTGCTCCGCAACCGCACCCTGTGGCCTTGCTAACTGTGGCTAGCGCTTTGCTTGCTGGAGTTAGCAGTGCGGGCTACCGTTGGGGTATGGCCGCACCCAAGGACCTACCCGACGTCGGCGGATTCATCCGCGACCTGCGCCGGAACGCCAAGATCTCGCTGCGCCAGCTCGCCGAGCAGGCCGGGGTGAGCAACCCCTACCTCAGCCAGATCGAGCGTGGGCTGCGCAAGCCCAGCGCCGAGGTGCTCCAGCAGCTCGCCAGCGCGTTGCGGGTCTCCACGCCCGCGATGTACCTGCGGGCCGGGCTGCTCGACGACAAGGAGGGGCAGGGGGTGCTCGCGGCGATCGCCGTCGACCCCGACCTGACGATGGCGCAGAAGCAGTCGCTGAGCCAGATCTACGAGACCTTCCGCCGGGAGAACCTCCGGCTCGCCGAGGCCACCGCAGCGGCCGGGCAGGACACCACCCCGACCACTGCGCCGACCGCGCCGGAGGCGCCGACCGAGGCGGCGGCCACCGCCACACCGGCCACCACCGGCCCGACCACGCCGGAGGGCACCCCGACCGAGGCCGTCCTCGAGTCGGTGGCCGTCACCGAGGCGGGCCCGGCGCCCGCACCCACCACCAGCGTCCGCACCAGCAAGGCCGCCCCGAAGGCGGCCCGGAAGGCCGCCGGAGCGGCCGAGGAGGAACAGTCATGACCCAGCCGAAGACCAACCGCATCCCGGCCCCGCTCTACGCCGCCGCCGGCGCCGGCGAACTGGCGTACCAGCAGCTGCGCAAGCTCCCCACCGTGGTGACCGAGCTGCGCGACAAGGTCGTCACCGACGGCACCAAGGTCGTCACCGAGCTCGGCGGCAAGGCCGTCGTCACCGGTGTCGAGCTGCGCCAGAAGGCCACCGAGACCTTCCGGACCGCCAACCAGACCGCGACCGGCCTGCGTGAGAAGGCCGTCCCGGCCGACCTCGACCTGGACAGGCTGCGCGAGGCCGCCACCCGCAACGCCGCCGCCGTGCTGGCCGGTGCGCACGCCGCCCAGGAGCGGGCGCTGGCCGCGTACGGCGCGCTGATCGCCCGGGGCGAGCGCGTCGTCGGCGCCGGCGTGCTGGAGGCCGCCGACACCGTCAACGCCGACATCGAGGCGACCGACGCCACCGTCGGTGCCGAGGTGAAGACCGTGCCGGCCGAGACCCCGGTCGCGAAGACCGAGGTGGTCCCCACCCCGGTCGCGAAGACCGAGGTCCCCACCCCGGCCGAGGTGGCCGAGGTCGTCGAGGCCAAGCCGGCCGCGGCGAAGGTGACCCGCCCGCGGGCCACCCGGGCCGCCGCCAAGCCGGCCACCACCCCGTCGGCCAAGCTGCCGAAGGCCACGAAGCGGACCCGTCCGGCCGCCGAGTAAGGATCCGACGCCGGTACGACCCCGGAAGCGTCCTGTGGGACGTTTCCGGGGTCGTCGGCATATGCTGGCCGTCATGGCCATCGCCGCGCCGATCTTCGTCTTCTACGTCGTCTCCGTGATCAGCCTGATCCTGCTCGTCTTCGCGCTGATCGTGCAGGGCGTCGCCCTGGTGCACGCGATCACCCAGCGGGGTGACGCGTTCCCGGCGATCGGCACCCTGCCCAAGGGCGGCTGGGTCGCCATCCTGGCGGTCTGCCTGGTGCTCACCCTGCTCTTCCGCGGCGCGCTCAACATCTTCGGGCTGATCGGCATCGCGGCGGGACTGATCTACCTGCTCGACGTCCGGGTCGGGCTGCGCGACCTGCACGACGGCAAAGGGTTCTGGTGAGGGGCTTCCGCTGGCCCCCGCCACCGGACGGCGGCCCCCGCACCTGGGGGCCCGGCCCCGGCGCACCCCGTACCGGGCGGCCCGCGCTGCCCGAACCGGAGACCGAACTGGTCGCCACGCCGCACGGCGTACGGCTGGAACGGCTGGTCACCGGCGCCGGTGACCCGGTCACCGTCTTCGCGCACGGGCTGGGCAACGGCATCGCCACCACCCGCCCCTTCGGCAGCGCGGTCACCGGGCGCCGGGTCTTCTTCCAGTTCCGTGGGCACGGCCGCTCCGACGCGCCGCCCGGCCCGTGGACGTACCTCGACCTCGCCCGTGACCTTCGGGCGGTGGCCGACCTCGGCGGGGCGACCCGCGCCTTCGGGGCCAGCCTCGGCGCCGGCGCGCTCTGCCGGCTGCTGGCCGACAGCCCGGACCGCTTCGAGAGGCTGGTCTTCTTCCTGCCTGCCGTGCTGGACACCCCACGCGGCCCCGACGCCCGGCAGCGGCTGACCGACCTGCTGGACGCGGTGTCCGGTCAGGACGCCTCCGCCGTCGCCGAGGTGGTCTCGCTGGAACTGCCACCGGCGGTGCGCAACACCCC
Source organism: Micromonospora halophytica (assembly GCF_900090245.1). GTDB lineage: Bacteria > Actinomycetota > Actinomycetes > Mycobacteriales > Micromonosporaceae > Micromonospora > Micromonospora halophytica. Next base: position 142,206 of record NZ_FMDN01000016.1, read on the forward strand.
GGCCGGCTGGGCGTACCTGCGGCAGCGGCTGGACCAGCTGCTCCGCGACGGGCTCGCCCCCGGGCTGGCCGACCTGCCGGAGCAGGTTCCGCTGGGCGACGTCTCGGCGCTCGCCGCGGTCACCGCCCCGGCGCTGGTGATCGGCTGCGTGGGCGACGACCTGCACCCGGCGCACGTCGCCGACGAACTGGCCGCCGCGCTGCCGCACGCCACCCTGCACGTGTACGACCGACCGGGCTTCGCCTGGACCGAACGCGCCGACCTGCGGGAGCGGATCTCGACGTTCCTCAACGGGTAACGTCAGCTGCCATGGGCGTCACACACCACGGTCGTACCCATCGCCTGGATCTCGCCGACCCCACGCTGCGGGAATGGGAGTGCACGGTGCTGGCCGCCGACGAGCAGGGCATCGTGCTGGACCGGTCGGCGTTCTACCCGGGTGGCGGTGGCCAGCCTCCGGACCACGGCGTCCTGCTCTGGCAGGGTGTGCAGACCCGGATCGTGGGCACCCGCAAGGGCGACGACCTCTACCTGATCCCCGCCGAGGGTGACCCGGTGCCGCCGCCCGGTACGCCGGTCACCGGCGCGGTGGCCGACGAGCGGCGGACCCGGCTGATGCGTACCCACTCCGGGCTGCACGTGCTCTGCGGGGTGGTGTTCCGCGACTTCGGGGCACTGGTCACCGGCGGGAACATGGAGCCGGGCGAGGCCCGGATGGACTTCAACCTCCCCGAGGTGCCGCCGGACTTCAAGAGCCGGATCGAGGAACTGGTCAACGCCGAGGTGGCCGCCGACCGGGCGGTCGCCGTCCGGGTGCTGCCCCGGGCGGAGGCGCTGGCCCTGCCGGACATCATCCGTACCCAGTCCAACCTGATCCCGCCGGACGAGCAGGAGGTCCGGATCGTCGACATCGTCGGGCTGGACGTGCAGGCCGACGGCGGCACCCACGTGGCCTCCACCGCGCAGATCGGCAAGGTCCAGGTGGTCAAGGTGGAGAGCAAGGGTCGGGCCAACCGTCGGGTCCGGGTCCGGATCGTCGACTAGGCCGCGTTTCATAAGCGGGGTAGCCACTCGTTGATCATGGAGATGTGCACGGTGGCTTCATAGCGGACAGCGAGTTTGTCGTAGCGGGTCGCCAGGGCGCGGTTGCGTTTGAGCCGGTTGATGCCGCATTCCACGGCGTGACGCTGCTTGTAGGCGACGGGGTCGAACGTGGGTGGTCGGCCGCCCTTCGACCCCTTCTTGCGCCGGTTGGCGGCCTGGTCGGCCTTGATCGGGATGGTGGCCTTGATACCGCGCCGACGCACGTGGTCACGGTTGGCCTTCGAGCTGTACGCCTTGTCAGCCAGGACCCGATCGGGTCGGGTGCGGGGCC
>NZ_FMDN01000011.1 GCF_900090245.1 Micromonospora halophytica
GGCCCCGCACCCGACCCGATCGGGTCCTGGCTGACAAGGCGTACAGCTCGAAGGCCAACCGTGACCACGTGCGTCGGCGCGGTATCAAGGCCACCATCCCGATCAAGGCCGACCAGGCCGCCAACCGGCGCAAGAAGGGGTCGAAGGGCGGCCGACCACCCACGTTCGACCCCGTCGCCTACAAGCAGCGTCACGCCGTGGAATGCGGCATCAACCGGCTCAAACGCAACCGCGCCCTGGCGACCCGCTACGACAAACTCGCTGTCCGCTATGAAGCCACCGTGCACATCTCCATGATCAACGAGTGGCTACCCCGCTTATGAAACGCGGCCTAGCATCGGCGGCATGGACGGCGAGCGGGAGCGCAACGTCGAGACGGTCCGGCGGTACCTGCGGACCTTCGTCACCAAGGACCTGGCCGAGTTGGCCGAGGTGGTCGCTGAGGACGTCGAGATCTACGGCTCGGGTACGGCGGTCCGGGGCCGGCAGTTCGTCGAGCGGGCGGTCTCCTCGCCCGGGCTGACCGTGCTCGACCAGGAGATCGTCGAACTCTTCGCGGCCGGTGACCGGGTGGTGGTGTCGTTCGCGCAGACCTATCGGTACGACGCCAACGGCGCGACCACGGTGCAGAGCGGCTGCAAGATGTACCGGCTGGCCGGTGGCCGGATCGTCCAGTTCTGGGGCGAGCAGGACACCTACGGCCTGCTGCGCGGGCTGGGGCTGCTGCCCGACGAGCCGATCCCCTTCTGAGGGGACGGCGGCCGGGACGCCGAGGCGGGCGCCGGCACCGGGCGGCGGTTCTCCACGGCCCGCTGCACCGCCCGGTAGATCTGCCCGAAGCGCAGCGCGTCCCCGGTGCGCAGCAGCAGGACGGGCCGTCCGCGCCAGCGGGCCCACATCTCCCACTCTCGGCTGCCCCGCGCGTACGACCGGTCGAGGAACTCGAAGAGGAAGTCGGCGAGCGGGCCGACGGCGAGCCCGACCAGCACCGAGGCGCCCACGATGGCGAGGGTGACGGTGGGGCTGCGGTGCAACCAGACGGCGAGCCCGATGCCGAGCGTGGCGGCGACCAGCGGCCCGGCCAGCGCCACGCCGAGCGCGCCGCGACCGGCGAGCACCCGCCAGTAGCGGCCGCCCCGGCGGTGCCACACCATGCCGATCTCGGCCAGCGGCACGCTGCGCCCGTCGACCCGGATGACGGTGGAGGTGACCTGCACCGACCTGTCGTCGTAGTACGTGATCATCTCTGGACTCCCGGCGGCGGGGTGGACACCTCGACTATGTACCCCAACGAGCCCGCCCGTAAGGTTGGCACGCGACTTCGACGAGGAAGTGAGGGCAGCGTGAGCGAGTTCGTGCGGCTGGAGACCAGGGACGGCATCGGCACCATCCGGCTGGAGCGGCCACCGATGAACGCCCTCAACACCCAGGTGCAGGAGGAGTTGCGCGCCGCCGCGGCGGCGGCCACGGCCGACCCGGGCGTCCGCGCCGTGATCGTGTACGGCGGCGAGAAGGTCTTCGCGGCCGGCGCGGACATCAAGGAGATGGCCGACATGTCCTATGTGGACATGGCGGAGCGGGCCGCCGACCTGTCCAGCGCGCTCGGCGCGATCGCCCGTATCCCCAAGCCGGTCGTGGCGGCGATCACCGGGTACGCCCTCGGCGGCGGCTGCGAGCTGGCCCTCGCCTGCGACTGGCGGATCGTGGCCGAGGACGCCAAGCTCGGCCAGCCGGAGATCAAGCTGGGCATCATCCCCGGTGCCGGCGGCACCCAGCGGCTGGCCCGTCTGGTCGGCCCGGCCCGCGCCAAGGATCTGATCATGTCGGGGCGGATGGTCGACGCGCAGGAGGCGCTGCGGATCGGCCTGGCCGACCGGGTGGTCCCGGCGGCCGAGGTCTACGCCGCCGCGGTCGAGCTGGTGACGCCGTTCCTGACCGGCCCGGTGCAGGCGCTGCGCGCGGCCAAGCTGGCGGTCGACGGCGGCCTGGACATGGACCTCAACTCCGGCCTGGCCTGGGAGAGTCAGCTCTTCGCGGCGCTCTTCGCCACCGACGACCGGCGCGAGGGCATGGCCGCGTTCGTGGCGAAGCGCAAGCCGGACTTCACCGGCCGCTGACCTCGGCGGGGCCGGTGACCTCCGGGGTCACCGGCCATCCGGTCGAGCCGAGAAGTGTTCACATCCCGCGTACCGGCCAGTAGCGTGTGACTCCGCATCTGTGACGAGGGGAGCGGCGATGACGGAACGGGTCGAGGGTCACGGCGGAGAGCTGGCGCTGGCGGCGCTGCGCGCGCACGGCGTACGGGAGATGTTCACCCTCTCCGGCGGGCACGTCTTCCCGCTCTACGACGCCGCCCACCGCAACGACTTCCCGATCTACGACGTCCGGCACGAGCAGTCGGCGGTCTTCGCCGCCGAGGCGGTCGCCAAGCTCCAGCGTCGACCCGGCCTCGCCGTACTCACCGCCGGGCCCGGCGTGACCAACGGGATCTCCGGCCTGACCAGCGCGTACTTCAACGCCTCTCCGGTGCTGGTCATGGGGGGCAGGGCGCCGCAGTTCCGCTGGGGCTCGGGCAGCCTGCAGGAGATGGACCACCTGCCGCTGGTCGCCCCGGTGACCAAGCACGCGGAGACGGTGTTCAGCGCCGACGACATCCCGCGCGCGGTCACCGCCGCCCTGACCGCCGCGCTGACCCCGCACCGTGGCCCGGTCTTCCTCGACTTCCCGCTGGAGGCGGTCTTCTCCGTCGGCGACGCCGACCTGCCGCCGGTCGCCCCGGTCGCCCCGCTCGAGCCCGACCCGGACGAGGTAGCCCGGGCCGCCGCCCTGATCGCCGGGGCGAGCCGCCCGGTCGTCATCGCCGGCTCGGACGTGTACGCCGGCGCCGCCGTCGACGCGCTGCGCGCCGCCGCCGAGTCCCTGCAGGTGCCGGTCTTCACCAATGGCATGGGCCGCGGCGCGCTGCCGCCCGAGCACCCGCTCGCCTTCGCCAAGGCCCGTCGGGTCGCCCTGCGGGGCGCTGACGTGGTCGTGGTGGTGGGCACCCCGCTGGACTTCCGGCTCAGCTTCGGCGACTTCGGCGACGCCAAGGTCGTGCACGTCGTAGACGCCCCCGGCCAGCGCGCCGGGCACGTCCAGCCGGCCGTCAGCCCCGCCGGTGACCTGCGGCTGATCCTGACCGCCTTCGCCGAGTACGGCGGCGACCGGGCCGACCACGCCGACTGGGTCGCCGAGCTGCGTACCGCCGAGGACGCCGCGAAGGTCCGCGACGCGGCCGAGATGGCCGCAGAGACCGACCCGATCCGGCCGGCCCGGGTCTACGGCGAACTGCGCCGGGTGCTGGCCGCCGACGCGATCACCATCGGCGACGGCGGTGACTTCGTCTCGTACGCCGGGAAGTACCTGGAGCCGGCGCAGCCCGGCACCTGGCTGGACCCGGGCCCGTACGGCTGCCTCGGCACCGGCATGGGCTACGCGATGGGGGCCCGCGTCACCCACCCGGACCGGCAGATCTGCGTGCTGATGGGCGACGGTGCGGCCGGCTTCTCGCTGATGGACGTGGAGTCCCTGGTCCGGCAGAAGCTGCCGGTCGTCATCGTGGTCGGCAACAACGGCATCTGGGGCCTGGAGAAGCACCCGATGCGGGCCATGTACGGCTACGACGTCGCCGCCGACCTCCAGCCGGAGCTGCGCTACGACAAGGTGGTCGAGGCGCTCGGGGGCGCCGGCGAGACGGTGGCGAAGGCCGCCGACCTCGGCCCGGCCCTGGCCCGCGCCTTCGACGCCGGGGTGCCGTACCTGGTCAACGTGCTGACCGACCCGACGGACGCGTACCCCCGCTCGTCGAACCTGGCCTGAGTCGCACGGCCGTGCCGCCGTCGTCGGGGTGACCGGCGACGGCCTTCGGCCCGTGGCATAAATCAGCGGAATCCTGGCGTCGGCCGTCGTAACGTCAGCCGAGTGCCCACGGAGTGTCACACCCGTCGGGCACGGTGAGACCGACCAGCGACGACAGGAGTCTCCGCATGACGTACGCGATCCGTGCCGAAGGGCTGGTGCGCCGGTTCGGCGACACCACCGCCCTGGCCGGGGTCGACCTGGCGGTCCCCACCGGGACGGTCTTCGGCCTGCTCGGGCCGAACGGCGCCGGCAAGACCACCACGGTACGGGTGCTCGCCACCCTGCTCACCGCCGACGAGGGGCACGCCACCGTCGGCGGGTACGACGTGCGCCGCGACCCGCACCGGGTGCGCCAGCTCATCGGCCTCACCGGTCAGTACGCCTCGGTCGACGAGACCCTCACCGGCACGGAGAACCTGCTGCTCATCGGCCGCCTGCTCGGGCTGGGCCGGGCCGAGGCGCGGGCCCGCGCCGCCGAGCTGCTCACCGACTTCCATCTCGACGACGCGGCCGGCCGGGCGGCCAAGACCTACTCCGGCGGGATGCGCCGCCGCCTCGACCTGGCGGCCAGCCTGGTGGGGCGGCCGCAGGTGCTCTTCCTCGACGAGCCGACCACCGGCCTCGACCCGCGCAGCCGCAACGAGCTGTGGGACATCGTGCGCAACCTGGTCGCCGACGGGGTGACCGTGCTGCTCACCACCCAGTACCTGGAGGAGGCCGACCAGCTCGCCGGCGAGATCGCGGTGGTCGACCACGGCCGGGTGATCGCCCAGGGCACCCCGGAGGAGCTGAAGGCGAAGACCGGCGGGCAGGTGCTCGCCGTCCGGCCGGTCGACCCGGCCGACGTGTCGACCGTGGTGGCCGTCGCCGGGGAGGTCGCCGGCACCGTCCCCGAGGTCGCCCAGAGCACCGTCACCGTGCCGGTGAACGACCCGGGGGCGCTGCCTGCCGTGGTCCGCCGGCTCGACGACGCCGGTGTCGCCGTGGCCGAGTTGGCGCTGCGCGGCTCCAGCCTGGACGAGGTCTTCCTCTCCCTCACCGGCCACCGGGCCGAGGAGGACACCCCCGTCAACGCGCTCGAGAGGACCCCGGCATGACCGCCGCGACCGCCACCGCGACCGCCCCGCTCGCCCCGGCCCGCCGGCTCGGCGTCGTCGCCGGCCTGCGACACACCCTGACCCTGGCCTGGCGCAGCCTGGTGCAGATCAAGCACAACCCGATGGAGCTGCTCGACCTGAGCATCCAGCCGGTGATGTTCGTCCTGCTCTTCACGTACGTCTTCGGCACCGCGATCTCCGGCTCGCCGGGGGAGTACCTCACCTTCGCGCTGCCCGGGATCATCGTGCAGAACGCCTTCTTCGCCACGATGACCACCGGCTTCGGGCTCAACAACGACCTGACCAAGGGCGTCTTCGACCGGCTGCGGGCCCTGCCGATCGCCCGTTGGGCGCCGCTGGCCGGGCGGATCCTCGCCGACACGGTCAAGCAGGCCTGGTCGGTGTCGCTGCTGGTCTCCGTCGGCGCGATCCTCGGCTTCCGGCTGGGCAACGGGCTGGCGGGGCTGCTCGGCGCGTTCGCGCTGCTGCTGGCCTTCTCCCTGGCCGCGGCCTGGATCTCGGTGCTGGTCGGGGTGCTGGTGGACGAGCCGGACAAGGTGCAGATCTTCGGCTTCATGGTGATCTTCCCGCTCACCTTCACCAGCAATGTCTTCGTGCCGACCGACCGGATGCCGGGCTGGCTGCAGAACTGGGTGGAGATCAACCCGGTCACCATCCTGGCCGACGCGCTGCGTGGCCTGCTGGTCGGCGGCCCGGTCGCCGGGCCCGCCCTCCAGTCGGTGCTCTGGGCGGTCGGGATCGCGGCGGTGTTCGCCCCGCTGGCGGTGCGGGCGCTGCGGCGACGGGTGTGAACCGGACGGCTGGGGTGGTGCGCCGGTCACCCCAGCCTCCGCGTCCTAGGTCTCGGGGCGGTCGTCCTCGTGGGGTTGCTCGTCCTCGCGGCGGCGCAGGTCGCCCTCGCGGCGGCGCAGGTCCTCCTCCCAGCGGCGGAACAGGTCCGCGTCCTCGCGGCGGGACTGTTCGGCGATGGACTTGAGGAACTCCGGGTCGTCGTCCGGCGCGACGGGACGCTTGACCCGCCCGCCCCCGCCCCGGGCCGAGGCCGGACCGGCGGGGGCCGCGGGTGCCGGGCGGCCGGCGAGGAACCAGGCGATCGACCCGATCAGCGGGAAGACCAGGATGATCAGCACCCAGGCGAAGCGGGGCAGCGCCCGGATCCGCTCCTCCTCGGCGGAGAGGCAGCTGATCAGCGCGATGACCGCGAGGACGATCTGGATCAGGAAGAGCAGGATGGACAGCCGGGCCATGCCCCCATGATGGCGCACCCGGGCCCGATCACCACATCGCGCGCAGTACCAGCGGCACGGAGAGCAGCGCCAGCCCGGCGGTGGCCAGGGCGACCAGCGGCAGGGCCCGCGGGCCGACCGGGGTCGGCCCGCTGCCGGTGGCCCGGTCCCAGCAGGCGGCGAGCGCGCCCGCCCAGAGCAGCACCACCGCCGCCGCGAGCAGCGCGCTGGCGACGTCGCCGGTCAGGGCGAGCCGGACCGCCAGCACGGTCACCACGGTGAGCGCCAGGGCGGTCCGCCGCCAGGCCAGCCGGGTGCGCTCCGGCTGCAGCCCCGGGTCCCGGGTCGTCACCCGCCGAGCCCCTTCACCAGCACCGCCGCCACCAGCAGCAGCGCCCCGAGCCCCACGAGCAGGGCGAGCACGGCCGGGAAGCGGGACACCGGCAGCTCCTCGCCGAGCCGGATGGCCCGCTCGGTACGCGCCCAGTGGTCCACCGCCCGGACCGCGACGGTGCCGCCGAGCAGCAGCAACGCCACGGCGATCGCCTCGCGCAGGTGCCGCAGCGGTAGCGGTGGCAGGAACTGGGCGGCGGCCAATCCGCCCGCGATCAGCGCCAGCCCGGTCCGCAGCCAGGCCAGGAAGGTCCGTTCGTTGGCCAGGGAGAAGCGGTAGTCGGGGGTGGTGCCCACACTCCTGAGTTCCGACGGGTCGAACCACCGCCTGATCGCCTGCCACACGGGCATGATTATCCGCTTTGTTCCCGGCATAGCCTGGACGGATGACGGATCTTGACGCGCGGACCCTGCGCGACGCCTACGACGCCCAGCTCCGTCCGGACATCCCGGACCCGCTGCCCGCCGGAGTGACCGTGGAGTCCGACGGCCCGTTGGTGCGGGTCCTCGGCCTCGACCAGCGGGGCTTCCTCACCTACCGGACCCTGGACGGCCTGGCCGGCGCGGACCTGGACGCGCTGATCGCCCGGCAGGTGGAGTTCTTCCGTGGGCGCGGCGAGGCGGTGGAGTGGAAGCTCGTCGCCCACGACGAGCCGGCCGACCTGGCCGAGCGACTGCGTGTCGCCGGGTTCGTGCCGGAGGACCAGGAGACCGTCGTGGTGGGTCCGGTGGTGGCGCTGGCCGGCGCCGTCCCGGTCCTCCCCGACGGAGTACGCCTGCGGGAGGTCACCTCCCGCGCGGACCTGGAGCGGATCGCCGCGATGGAGGAGGAGGTCTGGGGTTCCGGCCGCAGTCACCTGGTCACCGGCCTGGAGAAGGAGATCGCGGCCGACCCGCAGTCGATCGCGGTCGTGGTGGCCGAGGCGGGGGAGACGGTGGTCAGCGCCGGCTGGATCCGTTACCCGGCCGGCACCGGCTTCGGCACCCTCTGGGGCGGCTCGACCCTGCCCGCCTGGCGACGCCGGGGGATCTACCGGGCGCTGGTGGCGTACCGGGCGCGGCTGGCCGAGCAGCGTGGCCGGACGCTGCTGCAGGTGGACTGCTCGCCGGACAGTAGGCCGATCCTGGAGCGGCTCGGACTCGTCGCGGTCACCACGACCACGCCGTACGTCTACACTCCGTGAGGATGGAGCAGCGGTTGACGGACGAGGAGCGGTTGACCCTCAAGACGGGCGCCTTCGGCGCGGTCTTTCTGGTGTCGAACGCCGAGCCGGGCATGTTCGCCATGATCAAGGAGAGTGTCGCGGCCTCCGGGGCGTTGAACGACGCCAGCGGGGTGGTGAAGGAGGCGCTGACCAGCGGTCCGCTGCCTCAGTTGCCCCGCGACTCGGCGCTGGAGGTCGAGTCGGTGGTGCTCCCCGCGCTCGCGCGGGCGGTCGACATCCTGCGGGCGAAGTCCCCGGGTGACCTGGCGGTGTACCGGCAGGTGGTGTTGGCCGCCGCCGATCGGGTGGCCGAGGCGCACCGGGGGGTCGTGCCGGCCGAGGCGGCCGTCATCGAGCGGATCAGGGGGGCGCTGGCGGAGCCGGCCTGAGTCCGTCGTGGGCGCCCGCAGGGGCCGGGCCCGACGCGCGTCCCGGGGGCGTGCCCGGGCCCCCTCGCCGGTCCGTGCCGTGGTGATCGTCGCCGCGCCGAGCGTCCACGCGACGGCCTCGGGGCCTGCCCTGCACTCCGGCGGTCAGGTGTCGGTCGGCAGCGGCCCGGTCGGCTCCTCGCACGGCCCGGTCCAGACGGCGTGGACGGTGTCGCGGACGCAGTGGTCGCGCAGCCGGCCGCAGGCGCAGCGGTGCGGCTCGGCCGTTTCCGTCCGCCCGCAGCGGGCCGGGACGGCACCGGTGGTGCCGGCCGCCCCGACGGGCAGCGGGTTGGTCTGTCCCGACATGTTCGGACACCCCCCTTATGAGAATTTAACCAGGCGCGCGAGGCTCGGTGAGCTGTGTCACTCTGAGTGCCCGGGGAGCCGATGCTACTGGCAGGTAACATTGCGTCGTGGGCAACTGCACAGCAGTCCGTTGTTGACCGACCGTTAAGTCACGCGGGAGGCTGCGCCCGAGACCGGGCGAGTGATCGCTACACCAAACAGGAGGGTCGTCGAAACGCGATGAACATCGTCGTACTCGTCAAGCAGGTGCCCGATTCGGGCGCGGACCGCAACCTGCGTACTGACGACAACACCGTCGACCGCGGTTCGGCGAACAACGTCATCAACGAGATGGACGAGTACGCCATCGAAGAGGCCTTGAAGATCAAGGAGGCGCACGGCGGCGAGGTCACCATCCTGACCATGGGTCCGGACCGGGCGACCGAGTCGATCCGCAAGGCGCTCTCCATGGGCCCGGACAAGGCCGTGCACGTGGTGGACGACGCCCTGCACGGGTCCTGCGCCGTGGCCACCTCGAAGGTGCTCGCCGCCGCCCTCGGTCAGCTCAACGCGGACCTGGTGATCTGCGGCGCGGAGTCGACCGACGGTCGGGTCCAGGTCATGCCACACATGATCGCCGAGCGGCTGGGCGTGGCCGCGCTGACCGGCGCGCGCAAGCTCACCGTCGACGGTGCCACGCTGACCGTCGAGCGGCAGACCGAGGAGGGCTACGAGGTGGTCACCGCCTCGACCCCGGCCGTGGTCTCCGTCTGGGACACCATCAACGAGCCGCGCTACCCGTCCTTCAAGGGCATCATGGCCGCCAAGAAGAAGCCGGTGCAGACGCTCTCCCTGGGTGACCTCGGCGTCGCCCCGAGCGAGGTGGGCTTCAACGGCGCGACCAGCGCCGTGCTGGAGCACACCAAGCGCCCGCCGCGCTCCGGCGGCGCGAAGATCACCGACGAGGGCGAGGGCGGCGTCAAGCTGGTCGAGTTCCTCGCCACCGAGAAGTTCGTGTGAGAGGTCTGGACATGTCTGAGGTTCTCGTCGTCGTCGAAGCCACCCGGGAATTCGGCGTCAAGAAGGTCACCCTGGAGATGCTCACCCTCGCCCGCGAGCTGGGCACCCCGAGCGCGGTGGTGCTCGGTGGCGCCGGCGCGGCCGAGGCGCTGAGCGCCAAGCTGAGCGAGTACGGCGCGCAGAAGATCTACGCCGCCGAGAGCGAGGAGATCGACGGCTACCTGGTGGCCCCGAAGGCCACCGTGCTGGCCGAGCTGGTCACCCGGGTGCAGCCGGCGGCCGTGCTGCTGGCGTCCGCGCAGGAGGGCAAGGAGATCGCCGCCCGCCTGGCCGTCAAGCTGGACAACGGCATCCTGACCGACGTGGTCGGCCTGGCCGCCGACGGCACCGCGACCCAGGTCGCCTTCGCCGGTTCCACCATCGTCAAGTCCAAGGTCACCAAGGGCCTGCCGCTGGTCACCGTGCGGCCGAACTCGGTCAACCCGACCCCGGCCCCGGCCACCCCGGCCGTGGAGCAGCTCACCGTGTCGGTCACCGACACCGACAAGCTGGCCAAGGTCGTCGACCGGGTCGCCGAGCAGAAGGGCTCCCGCCCCGAGCTCACCGAGGCCGGCGTGGTCGTCTCCGGTGGTCGCGGTGTCGGCAACGCCGACAACTTCAAGCTGGTCGAGGAGCTGGCCGACCTGCTCGGCGGCGCCGTCGGCGCGTCCCGGGCGGCCGTCGACTCCGGCTACTACCCGCACCAGTTCCAGGTGGGTCAGACCGGCAAGACCGTCTCCCCGCAGCTCTACGTCGCGCTGGGCATCTCCGGCGCGATCCAGCACCGGGCCGGCATGCAGACCTCGAAGACGATCGTCGCCGTGAACAAGGACGGCGAGGCCCCGATCTTCGAACTGGCCGACTTCGGCGTGGTGGGCGACCTGTTCAAGGTCGTACCGCAGGCCGCGGAGGAGATCCGCAAGCGCAAGTGAGCTGAGCACCAGTCGCGGCGAGGGCCGGGAACCGTCAGTCGGTTCCCGGCCCTCGACCGTTGTCGGCGATCACCGCCGGAACGGCCCACGACGGCCCCGGAAACTGCGACGATGACCGGGTCCCCCGTGCACCCCTGCCCGAACCGTGACGAGGAGTGCGCCATGCCGGCCAGGACGCCCGGAGGCGGTCACCACGCGTTGGCCGTGCACGAGGTCGTGCTGCTGCTGGAGACCGACACCGACCGGGGGCTGAGCGACGACGAGTCCGCCGCCCGCCTGGCCCGGTACGGTCCGAACGTGCTGCCCGCGACCGCCCGCGGCGGCACGCTGCGCCGGCTGCTCCGACAGTTCCAGAACCCGCTGGTGTACGTGCTGCTCGTCGCCGGTGTGGTGACCCTCCTGCTCGCCGAGTACGTCGACTCCGCGGTGATCTTCGGGGTGGTGGTGGTCAACGCCGTCATCGGCTTCCTGCAGGAGTCGAAGGCCGAGTCGGCGCTGGACGCGTTGCGGGCGATGGTGCGTACCGAGGCGCGGGTGGTCCGCGGCGGACGACACCTGCGGGTGCCCTCGGAGCAGGTCGTCCCCGGCGACCTGGTGCTGGTCGAGGCGGGCGAGAAGGTCCCCGCCGACCTGCGGCTGGCCCGCGCCGACGAACTGCGCGCCGACGAGTCGGCACTGACCGGCGAGTCCCTGCCGGTACGCAAGGACGAGGTCGCCGTGCCCGACGAGACGCCGGTGGCCGACCGCCGCAACGTGCTCTACTCCGGCACCCTGCTCACCGGCGGGTCCGGCGCCGGCATCGTGGTGGCGACCGGGGCGGAGACCGAACTGGGCCGGATCCATCGCCTGGTCGGCGCCGCGCAGGTCCTCGACACCCCGCTGACGTCGAAGCTGGCCCGGTTCAGCCGGATCCTCACCCTGGCGATCCTGGTGCTCGCGGGAGTCACCTTCGCCGTTGGTCTGGCCCGTGGGGAGGCGGCGGGAGAGACCTTCACCGCCGCGGTGGCGTTGGCGGTGGGGGCCATCCCCGAGGGCCTGCCGGCCGCGGTGACCATCACGCTGGCGATCGGGGTGGCGCGGATGGCCCGCCGCCGGGCGGTGATCCGGCGGCTGCCGGCCGTCGAGACCCTCGGCAGCACGACGGTGATCTGCACCGACAAGACCGGCACCCTCACCGAGAACCAGATGACCGTGCAGGCCCTCTGGACCGTCGGCGGTCGGTACGAGGTCAGCGGCGGCGGTTACACCCCCCTCGGGGAGATCCGCGACCCGGAGGGTGGCCCGGCCCCCACCGGGGAGGGTGCGCTGCGCTGGTCGCTGCTGGCCGGCGTCGCCTGCAACGACGCGCGTCTCGACGAGCGTGCGGGACGGTGGACGGTGCTCGGCGACCCCACCGAGGGAGCGATGCTCGTGGTGGGCGCCAAGGTGGGGCTGCGGGCCGAGGAGATCGCCGCCGAACTGCCCCGGGTGGCGGCGATCCCGTTCACCTCCGAACGGCAGTTCATGGCGACCCTGCACGACCAGCGTGACGGCGCCCGGGTGGTGCTGGTCAAGGGTGCGGTGGAGCGGATCGTCCAGTGGTCCACGGCGGCGATCGGCCCCGACGGCGCGACCGTCGCGCTGGACCGCTCCGCCGTGCTGGCCGCAGCCGGGGAGCTGGCCGGCGAGGGCCTGCGGGTGCTCGCCACCGCTCTGTGCCGGGTCGACGGCGACGGCGGGCTGGTGGAGGAGGAGCTGCCCGGCCAGCTGATCTTCACCGGGTTGCAGGCGATGCTCGACCCGCCCCGCGAGGCCGCGGCCGCCGCGGTCGCCTCGTGCCGACGGGCCGGGATCGCGGTGAAGATGATCACCGGCGACCACCGGGTCACCGCGAGCGCCATCGCCGTACGCCTGGGTCTGCTGGCCGGCGAGCCGGGGCCGGGAGAGGTGCTCAGCGGCGCGGACCTGGCCAGGCTCTCCGACGCGGACCGGCCGGAGGCGGTACGCCGGGCGGCGGTGTTCGCCCGGGTGTCCCCCGAGCAGAAACTGCGGCTGGTGGAGGCGTTGCAGGCCGAGGGCCAGGTGGTGGCGATGACCGGCGACGGCGTCAACGACGCCCCCGCGCTGCGTCAGGCGGACATCGGGGTGGCGATGGGGCGCAGCGGCACCGAGGTGGCCAAGGAGGCCGCCGACATCGTGCTCACCGACGACGACTTCGCCACCATCGAGTCGGCCGTGGAGGAGGGCCGCGGCGTCTTCGCCAACCTGACCAAGTTCATCACCTGGACGCTGCCCACGAACACGGGTGAGGGACTGGTCATCCTCGTCGCGATCGTGCTCGGCACGGCGCTGCCGATCCTGCCCAGCCAGATCCTCTGGATCAACATGACCACCGCGGTGGCGCTCGGCCTGACGCTCGCCTTCGAGCCGAAGGAGCCGGGGATCATGGACCGCCCACCGCGCGACCCCGGGCAGCCGCTGCTCACCGCCGCCCTGGTGGTCCGGATCCTGCTGGTCTCCGCCCTGCTCGTCGCAGGCGCCTGGTGGCTGTTCGAGTGGGAACTGGGCAGCGGGGCGGAGCTGGCGGAGGCGCGTACGGCGGCGGTGAACCTCTTCGTCACGGTGCAGGCCTTCTACCTGTTCAGCTGCCGCTCGCTGACCCGCTCACCGTGGCGGCTGGGGCTGTTCGGCAACCGCTGGCTCATCGGTGGCGTGCTGGTCCAGGCCCTCGGCCAGGTGGCGCTGACCTACCTGCCGGTGATGAACACGTTGTTCCGGACGGCACCCATCGACGTCGACGCGTGGTTGCGCATCCTCGGCATCGCCCTGGTGGTCTCCGCAGTGGTGGCGCTGGACAAGCGGTTCGGCTGGTTCGGTCGCCGGCTCGGGTGACGAGCCGGCGACCGCCGGTGCAAGGGAGCTGATCGGCGGGCCGGGGAGCTGAGCCGGCCCGCCGATCAGCCCGTCAGGGTGCCCCTCAGCAGGCTGTCGCCGGAGTGGGCGGGCTTGTTGTCGTACTGCTCGGCGGAGACGTCGACAACCGAGTATGCCTCAAGATCGACGTTCGGTGGCAACGGGAGCAGCGCATCGCCCGACCTGTCGCGCAGCACACCGACCGAGAACATCTCCATGTTCCTCGGGTTGATCAGCCAGACCTCGTAATACCCCGGAACGTCCGGGAGATTCGCCACGTGCAGGTGCAGTCGTCCGTCGACGAACACCCGCGCGTCGCCGTTGGCGTCCTTCGGCGTCTGCCCGTACGCGGTCAGCGGCGCGCTGGCCAGCACGATCTGCTGCGGCGCCGGGTCCGGCTCCCGCCGACCGACGTCGAGCACGGCGAGCGTGCCGACGACGCCGAGCGCGGCGGCGGCCGTGGCGGTCACCACGGTGGTGGCCCAGCGGGGCCAGCGACGGCGGCGACGGGAGTCGTCGGCCGGCGGCGGGGCGGCCGGGCTGTCGGTGGCCGGCTCCGTGGGCGCGGACCGCTGACGGCGTGCCCCGGTCAGCGAGGGCAGCTCCTCGGCGGCGTTGATCTCCGCGTCGATGCCCTGCCAGATGTGCTCGGGCGGGTCCGGCAGGTCACGCAGGGTCTGGGTGGCCGCGCCGAGGCCGGCGACGTGCTGGAGGTTCTCCAGCTCGCCCCGGCAGGTGGCGCAGGCGCCGAGGTGGTCGGTCTCGCCGTGGTCCGCCTCGCTCTCACCGAGTGCCAGAAAGACCAGCCGGTCGTGGTCCAGGTGCTGCACCGTCCACCTCCCATCTGCGCTTCAAGCTCGCCATGCCGCGTCGGATGTGACTCTTGACCGTGCCCAGCGGCACTCCGGTCACCGTCGAGATCTGCTGGTGTGTCAGGTCGTCGTAGAAGGCCAGCTCCAGCATCCTGCGCTGATCGTCCGGGAGGCGGGCCAGCTCGTCGGCGACCACCAGCCGGTCGACCACCGTGTCCGGGTCGGGGCCGGTGGCGACCGGATCGGGCAGCTGCCGGACCGTCTCCACCACCCGGGTCTCCCGGGCCGAGGCGCGCAGCCGGTCGATGACCTTGCGCCGGCCGATGCCGAGCAGCCAGCCGATCAGCGATCCCTTGGCCGGGTCGAAGGTCTCCCGCCCCAGCCAGGCCGCCACGAAGGTGGCCTGGGTGACGTCCTCCGCGTCGCTGCGGTTGGCCAGCGTGCTGGTGGCCAGGTGCAGCACGGCCCGGCCGTACCGGTCGTACGCCTCCCGCAGGGCGGTCTCGTCGCCCGCACGGAACCGTTGCGCCAGATCGTCCCGGGGTGGGGGATCCGGCTCCTGTCGCACCGCCGTCACCGAGCGGCTCGCCTTCCGTGGGGCATGCCCGACTGTAGCTCCCACAGTCCCCGCCCCACTTTCTCGGTCAGGTGTCCTTGCACTCCTGTCACCTGCTCTTCGTCGTCGGGGACGGTTCCGGATGCGATCCGGGCGAGGAAAAAAAGAATCCCGTCCGGCTGCATCCGGCGGTGCGACAGGCGGCGTAACCCGTTCTGCAAGCCCGGCCTGACGAATCAGTACCAATCACCAGGAGGCAGACATGCAGCTCTCGAACTTCCGTCGGGTCGCCGCGGGTGGCGCGGTCGCCGCCCTGACGTTCGCCGGCGTCGGGGCCCTCACCGCCACGCCCGCCTTCGCCGCCTCGTCGAAGGTCTCCGTCGTGCACGGCATCCCGGACACCCCGGTCGACGTGTACGTCAACGGCGAGAAGACGCTGGACAACTTCAAGCCCGGCGACGTGGCCGGCCCGCTGACGCTGGAGGAGGGCGCGTACGACATCGCCCTGACCAAGCCGGGCGAGGCGCTCGACAAGGCGATCCTCACGGTCGACGACGCCGCGGTGCCGGGCGGGGCGAACATCAGCATCGCGGCGCACCTCGACGCGTCCGGCCAGCCGAAGATCACGCCGTTCGCCAACGACGTCGCCAAGGTCGACGCCGGCAAGGCCCGGTTGATCGTCCGGCACACCGCTGCGGCCCCGGCCGTGGACGTACGGGCCGGCGGCACCCCGGTCTTCGAGGACCTGACCAACCCGAACGAGGCGAAGGCCGACGTCGACGCCGGCACCGTCAAGGCCGACGTGGTGCTGGCCGGCACCGACACCGTGGCGATCGGCCCGGCGGACCTGACCCTCGAGGAGGGCACCGCGACGATCGTCTACGCCATCGGCTCCGCCGAGGGCAAGAACCTCGACCTGGTCGCCCAGACCGTGACCGGGCTGCACTCGGCGCCGGGCGGTGTGCCCAGCGGCAGCGGCGGTCAGGCCGGCACCGGCGTGGACACCTGGTGGTACGTGCTGGCCGGCGCCGGCGCGCTGCTCCTGGTCGGCGGCGGGGCGCGGGTGGCGACCGCCCGGGTCGGTCGCCGGTGACGGTGCGACACCGCGGGGCGCTGGCGGCGGTGGCCGCCGGCGTCGCCGCGCTCACCGTCGCCGCGGTGGTGGCCTGCGGGTCGCAGCCCGCCGAGGACGTCGGCGCCGAGGAGGCCGCCGCCCTGGCCGTCCCCACCACCCCGGCCCCGGCGGGCACCTCCTCGGTACCGGTCACCTCCGGTGAACTGCCGGCGGGGGAGGAGACCGTGCCGCCGGTGAAACTCGTCATCCCGGCGATCGACGTCACGGCCACCGTCAACCCGGTCGGCGTCAACCGGCGTACCGACGAGTTCGAGGTCCCGCCGAGCGTCGACCGGATCGGCTGGTACCGGTACGGCCCCGGGCTGGAGGCGACGGCCGGGTCGGTGGTGATCGCCGGACACGTCGACAGTGCCGACCAGGGCAGGGGGGCCTTCTTCCGACTGCGCGAGCTGGACCGCGACGACACCCTCACCGCCACCGGCACGGACGGCAGGCAGCGGGCGTACCGGGTGGTGGCCCGGGAGGAGTACGACAAGTCGAGGATCCCGCTCGAGCGGTACTTCGCGCGCGACGGCAAACCCCGGTTGACCCTGATCACCTGCGGTGGGCCGTTCGACGCGAGGACCCGCTCGTACCGGGACAACATCGTCGTCACGGCGGTGCCCGCCTGAACCGCCGCCGGACCTGACGGTGGTCCGGCGTCCGGCCGGCCGCCTGCCGGTAGTTAGGCTGAGCAGTGATGGCATACCTGGATCACGCGGCGACGACCCCGATGCTCGACGAGGCGTTGGAGGCGTACGTCGCCACCGCCCGCGAGGTCGGCAACGCGTCGTCGCTGCACGCCGCCGGCCGGCGTGCCCGACGTCGGGTCGAGGAGTCGCGCGAGCGGGTCGCCGCCGCGCTCGGCGCCCGCCCGTCCGAGGTCGTCTTCACCGGCGGCGGCACGGAGAGCGACAACCTCGCGGTCAAGGGCGTCTTCTGGGCCCGGCGCGGGGTGGTGCCGGCGCGGGCGCGGGTGGTGTCCAGCGCGGTCGAGCACCACGCGGTGCTCGACGCGGTGGACTGGCTCGCCGCCCACGAGGGCGCTGAGGTGGGCTGGCTGCCGGTCGACGCGGCCGGCCGGCTGGATCCGGAGCGGCTGCGCGCCGAACTGGCCGCGCACGCCGACCGGGTCGCCCTGGTGACCGCCATGTGGGCCAACAACGAGGTGGGTACCGTCCAGCCGGTGGCCGAACTGGCCGCGGTGGCCGCCGGGCACGGAGTGCCGTTCCACACCGACGCGATCCAGGCGGTCGGCCAGGTGCCGGTCGACTTCGCCGCCAGTGGCGTCTCCGCCCTCACCGTCACCGGCCACAAGCTGGGCGGCCCGGCCGGGGTCGGCGCGCTGCTGCTGGCCCGCGACGTCGCGGCCACCCCGCTGCTGCACGGCGGCGGGCAGGAGCGCGACGTCCGCTCCGGCACCCTGGACACCGCCGGCGTCGTCGCCTTCGCGGTCGCCGTCGAGGCGGCGGTCAAGGGTCAGCAGGAGTACGCGGCGCGGGTGTCCGCGCTCCGCGACGACCTGGTCCGGCGGGTCCGCGAGGCGGTGCCCGAGGTCATCTTCAACGGCGACCCGACCGACCGGCTGCCGGGCAACGCGCACTTCTCCTTCCCCGGTTGCGAGGGGGACGCGCTGCTGCTCCTGCTCGACGCCCAGGGCATCGCCTGCTCCACCGGTTCGGCCTGCTCGGCCGGGGTGGCGCAGCCCTCGCACGTGCTCCTCGCGATGGGCGCCGACCACGACCGGGCCCGTTCGTCGCTGCGCTTCACCCTCGGTCACACCAGCACCCCCGCCGACGTGGACGCCCTCATCGCGGCGCTGCCGGCCGCCGTCGAACGCGCCCGCCGCGCCGCCTCGCTGCGCAGCCCACGCTGACCCGTGTCGCAGTCGGGCGGTGGGGGAGCGGATCGCGCGGCGCAGGCGGATAGGCTCGGTGGGGTGAAGGGGGTACGGCGGTGAGGGTTCTGGCGGCCATGTCGGGCGGGGTGGACTCCGCCGTCGCGGCGGCGCGCGCGGTGGCGGCCGGGCACGACGTGACCGGTGTCCACCTGGCGCTGGCCCGCAACCCGCAGACCTACCGCACCGGGGCGCGCGGCTGTTGCACCCTGGAGGACTCCCGGGACGCCCGCCGCGCCGCCGACGTGATCGGCATCCCGTTCTACGTCTGGGACATGGCCGAGCGTTTCCACTCCGACGTGGTGGACGACTTCGTCGCCGAGTACGCGGCCGGCCGTACCCCGAATCCCTGCCTGCGCTGCAACGAGAAGATCAAGTTCGCCGCGGTGCTGGACCGGGCGGTGGCCCTGGGTTTCGACGCCGTGGTCACCGGCCACCACGCCCGACTCGGCCCCGACGGCCTGCTGCGCCGCAGCGTCGACCACGCCAAGGACCAGTCGTACGTGCTGGCGGTGCTGACCCGCGCGCAGCTCGACCGGTCGATCTTCCCGCTCGGCGACGCGACCAAGGCCGAGGTACGCGAGGAGGCCGCCCGGCGCGGGCTGGCCGTGGCGGACAAGCCCGACTCGCACGACATCTGCTTCATCGCCGACGGCGACACCCGCGGCTTCCTCGCCGGGCGGCTGGGTGAGGCTCCCGGCGACGTCGTCGACGCGTCGACCGGCGCGGTCGTCGGCAGCCACACCGGCGCCTACCAGTACACCGTCGGGCAGCGGCGCGGCCTGCACCTGGACCGGCCCGCCCCGGACGGCCGCCCCCGCTACGTGCTCTCCATCACCCCCAGGACCAACACGGTGACCGTCGGCCCCGCCGAGGCGCTGGAGGTCTCGCAGGTGCGGGCCGCCCGCCCGGTCTGGACCGGCGGCGAGCGGCCCACCGCGCCGATCGAGTGCGAGGTGCAGTTGCGCGCGCACGGCGACGTGGTCCCGGCCACCGTGACGCTGGACGGCGACACCCTCCACGCCGAGCTGCGCCGACCGGTACGCGGGGTCGCCGCCGGGCAGGCGATCGTGGCGTACCGGTCGGACCCGGCGGGCGACGTGGTGCTCGGCTCCGCCACCATCACCGGCTGACTCCGGCAGCGTTCGATCCGCGCCCGGCCCGGCCATGCCCGGGGCCGGCCGGGCCGGGGTGGTTGTGTGCCGCGGGCGTCGTGCGGTGCGGCTGCGCCGGTGGTGCCACTGGGTGGTGAAGTGCGCGCGCCGCAGGGGACGCAGTGTGGCGAGCCGGACTGCGGATGGCGTCTCCCGGTAGCGGTGGCCGCGGTCGCCGCCACCCTCGCCCTCGTCTCCAGGACCCCTCGGGGCAGCCGCAGTTCGGCACCAGGGTCAGCGGCGGAACGGGATACCCTTCCGCCGTGACTGAACAGTCCTGGCCATGGCCCCCGGGGGCCGCCACCGGCATCGGCTCGCTACCCGGCACCGACGTCGCCGAGGCGCAGCGGATCGTCCTCGGCGAGCTGCCCGCCCTTCCCCACCTGCCCGAACTGCCGGCGCGCGGTCCCGGCGCCGACCTGATCGGGCGGACCGGTGGGCTGCTGGTGGAGCTGCCGGTCGAGCTGTACGCGGCACGCTGGCGGATCGCGCCGCGCCCCGGGCGGGACCTGCGCCGGGCCCGTGACCTCATGGAACGCGACCTGGACCAGCTCGCCGAGCAGGCCGAGACGTACGCCGGGCCGGTGAAGATCCAGGCCGGCGGGCCGTTCACCCTGGCCGCGGCGCTGGAGCTGCCGATCGGCGGGCGGATGCTGCGCGACCCGGGCGCGGTGCGGGACCTGGCCGGCTCGCTGGCCGACGGGCTGCGGGCGCACGTCGCGGCGGTGAGCCGGCGGCTGCCCCGGGCCTCGGTGCTGCTCCAACTGGACGAGCCGTCCCTGCCGGCGGTGCTCGCCGGCCGGGTGCCCACCGAGAGTGGCTTCGGCACCCACCGGGCGGTGGAGCCCGAGGTCGCCCGGACCCTGCTGCGCCAGGTGATCGACGCGGCCGAGGTGCCGACCGTGGTGCACTGCTGCGCCCCGGACGTGCCGCTGGAGCTGATCCGCTCCGCCGGAGCGGTCGGGGTGGCGCTGGACCTCACCCTGGTCAAGGAGCTGGACCCGCTCGGCGAGGCGATCGACGCCGGGCTGGGGCTGCTGGCCGGCGCCGTGCCCACGCTGCCCCCGCCGGCCGGTCGCGCGCCGACCTCGGCCCAGGTCGCCGACCGGGTACGCACCCTCTGGGATCGCCTCGGCTTCCCCCACCGTCGGCTCGCCGAGCAGGTGGTGGTCACCCCGGCCTGCGGCCTCGCCGGAGCCACCCCGGCGTACGCGCGAGCGGTCCTCGCCGCCTGCCGGGACGCCGGCCGGCGGTTGTCGGAGGACTGAGGCTTTCCGTCGTACCCGCGAGGCAGGATGACGGGCATGATCGGACGTTTGCGCTCGACGGTGATCGACTGCCCGGATCCTCGCGCCCTGGCCGCCTACTACGCCGAACTGCTCGGGCTGCCGCTGGTCGAGGAGCAGTCCGACGGCGACGATTGGGTGGTGCTCGGCGGCCCGCCCGGCCACCAGCCGCGGGTCGCCTTCCAGAAGGCCCTCGACCTGCGACCGCCGGCCTGGCCCGATCCGGAGCGGCCGCAGCAGTTCCACCTCGACGTCACCGTCGACGACATCGACGTCGCGGAACGTGCCGCGCTCGCCCTGGGCGCTCGCCGACTGCCCGGCGAGGGGGAGGGCTTCCGGGTGTACGCCGACCCGGCCGGTCACCCGTTCTGCCTCTGCTGGGACTGACCCGCCGGGGTTGCGGACGACCGGCATGATCACGGGCGTGATCGACTCCTCGCTCCGCCGCGCCTCCGGCTCGCTCTTCGGCCTCGCCTACGGTGACGCCCTCGGCAAGCCGACCGAGTTCCTGACCGTCGCCGAGATCCACCGCCGGTACGGCCCGACCGGCCCGCGCGAGCTGGAAGGCGACCCGGCGCTGGTCACCGACGACACCCAGATGGCCCTGGCGGTGGCGTGGGCGCTGCACGACGCGGGCGCCCACACACCGGAGACGGTCGAGCCGCTGCTGCGGCGGCGCTTCCTCGACTGGGTGGTCAGCCCGGACAACAACCGGGCCCCGGGGACGACCTGCCTGCGCGCCTGCGCCGAGTTGGGCCGAGGGCTGCCCTGGCAGCAGGCCACCGTCGCCGGCTCGAAGGGCTGCGGCGCGAACATGCGGGTCACCCCGGTCGGGCTGCTCGACGTCGACCTGGACACCCTGGCGGGGCTGGCGCAGCTCCAGGCCGGCCTGACCCACGGCCACCCCACCGGGCTGGCGGCCAGCGAGCTGACCGCGTACGCGGTGCGCCTGCTGCGCGACGGTGCGGGCCTGGCGGAGCTGCCCGCACTGCTCACCGCGCGGGCCCGGGAGCAGCGCCGGGTCTACCGGGGTGACTGGCTCGGTGACCTGTGGCAGCGCCCCGGGGTGGACTCCCCGGCGGAGTTCATCGCCCGGGGCTGGGACGAGTGCCTGCACGCGCTGCACCGGCTCGACCTCGCGCTCGGCCGGCCCGACGACGGCGACGATCCCTGCCGGCACACCGGTGAGGGCTGGATCGCCGAGGAGGCGCTGGCCACGGCGCTGCTCTGCGCCCTGCGGCATCCGGACGACCCGGTCGTCGCGATCGCCCGGGGCGCCACCACCGCCGGCGACTCCGACTCGATCGCCGCCCTGGCCGGCGCCTTCGTCGGCGCCGCCCACGGCACGGCCGCCTGGCCGACCGACTGGCTCACCCGCATCGAGTACGCCGACCAGCTCACCGCCCTCGGCGCGGCCTGGGACTGAGCCCGGCCGAGGCCGTGCGGGTGCCGGCCGGTCGGCGCAGCTCGGTGGTGTCGGCGGTGCTCACCCCACCGGGACGGTCGGATCCGGGTGACGGCGGCAGGCCCGGCCCGGTCAGGCCGGGCTCCGCCGGCCGTGCAGTCGCCGCACCTGCCGCCACAGTTCCGGGTCGCAGCTGCCGGCGCGGCGGGAGAAGCCGCCGGCCGGCACGGGCAGGGGCTCGGCGAGGTCGAGCCAGCTGTCGTGGTCGGCGTCCGGGTCCCAGTCGCCGGTGGGGATGCGGACGTGGTCGTCCCGGCCGCTCTTGTCCTGACTGGTGATCTTGAGCACCTCGGCGCCCCGGTCGTCGGCCCGCAGCACCAGGCAGGGGCGGACCTTCGAGCCGCTGCCGTCGGCGTACGGGACGTCGGCCCACCAGATCTCGCCCGGCCGGGGCGTACCGGTGGGGGTGCGCGGTCGGGGCGGCGCGGTCGGTCGGGCCCGGTCGCGGGGTGGGGTTCCCCGCTCCGGCCTGGCCCGGTCGCCGCCACCGTCGGACGGCCGGCCACCCCGGCGTCGCCACTCGTTCCAGGCCCACCCCGCGACCACGGCCAGGACCACCAGCAGCGACCACCACACCCACTCGGGCATCCGTACCCCTGCCTCTCCCCGGGCGGCGCCCCACGCCGCCGACGTGCGGCGATCGTCGCACGGACGGTGGGCACCCGCCCGTCGGGCGCGGCGGGGGAGGCACGGGATTGTCCGACCGGCCCGTTACCGTGCTCCGGTAGCGTGATCACGGGGAGGTTCCAGCGGTGTCCGGAGGCGGCAGGGTGTCGGAAGAAGAGATCTCCCAGCAGGTCAGCGCCGCGCAGGAGGCGGCGGCCGGTGGCGAGCCCACCCCCGAGGTGCGGGAGCGGCACGCCACGCTGAGCCAGGAACTCACCGAGCACCAGTACCGCTACTACGTCCTCGACTCGCCGACCATCTCCGACGCCGAGTTCGACCGGCAGTTGCGCGAGCTGGAGGCGCTGGAGGCGGAGTACCCGGCGCTGCGCACCCCCGACTCGCCGACCCAGCGGGTCGGTGGCACCTTCTCCACCGACTTCACCCCGGTGGCCCACGCCGAGCGGATGCTCTCGCTGGACAACGCCTTCGCCGACGAGGAGCTGGCGGCCTGGGCCGAGCGGGTCGAGCGGGACGCCGGCGGCCCGGTGCCCTACCTCTGTGAGCTCAAGGTCGACGGGCTCGCCATCAACCTGACCTACGAAAAGGGGCGGCTGGTCCGCGCAGCCACCCGGGGCGACGGGCGCACCGGCGAGGACGTCACCGCCAACGTCCGCGCCATCCGGGACGTGCCCGCCCGGCTGACCCCGTCGGCCGAGTTCGGCGCGCTGCCCGAGCTGCTGGAGGTACGCGGCGAGATCTACTTCCCGGTGGCCGGCTTCGCCGACCTCAACGCCGGCCTGGTCGAGCAGGGCAAGGCGCCGTTCGCCAACCCGCGCAACGCCGCCGCCGGCAGCCTGCGTCAGAAGGACCCGCGGATCACCGCGTCCCGGCCGCTGCGCCTGGTGGTGCACGGCATCGGCGCCCGCCAGGGCTTCCGGCCGACGGCGCAGTCCGAGTCGTACGCGGCGCTGAAGGCGTGGGGACTGCCCACCAGTGACCGGTGGCGGGTGGTGCCCGACCTGGCCGGCGTCGCCGAGTACATCGCCCACTACGCCCGGCACCGGCACGACGTCGAGCACGAGATCGACGGCGTGGTGGTCAAGGTCGACCCGGTCTCCATCCAGGGCCGGCTCGGCTCCACCAGCCGGGCGCCCCGCTGGGCGATCGCCTTCAAGTACCCGCCGGAGGAGGTCAACACCACCCTGCTCGACATCGAGGTCGAGGTGGGGCGGACCGGTCGGGTCACGCCGCGCGCCGTGCTCCAGCCGGTGAAGGTGGCCGGCTCCACCGTCGCGTACGCCACCCTGCACAACGCCCGCGAGGTGGAGCGCAAGGGGGTGCTGATCGGCGACACGGTGGTGCTGCGCAAGGCCGGCGACGTGATTCCCGAGGTGCTCGGCCCGGTGGTCGAGCTGCGGCCCGCCGACGCCCGCCCGTTCGTCATGCCGACCACCTGCCCGTCCTGCGGTACGCCGCTCGCCCCGGCCAAGGAGAGCGACGTCGACATCCGCTGCCCCAACACCCGCAGCTGCCCGGCGCAGCTGCGCGAGCGGGTCTTCCACCTGGCCGGCCGGGGCGCCTTCGACATCGAGGTGCTCGGCTACAAGGGCGCGGCGGCGCTGCTCGACGCGCAGGTCATCGCCGACGAGGGCGACCTGTTCCACCTCGACGCCGAGCAGCTCGCCCGCTCGCCGTTCTTCGTCAACAAGGACGGCAGCCTGGGCAGCAACGCCACCAAGCTGCTGGACAACCTCGCCGTGGCGAAGGAGCGCGACCTGTGGCGGGTGCTCGTCGCTCTGTCCATCCGGCACGTCGGCCCGACCGCAGCCCAGGCCCTGGCCCGGCACTTCCGTTCGATCGAGGTGATCGACCAGGCGTCCGAGGAGGAGCTGTCCTCGGTGGACGGGGTCGGCCCGACCATCGCCGCCAGCATCAAGGAGTGGTTCGCCGTCGACTGGCACCGCGAGGTGGTCCGCAAGTGGGCCGAGGCGGGCGTACGGATGGCGGAGGAGGCGGTCGACGAGGGCCCGCGTCCGCTGGAGGGGGTGACGGTGGTGGTGACCGGCACCCTGGCCGGGTTCAGCCGGGACCAGGCCGCCGAGGCGATCCAGAGCCGGGGCGGCAAGGTCAGCGGCTCGGTCTCGAAGAAGACCGCCTTCGTGGTGGTCGGCGACAACCCGGGTTCGAAGGCCGACAAGGCCGCCTCGCTCAAGGTGCCGGTCCTCGACGAGGACGGCTTCCGGGTGCTGCTCGACCGGGGCCCCGACGCGGCCCGGGAGGCGGCCCGGATCGAGGAGTGACCGTCCCGGACAGAATCGGATCTTGAGGTCGTATACCAACTTAATTACGACTACGACCGATTCGTGGCTGTCGCCTGGGGAATTGCGTCGCTCAGGGCGTTTGATGGGGGCACGGTGTGCGACCGGCGCACACCTCGGCCGTACGCCCGGGAGGTGCGATGGAGACCGCCGACCCCCGCAACTCCGTCCCGCCCGGACACCAGGCGTTCGGCGGGCTCGTCGCCGCGGTGACCGCGATGGCGGTGCTGGTCGCCGTTCCGGCACTGGTGGGCCTGCCGGACCGGCTGCCCACCCTGCCGGCCGCGTTCTGGACGATGGCGGTGCTCGCGGTGGCCTGCGACGCGCGTCCGTTCGTCCCGCCCGGCCGGCGGCAGACCTCGGCGATCTTCCCGTCCACCTGCTTCACCTTCGCGATCCTGCTCGGCTGGGGGCTGGGCCCGGCGGTGGCGGTGCAGGCCGTCGCGGTCGCCGTCTCCGGCTGGCGGATGCGGCACGCGCTCTGGCGGACCGCCTTCAACACCGCCCAGTACGCCTGCGCCCTCGGCGCCGCGTACCTGGTGCTCCGGCTCGGGCCGGGTGGGCTGGCCACCGACGGGCGACTGCGCTGGACGGACGTCGCCGTCGTCGGCGTGGCCACGGCCACCTGGTTCGCCGTCAACTACGGCCTGGTCAGCACCGCGCTGCGACTGCGCTTCGGTGGCCGCTGGTGGCCGAGCGTCCGGCAGGCGCTGCCGTTCGAGCTGCTCTCCACCGGGTCGCTGCTGCTGCTCGCCCCCGTGCTGGTCGCCGCCGCGCGGGCCAGCGCCGTGCTGATCCCGCTGGTGCTGGTGCCGCTCTTCGCCGTCTACCGGATGTCCCGGCTCTCCGCCGAGCAGGAGCAGCTCGCCGCGCTCGACCCGCTCACCGGCCTGCCCAACCGCAAGGCGCTGCTGGCCGAGGTGGCCGAGCAGGTGCACCTGCACGCCGAGCGGGTCGCCCGGGGCGGCCCCGACGCCCACCTCGCCCTGCTCCTGATCGACCTGGACCGGTTCAAGAACGTCAACGACGCGCTCGGGCACGCGGTGGGGGACCGCCTGCTGGTGGAGGTCAGCGCCCGGCTGGTCGACGTCGTCGGCGGGCGGGACATGCTGGCCCGTCTCGGCGGGGACGAGTTCGCCATCGTCGCCACCCGGCTGGCCGGCGTCGACGAGGCCCGCGAGCTGGCCGACCGGGTGGTCGCGGCGCTCGCCGAGCCGGTGCCGCTGGACGGGCTGCCGCTGGACGTGGGCGCCTCCATCGGCGTCGCGCTCTTCCCCGAGCACGGCGAGGACTACGCCACCCTGATGCGCCACGCCGACGTGGCGATGTACGACGCGAAACACCGCAACGACACCGTCGCCGTGTACGCCGCCGAGTCCGACCACAACTCCGCCGAGCGGTTGGGCCTGCTGGCCGACCTGCGCCGGGTCCTGGAGGCGGGGCCGCCCGTGGCGCGGACGGTGCGCGGCGGCGACGGGGCCACGCTGCCGTCCCGGCTGGCCACCGATCCGGGCCCGCGGGCCGGGCAGAGCCGGTGGTGGCCGCGCCGCCGCCGGCCGCGCACCGGCCCGGAGCACCCGGACGAGCTGCTCAACCGGATCCTGACCGGGGCGGACCCGACCCGCCCGCGGGTCATCCGCCCAGGGCCCGACGTGCCGCCACCGGCCGAGGCGCCGGCCGGGCCCGCCCCGGCCCGGGACGACGCGGCGGACGACGTCGGCGCCATCACGATGTACTACCAACCGCAGATCGCCATCGCCACCGGCGAGGTGGTCGGCGTGGAGGCGCTGCTGCGGTGGCGGCACCCGCGCCGGGGCATGGTCGACCCGGGTGAGCTGATCCGCCTCGCCGAGCAGAGCGCGGTGATGCGGCTGCTCACCCGGCGGGTGGTCGACGACGTGATCGAGCAGTTGGCGAAGTGGTCGGCGGCCGGGATCACCCTGCGGGCCTCGCTCAACGTCAGCGTCCGGGACCTGCACACCAATGAGATCGCCGACCGGATCGCCGAGCAGCTCACCCGCTTCGGGGTACGCCCCGAACGCCTGCAACTGGAGATCACCGAGGGCGCGCTGATGGCCGACCCCCGGCGGGTGCTCGCCACCATCACCCGGCTGCACCGGCTCGGGGTGGCGATCTCACTGGACGACTTCGGCACCGGCTACTCGTCGTTGCAGCACCTGCGGCGGTTGCCGCTGGCTGAGGTGAAGGTGGACCGGTCGTTCGTGCTGGGGATGGCCGACGACGCCGATGACGCGGCGGTGGTCCGGTCGATGATCGAGCTGGCGGGCGCGCTCGGGCTGCGGGTGGTCGCCGAGGGGGTGGAGGACGAGCGCACCTGGCGGCTGCTGCACACGGCCGGCTGCGACGTGGCCCAGGGCTGGTTCCACGCCCGGCCGATGCCGGCGGAGGAGCTGGCCACCTGGCTGTCCCGGTACCGGCCGGTGCACCCGACGGTGGCCGCCGAGACGGACGGGCCGCGCCGCGCCGGCC
Organism: Micromonospora halophytica; assembly: GCF_900090245.1. GTDB lineage: Bacteria > Actinomycetota > Actinomycetes > Mycobacteriales > Micromonosporaceae > Micromonospora > Micromonospora halophytica. The sequence continues at coordinate 27,140 of NZ_FMDN01000011.1, forward strand.
GGTGACGCGGCCGGCCGGCGAGGTGACCCGCGCCCGGGTGCCGGCCAGCATCCTGCGGACAGCGGGGGGAGTCGGAGGCGTCGCCGCGTCCGCAGGACAATAGACTCGCTCCGGTCACCGCGCGTCATCTGCACCGCGACCGCGCGGCGGCACACGCAGACGCAGTCAGGACAGCCACGAAGGGGGCACTGATGGCCGCCATCTCCCGCGAGGAGGTCGCGCACCTCGCGCGACTGTCGCGGCTCGCCGTCACCGAGGAGGAGCTGGACACCTTCGCCGGCCAGCTCGACGTCATCCTCCAGTCGGTCGCCCAGGTCGGCGAGGTCGCCGCGGCGGACATCCCGCCGACCTCCCACTCGGTGCCGCTGACCAACGTCCTCCGCGAGGACGTGGTGGTGCCGGGGCTGACCCCGCAGGAGGCGCTGTCGGGTGCGCCCGACGCCGACCAGCAGCGGTTCCGCGTCCCGCGGATCCTGGACGAGGATGTGGCCTCATGAGCGAGCGCAGCGAGCGAATCATCGGGCTCAGTGTGATGGTGCCTCATGACGGCACGGAGCGAAGCGGAGTGCCGGCATGAGCGACCTGACCAGACTGACCGCGACGGAGATCGCCGGCCTGGTGGCGACGGGCGAGACCTCCGCCGTCGAGGTGACCCGGGCCCACCTGGACCGGATCGCCGCCGTCGACGACCGGGTCCACGCGTTCCTGCACGTCGACACCGACGGCGCCCTGGCCGCCGCCCGGGCCGTGGACGAGCGCCGGGCCGCCGGCGAGGAGTTGGGCCCTCTCGCGGGCGTGCCGGTCGCGGTCAAGGACGTGCTCACCACCAAGGGTGTGCCGACCACCGTCGGCTCGAAGATCCTCGAGGGCTGGCGCCCGCCGTACGACGCGACGATCGTGCAGCGGCTGCGCGAGGCCGGCACGGTGATGCTCGGCAAGACCAACATGGACGAGTTCGCGATGGGCTCCTCCACGGAGTACTCCGCGTACGGCCCGACCCGCAACCCGTGGGACACCGACCGCATCCCGGGCGGCTCCGGTGGTGGCAGCGCCGCCGCCCTCGCCGCGTACGAGGCCCCGCTGTCGATCGGCTCGGACACCGGCGGCTCGATCCGCCAGCCGGGCGCGGTCACCGGCACGGTCGGCGCGAAGCCCACCTACGGCGGCACCTCCCGCTACGGCCTGGTGGCCTTCTCCTCCTCGCTGGACACCCCCGGCCCGTGCGCCCGCACGGTGCTCGACGCCGCGTTGCTGCACCAGGTCATCGGCGGGCACGACCCGCGTGACTCGACCTCGATCCCGGCCCCGGTGCCGGACGTGGTGGCCGCCGCGAAGCTCGGCGCGACCGGCGACCTGACCGGCGTGAAGCTCGGCATCGTCTCCGAGTTCACCGGTGAGGGCGCCGAGCCGGGCGTGCTGGCCGCCTTCCGCGAATCGGTCGACACCCTGGCCAAGCTGGGCGCCGAGATCGTCGAGGTGTCCTGCCCGCACTTCAGGTACGCGCTGCCGGCGTACTACCTGATCGCGCCGAGTGAGTGCTCCTCCAACCTGGCCCGGTTCGACGGCGTCCGGTTCGGCCTGCGGGTCGGCGACGACGGCAACCGGTCGCTGGAGGAGGTCATGTCGTTGACCCGCGAGGCCGGTTTCGGCGCCGAGGTCAAGCGGCGCATCATGATCGGCACGTACGCGCTCTCCTCGGGCTACTACGACGCCTACTACGGCCAGGCGCAGAAGGTCCGCACCCTGATCACCCGCGACTTCACCGCGGCGTTCGAGCGGGTGGACGCGCTGATCTCGCCGACCACCCCGTTCGTGGCCTTCCCGCTCGGCGCGCGCACCTCGGACCCCTACCAGATGTACCTGGCCGATCTGTTCACCATCCCGACCAACCTGTACGGCGGTCCGGGCATCTCGGTGCCGTGCGGGCTCTCCGACGGGCTCCCCGTCGGCCTTCAGGTGATGGCCCCGACGATGGCGGACGACCGGATGTACCGGGTCGCCGCCGCGCTGGAGTCCGTGGTCGGCACGTTCACCCCACCGGCGCTGTGAGGCAGGAGCTCAGATGACCACGACACTGCCCGCGTACGACGACGTCGTCGCGCGCTACGAACCGGTGATCGGCCTGGAGACCCACGTCGAGCTGGGCACGAACACCAAGATGTTCTGCGGCTGCCCGACCGACTTCGGCGGCGAGCCGAACACCCGGGTCTGCCCGGTCTGCCTGGGCCTGCCCGGCTCGCTGCCGGTGGCCAACAAGGCGGCCATCGAGGCGACCATCCGGATCGGCCTCGCGCTGAACTGCTCGATCGCCGAGTGGTGCCGGTTCGCCCGGAAGAACTACTTCTACCCGGACATGCCGAAGGACTTCCAGATCAGCCAGTACGACGAGCCGCTCTGCTTCGACGGCTACCTGGACGTCGAGGTCGACGGCGAGCTGGTGCGGATCGGCATCGAGCGGGTGCACCTGGAGGAGGACACCGGCAAGACGCTGCACGTGGGCGGGGCCACCGGCCGCATCCACGGCGCGACCGAGTCGCTGGTCGACTACAACCGGGCCGGCATCCCGCTGGTGGAGATCGTCACCAAGCCGGTCCCCGGCACCGGCGCGCTGGCTCCGGAGGTGGCCCGGGCGTACGTCACCGAGCTGCGCGACGTGCTCCGTTCGCTGGGCGTCTCCGACGTGCGGATGGAGGAGGGGTCGCTGCGCTGCGACGTCAACACCTCCCTGAACCTGCCGGGCGAGGAGTGGGGCACCCGCACCGAGACGAAGAACGTCAACTCGCTGCGGTCGGTCGAGCGGGCGGTCCGCTCGGAGATGCTGCGCCAGGCGGCGGTGCTCGACGCCGGCGGGAAGATCACCCAGGAGACCCGGCACTTCCACGAGGACACCGGCGACACCACCCCGGGCCGGTCCAAGGAGACCGCCACCGACTACCGGTACTTCCCGGAGCCCGACCTGGTGCCGCTGGCGCCGGACGCCGCCTGGGTGGCCGAGCTGAAGGCCGCGCTGCCGGAGCTGCCCCGGCTGCACCGACGCCGGCTCCAGGAGCAGTGGGGCCTGTCGGACCTGGACATGCAGTCGGTGCTCAACGCCGGCGCGGTCGAGCTGATCGAGCAGACCGTCGCCGCCGGAGCCACCCCGGCCGCGGCCCGCAAGTGGTGGCTGGGGGAGCTGTCCCGCCGGGCCAACGAGGCGGGCATCGAGCTGGCCGACGTCGGGGCGACCCCGGCGCAGGTGGCCGAGCTGCAGGGTCTGGTCGACGCCGGCAAGCTCAACGACAAGCTGGCCCGCAGCGTCCTGGAGGGCGTGGTGGCCGGTGAGGGCTCGCCGACCGAGATCATGACCGACCGGGGCCTGGAGGTCGTCTCCGACACCGGCGCGCTCACCGCCGCCGTGGACGAGGCGATCGCCGCCAACCCGGGCATCGCCGACAAGATCCGCAGCGGCAAGGTCGCCGCGGCCGGCGCGCTGGTCGGCGCGGTCATGAAGACCACCCGCGGCCAGGCCGACGCCAAGACCGTCCGTGAGCTGATCCTGGAGCGCCTCGGCGTCCAGGGCTGAGTCCCACCGCCGAAGGTCGCCGTCCGACCGGCGGCGGCCTTCGGCCCTTTCTTCGGGTACGCGGGCACCCCGCACCCCTCGTGAGGGCGTCAACGGCGACGCCCGGATGGAGTCACCGTGAACCAGCACGACCTCGACGTCCTCGACGAGATCCAGCGGCGGGTGCTCTGGCTCGCTACCCGCATCGTCGACGCGGCCAACCACGACCGGGACACCGGTGACGGGGTGAAGGTCGGCGGGCACCAGGCGTCCAGCGCCTCGCTGGTCACCGCGATGACCGCGCTCTGGTTCGCCCACCTGGACGCCGAGGACCGGGTGGCGGTCAAGCCGCACGCCTCGCCGGTCTTCCACGCCGTGCAGTACCTGCTGGGCAACCTGGACCGGTCGTACCTGACGAAGCTGCGGGCGCGCGGTGGGCTCCAGTCGTACCCGTCGCGGACCAAGGACCCCGACGAGGTCGACTTCTCCACCGGCTCGGTCGGGCTCGGCGCGGCCGCGCCGCTCTTCGCCGCGGTCACCCGCCGCTACGTCGACGCCCACTTCGGGGCCCGCCCGCACTCCCGGTTCATCGCGCTGATCGGTGACGCCGAACTGGACGAGGGCAACATCTGGGAGGCGGTCGCCGACCCGGCCACCACCGGACTGGGCAACGTGATGTGGCTGGTCGACTTCAACCGTCAGTCGCTGGACCGGGTCGTTCCCGGCATCCGGATCAACCAGTGGCGCGGCCAGTTCGAGGCCGCCGGCTGGCACGTCGTCGAAGTCAAGTACGGCCGCAAGCTCGCCGAGGCGTATGCCCGGCCGGGCGGCGAGGCGCTGCGCGACTGGATCGACCGGATGCCGAACGAGCAGTACCAGTCGCTGTTCGGGCTGGCCGGGCCGGCGCTGCGCAAGCAGTTCCTCGACGGCGCTCCGGCCGAGGTGTCCGCCTTCGTCGCCGACATCGCCGACGACGAGCTGGGCCCGCTCGTCACCGACCTGGGCGGGCACGACATGGCGGCGATGCTCGACGCGTACGCGCAGTGCGACGCGGTCACCGACCGGCCCAGTGTGGTCTTCGCGTACACGGTGAAGGGCTGGGGGCTGCCGATCGCCGGCAACCCGCGCAACCACTCGGCGTTGCTCAGCACCGAGCAGGTCGACGCCCTGCGTGCCGCGCACGGGCTGACCGTCGAGACCGAGTGGGACCGCCTCGACCCGGCGTCGGCGGCCGGCATCCGGGCCGGCGAGCGTCGGGAGGCGCTGTCCCGCGCGCCGCGCGAGCGGACGCTGGGGGTCACCGTCCCGGAGACCACGAAGGTACGCGCCACCAAGCCCGTCTCCACCCAGGAGGTCTTCGGTCGGGTCCTGGTCGACCTGGCCCGGGATCCGCAGGTCGCGCCCTATCTGGTGACCACCGCCCCGGACGTGGCGACCTCCACCAACCTCGCCGGGTTCATCAACAAGACCGGCGTCTTCGCCCCCACCGAGCAGCGTTCCTGGACCGAGGACCGGATGCTGCGCTGGACGGAGAGCCCCGCCGGGCAGCACATCGAGCTGGGTATCTCGGAGATGAACCTGTTCCTGCTGCTCGGTCAGCTCGGCCTGTCGTGGGACCTGTCCGGGCAGCCGCTGCTGCCGGTTGGCACGGTCTACGACCCGTTCGTGCTGCGCGGCCTGGACGCGTTCCTCTACGGCACCTACTCCGGCTCCCGGTTCGTGGTCGCGGGCACCCCGTCGGGCATAACCCTCGCCCCGGAGGGCGGCGCCCACCAGTCGACCATCACCGCCTCGGTCGGCCTGGAACTGCCCGGCGTCACCTTCATCGAGCCGGCGTACGCGGCCAGCCTGGACTGGCTGCTCTGCGACGCGCTCGGCCAGATCGCGCACGGGTCCGTCCCGGCCGCCACCGCCGCGCCGGCCGAGGACGGGGCGTACTACTTCCGGCTCAGCACCCGCCCGCTCGACCAGGCGCCGTTCGAGGCGGCCCGGGCCCGGATCTCCGACGCCGTGCTGCGCCGCCAGGTGGTCGCCGGGGCGTACCGGCTGGTGGATGCGCACCAGGCGTACCCGCACCTGGCCGACGCCCCGGTGGTCACCCTGGCCGGTTCCGGCGCGGTGCTGCCGGAGGTGCTCGCCGCGGCCGCGGAGCTGGCCGAGGAGGGCATCGCCGCGCACGTGGTGGACGTGACCTCGCTGGACCGGCTCTACCGGGCCTGGCAGCGGACGCTGCGCCAGGGCGTGCGTACGGCGACCGTGCCGAGCGTGCCCGGCGCGCTGCGGGCCGCCTTCGGCGACCGCGCCCCGGTGGTGACCGTGCACGATGCCGCCTCGCACGCCATGGCCTGGCTCGGCTCGGCGCTGGGTGTGCCGGCGGTGCCGCTGGGCGTGGACGAGTTCGGTCAGTCCGGCAGCGTCCGTGAGCTGTACGAGCTGCACGACCTGCTGCCCGGCAGCATCGTCAACGCCGCCCTGGCCGCGCTCTCGCTGCGCTGACGGCCCTCGGCGGGCCACTCCCGGTGCGCTCCCGGTGCGCTCCCGGTGGGTGACCGTCCGAGTCGGGCATCACCGTCCGTGTTTCTCCGTGCCGGTTACGGTGAGTGGTCTCCGCTGCGGGGCCCGGCTGGATGCACCGCGTCCTTTGCTCTGCACCCGCCGACGCGCCAGCGGTGTGAGCAGGACATATGGCGGTGATGCTAGTCGTCAATGATGGACGACAGGCCACGCAGCGTGATTGGTGCGTCCGTGGGTGCAGAGCAAAGGGGTCGGCACAGTGAGGTGCTTGTCGGAGGAGGGTCACCCCAGGTAACGAGGCATCGGCCGGTCGGGACCTCGACGCATCGACGGCCGGGCCATGACATCGACGGGCAGGGACCGGACCCGGGGCGTCGACCGGCCGCCGCTCACCACCCCGGCCGGGCGCCGGCGCGTCGACGTCCGGTCAGCGGGTCGGGCTGGGTGACGGGGACTCCGAACCGCTGCGGGTCGGGCCGGGCGACGGTGACTCCGGCCCACCCCGGGTCGGAGTGGGGGTGACCGGGACGTCGGCGCCCTTCGCCGGATCGCGGATCACGTGCCGTTCCAGGTTGACCTGGGCCTGCCCGGTGCCGCCGACGGTGATGTCGTCGTACGCCTGCAACTGCTTCTGCTGGTCGAGATAGAGCACGCTCATCGACAGCGGAGTCGGCTTCTCGCCCTCCAGGCCACGCAGCCCGGCGCCGCCGGTGGAGCCCTCCACCATCAGCAGGGTGGGCTGCTGGCCGGGCACCTGCGGCAGCTTCGACACCTGACGGTCGTGGGTGTGCCCGGCGAGCACCAGCGGGCAGCTGCCCGACAGCGGCCCGGACGAGGCCGGGTCGTGCACCAGCGCGATGTTCACCGGCCGGGGCGAGCTGCGTACCGTGGCGGCGAGCTGCTCGCCGGTCCCGATGACCTGGTCGGCGACCTGCCTGGTCAGGCCGCTGCCGGCCGGTGAGGTCTCCTTGTCCGGGGTGAACCTGGGGTCGCCGATCCCGGCGATGGTCAGTCCCGCCACCGTGGTGGTGGAGTTGCTGAGCACGATCGCGTTGGGCTGGCGGGCCACCGCCGCCGCCGTCCGTGCCGAGTCGTGGTTGCCCCGGATGTAGACGTACGGCTTCTTCAGCAGCCCGATCGAGCCGACGAAGGACGCCTCCGGCTCACTGCCCCAGTCGGTGATGTCCCCGGTGTCGATCACCACGTCGATGTTGAACTGCTCCACCACCGTGCGGATCAGCTGCCAACCGGTCGGGTTCAGGTGCATGTCGGAGACGTGCAGCACCCGGGTGGTCCCGGGCGCGGGCTCGTAGACCGGCAGCGCCGAGACCGTGGTGTAGAGCTTGCTGACGTTGCCCACCACGCGCTGGAGCTGCTCGGCGTACTTGGTGTAGTCGTCGGCGATCCGCCGGGCGTCACCGACGATCGCCGGCGCGTTGACCAGCAACCCCTCGTACCGGGGCTCCTCGATCGCCTCCGGGCGCATGGTGCCCGCGGCCAGCCCCAGGCTGCCGGCGGTGACCGCCAGCGCGAGCCCCGCCGACCAGGCGGTGCGGCGGGTGTCCCGGAAGACCAGCACGCCCAGCACGAGGGTGACCAGCACGACCGCGCCGAGGGTACGCAGCGCGAGCCGGATGACGCCGTCACGGACGTCCTGGACGGCGGACTGGCTGGCCCGGCTGATGCTCGCCGGGTCGCCGATCAGCGCCTCGGTCCGGCGCTGGTCGAGCGCGCCGAGGCCGACGGTGAGGTGGGTCGGCCCGTCGTGGCTGTCCAGGTGCAGGGCGCCCAGCGGGGGGACGTCGACGGTGGTGCCGCCCTGCACCGCCGGAACGAGGGTCAGGTCGGCCCGGAAGGGTCCGATGTCGGTGTTGACCCGGCCGCCGGCCAGCACCCCGATCACCGCACCGGCGAGGGCGACCAGGACCACCGCGGCGACCACTCCGACCCGGCGGACCGGGCCCGACCGGCCGGCCTGTCGCGTCCAGGGCCACCGGCGACGCTCACGCCGGGCCGGGGTCTCGTCGTCCCCGGGCCCGCGCTGCTCGTTCTCCTGACCGTCCATGCTGAGATTCTGACCTGCCCAATGGAGGATCTTGGCAAACCCGGCCGACGGCGGCCCGATCCGGCAGGCTCACCGGCGTGTCGGATCGGACCGACCCGAGGGCTAGCTCCGCCCGGCGCCGCCGTCGGCGAAGACCAGCCGCAGCAGCCGGTCGTCCTCCGGCACCGGCCGGCCCCGCCCGTCGTGGTTGGAGGTGGACACCCAGACCGAGCCGTCCGGGGCGGCGGCGACCGCCCGCAACCGGCCGTACTTGCCGGTCAGCAGCTCGCGGGGCTGCCCCAGCACGGTGCCGGTGTCGGTCAGCTCGACCACCCACAGTCGCTGCCCGCGCAGGCAGGCCGCGACGAGCAGCCGGTCCACCGTGGTCAGCCCGGAGCAGGACGCCTCCGAGGTCCGCCACTGCACGATCGGGTCCACGTACCGTTTGTCGCCGGCCTGCCCCTCGGCGGTCGGCCAGCCGTAGTTGCCACCGGCGTTGATCCGGTTGATCTCGTCCCAGGTGTTCTGGCCGAACTCGGTGGCGTACATCCGCTTGCCGGCGTCCCAGGCCATGCCCTGCACGTTGCGGTGACCCAGCGACCAGACCGGCGAGCCGGGAAACGGGTTGCCGGGGGCCGGCTTGCCGTCCGGGGTGATCCGCAGGATCTTGCCGCCGAGGTTCTTGCGGTCCTGGGCGGCGTCCCGGTCGCCGGCGTCGCCGGTGCTGACGTAGAGCTGCCCGTCCGGGCCGAAGGCGAGCCCGCCGCCGTCGTGGTTGCCGGCCTTCGGGATGCCGGTGAGGATCGGCGTCGGCGTCGCGCCCAGCTTCAACCGGGCGACCCGGTTGTCCCGCTCGGTGGTGTAGTAGACGAAGACCGTCTCGTCCTTGGCGTACGCGGGGGAGACCGCGATGCCGAGCAGCCCCGCCTCACCGCCGGCGGCCACGTCGGGGACCTTCTGCACCGGAGCGACCCGCAGCCCGTCCGGTCCGGACTCCGGGCCGACCTTGAGGATCCGCCCGCTGTCCCGCTCGGTGACCAGCGCCCCGCCGTCGGGGAGGAAGGCGATGCCCCACGGCACCCGCAACCCCTTGGCCAGGACGGTGGCGACCACCTGCTGCCCGGCGCCGCCCGGGCTGGCCGTCCTCGACGGGGTCGGCAGGTTCGGCGGTTCGCCGGCCGGGTCGGGCTCCGGCGGGCCGAAGCTGCATCCGGAGACGGCCAGCAGCAGCGCCGCGCTGGACGCCGCCAGCGCCACACGGTGGCGGCCGGTGCGGGGGTACGGGGGACGGGCGCTCACCCGGCCCAGCCTAGCCCGGGAAACCGGACTTCCCGCCCCGCTGACGCCTCCCGGGTGGGACCGTCCCGCTCAGCGGGCCCGGACGGCGAGCAGCGCGACGTCGTCCTCCCGCCGCTGAGGGCTGCCGAGCAGCAGGTCGCAGAGCTCGGCGAGCGGGAGCCGGGCGGTGTCGGCGAGCAGGTCCACCAGTTCGGCCAGCGTCTCGTCGATCGGCCGGTCCCGGCGTTCCACCAGCCCGTCGGTGTAGAGCAGCAGGGTGTCCCCGACCGCCAGAGACGACTGGCGGCTGGTACGCGGGGAGGGCCGGCTCAGACCGAGCAACGGCTCGCGGGGGCCGCCCAGGGTGCGTACGGCGCCGCCGGCGGTCACCACCAGCGGCGGCGGGTGCCCGGCGTTGCACCAGCTCACCGCCAGGCCGTCGGCGGTGGGGCCGAGCCGGGCCAGGGTCGCGGTGACGGCGGCCGGGATACGCAGCCCGGAGATCGCCGCGTCCAGCCGGCTCATCTGCTCGTGCACCGGGTCGGTCCGGCCGAAGGCGTCACCGCGGACCAGGTTGCGCACCTGGCCCATGGTCGCGGCGGCCTCGATGTCGTGGCCGGCGACGTCCCCGATCGCCACCATCAGGTCCCCGTCGGGCTGCACGAAGGCGTCGTACCAGTCGCCGCCCACCTCGACCCGGTCGGCCACCGGCTGGTAGCGGGCGGCCAGCTCGACCATCGGGCTCTCGGGCAGCGAGGGCAGCATGCTGTGCTGCAGCACCTCGGCGACGTGGCGCTGCTCGCCGTACATCCAGCTGTTGCCGACCGCCTGCCCGGCGCGGCGGCCGATCTCCACCGCGGTGCGCAGGTCGCTGTCGTCGAAGGGCCGCCGGCCGGTCCCGTTGATCAGCGTGATGCTTCCCATGACGCCCGCGCCGCCGGGCGCCGGCACCGGCACCGTCAGATGGGAGGCGAAACCCAGCCGTTCGGCGAGCGCGACCATCTCCGGGTCGTCGGTGGCCCGCTTCAGGTCCGCCACGGTGGCCGCGCCGCCGAGGACGGGCTGCCCGGTGCGCAACACCGTCCGGGTGACCGAGTGGGGGCCGAGCCGCGTGGTCATCAGTTCGGCGAACCGGACCACCCCGGCGGCGTGGGTCGGGTCGCGGTGCACCCCGGTGGCCCGGCGCGGCTGCCGGGCCCGGTCGACCAGGGTCACCAGCGCCCAGTCGGCCAGCAGCGGCACCATCGCGTCGGCCAGCCGGCTGACCGCCGTGTCGACGTCCAGCGTGCGGCTGAGGGTCTCGCTCAACCCGGCCAGCAGTTCGAGCCGGTCGTGCGCCTCCTCGGCGCGCCGTCTGGCCTCCTCGGCGCCGTCCAGCGCGATCCGCAGCCGCAGCTCCGACGAGCAGGCGGCGGCCAGGTCGGCGAGGGTCCGCAGCTGGGCGGCGGTCCATGCCCGGGGCTTGCTGTCGACGGCGCACAGCGAGCCGAGCACCCGGCCGTCGAGGTCGGTCAGCGGGATGCCCGCGTACGCGATGACGCCCAGTTCGGCGATGGCGAGGTTCTGCCGTACCCGCGGATGGAGCCGGGCGTCGGGCAGCACCATCGGGGTCTCGAGGTCGACCACGTGCTGGCAGAACGAGTGGGTCAGCGGGGTCTCCCGGCGTCCCGCCCAGGGCTCGGGCAGGCCGACCGCGCCGGGGAAGAACTGCCGGGTGTCGGTGACCAGGGAGACCAGCGCGACCGGCACGTCGAGCAGGTCGCCGACCAGCCGGGCGAAGCGTTCGAAGGCCTCGTCGGGGGCAGCGTCCAGGCCGGTGTCGGCCAGCGACCGGAGCCGGCCCGGGTCGTCGAGCGCGGGAATGGCGGTCGCGGGCGGCCGGTCGGCTCCCGGGGGGCGCTCGCTCATCGGCCTCCTGTCCACGGTCGTACGGGACGCCGCTCGACGCTCCGGAGACCGCTTATACCCATGTCGGGGGCCGCGCCACCACGGATGTCGAAGGTCGGCGCCCGGCGGCCGCGCCAGGGGCCGCGACGGCCGCTATCGTCGGCGGGCGTGAAGGTATGGATCCCGCACCCGGCCGGAGTCGGACTGCTCGGCGAGGTGCCCCCGGGCGTCACCGTCGAGCCCTGGACGGAGCCGGCGGCGCCGCCGTCGGACCCGGCGGGGGTGCGGTTCTGGGTGCCGCCGTTCCTGGCCGGCGGGGACGTCACCGCGATGCTGGCGCGGCTGCCCGACCTGGCGGTGGTGCAGCTGCTCTCCGCCGGCGCGGACGCCTGGGCCGGGCGCGTCCCGGACGGCGTGACGCTCTGCGACGCGCGGGGCGTGCACGACGCCGGCACCGCCGAGTGGGTGGTCACCGCGATCCTGGCCCAGCTGCGGAACTTCCCCGCGATGGCGCGCGCCCAGGCCCGCCGCGAGTGGGCGTACGCCGACGTCACCCCGACCGACGAGCTGACCGGCAAGCGGGTGCTGATCGTCGGCGCGGGTTCGATCGGCGCGGCGGTGCAGGCCCGGCTGGCCCCGTTCGACGTCGAGTTCACCCTGGTCGCCCGCACCGCCCGCCCCGTCGACGGGGTGCACGGGACCGACGAGCTGCCCCGGCTGCTCCCGAAGGCCGACGTGGTGGTCCTGCTGGTGCCGCTGACCGAGGCCACCCGGGGGATGGTGGACGAGAAGTTCCTCGCCGCGATGCCGGACGGGGCGCTGCTGGTCAACGCCGCCCGGGGGCCGGTGGCGCGGACGGCGGCGCTGGTCGCCGAGTTGGCGAGCGGCCGGCTGCGTGCCGCGCTGGACGTGACCGACCCGGAGCCGCTGCCGGTGGAGCACCCGCTCTGGGAGCTGCCGAACGTGCTGCTGACCCCGCACGTCGCGGGCTCGGTACGCGGCCTGCTGCCCCGGGCGTACCGGCTGGTCGGCGCGCAGGTCCGCCGGTTCGCGGCAGGAGAGCCGCTGGTCAACACGGTGGTGGACGGCTACTGAGCGGTGTGTTCAGCGGGTGCCGGGCAGGCTCTGGCCGGTGGCCTGGACGAGCCGGGGGAGGTCGGTGCCGCGTACCGCCGGCAGGAGGACCTCCTGCCCGTCGTCGAGGCGGGCGACCGCCCGGCCGCGCGGGTCGGTGGCCAGCTCGACGACCTGCTCCCAGGGGATCCGCCGGCCACCGGCGAGCGCGGTCAGCCGCAGCTCGCGGGCGTCGGCGTCGGTGCCGGACCGCCACGCCCAGAAGGCGACGGCGAGTGGTACCAGCAGCACCGGCAGCAGGTACCACTCGGCGGTGGCCAGCGGCAGCGACCCGATCAGGGCGACGATTGCCGCGACCAGGATGGCCTGGTGGTGCCGGAAGCGGATGGTGTCGGTGCGACTCACCCTCCGATGATCCCACCCTGGGGCCGGGCCAGGGTCCACCGGGCGTCCGGACGGTGACAGTCACCATGCTTTAGTGACGCGGGTCACTTCCGGGCGGCGTAACCGGCATGACGACCGGTCGTTTGCGGGGATGGCGTGTGTCGGATATCCGTCCGCGCCGAGCACCGTCGCACCGCCCCGTGTCCCCCTCACGAAGGCGACCGCCGTGCCATACGCGTACCTCGTCCGTCGCCTGCCGCCCGCGGTGGCCGCCCTGCTGGCGGTGACCGCGTCGCTGGTGGGAGCCGCCCTGGCCGGCGTTCTCCCGTCGCTGGCCGCCACGACGCTGGCCGGCGCGGCCGGCTGCGTCCTGGCCGGTGTCCGGCTCGCCCGGTCGGCCGCCGTCCGGGGTCGTGTCCGGGCGGTCCGGCGCCGTCGCCGGGCCGCCGTGCTGCTCGACGCCGCCGTGCTGGTCGTCGGCCTGACCGTGGCCGTCCTGCCGCTGGCCGCCCCGCCGCAGCGCCCCGACGTGGTGGCAGCGGGCCTGCTCGCCGCGACCGGGCTGTACGGCGCCGGTCTGCTCACGCTGCCCGGTCACTCCCGGCTGACGCCCCGGGTCCGGCTGCGCCGGACCGTCGACACCGTCGGCCTCGGCGCCGCCCTGGTCTTCGCCGGCTGGGTGCTGCTCCCGCCCGGCGAGGTGCCGCCGGTGGTCCGGGTGGTGACCGTGGTCGGCGCGGCCGGGCTGGCCGGGCTGCTGGTGAGCGCGCTCGCCGAGCACCGCCGTCGACCCGGGGCGGCGCTCTGCCGGGCCGGCGCGGCCGCCACCCTGTTCGGGCTGGCCGACCTGGTGGTGCTGCTGGCCTACCGGGCGCCGCAGCAGGCGACGCTGACCGCGGTGCCGCTCCTTGTGGCCGGCGCGCTGCTCACCGCGGCCGGGATGGCCCGGGTCGCGGCCGGCGAGCCGCCGCTCGGCGGTGGACCGGCGGCGACCTGGCCACGGGTGACCGTGCCGGCCGCGGTGGCCACCCTGGCGGCCGGGCACCACCTCTGGGCCGTGGGCAGCTTCACCCCGGCCGCCGTCCTGCTCGGGCTGGCGGTGATCCCGCCGCTGATCGCCCGGGAACTGATCACCGCGGCGGACAACCGGGACCAGGCGCGGCGGCTGGCGGCCCGGGAGGCGCACTTCCGGGCGCTGGTCTCCGGCGGCCGGGACCTGATCCTGATCCTCGACGACGAGCTGCGGGTGCGCTGGCTCTCCGCGGCCGGCGCACGGTGGTTCGGGCTGCGTGACGACGAGGTGCGTGGCCGTCGTCTCGCCGACCTGCTGCACCCCGACGACGCCCCCGGCGCGCTGGCCCGCCTCGCAGCCGACCCGGCCGGGGCGCAGCCGCCCCTGCTGGTGGCCCGGATGGCCACCGGCGACGGCGGCTGGCGGGAGACCGAGGCGACCGTGAGCGACCAGCGCGGGGTGCCCGAGGTCGGCGCGGTGGTGCTGCACGTACGCGACATCGGCGAGCGCCGCCGGCTGGAGCGGGAGGTACGTCGGCTCGCCGCCACCGACCTGCTCACCGGCCTGGCCAACCGGAGCGAACTGCTGCGTTCGCTGGGCGCGCGACGGGGGCAGCCGGGCGGCGCGCTGCTCCTGGTGGAGCTGCACGGCCTCGGCGGGCTCTCCGACGGGGCGGGGCCGGCGGTGGGCGAGGCCCTGCTGGTCACCGCCGCCCGCCGGCTGCGCGACGTGGCGGGCCCTCGCGACCTGGTGGCCCGGGTCGGCGCGGAGGAGTTCGCCGTGCTCACCGATGCCGGCCCGGTCCCGGCGTACGCGTTGGGCAGCCGGCTGGTGGCCGCGCTGGCGGAGCCCTGCCCGGTGCCCGGGGAACTGGTCCGGCTGCGGGTGAGCGTCGGTCTGGCGGAGCTGGCCGGGGCCGGTGCGGAGGACGCCCTGCGCCAGGCGGACCTCGCCCGGCGGCGGGCCGCGCAGCTCGGCCGCAACCGTGTCGAGTGGTACGACGCCTACCTGGAGGAGCAGCTGGTCCGCCGGCTGGACCTGGAGCGGGAGCTGCCGGGCGCGGTCGCCCGGGGCGAGTTGGACCTGGTCTACCAGCCGGTGCTGGGCCTGGCCGACCGGCTGCCGGTGGGGACGGAGGCGTTGCTGCGCTGGCGCAGCCCGGTGCTGGGCACGGTGCTCCCGGCCGAGCTGCTGCCGGTCGCCGAGGACCTGGGCCTCGTCGGGGACCTGGGGTGGTGGGTGCTGCACCAGGCCTGCCGACAGCTCGCCGGCTGGTCGGCCGAGGGCCGCGACCTCTGGATGGCGGTCAACGTGACCCCCCGCGAGCTGCTGGCGCCGGACTTCCTGCCCCGGGTGGCGTCGATCCTGGCCGGGCACGGCGTGCCGGCCGACCGGCTGGTGATCGAGGTGGCCGAGCCCCGCCTCGGCGCCGAGCTGCCGACCGTGGTGGCCCGGCTGGCCGGGCTGCGCTCGCTGGGCGTCCGGACGGCGCTGGACGACTTCCGGGCCGAGCAGGCGTCCCTGGCGCAGCTCCGCCGCCTCCCGATCGACCTGCTCAAGATCCGGCCGCAGCCGGCGGAGACGCCGGACGGGCCGCAGTGGCCGCTGATCGACGTGGTGGTCAGCCTCGGCGAGCGGCTCGGGCTCTCGGTGGTGGTGGAGGAGCTGGAGTCCGACTCCGACGTCGACCGGGCCTGCCGGGCCGGCTGCCGGTACGGCCAGGGGTTCGCGCTGGCCCGTCCGGCCACCGCCGAGCGGGTGGAGGCGCTCTTCGAGGAGTTCCCGTCGGCGTCTCGCTGACCCGCCTGGCGTTCAGTGCCCGCTGAACCGGTTCACCCCCGTCGGGGCGGGGCGGTGCTGCCCCGGGGTGTGAGGTGGGCGGTCTCGTCCTGCAGACCGGTCACCGGCTCGCCCGCGATGACCGCGAGCAGCTGCCGGGCGGCGTGCGCGCCGTACGCGGGGATGTCCCGCCCGAGCGCGGTCAGCGGCGGGTGCACCAGCTGGCAGAGCGGGGAGTCGTCCCAGGCCACGATGGACAGGTCGCCCGGGACGGCGAGCCCCATCTCCTGGGCGACCGAGAGCCCGGCGATCGCCATCACGTCGTTGTCGTAGATGACCGCGGTGGGCCGGTTGGCGGAGCTGAGCAGGCGGCGGGTGGCCCGGGCGCCCTCCTCGCCGGTGTAGTCCGACCAGACGGTGGCCGCCTCGTCGAGCCCGAGCCGCCGGCACACCTCGCCGAAGGCGTCGGTGCGGATCTCGGTGTGCAGCAGCGAGGGCAGGCCGCCGACCCGGGCGATCCGCCGGTGCCCGAGCGCCACCAGGTATTCCACCGTCTCCACCAGCGCCGCCGCGTCGTCGGACCAGACGCTGGTCAGGCTGCCCGTGTGCCCCGGCCCGCCGATCACCACCGCCGGTAGTTGCAGCTCCTCCAGGGCGGGGATCCGCCGGTCGTCGGTGCGCAGGTCGCAGACGAACACCCCGTCTACCCGGCGTTCGGCCCACCAGCGCCGGTAGACCGCGATCTCCGCCTCCTGGTCGGCCACCACCTGGAGGGTCAGCGCGTACGACCGGGCGGAGAGTTCCGCCTCGACGCCGCTGATCAGCTCCATGAAGAACGGCTCGATGCCCAGTATCCGGGCCGGTCGGCACAGGGCCAGGCCGACGGCGTTGGCGGTGGCCCCGGAGAGCGCGCGGGCGGCGCTGCTCGGGCTGAAGCCGATCTCGGCGGCGATGGCCAGGATCCGTTGGCGGGTGGCCTCCGATACTCCGGGCTGTCCGTTGAGCGCGTACGACACCGCGCCCTTGGACACCCCGGCGCGTCGGGCGACGTCGGCGATGGTCGGCCGCTTCACCGGCGTGCTCCTCAATCCTCACGGCCCCACGGGCCGGTCCACGGCGCCGGGATCACCGGCGGCCCTCACGCTATCGCGACCCCGCCGGGCGGTGCCCTGGGCGGGGTCGCGCTGATCCGTCGTACGGAGCGGTTTCTTGCGCGGTTAAGCCTACGGCCTCTCTCGCGCGGCAATGCCACCCCCGTTGCGTGGTGAATTGCGCGGAAGAGCGCTTCACCACGCATGGTCGCGCTCCCAAGGTTCCCGCTGGTTACGGGACGACTACGGCGTTCATCGCCCGTTGACAGGCCCATGGTCGGCCCGTACGGTGGCCTCACTTATCCGGTTCAGTCAACGTTTCTCGATCTTCGGGAGCGTTCCCATTTTGCGCGGAGGATGACATGAAACGGTCCTGGACCCACTGGGCCCGCGCGGCGGCGGCAGGTGCCGTCAGCCTGCTCATGGTCGCGGCGTGCAGTGGCAGGAGCACCACCGACGACGCCTCCGGCGGCGTCGTCACCCTGAAAATCAACTTCTGGGGCGACTTCGGCCTGCAGGAGCTGAAGACCAGGTACGAGGCCGCCAACCCGAACATCCGGATCCAGCTCAACTCGGGCGAGTACAACGCCCAGCACGAGGACCTGCAGAAGAAGCTGGTGGCCGGCTCGGGCGCCGCGGACATCGCGGCCGTCGACGAGGGCTTCATGGTCCAGTTCCGCGGCCAGTCCGACAAGTTCGTCAACCTCCTCGACAAGGGCGCCGGCTCGTACGAGAGCAAGTACCTGCCCTGGAAGTGGAAGCAGTCGCTGTCGGCCGACGGCAAGACCCAGATCGGCCTCGGCACCGACGTCGGCGGCCTCGCCATGTGTTACCGGACCGACCTGTTCAAGGCCGCCGGGCTGCCCACCGAGCGGGACCAGGTCTCCGCCCTCTGGCCCACCTGGGACAAGTTCATCGAGGTCGGCCAGCAGTACACCGCCAAGACCGACAAGAAGTTCATCGACGCGGGCACCAACCTGTTCAACCCGATCCTGGGCCAGCAGCCGGTCGGCTTCTACAACGACCAGGAACAGCTCCAGATGGAGCAGGGGCCGAAGGTCGCCTTCGACTACACCGTCAAGGCCGTCCAGGCCGGCCTCTCGGCCAACCTGGTCAGCTTCCAGGCCGACTGGGACAAGGGCTTCACCAGCGGCGCCTTCGCCGTCCTCGCCTGCCCGGCGTGGATGCTCGGCCACATCAAGGACACCGCCCCCGGCACCGAGGGCAAGTGGGACATCGCCGCGGTGCCCGGTGGCGGCGGCAACTGGGGCGGCTCGTTCCTGACCATCCCCAAGCAGGGCAAGCACGTCGACGAGGCGTACGAGCTGCTGGAGTGGCTGGTCCAGCCGGAGCAGCAGATCGAGATCTTCAAGAAGGTCGGCAACCTGCCGTCGCAGCCGGCCCTCTACGCCGACCCGGCGATCGCCGAGTTCAAGAACCCGTTCTTCAACGACGCCCCGGTCGGGCAGATCTTCCCGAAGATGGCGCAGGGCCTGACCCCGCAGTACCTGGGCAGGAAGAACGGCCCGACCCGGGTCGCGGTGGAGAACGTCATCCGCCGGGTGGAGAACAAGACCCTGAAGCCGGACGCCGCCTGGGCGGAGGCGGTCAAGGAGGCCGAGAAGGCCGGCAAGTCCTGACGCTCCGGTGACCGGTGGCGGAGCGGGCCCGACCGCTCCGCCACCCCGGGCCGCCGCCCGGTCGAGGCCACCCCGCACCGCCCGTACCCCGTCACCTCTTCGGCCCTGGAGTGTGTCCCATGTCCACCACCCGTGCCGCGCCCGCGCAGTCGCGCCGCCGAGCCGCGCCAGGGCGCGGCGGCTCCGGACCCGACGAGCGAAGGCTCAACTGGCGCAACCGGCTGTACCGCTTCGACATGCGCTACATGCCGTACCTGATGATCGCGCCGTTCTTCCTGCTCTTCATCGTCTTCGGGCTCTTCCCGCTGGTCTTCAACGGCGTGGTGTCGCTGCGCAACTACCGGCTGGACGACCCGACGCTGCCGTACTGGGCCGGGTTCGAGAACTTCACCCGGCTCGCCGGCGACGAGGATTTCTGGAACGCGCTCTACAACACCTTCGGCATCTTCCTGCTCTCCTCGGTGCCGCAACTGCTGCTGGCGCTGGTGGTGGCCTCGCTGCTCAACCGCAAGCTGCGCGCGCAGACCTGGTGGCGGGTCGGCATCCTGCTGCCGTACGTGACCCCGATCGTCGCCTCGTCGATGGTGTTCAGCGTCTTCTTCTCCCGCGACTTCGGCATGGCCAACTGGGTGCTCGGCCTGTTCGGCTACGGCAGCCCGGAGGCCCCGATCGACTGGCGGGCCGACAAGCCGCACTCCTGGACCGCCATCGCCACGATGGTCAACTGGAAGTGGATCGGCTACAACGCGCTGCTCTACCTGGCCGCCATGCAGTCCATCCCGCGCGACGTGTACGAGGCGGCGGCGATCGACGGCGCCGGGCCGTGGAAGCAGCTGTGGAAGATCACCGTGCCGATGATCCAGCCGGTCATCGTCTTCACCGTGGTCCTCTCCACCATCGGCGGCCTCCAACTCTTCACCGAGCCGATGCTGTTCGACCCGAACGCGCAGGCCGCCACCGGCGGGCCGAACGGCGAGTGGCAGACCATCGCCCAGCTCATCTACAAGGTCGGCTGGAAGGACCTCAACCTCGGCTACGCCGCCGCCATGTCCTGGGCGCTGTTCCTGATCATCCTGGTCGTCGCCGGCGTCAACACGCTGCTGACGAACCGTCTCTCGGGAGGTCGCAAATGACTGTCGCCCCGCCGCGTCCCACCGCGGGGGTGCGGCGCAACAGGCCGGCGCTGATGGGCCGGGCGCCGCAGGACACCCCGGCCGGCCTCGGGACGTACCTGCTGCTGGCCGTCACCATGCTCTTCGCGGCGTTCCCGCTGTACTGGATGTTCGTCATCGCCACCAGCAACGACGAGGCGCTGGCGAAGCTGCCGCCGGCCGTCGTGCCCGGTGACCGGTTCATGACCAACGTCGACGAGGTCTTCTCCCTCCAGGACGTCTACTTCGCCGCCAGCCTGGTCAACAGCCTCATCGTCTCCAGCGTGGTGACCGCCTCGGTGCTCTTCTTCTGCTCGCTGGCCGGGTTCGCCTTCGCCAAGCTGCGCTTCGCCGGCCGCAACGCGCTGATGCTCTTCGTGATCCTCACCCTGACCGTGCCCAACCAGCTCGGCATCGTGGCGCTCTACATCGTGATGGGCAGGCTCGGCTGGAACGGCACCCTGCTCGCGGTCATCGCGCCCGGCCTGGTCACCGCGTTCGGGGTGTTCTACATGCGCCAGTTCATCGTCAACACGGTCCCCGACGAGCTGGTCGAGTCGGCCCGGGTCGACGGCGCCACCACCATGCGCGTCTACGGGAACATCGTGCTGCCGGCGATCCGCCCGGCCCTGGCCGTGCTCGGCCTGCTGACCTTCGTCGCCACCTGGAACGACTTCCAGTGGCCGCTGATCACGCTGAGCGGCACCGACTACCCGACCTCGATGGTGGCCATCTCCGACCTGGCCAGTGGCAACTACGTCATCTACCGGCGGGTGCTGGCCGGCGCGTTCATCGCCACGGTGCCGCTGCTGGTCATGCTCTTCATCGGCGGCCGGCAGATCGTCCGCGGAATCATGGAAGGTGCGGTGAAGTCGTGACCCGACAGACGGTGCACGAGGGCTGGACGCTGCGGGCCGTACCGGGGGAGCAGGTGCCGGCGCACATCGCCGGCCGGGCCGTGCCGGCCACCGTGCCCGGCTGCGTGCACACCGACCTGCTCGCCGCCGGCCTGATCCCCGAGCCGTTCCTCGACGCCAACGAGACGGAGCTGACCTGGATCGGGCGCACCGACTGGGTCTACGAGACCAGCTTCGAACACCGGCCCGGTGACGACGACCGGGTCGACCTGGTCTGCGCCGGCCTGGACACGGTCGCCACCGTCACCCTCAACGACGTCGAGGTGGGCCGGACCGAGAACATGCACCGCGGCCACCGCTTCGACGTCACATCGCTGCTGCGGCCGGGGACGAACACCCTCGCCGTCCGGTTCGACTCGGCCTACCGCTACGCCGAGGCGCACCGGGACCGGCTCGGCGACCGGCCGAACGCCTACCCCGAGCCGTTCCAGTTCATCCGCAAGATGGCCTGCAACTTCGGCTGGGACTGGGGTCCGACGCTGGTCACCGCCGGCATCTGGCAGGAGATCGGGCTGCACGCCTGGTCCACCGCCCGGCTCGCCACGGTCCGTCCCCTGGTCACCGTCGCCGACGACGTGGGCCGAATCCAGCTGCACGTCGAGGTCGAGCGGGCGGCCGACGTCCCGGTCACCGTCCGGGCCGCCGTCGCCGGCGCCACCGCCGAGGTGGTCGTCGCGGCGGGGGAGCGCACGGCGGTGGCGACGATCGAGGTCCGCGACCCCGAGCTGTGGTGGCCCCGGGGGTACGGCGCGCAGGCGCTGCACCGCCTCGACGTGACCCTCTGCGCACCCGACGGCCGGGAGCTGGACGGCTGGTCCCGGCGCGTCGGCTTCCGCTCGGTACGCCTGGACACCACCCCGGACGCGCACGGCACCCCCTTCGTCCTGCACGTCAACGACGTCCCGGTCTTCGTCCGCGGCGTCAACTGGATCCCCGACGACCCGTTCCCGAGCCGGATCACCCGCCGGCGGCTGGCGCACCGGTTCGACCAGGCGGCCGACGCCGGAATCAACCTGCTGCGGGTCTGGGGCGGCGGCCGGTACGAGTCGGCGGACTTCTACGAGCTGGCCGACGAGCGGGGCCTGCTGGTCCAGCAGGACTTCCTCTTCGCCTGCGCCGCGTACCCGGAGGAGGAGCCGTTCGCCACCGAGGTGGCCGCCGAGGCGACCGAGGCGGTGACCCGGCTGGCCGGGCACCCGTCGCTGGTGCTCTGGACCGGCAACAACGAGAACATCTGGGGCTGGCACGACTGGGGCTGGCAGGAGGAACTGGCCGGTCGCACCTGGGGTCGGGGCTACTACCTGGACCTGCTGCCCCGGATCGTCGCTGAGCTGGACCCGACCCGCCCGTACTGGCCGGGCAGCCCCTGGTCGGGCAGCGACGAGATCCACCCCAACGACCCGGCGCACGGCACCATGCACATCTGGGACGTGTGGAACACCGACGACTATACGAAGTACCGGGAGTACGTCCCGCGTTTCGTCGCCGAGTTCGGCTACCAGGCGCCCCCGGCGTACGCGACGCTGCGCCGGGCGCTGTCCGACGAGCCGCTGGCGCACGACTCGCCCGGCATGGCGCACCACCAGAAGGCCGCCGACGGCGACGCGAAGCTGCAGCGCGGCCTCGACGCGCACCTGCCCGTCCCGGCGGACTTCGACGACTGGCACTACCTCACCCAGCTCAACCAGGCCCGGGCGATCCAGCTCGGGGTGGAACACTTCCGTTCGCACCGGGACGTCTGCGCCGGCACCATCGTCTGGCAGCTCAACGACTGCTGGCCGGTCACCTCGTGGGCGGCGATCGACGGCGACGGGCGGCGCAAGCCGCTCTGGTACGCGCTGCGCCGGGCGTACGCCGACCGGCTGCTCACCGTCCAGCCCCGTGACGGCGGCCTGGCCCTGGTGGCGGTCAACGAGACCGGCCGGCCGTGGCGGGCGCCGGCGACGGTGACCCGGCTGACCCTGGCCGGCGAACCACGGGCGAAGACCGGGTACGAGCTGGACGTGCCGGCGTACGCGGCGGTGGCGTTGCCGCTGCCGACGGACCTGGCCGGGCCGGAGGAGGCCGCCCGGGAACTGCTGGTGGCCGAGGCCGGCGACGAGGTGGAGCGGGCCCTCTGGTTCTTCGCCGAGGACCGGGACGCCCGCTGGCCGGCGGCCCGCTTCGACGCGACGGTCGAGCCGGTCGACGGCGGGCAGCGGGTCCGGGTGACCGCCCGGACGGTGCTGCGCGACCTGACCCTCTTCCCGGACCGGCTCGACCCGTCCGCCGAGGTGGACCGGGCGCTGGTCACCCTGCTGCCCGGGGAGTCGACCACCTTCACCGTGGCGGCCGACGTGCCCCTGGACCCGGCGGCGTTGACCGCCCGGCCGGTGCTGCGTTGCGTCAACGACATCGACCTGGACAACCTGCGCGCCGAGTGAGCGTGTGACGGCCGGCCGGTGGGTGGTTCCACCGGCCGGCCCCGCACGTCGTCTCCCCCCCCCGGCTTCCTTCTGCTGTCCGGCGGGGCCGGGCGCGATCCATCCGTGCGATCAGGTCCGTAGCGTGCGCGTCGGCCCTCTGCGGGTCGGAACCGCGCCCGCACCCCACGGCCCTGCCGCCTCCCCGCTCCGCCGTCGACTTGAAGAATTGTGCAAGTGCTAAAGTCGTCATGGTGCGGCGTCGGCCGCGCGGTGAAGGAGGCGACGGACGTGTCGGTGCCGCTGTACCAGGCGAAGGCGGAGCTGTTCCGCACCCTCGGGCACCCGGCGCGGATCCGGGTGCTCGAACTGCTCCAGGACGGCCCGAAGCCCGTCCGCGACCTGCTCGCCGCGATCGACGTCGAAGCGTCCAACCTCTCCCAGCAGCTCGCCGTGCTGCGCCGCGCCGGCATGGTCACCACCTGGCGCGACGGCCCGCTCGTGATGTACGCGCTCAGCACCCCCGACGTGGCCGACCTGCTGGCCGCCGGACGGCGCATCCTCGGCGCGGTCCTCACCGACCGGGACGGCCTCCTCGACGAACTGCGCGCCTCGGGAGAGGGCCGGTGAGCAGCGCCGCCGGACTCCTCCGCGACCGCGTTGTCGGCCTGCTCCCCGGCCGCGCCGACTGGGCGGCGGTGCACCGCTCGCCCCGCCGGGACCTGCTCGCCGGCCTGACCGTGGCGGTGGTGGCGCTGCCGCTGGCCCTGGCCTTCGGCGTCACCTCCGGGCTCGGCGCACAGGCCGGCCTGGTCACCGCCGTGGTCGCCGGCGCCGTGGCCGCGATCTTCGGCGGCTCCAACCTCCAGGTGTCCGGCCCCACCGGGGCGATGACCGTCGTACTGGTGCCGGTGGTGCAGCAGTTCGGCCCGACCGGAGTGCTGATGGTCGGTGCGCTGGCCGGGCTGATCCTCGTCGCCCTGGCGCTGGCCCGCCTCGGCCGGTACGTCCGCTACCTGCCCACCCCGGTGATCGAGGGCTTCACCGCCGGCATCGCCGTGGTCATCGCCCTGCAACAGGTGCCCGCCGCGCTCGGCGTCACCGACGCCCACGGCGAGCGGGTCTGGGCGGTGGCGGCCGACGCGGTCGCCCGGTTCGTCGTACACCCCCGGCCGGCGGCCGTCGCGGTGGCCCTCGGCGTCGCGGCGCTGATGCTGCTCGGCGCCCGCTGGCGGCCCGGCCTGCCGTTCTCCCTGCTCGGGGTCGCCGCCGCGACGGTGCTCGCCGAGACCACCCCGGTCGACCTGGTCCGCATCGGTGCGCTGCCGCAGGGCCTGCCCGCGCCGTCGCTCGGCTTCCTCGACCCCGGCGCGCTCGGCGTGCTGCTGCCCTCCGCGCTCGCGGTGGCCGCCCTCGCCGCCCTGGAGAGCCTGCTGTCGGCCACCGTCGCGGACGCCATGACGGTCGGCGAGCGACACGATCCGGAACGGGAACTCTTCGGCCAGGGCCTGGCCAACCTCGCCTCCCCGGTCTTCGGCGGCATCCCGGCCACCGCGGCCATCGCCCGCACCGCCGTCAACGTCCGCGCCGGGGCGTCGTCGAAGCTCGCCGCCCTCACCCACGCGGTCGCCCTGGCCGGGATCGTGCTGGCCGCCGCGCCGCTGGTCGGCCGGATCCCGCTCGCCGCCCTGGCCGGCGTGCTGCTCGCCACCACCGTCCGGATGGTCGAGGCCGGCTCGCTGTGGGCGCTGGCCCGCGCCACCCGGGGCGACGCGCTGGTGCTGGTGCTCACCTTCGCCGTCACCGTCATCTGGGACCTGGTCACCGCCGTCGCGGTCGGCGTCGGCGTCGCGGTGGTGATCGCGCTGCGCGCCGTGGCCCGCAGCGCCAAGCTGGAACAGGTCCCCCTCGACCAGGGCGAACACAGCGCCGAGGAGCACGCGCTGCTCGCCGAGCACATCGTCGCCTACCGGCTCGACGGGCCGCTCTTCTTCGCCGCCGCGCACACCTTCCTGCTGGAACTCTCCGAGGTCGCCGACGTGCGGGTGGTGATCCTGCGGATGTCCCGGGTCACCACCGTCGACGCCACCGGCGCGCAGGTCCTCGGCGACGCGATCCGGCGGCTGCGGGGGCGCGGAATCACCGTGCTGCTCTCCGGCATCACCCCGGGGCACGACCAGGTGCTCACCACCCTCGGGGTGGCCGAGGAGCTACGCCGTGAGGGGTTGGTCTTCCCGGACACCCCGTCGGCCATCCGACACGCCCGCACCCTGGCCCTCACGTCCGCCTGACGGGCCGCCGCTCCGGCGGCTGGTCAGGCGGGTGTGAAGGAGTCGGCCTTCGAGCCGTCGGCCGGCGCCGCGCTCACTCCGGCACCCGGCGGTACGCGCCGTCGCTGGCCGAGGTCGCCATCGAGGCGTACGCGCGCAGCGCCGCCGACACCGGCCGCTGCCGGTCGACGGGCGTGTACGGACGGTCCCGCTTCTCCTGCGCGACCCGCCGGGCGTCCAGCACGTCGTCCGCCACGTTCAGCGAGATCGACCGCCCCGGGATGTCGATGACGATCTCGTCGCCCTCCTGGACGAGCGCGATCAGCCCCCCGGAGGCCGCCTCGGGGGAGACGTGCCCGATGGACAGCCCGGAGGTGCCGCCGGAGAACCGGCCGTCGGTGAGCAGCGCGCAGGCCCGGCCCAGCCCCCGGCCCTTGAGGAACGAGGTGGGGTAGAGCATCTCCTGCATGCCGGGGCCGCCCTTCGGGCCCTCGTACCGGATCACCACGACGTCGCCGGCGACGACCTGCTTGGCGAGGATGGCGGTGACGGCGTCGTCCTGCGACTCGTAGACCTTGGCCGGGCCGCGGAAGGTGAGGCACTCCTCGGGCACCCCGGCGGTCTTGACCACGCAGCCGTCGGGCGCGAGGTTGCCGTGCAGGATGGCCAGCCCACCGTCGGCGCTGTACGCGTGCTCACGGTCGCGGATGCAGCCGCCGGCGGCGTCGGTGTCCAGCGATGACCAGCGGTTGGTGGTGGAGAACGGCTCGGTGGTGCGCACCCCGCCCGGGGCGGCGTGGAACAGCTCGACGGCCGCCGGCTTCGGTGACCCGCCGCGCACGTCCCAGTCGGCGAGCCACTGCGACAGGCTCCGGGAGTGCACCGCGTGCACGTCCCGGTGGAGCAGCCCGGCCCGGTCCAGCTCGCCGAGGATGGCGGGGATGCCGCCGGCCCGGTGCACGTCCTCCATGTGGTACTGCGGCGAGTTCGGGGCGACCTTGGCCAGGCAGGGTACCCGGCGGGAGATCGCGTCGATGTCGGCCACGTCGAAGTCCAGCTCGGCCTCGCGGGCGGCGGCGAGCAGGTGCAGGATCGTGTTTGTCGATCCGCCCATCGCCACGTCGAGGGCGACCGCGTTCTCGATGGCGGCCCGGCTGGCGACGGCGCGGGGCAGCACCGAGGCGTCGTCGCCGTCGTACCACCGCTTGGCGATCTCCACGGCGGTGCGGCCGGCCTCGACGAAGAGCGACCGGCGCGCGGCGTGGGTGGCCAGCGTCGACCCGTTGCCCGGCAGGGCGAGGCCGATCGCCTCGGTCAGGCAGTTCATCGAGTTGGCGGTGAACATGCCGGAGCAGGAGCCGCAGGTCGGGCAGGCGGAGCGCTCGATCTCGCCGAGCTGGTCGTCGGTGACCGCCTCGTTCGAGGAGGCGATCATCGCGTCGATCAGGTCGATCTTGGAGTGCACGACGCCCTCGATCGCCACCGTCTTGCCGGCCTCCATCGGGCCGCCGGAGACGAAGACGGTCGGGATGTTCAGCCGCAGCGCGGCCAGCAGCATGCCCGGGGTGATCTTGTCGCAGTTGGAGATGCAGACCAGGGCGTCCGCGCAGTGCGCGTTGACCATGTACTCCACCGCGTCGGCGATCAGCTCCCGGCTGGGCAGCGAGTAGAGCATGCCGCCGTGGCCCATCGCGATGCCGTCGTCGACCGCGATGGTGTTGAACTCCCGGCCCACCCCGCCGGCCTCGGCCACCGCGTCGGCGACCAGGCCGCCCATGTCCTTGAGGTGTACGTGACCGGGCACGAACTGGGTGAAGCTGTTGGCGATGGCGACGATCGGCTTGCCGAAGTCGTCGTCGGTCATCCCGGTGGCCCGCCACAGGGCCCGGGCGCCGGCCATCGTCCGACCGTGGGTGGAGGTCCTCGACCGCAGCTCAGGCATGGACACCAGTGTGGCACCGCCGGCGCGGTGGCCCCGGCCGGTCCGGACGTGTCCCAACAGATGCGCACCCGGTGCCCCACGGGTCACGCTCATCCGGCACAGTTGAGGACGTGCGTTACACCCCGGGCATGGTCGCGGTCGCGGTCCTGAGCGCCCTGGTGGCCGCGACGGCGACCGCGCTGCTCGCCGGGTCTGCCCGGCGCCGCACCGGTCCGCAGCGCCGGGCGTACGTCCTGCTGGCCGTCGCCGGAGCGGCCGCCCTGGTCGCCCTGCTGGTCGGGGTGATCGTGGAACTCGGCCATTCGCACCAACCACCCCACCCGGCCCGGCTCACCGGCTGGCCCCTGGCGGTCTCCGTCGCCGCGACGCTGAGCGGTCTGGCCGCCGCCGCCGGGCTGCTGCGCCTGCCTGGTGTGGTGGTCAACCGGGCGGCCACGGCCCGGCTGCTGCTCGACGGGCTGATCATGGCGACCGCGCTCTGGTTCGTCGGCTGGGTGGTCTTCTCCGAGCCGACCCGGCTGCTCGGCGCGGCGACCCCGGTCGCCTGCCCGGCGATCCTGCTGGCCTCGGTCAACGCCGCGCTGACCGCCGGGCTGACGCTGATCGTGGTGCTCCGCGCCGCCCCACCCCGCTCGCCGTTCGCGCTGCTCGGCTCGGGCATCACCGCCAGCGCCTTCGGCGGTCTGGGCGTCGCCGCGGGGGTGTGCCAGGGCGGCCTGGGAATGACCCTGTCCGCCGCCGTGCTGCTCGCCCTGGGCCTGCTCGCCGTCGCGCTGGCGGTGTACCGGGGCGACCCGCCGGGGCAGGTCGACGTCGACCTGATCCGCCGCGACGGGGCGTACGCCTTCGTCCCGATGTTCGCGATGGCCGGCTCGGCGATGTACCACCTCGTGCAGGGCGGTCGCTTCGACGCGCTCGGCATCGTGGCCGGCAGCGTCGAGGGCTTCGCCCTGGTCGCCCGGCAGTACCTCACCCTCAACGACATGCGCGGGTACGCGGGCCGGCTGGCCGAGCGCGAGGCGCACTTCCGTGAGCTGGCCCACACCGACGCGCTGACCGGGTTGGCGAACCGCCGGGGCCTGCTGCGCGAGTTGCAGCGCTGCGCCGAGGAGGGGGTCGACTGCGTGCTGCTCGGCCTCGACCTGGACGGCTTCAAGAACGTCAACGACATGCGCGGGCACGACGTGGGTGACCTGGTGCTGGCCGAGGTGGGGCGGCGGCTGCGCGGCAACCTGCGCCCCGGCGACCTGGCCGCCCGGCTCGGCGGCGACGAGTTCGCGGTGCTCATGCGCGGCCGCCCGGCCGACGCCGACGCGGTCGCCCAGCGGCTGCTCGGGGTGCTCGGGCGGGCGTACGAGCAGCCGGACGGGCCGGTCTTCCTCTCGGTCAGCATCGGGGTGGCCGGGCAGGGCGGCGAGCCCGACCAGGCGGCTCTGCTGCGCCACGCCGACCTCGCGCTGCGCTACGCCAAGCAGCGGGGCAAGAACCGGATCGAGCGCTACGACGGCACCCACGACCAGGTGCTGCTGCGGCGTACCCGGGTGGAGCACGAGCTGCGTGGGGCGATCGAGCGCAACGAACTGCGGCTGGTGTTCCAGCCGGTCGCCTCGCTGCCCTCGGTGCGTCCGGTCGGCGCCGAGGCGCTGCTGCGCTGGCACCACCCGGAGCTGGGCAACGTCCGCCCGGACGAGTTCATCCCGCTCGCCGAGGAGTGCGGGATGATCGCGAAGCTGGGTGCCTGGGTGCTGCACCAGGCCTGCTGGCAGCTCTCCCGCTGGCTGGCCGACGGGCACGACGTCTGGGTGTCGGTCAACGTCTCCCCGCGCGAGCTGCACGCCCCGGAGTACGTGGTGCAGGTGGCCGAGGCGCTGCGGGCGCACCATGTGCCGCCGCAGCGGTTGGTGCTGGAGGTCACCGAGCACGCGGTCGCCACCGACCTGGACGAGCTGATCCGCCGGTTGACCGCGCTGCGGCACACCGGCGTCCGGATCGCCCTGGACGACTTCGGCGCCGGCTACTCCTCGCTCGGCCAGTTGCGCCGGCTGCCGATCGACATCCTCAAGATCGACCACAGTCTGGTGGCCGAGCACGAACCGGTCCGCCCGGTGGGACGGGACGGGCCGGCCTTCGCCCCGATGGTCGACATCGTGATGCGACTCGGGCACCAGCTCGGCATGGAGGTCATCGCCGAGGGGGTGACCTCCCCCACCGAACTGGCCGCGGTGGTCGCCGCCGGCTGCCGTTTCGGCCAGGGTGCGCTCTTCGGCTGGGGGGTGCCCGCCGAGCACCTGGAGGCGATGCTGGAGGCCGCCACCTCGCCGGGGGCGCGCCCCTCCCCGGCGCCGCCGCCCGGGCCGCGCCGGGCCGTGCCGTCGCCGTTGCTGCCCCGGTTACGGTCCGACCCGTCCGCGTCGCCGCCGGTGCCGGCGCCCCGTGTCGCACAGGATGGATCTGCGCAGGCCGGGCCGGTTGTCGGGCCTCCGAAGGGGGACGGTGTCCCCCGTTCGTGAACCAACATGTGGGATCAGTTGACTCAGCGCTTGAGATGCGTCAGGCTGGTCCACATGTCGTCGATCCGGTCGCTGCGAGTACTTACCTGAGCGCACTCTCCTCCTCGAGAGTGCGCTGGCCCCGTGCATCTGCACGAGGGCCGTTTTTATTGCCGTCGGACCCTGTCGGGGCGGGTGCCCGCCCCCGTAGCACGTGTCGTTGAGCTCCACCCACTCCAGCCGAAGGCCTGAACCGCCATGACGAGACCCACGCCAGAGACACTCGCCCACTCCGCCCGCCGGGCGCGCACGGTCGCCGAGTCGACCGGCGACGCCGAGCACGCCCCCGCGCCGCGACCCGGCGCCGTCCCGGCCGGTGCCGGCCGGGCCGTCCCCGCCGGGACCACCGCGGCCGCGCGGCAGCCGGTGCCGGCCCAGGTCTCCGGTGCCGGCTCACTCGTGCGGTCCCTGGAAGCCCTCGGTGTCGACGTGGTCTTCGGCATTCCCGGTGGGGCGATCCTGCCGGCCTACGACCCGCTGTACGACTCCACCGTCCGGCACATCCTGGTCCGCCACGAGCAGGGCGCCGGTCACGCCGCCACCGGGTACGCGCAGGCGACCGGCCGGGTCGGCGTCTGCATCGCCACCTCCGGGCCGGGCGCGACCAACCTGGTCACCCCGATCGCCGACGCGTACATGGACTCGGTCCCGATCGTCGCGATCACCGGTCAGGTGGCTCGCCCGTCGATCGGCACGGACGCCTTCCAGGAGGCGGACATCCAGGGCATCACCCTGCCGATCACCAAGCACAACTTCCTGGTCCAGAGCGCCGAGGAGATCCCGCAGGTGCTGGCCGAGGCGTTCCACCTGGCCTCGACCGGGCGGCCCGGGCCGGTGCTGGTCGACATCCCCAAGGACGTCCTCCAGGCGCCGACCACCTTCGCCTGGCCGCCGACCCTCGACCTGCCCGGGTACCGGCCAACGCTGCACCCGCACGGCAAGCAGATCCGCGAGGCGGCCCGGCTGATGGCCGCCGCCCGCCGTCCGGTGCTCTACGTCGGCGGCGGCGTGCTCAAGGCCGGCGCGACCGAGGGGCTGCGCAAGCTCGCCGAGCTGACCGGCATCCCGGTGGTGACCACGCTGATGGCGCTGGGGGCGTTCCCCGACTCGCACCGCCAGCACCTGGGCATGCCCGGCATGCACGGCACCGTCGCCGCGGTCTACGGCCTGCAGAAGTCCGACCTGATCGTGGCGCTCGGCGCCCGCTTCGACGACCGGGTGACCGGTCAGCTGGACTCGTTCGCCCCGGACGCCACGGTGGTGCACGCGGACATCGACCCGGCGGAGATCGGCAAGAACCGGCATGCGGACGTCCCGATCGTCGGCGACGCCCGGCACGTCATCGACGAGCTGATCACCGCGGTCACCAGCGAGCAGAAGGCCGGACACCGGACCGATCTCACCGACTGGTGGACGCAGCTGGACGACCTGCGCGAGCGTTACCCGCTGGGGTACGAGGAGCCGTCCGACGGCACGCTCTCCCCGCAGCACGTGATCAAGCGACTGGGCGAGATCGCCGGCCCGGACGCGATCTACGTGGCGGGTGTCGGCCAGCACCAGATGTGGGCCAGCCAGTTCATCTCGTACGAGAAGCCGGGCACCTGGCTCAACTCCGGCGGCCTCGGCACCATGGGGTACGCCGTCCCGGCGGCGATGGGCGCGAAGGTCGGCCGGCCGGACGCGGTGGTCTGGGCGGTGGACGGCGACGGTTGCTTCCAGATGACCAACCAGGAGCTGGCGACCTGCGCGCTGGAGGGCATCCCGGTCAAGATCGCCGTGATCAACAACGGCAACCTCGGCATGGTCCGCCAGTGGCAGACCCTCTTCTACGGCGAGCGTTACTCCAACACCGAGCTGGGCACCCACAAGCACCGCATCCCGGACTTCGTGAAGCTGGCCGAGGCGCTCGGCTGTGTCGGCCTGCGCTGCGAGAACGCCGAGGACGTGGACCGGACCATCGAGGCCGCGATGGCGATCGACGACGCGCCGGTCGTGATCGACTTCGTGGTCGGCAAGGACGCGATGGTCTGGCCGATGGTGGCCGCCGGCACCAGCAACGACGAGATCATGTTCGCCCGTGGCGTCCGCCCGGCATTCGACGAGGACGAGCTGTAGTCATGGCCGAACGCACCGAGCGCAGCGAGGGCCATGAGGGCATGACGAGGAAGGCGTCGGTCATGGCCGAACGCACCGAGCGCAGCGAGGGCCATGAGGGCATGACGAGGAAGGCACTGCGATGACCATGCACACTCTTTCGGTCCTGGTGGAGAACAAGCCGGGTGTCCTGGCCCGGGTCTCCGGCCTGTTCTCCCGGCGCGGGTTCAACATCGACAGCCTCGCCGTGGGCGAGACCGAGAACCCGGACGTCTCCCGGATCACGATCGTGGTCAACGCCGAGTCGTCCCCGCTGGAGCAGGTGACCAAGCAGCTCAACAAGCTGGTCAACGTCCTGAAGATCGTGGAGCTGGACCCGCAGGTCTCGGTGGCCCGGGAGCTGCTGCTGGTCAAGGTCCGCGCGGACCGCAACGCCCGCGCGCAGGTGCTGGAGACGGTCAACCTGTTCCGCGCCCGGGTGGTCGACGTCGCCCCGGACACGTTGACCATCGAGGCCACCGGCACCCCCGACAAGCTGGACGCGCTGCTGCGCGACCTGGAGCCGTTCGGCATCAAGGAGATGGTCCAGTCCGGCACGGTGGCGATCGGGCGCGGCTCGCGCTCCATCACCGCCGGTCCCGCGCTGCGCGCCGCCTGACCCCGGCGCTGCGCGCCGCCCAACCGCCACCGCACAAGTCCACGACGGCCGTTCGGACCGCCGTACGAAAGGGAAGTCAATGAGCGTTGAGGTGTACTACGACGACGACGCCGACCTGGGTCTGATCCAGGGCCGCAAGGTCGCGGTGATCGGGTACGGCAGCCAGGGCCACGCCCACGCGCTGTCGCTGCGCGACTCCGGCGTCGACGTGGTGATCGGCCTGCCGGCCGGCTCCAGGAGCCGCCCGAAGGCCGAGGAGCAGGGCCTGCGCGTGCTCACGCCGGCCGAGGCGGCGGCCGAGGCCGACGTCATCATGATCCTGGCGCCGGACACCGCCCAGCGGGCGCTCTACGCCGAGTCGATCGCGCCGAACCTGGCCCCCGGCAAGGCGCTCTTCTTCGGCCACGGCTTCAACATCCGGTACGGCCTGATCACCCCGCCGGCCGACGTGGACGTCGCGATGGTGGCCCCGAAGGGCCCCGGCCACCTGGTCCGCCGCCAGTACGTCGACGGCAAGGGCGTGCCCTGCCTGGTCGCCGTCGAGCAGGACGCCAGCGGCAACGCCTTCGCGCTCGCCCTGTCGTACGCCAAGGGCATCGGCGGCACCCGTGCCGGGGCGATCAGGACCACCTTCACCGAGGAGACCGAGACCGACCTCTTCGGCGAGCAGGCGGTGCTCTGCGGTGGCGCGGCGGCGCTGGTGCAGACCGGTTTCGAGGTGCTCACCGAGGCCGGCTACGCGCCCGAGGTGGCCTACTTCGAGTGCCTGCACGAGCTGAAGCTCATCGTCGACCTCATGTACGAGGGCGGCATCGCCCGGATGCGCTACAGCGTCTCCGACACCGCCGAGTACGGCGACCTGTCCCGGGGCCCCCGCATCGTCGACGCCCGGGTCAAGGAGGAGATGCGCAAGATCCTCGGCGAGATCCAGTCCGGCGAGTTCGCCCGCGAGTGGGTGGCCGAGGACGAGGCCGGTCGGCCGAACTTCGCCAAGTGGCGGGCCGAGGGCGCGGCGCATCCGATCGAGGAGACCGGCCAGAAGCTGCGCTCGATGATGAGCTGGGTCGACCGGCCGATCACCGAGACCGCCTGACGTTCCCCGTACGCGGTGACGCGTCCGGCACTCTCCCCGGTGCCGGACGCGTCACCGCTGCCGTCCGTTAACACCCCGGACATGTCTGGTTTGTGAGGGCACTCACCCCGCCGACCGGGACCCGCCGGCCGGGGTGCCACCTACCATCCTTGATAGGTGCGTAGTCGGCACCTGACGGCCATGGCACGGATCAGCGCAGGGGCGCAGCGCGGCGTCCCGACGCCCCGGGCCGACCGCATACGACGTCTACGAGGACCGATGAATCCTGTCGTACTGATCGCCGAAGAACTCGCTCCCGCCGCCATCGAGGTGCTCGCGCACGACTTCGACGTACGCCACGTCGACGGCACCGACCGTCCGGCCCTGCTCTCCGCGCTCTCCGAGGCCGACGCGGTTATCGTGCGCAGCGCCACCCAGATCGACGCCGAGGCGATCGCCGCCGCGCCGCGGCTGAAGGTGGTGGCCCGGGCCGGTGTCGGTCTGGACAACGTCGAGGTGCCGGCCGCGACCGCGCGGGGCGTCATGGTCGTCAACGCCCCCACCTCCAACATCGTCTCCGCCGCCGAGCAGGCCGTCGCGCTGCTGCTCGCCGTCGCCCGCAACACCGCCGCCGCCAGCGCGGCGCTGAAGGCGGGGGAGTGGAAGCGGTCCAAGTACACCGGCGTGGAGCTGCAGGGCAAGACCGTCGGCGTGGTCGGGCTCGGCCGCATCGGCGTGCTCTTCGCGTCTCGTATCGCCGCCTTCGGCACCCGGCTGATCGCGTACGACCCCTACATCCAGCCGGCCCGGGCCGCTCAGCTCGGCGTCCGCCTGGTGGGCCTGGAGGAGTTGCTGCGCGAGGCCGACTTCATCTCCATCCACCTGCCGAAGACCCCGGAGACCGTGGGCCTGATCGGTGAGAAGGAGCTGGCGATCGTCAAGCCGGGCGTGCGCATCGTCAACGCCGCCCGTGGTGGCCTGGTCGACGAGCAGGCCCTCGCGGACGCGATCGCCGAGGGCCGGGTCGCCGGCGTCGGCGTCGACGTGTACGCCAAGGAGCCCTGCACCTCCTCGCCGCTGTTCGCCTTCGACAACGTGGTGGCCACCCCGCACCTGGGCGCCTCCACCCACGAGGCGCAGGACAAGGCGGGCCTGGCCGTGGCGAAGAGCGTCAAGCTGGCGCTGCAGGGCGAGTTCGTCCCGGACGCGGTGAACGTGCAGGCCGGCGGCGTGGTCGCCGAGGACGTCCGCCCGCTGCTGCCGCTGGCCGAGAAGCTGGGTCGGGCGTTCACCGCGGTGGCCGGCGGGATCGCCTCCAGCGTCACCGTCGAGGTGCGCGGTGAGATCGTCAACCACGAGGTCTCGGTGCTCAAGCTCGCCGCCACCAAGGGGCTGTTCAGCTCGGTGGTGGAGGAGCAGGTCACCTACGTCAACGCCCCGCACCTGGCCGCCGAGCGTGGCGTCGAGGTCACCCTCACCACCCAGGCCGAGACGATCGACCACCCGAACCTGGTCACCGTCCGCGGTGCGTTGCCCGACGGCCGTACGGTCAGCGTCTCCGGCACGGTCACCCCGGCCGGCCCCCGTGACGTGATCAAGCTGACCGAGGTGGACGGCTTCGACGTGGAGATCGGCGCGGAGGGCATCCTGCTCTTCCTGCGCTACGTCGACCGTCCGGGCGTGGTCGGCACGGTCGGCACCCTGCTCGGCGAGGCCGGCGTCAACATCGCGGCGATGCAGGTGGCGCGTCGGGAGGCCGGTGGGGAGACGCTGATGACCCTCACCGTCGACCAGGCGCTCGGCGCCGACCTGCTCACCTCGGCCGCCGACTCGATCGGCGCGACCTCGGCGAGCGCGGCGGACCTGCGCGACGAGTAGCCCGCGCACGACGCATCGGGGGCCCGGCCGTCTCGGCCGGGCCCCTCGTCGTGGCCGCCCGGATCGAGCCGGGGGCCACGCCTCGTCGCGCCCGTGGGGGTCAGCGCGCGACGCGGGACGGCGGTGGGTACACCGAGCCGTCCTGGGCGTCGAAGAGCATCAGGTCGTGCTCGCCCGCCAGCCGCTCGATGTCGAGCAGGACCTGGTCCTCGCAGGTCGGCACGAGGTTGAGCTCCACATGGTCGGCGGCCGCGTGCAGCGGCGCGACCTCCCACGGGGTGCCCGGCCCGACGGGCCGGTCGGGATAGGTGGCGGTGATGGCCCGGTAGAAGGCGACCACCCGGGGGTCGGGGTGCCGGTCGCCGTGGCGTCCCTCGCGGCACCGCCGCACCGCGGCGTGGACGTCCTCGGGCGTGGCCCCGTCCGGCAGGGCCCACACGCTGAGATCGAAACTCACGGCGGACAGCGTGCCATCCGCCGTTCACATTCCCGCAACTGACCCGCCGACCAGCGACACGATCGTGACATGGTGTCTGGTCAGGACGGTCCGTTGTGGAGACCGGAGACCCTTGCGTCGAGCTGCGTCGATTCGCTAGCGTACCGGTGCGGTCACCGGCTGAGTTGGGGCGTTCGGCCCGTCTTCGGGTGACGAGGTCAGGCGTCCGACCGACCGGTCCGCACCCCTCGATTGCGCGAGCCACGCGCACTCGTCGCTGACCGGCCCCCACGGTCGTTGCCGAGACCGTGGGGGCCGATCGCGGGCCCGCCGACCGCGCCACCGGAGTGGACCCCCTCCACTCCGTCGGTCGACGCGCCCCGGCGCCTCAGCGGCGCCGGTGGGCGAAGAGAGCCTGATAACCCGATCCGTTGCGGAACCATGCCAGCCCGGTCGGGCCGGCGGCGTAGAGCGCGGTGGCGTACGCGTCGGCGACCGCGAGGTCGGGACCGACGACGGTTGCCGCGACGAGCTGGTCGGCCGGGTCGCCGGTGTGCGGGTCGACCACGTGCCCCCGGCGGCCGGACACCCCCGAGGTGCCCACCGCCCCGGCCGTCATCTCCAGCACCAGCGGCGCGCGGCGGCCGTCGGTCGGGTGGTGCACGGCCACCCGCCACGGCCCGCCGTGCGCGGCGTGCCCGCGTACGGTCAGGTCCGCGCCGGAGAGCACCGCGTAGTCGGTGATGCCGGCGGCGCGCAGCCGGGCGGCCGCGCGCTCCACCGCCCAGCCGTTGAGCAGGCCGCCCGGGTCGAAGCCGCCGGGCACCGCCCAGGCGTCGAACCAGCCGTCGGTCGCCGCGCGCATGGCCGCGCAGCGGTCCACCAGGTCGGCCAGCGGCGGGTACGACTCGGGGCTGATCTCGCCCCGGCGCAGCCGGGAGACCAGGCTGTCCGGGCGGGTCGGGCCGTAGGTGAGGTCGATGGCCCGCAGTTCGGCGACGGCGTCGCGCAGCGCGTCGCCGACCGTCCGGCGGCCCACGTGTCCGGGGGCGTTGAGCAGCAGCGAGTATTCGGCCGTGCTGGTGCGCACGCGGTGTTGGACGGCGATCCGGTCGCCGGTGGCGTCGCCGCCGGAGTCGACGCGGTGGTTGCGGGTGCCGAGGCGCAGGTCCGGCCGGCGCAGTGTGAAGGCGGCCTGGTCCACCCACCGGGTGCGCGGCTGCTCGTCGAGCCCCGCCGCCCCACGCTGCTGGTCGGTCCGCACCACATCCGCTCCTTCGCTGACCGCGCCGCGACGACAGCGGCGGATCCCGTCGCGAGCCCCCGTGACCCGCTGCACACTGACCCTAGGTAGTGGAGATGACCGCACCATGAATGTCACCTGGGAGCCTCCTGAGCATTTCAATATCCCGAATCGTGGAAGACGCGTACCGGGAGACGGGACGGCGACGTACCGTTCACGGGAACGACGAGGTGAGGAGCGCCAGGTGGCACGGATCGCGGTGGTGGCCGGGGACGGGATCGGACCCGAGGTGGTCGGGCAGGCCCGCAAGGTCCTCGACGCCGTGCTCCCCGGGATCGAGGCCACCGAGTACGACCTCGGCGCCGCGCGCTACCACCGCACCGGCGAGGTGCTGCCCGACTCGGTGCTGACCGAGCTGGCCGGGCACGACGCCATCCTGCTCGGCGCGGTCGGCGACCCGAGCGTCCCGCCGGGCGTGCTGGAGCGCGGCCTGCTGCTCAAGCTCCGCTTCGCCTTCGACCAGTACGTCAACCTGCGCCCGTCCCGGCTCTGGCCGGGCGTGCCGGGCCCGCTGGCCACCGTCAAGCCGGGCGAGGTCGATCTGGTGGTGGTCCGGGAGGGCACCGAGGGGCTGTACGCCGGCGCCGGTGGCTCGCTGCACCGCGACACCCCCGCCGAGGTCGCCACCGAGGAGAGCCTGAACACCCGGCACGGGGTGGAGCGGGTCGTCCGCGACGCCTTCGCCCGGGCCGCCCGCCGGGAACGGCGCAAGGTCACCCTGGTGCACAAGACCAACGTGCTGACCCACGCCGGGTCGCTCTGGGCGCGCGCCTTCGAGGCGGTGGCCGCCGAGCACCCCGACGTGGCCACCGAGTACCAGCACGTCGACGCCGCCGCGATGTTCCTGGTCACCCAGCCCCAGCGGTACGACGTGGTGGTCACCGACAACCTGTTCGGCGACATCCTGACCGACATCGCCGCCGCCGTCACCGGCGGCATCGGGCTGGCCGCCAGCGGCTGCATCAACCCCTCCGGGGCGTACCCGTCGATGTTCGAGCCGGTGCACGGCTCGGCGCCGGACATCGCGGGCAAGGGCCTGGCCGACCCGGTGGCCGCGGTGCTCTCCGCCGCCCTCCTGCTCGACCAGCTCGGCCACGCCGACGCCGCCGCCCGGGTGACCGCCGCGGTCGGCGCCGAGCTGGCCAACCGCACCCCGGGCGTACCCCTGCGCACCGAGGAGGTCGGCGACCGGCTCGCCGGTTACGCCGTAGCCTGACCGGGCGCCGCGTCGCCCGCCTCCACCGGCCCACCGCCCGGGTCCGCCGGACCCGGGCCGGGCCGGACTGCTCCCCGCCGTCGTCGGTGTCGACGCCCCGCGCCGCATCCCATCGGGTGTGCTCGTTCCGCCGGGCGCAGCTATCCGCTGAACGACCGTTCGGGGTAAGTTTCTGGCACCAGTGATGTCGGTGTGCGGCCCCGTACGCCGTTCAACCCTCAGGGAGGTCAGCGCGATGAGCGGTGGTGACAAGCTCGATTTCGAGATCCGTCCGAATCCCGCCCCGGTATCCGCCGCCGACCGGGCCGCGCTGCTGGCCAACCCGGGTTTCGGCCGGGTCTTCACCGACCACATGGTCACCATCCGCTACGCCGAGGGCAAGGGCTGGTACGACGCCCGCGTCGAGGCCCGCGCGCCGATCCCGATGGACCCGGCGAGCGCCGTCCTGCACTACGCGCAGGAGATCTTCGAGGGGCTGAAGGCGTACCGGACCGCCGACGGCGCGGTCACCATGTTCCGTCCGGAGGCGAACGCCGCCCGGTTCGTCGCCTCCGCCAGGCGGCTGGCCATGCCGGAGCTGCCGGAGGAGACGTTCGTCGAGTCGCTGCGCCGGATCGTCGAGATCGACCGGGAGTGGATCCCGGAGGGCCCGGACGCCAGCCTCTACCTGCGGCCGTTCATGTTCGCCAGCGAGGTCTTCCTCGGCGTGCGCCCGGCCAACGAGTACCTCTACTGCGTCATCGCCTCGCCGGCCGGGGCGTACTTCGCCGGTGGGGTCAAGCCGGTGACGGTCTGGGTCAGCCCGGACTACACCCGCGCCGCCCCCGGCGGCACCGGCGCGGCGAAGTGCGGCGGCAACTACGCCGCCTCGCTGGCCGCGCAGGCCGAGGCGATCGAGGCCGGCTGCGACCAGGTGGTCTTCCTCGACGCGGTGGAGCGCCGCTTCGTCGACGAGCTGGGCGGCATGAACGTCTTCTTCGTCTACGAGGACAACACCCTGGTCACCCCGCCGCTGACCGGCACGATCCTGCCGGGCATCACCCGCGACGCCGTCCTGTCCCTGGCTGCCGCCTCCGGGCACCGGGTCGAGGAGCGGCCGGTCAGCTTCGCCGACTGGCAGGCCGACGCGGCCAGTGGCCGGCTGCGGGAGGTCTTCGCCTGCGGCACCGCGGCAGTGATCACCCCGATCGGCCGGGTGCGTTTCCCCGACGGGGAGTTCCTGATCGGCGGGGGTGAGCCGGGTCGCTCCACGATGGCCCTGCGCGAGCAACTGGTGGCGATCCAGCGCGGCGAGGCCGAGGACCCGCACGGCTGGGTGCGCCGCGTCTGCTGATCCGCCGACTGCCGACCGCCGGCCCGCCGCTGCCGCGGCGTGGCCGGCGGTCGCCGTTTCGGACCCTGGAGGTCGCCGGGCGCCCCGGCCAGATCGCGGGAGGGCGGGCCGTCAGTTACTCCAGCAGGTGGTCGCGTAGCGCGGCGAGCTGGGCGTCGGTCAGTCCGGCGTGCCGCAGGTAGTCCTCCACCGAGCCGTGCCGGTGACGCAGCTCGGTGAGGAAGAGCGTCATCGCCTCGGCGGGGGTGGTGAGCGGGGGCAGCCCGGGCCGGACCTGCTTGCCGGTGGAGTTGAACCAGGTCTGGAACCGTTCGGCGGCCTCGGTGCTGAGCGCGTAGTCGGCGGCGATCTCGGTGTCGGGGACCCCGAGCACCGCCAGGGTGAGCCCGCAGACGATGCCGGTGCGGTCCTTGCCCGCGACGCAGTGCACCAGAACCGGGGCGGCGGTCTCGTCGGCGATCAGCCCGACCGCCTCGCCCAGCCCGGTCGCGCCGGTCTCGGCCAGGTCGGCGTACCGGTCGGCCAGGTAGCGGGCGAGGTCGGTGCCCTGCCGGTACGGGTTCTCGCCCCAGTCGGCGTGCTCCGGGTGGATGTTGCGGTACGCCAGCCCGTCGAACTCGGGCACCCGGCCGTCCCGCTCCACCTCGGAGGGTCGGCGTAGGTCGATGACGGTCCGGACGCCGAGGGCGGCGAACGCCTCCCGGTCGGCGCCGTCGAGACGGTGCGGGGAGTCCGAGCGGTAGAGCCGGCCCCTGCGCACGGCGCGGCCGTCGCGGGCGGGGTGTCCGCCCACCTCTCGGAAGTTGAACATGACGGAGAAGGGAACGCGGCGGTTGACCTGTGTGTCGTCCACTCGGACACGGTAACGGCCGGCGGGTTTCCCCACCGGCCGTCGAGGTCCGTGCCGCTCAGCGCGCGGTGCCCGGGGGCACGTTGCCGTACGTCTCGTCGTAGTAGCCGCCCAGCGTGTCCCGGTACGACGGGTCGCTGTGGCTGGTCTCGTCGTACTCCGGCGCGGCCTTGATCTGGTCCTTGCCGCGGTCCACGTAGACCTTCCTGTCGTCGTGGTCCACCTGGTTCACGGTGCCGGCCGGCAGCATGACCTTCTTGCCGAAGATCCACGGGCCGGTGTCGACGACCAGGTAGCTGCCGCCGACCTCGTGGCTCGCGCTGTCGATCTTGCCGATGCCGCCGTCGGTGGCCTCGACCTTGTAGCCGACCAGGTCGGCGTCGACCACCCCGGCCTCGTCGCGGTAGCGCCAGGGGTTGAAGGCGCCGGCGGGGGCGCCGCCGGCGACGCTGCCCTGACCGCCGTCGATCATCGGGTCGGTGCTGCCGTACGTGGCGTGCGGGTCGAGCCTGTCCATGGGGAACTCCTGCCCCGACTGTCGTAGTCGTATCGGAGGAAAAGTGCTTCGTGTCCACGGATGGGGTACCCGGACCCGCCGCCCTCCACACTCGGTGACCGGAAACGACGACGGGCCGGTACCGCGGTCGCGGTACCGGCCCGGTGCCGAGTGTCCGGCTCAGACCAGGGCGGCCTGCGCGTCGAGCGCCACCGCGGCGGCGTGCACGACGGCGGCGATGCGCAGCCCCTCGTGCACCTGCTCGCGGGTGAACCCGGCGCCGCGCAGGGCCTTCTCGTGCGACTCCAGGCAGACGCCACAGCCGGTGATGGCCGAGACGGCGAGGCACCAGAGTTCGAAGTCACCCTTGTCCACGCCCGGCCTGGCGATGATCTGCATCCGCAGCCGGGCCGGCATCGAGGCGTACTGCTCGTCGCCGATGAGGTGCTTGGCCCGGTAGTAGACGTTGTTCATCGCCATGATCGTGGCGGCGCCCTTGGCGGCCTCGACGGCCTCCGGCGACAGGTGGGTCGAGGCCTCGTCGGCGATCTCCCTCAGCACCACCGGGTTACGTGCGGCGACCGCGCAGGCCAGGGCGGTGCCCCAGGCCTGCTCGGGCTTGAGCGTCGAGGTGCCGACGGTGGAGCCGAGGTTGAGCTTGATGTCCTTGGCGTACTCGGGCAGCGTCGCCTTGACCGCGTCCAGACCCATGTCAGGCGCCGGCGCCGGCGAGCAGGGCGTTGGCGTCGAGGGTGGCGCCGCCCTTGTTCCAGTTGCACGGGCAGAGCTCGTCGGTCTGCAGCGCGTCCAGCACCCGCAGCACCTCGGAGACGTTCCGGCCGACGGAGCCGGCGGTGACCATGGCGAACTGGATCTCGTTGTCCGGGTCGACGATGAAGGTGGCCCGCTGCGCCACGCCGTCGTCGCCCAGCACGCCGCAGGCGGCGCTCAGCTCACGCTTGATGTCGCTGAGCATCGGGAAGGGCAGCTCGCGCAGGTCCGGGTGGTCCTTGCGCCAGGCGTAGTGCACGAACTCGTTGTCCACCGAGACGCCGAGCACCTGGGCGTCGCGGTCGGCGAACTCACCGTTGAGGCGGCCGAACTCGGCGATCTCCGTCGGGCAGATGAAGGTGAAGTCCTTCGGCCAGAAGAAGACGACGCGCCACTTGCCCTCGTGGGACTTGTGGTGGAGCGTCTCGAACGCCTTGTCGGCGTCGAGCGAGACGCACGCGGTGAGTTCGTACTCGGGAAAGCGGTCACCGACAGTGAGCACGGGTCCTCCTTGACTGCGGCACGAGGGCCGGTAACTGGATCGGTTCCAGATACTTCCGCAGCGAAGTTTCCTGCTGGTGGCGGCCGGGTGACTTGTGAAGTCGATCACCGCCGGCGGGTTCTGCCCGAGGAGCTGCGGTGAATCTGTTATGAACACTCAACGTCACCATCCCGACATGTGGATTATGCCTCCCAGAAGTCGGTCGGGAGTGGCAGAGTGGCCACCGTGAGCAGCACCGTCCTGATTATTGGCACGTAGCGCGCCGGCCTCCCCTCCGCCGAGCGCGCAGACCTCCCGCACCCCGCGGGGGGTCTTTTTGTTGCTCCCCGGCCCGTGAAGAAGGGACTCCCATGACGTTCCAGGTGTACGACACCACGCTGCGCGACGGCGCCCAGCGTGAGGGGCTCAGCTACTCGGTGGTCGACAAGCTGGCCGTGGCCCGGCTCCTCGACGAGCTGGGGGTGGGCTTCATCGAGGGCGGGTGGCCCGGCGCGGTCCCGAAGGACACCGAGTTCTTCCGCCGGGCGCGTACCGAGCTGGACCTGAAGCACGCCGTGCTGGTCGCCTTCGGGGCCACCCGGCGGGCCAACGTGGCCGTGCAGGACGACCCGCAGGTGCGGGGCCTGCTCGACGCCGAGACCCCGGCGGTCGCGCTGGTCGCCAAGGCGGACATCCGGCACGTCGAGCGCGCGCTGCGCACCACCGGCGCGGAGAACCTGGCCATGATCCGGGACACGGTGGCGTACCTGGTCGCGCAGGGCCGGCGGGTCTTCGTCGACGGCGAGCACTTCTTCGACGGGTGGCGGCACGATCCGGTGTACACCGCCTCGGTGGTGCAGGCCGCGCTCGGTGCGGGGGCCGAGCGGTTCGTGCTCTGCGACACCAACGGCGGGATGCTGCCGTCGCAGGTGACGGCGGCCATCGCCGACCTCACCGCACGCACCGGCGTCGCGCCGGAGCTGCTCGGCATCCACTGCCAGAACGACACCGCCTGCGCGGTGGCCAACACGATCGCCGCCGTCGAGGCCGGGGTCCGGCACGTCCAGGGCACCGCCAACGGGTACGGCGAGCGCCCCGGCAACGCCGACATCTTCGCGGTCGTCGCCAACCTCCAGCTCAAGCTCGGCATGCCCGTCCTACCGGATGGCTGCCTGGAACAGATGGTGCGGGTCTCGCACGCCATCGCCGAGATCGCCAACATCGCCCCCGACACCCACCAGGCGTACGTCGGGGCTGCGGCCTTCGCCCACAAGGCGGGGCTGCACGCGAGCGCGATCAAGGTCGACCCGTTGCTCTACAACCACGTGGACCCGTCGGTGGTGGGCAACGACATGCGGATCCTCGTCACCGAGATGGCCGGCCGGGCCAGCGTCGAGCTCAAGAGCCGCGAGCTCGGCCTGGACCTGGCCGGCCATCCGGAGGCGTTGTCGAAGGTGACCAGCCGGGTCAAGGAGCTGGAGGC
Organism: Micromonospora halophytica; assembly: GCF_900090245.1. Classification (GTDB taxonomy): domain Bacteria; phylum Actinomycetota; class Actinomycetes; order Mycobacteriales; family Micromonosporaceae; genus Micromonospora; species Micromonospora halophytica. The sequence goes on from NZ_FMDN01000011.1 coordinate 70,686, forward strand.
GGGCGGGTGGTCGTTCGAGGCCGCTGACGCCTCGTTCGAGCTGCTGGTCCGCTCCGAACTGCCGGACGCCGCGCCGACGCGGCCGTTCGCGCTGGAGTCGTACCGGGTGCTGGTCGAGCACCGGGAGGACGGCGCGGTGGTCTCCGAGGCCACCGTGAAGATCCGGGTACGCGGGGAGCGGGTGATCGCCACCGCCGAGGGCAACGGCCCGATCAACGCCCTCGACGAGGCGCTGCGGGTCGGGCTGTCCCGGCACTACCCGGAGCTGCGCGACTTCGAGCTGGCCGACTACAAGGTCCGGATCCTGGAGGGCAGCCACGGCACCGGCGCGGTGACCCGGGTGCTGGTGGAGACCGCCGACGGCACCGGCCGGGACTGGACCACCGTCGGGGTGCACCCCAACGTGGTCGAGGCGTCCTGGCACGCTCTCGTCGACGCGCTCACCTACGGCCTGGACCGCGCCCGGGTCTGACCGTCGCAGGTGACGCGGTTCAGGCGGCCGGGAGGCGCAGTTCGGCGAGGACCGCCCGGTGGTCGCTGCCCGGCACCGGGTGCACGTCGACGGTGCGGACGGCGATCCGCCGGTCGACCAGCACATGGTCGATGGTGACCGGCGGGACCGGGCCGCCGTCGTACGGCCCCCAGGTGCCGGCCAGCCCCGCCCCGGCGGCGTCGGCCGCGTCCACGTACCCGCTGTCCAGCAGCGCCCGCAGCGGGGCGTGGTCGAGGGTGGCGTTGAAGTCCCCGGCGAGGACGCTCAGCGGCCCGTCCGGGGTGGCGCGCGGCTGCGCCCGCAGGTCGGTGAACCATTCGTCGACCACCTCGACGCCGTACGGGGCGGCCGGATGCGCCGACTCGACCCGCAGCGGTGCCGCGCCGGGGACCGCCACCCGCGCGTACGCCTGGGTGAACGCCATGCCGGCGTTGCGCCGGAAACCGCCGTCGGAGAGCGGGTGGCGTGCGTAGAGCCCCGAGCCGGTGGTGCCGACCTCCGGGTTGAGCTGCCGGTGGGGGAGCAGCTCGGACAGCCCCTGCCGGTCCAGTTCGGCCTGCGCCTGCGGGGTGAACTCCTGCACGGCGAGCACGTCCACCCGGTGCCGGCGGACCAGGTCGACCAGGGTGCGGGCGTCCGCGCCGCCCTTGAGCAGGTTGGCGGTGAGCAGCCGCAGCACCGGTCCGTCCACGTCCGGCTGCCCGGAGGCGAGGGCCCGGGGCGCCACCGTGCCGACCAGCGTCAGCGTCACCAGTGCCGCGACCACCGCCGGCCCGCGACGCCGCAGGGCGAGCGCCAGCCCGAGCGGCACCAGGCTCCCGACCGCGACGTACGGGGTGAAGGCCAGCGCCTGCACCAGGGGGCCGCGTTCCAGCCCGGCCAGGCGTACCACCGCCCAGGCGAGGCCGGGTACGACCGCCAGCCAGCAGAGCAGCATGGTCCACGAGTGCTGCGTACGCGGTGGCGCGACGGTGTCGATCATGGTGCTCAGGCTAGCCGTCGGCCTGTCGCGCGGTGGCCCGCCACACCGTCTCGTGAACGGCGCGGGTGATCGGCACGGAACCCCCGTCGACGTGCCGACGGGTCGGGACCGTCGCTCTGTCGGCTGTGGTGCCGCTCGTCCCGGATAGGCCCGGAGAAGCGCCGTCCGGCCCGGAAATTCCGACGTTTGTCGGGCCGGTGGCCCGGGAAGCAAGCACCGTGACGGACATCTCGGACACCCTGGCCAGCCTGCCCACCCCGGCCGAACCCGATCCGGCGGGCATCGAGCTGGAACAGACCCTCTTCGAGGTCAAACGTGTGATCGTCGGGCAGGATCGGCTCGTCGACCGCCTGCTCACCGCACTGGTCGCCGACGGGCACTGCCTGCTGGAGGGCGTGCCCGGCGTGGCCAAGACGCTCGCCGCGCAGACCCTCGCCACGGTGGTCGGCGGGACGTTCTCGCGGATTCAGTTCACCCCCGACCTGGTCCCCTCCGACATCGTCGGCACCCGCATCTACCGGGCGTCGAAGGAGAGCTTCGACGTCGAGCTGGGCCCGATCATGGCCAACCTCGTGCTGGCCGACGAGATCAACCGAGCCCCGGCCAAGGTGCAGTCCGCGCTGCTGGAGGCGATGGCCGAGCGGCAGGTCTCGATCGGTGGTCGGAGCTGGCCGGTGCCGGAACCCTTCCTGGTGCTCGCCACCCAGAACCCGATCGAGTCCGAGGGGGTGTACCAGCTGCCCGAGGCGCAGCGGGACCGCTTCCTCATGAAGATCGTCGTGGACTACCCGGACGACGCCGACGAACTGGCGATCCTCTACCGGATGAGCGTCGAGAAGCCCCGGGCCCGGCAGGTGCTCGACCCGGTACGCCTGCGCGACCTGCAACAGCGCGCCGCCCGCGTCTTCGTCCACCACGCCATCGCCGAGTACGTCGTCCGGCTCATCCTCGCCACCCGCGACCCGGGTCGCTTCGGGCTGCCCGAGATCGCGCCGCTGCTGGCGTACGGGGCGAGCCCCCGGGCCACCCTCGGCCTGGTCGCCGCCGCCCGCGCCCAGGCGCTGCTGCGCGGCCGGGAGTACGTGCTCCCCGAGGACGTCCGGGACCTCGCCGTGGACGTCCTCGCCCACCGGCTGGTGCTCTCCTTCGACGCGGTCGCGGACGGGGTCGCCGCCGAGGCGCTGGTGCACCGGCTCGTCCAGGCCGTGCCACCACCCGTGCTCGCCACCGGGCAGCCCGAGCACGCACCCGACCTGGCGGCGGCATGAGGCGGGTCGCCGCCCGGCCACCGGCCGACCCGGGACTGGCCGACCTCGCCCCCGGCCAGCGACTGCGCCGACTGGAGCTGACCGTGACCCGACGCCTGGACGGCCTGCTCCAGGGACAGCATCGTGGGCTGCTGCCCGGGCCGGGCAGCGAGATCGCCGGCAGCCGGGAGTACCGGCCCGGTGAGGACGAGGTACGCCGGATGGACTGGGCGGTGACCGCCCGCACGGGCGTGCCGCACGTGCGTGAGGTCGACGCCGACCGGGAACTCACCACCTGGCTGCTGGTGGACGCCAGCCCCAGCATGGAGTTCGGCACCGCGGAGCTGGACAAGCGGGAGCTGTCGGTGGCCGCCGTCGCCGCGGTCGGCTTCCTCACCGCCGGGGCGGGCAACCGGCTCGGCGCCCAGGTGCTCGGCCCTTCCGGGCTGCGTCGCTTCCCGGCGCGCGGTGGGCGTACCCACCTGCTGAGCCTGCTCCGGGCGCTGCTGGCGGCCCCGCGCTCCGGCGGGCACGACGCCGCCGGCCACCCGCCGGAGCCGCCCGACCTGGGCGCGGCGCTCGCCGCGACGCAGCGGGTCGCCACCCGGCGCGGCCTGGTCGTGGTGGTCTCCGACTTCCTCGACGGGCTGCCCGAGCATCCCGACGACCCGGCTCCCTGGGAGCCGGCGCTGCGCCGGCTCGCGGCCCGCCACCAGGTGCTCGCGGTGGAGATCACCGACCCCCGCGAGCTGGAGCTGCCGGACGTCGGCCTGATCACCCTGGTCGACCCGGAGACCGGCCGGCGGCGTGAGGTCTGGACCGGCGATGCGGTCCTGCGCCGGCGCTACGCCGACGCCGCCGCCGTGCAGCGCGACCAGGTACGCCGGGCGCTGCGCCGGTGCGCGGCGGCCCACCTGCCGCTGCGGACCGACCGGGACTGGACCGCCGACATCGTGCGCCACGTGCACGCCCAGCGTCGCCTCGCGGCGGCGCCCGCGGCGGCCCGGGGAGGTGTGGCGTGAGCTGGCAGTCACCCGCCCGCCTGCTGCTGCTGTTCGGGGTGCTCGCGCTGGCCGTCGGCTACCTGCTCGCCCAGCGCCGGCACAGCCGGTACGCCGTCCGCTTCACCAACCTGCGGCTGCTCGACCGGGTCGCGCCGGCCCGCCCCGCCTGGCGGCGGCACGTGCCGGCCGGCCTCTTCCTGGCCATGCTGGCGCTGCTGGTGGTGGGCTTCGCCCGGCCCGAGGCCGAGGTGCGGGTGCCCCGGGAACGCGCCACCGTCATGGTCGCCGTCGACGTCTCCACCTCGATGCTCGCCACCGACGTGGAGCCGGACCGGCTGGCGGCGGCCAAGGAGGCGGCCCGCCGCTTCGTCGAAGGGCTGCCCGACGAGTTCAACGTCGGTCTGGTCGCCTTCGCCGGAAGCGCCGCGGTGCTGGTGCCGCCGAGCACCGACCGGGAGGCGCTGGACGAGGGGATCGAGCGGCTCGCCGAGGGGATCACCGGCGTGCAGGGCACCGCGATCGGCGAGGCGATCAGCGCCTCGCTCGGGGCGGTGAAGAGCCTCGACGCCAACGCCGCCAAGCAGCCGCCGCCGGCCCGGATCATCCTGCTCTCCGACGGGGCGAACACCTCCGGCATGGACCCGATGGAGGCGGCCTCGGCCGCCGTGACGGCGAAGGTGCCGGTGCACACCATCTCGTTCGGCACGCCGGGCGGCTTCGTCGACCGGGGCGGCCGGCCGATCCAGGTGCCGGTCGACGGGCAGACCCTCAAGGCGGTCGCCGAGGACACCGGGGGCCGGTTCCACGAGGCGGGCAGCAGCCAGGAACTGCGCGAGGTGTACGAGGACATCGGCTCCTCGGTCGGTTGGCGCAAGGAACGCCAGGACATCTCCGCCCGGTTCATCGGCCTCGGGCTGGTGTTCGCGATGGGCGCCGCGGCCGGGTCGATGCGCTGGTTCTCCCGGCTGCCCTGACCCCCGACGAGTGAGGAGCACGCGTATGGCTGTGCAGACCGGTCTGGGCGAGCCCCGGGGACCGTGGTTCGTCTCGCCCGAGCTGGGTCCGGACGGGAGGTCCCGGTGGGACGTACCGGGGTCGGGGGAGGACCCGTCCCGGCGGCGCTGGCGCGGACGGCTGCTGACCGCGGCGGCGGTGGTTGCCCTCTCCACCGTCTCCGGCGCGGCGGCCGGCGGCTGGGTGGCCGGCCAGGGCGGCGGCCCGGGGCCGACGGCGGCCTCCGCCGCGCCGGTGCCCGCGGAGCTGGTGACCGCCGCCCAGAAGACCGTGCCGGGCGTGGTGTCGGTGATGGCCGGCGGCGGCACCCGGGCGGGCGCCACCGGCTCCGGTTTCGCCATCGACAATCAGCAGCACATCATCACCAACGACCACATCCTGGCAAAGGGCGGTGGCGGCGAGGTGACCGTGGAGCTGCCCGACGGCCGCCGGTACGCCGCCGAGGTGGTCGGCCGGGAACCGGGCAGCGACCTGGCGGTGCTGAAGGTGCCGACAGAGGCCGGCCTGGCGCCCCTGCCGCTGGCCAAGCCGCGCTCGACCCGGGTGGGGGAGCCGGTGCTGGCGGTCGGTTCGCCGCTCGGGCTGGCCGGCACGGTCACCGCGGGCATCGTCAGCGCGCTGGACCGCCAGGTGCGGCTGGGCACCAACCGGCGCAGCGCGGTGCAGACCGACGCCTCCATCAACCCGGGTAACTCAGGAGGTCCGCTGGTCAACGCCCGGGGCGAGGTGGTCGGGGTGAACACCGCGATCGCCACCATCGACGGCAACGGCTCGATCGGGATCGGGTTCGCCATCCCGATCGACCAGGTTCAGCAGACCGCCGACACGATCATCGGCAAAGGCGGCTGAGCCGGACGTGCCAGGACCGGAAGGGCGTAACGGTAGAACTATCGGATACCCGGCATGGGACCATCGGGCCATAGAAATATCACGTTGAGTGTGGATACTGGCGTGGGTGGAGCTTTCTCTCGTTGCGGTCCTGCTCGCGGTGGGACTCTTCCTCGGATGGGGCGTGGGCGCCCAGTACGCCAGGGCCAGACGCGGCTGGAACGACTACCGGGCCGCCAAGAACGCCGTACCGGGCGCCCGGCGGACCGCGTGGCTGCTGCTCCGGGCGGTCACCACCAAGGTCGGCGTGATCGCGCTGCTGCTCGTCGGTGCGGTCGCGTACGCCACGGTGGGGCCCGACCACGAGCGCGCCGAGCCGGCCCCCAGCCCTACCCCGACCGCTTCCACCAAGGCCGGCGTGAAGGAGCGCTAGCCTCGGGGCGTGGATGACGGACTGCGGGTCAACGACCGGTGGGTGGTGCCCGCCACCGAGCTGCGGGAGCGGTTCTCCCGGTCGTCCGGCCCGGGCGGGCAGGGGGTCAACACCACCGACTCGCGGGTGGAGCTGAGCTTCGACCTGGCCGCCACGCCGAGTCTCCCGCCGGGGCTGCGGGGCCGGGCGCTGGAACGGTTGGCCGGTCGGCTGGTCGGCGGGGTGCTCACCGTCACCGCCAGCGAACACCGGGCCCAGCTCGCCAACCGGGAGGCGGCCCGGGAGCGACTGGCCGCGCTGCTGCGCGAGGCCGTCGCGCCGCCGCCCCCGCCCCGACGGCCCACCCGTCCCTCCCGTGGGGCCAAGGAGCGCCGACTGGCCGAGAAGAAGCGCCAGTCCCAGCGCAAGCGGGACCGGCGGGTCGACGGGGACTGACCGGGAAAGCCCGCGTACCCGGGCGGCGCGTGCCTAGGCTGCGACCATGTCCGGCGACACCCTCGTCACCCTGCACGGCCGTTCGGTGCTGGCCTGCGCCGCCGACGGCCCGAAGCTCTGTGAGGGCGCCGACGCGCTGCGGGTGATCGGTGAGGCCTCCGGGTACGGCGCGGAGCTGGTGGTGCTCCCGGTACGGCGGCTGGCCGTCGAGTTCTTCACTCTGCGTTCCGGGGTGGCCGGGGAGCTGATGCAGAAGTTCGTCAACCACCGGATGCCGTTGGCCGTGGTCGGGGACATCTCCGTCCACGTGGCACGCAGCGCCGCGCTGCGCGACTTCGTCACCGAGGCCAACGAGGGCCACCAGCTCTGGTTCGTCGACACCATGTCCGAGCTGGAGGAGAAGCTGCGCCGGCAGGGGGAGAGCGCCACCGCCTGAGCCGGCCGGCGCGGGCCGCCCCGCCCGGGCGGTGGGCCCGCGGACGGCAGGACGTTGAGTTCGATGATGTTCGATGCTGGAATGGCCGTGGGAGCAAGGGCCGTCACCGACCGCACGCACCGTCACGTGACAGGAGTTCCTTCACCATGCCCCGAAGGCCGTTCGTCTCCGCCCTGCTCGCCGCGCTCGCGGCCGCCCCGCTCGTCCTGATCTCCGGGCTGGCCGCCGCCGCGCCCGCCCAACCGGCCGCTGCCGCCGCACCGGTACGCGTCATGCCGCTCGGCGACTCGATCACCGGGTCACCGGGCTGCTGGCGGTCGATCCTCTGGAACCGGCTCCAGTCCACCGGCCACACCGACATCGACTTCGTCGGCACCCTCGGCCCACAGGGCTGCGGCCAGCCGCACGACGGGGACAACGAGGGCCACGGCGGATACCTGGCGACCAACGTCGCCAACCAGAACCTGCTGCCCGGCTGGCTCTCCGCCACCCGGCCCGACATCGTGCTGATGCACTTCGGCACCAACGACGTGTGGAGCAACATCCCGCCGGCCACCATCCTGGCCGCGTACGGCAAGCTGGTCGACCAGATGCGGGCCAGCAACCCGGCGATGCGGGTGATCGTCGCGAAGATCATCCCGATGGCGCCGGCCTCCTGCGCCGAGTGCGGCCAGCGGGCCGTGGCGCTCAACAGCGCCATCGACGGCTGGGCGGCGGGGAAGACCACCGCGCAGTCGCCGGTCGTCGTGGTCGACCAGTGGACCGGGTTCAGCACCGCCACCGACACCTACGACGGGGTGCACCCCAACGCGGCCGGCGACCAGAAGATGTCCGACCGCTGGTACCCGGCCGTGGTGGCCGCCCTCTCCGGCGCCACCCCGAGCCCGACGGTCAGCCCGACCGTGTCGCCCAGCCCGACGGTCAGCCCCACGTCGACCCCGTCCGCTCCGGTGGCCTGCGCCGCGACCTACCGGATCACCAACCAGTGGCAGGGCGGCTGGCAGGGCGAGGTGACCGTACGCAGCACCGGCACCGCCCGGACCAGCGGCTGGCGGGTCGGCTTCACCCTGCCCGACGGCCAGCGGATCACCCAGGCATGGAACGCCGAACTGACCCAGAGCGGCACGGCCGTCTCCGCACGCAACGTGAGCTGGAACGGCGCCCTGGCCGCCGGTGCCGAGGCCACCTTCGGGTTCCTCGGCAGCACGACCGGCACGCCCACTGTGCCGGCGGTGACCTGCACCGCCGGCTGAGTCGCATGCCCGACGGCCCGTGTCCCGTGCGGCGCGGGCCGTCGGGCATCGTCCACCACCGACGGTACGACCCGACGCCCCTCGGCCCGAACGCCCTCGGCCCGACGTCCTGTCGACGAGCGGGGCGGTCAGCCCAGCGCCGCCAGCAGCCGCCCGCGCAGCACGGCCGCCCGTTCGGCGAAGTCCCGCTGGGCGGCGGCATACTCGGCGCGGCCCTCCGGGGTCTCCACCCGCACCGGGGCGTACCCGAGGTCGGCCAGGTCGTACGGGCTGGCCCGCATGTCCAGCGCGCGGATCTCCCGGGCCAGGGCGAAACAGTCCGCCACCAGCTCGCTGGGCACCAGCGGAGAGAGCTTGTAGGACCACTTGTAGAGGTCCATGTTGGTGTGCAGGCAGCCCGGCTGCTCCAGCGCGTGCTGGCTCTCCCTGGTCGGCGTGAGCAGGTTCAACGGTCGGGCCGGCGGGGTGAAGAACCGGTACGCGTCGAAGTGGCTGCACCGTACGCCGCGTTCCTCGACCACCGCGGCCGTCCGTTCCGGTGTCAGGCGCAGCGGCCAGGCATTGTGGCGTACCTCCTCCTGGGTCTGCCGGTAGACCATCGCCCACTCGTGCATCCCGAAGCAGCCCAGGTGCGCCGGCCGGCCGGCGGTGGCGACGAGCAGGGCACGGATCCAGGCGACGGACTCGCCGCGCCGTGCGCGTACCCGATCGGTGTCGAGGGTGACCCCGGCGGCGTCGGCGCGGTAGTCCGGGCCGAACTCGGCCGGGTCGGCGTCGCGCAGCACCACCCCCGCGCCCGGGTGCCAGCGGCGCAGCTGGGCCGGGCGGTGCGAGTAGTAGGTGAAGAGGAAGTCCTCCACCGGGTGCTTCCCGCCCGCCTTGCGGCGGGCCAGGTGCGGCGCCAGCCAGGCGTCCACCCGCTGTTCGTGCGCGGCGCGCCGGGCCTGCCAGTCGGCCGCGTCGAGGGCGGCGGGGGCGAGGGCGGCGGTCACGGACCCAGGGTACGACCGCCGCCCGCACGCCGGTCAGGGCACGTCCACCCGGACCCCGGCGGAGAAGACCCCGCTGCGCAGTTCGAGCTGTTCCGGCTTCTGCGCCCCGTTCATGGTGAAGACCAGCGGCAGCACCAGCCGACTGTTCGCGGCGACCGGCTGGGCGAAGACGTCGCGGCCCAGGTTGGCCAGCCGGGTGGCGTCCGCGTCGGCGGTGACCCAGTTGCCGCCCCGCAGGTAGGCCCGTTGCAGCTCGCCGTGCCAGGTCTGCTGCTCGGGCGTGACGTTGCGTACCCCGACGGTGGCCTGGCACCGCCGCGCCGACCCGGGGGCGTTCGTGCAGTCCACCCGGTAGACGGTGAACTCGAACGCCCGCTCCCGCAGCGGCACTCCGACGGTGCCGGTGGTGCTCCGGCCCACCCAGGCGCCGCTGGTCGGCTGCTTGGCCGTGTCGATCGCGGAGACCTGCCGGGTGGCGGTGAACACCGCCGTCGAGACGACTGCGGCGAGTACCACCACGGCCACCCCGACGATCGCCCAGACCGGCGGTCTGCGGCGTCGTCCGGTCGCGCCGGGTGCGGCCGGGCGCGGACGGCCGGTGCCGCCGGGAGCGTCGGGGCCGCCGGCGTACGGCGGGACGCCCGCCGCCGTCGGCACGGCGCCGGTCGGCTCGGCGCGTCGCCGACGGGCGCGCCGCCACGCCCAGGCTCCGGCGGCGCTCAGCATGAGCAGCACCACCAGCGTCGCGGCCAGGATCGACGGTCGTCGCCAGGCCGGGGTCGCCTCCTCCACCTCCGCGGCCGGCACCCCTGCGCCCTGCCAGGTGGCGGTGGCGCAGTCGTACGGCCGGTTGCCGTCGCCGGTGAAGGCGCAGGCGGGCGCGGTGACCGCCCGGCCCGGCGCGGTGACCGCGAGCGCGGTGTCCAGCGTCGTGGTGCTCCGGGCCGGCAGGCGCAGCTGCCAGGTCACCTCCCCGGTGCTGTTCGGCCCCGGGACGCGGGTGGCCCGGCCGCCCGCGCTCACCGCCGTCGTCGACGAGCCGGCCGGCAGCTCCTGCCGCACCGTGGTCTCGATCGGCGTGGTGGCGTCGTTGTGGACGCGGATCCGGTAGCCCGGCGCGGGCGTTCCGGCCGCCGTCACCGACACGGTGACCGGTGGGGCGGGCCGGGGCGCTCCCGGCGCGGCCGTGGCGCCCATTCCGGGGGCCGGCACGGCGGGCGTCACCGGGATCACCGCCCCGGTCGCGGCGACTCCCGGGGCTGCCGGCGCCTTGCGCGCCCCGGGTGCCGCGGCCGGGGCGAGCACACCGGTCGGCCCGGGTGCCGGGCTCGTGGACGCCGACGGCGCCGGGCTGGTGGGCGCGGCCGCCGGTGGCGCCGGGGCGACCACCGCCGGTGCGGCCTCGGCTCTCGGGGACGTCGCCGTGGGCAGGGCCGGCACGGCGGCGAGGATGCCCAGGCCGTGCACGAACACGGCGAGGGCCCTGTGGTGTCGTCTCGATGCAGGCATACGAACGAACCTCCGCAGCCGACGCTAGGGGCGCGTCACCTCCGGCCGGGTACGAAGTACCGAACCCGGCCCCGCCCGGCCGTCGATGGCGTACGCTGCGCCGACGCCGCCGGCGGCCGGGCCGTCGCCGGGCTCGGGGCGCGCCGGCAGGGGCTAGATTGGCCTGGTGCGTATCGCTCGTTTTGCTCATGCCAAGGGAATGTCGTTCGGGGTCGTCGAGGGCGATCCGGGGGGCGGGCCGCAGGGCCTGACCGTCGCCGAGATCGAGGGTCACCCGTTCGGTCCGATCCAGTTCTCCGGCGCCCGCTGGGCGCTCTCCGACGTCCGGCTGCTCTCGCCGATCCTGCCGAGCAAGGTGGTCTGTGTCGGCCGTAACTACGCCGAGCACGCCGCCGAGCACGGCGGCGAGGTGCCGAAGGAGCCGCTGCTCTTCCTCAAGCCCTCCACTTCGGTGATCGGGCCGCGGGACGCGATCCGGTTGCCGATCTTCTCCAAGCAGGTCGAGCACGAGGCGGAGTTGGCCGTGGTGATCGGCGCGCCCGGCGCGCGGCGGGCCGATCGGGCCGCCGCCGAGAAGGCGATCTTCGGCTACACCTGCGCCAACGACGTGACCGCGCGGGACCTGCAGCGCTCCGACGGGCAGTGGACCCGGGCCAAGGGCTTCGACTCGTTCTGTCCGATCGGCCCGTGGATCACCACCGGCCTGGACGTCTCCGACCTGGAGGTCCGCTGTGAGGTGGGTCGCGACCCGGAGGAGACGGAGGTACGCCAGCTCGGCCGGACCAAGGACATGGTCTTCGACGTGCCGGCGCTGGTGTCGTACATCTCGCACGTGATGACGCTGCTCCCCGGCGACGTGGTGCTGACCGGAACCCCGGCGGGGGTTAGCCCGCTCACGGAGGGGGATACGGTCACCGTGCGGATCGAGGGGATCGGCGAGCTCACCAACCCGGTGGTCCCGGTCGCCTGATGCGTCCGACGCCCTGTTTGCGCAGTTCAGAGGCGGTTCAGGGGGTTGGATTTGGCCTGTCGGCGCGGGGAGGGTAGAGTTCTTTCTCGGCGCCGCAAGGGGCCAATGGGGTATGGGGTAATTGGCAGCCCGACTGATTCTGGTTCAGTTAGTCTAGGTTCGAGTCCTGGTACCCCAGCGCAACCGCGGATTCGCGAGAGTCCCGGACGCTGGATTCTGGCGGAGTTCCGCTCCCCTCCTTCCCGGAGGGGTGGCGGATGATCTCTGGTAGAGTGCAGCTTCCCCGCCCGTGAGGGTGGGGAAGCGACATGAGTTCTGGCCCCGTCGTCTAGCGGCCCAGGACGCCGCCCTCTCAAGGCGGTAGCGCCGGTTCGAATCCGGTCGGGGCTACAGCGCTGACAGCCCGTTCCACCTCGGTGGGGCGGGCTTCTTCGTGTCTCCGTCTCCGCCACGCACCTGCCCGGCCGGGTGCCCCCGCGTCGGCGCGGGAAAGTGGTGCCGCTAGACTACAACCGCACCGCTCGCCAGGGCGGTGATGCAGGAAAAGTGCCTGGCCCCGTCGTCTAGCGGCCCAGGACGCCGCCCTCTCAAGGCGGTAGCGCCGGTTCGAATCCGGTCGGGGCTACAGAGCAGGTGCGGCCCGTCTCGCTGATCGTGGGGCGGGCCGTTCGCTATCCACCTCACTGAGCGTGTTGCTCGCTCGTCGTTACTCTTCGTGTGCATCGGTGCCGGGTTGTCTGGTGACCTTTGCGTCCTTTGCTCTGCTGCCACCCACGCGCCACCGCTGTGAGCAGCGATGAAGCGACCAGGTCCTGTCGCGGTTGGGCGCTCACCCAGTCACCCTCCGCTGCTGGCGCGTATGTGGCAGCAGAGCAAAGGGGCAAGGTGGTGGGTCCGCACCTTTGGCAGAATATGACGCACAGTGACCGTGGCGAGGCGTTCTCGCCGGCTCGGCCCTTGCTCGAGGTCCGGCTCGTGCCGCTCGACCCGGCCGGCCGATCCCCAGGTCCGGCTCCTGCCGCCCTGCCTGCCGCCCTGCCCGGGGTCGAGCCGGCCCGGCCTGGACACCGCGATCTCGCCCCGCCGTCCGACCGGGCCTCGACGGCCGGGCTGCGGTCAGAGGCCGGAGAGGCGTTGGCCGGCGCGGACCACCGCCATGGCGTGGCGTTCGCCGGGGCGGCGGCCGAGGCGCTCGATGGGGCCGGAGATGCTGATCGCGGCGATCACCCGGCCGGTGCGGTCCCGGATCGGGGCCGAGACGCTCGCCACCCCCGCCTCGCGCTCGGCGACGCTCTGCGCCCAGCCTCGGCGACGGACCTCGGCCAGGGTGCGGCCGGTGAACTTCGACCGGGGCAACAGCGGCATGACCGCCTCCGGCGGCTCCCAGGCGAGCAGGATCTGCGCCGCCGAGCCCGCCGTCATGGGCAGCACCGAGCCGACCGGCACGGTGTCCCGTAGGCCGCTGGCGCGCTCGGCGGCGGCCACGCAGACGCGCTCGTCGGCGCGGCGCAGGTAGAGCTGGGCGCTCTCACCGGTGGCGTCGCGCAGCGCGGCCAGCAACGGCTCCGCCGCCGTCAGCAGCACGTCCGGAGCGGCGTTGGCCAGCTCGCCGAGCCGGGGCCCGGGACGCCAGCGCCCCTGGGTGTCCCGGACCAGCATCCGGTGGATCTCCAGCGCCTGTGCCAGCCGGTGCGCGGTGGCCCGGGGCAGCTTGGTGCGTTCAACGAGTTCGGCCAGGCTGGCACCGTCGACACAGGCGGCCAGGATGACCACCGCCTTGTCGAGGACGCCGACACCGCTCATACTGTGTCCCACAAGCCGAAATTTACCTCCCAGAATTTAGGATGTCCAGATGGTGGGAGTCACTCGACCGAGGACCCTGGCCGAGAAGGTCTGGGACGCGCACGTCGTACGGACCGCCGAGGGTGAGCCGGACCTGCTCTACATCGACCTGCACCTGCTGCACGAGGTGACGAGCCCGCAGGCCTTCGACGGGCTGCGCCTGGCCGGCCGCCGGGTCCGCCGCCCCGATCTCACGCTCGCGACCGAGGACCACAACACCCCGACCTGGTACGACGACCCGTCGTTCCGGCTGCGCCGCGGTGACCTGCTCACCATCGCGGACCCGACCTCGCGTACGCAGATCGAGACGCTGCGCCGCAACTGCGCCGAGTTCGGCCTGCGGCTGCACCCCCTGGGCGACGAGAACCAGGGCATCGTGCACGTCATCGGCCCGCAGCTCGGCGTCACCCAGCCCGGCATGACCATCGTCTGCGGCGACTCGCACACCGCCACCCACGGCGCCCTCGGGGCGCTCGCCTTCGGCATCGGCACCAGTGAGGTCGAGCACGTCCTGGCCACCCAGACGCTGCCCCAGGCCCGGCCGAAGACCATGGCGGTGAACGTCACCGGCGAGCTCGGCCCCGGCGTCACCGCCAAGGACCTGGTCCTCGCGCTGATCGCCCAGGTCGGCACCGGCGGCGGACGCGGCCACATCGTGGAGTACCGGGGCGAGGCGATCCGCGCCCTGTCCATGGAGGGCCGGATGACGGTCGCCAACATGTCCATCGAGTGGGGCGCCAAAGCCGGGCTGATCGCACCGGACGAGACCACCTTCGCGTACCTCAAGGGCCGGCCGAACGCCCCGCAGGGCGCGGACTGGGACGCCGCGGTGGCCTACTGGCGGACCCTGCCCACCGACGCCGACGCGACCTTCGACGCCGAGATCACCCTCGACGCCGGCCGGATCACCCCCTTCGTGACCTGGGGCACCAACCCCGGCCAGGGCGCGCCGCTCGGCTCGGCCGTGCCCGACCCGGAGGAGTTCGTCAGCGAGGCGGACCGGACCGCCGCCCGCCGGGCCCTGGAGTACATGGACCTCACCCCCGGCACTCCGTTGCGGGACCTCGCGGTCGACGTGGTCTTCGTCGGCTCCTGCACCAACGGCCGGCTGGAGGACCTGCGTGCCGCCGCGGACGTGCTGCGCGGCCACCGGGTCGCCGACGGCGTACGGATGCTGGTGGTGCCCGGCAGCGCGGCCGTGCGGGAGGCGGCCGAGGCGGAAGGGCTGGACAAGGTCTTCGCCGACGCCGGCGCCGAGTGGCGCTTCGCCGGTTGCTCGATGTGCCTCGGGATGAACCCGGACACGCTCAAGCCCGGCCAGCGCTCCGCGTCCACCTCCAACCGCAACTTCGAGGGCCGTCAGGGCCGGGGAGGGCGCACCCACCTGGTGTCCCCGCCGGTCGCCGCCGCCACCGCCGTGGCCGGTCGGCTCGCCGCCCCCGCCGATCTGTAGAAGGGCAGCCGAGAGATGGACAAGTTCACCACCCACACCGGCACCGCCGTGCCGCTGCGACGGTCCAACGTGGACACCGATCAGATCATCCCGGCCGTGTACCTCAAGCGGGTGACCCGAACCGGTTTCGCGGACGGACTCTTCAACGCGTGGCGGGAAGATCCGCAATTCGTGCTCAATGATCCGGCGTATTCCGGTGCGTCGATTCTCGTGGCCGGTCCGGAGTTCGGTACCGGATCTTCACGGGAGCACGCCGTCTGGGCGCTGCGCGACTGGGGCTTCCGCGCGGTGATCTCCCCCCGCTTCGGTGACATCTTCCGGGGCAACGCCCTCAAGGAAGGGCTCCTGCCGGTGGAGCTGGAATTGAAAGCGGTCGAGGAGATCTGGGCTCGGATCGAGTCCGACCCGCGCACTGCGGTGACCGTCGACCTGACCGCCCGGGAGGTCCGGCTCGGCGAGTCCACCTGGTCGTTCCCGCTGGACGACCACAGCCGTTGGCGGCTGATGGAGGGCTTGGACGACATTGGACTCACCCTCCGGCACGCCGACGACATCGCCGCCTACGAGGCCACCCGGCCGTCCTTCAAGCCCGCCGTGGCATAGCCGTACGCCGCACCACTCATCGGTTTTCGCCCCCACCGGTTCGCCCGGTGGGGGCGAATCCGTTACGACACAAGGGCTTTTTTCCATCGAATGTTTGTGTCCAGGCAGCACAGGGCATACCGTGCGCGCAGAATGGCTCGCGTCGAGTCAGTTGCACAATCGGGAGGAAGTCGTGAACAAGGCCGAGCTCATCGAGGCGCTCGCCGCTCGCCTGGGGGACCGGAAGACGGCGACGGCCGCGCTCGACGCGGTTCTCGCTGAGGTCCAGGCAGCGGTCACCAAGGGCGAAAAGGTGGCGATCACCGGTTTCGGAGCGTTCGAAAAGCGTGTCCGAGGGGCCCGAACAGCGCGCAACCCACGTACCGGCGAGGCGGTGAAGGTCAAGAAGACGTCCGTCCCGACCTTCCGCGCCGGCGCCGGATTCAAGGAGATGGTGGCCAGCGGCAAGGTGCCGAAGGCCGCGGCCCCGGCGAAGAAGACCGCCACGGCGGCCGCCAAGGCCACCGGGGTGAAGGCGGCGGGGGCCAAGGCGACCGGGGCGAAGGCCACCGGCGCGAAGGCCACCGCGGCCAAGAAGACCACGGCCGCCGCCAAGAAGACCACGGCCACCGCGGCCAAGAAGACCACGGCCGCCAAGGCCACCAGGACCACCGCGGCGAAGGCCGCCACCAAGAAGGCCGCCCCGGCGAAGAAGACCGCCGCGGCGACCAAGGCCACCGCCGCCAGGAAGACCGCCGCGGCCAAGAAGACCGCGGCCACGAAGAGCACCGCCGCCAAGAGCACCGCGGCGAAGAGGGCCCCGGCGAAGAAGGCGCCGGCCAAGAAGGCCGCCACCAAGCGCTGATCTCCGCGTACGACGCACAGGGCGCCCACCGCGACGGTGGGCGCCCTTCGTGCGTGCGGTCAGAGGCGGTCGGCGGTGAGCAGCCGGTCGGCGGTGAAGGCGAGCAGCCAGCCGCTGCCCTTCGGGGTGGTCCAGTCGGCGGCCCGCCCGGCCAACCGTTCCAGCGCGCCCGGGATCACCTTGCCCTGGCTGCACACCCCGACCGACGCCCCGGCGGCGGCCAGCTCCGCCAGCCGGCCGGCCGCAGCCAGCGCACACTCCTCGTTCTGCTGGCCCGGGCGCGGCTCGTCCAGGTCGCCGCAGACCTCGACCGCCAGGTCGAGCAGGGCCGCCGCCGGGGCGAGGGTCTGCACGCAGCGGCGCGCCGACGCCGACAGCAGCCGGGTCGGGCGGACGAGCGCCAGCAACGGCGCCAGCGCCTCGGCCTGGGCCTCGCCCTCGGCGTCGAGCGGGCGGCCGTCGTCCGGGCCGGACCAGGTGGCCCGCCTCCCGGCGTGCCCGTGCCGGACCAGGACGATCGTCGCGGTCACCGGGGGCAGCGCGGCGAACGCGGCCAGCACCTCCGCGTCGTGCGGGTAGCTGACCAGCCGGACCGCGTCGTCGACGCCGAGCCAGCGCACGTCGTCGACCTCGGTGTCCGGTTGGAACCCGCCCTCGCCCACCGCCCGCATGGACCAGTAGTCGACCTCCTTGGGCCGGCCCTCGCTGCGGTAGCGCACGGTGGGCAGGCGGACCTGCGGGACGGCCCGTACGTCGCTCTCCTCGGCCATCTCGCGGACGGCGGCCAGCAGCGGATGCTCGCCGGACTCCAGCTTCCCCTTGGGCAGCGACCAGTCGCCGTAGCGGGGGCGGTGCACCAGGCAGACCTCGACGCCGCCGGCGGCGTCCGGCCGCCAGGCCACCCCGCCGGCCGCCCGGATCCCGACCGGTTCCTCGTCCACCATCCCGTCACCCTACGTCCGGGGCGGTCCCCGTACGGGCCGCTCAGTTTCCTGCGCCTGCGCCTGGTCAGCCCGCCGTGCCGCCGACCCGGCGCAGCAGCAGCTCCTGCAGGTCCACCAGCGGCTCCTCCGGGCTGCCGGTACGCCGGGCCCAGGCGCCGTCGGCGGCCAGCTCGAAGGCGTCCACGTCAGGGCTGAACGCGGCGGTCAGCACGTGGTCCAGCTCGGCCCGGGCCACCGGGTCGCTGACCTGCACCAGCGCCTCCACCCGGCGGTCCAGGTTGCGGTGCATCAGGTCGGCCGAACCCATCCAGAACTCGGCGTCGCCGTTGTTGCCGAACCGGAAGATCCGCGAGTGCTCCAGGAACCGGCCGAGGATCGAGCGGACCCGGATGTTCTCCGACAGTCCCGGCACCCCCGGTCGCAGCGTGCACATGCCCCGGATCAGCAGGTCGACGTGCACGCCGGCCCGGGAGGCCCGGTAGAGCGCGTCGGTCACCTCCTCGTCGACCAGGGCGTTCACCTTGAACTGCACCAGCCCCGGCATGCCGAGCCGGACGTGCGCGATCTCCCGCTCGATCCGCTCGACCAGGCCGCGACGGATGCCCTGCGGCGCCACCAGCAGTCGCCGGTACGCGGTCTGCCGGCTGTACCCGGTGAGGACGTTGAACAGGTCGGTCAGGTCGGCGCCGATCTCCGGGTCGGCGGTGAGCACCCCGAAGTCCTCGTAGAGCCGGGCGGTCTTCGGGTGGTAGTTGCCGGTGCCGATGTGGCAGTAGCGGCGGATCTGGTTGCCCTCCTGGCGTACCACCAGCGCGGTCTTGCAGTGCGTCTTGAGGCCGACCAGGCCGTAGACGACGTGGCAGCCGGCCCGCTCCAGGGTGCGTGCCCAGCCGATGTTGGCCACCTCGTCGAAGCGCGCCTTCAGCTCCACCAGCACGACCACCTGCTTGCCGGCGGCGGCCGCGTCGACCAGGGCGTCGACGATCGGGGAGTCGCCGCTGGTGCGGTAGAGGGTCTGCTTGATGGCGAGCACGTCCGGGTCGGCGGCGGCCTGCTCGATGAAGCGCTGCACGCTGGTGGCGAACGAGTGGTACGGGTGGTGCACCAGCACGTCGCCGTCGCGCAGCGTGGCGAAGACGCTGCGCGGCACCTCGCCCTCGGCGAGCCGGGGGTGGGTGGCCGGCACGAACGGCGGGTCCTTCAGGTCCGGACGGTCGGCCTCGCCGTAGAGCTGCCAGAGCGCCGACAGGTCGAGCAGCCCCGGGACCCGGAGCACGTCGTGCCCGTCCATGTCCAGCTCGCGTACGAGCAGCTCCAGCATGTGGTCGGAGATCGAGGCGGCGACCTCCAGCCGTACCGGGGGCCCGAAGCGGCGCCGGGCCAGCTCCCGTTCCAGCGCCTGGAGCAGGTCCTCGTCCCGGTCCTCGTCGACCTCCACCTCGGCGTTGCGGGTCACCCGGAACAGGTGGCACTCCACCACCTGCATGCCGGAGAAGAGCTGCCCCAGGTGCACCGAGATCAGCTCCTCGACCGGCAGCATGTGCACCCCGGGCCGGTCCTTGGCGACCCGGACGAAACGCGGCACGTTGTTCGGCACCTTGACCCGGGCGAAGAGTTCCGAGCCGCCGTCCGGGTCGCGTACCGCCACCGCCAGGTTCAGCGACCGCCCGGAGATGTACGGGAACGGGTGCGCCGGGTCCACCGCGAGCGGCGTCAGCACCGGGAAGATGTGCTCGCGGAAGTAGGTGCGCAGCCGCTCCCGCTCCGGGTCGTCCAGCTCGGCCCAGCGCAGGATCCGGACGTCCTGCTCGGCGAGCCTCGGCAGCACGTCGTCGACGAAACAGGCCGCGTGCCGGGCGACCAGGTCGGTGGTCTTCTCGGTGATCCGTTCCAGCTGGGTACGCAGCGGCAGCCGGTCCCCGCCGCGTACCGGCAGGCCGGCGGAGAGGCGGCGCTTCAGGCCGGCCACCCGCACCATGTAGAACTCGTCGAGGTTGCTGGCGAAGATGGCCAGGAACTTCGCCCGCTCCAGCAGCGGGGTGCCCGGGTCCTCGGCCAGCGCCAGCACCCGGGCGTTGAAGTCGAGCCAGGAGACCTCGCGGTTGAGGAAGCGGTCCTCCGGCAGCGGCTCGTGGGCCGCCGGGGCGTCCGGGCCCGGGGTGGGCCGCTGCCCGGAGTCCAGCACCTCGTCGAGTCCCGCCGAGGCGCCGGCGGCGCCGACCCCGGAGGAGCCGGGCGTCGTGGTGACGACGTCCTCGGGGCTGCGCGGGGCACGGCCGCCGCGACGGCGGGCGCCGTTGCGGGGGACCGTGGGGTCGGTGGCCTGCGGTGGGCTGGTGGGGTGCTCCCGAGGGGTGCTCACCCGCTCATAATCACCCGATTTTGGTTAACTGAAAATGAACTCCGGCCGGGTCGGTCAGGCCATCGTCGGGAACGTCACCCGGACGACCGTTCCGTCCGGGTCCCGCTGCACCCCTAACCGCTGCCCGAGGCGGAGCAGCCGCAGCCCGGAGGCGTCGAAGGCGTGCGCCGGGAAGGCCAGCTCGGTGCCGTCGTCCAGCAGCAGCACCCCGGTGCGGGTCTGCGCGTCGAAGCTCGCCACGGTGCCCTGCATGCCAGCACCGTACACGGTGTGGTCAGGGGCAGGGCGCCAGCAGCGCGGCGCTGTGCGGGCCGAGCCCGAGCCGGGCGGCGGTGGTCAGGTCGGCGGCGGTGTCCACGTCCCGGCGCAGGGTGGGCCAGTCGCCGTGCAGCGGGAGCGCCCCGCCGGCGGCGTGCGCCGCCGCCGAGCCGATCCCGAACCGGGGCTCCAGCGCGACGCCCGGCGGTGCGGCCAGCAGCACGGTGCCGCTGCCCGGCGCGTCGGCGACGAACCGACGTACCCCCGGGGTGTCGGTGGCGGCGGCGAGCAGCGCGGCGGCCAGCTCGGCCGGGCGCAACGCGGGCAGGTCCGCGGTGAGGCCGGCGACCCAGCCACGGCCGGCGACCTCGGCGCCGTGCCGGAAGGCGGCGTTGAGCCCGGCGTCCGGCCGGTCGGGCACGGCCCGCGCGCCCGCCGCCCCGGCGGTGGCCGCCACCGCCGGGTCGTCGGTGACCACCAGGACCTCGGCCACCGCCGGGCAGGCCACCGCCGCGCGGACCGTGTCGGCCGCCAACGCCAGCGCCAGCTCCTCGTGGGGTACGGCCGGCAGCGCGCCCCGCAGCCGGCTCTTCGCCGCGTCGAGGCGCTTCACCGGCACCACCACGGTCCAGGTCGGCTGCACGCGACAATCCTGCCAGCGTCGCCGGCCGGTACCCTCACTGGCCGTACCCCGGGCGAGCAGGCATGATTTCCGCTGCGGGGCCACACCGCGGGGGTCGGGGCGACGAGGAGGCAGAGTGACACGGCGCAGGCTGGGCTTCTGGCAACGATTCGCCGTGGTGCTGGTCAAGCCGGTGATGCTGCTCTGGACCCGGCGCACCTGGCGCGGCGCCGAGCAGTTGCGCCGCGAGGGCGGGATCATCATCGTGCCCAACCACCTCTCGCACGCCGATCCGCTGGTCTCCGCGCACTTCATCTACGAGGCCGGGCGCTGGCCGCAGTACCTCGGCAAGGCCAGCGTCTTCCGGGTGCCGGTCATCGGGTGGATCCTGCACCGCTGCAAGCAGATCCCGGTGGAGCGGGAGACCGTCCACGCGGTGAAGTCGCTGGACAAGCTGGTCGCCGCGCTGGACGCCGGTGGCGCGGTGGTGATCTACCCGGAGGGGACGATCACCCGCGAACCGCAGTTGTGGCCGATGAAGGGCAAGACCGGGGCGGCCCGGCTGGCGCTGGCCACCGGCGCGCCGGTGATCCCGGTGGCGATGTGGGGTCCGGAGAAGCTCTTCGACCCGCGCACGACCCGCTTCGGGCTGCGACCCCGAACGCCGGTGACCGTGGTCGCCGGCCCGCCGGTGGACCTGGGCCGCTGGGCGGGCGCGACGCCGACCCGGGCGGTGCTCGAAGAGATGACCGACGAGATCATGCTGAGCCTGCGCGACCTGCTCGCCGAGATCCGGGGCGGCACGCCGCCACCGCTGTGGGAACGTCCCGCCCGTCCGCGTACTTCCGAGGTGACCGAATGAGCGAGCGCAGCGAGGTGACGGCATGAGCCATGTGGCGGTGCTGGGGGCGGGTTCCTGGGGGACCGCCTTCGCGAAGATCCTCGCCGACGCCGGTCGGGACGTGACGATCTGGGCGCGTCGGGAGTCGGTCGCCGAGGCGATCCGCACCCACCGGCACAACCCGGACTACCTGACCGGCACGCGGCTGCCCGAGCGGGTCACCGCGACCGGCGACGCCGCCAAGGCGATCGCCGGCGCCGAGGTGGTGGTGCTGTCGGTGCCGTCGCAGACGCTGCGCGGCAACCTCGCCGACTGGGCCCCGCACCTCGCCCCCGACTCGACCCTGGTCTCCCTGATGAAGGGGATCGAGCTGGGCACCACCAAGCGGATGAGCGAGGTGATCGTCGAGACCGCCCGGGTCACCCCGGACCGGGTGGTGGTGGTCTCCGGCCCCAACCTGGCCCCCGAGATCGCCGCCGAGCAGCCGGCCGCGACCGTGGTCGCCGGCACCGACGCCCGCCGGGCCGAGCTGGTGCAACGCTCGATCCGCACCCCGTACTTCCGGCCGTACACCAACGACGACGTGATCGGCTGCGAGCTGGGCGGCGCGGTCAAGAACGTGATCGCCCTGGCGTACGGGATCGCGACCGCGATGGGCTTCGGCGACAACACCCGGGCGATGCTGATGACCCGTGGGCTCGCCGAGACCGCCCGGTTGGGCGTGGCGCTCGGCGCCGACCCGATCACCTTCGCCGGCCTGGCCGGCATGGGCGACCTGGTCGCCTCCTGCTCGTCGCCGCTGGCCCGCAACCGCACCTTCGGTGAGCACCTGGGCCGGGGGGAGACCCTGGAGCAGGCGCAGGCGGCCACCCGGCAGACCGCCGAGGGCGTGAAGAGCTGCCTCGCCATCCGGGACCTGGCCCGGGCGCACGGGGTGGAGATGCCGATCACCGAGCAGATCGAACGGATCTGCCACGAGGGAATGGACCCGAGACTCGCCGTGGACGCCCTGATGAGCCGTACCGCCAAGCCGGAGTCGTACGAGTGAGCGCGAGGAGTGAGCCGGGTCTGCGAGCCCCGCAGTCGCGAACTGAGGTGACAGCGGTGAGCGCGAGGAGTGAGCCGGTGTTGCGAGCCCCGCAGTCGCGAACTGAGGTGGCACCGTGAGCGCGAGAGATTGGCACGACGGCACCCGGTGCGTGCACGCCGGCCTGCCCGAGCCGGCCCCGGGCGATGCGTTCCTGCCCGGGCCGGTCTTCGCCGCGCCGTACCACCTCGACCCGTGGCAGGGGCCGGCGGCGAGCCCGAACGGCTACGGCCGGCCGGACAACCCCACCCGCCGGCTGCTGGAGGCGGCCATCGGCGAGCTGGAGGGGGGCGAGTGCCGGGTCTTCGCCAGTGGGCAGGCGGCCATCACCGGGCTGCTGCTGGCCCTGCTGCGCCCCGGGGACCGGGTGCTGCTCCCCGCCGACGGGTACTTCCCGGTCCGTGCCTTCGCCACCGCCACGCTGGAGGGCATCGGGGTCTCCGTCGGGTTCGTGCCGACCGCCGGGCCGTACCCGTCGTTCGACGGCGTCCGGCTGCTGATGCTGGAGACCCCGGCCAACCCGGGGCTGGACGTGGCCGATGTCGCCGCGCTCACCGCCGAGGCGCACGCCGCCGGCACGCTGGTCGTGGTCGACAACACCACCGCCACCCCGCTCGGGCAGCGTCCGCTGGACCTCGGCGCCGACCTGGTCGTCGCCTCCGGCACCAAGGCCCTGACCGGGCACTCCGACCTGCTGCTGGGCTACGTCGCGGCCCGCTCGGCGGAGCTGCTGGAGACGCTGACCGGTTGGCGTACCACCACCGGTGCGGTGCCCGGGGCGTTCGACGCCTGGCTCGCCCACCGGTCGCTGGCCACGCTGGACCTGCGGCTGGCCCGGCAGTCGGCCAACGCGGCGGCCGTCGTCGAGCTGCTCGCCGGGCGCGCCGACGTGACCGGGCTGCGCTGGCCCGGGCGGCCGGAGGACCCGGCGTACCCGGTGGCGTCGGCGCAGATGCGGCGGATGCCCGGGGTGCTCTGCTTCGACCTCGGTGACGCCGCGCGGGTCGCCCGGTTCGTCGAGGCGTCCCGGCTGGTCGCCGCCGCCACCTCGTTCGGTGGCCTGCACACCACCGCCGACCGGCGGGCGCAGTGGGGCGACGACACCGCCCCGGGTTTCGTCCGGCTCTCCTGCGGGGTGGAGGACACCGCCGACCTGGTGGCCGACATCGGCGCCGCGTTGGACGCCGCGGGGCCGGCCGGTCCGCTATCGTGATCGGCGACCCGCAGGGGTCCCGACCGGAGGAGGTGAGTCCGATCCACCAGTACCGAGGACCGGCGCTCTCCTCCGAGTCCCCGTCGCCGGAGTAGGCGACGGCGGGAGCGCCGACGAGCGT
Organism: Micromonospora halophytica; assembly: GCF_900090245.1. Classification (GTDB taxonomy): domain Bacteria; phylum Actinomycetota; class Actinomycetes; order Mycobacteriales; family Micromonosporaceae; genus Micromonospora; species Micromonospora halophytica. Next base: position 94,472 of record NZ_FMDN01000011.1, read on the forward strand.
TCCCGAGAGGCATCCCATGGCACCGTTGCACCCTGACCGTTCCGCCCTCGTCTCGCGGCTGCGTGCCGCCGGCTGCGTCTACGCCGAGGACGAGGCGGACCTGCTCGTCGCCGCCGTCGACTCGTCCGACGCGCTGGCCGCGCTGGTCGACCGCCGGGTCGGCGGCGAACCGCTGGAGTACGTCCTCGGCTGGGCCGAGTTCTGCGGGCTGCGGGTCGCCGTCGTGCCCGGCGTCTTCGTGCCCCGCGCGCGTACCGCCCTGTTGGTGGAGGCCGCCGTGTCGGTCGCCGGGCCGGCGCCCGCGGTGGCTGACCTCTGCTGCGGGTCGGGCGCGACCACCCTCGCGCTCGCCGCGCGGCTCACCCCGCGCTGGCTGGTCGCCGTCGACCTGGACCCGACCGCGGTGGCCTGCGCCCGTCGCAACCTCGCCGGCCGTGACGTCCCCGTCCTCCAGGGCGACCTGTACGACCCGTTGCCCCCCGCCTGGCGGGGCCGGCTCGACCTGGTGGTGGCCAACGCCCCGTACGTCCCGACGGAGGCGGTGGCGCTGATGCCGGCCGAGGCGCGGCTGCACGAGGCTCCGGTGGCGCTCGACGGTGGGGCCGACGGGCTGGCCGTGCTGCGCCGGGTGGCGGCCGGGGCGGTGGACTGGCTGGCCCCCGGCGGTCACCTGGTGGTCGAGGTGAGTGACGGCCAGGCCGACGCCCTCTGCGTCGTGCTGACCGGGCTGGGCCTGGCGCCGCGTGTGCTCCGTGAACCGGAGTGGGACGCCACCGCCGTCACCGCCCGCCGGCCCGGCTGACCGCCGCCGCCGTCGTGCCCCGGTGGCGCTGCGGTCGGTTCGGGTCGTTCGGGCGTGGCGGGGGCCGGGCGCGGGAACTAGCCTCGCATCAGGCTCGGGCGGGGAGGCGACCGGAGATGGACAGCGCGGACGTGCCGGTGGTGGTCGGCATCGACAACGGTGGCACCAGCAACAACGCCACCGTGCTCACCGTCGACGGGCGGTTCCTGGTCGACGGGCTGCTGGAGATCCCCAGCGAGGTGGGGGCCGGCCCGGAGGCGGCGATCGAGGCGATGGCCCGCGCGCTGGACGGGGTGCTCGCCCACACCGGCGTACCGCGCGCGTCGGTGCGGGCGGTGGGGCTGGACACACCGGGGCCGGCCAGCGCCGACGGGGTGATCTCGTCGCGCGGGTCGACGAACTTCGCCCAGCCCGCCTGGCACGGGTTCGACGTGCGGGGCGCGCTGCAGCGGCGGTTGGGCCTGCCGGTGGTGTACCACAACGACGGCAACGCGGCGGCGCTCTACGCCCACCACGTCCACTTCGGAGCCGACGCTACGGCCCGTTCCTCGGTGTCGGCGATCGTCGGCACCGGGCTGGGCGGGGGAGTGGTGGTGGACGGCCGGGTGCTCACCGGGGCGGCGGGGATGGCCGGCGAGTTCGGGCACGTGCACATTCCGCTGACCGGGCTGCTCGCCCCGGACCAGCCGGTCCCGACCTGCGCCTGCGGGTTCGTCGGGGACGCGGAGAGCGTCGCCTCGCTGACCGCGATCCGGCGCAACCTGCTGCCGTACTGGCTGACCCGGTATCCGGGGCACCCGCTCGCGGCGGAGCCGGCCGACCGGGCCGCGAGGCTGCTGCGGGGGTACGCCGAGCGGGGTGACGGCTTGGCCCGGGAGGTCTTCGCCCAGCAGGCGGCCGCGCTCGGCCGGCTCTTCACGATCGCGGCAAACGTCACCGACCCGCACGCGTACTTCGTGGGCGGTGGCGTGGTGGAGGCGGCGCCGGAGTTCCGGGACTGGTTCCTGGCGACCGTACGCGAGCACACGGTGCTCCGCGCGGAGCAGGCCGCGGTCGCGACCTTCGCCCTGGTCCCCGACCGTGACATGGCCGGCGCCCGCGGCGTCGCCATCGCCGCGCTGACCGCCCTCCGACCCGCCACCCGCACCCCGGCCCCCCTGCCCGTCACGCCGGGTTGACCAGGCGGTTCGCGCCCCGGACCGGGCCTTCCGGGGACGCGAACCCTGGTCGACCCGGTGGTCGCGCCGGGTGGGTCAGCGGCGGGGCGGGGCGGCGGCGAAGGCGGCCCAGGCGGCCGGGGGGAAGAGCAGGACCGGGCCGGCGGGGTCCTTGGAGTCGCGGACGGCCACCACGTCCGGCACGGCGGCCAGCTCGACGCAGGCCCCCTCGTCGCCGCTGTGGCTGCTCTTGCGCCACGCGGCCGTGGCCAGTGTCGCGCTGATCGTCGGTGTCATCTTCTACCGTCCCTTCAACAGTTGCACGAGCTGGTCGCGGCTGTCCGCCGGGCTGAGCGCGACGGTCCGCAGGTGTTCCATGATCTTGGTGCAGGTACGCAGGTCACCCGGGCGGTCGAGGACCATCTGACCGGCGACCGTCTCCACCGACGCGATGAGTGGGTCCTCCGGGTCGGCGAACTCCAGGATGTGCAGCGAGCCGCGGGTGCCCCGGTGGTAACCCGCCGCCAGGGGGATGACCTGGACGGTCACGTTCGGCAGCTCGCCCATCTTGAGCAGGTGTCGCAGCTGCCCCTGCATCACCTCGCGGTCGCCGACCGGGCGCAGCAGCGCGCCTTCGTCGATGATCGCGTCGAAGATGGGCGGGTCGTCGGCGGTGATCCGCTGCTGCCGGTCCAGCCGTAGCTGCACCCGCTGCTCGACATGGTCGTCGCTGAGGGTGTGCGGCCCGCCGCGCATCACGCCCCGGACGTAGTCCGCGGTCTGGAGCAGCCCCGGCACCACCGAGGGTTCGAAGTTGGCGATTCCGGTCGCCTCCGCCTCCAGCGCGATGAAGTCGATGGTGCGCTTGTCCAGCAGGTGCGAGTACGGCACCCACCAGCCGGGTTTCCGGGTGTCCTTGGCGAGCTGCACCGCCGCGGCGATCTCGTCCGGCCCGACGCCGTAGACGCTGAGCAGCGCCCGCACGGTGGCGGGGCTGACCAGCGTCTGCGCGTTCTCGTAGCGGGAGAGCGTGCTGCGGGTGCTGTTGATCTCGTCGGCGGCGGCCTCCAGCGTGAGGCCGGCCGCCTCCCGGTGGGTGCGCAGGGCGATGCCCAGCCGTCGCGCCCGGGCGGTCTTGGGAGCCATACGTTGATGGTGGCATATGTCTTCGGGAAAGCGCGCATGAGAGAACGTCGATGAGAGTTGCATTCACGCCTGCACACCTGTCAATCTGTGACGGCGTCCTCACCAACGGTTGTCGTGGCGACGGCGATGGTGAGCGACCGGAGGGGATGGGGCGCGTGGTGATCGGGTTTACTCCCCCGTTCCCGATCGCCACGTGCCACACCCCGGGGCGCCACCATCCACCGTGGAGGGAGACGTCGGATGAGGTCGAGCGGATGTCCCGGCGAGCGGCGATGACGCGGTTCCTCGTGGTGCTCACCGACGTCCGTCCGGCGGAGGGGGAGGTCCGCGACGAGCGCACCTGCCCGGAGCGGCGTCGCCAGGTGCTCGGCGCCGGTAGTCGGGCGGCAGCCGACCGGATCGCCGGCGCGTTCATGGCCCTGGGGATGGTGCGCGCCGGCCGGCAACGGGTGAAGGTGATCGCAGTCGGCCGTGGCCGACCCACCAGCCCGGACAGGTGAGTCACGCACCGTGTCGGTGCGGGTGACCGTTTGCGAGGGAGACTCAGCTCCTCCCGGGTATCACCATCGGCCCGCCGCCACCCACAGTAGGGTCAACCGGGTGAGTGCGCCGCAGGCGGCTCCGCAGTCGCGTACCGAGAGGTGACCCAGTGACCACCCCAGGCAAGACCCGCGTGGCGATCGTCTTCGGCGGACGCAGCCCCGAGCACGGCATCTCCTGCGTCAGTGCCGGCAGCGTCCTCGCCGCGCTGGACCCGGACGAGTTCGAGGTGGTGCCGGTGGGCATCACCCGCCAGGGGCAGTGGGTGCTGGCCAGCGGTGACCCGAGCCAGCTCGCCATCGCCGACCGGAAGCTGCCGGAGATCACCGCCGGCTCCGGCGCCGAGCTGGTCCTGCGTGCCGACCCGACCGCCGGCGGCCTGATGGTGCTCGACCCGGCCGAGGGCCCGCGCGCGCTGGCCGACGTCGACGTGGTCTTCCCGGTGCTGCACGGCGCGTACGGCGAGGACGGCACCATTCAGGGCATGCTGGAGATGGCCGACATCCCGTACGTCGGGGCGAACGTCTTCGCCTCCGCCGCCGCGATGGACAAGGAGTTCACCAAGAAGCTCTGCGCCGTCGAGGGCATCCCGGTCGGGCCGTACGCGGTGCTGCGCAACGGCATGACGCTCAGCGAGGAGGACAGGGAGCGACTCGGCCTGCCGGTCTTCGTCAAGCCGTCCCGGGCCGGCTCGTCCTTCGGCATCACCAAGGTCGACGACTGGGCCCAGCTCGACGCGGCGGTCGCAGCAGCCCGGGAGATCGACACCAAGGTGCTGGTGGAGGGCGCGATCGTCGGCCGGGAGATCGAGTGCGGCGTGCTGGAGGGTGAGGCCGGCGGCGCCCCCGAGGCGTCCGTGCTGGCCGAGGTCCGGGTCGTCGCCGGCCACGACTGGTACGACTTCGAGGCCAAGTACATCGACGACTCCTGCGAGTACGACATCCCCGCCACCCTGCCCGAGCAGGTCACCCGCCGGGTGCAGGAGTACGCCACCCGGGCCTTCACCGCGCTGGACTGCTCGGGGCTGGCCCGGGTCGACTTCTTCGTCACACCCGAGCTGGACGTCTACCTCAACGAGATCAACACGATGCCGGGCTTCACCCCGACCTCGATGTTCCCCCGGATGTGGGCGGCCTCCGGCCTGGAGTACCCGAAGCTGGTCAATCGCCTGATCCGCACCGCCCTGCACCGCGACACCGGCCCCCGCTGACCCACCCCGCCCCACCACCCGCCCCCGCCCCGCCCCGCCCCGCCCCGCCCCGCCCCACCCCGCGCCCCGCGTTCAAGATCTGCACAATTTCCCGAAAAGAGTGGTCATTCCGAGCTGGATGGCCACTCTTTCCGGGAAATTGCGGGCACCACAGACCGACGCGTGGCCGGGCCGGCAGACGAGCGCGCCCCCGCGGCGGCGTGCTGCGGGGGCGGGGTGACTCGCGCTGGTGCGCTGGTGCTCGTCGGCTACCGGGCCGGAGAGAGTCAGGCTCGGCAGCCGGCCGGGGCCGCGCCGTCCGACGGCACCGAGGCGACGATCGTGTCGGAGATCGGGGTGACCCACTGCAACGGCTGCTCGTACGACAACGGCACGGTGACCGTCACGGCGGTCTCCCGGTCGACGGTGGTGAGCACCGTGGCGTCGGACTTCTGCTCCGCGTACCAGCAGACCTTGTTGACCGTCCAGACGTCGGCGGTCGCGTCCACGGTCGGCTCGGCGCCGCCGCAGGTCACGGTCAGCGCCGGGTCGCCGTAGGCGGCGTTCTGCTCCGGCCCGGCGGTGACCGGCCGCTGCCTCAGCTCGCGCACGGAGTCGGGCAGCTGCGACACCAGCGCCCGGCAGACGACGGCCGGGCGGGCGTCGAGCGCCGGGGCGGCCATCTCGACCGGGGTCGTGGCCTGCGCCCGCGCGGTCGTCGCGGTCGGGCTGGGCGCGGCGGCCGGGGTGTCCGGCGCCAGCCTGGCGAACGTGATCCCGGCGACCACCACGGTCACCGGCACCGCGACCAGGGTGGCGATCAGCGCGGCCTTACGGGTCGCCGGATCCTTGGCTCGGCCGGCGCCCTTCGTGGGCCGCTGGTCGACCTCGGGAGCGGAGGTGGAAGTCATCTCGTCCACTTACAGGCGCACCACCGAACACGTGAGGGTGCGGGTGATGCCGGGCACCATCTGCACCTTGCTGACGATCAGTTTGCCGAGCTCGTCGACGGTGTTCGCCTCGGTGAGCACCACCACGTCGTACGGCCCGGTGACGGCGTCGACCCGGACCACGCCGGCAAGGTCCGCGATCAGACCGGCCACGTCACGCGCCCGGCCGACCTCCGTCTGGATGAGGATGTACGCCTGTACCACGACTCGACCTCCGTCCGTCGCCGCCCGTGGGCGGCCCGAAGGGTGAAACTACCTTACGGAGCAGGCGTGATCCCTATCGGTGGCCGCCTGGACGCGGTGAGCGAGCGCACGTGGTGGCGGGACGGCAGGGTCGGGGCATGAGTGAGCGCGACGAGGGGACGGGATGACAGTCGCGGGTGTGGGCGAGTTCGGACTGATCGACCGGGTGACGGCCCGCCTGACGCACGGCGGGAGCTGCCTGCTCGGTCCGGGCGACGACGGGGCGGTGGTCGCGGCGCCGGACCGGCGGGTGGTGGCCTCGACCGACGTGCTGGTCGAGGGGAGGCACTTCCGCCGGGACTGGTCCGGCGCGGCCGACGTCGGGCACCGGGCGGCGGCGGCGAACCTGGCCGACATCGCCGCGATGGGGGCCACCCCCACCGCGCTGCTGGTGGCCCTCTGCCTGCCGGCGGACCTGGACACCGCCTGGGCCGAAGGGCTGGCCGACGGGCTCGGCGCGGAGGCGGCCACGGTGGGGGCGAGCGTGGTCGGTGGGGACATGTCCGCCAGCCCCACCCTGACCATCGCCGTCACCGCGCTGGGGGACCTCGGCGGGCGCGCCCCGGTGGTCCGCTCCGGCGCCCGGCCGGGGGACGTGGTCGCGCTGGCCGGGCGGACCGGCTGGGCGGCTGCGGGGCTGACCGTGCTCTCGCGGGGGTTCCGCACGCCCCGGCTGCTGGTCGAGGCGTACCGGCGGCCGGAGGTGCCGTACGCGGCCGGGCCGCACGCCGCCCGGCTCGGCGCCACCGCCATGATCGACATCTCGGACGGGCTGCTGGCCGATCTCGGTCATGTGGCGAAGGCCAGCGGGGTCGGTGTCGACGTGCACCGGGACGCCTTCGAGGTGCCCCGGCAGATGCGCGACGCCGCGCAGGCGCTCGGCGTCGACCCGTACTCGTGGATCCTCGCCGGTGGCGACGACCACGCGCTGGCGGCGACGTTCCCCCGGTCGGCGGCCCTGCCCGCGGAGTGGCGGCCGATCGGCCGGGTGGTCGAGGGCGAGGGGGTGACGGTCGACGGGGCCGCGTACGACGGCCCGGCCGGCTGGGACCACTTCCGGTAACGGCCCGTCCCGGTCGTACCCTTTACCGGTGAGTGAGATCGAGATCCACGCGTCGGCCTTCGACTCGCCGGTGGCGCAGGCGCTGATCCGCGCGGCCCTGGCCGACCTCGGCCGGCGGTACGGCGGCAGCGGCGACGAGACCCCGGTCGACGCCGCCGAGTTCGTCCCGCCGCACGGCGCGTTCCTCGTCGCCCACCTGGACGGCGAGCCGGTCGGGTGCGGTGGCTGGCGCAGCCACGACGACGACACGGCCGAGCTGAAGCGGATGTTCACCGCCCCGGCGGCCCGGGGGCGGGGTGTGGCCCGCGCGGTGCTGGCCGCGGTCGAGCGGTCCGCCCGGGACCACGGCCGCAAGCGGATCATCCTGGAGTGCGGCGATCGGCAGCCCGAGGCGATCGCCATGTACACCTCGGCCGGGTACGAGTCGATCCCCAACTTCGGCTTCTACGCCGACGAGCCGGGCTGTCTCTCCTTCGGCCGGGTCCTCTGACCGTCCGCCGGCGGAGCCCGGCTCGACCGTCACGGCGGCGGGAGCGGCTCAGCCGACGCTGATCCGGACCAGTCCGGCGGCGTGCCGGGCGGCCCGCGTCGCCTCGGCCGGGTCGGCGCCCCAGGTGAGCACGTGACCGCTGCGCCGGGTGGAGGAGACCAGCTCGCCGACGGTGTCGCCGACCCGCACGTCCAGCTCGACGGAGAGCACCCCGGGGGCGCGCAGCGCGTCGCGTACCCCGTCCACCGCGGTCACCGTCCCGGGCGGGGCGAGCAGGAACTCCACCGCCGCCGCGCCGGAGGCCCGGGCCGGCAGCGCGGGGCGCCCGCCGCGCAGCACGTCCAGGTACGCGCCGATGAACGCGCACTCGTACGCGGCCGCGACCAGCGCGGTGATCATGTCCCCGGGGAGTCGGGCGGCGCACTCCACCAGGGTCGGCGTCCCGTCGGCGACGATCCATTCGCTGTGCAGCACCCCGGTTCCGAAACCGGCCGCCACGGCGAGCCGGGTGGTCACCGCCACCAGTTCCGCCTGCCGCGCCGGGGGCAGCGCGGAGGGCACGGTGTGCCCGGTCTCGACCGGGCGGCGCCCGGGCAGGACCCGCTTGTCGGTGACGTTGGCGAAGAGCACCTCGCCGTCGGCCACCAGCAGTTCGACGCTGTACTCCGGGCCGACGAGGGTCTGCTCGACCAGCACCTCGCTGGGCAGGCCCCGGTCGGTGGCCTCCGGCGACTCCGCCGGGGCGGCCGTCGCCGCCCAGGCGGGGACGATCTGCTCCCGGTCGGTGATCAGCTGCACGCCCAGGCTGCCCGCGCGGCGGGTCGGCTTGAGCACGCACCGCCCGCCGAAACGCTCGGCGAACACCGCCGCCTCCTGCGGGCCGGTGACCAGCGTGTAGGCGGGATTCGCCAGTCCCGCCGCCGCGGCGGCCCGCCGCATCCGGTGCTTGTCGGTGAAGACCTCGGCGGCCGGTGGGCCGGCGCCGGGCAGGCCGAGCCGGTCGGCGAGTCGGGCCGCGGCGGTCACGGCGTACTCGGTGCCGGGCACGACCAGCCGGGCGGCGGCCAGGCCCGGCTCGCGGGCGAGCAGCGTGTCGACGTCGAGCCCGGTCTGGTACTCGACGGCCACCGTCCGGGAGATGACGGGCAACCCGGCCACGAGCCGGTCCACGCCCCGCCGCCGGATCACGTCCGGTTCCTCGACGAGAACCACGCTGGACGGCGGGAGCTGCTCGTCGAGCCAGCGCAGGATGCCGACGGAGGACCCGAAGAAGATGATCTCGTCTGGGTCGAGGTCCAGGTGCACGGTCGTCCTCCCGGGGGTGCGGGCAGGCAGGCCGGTGCGGACGCGCCCTGCGGGGCCGGCGGGGCAGACGCTAGTCGGCTGACCGGGACCGGTCGAGAGCCACGTCGCCGATCTGTCAGAGGCAGGGCCGGTTGGTGCGGGCGTACCCGGACACGACAGCACCGGCGGACCGTGACGGCCCGCCGGTGCTGGCGAATATTCGAGCTGGAGGCGCTACCGGGTCAGGCGCGGGTGACCTTGCCGGCCTTGATGCACGAGGTGCAGACCTGCATCTTCTTGGTGTTGCCGCCACCGGCCGGGGTACGCACCGACTGGATGTTCGGGTTCCAGCGGCGGTTGGTCCGCCGGTGCGAGTGGGACACGTTGTGGCCGAAGCCCGGTCCCTTGCCACAGACGTCGCACACGCTAGCCACGGGATACTCCTGGGATTGAAACGTTCATGAGGTCGCCGGCAGGCGCTGCCCGGGCAACCTGGCCAGGTTACAGGATCACACCCACCCCGGACCAACCGGCCCGGTCTGCAGGCGTCGGCGTGACAGCGGTCACCGCCCGGTGGCGACCAGGCCGTCGTGGTGGGGACCGACTCAAGTAACGCCGCACAGGCTACCGTCGGTCGGCTCCCCGGGGCGCGACCGGGTGTCCGGCCCGGACGTCCGGCGTGCCGGCCCGCGCCACCCCGCCGGGCCACGCCGGACGGGACCTCGGACACGCCGGGTGAGGACGGCCGACCCGGGCGCGTGTCGGTGCGCGACAGTAGGCTTCTGGCCGTGCTGGACACCCTCGACGCCGCCGCGGTGCGCCGCTGGTGCGCGGGTGGGCTCATCTCGCTCCGGCACCACCAGAGCGAGATCGACGAGCTGAACGTCTACCCCGTCCCCGACGGTGACACCGGCACCAACATGGTGCTCACCCTCACCTCGGCCCAGCAGGCCCTCGCGATGGACCTGGACACCCTGCCGGAGGACGGGCACACCCCGCACGGTCACGCGCTGCGGCTGATGGCCCGTGGGGCGCTGCTCGGCGCGCGGGGCAACTCCGGGGTGATCCTGTCGCAGATCCTGCGCGGCTTCGCCGACGCGCTCGCCGACGTGTCGCGAGTCGGCGGCCGTGAGCTGGCCCGCGCGCTGCGCCACGCCGCCGACGCGGCGTACGCGGCCGTCGCCCGGCCGGTGGAGGGCACCCTGCTCAGCGTGGTCGCCGCCGCCGCGACCGCCGCCGAGCAGGCCGACACCGACGACCTGCGCACGGTGGTGCGGGCGGCGGCCGGGGAGGCGGCGCGCGCCCTGGCCCGCACCCCCGAGCAACTGCCCGCGCTGGCCCGGGCCGGGGTCGTCGACGCCGGCGGGCGGGGGCTCTGCCTGCTGCTCGACGCGCTGGTCGAGGTGGTCACCGGGGAGAGCCCACCCCGGCCGGCGCCGGTGGCCCGCGCGGTCCGCCCGCCGCTCACAGCCGTCCGCGAGACCGGCTCCGAGGAGTACGCCTACGAGGTGCAGTTCCTCCTCGACGCCGACGACCGGGCGGTGTCGAGGATGCGGGACACCCTGGACACGCTGGGGGACTCCCTCGTGGTCGTCGGCGACGGGGGCGAGCCGCAGGCCACCTGGAACGTGCACGTGCACGTCAACGACGTCGGCGCGGCGATCGAGGCCGGGGTGGTCGCCGGCCGGCCGTACCGGATCTCGGTGACCCGCTTCGCCGACCAGAACCCGCCGGCCCCGCGCCCCGGGCCCGCCACCGACGGCCGGGCGGCCGTGGTGGTCGCGGCCGGCGTGGGCATCGCGGAACTCTTCGCCGGCGAGGGCGCGACGGTGGTGCCGGGCAACCCGTCCACCAGGGAGTTGCTGGATGCCGTCCGGGCCACCTCCGCGGCCCGGGTGGTGGTGCTGCCCAACGACCCCAACACGCAGGCCGTGGCGAGCGCCGCCGCGAAGGAGGCGCACGCCCTCGGCGTCAAGGTCAGTGTCGTGCCGACCCGCTCGCCGGTGCAGGCGCTCGCCGCGCTCGCCGTCCGCGACCCGAAGCGGCGCTTCGAGGACGACGTCATCGCGATGGCCGAGGCCTCCGGCGCCTGCCGGTACGCCGAGGTCTGCCGGGCCAGCCGGGAGGCGCTGACCGTCGCCGGCCCGTGCCGCCCCGGTGACGTGCTCGCCCTGGTCGAGGGGGAGGTGCACCTGATCGGCGCCGACCTCGTCGACACCTGCGTCGCCGTGGTCGACCGGATGCTCGGCGGCGGTGGCGAACTGGTCACGCTGCTCACCGGCGAGGACGCCCCGGACGGCCTCGCCGAGGCGGTCCGCGCCCACGTCGCCCGGCGCTGGCCCTTCGTCGAGGTGCAGGCGTACCCGGGCGGGCAGCCGCACTATCCGCTGCTGGTGGGGGTCGAATGACGAGCGAGCCGTCGACGGTGGACACGCCGCTGAGGAAGCTGGTCGGGGAGCGTACGGCCAAGGCCCTGGCCGGCCACCTCGACCTGCACACCGCCGGTGACCTGGTCTACCACTTCCCCCGCCGGTACGACGAGCGCGGCGAGCACACCGACATCCGCTCGCTCGACGTGGGCGAGCAGGTCACCGTGCTGGCCCAGGTGCAGCGCACCGCCGTGCGGCCGATGCGGCAGCGCCGGGGCAACCTGCTGGAGGTGACCGTCGGCGACGGCTCCGGCGGTGTGTTGACGTGCACCTTCTTCGGCAACCAGGCCTGGCGGGAGCGGGAGCTGCGCCCCGGGCGCTGGGGCCTGTTCGCCGGCAAGGTCACCGAGTTCCGGGGCAAGCGGCAGCTCAACGGCCCGGAGTACGTCCTGCTCGGCGAGGGCGGCGACGGCGAGGCGGCGGCCAGCGAGGAGGTGGAGGAGTTCGCCGGCGCGCTGATTCCGGTCTACCCGGCCGCCGCGGCGGTGCCGACCTGGGTCATCGCCCGCTGCGTCCGGGTGGTGCTGGACACCTTCACCCCGCCGGACGACCCGCTGCCGGTCGCCGTGCGCTCCAGCCGCAACCTGGTCGGCATCGGCTCCGCGCTGCGGGAGATCCACCGCCCGTCCAGCAAGGAGGCGCTGTACCGGGCCCGGCGTCGGCTCAAGTGGGACGAGGCGTTCGCCGTGCAGCTCACCCTGGTGCAGCGCAAGGTGCGGGCGGCGTCCTGGCCGGCGAAGCCCCGCCCCCCGAAGGCCGGTGGGCTGCTCGACGCGTTCGACGCCCGGCTGCCGTACGAGTTGACCACCGGCCAGCGGGACGTCGGCGTCGAGATCGCCGCCGACCTGGCCACCCCGCACCCGATGCACCGGCTGCTGCAGGGCGAGGTCGGCTCCGGCAAGACCATGGTGGCGTTGCGGGCCATGCTCCAGGTGGTCGACGCCGGCGGGCAGGCGGCGCTGCTCGCCCCGACCGAGGTGCTCGCCGCCCAGCACCACCGGGGGATGCTGGAGCTGCTCGGCCCGCTCGCGCAGGCGGGTGAGCTGGGCGCGGCCGACGACGCGACCCGGGTGGAGCTGGTCACCGGCTCGCTCGGGGCGGCCGCCCGGCGAAGGGCCCTGGCGGAGGTCGCCGAGGGCCGGGCCGGGATCGTCCTCGGCACCCACGCCCTGCTCTACGAGGGGGTGGACTTCGCCGACCTCGGCCTCGTGGTGGTTGACGAGCAGCACCGCTTCGGCGTCGAGCAGCGTGACGCGCTGCGGTCCAAGGCCGACCAGCCGCCGCATGTGCTGGTGATGACGGCGACCCCGATCCCGCGCACGGTGGCGATGACCGTCTACGGCGACCTGGAGACCTCCACCCTGTCGCAGCTGCCGCAGGGGCGCTCGCCGATCGCCTCGCACGTGGTACCGGCCGCCGAGAAGCCCGCCTTCCTCGACCGGGCCTGGCGTCGGTTGCGCGAGGAGGTGGCGGCCGGGCACCAGGCGTACGTGGTGTGTCCCCGCATCGGGGAGGGGCCGCAGAGCGACGAGGAGCCGCCCCGGGAGGACGACAACGGCCGACGGCCGCCGCTGGCGGTGACCGAGGTGGCGCCGCTGCTCGCCGAAGGACCGCTGCACGGGCTGCGGATCGGGGTGCTGCACGGCCGGTTGCCGGCCGACGAGAAGGACGCGGTGATGCGGTCCTTCGCCGCCGGTGACCTGGACGTGCTGGTCGCCACCACGGTGGTCGAGGTCGGCGTCAACGTCCCCAACGCCACCGTGATGATCGTGCTGGACGCCGACCGGTTCGGTGTCTCCCAGCTGCACCAGCTCCGCGGCCGGGTGGGGCGGGGTACCGCACCGGGTCTCTGCCTGCTGGTCACCGAGGCGGCCGAGGGTACCTCGGCCCGGGAGCGTCTCGACGCGGTCGCCTCCACCACCGACGGTTTCAAGCTGGCCGAACTCGACCTCGAACAGCGCCGCGAGGGCGACGTGCTGGGCGCGACCCAGTCCGGTCGCCGGTCGCATCTGCGGCTGCTGTCGCTGCTGCGCGACGCCGACCTGATCCGTGACGCCCGCGCCGAGGCCCAGGCGCTGATCGCGGAGGACCCGGAGCTGGAACGGCATCCGGCGCTGGCCGCCTCGGTCGCCGTGCTGGTCGACGAGGAGCGCGCGGAGTACCTGGAGAAGGGCTGACGCCCCGGTCCCCTGTGGAGCCTGCCCCCACGGCTCGGTGCTGCGCGCCTAGGCTCGATCGATGGCGATTTCCCTCACCCGCGGTGTGCTCCTGCTGGCCCATGGCGACGACCTCGTCCTGGAGCAGGTCGGTGGCGTCGCGGACGACACCTCCGGGGGGGTGCCGTGCACCCGCGCGACCCGGTTCCAGATCGCGTCGATCAGCAAGCAGATGACCGCGGTGGCGGTGCTGCTCCTCGCGGAGCGGAAGGCCCTTGACCTGGCCGACCCGGTCGCCCGCTGGCTGCCGCGCACGCCCGCGCACTGGTCCGGGATCACGCTGCACCACCTGTTGACCCACACCTCCGGGATCGGGCACTGGTCGGACTACCCGATGATCGACCTGGCCGGACCGGCCGACCCGGACGACCTGCTCGCCACCTTCGCCGCCGGCGCGCCGCTGTTCGCCCCCGGCGCGGGCTGGAGCTACAGCAGCCCGGGCTACGTGCTGCTGTCCCGCGTCGTCGAGCGGGCCGCCGACCGGCCGTACGGCACCGTCCTCGACGAGGAGGTGTTCGGGCCGCTCGGGATGACCGGCAGCTTCGCCGGCACGCCGGTGGACCGCGCCGAGGTGGCGGTGGGCCACGAGGACGGCAGGCCGGTGCCCTCCTGGGACCTCGACGTCGTCAACCAGGGCACGGGCGACGTCTGGTGCACCGGGCCGGATCTGCTCACCTGGCTGGACGTGCCGCGCCGGGGGCGACTGCTCACCGCAGACTCGGTCGCGGCGATGACCACCCGGCACGCGTTGACCCCCCGGGACGGCGAGGCGTACGGCTACGGCTGTTTCCTCGGCCCGCTGGCGGGGGAACCGGCGGTGCACCACTCCGGGTACAACCTGGGCTTCAAGTCGCTCGCGGTGTGGCTGCCGGAATCGGACCGCCGCCTGGTGCTGCTGACCAACCAGGCCGAGGTGGATCCGGCGCTAGCGTCGGCGGCGCTCGCGGCGCGCTGACCCACGTCGGGGCCGCACGGGGCGGTGGCGTGCCCGTCCGTGGCGCGCCCGTTGCGAGGCGGCCGTTCCCGGCGCGCCCGTTCGGGTGCCGTCGGCGCGGCCCCACGTCCCCGATCCCGGCGCGCGGCTCGACCAGCGCGGCCGAGCCGCCCGGGCCCCACCCTGGAACCGCCGGGGGCGCGCCGACCTCGCGGTCGACGCGCCCCCGCGCGGTCAGGCAGGTGTCGCTCAGGCGGTGAAGCGGATCCGTCGGCGTCGGGCGACGACGAAGAGCACCGCGCCGGCCGCCAGCAGGGCGAGTGCGCCCGCGGCGATGCCGCCGGCCGCCGCGCCGGTCACCGGCAGGCCGGGCTCGCCGCCGCCGGTGCCACCCTCTTCGCAGTTCTCCGGCTGCTCCCAGGCCAGCGGGCCGCCGGAGTCGAGGTCACCGGTGACGGTGACGGTGAAGCCCTCGCCGGCCTTGAAGCTGACGGTGCCGGTGCGGCCCGGCTCGACGGTCAGCGTCTTGGCCGCACCCTTGCTCGGAGTGAACGTCGAGGTCAGCGTGACGCCGTCCTCCGGGTTGGCGATCCGGAAGACCATCTCGTCGCAGGTGGACTCGTAGTCGGCGTCCGGGACGCCGACCTCGGGCCGCTGGCAGTCCTCGGGCTTCTCCCACCCGCCGGTGAAGTCCTTCATGCCCGGCGTGGTCACGGTGATCTCCTGCGCCTGGCCCGGGCTGAGCTTGCGGGTCTCGATCTTGCGCATGGGGACGGTCACCTTCTCGGTGAAGCCGTTGCTGCCGGTGATGACGAACTCGGCCGCCGCGTTGCCGGTGCGGTTGACCAGGGTCAGCTCGACGGTGCCCTCGCAGTCGGACTCGGCGATGACCTCCGGGACGGCGGTGCAGGTGCCGGAGCCGCCGTTGTACCAGGCCCGCGGGCCGGTGGACCGGGAGCCGATGCCCTTCCTGCTGCCGACCTTGCGGTCGCCGTAGCGGTCGCTGGTGTCGGTCAGCGGGTCGACGACGGTGCTGCCGAAGACGAAGTCGACCTGGGTGTAGCAGTTCGGCACCTCGACGGTGAAGTCCAGGGTGGCCAGGCCCAGCTCGCCCTCGCCCACGCCGGTGAACTTCTTGACCGACTTGTCGAGCACGTACTGCGGCACGGCGAACTTCGCCGACGGCGTCACGTACGAGACCAGGGCCAGTTCCTGCTCCTCGCCGGCGCAGAGCGGGCCGTTGGTCAGCGTGATCGAGGCCTCGCCCTTCGGGCCGTCGAAGGTGTGCGTGTACTTCGCGTCGGCGGCCTCGACACAGTTCGGCGCCGGTTCCGTCGGGGTGGTCGGCGTCGCGGTCGCGGTCGGGGAGGCCGACGGCGAGGGCGAGGTGTTGGTGGCGCTCGCGGGCGCCGTGAAGGCGAGTGCCGTGGCGAGGCCGGCCAGTGCGGCGGCGGCCACGGCGAGCGGTCGCCGGGGCGACAGCTGGGGACGGATCACGCGTACTCCCGGGGTGAAGAAGCGTCAGGGTGCGGCGGGCGGGGTGGCGACGGCTGGTCGCGGTCGCTTGCGGTGCGTCCCGCGACGGCGCCCTCCCCGGCGCCGCTCGGCCGGCGCAGCGTCGCCGGCACCCGGCAGACCCTAGTGGGATCGCCGTTCGCGTTACAGCGCTCAGGAAAGGCTAAGAATGATGTTATGAATCTGAGATCATTGATGCACTGAAGGTGATCACAGTGCCACCCTTCCTGCACGCACCGTCTCGCCCGGACCCCCGGGCCGTCGCGTAGCGTCATCGGTATGAGCAGGGGGAGACCGTGACCCGGATCGTGGCCGGCACGCTCGGCGGGCGGCGGATCGCCGCGCCGCCCGGCGCCGGCACCCGACCCACCTCCGACCGGGTGCGGGAGGCGTTGTTCAGTGCGGTGCAGGCCGAGGTCGACCTCGTCGGCGCGCGCGTCGCCGACCTGTACGCCGGCTCCGGCGCCGTCGGCCTGGAGGCGCTCTCCCGGGGTGCCGGGCATGTGCTGCTGGTCGAGTCCGACCCGCGTGCCGCCCGGGTGATCCGGGAGAACGTGGCCACGCTCCGGGCCGCCCCCGCCGCCCGGCTGGTCGCCGGCAAGGTGGCCGGGGTGCTCGCGGCCGGCCCCGGCGGCGAGCCGTACGACGTGGTCTTCGCCGACCCGCCGTACGCGGTGCCCGACGCCGAGATCACCGCGATGCTGGCCGCGCTGGTCGCGCACGACTGGCTGGCCCCGGACGCCCTGGTGGTGGTGGAGCGGTCCAGCCGCACCGGACCGGTCGTCTGGGTGGAAGGCGTCACCGGCGAGCGCAGTCGCCGCTACGGCGAGACCACCCTTTGGTACGGTCGCCGATCATGAGACGTGCGGTGTGTCCCGGCTCGTTCGACCCGGTCACCAACGGCCACCTCGACATCATCGGACGGGCCAGCCGGCTCTTCGACGAGGTAATCGTTGGCGTGCTGGTCAACCAGTCGAAGAGTGGCCTGTTCACCGTCGAGGAGCGGATCGACATGCTCCGCGAGGTGACCTCCTCGTACGACAACGTCCGGGTCGAGTCGTTCCGTGGCCTGCTTGTCGACTTCTGCCGGGCGCAGGAGGCGAGCGTGCTGATCAAGGGCCTGCGAGCGGTCAGCGACTTCGACTACGAGCTGCAGATGGCGCAGATGAACATCGGTCTGGCCGGGGTGGAGACGCTCTTCATGCCCACCAACCCGCTCTACTCCTTCCTCTCCTCGAGCCTGATCAAGGACGTGGCGAAGTGGGGTGGCGACATCTCCGCGCACGTACCGGACCGGGTCCGCGCCCAGTTGGCCGTCCGCCTGCACCCCGACACCCGCTCCTGACCCGCCTCCGACCGCCACGATCTTGCAGTTGTGGCCGGGCTTTCGTCCGGGTGAGGGCGGAATGACCGGACCGAAACTGCAAGATCGGCGGGGCGGGGTGGGACGACGCGCCGGGTGGGGGCGGATCGGCGCGGGGTGGAGTGGGCGCGACATGATGGATGGAGCGCCGAACCCGGGCGCAGGCCGCATCATGTAGGTCGGCCGACGAACGACAGGAGTGAGGTACCGGTGGACCCGCTCGATCGCATCGACGAACTGATCGCCATGGTGGAGCAGGCCCGCTCCGTACCGATGTCGCGCAACAACTGCATGGTCGACCGGGGCGAGATGATCGCGGTCCTGGACGAGTTGCGCGCCGAGCTTCCCGCCGACCTGCGCCGGGCCGCCGCCCTCCTGGAGGAGCGGGACAAGATCATGGAGGCCGGCAAGCGGGAGGCCGACCGGATCATCAGCGAGGGTGAGGCGGAACACGCCCGGCTGGTCTCGGTGAACGAGATCACGGTCTCCGCCGAGCACGAGGGCGCCCGGATCATCGGCGAGGCCCGGGCCGAGGCGCAGCGGCTGCGGGAGGAGGTCGACGACTACGTCGACACCGCGCTGGCCAACTTCGAGCAGTTCCTGACTCGGGCGCTGGCCTCGATAGAGCGTGGCCGGGACAAGATGCACGCGCTGCGGGAGATCGGCACCTTCGCCGGGGACGAGGCGGAGCGCCCGCTACCCTTCTGAGCGGCACCTCACCAGCCGACATGAGCAGGAGGGCGTCCGCCCCCGGTTCGACGGTCCGGCGGTCGCCCAGGTAACCTTTTTTGTCGGCCTCTCACCGGCCGGAGTCTGACTATGCCCAAGAACTCGCCATCGAACCTGAACCCCAGGTCGCCGCTGGTCCTCGACACGAGGGACCTGCCGCGTCGACCTGGCGCGATGCGTACGGTCAAGCGGGTCGCACCGGCACCGGCGGACCTCGGCGTGGAGTTGATCGGCGTGCCGGAGGGCGCGGACCTCGACCTCGACCTGAGGTTGGAGTCGGTGTCCGAGGGCGTGCTCGTCTCCGGGACCATCAGCGGTCCCGTCCGGGGCGAGTGCGGCCGGTGCCTGCGTGAGATCAACGACTCGGTGGTCGTGAACGTCCAGGAGCTGTACGCGTACCAGGACAGCACCACGGACTCCACGACCGACGAGGACGAGGTGGGCCGGATGCAGGGCGATCTGATCGACCTGGAGCCGGCGCTGCGGGACGCGGTGGTGCTCACACTGCCGACCAACCCGCTCTGCCGGGAGGACTGCCCAGGCTTGTGCCCCGAGTGTGGGGTGCACTGGGACGATCTGCCGGTCGACCACAGCCACCAGCAGATCGACCCGCGTTGGGCGGGCCTGTCGCAACTGAACCGTACAGAGGAGTAGGAACCGTGGCCGTCCCCAAGCGCAAGATGTCGCGCAGCAACACCCGGTCCCGCCGGGCGAACTGGAAGGCGGCCGTGGTCGCGACCGTGGCCTGCCCGCAGTGCAAGTCCGCCAAGCTGCCGCACGCCGCGTGCTCCGTCTGCGGCACGTACAACGGCCGCCAGGTCCTCGAAGTCTGAGACCTGGACGCCGAGTGACGCCCCCGACCACGGGTCGGGTGGCGCGCGCACCCTGGCGATCGCCCGGTGCCCCGGCTCCCTGCGACACCGACCGGCCCGCTCCGGCCGGTGTCACGGTGGAGCCGGGCACCGCGCGGATCGCCGTTGACCTCCTCGGCGGGGACGACGCCCCCGCCGTCGTGGTTGACGGCGCTCTGCGAGCCGTCCGCGCCGATCCGGACCTGCACCTGCTGCTCGTCGGCCCGACCGAGGTCGCGGTCGCGGTGACCGACGCCCTCACCCCGGTGGAGCGCGCCCGGATCACCGTCCGACCGGCGCACGCCGCGGCCGGCCCGGCCCATCACGCGCCGCGCGCCGACAGCACCGTCCGGGCGGCCGTCGCCGCCGTCCGCGACGGCACCGCCGACGCCCTCGTCTCCGCCGGGTCGACCGGCGCCACCGTCTCCGCCGCCGCCCTCGGCCTCGGTCGGTGGGACGACGTCCGCCACCCGGCCCTGGTGGCCACCGTCCCGGCCGTGTCCGGCCCGGTGGTCCTGCTCGACGTCGGCGGCTCCCTGGAACCCCGTCCCGCCACCCTGGCCCGGCACGCCGTGCTCGGTGCCGCGTACGCCGCCGTGGCGCACGCCGTCGACGCTCCCCGGGTGGGGCTGCTCTCCGTCGGCACCGAGGCGGGCAAGGGCGACCGCCCCCGCAAGGCCGCCGACCCCCTGCTCGCCGCCGCGCCGTTGCCGTGCGGGGCCCGCTACGTCGGCCTGGTCGAGGGGTACGACCTCTCGATCGGCGCGCGCGCCGATGTGGTGGTCACCGACGGCTTCACCGGTAACGTGCTGCTCAAGGCCATCGAGGGCGCGTACGCGATGGCCGGCGGCCCGCCCGAGATCGGTGGCGCACCCCGCGCGGCGGCCCTGCTCGGCGTGGCCGGGACGGTGGTGGTCTGCCACGGCGCCGCCGAACCCGCCGACGTCGCCTCCGGCATCGCCCTCGCCGCGCACCTGTGGCGACGCGGCGCCACCGACCGGGTCCGCGCGCTGCTCGCCGGCGCCCCCGTGCACTCCTCGACCAGTGACAGCATCGACACCGAGGTGAGCCCATGACGAACGACAAGCGCCGACGTGCCCACGTCGGTCACCTGGAGGCGGCGTTCGGCGTGACGCTCGACCCCGAGCTGCTGGAGCGGGCCCTGACCCACCGCTCCTACGCGTACGAGAACGGCGGCCTGCCCACCAACGAGCGGCTGGAGTTCCTCGGCGACTCGGTGCTCGGTGTGGTGATCACCACCGCGCTCTTCCGCAACCACCCGGACCTGCCCGAGGGGCAGCTCGCCAAGCTGCGGGCCAGCGTGGTCAACATGCGCGCCCTGGCCGACGTGGCCCGGGGCCTGGGGCCGGACGGGCTCGGCGCGTACCTGCTGCTCGGCAAGGGCGAGGAGGCCACCGGCGGCCGGGACAAGGCCAGCATCCTCGCCGACACGCTGGAGGCGCTGCTCGGCGCGATCTACCTCCAGTACGGCCTCGACACCGCCGCCCTGGTCATCCACCGCCTCTTCGACCCGGTGATGGCCGAGTCCGCCGGCCGCGGCGCCGCCCTGGACTGGAAGACCAGCCTCCAGGAGCTCACCGCCGCGCTGGGGCTGGGTGTGCCCGAGTACCGGATCGAGGGCACCGGTCCGGACCACCTCAAGACCTTCACCGCCTGGGTGGTGGTGGCCGGCAACCGCTACGGCGGGGCCGAGGGGCGCAGCAAGAAGGAGGCGGAGCAGCGGGCCGCCGAGGCGGCCTGGCGGGAGCTGACCGCGCAGGCCGAGAAGGAGCAGGCCGCGCTGGCGGCCGAGGAGTCCGCGGCCACCGCCGAGGCAGGTCTGGGCAGTGCCTGAACTGCCCGAGGTCGAGACGGTCCGGCACGGTCTGGCCCAGTGGGTCACCGGCCGGCGGATCGCCTCGGTCCAGGTGCGCCACCCCCGCGCGGTACGCCGGCACGTCCCCGGCGCGGCACACTTCGCCGCCGTGCTGGCCGACCGTACGGTCACCGACGTGCGGCGCCGCGGCAAGTACCTCTGGCTGCCGCTGGACAGCGGCGACGCGCTGATCGGCCACCTGGGCATGTCCGGCCAGCTGCTGCTGCAGCCGGTGGACGCCGCCGACGAGCTGCACCTGCGGGTGCGGTTCCGGTTCGCCGACGACGGCCCCGAGCTGCGCTTCGTCGACCAGCGCACGTTCGGCGGGCTGTCGGTCAGCGAGGGCGGCGCCGAGCTGCCGGCGGAGATCGCGCACATCGCCCGCGACCCGATGGACGACGAGTTCGCCGACGCCGGCTTCGTGGCGGCGCTGCGCCGGCGGCGTACCGAGGTGAAGCGGGCGCTGCTCGACCAGACGCTGATCTCCGGAGTGGGCAACATCTACGCCGACGAGGCGTTGTGGCGGGCGAAGCTGCACGGCGCGCGGCCGACCGACGCGCTGACCGCCCCGGCCGCCACCCGGCTGCTCGGGCACGTCCGTGACGTGCTCGGCGAGGCGATCGCGCAGGGCGGCACCAGCTTCGACGACCTGTACGTCGACGTCAACGGCGAGAGCGGCTACTTCGACCGGTCGCTCAACGTGTACGGCCGGGAGGGTGAGCCCTGCCGGCGGTGCGGCGCGCCGATCAAGCGGGAGGCGTTCATGAACCGCTCGTCGTACAGTTGCCCGCGATGCCAGCCACGTCCCCGGGGGGCCCTGAGGGGGTGACCCCGAGCCGGCTCGGGGTGGCGCCGGTGTGCCGTTCCCGGCGGGTCCCTGACATCGGCCCGCTCTGCCCGTCCGGTCCGCCCGGGTGCCCCTTACCACGCGCCGGGTGACGTCCGGGACGAGCCGGGGCCGATCCCCGATGCCGGCGGCTGCCCGTTTCCCTAGCGTCAGCACCGTCGGCAGGACGCCGACGGGTGCGACAGGGGGAACGCGACAGATGGGCAGAAGACCGGTGACGGTGCGGCTGGCGCGGTGGAGCGCCGAGCACCCGTGGCGTGCGATCGCGCTCTGGGTGGTGTTCGTGGCGGTGTGCTTCGTCGGTGGCAGCGCCGCCGGGCTGAAGGAGGCCACGAACGCCGACATGGCGATCGGGGAGTCCGGCCGGGCGGACATCCTCGTCACCGAGGGGGACTTCGACGACCCCGCCGTCGAGAACATCCTCATCACGCCGCGTACCGGGACGCTGGACCAGGCGGCGGCGAAGGCGGCGGCGGCCGACGCGACCGAGCGGATGCGCCAGGTGGCCGGGGTGGCGTCGGTGGGGGCGCCGGTGTCGTCCCGGGACGGCAACGCGCTGCTGGTGCCGGTCACCATGGCCGGCGACCCGGAGGACGCCTCCGACCGGGTGCAGCCGCTGCGCGACGCCACGGCGGGCATCCAGGGCTCGTATCCGGGGCTGCGGGTCGAGCAGGTCGGCGGGCCGTCGATCGGCAAGGCCCTGGACGACACGCTCGGCAAGGACTTCAAGCGGGCCGAACTGCTGAGCCTGCCGGTCACCCTGGCCATCCTGATCGTCGCCTTCGGCGCGCTGATCGCCGCCGGGGTGCCGGTGCTGCTGGCGCTCTCCTCGGTGGCCGCCGCGATGGGACTCTCCACGCTCGCCTCGCACCTGGTGCCGGCGACCGACACCACGTCCAGCGTGATCCTGCTGATCGGCATGGCCGTCGGCGTCGACTACTCGCTGTTCTACGTGCGCCGGGAGCGGGAGGAACGCGCCAAGGGCCGCTCCGGGCTGGACGCGGTGGAGATCGCCGCGGAGACCTCCGGGCACGCCGTGGTGGTCTCCGGCTTCGCGGTGATCATCTCGATGGCCGGGCTGCTGCTCGCCAACGACGCGGTCTTCTCCTCGCTGGCGGTCGGCTCGATCCTGGTGGTGGCGGTCGCGGTGACCGGCTCGCTGACCGTGCTGCCGGCGCTGCTGGCGAAGCTGGGCCGCTGGGTCGACCGGCCCCGGGTGCCGCTGCTGTGGCGGCTCACCGCGGCGCGTACCGGGCGGCACGGGCAGCCGGCGAAGGCGCGGTTCTGGCCGGCCGTGCTGCGCCCCGCGCTGCGTGCGCCGCTGGCCACCCTGGTCGTCTCGGTCGGGCTGCTGCTCGCCCTGGCCGCGCCGGCGCTGGGCATGAAGCTGAAGTTCCCCGGCATGGAGGACCTGCCCCGCACCACGCCGGCCATGCAGGCGTACGACCGGCTCACCGCCGCCTTCCCGAGCACCGGCACCAGCCACCTGGTGGCCGTGCAGGCGCCCGCCGAGCAGGCCGACCGGGTACGGGCGGCGCTTACCGACCTGGCCGGGCGAGCCGCCGCCGACCCGCTCTTCGCGCCGGCCGAGGGGGACGGCCCGAGGATCGAGGTGTCGGCCGACCGGCGGGTGTCGACGCTGGAGGTCGCCACCCCGTACGCCAGCCGGGACGACGAGGCGGCGCGCTCGCTGCACACGCTGCGCGACGACCTGCTGCCGGCGGCGATGCGCGGCATCCCCGGCGTCGAGTACGCGGTCGGCGGCGGGGTCGCCGCCAGCGAGGACTACGCGCAGCACGTCGAGGAGAAGCTGCCGCTGGTGATGGCCTTCGTGCTGGCGCTGACCTTCCTGGTGATGACCTGGACGTTCCGTTCGGTGGTCGTGGCGCTCACCTCGATCGTGCTCAACCTGCTCTCCGCCGGCGCCGCGTACGGCCTGCTGGTGCTGGTCTTCCAGGGCGAGTGGGCCGAGGGGCCGCTCGGCTTCACCTCGATGGGGGCGATCGTCTCCTGGCTGCCGCTCTTCCTCTTCGTGGTGCTCTTCGGGCTCTCCATGGACTACCACGTCTTCGTGGTCAGCCGGATCCGCGAGGGGATCCGGGCCGGCATGTCCAACCGGGACGCGGTGGCGTACGGGATCACCTCGTCGGCGGGCGTGGTGACCAGCGCGGCGGTGGTGATGGTCGGGGTCTTCGCGATCTTCGCCACGCTGAGCACGATCGACATGAAGCAGCTCGGCATCGGGCTGGCGGCGGCGATCCTGCTGGACGCCACGATCATCCGGGCGGTGGTGCTGCCGTCGCTGATGACGCTGCTCGGCGACGCCAACTGGTGGGCCCCGCGCTTCCTGCGGGCCCGGGCGGTCGCCCCGCCGGCCGACCCGCCCACCCCCACCCCGGAGCTGGTCGGCGCCCGCTGATCCCGCCCACGACCGCCGAGGCCCGGACCGTGCGACGGTCCGGGCCTCGGCTCGTCCCGCCCCAGGGCGGGTGGCGTCAGGGCAGGGGGCAGGGGTCGCGCCAGGGGCCGAGGTCGCGCTGCTTGCGCATGGAGGCGAAGCCGTAGCCGACGGTGGTGACGCAGAACGTGGCGGTGGTCCCGGTGTACTCCACGTGGAAGACCGGCTTGTGCGCCTCGGTGAAGGGCAGCAGCTTGGCGCACCGGTGCAGCCGTACGCACTCCTCGTTGACCGCGAAGTCGAAGTCGGGCGCCAGCGCGGCGACCTGATCCAGGTCGTCGACCAGGCCGGGGGAGAGCTCCAGGGAGCGGGCCAGCGTGGCGACCCGCCGGTTGAACCGGAGCTGGTCGTCGAAGTGCAGCGGGAACCCGGAGCGGTGGGCGTACCCGTCGGCGTCGGCCAGGGCGACCGCGCCGAATCCTTTGCCCCGGCAGAGCCGGAACCGGTCGGCCAGCACCGGGCGCAGCACGTCCCAGCGGCGGACGTCCAGCCAGTGGCGGCGCGGCCGGTCGGTCGCGACGCCGCGGACCGCCGCCGGGAAGCGGGTGGCGTCCGGGTCGGTGTCGGCGTACGACCCGACGTGCACCTGGCACACCAGCCGACGGTCCCGCCGGCGCAGTTCGGCCGTCTCGGCGGAGGTGGTCCGGACCGGGTCGAGCAGGAAGACGTCGGCCTCCACCGTGGTGTCGACCGGGCCGGTGAGCTGCCACTGCCACTGCCACCGGTGGGCGTACCCGGCCGGCCACGGGGTCGGCGCGCTCGGCGGGGTGGGCACGGCGCGGCAGGCGTACATCGGGACGAGCAGGGTGAGCGCGACGACGGCCGGCAGGGCCCGGCGGGCGGTGCGGCGCGACGGCGCCCGGGCGGGCGTGCCGGAGCGGGCCGGCCCGCCGCACCGCGCTGGCAGCCGGATCCGCATGCGCCGCTCCCGGGTCCTCGGGCGGGCCGCGCCGCCCCGCGCCGGTACGCCGGGCCACCTCGCGCGGCCTTCCTCACCCGGTCAAACGACGCGCCCCCGGCCGACGACGCGGTGGGCGTCGCGGACGGGGGCGCGTCGGTGGGCGGCTCAGCGGGGCGCGGCGAAGACCTGCGTCCAGTACGGGCCGTTGCTGCTCGCCACGCCGACACCGATCTCGGTGAAGGCGCAGTTGAGGATGTTCGCCCGGTGCCCGGGGCTGTTCATCCAGGCGTCCATGACCGCTGCCGGGGTCTTCTGGTTCCAGGCGACGTTCTCGCCGTAGGTGCGCCAGGCGTAGCCGACCCGGTCGATCCGGTCACCGGCGTCGCTGCCGTCGCTGCCGGTGTGCGACATCTTCTGGTGGTCGGCCTGGTCCTGGCTGTGCCGCTGGGCGGCGGTCATGAGCTTGTCGTCGATGCCCAGCTTCCCGCAGCCGGCCTTGGCCCGCTCCGCGTTGACCAGGTCGACGACCTGCTGGGCCTGGCTGCTGACGCCGGGGCTCAGCGAGTTCGTGGTGCTGCCGCCGGTCGAGGCGCTGCCGTTGCGTCCGGTGCCCTGCCGGGACGCCGCCGTGGTCCGCGTCGGCGCGGGAGTCGGCCGGACGGTCTTCGTCGGTGACGGCTTGGGACTCGCGGTGGTCGGCGTGGCGCTGGGGGAGGGGCTGCCGGTGGCGGCCAGCGCGTCGGCGCCGGTGACGTCGGGGGCCACCGGGGCGGCGGCCGCCGTGTCGTCGAAGGACGCCTTGTCGGCCCCGCCGCCGTCGCCGGGCAGGACCAGGGCGCCCACGCCGAGGCTCACCACCAGCGTGGCGGCCGCGGCGGCGCCGCCGATCACCAGCGGGCGGGGGAAGCGGCCGCGCTGCCGGTGTCGCCCCTGTCCCTCGGCGGACGGGTCGCCCGCCGGGCTCCAGGCGGGTGCGGTCTCCGGTCCCCGGCCGGCGGCCCGCTCGAACCGGGCCACCACCGGGCCCGAGGCGTCCCGGGGCAGCCGGTCGGCGGTCCGCTCGAAGGGCGTCACGACCGGGCCGGTCGGCGCGTCGACCACCGGGAGGGCGGCGGTGTGGTGCGGCTCCCCGTACGGCCGGTCGGCGGGCGCAACCTGCCAGCCCCCGGTGGGGGCCTCGGTCCAGTCGTCGCCGGGCTGCTCCGGGGCGTCCCCGAAGAGGTACGCCGAGCGCGGCTCCGGGCGGTCGGTCAGCCAACTCGGCTGCTCGTCGGCAGGCGGTCGCGGTCGGCGGGGAACGCCGTCCGGTTCGTTGGGGTCGGTCCAGCCGTACACGCCTGTCGCCTCCACGGGTCGGTTGCGGGCCGGGGTGACGCTACGGACGCGCCGTGAACTGCGGCAACCTGGCTAAGGAAGAGTTAAGGGAGAGTGACTCACGTACTGACCGTACGCACATTTCCGGGCGTACAGTCAAGGAGTCCGGACAGAGTGTGTCCGAGCCTGGTGGCCCCCGACGAGTGGACAGGGTGGACGTGGAGATGATCTACGGCCTGCGGGAACTTGACGAAGGAGGGGTCCTCGGCTCAATATATACGTGTCGCCAGTCGCGCCCAGCCATGCCCGGATTTCGCCCGGGATAGCAGTCGCGGACAGTTCATGGGCGCGCGTTGGCCGGCCTTTCCGGCAGCGCATATCAAGGAGTTCAGCATGGCCAAGGCCCTCTTCGGCCACGTAGGTGCAGCGCCCGACCGGCGTCTGCTCGACGAGGTCACCCGACTGCGTGCCACGGTTCAGGCACTGGAGTTCGAGATCACGCGTCTGCGCGCCGAGAACGATCGGCTCGCCGCGGCCGCCGCGGAGGCTGACGACCTCCTCCGGCTCGCCGAGCCCGCGCTGACCTGATCTCATCGGGATCCCGCACAACTGAATAGCACCACTCGAAACAACGCGCGCCGACACTCGAAGTGCCGGCGCGCAGCTCTGTCCCCGCAATTTCGCCACCGCAGTTTCGCGATCTTGTCGGATGCGTCACGCCGCATTCAGCGGTGCCGTGCCGTGCCCCGGGGCGGGTCGCGTGCCGACCGGCCCCCACCGAGGGGTTAGTCTGCGGGTTCACCAGGTCCGCGCAGCCCGCGACGCCTGCGGCGGCCACCGGACGAGGATCGAGAAGGTGCATCTCAAGAGCCTGACGGTGAAGGGGTTCAAGTCCTTCGCCTCCGCGACGACGCTGAAGTTGGAGCCCGGGATCACCTGCGTGGTCGGCCCGAACGGCTCCGGCAAGTCCAACGTCGTCGACGCCATCGCCTGGGTGCTGGGCGAGCAGGGCGCCAAGGCGCTGCGCGGCGGCAAGATGGAGGACGTCATCTTCGCCGGCACCGCCGGCCGGGCGCCGCTGGGCCGCGCCGAGGTCACCCTCACCATCGACAACACCGACGGCGCGCTGCCGATCGAGTACACCGAGGTCTCCATCACCCGCCGGATGTTCCGCTCCGGCGAGAGCGAGTACGAGATCAACGGCGACTCCTGCCGGCTGCTCGACATCCAGGAGCTGCTCTCCGACTCCGGCATCGGCCGGGAGATGCACATCATCGTCGGCCAGGGCCGCCTCGACGGCATGCTGCACGCCAAGCCGGAGGACCGGCGGGCGTTCATCGAGGAGGCGGCCGGCGTCCTCAAGCACCGCAAGCGCAAGGAGAAGGCGCTGCGGAAGCTCGACGCGATGCAGACCAACCTCAACCGGCTCACCGACCTCACCGCCGAGCTGCGCCGCCAGCTCAAGCCGCTGGGCCGGCAGGCCGAGGTGGCCCGCCGCGCCGCCGCCATCCAGGCCAACCTGCGCGACGCCCGGCTGCGGCTGCTCGCCGACGACCTGCACACCCTGCGCACCACCCTGAACAAGGAGATCGCCGACGAGACCGCGCTGCGGGAGCGACGCGAGCAGGTGGAGGCGGAACACACCGAGGTGCAGGCCCGGCTGGCCGAGCTGGAGGCGGCCCTCGCCCAGGACGCGCCGCTGCTGGCCGCCGCCCAGGACACCTGGTACAAGCTCTCCGCCCTGCAGGAGCGGTTCCGCTCCATCGAGCAGCTCGCCCGGGAACGCCTGCGCCACCTCAGCGCCACCTCCGACGACGAGCGCACCGGCCGCGACCCGGACCAGTTGGAGGCCGAGTCGCAGCGGGTCCGCGAGCAGGAGGAGGAACTGCGCGCCGCGCTCACCGAAGACCAGGTCCGCCTCGCCGAGGCGGTCGAGCAGCGGCAGGAGCTGGAACGGCAGCTCGCCACCGCCGAGCGGGAACTGGTCGCCGCCGCCAAGGCCATCGCCGACCGGCGGGAAGGGCTGGCCCGGCTCACCGGGCAGGTCAACTCGGCGCGGGCCCGTACCACCAGCGCGGGTGAGGAGATCGACCGCCTCGCCGCCGCCCACACCGACGCGCTGGCCCGGGCCGAGAAGGCGCAGGCCGACCTGGACGCGGTCGCCGCGCAGTCCACCGAGGCCGACCGGGACAACGCCGAGCTCGACGAGCGGCACGCCGAGGCGGTCGCCGTCCACGAGCGGGCCCAAGCGGCCGTCCGCGCCCTCGCCGACGCCGAGCGGAGCGCCGAGAAGGACGCCGCCACCTGGAAGGCCCGCGAGGAGGCACTCGCCCTCGGCCTGCGCCGCAAGGACGGCGCGGGCGCGCTGCTCGCCCGCGCCGGTGAGGTGCCCGGCCTGCTCGGCAGCCTCGCCGGGCTGCTCACCGTCGCTCCCGGCCACGAGGCGGCGCTCGCCGCCGCGCTCGGCGGGCTCGCCGACGCGGTCGCGGTCACCGGGGTGGACGAGGCCGTCGAGGCGATGCGGCTGCTCAAGATCTCCGACGCCGGCCGGGCCGGGCTGCTGGTCGGCAGCCCTGCCGGCCCCGGCATGGACGGCAGCGCGGACGCACTGCGCCCGAAGCTCCCCGAGCACGCCCGCTGGGCCCCCGACCTGGTCGAGTGCTCCGCCGAGATCCGTCCGGCGGTGCACCGCGCGCTGCGCGACGTGGCGCTCGTCGACGACCTCGCCGCCGCGGCCGAGCTGGTCGCCGCCAACCCGGAGCTGCGCGCGGTCACCGGAGACGGTGACGTGGTCGGGGCGTACGCGGCGGCCGGCGGGTCGGCGAAGGCACCCAGCTACATCGAGGTGCAGGCAGCCGTCGAGGAGGCGCGGGCCAACCGGCTCACCGCCGAGCGGACCAGCGGCGAGCTGCGCGAACAGCTCGTCGACGCCCGGGCCGAGGTGGCGGCGGCCAAGGAGGCGGTGCAGCACGCCGCCGCCGCCAGGCGGGAGGCGGAGAGCCACCGCAACGCCGCCGCCCGCCGGCTGGCCGAGCTGGGGGCCGCCGCCCGCTCGGCGAAGGCGGAGACCGACCGGCTCGGCGAATCCCGGGCCCGCGCCGAGGCGGCAAGGGAACGCGACCTGACCGCCCTGGCGGAGCTGGAGGAGCGGCTGCGGCTGGCCGAGGCCACCCCGATCGACGCCGAACCGTCCACCGAGGAACGGGACCAGCTCGCCGCGATGGTGCCCCGGGCCCGGCAGAACGAGATGGAGGTCCGGCTCGCGGTGCGTACCGCCGAGGAGCGGGTCGCCTCCATCGCCGGCCGCGCGGACTCCCTGGCCCGGCAAGCGACCGCGGAGCGCGCCGCCCGGGAACGGGCCGCCGCCCGGCGGGCCGCGCGGGCCCGGGGCGCGACCATCGCCCGGGCCGTGGTCGGCGGCGCCCGTGCGGCGCTCACCCGGCTCACCGGCTCGATCGCCGCCGCCGAGGAGCACCGCGACGCCGTGGCGCGCGAACGCGCCGCCCGCGAGGCCGAGCTGTCGGAGGTACGCGGCGCGGCCAAGCGGCTCGGCGCGGAGCTGGAACGGCTCACCAGCCAGGTGCACCGGGACGAGGTGGCCCGCGCCGAGCAGCGGCTGCGCATCGAGCAGCTGGAGGCCAAGGCCGCCGAGGATTTCGGCCTGGACGTGGAGACCCTGGTCGCCGAGTACGGCCCGAACCAGCCCGTCCCGCCCACCCAGGTGGACGTCGCGGCGGCAGAACGCGACGGCCTGCCGGTGCCCGAGCCGGTCCGCTACGAGCGCCCGGTGCAGGAGAAGCGCGCCGCCAAGGCGGAACGGGAACTGGCCCTGCTCGGCAAGGTCAACCCGCTCGCACTGGAGGAGTTCGCCGCGCTGGAGGAGCGCTTCAAGTTCCTCTCCGAGCAGCTGGAGGACCTGAAGGCCACCCGCCGCGACCTGCTCACCGTGGTCAAGGACGTCGACGACCGGATCCTGGAGGTCTTCGCCAGCGCGTTCGCCGACACCGCCCGGGAGTTCGAGCAGGTCTTCACCGTGCTCTTCCCCGGCGGCGAGGGCCGGCTGATCCTCACCGACCCGGAGGACCTGCTCACCACCGGAGTCGAGGTCGAGGCGCGACCCCCGGGCAAGAAGATCAAGCGGCTCTCGCTGCTCTCCGGCGGGGAACGCTCGCTGACCGCGGTGGCGATGCTGGTGGCGATCTTCCGTGCCCGGCCCAGCCCGTTCTACATCATGGACGAGGTCGAAGCGGCGCTGGACGACGTCAACCTGGGCCGGCTGATCACGCTGCTGGCACAGTTGCGGGAGAAGAGTCAGCTGATCGTCATCACGCACCAGAAGCGGACGATGGAGATCGCCGACGCGCTGTACGGGGTGACCATGCGCAGTGGGGTCACCCAGGTGATCAGTCAACGGCTCAACCGGGCCGACGGGGACGAGCGGCCAGGCCGCGGCGAGGAGAACGAGTAGTGGGTCGGGAACGCGCGACGGCGCTCCTGGTGGACTTCGACGGTGTACTGCGTCGCTGGGACCCGGCGGTGGCCGTCGGCGTCGAGCGGGAGTACGGGCTCTCCGAGGGCGTCCTCGGCGAGATCGCCATGCAGTGGGGGCGGCTCCAGCCGGTGCTGACCGGCCGGGTCAGCCACGCCGAGTGGATGTCCAGCGTGGCGGACGCGCTGACCGAGTCGGTGGGCAGCCCGGAGCGGGCCCGCGCCGCGGTCGAGCAGTGGCAGCGCTACCGGGGCGAGGTGGACCCGGAGGTGCTCGGCTTCGTCCGCGAGGTGCGGGCGGCCGGCGTACGGGTCGGGCTGGGCACCAACGCCACCGACCTGCTCGACGCCGACCTGGCCGCGCTGGGCCTGACCGGTGAGCTGGACGTGGTGGTCAACTCCTCGGTCGTCGGGGTGAACAAGCCGGCCAAGGAGTACTTCCAGGCGGCCTGTGACGCGCTTCAGACCGCGCCGTCGCGGGTGCTCTTCGTCGACGACGAGGACTGGGCGATCCGGGGCGCGCGGGTGGCCGGCCTGTCGGCGCTGCGCTGGTCCGGCCCTGACGACCTGCACTACCTGCGCAAAGCCCTGGTGTACTGAGCCGGACTCCCCGATAGGTGCACGAGCCGGCCGAGGAGTGCTCCCAGGCGGGCGCCGGACACCGCCTGGGTCCGTCGCAGGCCGGCGAAGATCCGGGAGACGCCCTAGTTTCCGGAGTCGTCCGGGTGCTGCTCGTCCGGGCGGTGCCGGCCGCCCTCGGGCTCGTCCCCGGTGAGCGGCAACCGGGCGACGCAGAGCCGGGGCGTCACGAACGGTTCGAGGACGGTCTGCTCCGGGTCGCCGCCGAGTTCCTCCGTGGCGCCCTGGAGCAGGCCGAGGTGGACCGAGCAGATGACGCCGGGATGGCGTTCGGCCACCGCCCGGAACGGGCACCGGTGCAACAGGATCTCACCGTTCGCCTCCGTCTCAGGCTCGAATCCGAGCTTGTCGAGCATGCCGGAGACCCGGGTGACGACCTCCTCGCGCGTCGGCTGGTCGGACGGGGCCGGGCGGTCCACCAGGAAGTGGCCCCACTGCCGTCCGGCGGAGCGGGCGGCGGCGGCCGGATCGTCGGTGTGTGCCGCGACGTAGCCGGTGAGGATGTGCGACAGCAGTTGGTACTCGCCGATCTGGTCCTCGGCGGTCGGGCCGGCGGGCGGGGTGTCCCGGACCGCCCGGTAGCACAGCCGCGGTCGGCCCGGTCCCTCCGGTGCGGCCTGTTCCTCGTGCACGAGACCGCCCTGGACCAGCTTCATCAGGTGGAAGCGCACCGTGCTGGGGTGCAGGCGGAGCTGTCCGGCCAGGGCCTGGATGGTGACCGGACCGTCGAACGCACGCAGGGCGTCGAGGACGGCGGCCCGGCCCGAACCTGACGGCTGGGGTTCCGGCGGCGGAGCAGACCTGGTTTCCATTACTGCCAAGTATCGCTCACGCCGCCGGCACCCATCAGGTACTCAGGCCGTGCCCGGCCTCGCCGACCTCTGCCGACGGGCCGACAGCGCCAGCCCCACCGTGATCGCTGCCACCGCGACCACCTCGGCCACGACGCTGGCCAGGTCGGTGGCGAGGACCGGTTCCGGTTCACCCGCGTGTGGGCCCACCGGCAGCCCCGCCGTACGGCTGACCAGCCATCCGGCCAGCACCAGAACGTTGCCGCCGAGCCCGAGGACCAGCAGGGCGCGGTCCCCGTCCCGCCACGCCAGCACCGCCCAACCGAGTTGCAGGCCACCCACCAGCGTGAGGAGCGCGGCGGCCACCCACCACTCGGCCCGGTGCTGCGGTACCACCGCGTAGTGCGCCACCCCGGCGAGCGCGGTCGCCACGACGGCGAGCCGGCGGGCGACGTCGGCCCCGGCCGGTCGTGCCCCGCCCAGCGGGAGGCCCGCCCGCTCGGCGGCACCCGCCCCGGTCACTGTCCCGCTCCGACCTGGAACAGCCCGATCGCGCCCTTGTGCGCCGAGGACATCTTGTGCGTGACGAACGGATAGGTGCCGTCCCGGTCGAGGGTGAACTCGACGAAGCCACCCTGTGCCGGCATCAGGTCGAGCGCCTGGCCGCCGCCCCTGCCCGCGTCGGGGCGCAGCAGGTAGTTGCCCTCCTTGTACACGGTGTCGAAGATCGTGCCGATCACATGGAAGGAACTGATCTCGTTGATGCCGGCGTTCAGCACCCAGACGCGGACCCGCTCGCCCTTGTCGACCGTGACGGGGCGGTGGACGTACTGGTTGACGAAGCCGTTGAAGACCACGGCGTCGGCCTTCTCGGCGTGCATCTTCTTCAGGTCGCCGGGTTCGCCCTTCGGGCCGAGGTAGAGTTCCGCCTGCTCCAGGATGATCTCCCGGTCCACCGCGCCGAGGTTCGGCGGATCGACGATCAGCGCGCCGTACATGCCGTTGGCGATGTGGTGCAGCATCGGGTCGGTGCCGCAGTGGTAGTAGAAGATCCCCGCGTAGTCGGCCTTGAACTGGTACGTCAGCTTCTCCCCGGGCTTGATGGTGCGCATCTCGACGTTCGGCGCGACCTTCGAGGCGTGGAAGTCGATGGAGTGGGCCATGGTGCCGTTGTTGACCAGGGTCACGGTGAAGAGGTCACCGACCCTGCCTCGCAGGGTCGGCCCGGGGACCTGTCCGTTGAACGTCCAGCGCAGCTGGGTGACCCCGGGGGCGACCTCCTGCTCCTTCTCCTCGACGCTGAGGGTGACGTCGTGCCGGGTGCCGCCGGGGGCCGGCGTGACCGCCGGGTCGTACGGCTTCCAGTCGGAGGCCGGCGCGGCGGCGAAATCGATCTTCGCGCTGTTGTCGGCGCCCTCGCCGGCGGGCGCTGCACCGGCGTCGGCGGTGCTGCCCTCGACCAGGATGTCGAGCACCATGCCGGCGTCCTTGTGGCCGGCGACGGTGCACCACGCCTTGACCGAGGAGGTGATCGGACCCCAGGTGACGGTCTCGGACTCGCCGGGCTTCAGCATCTTGCCGCCGGTGCCGTCGAGTTCGAGGCTGTGGTCCATCTTGCCGGCGTTGTGCACCCGCAGCTCGACCGTCGCGCCCTTCGGCACGTTGATCGAGGACGGCTTCACGTACAGGTCACCGAGCTCGATGTCGAAGGGACCGGCCTTGCCCGCCGGGGCGGCGGCACCCGCCGCCAGGTGGCCCGGTCCGGTCCGGCCCGGGGCGAACGCCACGATGATCATGCCGAGCAGGAGGCCGAAGACGACGGCGGAGGTCAGTGCGGGGAAGAGTCGCTGGAGTGGCTCGGCGAGGCCGGTCCTGCGGTCGCGACGGGCAGCGCCGGTCGCCGCGCCGCTGGGGATGTCTGACACGAGAGGCTCCTCAGGGAGAACTACGGAGGTGGAGGGAGGATCAGCTGACCGTCAGGGCGGTGACCATGCCGAACATGCCCTGGCTGCCCTCGGCGTGGGAGAAGATGTGGCAGTGCCACAGCCAGGTGCCGACCCGGTTGGCCTTGATCAGGACGGTGTACCGCTCACCGGGGGCGATCAGGACGGTGTCGACCTCGTAGGGGGTGGCCAACGGGTAGCCGTCCTTGGCGATCACGAGCTGGTCGAGCCCGTGCAGGTGCATCGGGTGGGCCTGCCCGCCGGCGTTGACGTAGTGGATCTCGACCCATTCGTTCAACTTCGCCTGCACCGGTTCGGTGGCCGGGAAGGACTTCCCGTTGAGGCTGAGCCCGATCACGCCACCGTCCTGGAGGTGCATGGTCCTGCTCTGGGTGACGGTGACGCCCTTCGGCCTGGGCATCTCACCCATCAGGATGGTCCCCCAGAGGCCGTTCGCGACCTGCTTCGTGCCGTCGTGGTGCGAGTGGAACCAACCCACCGAGGCACGCTCGGCGGTGAACTCGTACGTGAAGGTCTCACTCGGCTTGATCGGGTCCTGGGTCATGTTGGCCACCCCGTCGACCTCGTTCGGTAGCAGGATGCCGTGCCAGTGGACGCTTGTGGACTCCGGTAGCTCGTTCTTGACGATGACCCGCACCTTGTCGCCGACCGCGACCTTGAGCGTCGGGCCCGGCACGGTGCCGTTGAAGGTCCAGGCGTCGACCGTCTTGCCGGGCTCCAACTCCCACTTGGCGATCTTGGCGGTGAGCGCGAACTCCTTCGTCCCGTCCGGAGCGACGGTCGGCTCGAGGTCGGGCGCGCCCTGCCCGGCCGTCTTCGCGGGGAAGGACTTGTCCCGCGCCGCCATGGCGGCGTCCATGGCCTCCGGGTCGGCGTGCTCGTGGTGGGACCCGGATCCGCTCGGGTCGGCGCTGGCCGCGGTGCCGTGCGTGCCGCCGGCGGCGGGCGTGGGTGCGGTTGCCGGCTGGTTGCCGGCCGCCCAGACCGGTACGGCCGTGGCCAGGACGAACGCGGCTGCCACCGCGCTCAGGCTGGTTCTTGTCATGGCGGGTGCTCCTAGTGGTGCTGCGATGATGGAGAGTTTTTATCATAAATATTAGAAGAACTGGTGTGGTCAATCTCCCAGTTGCCGGAAGGAACGAACGACCGACGGCTCACCGGTCGGGAAGAACAACGACGCCGGCCACCGCCCTGGGAACGGGCGGTGGCCGGCGTCGCGGGATGACCGTCAGTCTCCGGTGACGCCGTCGATGCGTTCCCGGATCAGGTCGGCGTGCCCGTTGTGCCGGGCGTACTCCTCGATCATGTGGACGTAGACCCAGCGGACGCTGATCTCGTCGGTGCCTCCGTCCCTGCGGCGGCGCTGGAAGGTCTGGTCCAGTGACAGACCGGCGGCGGCTGCCCGGGCGGCCTCGACCTCCGCCCGGAAAATGGCGAAGTCGGCCTCCGCGTCGGCCTCGGCGACCCCGTTGAAGTCGGCGTCCGGGTCCTCGTCGGTGCTGTGGAGGCCGCCGACGTCCTGGCCCGCCGCCCGGACGCGGAACCACCAGCGCTCCACCTCCGCCATGTGCCGGACCAGGCCGAGCAGGGTCAGCCCGGACGGCTCGACGCTGGGCGTCCTCAGCTGCTCGGCGGTCAACCCGGCACACTTCGTGAGCAGGGTGTCCCGGTGGTAGTCCAGCCAGCCCTCCAGCATGGTGCGTTCATCGGCGACGTACGGTTCGTTGGTCCGGGTGATCTCGGGTGCGGTCCACGTCATCCGGCCATCCTCGCGGTCGGGGACGACAATCTGTGTGCGAGAGCGATCAGAGAGCGCCGTCGTTGAACCGGCGCAGCAGCCGGGCGAACTCCTCCACGTCGCGGTCCGGCCAACTCTCCAGGGCCTGCCGGAGCTGCCCCAGCCGCACCGAACGGGCGCTGTCGAAGCGGCGGGTGCCCTCCTCGGTGAGGCTGAGCTGGGCGGCCCGGCGGTCGTCCGGGTCCGGATCCCGGCGGACCAGCCCCAGCCCCTCCAGGCCGTGGATCTGCCGGCTCAACGTGCCCTTGCCGATGCCGAGCCGGGTGGCCAGGTCGGTGAGCCGGGTCGAGCCGGAGCGACGCAACCAGAGCAGCAGCCCGTACGCGTTGGGCTCCAGGTTGGGGTGGACCTCCCGGGCGATCTCCCAGGAGAGGGCACGCCCTCGCCGCAGCAGCGCGGCAAGCTCGTCCTCGACCGCGCGCAGGGCCTCCGGCAGGTGCTCGTCCACGGCACCGAGCGTACGGGGCGGCTCAGCCCACCGGTGTCAACCGCTGCCGCGCCACCTCGCGCAGGTGGCCGTCGCCGGTGGTGCCCTCGATCAGCACCTCGGCCTCCCGTCCGGTGTGCGCCAGCGTCGCCACCGCGTTGCCGAAGTACGGGCCGGCCAGCTTCTTCCACCGCACGCTCGGGCGGCGTACCCCGGCGAAGCGGGCCAGGGCCCGGGCGGCGGCGGCCGGCCCCGGGTTCCAGCCGAGCCGCATCAGCGGGCGCATCCCCGCCGGCACCTGGTTGTGGATGGGGGAGCAGGTGAGCTGGTGCACGGGGGTACGCACCGCCGGATCGTCGAACCGGGCCCGGGCCACGTACGAGTGGTGCACGTCGCCGGAGAGCACGCTGATCGACGCCGGCGCCGGGTACGCCGAACCCGCCCCGATCCGGTCGCCGGACGTCGAGGCCGTGCCGCTGCCCAGCCGGGCGAAGAGCGCGCCGAGCCCGTCGAAGGAGCGGCGGAACGCCGCCCAGTGCTCCAGGTCCAGGCCACGACGCAGCTGCTCGGAGACCTTCGCCAGCCAGGGCCGGCGCGAGTCCGCCAGGCGCTCGTTCCAGGCCTCCACATGGTGGATGCCCGGCGGCAGCAGCCAGGGCAGCGAGGCGCCGACCACCAGATGGTCGTAGACGCCGTGCGCCCGGTCGAGGAACCAGGACCACTCGCCGGGCGGCAACATTGCCCGGTTGCCCGGCTGGAGCACCCGACTGCACCGGTTGTCGAGCATCACCAGGCGGGTCCGCCCCAGGTCGAGGGCGTAGCTCCACTGGTACTGCACGGCCCGCCAGCGCTCGGTGTCGTGCGCCTCGTCGGCCTCCCTGTCGACCCGCTCGCCGAACTCGCGCAGCACGTCGGTGGCGTCCTCGGCGGCCATCACCTTGGCGTACACCGGGTCCGCGGCGACCTCGTCGGGGGACAGGTTGCCCAGGTGCTGGTACACCCAGTAGGAGGCCAGCCCGCTGCGGATCCGCTCGGCCCACCAGGGCTGGGCGCGCATGTCGTCGCGCCAGGGCGCCGAGGTGTTCCAGTCGTCGATGACCTCGTGGTCGTCGAAGATCATCACGCTCGGCACCGTGGAGAGCAGCCAACGGATCTCCGGGTCCCGCCAGGACTCCAGATAGAGCTTGGTGTACTCGTCGAAGCTGACCACCTGGGTCGCCGGGGCGTGCTCCGGCCGCCGCCGGCGTCGCTTGAGCAGCCGGCGCACCGTGGGGGAGGTCTCGTCGGCGTAGACCTGGTCACCGAGGAGCACCAGCAGGTCCGGCAGGCCGGCCGGGTCCGGGCCGGCCATCGCCCGCCGGGCGTACGCGTCGAGCGCGTCCGGCGGCAGCCGCCGGGCGGTGGCGTGCTGGGTGGTCTCCCGGCAGGAGCCGAAGATCAGCCGTACCGGCTGGTCCCGGTCGTCGGCGGCCCTGGTCCGGATCACGCTGGGCGGGAAGCCGCTCGCCGGCACCGGCCAGGCCACCTCGTCGTCCACCAGCACCTCGTACCGGTCGACGCTGTCCGGCGCGAGCCCGTCCACCACCACGAGGGCGTAGTGGTGGCCGTACGCGGAGAAGGTCGACGCGGTGCCGCAGGCCCCGCCGGCCGTGCGGACGGTGACCACGGCGGGCGCACTGGTCTCCACCCAGACGGTGGCCCGGGTGCCGACGACCCGCCGCAGCAGAGGTCCGATGAGCAGGCGTGCGGCGGGCATGGCGGACCTCCGAGGTGAGCGGACTTCATCATTACTACCCCGCCGGCGGTCGCACCACTGCTGGCTGTGGCCGAGCCTACCGCCGGCCATCCCGGGCACCACGGGGGTGCGGTCGATGAGACGCCGTCGCCGGCATCTGACAGGATTTCGGCATGAAGGAATACCTCCTCGTCGCACTCGCCCTGCTCGGTGTGCTGATCCTCGGCGGCCTCAGCCTGGTGGTGCCCCGGCTGCGCCGGCGCCCCGAGCCGCCGCTGCCGGAGACCGAGGTCGACACCCGGGCCGAGGAGGACCTGGCCGGTCCCCCGGTCGAGGCGGTGGAGTCCGAATTCTCCA
This sequence comes from Micromonospora halophytica, assembly GCF_900090245.1. GTDB lineage: Bacteria > Actinomycetota > Actinomycetes > Mycobacteriales > Micromonosporaceae > Micromonospora > Micromonospora halophytica. Next base: position 132,968 of record NZ_FMDN01000011.1, read on the forward strand.
CCGGCATCCTGGTCGAGCCGCCGGTGGTCGAGGCGCCCCCGCTGGAGGTCCCGGAACCCACCGCCGGCCGCCTGGTGCGGCTGCGCTCCCGGCTGTCCCGCTCGCAGAATGCCCTGGGCAAGGGCCTGCTCGGCCTGCTCAGCCGCGACCACCTCGACGAGGACACCTGGGAGGAGATCGAGGACGCCCTGATCACCGCCGACGTCGGTGTCGACTCCACCCGGGAGATCGTCGACCGGCTGCGCGAGCGGACCCGGGTGCTCGGCACCCGCTCCGCCACCGAGCTGCGTGCCCTGCTCGCCGCCGAGCTGGTCAACGCCCTCGACCCGAGCCTGGACCGGTCGTTGAAGACCACCCCCAGGGAGGGAGGACCGGCGGTGCTGCTGGTGGTCGGTGTCAACGGCGCCGGCAAGACCACCACCTGCGGCAAGATCGCCCGGGTGCTGATCGCCGATGGCCACAGCGTCACCCTGGGCGCGGCCGACACCTTCCGGGCCGCCGCCGCCGACCAGTTGCAGACCTGGGGCGGCCGGGTGGGCGCCGAGACGATCCGCGGCCCCGAGGGCGCCGACCCGGCCAGCGTCGCCTTCGACGCCGTCCGCCGCGGCATCGAGGCCGGCACCGACACCGTGCTCATCGACACCGCCGGCCGGCTGCAGAACAAGATCGGCCTGATGGACGAGCTGGGCAAGGTCAAGCGGGTGGTGGAGAAGCACGGCCCGATCGACGAGACCCTGCTGATCCTCGACGCCACCACCGGCCAGAACGGCCTGGAACAGGCCCGGGTCTTCACCGAGGTGGTGAACGTGACCGGGGTGGTGCTCTCCAAGCTCGACGGCACCGCCAAGGGCGGCATCGTGATCGCCGTGCAGCGCAAACTCGGCATTCCGGTCAAGCTGGTCGGCCTCGGCGAGGGCGCGGACGACCTGGCCCCGTTCGACCCGGCGCAGTTCGTCGACGCGCTGCTCGGGACCGAGCCGCTCGCCCGCGACGCGTAACCTCGCAGTGACGAACGACGATCGCGCGTACGCCGGGTGGCGCGACTCCCGCCACTCCGGTCCGGGCCTGGGGAGACCGTACGTGACCTCGCAGGAGATCCCGCTGCACGGCGGGAACGTGAGCACCGTGGTGCGGGTCGGCGACACCGTGCGGCGCAACGCCGGCCCGTGGACCCCGTCGGTGCACGCCCTGCTGCGTCACCTGGAGTACGTGGGGTTCACCGGTGCGCCCCGTGCCCTCGGCATGGACGAGCGCAACCGGGAGGTCCTGTCGTACCTGGAGGGGGAGTGCGGGGAGTACCCGCTGGCCCCGCACTGGGTGACCGACGAGGCGCTGGTCACCGTGGCCACCATGCTGCGGATGTTCCACGACGCCCAGTACGGCTTCGCCCCGCCGCCGGGTGCGGTGTGGCGCTCGTTCGGCCCGCCCCCGCCGGACACCGAGGTGATCTGTCACCACGACGCCGCCCCGCACAACGTGATCTGGCGGCCGGACGGCACCCTCGGGCTGATCGACTTCGACCTGGCCTCGCCCGGCGCCCGGATCTACGACGTGGCGTACGCGGCCTGGACCTGGGTGCCGATCTTCTCCGACCGGGACTCGATCACCCTCGGCTGGAACCGCCCCGACCGGCCGCGCCGGCTGCGGCTCTTCGCCGACGCGTACGGGCTGATCCCCCGGGACCGGCACCGGCTGATCCGGACCATCCGCAAGCGGATCGTCGACCATGTCGAGGGCATCCGCCGGATGGCCGCCGCCGGGGAACCGGCGTTCGTCCGGATCGTGCACAAGGGTCACCTTCGCCGCCCGATGCGCGACCTGCGCCTGTTGGACTACGAGCGGCACGCCCTGGAGCGCGCCCTGCACTAGGCGCTGCCGACCTGCGAAGAGTGGCCGTTCCGCGCGGAACGGCCACTCTTTTTCGATCCTGCGGGGCGGTGAGGAGTTCTTCACACGCCGGAAACAACCCGTCACACCCCGGAAATCGAGCGGTGTCGGTGAAGGAAACAGGCGGCGACCAAGCTTCCGCGCAACCGGCGTACGGGCGACGCTGCCCCGGAAGCCGTGAAGGAGGGAACCTCACCTTTAGGAGGCCAGCGTGCCTGAAGCACCGACGATCGACGGCGGCAACACCGTTTGGCTGCTGGTTTCGACCGCGCTCGTGCTGCTCATGACCCCCGGACTGGCGCTGTTCTACGGCGGGCTCAACCGGTCCAAGGGTGTGCTCAACATGATGATGATGAGCTTCTCGGCCATCGGGCTCATCTCTGTTCTGTGGTGGTTCTACGGATTCAGCGTCGCCTTCGGGTCCGACGTCAACGGGCTCTGGGGCGACCCGGGCGCCTACCTCGGTACCAAGACCTTCCTGGCGGAGACCGACCTGTGGGGCGCGACCGCCGAGAACCCCAGCGGCATCGGCGTCCCGCTCTACGTCTTCATGGCGTTCCAGATGGTCTTCGCGGTGATCACCGTCGCGCTGATCAGCGGCGCGGTCTCCGACCGGACCAAGTTCGCCGGCTGGCTGATCTTCGCCTTCGGCTGGGCCACCCTGGTCTACTTCCCGGTCGCCCACTGGGTGTGGGGCGGCGGCATCATCGGCGCCAAGATCCACGCGCTGGACTTCGCCGGTGGCACCGCGGTGCACATCAACGCCGGTGCCGCGGCGCTCGCCCTGGCCCTGGTGCTCGGCAAGCGGCTCGGCTGGCCCCGTGAGGGCATGAAGCCGCACAACATCCCGCTGGTCGCGCTCGGCGCGGGCCTGCTCTGGTTCGGCTGGTTCGGGTTCAACGCCGGCTCGGAGCTGACCGTGGACTCGGTCGCCGGTCTCGCCTTCATCAACACCCAGCTTGCCACCGCCGCAGCGGTGCTCGGCTGGATCGCGGTCGAATGGATCAAGGACAAGAAGCCGACCATGGTCGGCGCCTCCTCCGGCGCCGTCGCCGGTCTGGTCGCCATCACCCCGGCCTGCGGCTTCATCGCCCCTTGGGCGGCGGTCCTGCTCGGCATCGTCGCCGGCGTGGTCTGCGCGCTCGCCATCAGCCTGAAGTACAAGCTCGGCTACGACGATTCGCTCGACGTGGTCGGCGTGCACTTCGTCGGTGGCTGGATCGGCTCGCTCTGGCTCGGCCTGTTCGCCACCAACTCGGTCAACGCCGCGATCACCGACGTGGTCGGGGCCTCCGACGGCCTCTTCTACGGCGGCGGTGTCACCCAGCTCGGCCGGCAGGCCCTCGGTGGTCTGATCGTGACGGTCTGGTCGTTCGCGGTGGCCTACGCCCTGGCTCTCGCCATCGAGAAGACCATCGGCTTCCGGGTCACGGCCGAGGCCGAGGTCGAGGGCGTCGACATCGCCGAGCACGCGGAGAGCGCGTACGACCTGTCGCCGACCACCGGCAGCGCCGGCGGTGGGGCGTTCGCGATGGCCGGGTTGACCCCGGGCGCGGCGAAGCCGGCCTCACAGGAGGCGCCCGCATCGGCCGCCGCGCCGGTGGACGAGAAGGTCGCCGGTTAACGTTCGGAGAATGGAGGGCATGGACATGAAGCTGGTGACCGCGGTCATCAAGCCGTACCAGCTGGACGCGGTGAAGGAGGCCCTGCACGCCCTCGGCGTGGCCGGCCTGACCGTCAGCGAGGTCCAGGGGTACGGACGGCAGAAGGGGCACACCGAGGTCTACCGGGGTGCCGAGTACACGGTCGAGTTCCTGCCCAAAATCCGGGTCGAGGTGCTCACCGACGAGATGGACGTCGAGAAGATCGTGGACGCGATCGTCGCCGCCGCCCGGACCGGCAAGATCGGCGACGGCAAGGTGTGGGTGACCGGGGTCGAGGAGGTCGTCCGGGTCCGCACCGGCGAGCGCGGCCTCGACGCCCTGTAGGGCCCCGCTCATGACCCCGTCGACCAGGAGCACCGCGTCGGACACCCCCGGCTTCACCGACGCGGCCGCCGCGGTCGACGGGGTCGGCGGCATCGGGGAAGCGGCCCGGGCCAGGCGCGCGGCAGAGTACGACGCCTGGCTCGGGTCGCTGCTGCCCGCCCGGGACGGGATCGCGCTGGTCGCCGTCGGCGGTCTGGGTCGGCGGCAGTGCGCCCCGTACGGCGACCTCGACCTGGTGCTGCTGCACGCCGGGGTGGCCGGTGTCGACGAGCTGGCCGCGTCCCTCTGGTACCCGGTCTGGGACGCCGGGGTGCGGCTGGACCACTCGGTGCGCACCCTGGCCGAGGCGCTGTCGGTGGCCCAGGACGACGTCAAGGTGGCGATGGCCCTGCTCGACGCGCGGTACGTCGCGGGGGACCGGGCACTCGCCGACGCGCTGGTCCGCACGGCCGCCGACCACTGGCGGCGGACCGCCGTGCGCCGGCTGCCCGAACTGCGGGAGATCACCGAGGCCCGCTGGCGTACCCACGGGGAGTTGGCCTTCCTGCTCGAAGGCGACCTCAAGGAGGCGGCCGGCGGCCTGCGGGACGTGGGCATCCTGCGGGCCATCGCCACCGCCGGGGTCACCGACGCGCTGCGTCCCGCCGTCCGTGCCGCCCACCTGCGGCTGCTGGACGCCCGAGACGCCCTGCACCGGCAGGTCGGTCGGCGCGTCGACCGGCTGGTCGCGCAGGAACGCGACGGGGTGGCCGCACTGCTCGGCCTCCGGCCGGCTCCGGTCACGGCCGGACCGGACGGCGTCGTCGGGCACGACGGTGACGCCCTGCTGCGCCGGGTCGCCGGGGACGCCCGCACGGTCAGTCACGCCCTCGACGACGCCTGGCGGGCCGCCGACCGGCTGCGCGCCGGCCGCCGCCGGGGCACCGACGGCCGGCCGGTGCGCCGACCGGTCGCCCGGGACGTCGTCGAGCACGACGGGGAACTGGTGCTCGCCCGGACCGCCATCGGCGCCCGCCCCGACCCGAGCCTGTCGCTGCGGATCGCCGCCGCCGCGGCCACCACCCGGCTGCCCATCGCCCGGGCCACCTGCGAGTGGCTCGCCGCGTACTGCCCGCCGCTGCCGTCGCCCTGGCCGCCGGAGGCCCGCACCGCGCTGATCACCCTGCTGGGGGCCGGTCCCGGCCTGGTGCCCGCCTGGGAGACCTGCGACCGGTACGGCCTGATCGACGGCTGGCTGCCGGAGTGGACGCGGTTGCGCAGCCTGCCCCAGCACAACCCGGTGCACCGGTTCACCCTGGACCGGCACCTGGTGCAGACCGCGTACGAGGCGAGCCGGCACACCCGCGAGGTGGACCGCCCCGACCTGCTGCTGCTCGGCGCGTTCCTGCACGACATCGGCAAGGGAACGACCGGCGACCACAGCACGGTGGGCGCGCCGATCGCCGAGGCGGTGGCCGCCCGGATCGGCCTGCCGGAGCCGGAGGCGGCGCTGATCGGCACGCTGGTCCGGCTGCACCTGCTGCTGCCCGACGTGGCGACCCGGCGGGACCTGTCGGACCCGAAGACCGTCGCCGGGGTGGCCGCGAAGGTCGGCGACACCAGCACGCTGGACCTGCTGCACGCCCTGGTCCGCGCCGACGCGGCGGCCACCGGCCCGGCCGCCTGGTCGGACTGGAAGGGCCGGCTGGTCGCCGAACTCGTCACCCGGGTCCGTACCGCGTTCGACACCGGGGTGGTGCCCCCGCCGCCGGCCCCGGACCCGGCGCTGGTGGCGGGTCCACTGCCGGTCGTACACCTGGCCGGGGACCGGGTGTCGGTGGCCGCGGCGGACCGGCGGGGCCTGCTCGCGACGGTGGCCGGCTGCCTGGCCCTGCACCGGCTGGAGGTGCTCGCCGCGGACGCCTCCACGGTCGACGGCCGGGCGCTGGTCGAGTGCCGGGTGCAGCCGCGGTACGGCCTCGCGCCCGATCCGATCGCGCTCGGCGCCGACCTGCGTCGCGCCGTCAACGGGGACGTCTCGGTCACCCAGCGACTGCGCGGCCGGGCCCTCGCGGCGCGGGGCGAGGGGGCCGCGCCGCGGGTGGTCTGGCACCGGGAGGCGGCCACCGACGCGGTGCTGCTGGAGTTGCGGGCCGCCGACGCGGCCGGGCTGTTGTACCGGGTGACCTGCGCCCTGGACGAGGCCGGCGCGCAGGTGCGGGCGGCTCGTATCTCCACCCTCGGCGGCGACGTGGTGGATGTGTTCTACCTGGTCGGCGGCGTGCCGGACGACGCGGAGCGGGCCCGGCTGGAAGCCGCCGTGCTGGCCGCCGTCTGAGGCCGCCCGGGTGTCGCGCCCGGGTGTCGCGCCCGGGTGCCGCGTCCGGGTGTCGCGGCCGGAGGTCGTCCACGGTGGCCGGCGTGAGTTCGCCCGGTGGGCGTCGCCGGCGGTCTCGATGACGGACCCCGGGGGTGGTGGTGCGACGCTACCGACCTGATCGCATGAGTGGATCGCCCGGCTGTGGTGTCGCTTCGACGCCGTCGTGCGCGACCGGGACGGCGAGCCGCCGGGCCATCTCCGGCCGGCGTGGTCGTCCAGGACGACTCGTCCACATCCGGCAGCAACCGGCGGCCCCGATCCATCCGTGCGATCAGGTCGGTAGCGTGCGACGGGCGGACTCGGCGTACGTCGGGGTGGCCGACGCGCGCTCGCCGACGCGGTCGGAGGGTGCTCCCGTGGCTGGGCCGGAGCGCGGCTGCGGACGGCGGGCTACCCTAGCGGTGGCTGGACACCTGCCCGGCCGCGTTGTGCCCGCCGGAAAAACGACAAACGGGATGTTCGCGTGTTTGACACCTTGAGTGACCGCCTCTCCGGGATCTTCACCAAGCTCCGCGGCAAGGGTCGGCTCACCGACGCCGACATCGACGCCACCGCGCGCGAGATCCGCATGGCGCTGCTGGAGGCGGACGTCGCGCTGCCGGTGGTCAAGGGCTTCATCGCGAACGTCAAGGAGCGGGCGCGCGGGGCCGAGGTCTCCCAGGCGCTCAACCCGGCCCAGCAGATCATCAAGATCGTCAACGAGGAGCTGGTCAACGTCCTCGGTGGCGAGGGTCGGCGGCTCCAGTTCGCCAAGCAGCCGCCGACGGTGATCATGCTCGCCGGCCTCCAGGGCTCCGGCAAGACCACCCTCGCCGGCAAGCTGGCCCGCTGGCTCAAGGCCCAGGGCCACCAGCCGCTGCTGGTCGCCGCCGACCTCCAGCGCCCCAACGCCGTCGGGCAGCTCCAGGTGCTCGGCGGTCGCGCCGGCGTCGAGGTGTACGCCCCGGAGCCCGGCAACGGCACCGGCGACCCGGTGCAGGTCGCGCGCGCCTCGATCGAGCACGCCCGGCGGTCCGCCCGGGACATCGTCATCGTCGACACCGCCGGCCGCCTCGGCATCGACGCCGAGATGATGCAGCAGGCCGCCGACATCCGTGACGCCGTCCAGCCGGACGAGGTCATCTTCGTCATCGACGCGATGGTCGGTCAGGACGCCGTGCGTACCGCCGAGGCGTTCCGCGACGGCGTCGGCATCACCGGCGTGGTCCTCTCCAAGCTCGACGGCGACGCCCGCGGTGGTGCCGCGCTGTCGGTGCGGGAGGTCACCGGCCAGCCGATCCTCTTCGCCTCCACCGGCGAGAAGCTGGAGGACTTCGACGTCTTCCACCCCGACCGGATGGCCAGCCGGATCCTCGGCATGGGCGACGTCCTCACTCTGATCGAGCAGGCCGAGCAGGCCTTCGACACCGATCAGAAGGAGAAGATGACCGCCAAGCTGATGGGCGGTGAGCAGTTCACCCTGGAGGACTTCCTCGACCAGCTCATCGCGGTCCGGCGGATGGGCCCGATCGCCAACGTGCTGGCCATGATGCCCGGCATGGGGCAGATGAAGGACCAGCTCGCCGAGCTGGACGACAAGCACTTCGACCGGGTCACCGCGATCATCCGGTCGATGACCCCGGCCGAGCGGACCAATCCGAAGATCATCAACGGTTCCCGCCGGGCCCGCATCGCCAACGGCTCCGGCGTCACCGTGATGGACGTCAACCAGCTGCTCAACCGCTTCGCCGACGCGCAGAAGATGATGAAGCAGATGGGCGGCATGATGGGCCTGCCCGGTGGCGGCCGGCGCAAGGCGACCAAGTCGCCGAAGAACAAGCGCAAGGGCACCAAGGGTGGCAACCGGCCGCGTACCGGCGCGGGGATGCCGGGCGGCTTCCCGGGCGGCATGCCGCAGCTTCCGCCGGGCATGGACCCGGGCGACCTGGCCGGCGGGCAGGGCCTGCCGCCCGGCTTCAAGCTCCCGAAGATCGACTTCAACAAGCTCGGCAAGGGCGACGACCGCCCCCGCTGAGCCGCGTACGCGACGGGGCCCGGCCGGTGCACCGGCCGGGCCCCGCCCCTCTCTCAGCCGGTCACGGCGTCAGGTCGGGCCGGTCGGTCACCCGCAGCGCGTTGACGATCGGCCTGCCGTACCCGGTGTGGGTCACGAACCGCACGTTGAGCTGGCCGTCGGTCACCCGGACGGTGTACGACCGGCTCACCGCGGCGAAGCTGCCCGCCTCGGCGGCCACGTCCAGCGACGGCAGCACCTCCTGGCCCTCCAGCAGCACGTCGAAGACCCGCTTGTCCGGGGCCTGCCGGCGTACCTCGGCGAAGTCGAGCTCCACCGTGTAGAACCCGTCGGTCAGCCCGTCCACCCGGTACTCGTACATGCCCTCGCGCAGCGTGGCGAAGCGGGCCGGATCGTTGGTGCCGGTGATCGTCGTGTTGGTCGACTGCCGGCTGGAGTTGCCCAGCCAGCCGGCCCCGCCCGCGGTCCAGGCCCCGTCCGGTGACCAGGTCTGACCCTCGACGTCGGTGCGGGCGCCGGTGCCGCCCGCGTCGATCGCCACCACCTGGCTCGGCACCGCCAGGGTGACCGGGACGACGATCGTCGGCCGGCGGCCGCTGGTCGAGGTGACCTGCACCTTCGCCTGGTGCCAGCTGCCCGGCGCCAGTCCGCTGGTGTCGACGGCGACGCCGACGGTGTGCCGCCCGCCACCGGCGGCCAGCGTGCCGGTCAAGCCGGTCAGGGTGAGCCACCCCAGGTCGGTGGGGGAGCCGTCGGCCCCCAGTTCGGTGACCGTGACGTCGGTGCCGAGCGAGCCGGTGTTGGTCAGCCCGATCTGCCGGTCACGGGTCTGCCCGGCCGGGGCGACCACGGTCAGGTCCGCGACGGCCGAGTTGACCCGGGCCGTGCGCAGCGCGAGCGAGCGGGTCGCGACCGCCCCCGGGGCGAGCGTCGCGGTGGCCGAACCCGTCTCGTAGTGCGGTGCCGCGACATCCAGCGCGACCGCACCGGCCGGCGCCTGGATCAGGTACCCGCCGTCGGCGTCCGTGGCGTCGGAGACGTCGGCGTCCCCGACGCGCGCGGTGACCGTCGCGCCGGCCACCGGCAGCCCGTCGTTGGCGTCGGTGACCACGCCGGAGACCACCGCGCTACGGGTGGGCCGGAACGCGATCGCGGTGCCGTCGGCGATCGCCGAGGTGTTGTACGAGTACGCGAAGCCGACGGTGCCGTCGACGTTCTCCAGCCCGATGGTCGCCCCGGTGCCGGTCTCCACGCCGGTGCCGTCCACGTCGGCGTACCGGTAGGTGACGGTGCCGTCCTCGCTGATCGCGGCGCTGAACGTCACCCGCGAGGAGCGGCTGGTGAAGAACGACACGTTGCGCCACTCCACCACGAAGGTACGGTTCGGCTTCGCGCCCACGACGGCCGTGTACACGCCCGAGTCGGCCTCGACGTACAGGTCGTCCCAGAGCGGGAAGAGGGCCAGGTCCGGGTTGGCGGTGTTCGGCAGGTTCGTGTTCGCCCGGCTGGTGGAGGCGGTGCCGAAGCCGAACACGCCGTTGGTGCTCACCCACGCCTGCCGGTACGACTTGCCGTACAGCGGCACCCGGAAGGGAATCGTGACCGGGACGGTCTTGTCGTCCCCGGTCAGCGGCATCAGCTCCGTGCCGCTGACGAAGGAGCCACCGGCCGCGCCGCAGGCGTAGCCGAAGCCGTCCACCCGGTCCGGCAGGGCGACGTCGAGGGTGAGGTCCCCGCTGACGTCCGCCGTGCGGGTGACCGGGTCCGCGCAACGGTAGCTGTGCGCGAAGCCCACCTCGTACGACCCGTGCGGCACCACCAGGCGGTAGCGTCCGGCCTCGTCGGCGGTCGCGGTCAACGGGGTGCCCGCCACGGTCACCGTCGCGCCCGCGGCGGGGCCGGCGGTGGTGGACACCGTGCCGCTGATCGTGCCCGACGGCGCCTGGGTGACCTCGATGTCACGGGTCACGGTCTGGTTCTCGGTGACGGTCGCCGTGGCGGTCGCGGTCAGGTAGCCGAACTTGCTGACGGTCACCGTGTACTCGCCGACCATCAGCCGGTCGAACGCGTACCCGCCGTCCGCGCCGGAGGCGCCGGTGCGGCTCATCGGGCCGGTCACGGTCACGGTCGCCCCGGCGAGGCCGGCGCCGGCCGAGACGATCCGGCCGCCGAGCGCGCCGAGCGCGCCGCGCGGGCTGGCGGTCACCGCCGCGTACGCGTCGAGCCGGCCCTCGCCGAAGACGTTGTTGTCGTCGGCGGTGCCGCCGCAGGTGGTGGCGTCCACGTCGATCGCCGTGTCGTCGAGGATGCTCCGCGTGGCGGCGACGTCGCCCTGGATGGCGGGCGAGGCGGACCACATCAGCGCCACCGTGGCGGCGGTGTGCGGGGAGGCCATCGAGGTGCCGCTGAAGGCGCCGTAGCCGGTGCGGGTCGCGGAGCGGACGTTCACGCCGGGCGCGGCGATGTTCGGCTTGATGTCGCCGTTCTCGCCGGAGCCGCGGCTGGAGAATCCGGCGATGGCGTTGTTGACGTCGAACGCGCCGGAGGCGTAGCTGACCGCGTACGACCCGGGGCTGCCGGCGGTGGCGCAGCCCGGCCCGTTGTTGCCGTTGGAGAACGCCGGGAAGATGCCGGCGGCCACCCAGGACGACACGGTCTCGGTGTACCAGGGGTCGTACGCGTTGGAGCCCCAGGAGTTGTTCACCACGTCCGGGGCGAGATCCGGTCGGGGGTTGGCCCCGGTGAGGTCCGTGGGGGCGACGATCCACTGGCCGGCGGCGAGCAACGAGGCCCGGGAGCAGGAACTGCTCTCGCAGCCCTTCGCGGCGATCCACCGCGCGCCGGGGGCGACGCCGACGACGTTGGCGCCGTCCAGGCCGACCATGGTGCCCATGGTGTGGGTGCCGTGGTTGTTGTTGTCGCAGGGTGCGGCGGTGCCGCAGACCCCGGCCGGGTCGAACCAGTGGTAGTTGTGGTCGTAGCTGCCGTCGGCCTGCCGGCCCCGGTAGCTGGCGGCGACCGCCGGGTGGGTGTAGTTCACCCCGCTGTCGATGTTGGCGACGACGATGCCCTCGCCCCGGACGCCCAGCTCGTCCCAGACCCGGGGGGCGTTGATCCGGTCGATGTTCCACTCGACGCCGTCGAGGTCGGGGACGACCTCGCCGGGCAGCGGCTCGGGGATGTCGACCGGGTCGTCGGCGAGGATCTCGGCGACCTCGGGGCGTACGGCGATGTCGGCCAGCAGCGCCGCGTCCCCGGTGACCTGGACGGTGTTGGCGAGCCAGAACGGGGTGAAGTCGGCCTTCTTCCCGGCGAGCAGGGCGCGCAGCCCGGCCTGGCTGCGCTCGGCGTGGCCGGTCTTGGCCTTGAGCACGAAGGCCGCCTTCTCCTCCTTGCGGCGCAGCTTCGCCGCTCCGGCCAGGTCGGCCCGGCTGTCGAGGAAGACCCAGAAGGTGGTCTTGCCGTCCTTGCTGATCCGTTCGCGGACCTTCGGTTCGGCCTTGGCGGCGACCGCCGTGGCCCGGGCCGCCGCTGCGGTGTCGTCGGGGGCGGCGGGGGCGGGGCCGGCGGCGCCGAGCGGGAGGGCGAGGCCGACCGCGAGGCCGATCGTCGCCGTACGCCATCGTCGTGATGTCACTGTGGACGCTCCTTCGGTGAGGCGAGGGTGCGAAGAAGCCGGGTTGAGCGGCTTCCCCGGCATCCTGCGACCGAAAGATCCCTTCATCAAGACGTGCTTAAATAAATAAATCTGTCAATCGGACGTTCTGGTGACCCGTGAGGGGTTGGTCACGTAGTGTCGTTTCCGGTAGTGGGTCACGCGCGCCACCCGTCCATCCGGTAGGACTGTGCACATGGCTCTGCATGTGCGCGGTGTGCTCCTGCCGGACGACGAGGTCCGGGATCTCTGGCTGGTCGGCGACCGGGTCACCTTCGAACCGGTGCCCGGTGCGGAGACCGTCTCCGACGGCGGCTTCGTGCTGCCCGGCCTGATCGACGCGCACTGCCACATCGGCATCGCCCGTGGCGGCGCGCCGGTGACCTCCCTCGACCAGGCCCGCGAGCTGGCCCGCACCGACCGGGACGCCGGGGTGCTCGCCATCCGCGACGCCGGCTCGCCGTACCCGTACCCCGAACTCGACGACGAGCCGGACCTGCCGCGACTGGCCCGCGCCGGCCGGCACGTCGCCCCGCCCAGGCGCTACCTGCGCGACATCGGCGTGGAGGTCGGCGCGGCGGAGGTCGCGGCCACGGTCGCCGCGCAGGCCGCGGCCGGCAACGGCTGGGTCAAGCTGGTCGGCGACTGGATCGACCGCGGCGTCGGCGACCTCGCCCCGGCCTGGGACGCCGACACCATGACCGCGGCCGTCGCCGCCGCGCACGCCGCCGGGGCCCGGGCCGCGGTGCACACCTTCAGCGAGTCGGCCGTGGAGATCATGGTGCGTGCCGGGGTGGACTCGGTCGAGCACGGCACCGGGCTGAGCCTCGACCTGATCGACCTGATGGCCCGGCAGGGCACCGCGCTGGTCCCCACGATGATCAACATTCGGACCTTCGGTGGTATCGCCGACCAGGCCCGTGCCAAGTTCCCCGGGTACGCCGACCACATGATCGCCCTGCGCGACCGCTTCCCCGAGGTGGTCCGGGCCGCGTACGAGGCGGGGGTGCCGATCTACGTGGGCACCGACGCGGGCGGCGGCATCGACCACGGCCTCGCCGCCGAGGAGATGCTGCTCCTGCACGAGCAGGCCGGCATGCCCGCGGTGGACGTGCTGGCCGCCGCGTCGTGGCGGGGACGCGCGTGGCTCGGCTTCCCCGGCCTGGTCGAGGGCGGCCTCGCCGACCTCACCGTCTACCCCGAGGACCCGCGCACCGACCTGCGCGTCGTCCGTACCCCGTCCCGGATCGTCCTACGCGGCCGCCTCCTGCGCTGACCCCCCGCCGCACCCCCGCCGCCCCGTGCTCCGCCGCGCGTCCCGCGCCGCGCGCCAAGATCACGCTGAATCCTGGATTCAGTGGTGTCCGAGCGCGGGTGAGGCCACTACTTCCTGGATCGAGCACGATCTTCGCGCGCGGCGCGGGCGCGGGGCGCGGGGCGTGGTCAGGAAGTGGGGCGGGCGGCGGAGAGGAAGAGGTGAACGGTCAGGTCGGCGAGGGCCTCGGCGGTCGCCTCGACCGGCGCCTTCGGCAGCACGATGTGGCTGACCACCAGACGTACGACGGTGTCGGCGGCGAACGCCAGCGCCGCCTGGTCGGCGTCGGGCAGGTGCTTGCCCGCCCACTCCAGCAGCGCGTCCGACGACTCGGTGAGCACCAGCTCGGCGCGGGTGGTCAGGTAGGGCAGCAGCTCGTCCGAGCCGCCCCGGGCGCTGGTGAGGATCGCCTTGACCAGCGGGTTGTCCGCGGCCGAAGCCAGGGTGTGCCGGATCGCCGCGTAGGCGCCGGCCCGCACGTCGTCGCCGTGCGCGTCGAGCGCCCCGCGCACCTCGGCGACGAACCGGTCCACCTCGCGCCGGGCCAGCGCCTCGGCCAGCCCCGCCTTGCTGCCGAACTCGTTGTAGACGGTCTGCCGGCTCACCCCGGCGGCGGTGGCCACGCCACCCATCCGGACCGCGTCCCAGCCGACGGCGACGGTCCGGGCGCGGGCGGCGTCCACGATCGCGTCGCGCAACCGCTGCCGCGCGGAGTCCCTCAGCTCACCCATGGTGGTCCAAGTCTACGGTCGACCGGCCCGACACGGCGGGTGCCGACTCCCCGGCGCAGCGGCGGCCCGCGCGGCGCATAGGATGTGCGGTCATGGCACGCGTGCTCACTCCCCGTGCGGAGGACTTCCCCCGCTGGTACCAGGACCTCATCGCGAAGGCGAAGCTCGCCGACAACGGCCCGGTCCGGGGGACCATGGTGATCCGACCGGCCGGCTACGCCATCTGGGAACGGATGCAGGCCGAGATGGACGCCCGGATCAAGGCGGCCGGCGCGGAGAACGCGTACTTCCCGCTCTTCATCCCCGAGAGCTACCTCAAGCGTGAGGCCGAGCACGTCGAGGGCTTCTCGCCGGAGCTGGCCGTCGTCACCCACGGCGGTGGCAAGCAGCTCGCCGAGCCGGTGGTGGTGCGCCCCACCAGCGAGACCGTCATCGGCGAGTTCATGGCCAAGTGGATCGACTCGTACCGGGACCTGCCGCTGCTGCTCAACCAGTGGGCCAACGTGGTCCGCTGGGAGCTGCGCCCCCGGATCTTCCTGCGCACCAGCGAGTTCCTCTGGCAGGAGGGGCACACCGCGCACGCCACCCGCGAGGACGCCCGCGCCTACGCGCGGCGGATCCTGCACGAGGCGTACGAGGACCTGATGGTCAACGTGCTGGGCATCCCGGTGGTGGTCGGCCTGAAGACCGCCCGGGAGCGCTTCGCCGGCGCGACCGCCACCTACACCTGCGAAGGCATGATGGGTGACGGCAAGGCGCTCCAGCTCGGCACCAGCCACGAGCTGGGGCAGAACTTCGCCAAGGCGTTCGACATCAGCTACTCCTCCGCCGAGGGCGGCCGGGAGCACGCCTGGACGACGTCCTGGGGCACCTCCACCCGGATGCTCGGCGGCCTGATCATGGCCCACGGCGACGACAACGGCCTGCGGGTGCCGCCGAAGCTGGCGCCGGTGCAGGCGTACGTGATGGTGGTCAAGGCCGGCGAGGGCGTCGGAGAGGCGGCGGTCAAGCTGCGTGACGCGCTGCGCGACGCCGGCGTCCGGGTCGCGCTCGACGACCGCACCGACACCCCGTTCGGCCGCCGGGCCGTCGACGCCGAGCTGCGTGGCCATCCGGTACGCGTCGAGGTCGGCCCGCGCGACCTGGCCGCCGGCAACGCGGTGGTGGTCCGGCGTACGGACGGCTCGAAGGCCCCCACCCCGGTGGCGGACGTGGTCGGCGCCGTCCTCGCCGCCCTGGAGGCCGACCAGAAGGCGCTGCACGACCAGGCCCTGGCCCACCGCGAGTCGCGCACCGTCGAGGTCGCCACGCTCACCGAGGCGATCGAGGCGGCGGCCACCGGCTGGGCCCGGGTGCCGTGGTC
Source organism: Micromonospora halophytica (assembly GCF_900090245.1). Taxonomy (GTDB): domain Bacteria; phylum Actinomycetota; class Actinomycetes; order Mycobacteriales; family Micromonosporaceae; genus Micromonospora; species Micromonospora halophytica. The sequence goes on from NZ_FMDN01000011.1 coordinate 148,280, forward strand.
GGCGGTCGGTGTGGCCGGCGAGGCCGAGGCGAACGGGCAGGGCGTGACCGTGCGCTGTCTGCTGCGCGCCGACGGCTCGGTGCCGGACTCTGAGGACGAGCCGGACCTGGTCGCCATCCTGGCCCGCGCCTACTGAGGTGCGGTCGGACGTTCCCGCCGACCGGTTCGCGCCGGGCCGGCTGATCATGCACCGGAACGTGCGGCGCGGCCGGATCGGCTGGGTCCGGCCGGGCCGGGTGGTCAGTGACGACGAGCGTGGCCTGCTGCTCTGGGTCGCCCGGGACGCCCCGGTGGCGCACGAGGTCACCCAGGCGGGCCTCGGCATGCGGGCGGTGCCCTTCGCCGAGTGGATCACCTCGTCCTACCGGCTGGCGCGGGGCCGGTGGAACGGCCCGCCGCTGCTGAAGTTCCTCCCCACCGGAGCCGCCCACTCGGTCTGGTGGTTCCGGGACGCCGCGGGCCGGTTCCAGAACTGGTACGTCAACCTGGAGGAGCCCGGCGTGCGCTGGGACGACGGCGTCGTCGCCGGGGTGGACATGGTCGACCAGGACCTCGACGTGGTGGTCCGTCCGGACCTGAGCTGGGAGTGGAAGGACGAGGACGAGTTCGTCGAGCGGCTGGCCTTCCCCGAGCACTACTGGGTGACCGACGAGAAGGCGGTCCGCGCCGAGGGGGAGCGGGTGATCCGGATCGCCGAGGCGGGCGCCTTCCCGTTCGACGGCACCTGGTGCGACTTCACCCCGCCGGGGGACTGGGACGTACCGGACGGACTGCCGCCCGGCTGGGACCGGCCGCCGGTGCGCTGAGGGGTGTTCCCCGTCACGGCGGTACCGGACCCGGGCGTGATGTCCGGGTCCGGTGTGAGTGATCGGCGACGGATCTGGCAGAATGGGGCGCTGGTATCCGGCGCGCGTCCGGCGCCCTCTAACCCGGGCGCGTCGCCAGTCCACCGAGCAGTCTCCGGCCCAAACCCCACTGTGCCGGTCGGCGCTCACCCGTGCACACCGCCCGTCCGGGCCGGTGAGATCGCAACAGGAGCGAAACAACTGTGGCCGTAAAGATCCGGCTCCTGCGGATGGGTAAGATCCGCAACCCGCAGTACCGCATCGTCATCGCCGACTCGCGTACCAAGCGTGACGGTCGGGCGATCGAGTTCGTCGGCGTGTACCACCCGAAGGAAGACCCTTCGGTGATCGAGGTCAAGTCGGACCGGGTCCAGTACTGGCTCTCCGTCGGCGCGCAGCCGAGCGAGGCCGTGCAGCGTCTGCTGGAGCTGACCGGTGACTGGCAGAAGTACAAGGGCCTGCCGGCCCCGCCGCCGCTGAAGGTCGCCCCGGAGCGGGCCGACCGCAAGGCGGCGTACGAGGCCGAGGCGAAGGCTGCCGCCGGTCTGGCCGAGGCCCCGGCGGCCAAGCCGGCCAAGAAGGCCGCCAAGACCGAGGCTCCGAAGACCGAGGCTCCGGCTGAGGCCCCGGCCGCTACTGCCGACGCCGGTGAGCAGGCCTGACGTGGCACTGCGTCCCGCGCTGGAGCACCTGGTCAAGGGCATCGTCGACCACCCGGACGACGTGCGCGTCCGCATGGTCGACTCCCGTCGGGGCAAGCGGCTGGAAGTCCGCGTGCACCCCGAGGACCTCGGCACCGTGATCGGGCGGTCCGGCCGGACCGCCAAGGCGCTGCGCCAGGTGATCGGTTCCATCGGTGGACGCGGGGTACGCGTCGACATCGTCGACTCGTACTGATGCTGCTCATCGTCGGCAGGGTCGGCAAACCGCACGGCATCCGCGGTGAGGTCACCGTGGAGGTGCGGACCGACGAGCCCGAAGCGCGGTTCGCCCCGGGCACGGTGCTGCGCACCGTGCCCGGGGCCACCCCCGCCGCCCCGGCGCCCGGTCCGGGTGAGCAGTTCCAGGTCCCGGCGGAGCTGGTGATCGAGTTCGCCCGCTTCCACCAGGGGCGGATGCTGGTCGCCTTCGAGGGCGTGCACGACCGCGACGTCGCCGAGGTGCTGCGCGGCACCCTGCTCGGGGTGGACAGCGCCGACGTCGCCCCGCCGGAGGACCCGGAGGAGTGGAACGACCACCAGTTGGTCGGTCTCGCCGTGGTCACCCGGGACGGGGAGCGGTTGGGCGAGGTGGCCCGGATCGACCATGCTCCGGCCTCCGACCTGCTGGTCCTGCGGCGCTCCGAGGGGCGGACCGCGCTCATCCCGTTCGTCAAGGCGATCGTGCCCGAGGTGGATCTCGCCGGCGGTCGCGTCGTCGTGGACCTGCCCGGCGGCCTGCTCGACCTGTAGCTGGAGCCACCGAGATGCGCGTCGACGTCGTGTCGATCTTCCCTGAGTACTTCGCGCCGCTGGACCTGTCGCTGATCGGCAAGGCCCGGGCGAACGGGACGCTCCGGCTGGCCGTACACGATCTGCGGACCTGGACCCGCGACGTGCACCGCACGGTCGATGACACGCCCTACGGCGGCGGGCCCGGCATGGTGATGCGGCCGGAGCCCTGGGGCGAGGCCCTGGACGCCCTGGCTCCGGACGAGCTCAGCCCGGACGGGCACACGCTGCCCCGGCTGCTGGTGCCCTCCCCGGCCGGCGTCCCGTTCACCCAGGCGATGGCCCACGAACTGGCCGCCGAGTCGCACCTGCTCTTCGCCTGCGGCCGGTACGAGGGCATCGACCAGCGGGTGCTCGACCACGCCGCGACCCGGATGCGGGTCACCGAGGTGTCCCTCGGCGACTACGTGCTCTTCGGCGGCGAGGTGGCGGTGCTGGTGATCCTGGAGGCGGTCACCCGGCTGCTGCCCGGGGTGCTCGGCAACGCCGGCTCGCTGGACGAGGAGTCGCACGCCCACGGGCTGCTGGAAGCGCCGATGTACACCAAGCCGGCGACCTGGCGCGGGCTGGAGGTGCCGGAGGTGCTCCGCTCCGGCGACCACGGCCGGATCGCCCGGTGGCGGCGGGACGAGGCGCTGACCCGGACGGCGGACCGGCGGCCCGACATGATCGCCGCCCTGCCCCCGGACAGCCTGGACAAACGGGACGTCGCGACGCTGGGCCGGGCCGGATTTCAGCTGCCGCCGGGGGATGTGGCAAAGTAGTGGGGTTGCCGCATCCGCTCACGCCGTGGGTGGCTGCGAGGGCCCTCGACCGGGGTCGGCGTCGCCGGCCACCATCCGGGGGTCAGAATCACCCATCCGCGCACCGAGTGACGGTGCGCCGTGAGCCTCACGAGGACGCAGCGATGAACATCCTGGACGCCCTTGACGCCCAGTCGAAGCGGACCGACCTTCCCGACTTCCGTGCCGGTGACACCGTGAAGGTGCACGCGCGGGTCGTCGAGGGCAACCGGTCCCGTGTCCAGATCTTCCAGGGCGTCGTCATCCGCCGCCAGGGTGACGGTCTGCGCGAGACCTTCTCGGTCCGCAAGGTCAGCTTCGGTGTGGGTGTGGAGCGGACCTACCCGCTCAACGGCCCGGGCATCGACCGGATCGAGATCGTGACCCGCGGTGACGTCCGTCGCGCCAAGCTCTACTACCTGCGCGAGCTGCGCGGCAAGAAGGCCAAGATCAAGGAGCTGCGCGAGAAGCAGCCGGCGAGCTGACTTCCGCCCGCCGCGCCTGAACTGCGCACATGTCGTATCGACCAGATCGCACTACCCTGGTCGTACGGGCGCAGGAGGGCAGCGACGCCGCGACGGTGGTCACGGCATGCGAATATCCACTACCGCCCGTGGGGCCTCGACGAGGCTCCCGGGCGGTAGTGTCGTTTCTGCGGACCGGGGAGTGGCGTGGTGCGGGTGCTTGACTCAGAGGGCACAGTCGATCCCTGGCGTCGCCGTACCCGGCGCACCCGCCGGCAGATGCCGCTCTGGCAGGAGCTGCCACTGCTGCTGGTCGTGGCGTTCTGTCTCGCCGTGCTGATCCGCACCTTCCTGCTCCAGGCCTTCTTCATCCCGTCCGGCTCGATGGAGGACACCCTCCTCATCGGCGACCGGGTGCTGGTCAACAAGGTCGTCTACGACGTCCGCGACCCGGTGCGCGGCGAGGTGGTCGTGTTCCGCGGCACCGACCGGTGGGTGGCGCAGGAGACGCCCGGCCCGCCGCCGGACTTCGCCGGCAGGATCGGCCGTACCCTGGGCGATCTGGTCGGGGTGAGCCGCCCCGGCGAGAAGGACTTCATCAAACGGGTCATCGGCGTCCCGGGTGACCGGGTGAAGTGCTGCGACGACCAGGGGCGGGTGCTGGTCAACGGCATCCCGCTCGACGAGCCGTACGTGATCCGCGACTCGCCGCTGGACGTGCCGCCCAACCCGCGCGAGTGCCGGTCGCGGCGCTTCGAGGAGGTCGTGGTCCCGCCGGGCCAGATCTTCGTGATGGGCGATCACCGGCTGGTCTCCCAGGACGCCCGCTGCCAGGGCCCGGTGCCGATCGACAACGTGGTGGGTCGGGCGTTCATGGTGGTCTGGCCGTCGCAACGGTGGACGTCGCTACCGGTGCCGGCGACCTTCGACGCGATCTCCGGTCCGGCGCCGGCACCGGTCGAGCCGCCGGCACCGGTCGAGCCGACCCCGGTGGGCGGTGTCGCCCTCGTCCTCCCGATGGCCGGGCTGATGTCTGTTCTCGCGCGTTCCGGACGATCTCTCGGTGCCCGGCGACGTAGGCTCCACCCGTGATTGACGAGCAGACCGACAAGCCCCGCAGCTCCTTCTGGAAGGAGCTGCCCATCCTGCTGGGTGTCGCGATCCTGGTGGCGGTGCTGGTCCGCGCCTTCGTGCTGCAGACCTTCTTCATCCCCTCACCGTCGATGGAGAACACCCTCCAGATCGACGATCGGGTGCTGGTCAACAAGCTGGTCTACGACTTCCGCTCACCCGAGCGCGGCGAGGTGGTGGTCTTCAAGGCGCCGACCGCGTGGAGCGGCAACCCCGACGGCGAGGACTTCATCAAGCGGGTCATCGGTGTCGGCGGCGACCACGTCGTCTGCTGCGACGCCGGCAAGCTGGTGATCAACGGCAAGCAGCTCGACGAGCCGTACATCTACTCCGTCGACGGTGAGCAGGACAAGCCCGCCGACCAGGAGTTCGACGTCACCGTCCCGCAGGGTCGGCTCTGGGTGATGGGCGACCACCGCTCCGCCTCCGGCGACTCGCTGGAGCACTGGCAGCAGTCCGGCCAGGACATCACCGAGGCCACCATCCCGGAGGACCAGGTGGTCGGCCGCGCTTTCACGGTGTTCTGGCCGGTGAGCCGGGCCACCTGGCTCAGCGTCCCGAAGCCGTTCGAGGCGATCCCCAACCCGTAGCGGTCACGAGGCGGCCCCGGGCGTGGCCGACGGTCCCCGGTGTCTGGCAGGCTGGGGCCGTGACCGTCTACACCCCTCGCCGTGCGGCCCGGGTGCTGCTCGTCGACGCGGGCGGCCGGGCGCTGCTGTTCAGCGGCCGGGACCCGGCCCGCCCCGACCACCGGTACTGGTTCACCCCCGGCGGCGGGCTCGAGGAGGGGGAGACCCCGGCCGAGGGGGCGGCTCGCGAGCTGGCCGAGGAGACCGGGCTGCGCCTCGGCCCGGCCGAGCTGGGCGACCCGGTCCGGTCGGAGACGGTCGAGTTCCCCTTCGACGGGGTCTGGTACCGCCAGGAGCAGGAGTTCTTCCTGGTCCGGGTGGCGTCCTGGGAGGTGGACACGGCGGGCTTCGACGCGATCGAGCGGGCCAGCGTCTCCGGGCACCGGTGGTGGACGCGGGACGAACTGGCCACCACCGACGAGCGGTACTATCCGGCGGACCTGCCCGTGCTGCTGTCCCGGGCCCTCGCCGTGACGCCGTCCGCCGGCACCTGCGGTCCGGGTGGAGGTGCGCCGTGCTGACGCCGCCGCGCACCGTGGTACGCCGCGACGGCGGGCTCTACGCGCTGGAGCGGGCCCTGCAACGGCGGGGCTTCCGGTACGTGGCCGGGGCCGACGAGGCCGGCCGGGGCGCGTGCGCGGGCCCGCTGGTCGCCGCCGCCGCGATCCTGCCCGAGGGGCGGCGGGGCGAGATCGAGGGGCTGGCCGACTCCAAGCTGCTCACCGCGGCGAGCCGGGAGCGGGTGTACGCCGAGGTCGTCGCCCGGGCGCTGGCGTACGCGGTGGTGGTCATCCCGGCCGAGGAGGTCGACGCGCGGGGCCTGCACGTGTGCAACCTGGCCGCCATGCGCCGGGCGCTCGCGTCGCTGGCCACCCGCCCGGAGTACGTGCTGACCGACGGCTTCGGAGTGGACGGCCTGGACGTGCCGGGGCTCGCGGTGTGGAAGGGCGACCGGGTGGCCGCGTGCGTGGCGGCGGCCAGCGTGCTCGCCAAGGTCACCCGGGACCGGATCATGGTGGAGCTGGACGGGCGGTACCCGGGCTACGGCTTCGCCGAGCACAAGGGGTACATCACGGCGGAGCACACCGAGGCGCTGCGCGGGCTCGGTCCGTGCGTCGAGCACCGCTTCTCGTACGTCAACGTGGCCGCGGTGTCCGGCCGTGACGGGGCCCCACCCCGCGCCCGGCGGCCGGTCGGCCGGCCCGCACCCGAGCCGATGGAGCGCGCGGGTGCGTCAGGGGGTACCGTCGGCGTGGCGTTGGGCGAGCAGCCTCGGCCTCTCGCGCCGGTGGGGGAAGATGTGGTCATGGAAGGCGGAGTGCGATGAGCGCGGAAGATCTCGAGAAGTACGAGACCGAGATGGAGCTGCAGCTCTACCGGGAGTACCGCGACATTGTCCGCCAGTTCTCCTACGTGGTGGAGACGGAGCGCCGTTTCTACCTCGCCAACCAGGTGGACCTGCATGTGCGCAACTCCGACGGCGAGGTCTACTTCGAGGTCGAGATGCACGACGCCTGGGTGTGGGACATGTACCGCCCCGCCCGGTTCGTCAAGAATGTTCGGGTGATGACGTTCAAGGACGTCAACGTCGAGGAGTTGGAGAAGCCCGACATCTCCCTCCCCGCCGACTCCGGCTTCGGCGGCTGACCCAGGCCCCACCCGTCCCGCCGGCGTCCCCCACCCGCCGGTCGCCGGACGAGAGCCGGTCGGGTCACTCCGCGACGACCACGACCTCCACCCGCTGCACCAGGTTGTTGGCGAAGCCGCCCCGGTTCCACGGCTGCTCGACCGGCTGGGTCCGCCCTGACGCGTCGGTCGCCCGCGCCCCCAGGACGTACCGGCCCGGCTCGGGTGACCACTCGAACCGCCAGCGCCGCCACGACCAGTCGCCGCCCGCGGCGTCCAGCATGGCCGGTGCCCAGTTCGCCCCGCCGTCGGTGGTCACCTCCACCGACATGACCGGTGCGTGCCCGGACCAGGCCCGACCGTCCACGGTGCACGGCCCTGGCCGCAGCATCCGGGTACGCGACATGAAGTCCGGGAAACCCGGCGGGCGGACCAGCGCCCGGGGCTCGATCCGGGTCACCGGCTCGCCCGGGTCGTCGGCGTCCCGGCGTAGCCGGTAGGCCACCGCGTTCTGGTAGCCGGTGAACTCCTCGGTCGACACGGTGATGCCGCGCAGCCACTTGACGTGCGCCATGCCGTACCAGCCGGGCACGATCAGCCGCAGCGGCGCGCCGTGCTGCGGCAGCAGGGGAGCGCCGTTCATCTCGTACGCCAGCAGCACCTCCTCGCGCAACGCGTCGGCGACCGGCAGGGCGCGCTGGTAGTCCTGCTCGACACCGCGCTCGACGCCGTGGTCCGCGCCGGTGAAGACCACGTCCACCGCCTCCGGGGCGACGCCGGCCTCGCGCAGCAACGGCGCCAGCGGGGTGCCCGTCCACTCCGCGTTGCCGACCGCCTCCACCAGCCAGGGCTGGCTCACCGGACGCGGGTGCAGCAGCGCCCGCCCGTTGCCCGCGCACTCCAGCGTCACCCGGTGGGTCACCCTCGGACGCTCCCGCAGCGCCGCCAGGTCGAGAGCGAGCGGACGCGCGACGGCGCCGTCCACGGTCAGCGTGTGCGTCGCCGGGTCGACGTCCGGGATGTCGTAGTGGATGAGCAGGTAGTGCAGGCCGGCCGGGGTCACGTCGTAGCGCAGCGCCTCCAGCGGGATGCCGTGGTTGCGCGCCGCGAGCTGGAGCTCCTCGGCGCTGATCGCCTCGTCCGGGTCGGCCACCCGCGAGGGTCGGCTCACCTCGCCCACCGTGGTCATGACGGCCTCCCGGTCCTGCCCCTCGACACCCGCGCCCAGCCTAGTCCGTCACCGGCACCCCGGCCCGCCTCCGATGATCATCACCCGGCGCCCATAGCAGGTCGACGGCCCGTCCGGGGGTTTTCCACAGCCGGGACCGTCGTCCACAGCGGACGGCCTGTCCGTGTCGGGACCCCCTGACCGCCGGCATGCTGACGGCATGCGACAACAACTGCGGCGGGCGACGGCGTGGGGGGCCCTGCTGGTCCTCGGGACTCTTGGCGGTCCGGCCGTCGCGGGCGGGAGAGCGCCCGTCCCGACGACCCGGACGGTGGCGCAGGCCGCCGGGGCGGTGACACCCGGGGCCGCAACGGTTGTCGCCACGGGGGCGGCGGTCACGTTGCCCGGGGCGGCGGCCGGGGTGCCCGGGGCGGCGGCCACGGCCGGGTCACCGGGGCGCGACGGACTCCGCCCGCAGTTCCGGTGGCCGCTCGACGGCACACCCCGCCCGGTGCGGCGCTTCGACCCGCCACCGCAGCCGTGGCTGCCGGGCCACCGTGGGGTGGACCTGGCCGCCGCTCCCGGGGCCACCGTGCGCGCCGCCGGTCCCGGCACGGTGCTCTTCGCCGGAATGGTCGCCGGCCGCCCGGTGGTCACCGTGGGGCACGCGGCAGGCCTGCGCACCACCTACGAGCCGGTACACCCCGACGTACGCCCCGGCGACCCGGTCCCGGCCGGCACGCCGCTGGGCGTCCTGCTGGCCGGGCATCCGGCCTGCGAGACGGCGGGCTGCCTGCACTGGGGGCTGCGCCGCGGACCGGAATACCTCGACCCGCTGGCGCTGCTGGGGCTCGGCCCGGTCCGGCTGCTGCCGGTCGCGGACGGCCATGCCGCTGCGCTGCCGGTCGCGGACGGCCATGCCGCTGCGCTGCCGGTCACGCACGGCCACGCCACCGTGCCGTCGTCCGGTGGTGCCGGTGCCGGTGGCCTTGTCGCGCCCGCCCCGCTCGCGGTCACCCCGTCGTCCGGTGGCCCTGGCGCCGGTGGCCTCGTCGTCCCCCTCGCGGTCACCCCGGACCCGTGGACCGGCACCGGTCACCGGCGCTGGGGGTCGGTCTGCCGGTGCGGGCACCGTGGCGAGCGCGCCGATCAGCCCCGGGCGAGCAGCGCGGGTAGCCGGGCGGCCAGCCGCTCGTACTCGGCGGGGGAGTTGTAGACCTGACCGCAGAGCCGGAGCCACCCACGACCGTTCCAGCCGGCCACCGACACCTCTGCGGCGAGCCGTTCGGCGATCCGGGCCCGCAGGGCGCGGGCGGCGTCGAGGGTGGTGGCGACGCCCGGTGGCAGGGGGACGAGCCGCATGGCGACCGTCGGCCCGCCCGGGTCCGGCAGGTCGGCCGGCGCGACCCCGAGCGCCTCCCCGAGCACCCGCTGCCCGTATGCGGCCAGCCCGGCGTTGTGTGCGCGTACCCGGTCCAGCCCGAGACCGCGCAGGGTGAACAGGCCGGTCGGCGCACTCAGCCAGCTCGTGTAGTCGAGGGTGGCCTGCCACTCCACGTTGCCGGGGAAGCCGGCGTCCTGCTCCCAGGAGACCACCAGCGGCTCGATCCGCTCCCGCCACGGCGGCGCGACCACCAGCACGGCGGTGCCCCGGGGCGCGTACCCCCACTTGTGCAGGTTGCCCACCCAGAAGTCGGCGCCGACGGCGGTCACGTCGACCGGGAGCATTCCGGGTGCGTGCGCCCCGTCCACCAGCACCGGCACGCCCCGCTCCCGGGCCACGCCGACGATGGCCGCGACCGGGAAGAGCCGCGCGGTGGGCGAGGTGAGCTGGTCGACCACGAGCAGCCGGGTCCGGCCGGGCCGCAACCCGTCCCGGACGATCTGCACGATCTCCTCGTCGGTGGCGGCCAGCGGCACCCGCAACGCCCGGGTGACCGCGCCCGTCCGGCGGCACTCGCGGGCGATGGAGAGGTCGACCGCGCCGTACCCGTGGTCGGTGGTGAGCACCTCGTCGCCTGGGCGCAGGCCGATCGACTGGAGCACCACCGCCACGCCGGTGGTGGCGTTGCCGACCAGCGCGGTGCCGTCCGGGTCGGCGTCGAGGAAGGCGGCCAGGTGTCGCCGGGTGTGTGTCATCCGGTCGACCAGCCCCTGCGTGAAGAAGCGCAGCGGGTTGGCCTCCATCTCGTCGCGCAGCCGCTGCTGGGTCCGCTGCACGTTCACCGGCACCGCGCCGAACGAGCCGTGGTTGAGGTGGCTGACCGCCGGGTCGAGCGAGAAGAGCAGTCGGGCCCCGGGGATCGGCTCGGGCGGCCGGGCGACGGTCACCCCGTGATCGTATCCGCCGACGGATCAACCCTCATCGGTTCGCCCGGCTCGTCCACTGCCCCGGGGGCCCGGGTGTTCACGGGCGGATCAGGCGCGGGGGTGGGCCTGGCGGTACGCCGCCCGTAGCCGCTCCACCGAGACGTGGGTGTAGATCTGGGTGCTGCCCAGCGACGAGTGCCCGAGCAACTCCTGCACGGCCCGCAGGTCCGCTCCGCCCTCCAGCAGGTGGGTCGCCGCCGAGTGGCGCAGCCCGTGCGGGCTGACCCGGGGCAACCCGAGGTCGTCGGCGTACCCGCGGACGACGCGGCGCGCCGTCGTCGGGTTCAGCCGCCCGCCCTTCGCGCCGAGCAGCAGCGCATCCCCGGAACCCGGCCCGGCCAGGGCGGGCCGGCCGGAGCGCAGCCAGTCGTCGATCGCCCGCTGCGCCGGCACCCCGTACGGCACGGACCGTTCCCGGCCGCCCTTGCCGAGGACCCGCACCACCCGCCGGCCGTGGTCGATGTCGGCGACGTCCAGCCCGCACGCCTCGCTGACCCGTACCCCGGTGCCGTAGAGCAGTTCGAGCAGGACCCGGTCGCGTAGCCGCACCGCCTCGTCAAGGCCGTCCGCGGAGGGCGGCGTCGACGTCCTCGACCCCGCCACCGGTCGAGCCGACGCCTCGACCGCCGACGCCTCGACCGGCGGCGGCGCCTCCACCGGTCGAGCAGACGCTTCGACGGGCCCGGTTGACGCGTCGACCGGTCTGGCAGGCACCCCGACCGGCCTGGCCGGGGCCTCGACCAGGGCGGCGGCCTGGTCGGCGCGGAGCACGGTGGGCAGCTCCCGGTGCGCCCGGGGACTGGCCAGCGCGGCGGCCACGTCCGTGGCGAGCACCCCACTGCGGTGCGCCCAGGCGCTGAAGCTGCGGGCCGCCGCCGCCCGGCGGGCCAGCGACGTCCGGGCCGCGCCCATCGTGCGCTGCTTCGCCAGCCAGCTCCGCACCACCGTCAGGTCCACCCCGGCAGGCTCGGCGTACCCCGCCCGTGCGGCGTGGTCGAGGAGCGAGACGACGTCGGCGGCGTACGCCCGCACGGTGTGCGTGGAGCGGTTGCGTACCCGGGCCAGATGGTCGGCGAAGTCGTCCACCGCCTCCCGCATCGCCGGGGGCAGCGCCGCGTGCCGGGCACGGGTGTCCCGCCCGCCGCCCGTCATCGCCCACCCCGCGACCTCGGTGGACCGGCCGTCGGGCCGTGCCCCGGCGTCTGACTCCCGCCTCGCATCCGCTCAGCCTAGGCGCGTCCGGCCCGGCCGGCAGGACACCGATCCCGGCGCGCCACGGCGTCCTGTCGTACGGGATCGGCCCTGGCCCTGGCCGGGGCCGGCGCGGGCGGGGAGACTGGGGGCAGGGACGGCGATCGTGCCGGCGTATCGACGCGCCGGGCGGGCCGTCGACGGGAGGAGGGGGACTCTCATGGGCCTGGACGTCGTCCTCTACCGGTTGGTGCGCGGCTCGGGCCGCCGGCCGTCCCCGGTGGCGGCGCAGATGGTGGCCGACCCCGACGACCTCCTGCTCGACCTGGTGAAGCGGGGCCGGGGCGGTGGACGCACCCCCACCCTGGACCGGATCGACCCGCTCGGTGAACTGGTGGTCGGCGCGGAACGGGCGTCCGACCTGCTCGCCGAACTGGACCGCCTGGCCGAGGTGGCCCGCACCCCGGCGGAGACCGCCCAGCTGGGCCGGGTGGTGACGCTGGTCCGGCGGTGCGCACACGAGCGCGACCTGGAGATCCGTTTCGAGGGGGACTGAGCCGGTCATCCCTGCGCTTCCGGCGCCGGAGTGGCCGGCTTCGCGGGCGGCGCCAGGGCGTACCCGCCGTCCCGGCGGATCACCATCGCCAGCTCCTCGAGCAGGGTGAGCTTGCGCATCGCCGTACGCAGGTCCACCCCGGCCCGGGCGGCGAGGGCGTCGACGCCGAGCACTCCCCGCCGGGGCAACGACTCCAGCACCAGCGTGGCCTCGTCGTCGAGCAGGTCGGTCGGGCGGTCCGGCCCGCGTGCCGGCGGCGCCAGGTCGAAGCCGATCCGGCCCACCTCCTCCAGCACGTGCGCCACCCCGGTCACCAGCCGTGCCGCCGAGTGCTCGCGTAGCAGCTCGTGCGCGCCGACCGACATCGCCGAGGTCACCGGCCCCGGGACGATCATGGCCGGGCGGCCCATCGCGATCGCCCGGTTCAGCGTCTGCGTCGCGCCGCTGCGCGCCGCCGCCTCGACCAGCACCGCCCCCCGGGTGGCGGCGGCGATGACCCGGTTGCGGATCAGGAACCGGGGCCGGAGCGGATCGGCCCCGGGCATCCACTCGCTCACCAGCAGACCGGTGTCGGCGATCCGGTCGAACAACGCCGCGTTGCCCATCGGATAGGGGCGGTCGACGCCGCAGGCGAGCACGGCGACGGTCACCCCGCCGGCGGTCAACGCGCCCCGGTGCGCCGCCGCGTCGATGCCGAACGCGCCGCCGGAGACCACGGCCCAGTCCCGCTCGGCCAGCCCGTATCCGATCTCGGTGGCGACGTGCACGCCGTACCCGGTGGCGGCCCGGGCGCCGACCACCGCGACGGAGCGGTCCAGCGTCTCGCCGAGCGGCCAGCCGCCGCGTACCCAGAAGCAGAGCGGCGGGGCGGTCTCCAGGTCGACCCGCCGGCTGGCCCCGGCGAGGACCAGCCGACTCAGATCACCGAGCCGAACCGGCCACTCGTCGTCCTCCGGGGTCAGGAGCCGGGCGCCCACCCGTTCGGTACGGGCCAGCGCCTCCACGGCGACCGCCCGCGCGTCCTCCGCCCCGGTACGGGCGGCCACCACGTCGCGCAGCCGCCTGTCCGGCGCGCCGCCGTCGAGCAGCAGGTCCAGCGCGGCCACCGGCCCGAGCTGCTGCACCAGCCGGTGCACCGACCAGGTGCCCGGTTCGGCGAGCCAGGTCAGCGCCACCCGGGCCAGCAGGCGCTCGTCTCGGGTGCTCATGTCCCTTCCCCCGTCCTCAGTTGAATGGCCTCCAGCACGTCCTCGCGCCCCGGCCGGTCCCGGCCGTCCAGGTCGGCGATCGTCCAGGCCAGGCGGATGATCCGGTCGAAGCCGCGGGCGGAGATCGACCCGGAGTCGAGCCGGCCGCGCAGCTCGGCGGTGTCCCGCACCGGTAGCCGCCAGGGCGGCCGGCGCAGGTACGGGCCGGGGATCTCGGCGTTGAGCTTGCGGCCGACCGGGGCCCAGCGGTCGGCCGCCGCCCGTCGGGCGAGGGCGACCCGGGCCGCGACGCCGGCCGACGACTCGCCGGCCCGGGCCGCCTCCATCAGCTCCGCCGCCCGGACCGGCAGCAGCTTCACCTGCACGTCGATCCGGTCGAGCAGCGGCCCGGAGAGCCGGCTCAGGTAGCGTCGCCGGGCCAGCGGGCTGCACTCGCAGTACGCGTCACCGGAGGGCTTGGCGCACGGACACGGGTTGGCTGCCAGCACCAGCTGGGTCCGGGCCGGATACTCCGTCCCGCCCCCGCTGCGGGCGAGTTGGATGCGGCCGTGCTCCAGGGGTTGGCGCAGCGCCTCGAGCGCGCCCTTGCTGAACTCGGGCGCCTCGTCGAGGAAGAGCACCCCCCGGTGGGCCAGCGACACCGCTCCCGGCCGGGCCAGCCCCGACCCGCCACCGACCAGCGACGGCACCGTTGCGGTGTGGTGCGGGGCCTGGAACGGCGGGCGGCGCAGCAGACGCCCGCCCGGCGGGAGCAGCCCGGCGATCGAGTGCAGCGCGGTGACCTCCAACGCCGCGTCGTCGTCCAGCTCCGGCAGGATCGACGGCAACCGTTCGGCCAGCATGGTCTTGCCCGCGCCGGGCGGCCCCAGCAACGCCAGGTGGTGCCCGCCGGCGGCGGCCACCTCCAGCGCCCGCCGGCCCAGCCCCTGCCCGGCCACGTCGGCGAGGTCCGGCCCGCCCGGGTCGGACGACGGCAGGTCGGTGGGCGGGTCGAGCAGCGGGCTGCCGTCGCGGACGTACGCGACGAGACGGTGCAGCGTGTCGACGGCGCGTACCCGGATCCCGGGGATGACCGCCGCCTCGGCGGCGTTGCCCACCGGGACGACGACCCGGTCCCGCCCGGCCCGCGCCGCCGCCGCGACCATCGGCAGCACCCCGCGTACCGGCCGGACGGCGCCGTCCAGGCCCAACTCGCCGAGGATCACCACGCCGTCCAGCGGGGCGAGGGGAAGCTCCCCGGAGCCGCCGAGCACGGCGGTCGCGATGGCCAGGTCGAACGCCGAACCGTACTTGGGCATGGTCGCGGGCAGCAGGTTGAGGGTGATCCGCCGGTTGGGCCAGCGCTGCCCGGAGTTGACGATCGCCGCGCGGACCCGGTCCCGTGCCTCGTGCAGGGCGGTGTCGGGCAGCCCGGAGATGGCCACCGCCGGCAGGCCGGGCGCCAGGTCGGCCTCCACCTCGACGAGGTGGCCGGTGACGCCGACCAGCCCGACGCAGAGCACCTTGGCGTAGCTCACCGGGCCACCCCGGACAGGGGCCGGCCCGCGCCCCGCCCCGCCACTCCGCCCGCGCGACGGCCCGTCGCCCGGCGGATCGCCGGCCGGGCCATCAGAACGCGCCCTTGACGTGCTCGACCAGCGCGGGGCCGGCGGCGGGCAGCCGGACCGCCAGCACGTCGAAGCGCACCTCGTCGGCGGCGACCCCGGTCTCGGCCAGCCAGCGGGCGGCGAGTCCGCGCAACCGCCGGGCCTTGCGCGGGACGACCGCCTCCGCCGGGGTGCCGTAGTCGCCGCTGCGCCGGGTTTTCACCTCGCAGAAGGCGAGTGTCTCGCCGTCCCAGGCGATGATGTCGATCTCGCCGTCCGGGCAGCGCCAGTTGCGGGCCACCGGACGCAGCCCCGCCCCGATGAGGTGGCGCAGGGCGCACCGTTCGCCGTACGCGCCGACGGCCTGGTTCCGCTTCGTCATGGCGTCGAGGGTGCGGTCACCGGGGCGGCCGGCGCCGTCACGATCGCGCCGGCTGTGGACGGCGGGGCTGCCTGTGGACAGCCACCCGATCATGCCCGCGCTGTGCTACGAGGGCAGCCCCCTTAGCCTGGGTGGCGTGACTGGCGACTGGCGGGACGACCGGGTCGGGGCGGCGCTGCGCGGTGAGAACCCGACGGTGCTGCGACGCCTCACCGCCGGGTTCGCGGTGATCGGCGACGTCCAGCTCCTGCCCGGCTACTGCGTCCTGATCAGTGACGATCCCGCTGCGGACCGCCTGGCCGACCTGCCCCGGGAGCGCCGGCTGGCCTTCCTCGCCGACCTGGATCTGCTGGGCGAGGCGGTGCACCGGGTCTGCGCCCGCCGCGATCGGGCCTTCCGCCGGGTCAACTACGAGATCCTGGGCAACCTCGACGCGTTCCTGCACGCCCACGTCCGTCCCCGCTACGACTGGGAGCCGGCCGAGCTGCGGCAGGGCCCGGCCACGGCCTACCCGGCCCAGGTGTGGCACGACCCGGCGCACGCGCTCGGGCCCCGCCACGACGAGCTGCGCGTCCTGCTCACCGCCGAGCTGGATGTGCTGGCGGCCGAACTTCCCTGACCGGGCGGACGAGGGCGCCTCGGGCGAATGGCGGCACTGGGGGCGGTCGCATACCGTGCCGGGCGTGGACGCACGACGGAGCTACCCCGAAGACCAGGAGTCGAGCTGGTACCCCGCAGGCCGCGAGCGCGGGTACGACGAGCAGGACTGGCGTGGCGGCGAGGCACGCCTGCGCGACGACCAGTTCCGCACCCCCGACCAGCGCGTCGCCGAGGAGGGCCGCTACGCCGACGCCGCCGGCCGGTACGACGGGACCGGACGGTTCGGCGCTGTCGACCCGCTCGGTGACGACCGGCCCGAGCCGGACGGATACCGCCCGACCCGCGCCCGACGGGCCGATCGGGACGACCCGGAGATCTCCGGTGAGCTGCCCGGGGACCGTCCCGGCCGTCGCGCCGCCCGTGAGGCCGCGGCGGACCCGCTCGCCACGAGCGGCGCCGGCCCGTTGACCGGGGACCGGCTCGCCACGACGGGAGCGGGGCCGCTCACCGGCGGTGCGACGGACCATGCCGACCGGCTCGCCACCACCGGGGCCGGCCCGCTCGTCGGTAGCTCGGCCGACCGGCCCGCCCCGCTCGGCGGGTACCCGATCATCGGGGCGAACCGGCCCGGTGAGGCGGCGAACCCCCTGGAGATGCCGACCGGGCCGATGCCCCCGGTGCTGCCCCGTCCGGACCCGACGGCAGGCCCCGACGCCGCGTACCGGCCGGCCGGCGCGCCCTCCGACGGCGTCTACCGGACCCGCCGACCGGCGCTGGCGGCGTTGCTCGGCCTGCTGGTCCTGGTCTTCGAGGTCCCGGCGCTGCGGGTGCTGCTGCACGGTGTGACCGGCGATCCGGTCTCCACGTCGCACGTGGTCGTGGGCATGTTCCTGGTCGTCGGCCTGCCGATCTTCGCCGGCGGCCTGTACGGGCTGCGCACCGGCGGCCTGGCGATGGCCGACGGCGCGCGGGGCTGGCTGCGCCCGCCGACCGCCTACCTGACCGTCGGGTTGGCGCTCTTCCTCGCCGCCGCCCTGGCGGCCGGCTGACCTGGCCGCCGGGTTCCCGAACCCGGCGGCCAGGCGGTGGGGCAGGGGCGTACACTGGTCGACTGGCGACCGCCTCGCGCGGTCGACCTCGCGCGCCCTCTCCACGGTTCCGTGGGGCGACGGCCTCCCTGGTCCCGATCCTGTTCGGGCCCGCCATGGCCGGCGATCGGGCGCCAGGACGCCCGGCCGCCGGCCGGGCGGGACAACCAGGGACCAAGGGAGTACCCCACCATGGCCGTCGTGACCATGCGCCAGCTGCTGGAGAGCGGTGTCCACTTCGGGCACCAGACCCGGCGCTGGAACCCGAAGATGAAGCGCTTCATCTTCACCGAGCGCAACGGTATCTACATCATCGACCTGCGCCAGACCCTCGACTACATCGAGAAGGCGTACGACTTCGTGCGCAACACGGTGGCCGAGGGTGGCAGCATCCTCTTCGTCGGCACCAAGAAGCAGGCCCAGGAGGCCATCGCCGAGCAGGCGACCCGGGTCGGCCAGCCGTACGTCAACCACCGCTGGCTCGGCGGCATGCTGACCAACTTCCAGACGGTGTACAAGCGGCTGCAGCGGATGAAGGAGCTGGAGGCCCTGGGTGACCTGAGCGGCACCGCCGCCGGTTACACCAAGAAGGAGACCCTGCAGCTGTTCCGCGAGAAGACCAAGCTCACCAAGACCCTTGGTGGCCTGCGGGACATGCAGAAGCTCCCGGCCGCGATCTGGGTGGTCGACACGAAGAAGGAGCACATCGCCGTCGACGAGGCCCGCAAGCTGGGTATCCCGGTGATCGCCGTGCTCGACACCAACTGCGACCCGGACGAGGTCGACTTCCCGATCCCGGGCAACGACGACGCGATCCGTTCGGCCGAGCTGCTGACCAGGGTTGTCGCCGCCGCCGTCGCCGACGGTCTGATCGCCCGCTCCGGCCGCCGCCGGGGCGGCGACGAGAAGCCCGAGGCGGGGCAGGTCGGCGCCGACGAGCCGCTGGCCGAGTGGGAGCGTGAGCTGCTCGAGCAGCCGAAGAAGGCCGACGAGCAGCAGCCGGCCGCGCAGCAGCCGGCCGAGCAGCCCGCCGAGCAGCCGGCGACCGCCGCCGCGGAGTGATCGCACCGTCGCTTCCCCGCCGTCCGTTTTCGCGGACGGCGGGGAACGGCGGGTACGCCGGACACATCCGGCCCGGATCCGGGTAACCGGCACCAGACCATCCCACCGCAGTTCCGACACGACACCGAAGAGAGAGTCATGTCCAACTTCACCGCCGCGGACGTCAAGAAGCTCCGCGACCTCACCGGCGCCGGCATGATGGACTGCAAGAAGGCGCTGACCGAGGCCGAGGGCGACTTCGACAAGGCCGTCGAGATCCTGCGCGTCAAGGGCGCCAAGGACGTCGGCAAGCGGGCCGGCCGCACCGCCGCCAACGGCCTCGTCGCGCACTCCGGCCAGGCGCTGCTCGAGCTCAACTGCGAGACGGACTTCGTCGCCAAGAACGACGCCTTCATCGCGCTGGCCCAGCAGCTGGTCGAGCACGGCGAGCGCAGCGGCGTGAGCAACGCCGAGGAGCTGCTCGCCTCCGAGTTCGACGGCAGGACGGTCGCCGACCTGGTCCAGGAGCAGTCGGCCAAGATCGGTGAGAAGCTGGTGCTCAACCGCTTCGCCAAGCTCGACGGCACCACCGCCGTCTACCTGCACCGCAAGAGCCAGGACCTGCCCCCGGCGGTCGGCGTGCTGGTGCAGTACAGCGGCAAGACCGACGAGGCCGGCGACGCCGACGCCCGCGCGGTCGCGATGCAGATCGCCGCGATGCGGCCGAAGTACCTCACCCGGGACGAGGTGCCGGCCGAGGTCGTCGAGTCCGAGCGGCGCATCGCCGAGCAGACCGCCCGCGAGGAGAACAAGCCCGAGGCGGCGCTGCCGAAGATCGTCGAGGGTCGGGTCAACGCCTTCTTCAAGGACTACGTCCTGGTCGAGCAGTCGTCGGTCGCCGACAACAAGAAGACCGTGAAGCAGGTGCTGGCCGAGGCCGGCATCGAGGTGACCCGCTTCCTGCGGTTCGAGGTCGGCCAGGCCTGATCCGCCGGACCGGGCGCATGCCGCGTCCGTGGGCAGGGAACGTCGACGAGGAGGCCGCCGGTGTACGTGACAGGCACCGCGGCCTCCTCGTCACATAGGGTCGGCAACGGCAGTCGAGCGGTACGCGGCGCGCGGGACGTGCGCCCGGGGAAGGGCGGGGCGGATGACGCAGGTTGTGAGTGACCGGAGCCTGGAGGCTGACGACCCGACGGCGCCGCCGCCCGGAAGGGCCCGCCGGGTGGTGCTGAAGCTCTCCGGTGAGGTCTTCGGTGGCGGCGCGATCGGCGTCGACCCGGACGTCGTACAGGGCATCGCCCGGCAGATCGCCACCGTCGTCCGGCGCGGTGTGCAGGTCTCCGTGGTGGTCGGCGGCGGCAACTTCTTCCGCGGCGCCGAACTGCAGAAGCGCGGCATGGACCGCGCCCGGGCCGACTACATGGGCATGCTCGGCACCGTGATGAACTGCCTCGCCCTGCAGGACTTCCTGGAGAAGGAGGGCATCGAGACCCGCGTGCAGAGCGCGATCACGATGGCCCAGGTCGCCGAGCCGTACATCCCGCTGCGCGCCATCCGGCACCTGGAGAAGGGTCGCGTGGTGATCTTCGGGGCGGGCGCCGGCATGCCGTACTTCTCCACCGACACGGTCGCCGCGCAGCGCGCGCTGGAGATCCGCGCCGACGTGGTGCTGATGAGCAAGAACGGGGTGGACGGCGTCTACACCGCCGATCCCCGGGTCGACCCGGCCGCCAGCAAGTTCGACTCGATCACCTTCTCCGAGGTGCTGCGCCGCAACCTGCGGGTGGCCGACGCCGCCGCGTTCAGCCTCTGCATGGAGAACGGGCTGCCGATGCTGGTGTTCGGCGCACAGGGCGACGACACGATCATCCGCGCGGTCGGCGGCGACAAGATCGGTACGCTGATCACCGCCTGAACGGCCCCCGCCGGTCATCGCGGCGGTCCTCCGACAGACAGCAGCTTCAGCCCACGACGAGCAACAGAAGGAGGCGAGGAGACCGGTGATCGACGACACCCTCCTCGAGGCCGAGGAGAAGATGGAG
This sequence comes from Micromonospora halophytica, assembly GCF_900090245.1. Taxonomy (GTDB): domain Bacteria; phylum Actinomycetota; class Actinomycetes; order Mycobacteriales; family Micromonosporaceae; genus Micromonospora; species Micromonospora halophytica. Next base: position 168,482 of record NZ_FMDN01000011.1, read on the forward strand.
CGTGCCATCGAGCACGCCAAGGAGGAGTTCGGCGCCATCCGCACCGGTCGCGCCAACGCCGCCATGTTCTCCAAGGTCATCATCGACTACTACGGCAGCCCCACCCCGCTGCCGCAGATGGCGTCCATCGGTGTGCCCGAGCCGCGGATGGTCATCATCAAGCCGTACGACAACTCGCAGATCAACGCCATGGAGAAGGCGATCCGCGACTCCGACCTCGGCGTGAACCCGAACAACGAGGGCAACCAGCTGCGCATCCTGCTCCCGCAGATGACCGAGGAGCGCCGCCGCGAGATGATCAAGGTGGCCCGGCACAAGGGTGAGGAGGCCAAGGTGGCCGTCCGCAACATCCGCCGGAAGGGCAAGGAGGAGCTGGACCGCTTCGTCAAGGACGGGGAGGTCGGTGAGGACGAGGGCCGTCGCGCCGAGAAGGAGCTCGACGACCTGACCCAGCGCTACGTCGCCACCGTCGACGAGCTGGTCAAGCACAAGGAAGCCGAGCTGCTCGAAGTCTGAGCCACCGGCACCGCGGCATCGGGCACCGGTGTGCCGCCGCCCCTGCGGGCGGTGGGACGCCGGTGCCGCTGTCGTCGGGCCCCCGGACCGCGCAGCTGCCCGTCGATCCCGCAGCCCGCCGGCACCCGCGCGGTCCGGGGGCGGCACGGGGGCGGGCCATCGTCCGCCCTGCCGGGGCGGGGAGTGCAGTAGGCTCGGCACGATTCCCGGGCCACCACGCGGTGAACGACGGGAATCGACCGGCCGAAGGGTCGGGCAATCGGACGGAACAGTCGCGCGTGTAGGGGATGGCCTTGGTCTTGCGTCATGTGGTGGAACTCGTACCGTCGCCGTTCGGTGCGTGATGTCCCACCTCGACCCCTACGGCGGTGCCGAGCCTCGCGGCTGGGACCGGCCGGAGCGATCCTCCGCGCTGCCCTGGCCGGAGCGTGACGTGGAGCCGTGGAACCGGCAGGCCGGCCCCGAACTGTCCGCCGGGCCGCAGGCCCCTCCGCGTCCGCACGCGCACCGCCCCGGCGAGCCCGGCGCCGAGCCGTACGCCCCGCCCCGGGAGGGCCGCCCCGGCGAGGGCCCCGGCCGACCTGCCGGCCCCGGCCGTGCCACCGGCCGCCCGCCGGTGGGCGACGACGCGCCCACCTCGCAGCTCGCTCCCGTCCGCGACGACGACGCGCCCACCACGCAGATCCCGGTGGTGCGGGCGGAGGCCGACGACGAGCCGGAACCGCGGCGGCCGTCCGGCCGGCAGCGCGGCCGGCGCAGGGCCAGCGCCCAGCGGCCGCCGACCCAGCAGCCCAGCCCCGGCCGGGCCGGCCGTAACCTCCCGGCCGCGATCGGGGTCGGCGTCGCGCTCGGCGCGCTGATCCTCGTACCTCTGTTCTTCTATCTCGAGGCGTTCCTGGCCGTGCTGGCCGCCGCGGTCGGCGTGGGCATCTGGGAGATGGCCCGCGCGGTCCGCCGCAGCGGCGCGCACCCGCCGCTGGTGCCGCTGATCACCGGCGGCGTGCTGACGGTCGGGCTGGCCTGGTTCGCCGGGCCGGACGCGCTCAGTCTCGGCCTGCTGGTCACGGTGCTCGGCACGATGATCTGGCGGCTCGGCGACGGCCCGGCCGGCTTCCAGCGGGACCTCACGGCCGCCACCCTGATCGCGGTCTACGTGCCGTTCCTCGCCGGGTTCGCGGCGCTGCTCGCGGCGGCCCCCGACGACGGGCACCTGCGGGTGCTGGTGACCCTGGTCGCGGTGGTGCTCTCCGACACCGGCGGGTACGCCGCCGGGGTGTCCTTCGGCAAACACCCGATGGCTCCGTCGATCAGCCCGAAGAAGTCCTGGGAGGGGTTCGCCGGCTCGGTCGCCGCCGCCGCGGTCGGCAGCGCCCTGCTGATCTGGCTGCTCTTCGACGTCCCGCCGTGGTGGGGCGCGGTGTTCGGGATCGCGGTCTCCGGCGCGGCGGTCCTCGGCGACCTGGCCGAGTCCATGATCAAGCGTGACCTGGGCGTGAAGGACATGAGCAACCTCCTGCCCGGGCATGGCGGTCTGATGGACCGGCTGGACTCGATCCTCTTCGCCGTACCCACCGCCTACCTGCTGCTGGCGGTCTTCGTGCCGGTGGTGGGCTGAGGGATGAATCACGCCCGGCCGCCCGTCCGCCCCGCCCGGCCAGGGCGGAATCGGCACCTCCGGACGGCTGTGTTCGCCGAACGGCGTGACAGACTGGACGCGCCATGACGAGCCTGCCTGTGATTCCCGTAGACCCCGACGCCCCCGGGCGGCGGCCCGCGATGCCGCCCCGCCACCTCGCCGACCTGGACCTGCCCGGCCGGCAGGCCCTGGTGACCGAGCTGGGCGAGCCGGCATTCCGGGCCAAGCAGGTCTCCAACCACTACTTCGGGCGGCTGGTGCGCGACCCGGAGCTGATGACCGACCTGCCGGCGGCCACCCGGGAGCGGATCGCCGGGTCGCTGCTGCCCACCCTGCTGAGCCCGGTGCGCGAGCTGGCCTGCGACGACGGGGCCACCCGCAAGGCGCTCTGGCGGCTGCACGACGGTTCGCTGGTGGAGAGCGTGCTGATGGGTTACCCGGACCGGGTGACCGTCTGCATCTCCAGCCAGGCCGGCTGCGGCATGGCCTGCCCGTTCTGCGCCACCGGCCAGGCCGGGCTGACCCGCAACCTCTCCACCGCGGAGATCGTCGACCAGGCCGTCTACCTGGCCGGTGTCGCCGCCTCCGGTCGGGTGGCGGGATCACCACCGCGGCTGTCGCACGTCGTCTTCATGGGCATGGGCGAGCCGCTGGCGAACTACTCGCGGGTGGTCGCGGCGATCCGGCGGCTGGTCGCGCCGGCTCCGGAAGGGCTCGGCCTGTCCCAGCGGCACATCACCGTTTCCACGGTCGGGCTGGTCCCGGCCATCCGCCGACTGGCCAGCGAAGACCTCTCAGTGACCCTTGCGCTGTCGCTGCACGCGCCCGATGATGATCTGCGCGACGAACTCGTGCCGGTCAACCAGCGCTGGAAGGTGTCCGAGGTGCTGGACTCAGCGTGGGACTACGCGGCCCGGACAGGGCGCCGCGTGTCGATCGAGTACGCGATGATCAAGGACGTGAACGACCAGCCGTGGCGGGCGGACCTGCTCGGGCGGTTGCTGGCCGGCAGGTTGGCCCACGTGAACCTCATCCCGCTCAACCCGACACCCGGCAGCCGGTGGGACGCGAGCCCGAAGCCGGTCGAGCGGGAGTTCGTCCGGCGGTTGCGCGAGGCCGGGGTGTCGACGACGGTGCGGGACACCCGGGGGCGCGAGATCGACGGCGCGTGCGGGCAGTTGGCGGCGGCCGAGGACAGCAACACCGACGCCCCGCGCGGGCGTGACCGGGCGTAGCGGTACGAGACCAGGAGACATAGTGGCGAGTCAGGGTCAGCGTTTCCGGCGTAAGGCGCTCCGCCGGGGCTACAAGGTCGACGAGGTGGATGCCTTCCTGGACCGGGTCGAGGCGACCCTCGCCGGTCAGCCGGTCGGCGCGCCCGTGGCCTCCCAGGAGGTCCACGACGTCGTCTTCCGGGTCCGCTTCAACGGCTACGACGAGTGGCAGGTCGACCTGCACCTCGACCGGGTCGAGCGGCAGCTGGCCGAGTTGGAGGAGCGCGGTGGCCTGGCTGGAGGGCGCAGCGGTGACCTGCGCGCGTCCGCCGACCGCCTGGGCCCGCCGATGCGTGACGACCACCGGGGGCTCTCGCCCGTCCCGCAGCCGCTCCCGCCGCGCGGAATGCCGGCGCAGCCGGGTCCGCCGGACCGTTACAGCAGCCGGTACGACGAGCCGACCGGCGCCTTCGCCGGCGGGTACGACGCCCCCCGGGGCGGCTACGACGCGCCGCGCGGCCCGGCGGGGCCCGGCGCGGGCGGCCCGATGGGCCCGGGTGGGCAGTTGGGCCACGGCGGTCCGCCGCAGCGTGGCCTGCCCGCCGGGCCGGGCCGCTACGGCCAGGAGGAACCGGGTCGCTACGGCCAGGAGGAGCCGGGTCGCTACGGCCAGGAGGAACCGGGCCGGTTCGACGGGTTCGAGGCCGGTCGGCACGGCCGGGTCGACATGACCGCCGAGATCCGGATGCCGGAGCGCGACCTGCGCGACATGCGGGGCCCCGGTCCGGCCGGCCCGCCGCCCATGCCGCCGCAGGGGCACGGCGGCCCGCCGATGGCCGGTCCGCCGATGGCCGGTCCGCCGATGGCCGGTCCGCCGATGGCCGGTCCGCCGATGGCCGGCCCGCCCGGCAGCGACCTCTATCGGGTGGACCAGATCCGGCGTGGCTTCCAGGTGCGCCGCTTCGGCAGCGGGTACGACCCGGACCAGGTCGACCGCTTCTTCGAGACGCTGCTCGGCGGCATGCAGGGCCGCAACCCGATGCCGTTGAACCCGCGCGACCTGGACACCCTGCGGTTCGGGCTGGTCCAGGGCGGCTACTTCGAGGCCGAGGTCGACGCCGCCCTCAAGGACGTGCAGGACATCCTGCTCGGCGGCCGCTGACCGACGCGACGAGGGCCCGCTCCCCGGTGGGGGCGGGCCCTCGTGTCGTCTGGCGCGGTGGCGCGGTTCAGGAGCGCAGGCCGTTGCGGCGCAGCACCGCGTCGCCGACGACGATCGCCAGCAGCAGCACGGCGAGGCCGACCAGCCAGATGTCCTCGACCCTGCCCTCGTGGTTGCCGCAGAGCATCGCCAGCAGCGCCAGCGCGGAGAGCACCGCGCCGATCCGTCCGGACTTGCGGTGCCCGGGCTTGTGCTGATCTGGCGCGGTTACCGGCTCGCTTCCTGCCACTGTCGGTCCTTCCCTCGCGATCGGATCTCCGAGTAGTCTGGCACGCCCCCTACCGGGCCCGGTGCGGGGTCCGGCCTGACCGGGGTACGCGAACGGGGGACACGCCCCGCGTGACCCGGGCCGTTGGACCCTTCCGGTCCGGGCGGGTCGGCACTACCGGCGTCGCGGGACGGTGAGCACACTGCCTCCGGTAGCGTCTGGACGTACACCTTGATTGTCTTTTTGAGGGGGACTGCGGTGCGAGTGACCGGTACGGGACATGCCAGCATGCGGATCGACACGGCCGCGGGCAGCATCCTGTGCGACCCGTGGGTCAATCCCGCCTACTTCGCCTCCTGGTTCCCCTTTCCCGACAACTCCCAGCTCGACTGGGAGGCCCTCGGTGACGTCGACTACCTGTACGTCTCGCACCTGCACCGCGACCACTTCGACGCCGCGCACCTCAAGCGGTACGTCTCGAAGGACGCCACCGTGCTGCTGCCCGAGTTCCCCACCTCCGAGATGGAGGACGAGCTGCGGGAGCTGGGCTTCACCAAGTTCCTCAGGGCGCCGAACGAGCAGGTCGTCGAGCTCGACGGCGGCCTGAAGATCATGATCCAGGCGCTGACCAGCCCGACTGACGGCCCGATCGGCGACTCCTCGCTCTGGGTGGAGTACGACGGCGTCCGGTTGCTCAACCAGAACGACGCCCGGCCGACCGACCTGAGTGTCTTCGCCGAGCTGGGCCACGTGCACGCGCACATGCTGCAGTTCTCCGGGGCGATCTGGTACCCGATGGTCTACGAGCTGCCGCAGGCGGCGAAGACCGCGTTCGGCAAGCAGAAGCGGGAACGGCAGTTCGACCGCACCTGGCGCTACATCGACGACCTGAAGGCCGACCACGTCTTCCCGATCGCCGGTCCGCCGTGCTTCCTCGACGACGCGCTGTGGCAGTTCAACGACATCCACGGCGACGAGGGCAACATCTTCCCCGACCAGTCCGTCTTCCTCTCCGAGTACGCCAAGGTCGGCGGCACCAACGGCATCGTGCTGCTGCCGGGCAGTGTCAGCGAGGTCACCACGTCCGGTGCGAGCACCACCCACCCGGTGCCGGTCGAGGAGTTCTTCGCCGACAAGATCGCCCACCTGGAGGAGATGCGGGAGCGCAAGCGGCCGGTCATCGAGGCGGAGAAGGCGTCCTGGCGGCACCCCGAGGTGGACGTGCTCGGCGAGATGAAGCGCCGGATCGAGCCGCTGCTCGACGAGTCGATCTACCTGGCCAAGGGGGTCGGCGGCCCGGTCCGCTTCGACCTCGTCGGCACTGACGACTCAGGCGGGGAGACGATTGAGTCGATCGTGGTGGACTTCCCGGGCAAGGAGGTCCGGCCGTACGCCGACGAGAAGGTGCGCTACCGGTTCCGTACCGAGCGGGCGCTGATCGAGCACCTGCTGCACATCGGCGAGGTGGACTGGGTCAACTCGCTCTTCCTCTCCTGCCGCTTCTCGGCCGCCCGGATCGGCCAGTACAACGAGTTCGTCTACGCCTTCTTCAAGTGCCTCTCCACCGAGCGGCTCCAGTACGCCGAGGGCTGGTACGACGAGCACGAGCGCACCAGCGACGCCGAGGACATCACCCTCGGTGACTGGGTGGTACAGCGCCGCTGCCCGCACCTGAAGGCCGACCTGACCCGCTTCGGCATCGTCGACGGTGACCAGCTCACCTGCCAGCTGCACGGCTGGAAGTTCGACCTGCCCAGCGGCCGCTGCCTGACCAGCGTGGGCCACAAGGTCCGGGCGCACCGTGCCGACGCGAACACCCCGGCCCCGGCCGGCGAGGCGGTCGGCTAGGGCTCAGCCTCGCCGGAGGTCGGCGGGGCGGTCAGCTGGGGCCGGGCCCGCCGAGGCCGGCGAGGCGACCGCGGGCACCCACGCAGAGGGACTGTGGGGCAGGGGGTCAGCGGCCGAGGTCGGCGAGGATGCGCTTCGCGGCGTTGTGACCGGCGGCGCCGATGACGCTGCCGGCGGGGTGACAGCCGGCGCTGCCGGCGTACACGCCGTCGACGCCGGTGGCGTACGACATCCGGTCGGTGAACGAGACGGTGTTGTCGACGTGGTGGATGTGCCCGCCGGTGATGCCGAAGTGCGCCTCGATCCCGGGCGGGGTCAGCGGCACCGCGTCGGCGATCAGGTCCCCGGTGCCGGGGGCGTACCGCTCGCAGATGTCGACCAGCCGGGAGACGTAGCCGGGCAGCGCCTCGTCCCAGGTGGTGTCGGTCAGCTCGTAGGGGACCGACTGGACGAAGAGCGCCGACGAGTGGTGCCCGGCGTCGTCGGAGAGGCTCGGGTCGACGGTGGTGTGCAGGTACCACTCGATGGTGGGCTCGTCGGGCAGCCGGCCGGCCTGGACGTCCGCCCACATCGCGCGCAGCGCCGCCATCGGTGACTCGCCGCCGCCGTCGACCAGCGACACCGAGCCGGGCAGCAGGTGGATGGTGGAGCCGAACGGGCTCGGCGCGCCTTCGGGCAGGCAGGTGAAACGGGGCAGCCCGGTCAGCGCCAGGTTGAGCTTCAGGGTGGTGCCGGGGCGGCGGACCGCCGCCATCCGCTCGCCGAGCGGTGCCGGCAGCGCGCCGTCGGGCAACAGTTCCATCAGGCGGTACGGGTCGCAGGCCCCGAGCACCACGGAGGCGGCGACGGACCGGCCGTCGGCGAGTACGACCCCGGAGGCCGCCCGGCCGTCGAGGGTGATCGCGGTGACCGGCGTACCGGTCAGGATGCGGGCCCCGGCGGCCCGGGCGGCCTCGGCGAAGGTCCGCGACACGGTGCCCATGCCGCCTTCGGCGATCATCCAGGTGCCGCCGGCCCCGGGGAGCCGGCACATGTTGTGCACCAGGAAGTTGTGCCCGGTGCCCGGGTCGTCCGGGCCGGCGTTGAGGCCGGAGAGGCCGTCGGTGACGGCGTACATGCTGACCAGCAGTTCGGAGCGGAAGTCGAACCGGGCCAGGTGGTCGGCGACCGAGCCGCGGACCAGGTCGACGAAGACCTGCCGCAGGGCGGGCCGGACGTACCGCTCGGCGGTCTCCTCCACCGGCAGCGGTTCGGCCAGCCAGGCCGGGGCCAGGTCGTCGCGGAGCTGGGCCAGCTCGGCCTGGAGCGCGTCGTCGGCGGCCACGTCGGCGGGGGAGAAGAACTCGGCGAGCTGCCGGCGGGTGGCGGTGGTGTCGCTGCCGAACAGCAGGTACGGCGAGCCGAGCCCACCCGGGGTGGGCAGGAAGTAGTGCGGGTCGCGGCGCAGCACCGGGATGCGTACGTCGAGCGCGGCGAGCAGCTCCGGCGGCATCAGCCCGAGCAGGTACGACCCGGTGGAGTGGCGCAGCCCGGGCACCCTGGGGAACGGGTTCTCGGTGCGGGTGGCCCCACCGATCACGTCGGCGGCCTCCAGCACCAGCACGTCCAGCCCGGCGCGGGCCAGCAGGATCGCGGAGACCAGTCCGTTGTGCCCGGACCCGACGACCACGACGTCGGCGCGGGCCGGCAGCTCACTCGCTTCGCTCATGCCCGGGCAGCCTAGTGCCGGGCGGCCCCCGGCGTCAGTCCGTCGCCGGCATCGTCCGGGCGCATCTGGGTGAGCAGGGCGACCAGCTCGGTCTCGAAGAGCGCCTCGGGTTCGTCGACCGCCCAGGAGAGGTGGCCGAAGACCTCCATCGCGACCAGGCCGTAGAGCCGGGTCCAGGCCGAGAGGAAGGCGTACGCGACCTCGATCGGCAGTTCGCCGTGTTTGACGGCGAGCGGGGTGAGGTGCCCGTCGAGCAGGCGCCGCAGTTCGTGGGTCGGGGGGCCGGGCAGCCGGCTGCTCCGGGTCAGCTCGACGAACGGGCCGAGGAAGACCGCGCCGAAGCGGGCCCCGGGGTGGTCGGGGTCGACGCAGCTGTCGGTGAACTCGGCGAGCCCCGGCACCGGATTGCCGAAGATCAGCGTGAACTCGGCGGGGTGGCCGACCGCCCAGCGGCGCATCGCCCGGCACATCTGGGTGAGCTGCTCCGTCGGCTCCGGCCCGGCGGCGTCCCGGGCCGTCTCGATGTGCTGGCGCAGCTCGTCGTACAGGTCACCGGCGAGTCCTCCGACCAGCGCCTCCAGGCTGGGGAAGTAGCGGTAGATGGCGGGGGCCGTCATGCCCATGTCGCGGGCGATGGCGCGCAGCGAGACGGCCTCGATCCCACCGGTCACCAGCAGCCGTCGGGCCCCGTCCTTGATCTCGGACAGGGTCGCCGTCCGCAGCCGCTCCCGTCGGGTCGGTGCACTCATGCCGTTCCCTCCCTGCGGTCGGGACCGGCATGAGGCCGGGCCGCACTGAGCCGGCTGATTCGCTCGCTGCGTTCGCTCATGCCGCAACTCCCTTGACTGGAGCGAACGCCGTTGCGATAGTTAACGGCGTTCACCTTAATGATCCGTGCTTACATCCTACGACCTCGGCGGTCGATGAGGGGAGATGCGATGTTCGGCTGGTGGGGGCGGGTGGTGGTGCGCGCCCGGTGGGCCGTGCTGGCGGCTGCGGCGGTGCTCATGACGGTCGGTGCCACCTGGGGCGCCGGGGTGTTCGGGGAGTTGACCGGGGGCGGCTTCGACGATCCGGCCAGCGAGTCCAGCCGGGCCGCCGAACGGGTCACCGCCGAGCTGGGCCGGCAGGGCGCGGACGTGATCGTGCTCTGGTCGAGCGACACCGCCACGGTCGACCAGCCGGCCTTCCGGGACCCGGTCGCCGGCACCGTCGCCACGCTGCGCCAACGCTCCGAGGCCGCCAGCGTGACCACCTGGTACGACACCTCCGCGCCCGCGCTGGTCGCCACCGACCGGAAGGCCACCTACGCGGTGGTCAAGCTCGCCGGCGCCGACGAGGACGCCCGGATCGCGCAGTACGAACGGCTACGGCCGGCCCTCGACGCACCCGGCCTGCGCACCGAGATCGGCGGCACGGTCGCCTTCCAGTACGAGGCGAACACCCGGACCACCGAGGACATCACCCGCGCCGAGCTGCTCTCCATGCCCGTCCTGCTGGTGCTGCTGGTGCTCATCTTCGGCGGGCTGGTCGCCGCCACCACCCCGCTGGTCATCGGCGGCCTGGCCGTCCTCGGCGCCTTCGTCGCGGTACGCCTGCTCAACCTGGTCACCGACGTGTCGATCTTCGCGATCAACGTGATCACCCTGATCGGCCTCGGCCTGGCCGTCGACTACGCCCTCTTCGTGGTCAGCCGGTTCCGGGAGGAACTGGCCGCCGGCCGCTCCACCGCCGAGGCGGTCCGCCGCACCATGCTCACCGCCGGCCGGACCGTGCTCGTCTCCGGCATCACCGTCGCGCTCGCCATGGCCAGCCTGCTGATCTTCCCGCAGGCGTTCCTGCGCTCCATGGGCCTCGGCGGGATGGCCGCCGTCCTGATCGCCATGCTGGCGGCGCTGACCGTGCTGCCGGCCCTGCTGGCGGTGCTCGGCCACCGGATCGACGCGGTGCGCGTACCGCTGCCGTGGCGGCGTGGGACGCGGCGCGGGCGGCCGGCGGAGGCCGTCGGTGGCGGGGCCTGGGCCCGGATCGCGCGCAGCGTGATGCGCCGCCCGGTGCCCTACCTGGTCGGAGTCGCGGTGCTGCTGATGCTCCTGGCGACGCCGTTCCTGCGGATCACCTTCGGCGGGTTCGACGAGCGGGTGCTGCCCGCCGACGCCGCGCCCCGGGTGGTCTCCGAGCGGATCGCCGAGGAGTTCCCCGGCGGCTCGGTCGCCCCGATCGACGTGCTGGTCTCCGGCGTGCCGGCCGAGGCGGTCCGCCCCTTCGCCGAGCGGGTGTCGACGGTGGCCGGGGTGACCGCGGTCCAGGTCGCGGCGAGCCGGGGCGAGACGACCCTGCTCTCGGTGACCTACCGCGGCGAACCGACCGGCGACATCGCCCACGACGTGGTCCGGCAGCTGCGCGACCTGCCCGCCCCGGCCGGGGCCGAGGTGCTGGTGGGCGGACGGTCCGCCGCCGACCGGGACCTGTTGGACAGCCTCACCGACCGGCTGCCCTGGATGGCGCTGCTGATGGCCGGGGCGACCCTGCTGCTGCTGTTCCTCGCCTTCGGCTCGGTGGTGCTGCCGGTCAAGGCGGTGCTGATGAACCTGCTGTCGATCGGCGCGTCCTTCGGCGTGGTGGTCTGGATCTTCCAGGACGGCCACCTGTCGGACCTGCTCGGCTTCACCCCCACCGGGTTCATCGACCCGAACAACCCCATCCTCATGCTCGCCATGCTCTTCGGGCTGGCCACCGACTACGAGGTGTTCCTGCTCTCCCGGGTCCGCGAGGAGTGGGACCGCACCGGCGACAACACCGCCTCGGTCGCCCTCGGCCTGCAACGCACCGGCCGGATCATCACCGCCGCCGCGCTGCTGCTGATCATCGTGGTGGCCGGCTTCACCACCGGCGGGATGTCCTACATCAAGCTGATCGGGGTCGGCATGATCGTGGCGATCGTGGTCGACGCGACCCTCGTGCGCGCGCTGCTCGTCCCGGCCACCATGCGGCTGCTGGGCCGCTGGAACTGGTGGGCGCCCGGACCGCTGGCCCGTGTCTACCGCCGCTACGGCATCCGGGAGACCGACGAGCCCGGGCCGGCCGTCCCGGAGACCCGGCACCCCGCGTTCACCGGATAGTGGCTCTTGTCGATGTTTTGTCGGCCGCCAACTTCATGATCAATGCCCTTCGGGGGAGGCGGCGGCGCGGCGGGTGCGCCAGCGGGAGAGGGCCAGGGTGGCGGAGTAGCCGGCCAGCACGATCACATGGAACAGGTAGAGCCAGAGCAGCACCGCCACCCCGCCGCCGATCGCGTCGAACCCGCCGAAGGGCACCCCGAGGTCCAGCGGAAGCGAGGCGAACAGCACGAAGCCGTGCAGGAAACCGGAGAGGTTCGCCGCGGTGAACGAGCCCACCGCCAGCGTCGACAGCCAGTCCGGTGAGGCCGGCCCGACCACCCGGAACACCCACATCAGCACCGGGGTGAGCACCAGCCACACCCCCAGGAACGACAACACCACGCCCAGCGCGCCGACCCAGCCGCCCTGGCGGACCAGCCGGGTGGTGGTGGGCAGCGCGATCAGGATCGACAGCAGCAGGGCCGGGGCCGGCGCGAGCAGCGGGAGCAGCAGCAGCCGGCCCCGCCAGCCCACCAGCGACTCGTCCGGATTGGGCGGGGTGGCCACCGACACGAACGCCCGGCGCAGCCCCTCGCCGTACAGGGAGGCGGGCAGCAGCGACGCCAACGCCAGCAGCGGGGTCAACTCCACCCCGGCCGCGACCAGCGCTTCCACCGCCCGGGGCGCGCCGATCTCGTCCGGCAGCGTCTGCACCGCGTACGACGTCAGCCGGCGCACCCGGTCCCCGCCCGCCACCAGCGCGGTCAGCCAGATCGCCAGCAGCGCGACGGGCACCACGGCGATCGCCCCGTAGAACGTGATCGCGGCGGCGTGCAGCGACAGGTCCCGGCCCCGTACCGGCCGGAACGCCCCGCTGGTGATCCGCTTCGTCCGCTGCCATGCGTCACCCATCGCGACCTTCTTCCCCCTGCGGAAGCGGCGCACGCATTACGATCGCCCGCCATGACGGTGCTCACCACGCCACGCCTGATCCTGCGGGACTGGACCGACTCGGCGACGGACCTGAACCGGATCTTCGACATCTACTCCCGGACCGAGGTGACCCGCTGGCTGGCCGCCTCCGGGCTGCCGCTGACCGCGCCGGAGCAGGCCCGGGAGCGGCTCGGCATCTGGCGCGACCGGCACGCCCACCAGGCCGGCCGCTACGGCACCTGGGCGATCGAGGTACGCGACAGCGGCCTCGTCGCCGGCACCCTGATCCTCAAGCCGCTACCCGGCCCGGACGGGGTGACCGAGACCGCCGACATCGAGATCGGCTGGCACCTGCACCCCGACTCCTGGGGCCACGGGTACGCCACCGAGGCCGCCCGGGCGGTGCTGGCCCGCGAGTTCACCGCCGGCACCCACGAGGTGTACGCGGTGGTCTCGCCCGGCAACGAGGCGTCGATGGCGGTGGCCCGGCGGCTCGGCATGACCCACGTCGGGCAGCGCACCGACTGGTACGGCGGAGAGGTGCTGGAGACCTTCGTCCGCCGCGCGGACCACCGACCCGTCCCCAACGCCGTCCTCGCCGAGGAGGGATGATCATGCCGCAGCACGCCGTCGAGGTCCTCGTCGAGGGCCGCGACGTCCACTTCCGGGTCGCGCACGGCACCCTCACCCTCCGGCCGACCATGGCCGGTCACCAGTTCCACGACCACCTGGTCGACGAAGGCCACCGGCGGCAGGGCCGGGGCGGCGCGCTCGTGGCGGCCGCCTGCCGGTGGGCCGACGGCAACCGGGCGGTCCTGTTGTGCACCCGACCCACCGAGGAGGCGCTTCGGCTGCTGCGCCGACACCGGTTCTTCGAGGACCGGGGCATCTGGTGGCGGTATCCCGCCCCACCGGACCCGTCCTCCTCGCCCGGCCTGCCGCCGCCGTTCTGAGCCGCCGACGATGAACCAGACCCCCGACCGGCGGCCCCCGCCGCCCGACCCGGTGCCGAACGAGGACGGGCAGCCGGTGGCCAGCCCGCCCATCCGCGACGACGAGTTCACGATCACCGTCCGCGCCGACGCCGACCGGCGGGTGTGGCAGGTGCACGTCGCGGACGACCACCGGGAGCAGTGCCTCGCGGTCGACCACCACGACATCGGGGCGGTCCTGGTCGAGCGGATCGTCGACGCCGTCCGGCACGGCAAGCTGGAGCTGGCCGGCATCCGGCATCTGGTCGCCGCCGACGACCCGTGGGCGGAGCCGGTGGCGTCCGCCGTCGAGAGCATCCGGGCCTTCGTCGCCCAGGTGCGGTAGGCGGCGACCAGGTGGTGTGCGATCTGCTGGAACAGCCGTCGACGGCGGACGCCCGGTCAGCCCGGGAGCCGGTCTGTCGGCCGGACCCGGGCTGACCTGCTCAGCCGTAGGACTTCGTGAAGACCATGTCGTGGTCGATTACGATCTTCACCGGCGCGCCGGCGTTGGTCCTGGACGGGTGGTAGACCCGCAGCTTGCGGTCGGAGGAGAACCGGACCCACAGGTCGGGCACCCCGTCGCCGCTGACGTCGGGAATGGCCACCACGACGTCGATCGCCGCTTCTGTCCAGCCCGTTCCGTACGAGACGTCACCGTTGCGGGAATGCGCGGCCTGCTTGAGTGAGTGCAGGTCCACGCTACCGGCGACCGGGCCGGGCCTGCCGTGCCGGACGTACATGTTCCCGTTGTCCAGGTTTCGCCAGAGCAGGTCAGGTGTGCCGTCCAGGTCGATGTCGGCGATGTTGACCACCTCACGGCGGGCCCAGGCGGTGCCCTCCATCAGGGTCGCGGACTGGAAGCTTCCGCCGGTGTAGCCGTTGAGCACCCAGAACTGCGTACCAGAGCGGACGACAAGGTCTGGCAGTTTGTCCCCGTCGAGGTCGCCGACCGCCTTGATCTGGGTCCAGGTCCCCGGTGCGGGCAGGGCCGGTGTGCTGGTGGGCAGCAGCACCCGCAGGCGGCGGTCCACCGGAAAGCTGCCGTACCCGTCACCGGGGTAGAGCCAGAAGCCGCCGTCGGTGGTACGGGCGAACAGGTCGGTGGTGCCGTCGCCTGGGTAGGTGTCGCCGTACTTGGTGACCAGTGCGGTGGTGTAGCGGTTGCTCCAGTGCCCGGGCGGGTTGAGCGTCCCGTCGGCGGAGTAGGAGCCGATGAGGGAAGCGTCGAGTTCGCCGCCCTCGTCACCGGGATAGGTCTTCAGCATGCCGGGAAGGCCGATCGTGACCAAATCGGGGATGCCGTCGCCGCCGATGTCGCCGGGGCCGTCGGGTCGGTCGGAGGGCGGGAGGTAGAAGGTGTAGTAGGTCGGCGCGCTGCGGTTCCCGACGGGATCGTAGGCATAGACCTGGAGGGTGTTCGGGCCGGTGTGCCGGGGCTTGAGGGCAGGCACCTCGGCGACGCCGGCGGTCGCGGTCACGTCGACGCTGCCGATGCCGCCGATGGAGTAGCTGAACCGGGTTGCGCCAGCGGAGCTGAACGTGACCTTCCCGGTCTCGCCGAACTTCACCGTCGCCCAGGTCGCTCCGTCGGTGGTGGCCTCCCGGAAGACCTCGCTGGTGACCTCGGGCGCCGGTGGGGCCGAGGCGTCGACGGTGACCCGGCAGGGCTCCGTACCCGTCGGGAAGTACGCCGACACCGCCCCCGAGCTGTCCTCGGCTCGGACGTTCCACGAGTAGACGGCCTTGTCCTCCAGGGTGCTGGAGGGGATCGTCAGGGTGGCCTTGCCGGTGCTGGCGGGAGTGACCAGGGTACCGGCGGGCATGGTCGTGCCGTCCTTCCAGAACCGGAAGCGCAGCGACTTCAGGTTGTTGTCGGGGTCGGTGGCGGTCGCGGAGAGCACCAGGTTGGACCGGGCGACGGTGACGCCTCCACCCGGGCCGGGCACGCAGGCGCCCCCGGGAGAGGAGGTGACGTTCGTCGGCGTGGTGGGCGGCCGGTTGTACACGACGGTCAACTCCGCCGAGGTGGCCCTGAACTTGCGCCAGGTCAGCGTGTCGGACTCGCTGGTGGCGCGCATACCGAAGGTGAGGTTCGCCAGGCTGTGCGCGGCCCCGTACTCGGCCGCGTTTCGCACGTCGAAGCTGACGTAGTCGTCGGCGCAGCCGCTGCCGTAGCCGAAGGCGAAGGACTTCTTCTGCTGCAGGGTCAGCCAGCTCGGCTGGGAGTTCCAGGTGGTGCCCGACGAGATCGCGCCCGTGAGCCAGAGCTGCATCTCCCGGTTCGTGCAGGACCACGAGTGGTTGTTCAGCACCTTGAAACTGGCGGAGCTGATGTTCGCGCCGTTCAGGTCGGTGCGGAATCCCATCCGCCAGAAGGAACGGGTCCTCAGCGGAGTGCTCTGCTCGTAGCCGACGCGGGCGTCGGAGGTGCCGGAGTTGAAGTTGGTGCCGTTCCAGGTGTTGGTCTTGGGGTGTTGCGAGTAGACGGTCGCCCAGGCGAGCGTGCCGCTGATCAAGGTCGGGTCGAGGAAGACCGGGAAGGTGACGGTGGGATCGGTGAGCAGCCCGGTGCCGGCCGCGTCCAGGTGCAGCCGGACATTGCCGGTTCCGTCACCGTCCACCCGGGTGCGGATCGGGGCCTGCCGAGCGCCCGGCTCGCTGCCGGCCAGGCCGGACAGCCGCAGCACATCGTCCGGGGTGGACACCGAGGTACGGGTGGCCGCCTGCGGATCCTCGGCATCTCGCCCGGCGGAGTCCCAGGCGAAGGGGGACGGGATCGAGCCGACCTCGCGTCCGTCGGCCGGGTCGAGGGCTCGCACGCCGCCGGTTCCCGGGTCGTGCCGGAAGATCGCCGTCTCGGAGCGTAGACCGTAGGTGAGCGTGTCCGCCGCCCGGACGGTCTCGGCGGAGCGGTTCTTGACGATCAGCAGTTGGCCGAAGCCGCCCGCCTCGCGGGCGACGACGAGCAGGTCGATCCCGGGCCGCACCTCGGGGTAGAGGGCGCGAGGGCCGTCGAGCACCGGCTCCGGCAGCGGGCCCGGCCAGGTGTAGGTGATGGTGTGCCCGTCGGTCTCCAGCTCGGCCAGCACGCTGGTGACGTCGGCGGATCCGGTGCCGGTACCCCCGCCGCCCCCGCCGGTCTCGGTGTCGCCGCCGGAGAAGCGGACCGGGCTGGGGACGTTGACGGGCCGGACGTCGAGAGCGCCACTGCCCTTGCCGTCCCGGGTCAGGGTGGTGTCGAGCCGTGCCCACCGTCCGGTGGCGTCCTTGGCCCGTTGGGGGGTGGCGTGGACGGTGGTGCGCATCTGCCCGTCGGGCAGCGCCCAGGTCAGCGAGGTGGCGGTGGTGGCGGTGTCGACCAGGACGTCGATGCCGTTCCGGGCGGCATGGGCCAGGGCGCTCGCCTCGTCACGGGGTGCCGATTCCGATGCAGGGGTGGTGGCGGCCGTCGGCGGCGAGTCGTTGCCGGGCAGCACCGGCAGTAGGGCGACGACGGGTGCGGCCAGCAGCACCCCCAGGGTGAGGGTCAGCCTGGTGCGCGTACGCACGAAGGGCCTGAGCAGGCGAGACGTGGTCACGGCGGGGTTACTCCCGTGGGGGCGGGGGACAGGAGGACACGCACAGTCAGCCGGCGACCTCGCGGGCTGCGGGCAGAACGAGGGCACACGATCGCACGAGACCGGGGCTTCTCGTCCATCCCTCGAAAGTTACGAATCCGTGATCTCCGTCGCGAGGGTTACTGAGAGGTACGTCCGAATTGGATTGTGTGCGAATTTTGGTGGCGCAAAGCGGGCTGTCTTGGGGAGATTCACCCGGCTCTGCACGTCTCGCAGATTTTGCGACGACCGGTGTTGATCATCCCGTGACGTAGGTCATCTTCATTTGCGGGCGGTAACCGATGACGGGCTTGAGCGTGTGGCCCCGCTGACGCAGAGTGCTCACGCACATGCCGTCGCCGGCATGTGCTCCTGCGGCTCGTCCGCATCTCTTCTTTCCTCTTCGCGCCTGGGTGGGAGTCGACGCGCATGCGTGCTACCGGTCCGCTTTCTCGACGCTCACCCGGCCGTCAGCCCCGAACGGGGTCAGGCCGCCGGTGGGGGCGTCCCGTTCGTCGCGTGTTCATTCTCGCGCTCACCACCGCGCTGACGGTGACGAGCCTGCCCGCCGCCGCCCTGGCGGTGCCCGGCCCGGGCATGAGCCGGGAGCAGAACCGGCTCGAACTGCCGGCGCTGCCGGAGACCGAGCAGGTGGCGCAGGACAACGCCGCCCAGACCGACATGACCACCGAACAGGTCGGCGAGGTGACGTCGTATGCCCCGGCGGCCGTAGAGCCGTGGCAGCAGGACACCGGCACGGTGGATCTGACCGACGTCGCGCCGGGCGGCACCAAGCCGGTCGACGACCTGCCGGTCGCCCTCGGCGTGCCCGAGGCGGGTGATCCGCTCACCCTGGCCGGCACCTGGACTGTCGACCTCGCCGCCCCCGAAGCCTCCCAGACCGCCGGGGTGGCGGGTCTGATCATGAAGGTCACCCCGCCCGCCACGGCGGACCCGGCGGCCGAGGTCGCTCTCACCATCGACTACACCGCTTTCGCCGATCTGTACGGCCCGCAGGCCGCCGACCGGTTCGGCGTCGTACTGCTGCCCGGCTGCGTCTACGACGCTCCGGACAGCGGCGACTGCGCCGACGGAACCGACCCCGGCACGGCGGAACCCGTGCCCAGCGAGGTGACCCTGGTACCCGGTCCCACCGGAGTCGCCGCCGATGCTCGTCGGCTGGTCACCGGCACCGTATCTGTGGCCGCGCTGGGGGAGTCCGGTGTGCCCACCGCCGGTGTCACCACCACGAGCGGCGGCGGGCGGGTCGTCGGTGTCCTGGACACCGGCGCGTCGGCGGCCGGCGACTTCACCGCGACCCCGCTGCTTTCCTCCGGCTCCTGGGCGGCGGGTTCCTCCTCCGGCGCGTTCACCTACTCGTACCAGGTTCAGGTCCCGGAGACGGCCGGCGGCCTGATGCCCAAGGTGGCGCTGGGATACTCGTCGCAGTCGGTCGACGGCCGTACTTCCGCCACCAACAACCAGGCCTCCTGGATCGGCGACGGCTGGGACTACAGCGCCGGAGCGATCACCCGCAGCTACGCCAACTGCCGCCAGGACGCGACCGCGGGCGCGAACAACACCCAACACCGCACCGCCGACCTGTGCTGGGGTTCGCAGAACGCCACCCTCTCGCTCGGCGGCATGACCACCGAACTGGTCTACGAGAACGGCACCTGGACCACCGCGAACGGCGACGGCTCCCGGATCGAGCTCAAGTCCGGCGCCGCCAACCGCGACGAGGACGGCCACCACTGGATCGTCACCACCCGGGACGGCACGAAGTACCACTTCGGACTCAACCGCCTGCCCGGCTGGTCCGACAACGGCAGCGCTGCCGACGACCCGGTCACCGACTCGGTCCTCACCGTGCCGGTTTACGGCAACCATCCCGGCGAGCCCTGCTACAAGGCGGACAACTGGGCCGGATCCGCCTGCACCCGGGCCTGGCGCTGGAACCTCGACTATGTCGAGGACGTACACGGCAACGCGATGAGCCTGTGGTGGAACCGCGAGACCAACCACTACGCGCGCAACTTCAACTTCAAGGCTCCGGTGCCCTACGACCGGGCCGGATACCTCACCCGCATCGACTACGGGCAGCGTCGCGACAGCGTCTACTCGGCTGCGCCGCTGGCCCGGGTCACCTTCGACGTCGCCGAACGCTGCTTCACCGAGGGCACGGTCACCTGCACCGAGGCCAACTTCACCAGCCAGGACCCGGCGAACTACCGGATCTGGTACGACACCCCGGCCGACCTGCGCTGTGCCGATCAGCAGAAGTGCTGGACCGCCTCTCCATCGTTCTTCAGCCGTAAGCGGCTCACCACGATCACCACCTGGTCCCAGCGGCAGTCGGGCAGCACGGCACTGCAGAAGGTTGACGAGCACCAGCTCAAGCAGTCCTTCCCCACCCTGCGCACCGGTCCGAACACCGCGCTGTGGCTGGAGTCGGTGACTCGCTCCGGGTACGGCGTGAGCGGCGACCGGATCACCCTCAACGCGGTACGGTTCGCCGCCAACGACGAGGACATGCCGAACCGGGTCCGAAACGACAACCGACCCGGCTTCTCCCGCCTGCGCATCGGACGGGTCGTCAACGAGTACGGCGGCGAGACCGTCGTCACGTACAAGAACCCCGAGGGCGCCTGCGCCACCGGTGAGGGCCTGCCGAGGGACCCGACGGACACCGCTGCGCTCAGGGACAACACCCGGCTCTGCTATCCGGCCTTCTGGCATCCGGACCCGGGCAAGGAAGCCATCGACTGGTTCCACAAGTACGTCGTGGCGTCGGTCGAGGAGGTGCCGGCGGTCGACGGCCCGTTCAACGTCCGCACCCTGTACGACTACGGCACTCCCGGCTGGAAGCTCGCCGAGCAGGAGTTCACCAAGAAATCCACCCGCACCTATTCCCAGTTCGCCGGCTTCGACCAGGTGGCCGTCCGGACCGGGGAGAACGAGGACGCCACCGGTAGCCGGCAGACCATGACGGTCACCCGCTACTTCCGCGGCATGGGCGACACGGTGCCGGTGCGCGACATCACCGGCTCGGAGATCGCCAAGGACGCCGAACCCTTCGCCGGTCGGATCGCCGAGGAGTTGACGTACGCCGAGTCCCAGCCGGGTGCTGACGCCGCCTACCTCGAGGCGAACTGGCTCACCCGCAGCGTCACATATCCCGAGGCGGAACTGCTCGCCACCCGCGAGCGCGGCACCGGTCTCAGCCCGCTGCGGGCCTGGCGGGTCACCGATGCGAAGCAGGCCGCCTACAGCCGATCCTCCGCCGGCAACCCCCGTGAGGTCAGGACGGAGACCGACTACGACGACACGCACGGCCTGCCGGTCGAGATCGAGTCCTTCGGCGACGTCGCCGAGGCGGGCGACGACTCCTGCACCCGCATCGAGTACCTGCACCACCCCGGCAAGCACCTGATCGGCCTGACCAAGCAGGTGCTGACGAGCCCGACGAGCTGCGCGGCGGCCACCTTCGACAACCTGGGCACGCTCAGCTCCGCGGGCCGGGTCGCCTACGACGACAAGGCGTACGGCGCCGCGTTGCACGACACGAACTCGACGAACGACGGCGAGGAGCGGGGCCGGGTCCGCGAGACCTGGTCGCTGAAGGCGGACGGTTCCGGGTTCCAGTCCGACGGCACCACGGCCATCGACGGCATCGGTCGGGTCACCTCCCGCACCGACCCGGACGGAAAGACGTCCACGATCGCCTACCTTCCGGCCACCGGCCAGGCCTTCACCGTCAAGGAGAGGAACTCGCTCGGGCACGAGCAGGTCCGGGAACTCGACCCGGGTCGGGCCGTGACGCTGCGGACCACCGATCCCAACGGCCGGGTCAGTCACGCCGAGTACGACGCACTGGGCCGCCTGGTCGAGGCGTGGGGACCGGGCCGTACCCCGGCGGTCACCGCCGTCCCGGACTTCCGGGCCGAGTACGCCACCCCCGAGGGCAAGCCGCCGTACGTGACCACCTTCAGCCGGGGTCACGAGGACCGGGCCCAGACCTCGGTCACCATCTACGACGGCCTGGGCCGCGAGCGGCAGACCCAGGAGCAGGCACCCGGCGGCGGCCGGTTGATCACCGACCGGTTCTACAACCAGTCCGGCGAAGTGTTCGAGACCTACAACGCGTACCACGCCGACGGCGGCCCACGCGGTGAGCTGTTCGTGCCGCTGGCCCGCACCGCCGTACCCAACATCACCCGCTACAGCTACGACGGTCTGGGCCGGGTCACCCGGGAACTGCCCATCCTGCGGGACCAGGAGCGGCCCGAGCGGGCCACCTCGTACACCTACGGCGTCGACCAGTCCTCGGTAATCAACCCGGCCGGATCGCCGTCGTACCGGATGTTCAGCGACGCCCTCGGCCGCACCACCCGGGTCGACACCTTCACCGACGCGGCCCGCACCGAGTTCACCTCGATGCACTACGGCTACGACAACCAGGGCCGGCTGGTGCAGGCCCACCACTCCGCCGCCGCCACGCACGCGTGGACGTGGAGCTACGACCAGCGCGGCCGGCTCACCTCCAGCACCGACCCGGACACCGGCACCACCCGGTTCACCTACGACCACCGGGACCGGCAGCTCACCACCACCAACGCCCGCAACGTGACGGTCTGGAACGGCTACGACGAGCTGTCCCGGCCGACCCAGCAGCGGCTCGGTGACGGAAACGGCGCGCTGCTCGCCCAGTACACCTACGACACCGTCGCGCAGGGCAAGGGCTTGCCGGCCACCGCCACCCGGTACACCGACGGGCTGGCGTACACCCAGTCGATCGGTGGCTACACCGACGACTACCAGCCGACGTCGACGACGCTCACCCTGCCGCAGTCGGTCGCCGACACCTGGGGCCTGAGCTCGTCCTACCGGTACGACTACACGTTCACCGACACCGGAATGCCCGAGTCGTCGACCCTGCCCGCCGTCGGCAACCTGCCCACCGAGAAGGTCCTGGTCCGCTACACCGCCGACGGTCTGCCGCTGTCGGTCTCCGGCAAGGACTGGTACGGCGCGGAGACGGTCTACTCACCGTACGGCCAGGTGCTGCGCTCCACCCTCGGCGCCCAGCCCTACCGGGTCTGGACCACCGCCACCTACGACGACGCCAGCGGGGCGCTCGTCGAGCAGCAGGTGCACCGCGAGCAGAAGGACGAGACCGCCGGCCGGTACAACGACAGCAACCTGGTGTCGCGCCGCGGGTACTCCTACGACGACGCGGGCAACGTCACCGCGATCCGGGAGCGCGCCGCCGACATCGCGGAGCGGCAGTGTTTCCGCTACGACGCCCTCGGCCAGCTCACCACCGCGTGGACCTCGGCCGATCAGGAGTCCTGCGCCACCGGGCCGCTCGGCGCCCTCGCCGTCTCAGCCGGCACGGACGGCACCGGCTACTGGCAGGAGTACACCTACGACCTGCTCGGCAACCGGAAGTCCCTGGTCGAGCAGGACTTGAGCGGCAGGACCGCCAACGGTGCCATCACCACCAGCTACGAGTACACCGGCAGCCAGCCGCGCACCCTGACCTCGGTCAAGCGGGCCTGGACCACACCGGAGGGCGTCGAGATCAACGCCGAGGCCCGACGCCTGTACGAGTTGACCGGCGAGACCCGGTCGGTGCAGTCGGCGACCAACGGCGACGAGCAGACGCTGACCTGGACCTACGACGGCAAGGTCGAGCGGATCACCGGCCAGGGCAGCAAGGGCCGCACCGCGTACGTCGGCCCCGGCGACAAGTGCCTCGACCTCGACCAGGGCCTCGCCAAGGCTGACCAGCCGGTGCAGCTCTACCCGTGCAACGGCACGACCGCCCAGAAGTGGACGTTCGTTCCGGTCCCCGGGAACGACCAGGAGAACCCGAACCTGGGCACCCTCGTCGGCCCGGACGGCTGGTGCCTTCAGCCGCAGGCCAACACCGCCGGTTCACCGCTGCGCCTGCAGGCGTGCGACCGCTCGGCGGCCCAGCACCTGACCCGCGCGTCGACCGGTCAGCTCACCCACGTCGCCTCCGGGCTCTGCCTGGCCGTGCGGGACGGCGCCACGGCCGACATGACCCCGGTCGTCCTCGCCACCTGCGACGGCAACTCCAGCGCGCAGCGCTGGGAGGCGCAGTCGGAGACCCGGCACGTCTACGGTCCGGGTGGCAGCCGCCTGCTCACCGTCCAGGGCCGTCAGGCCACCCTGCACCTGGGCGAGTCGCAGGTCACCGTCGCCAGGGGCGGCGCACTGGTCAGCGCCCAGCGCACGTACCCCACCCCGGGTGGCGCGGTGGTGCGGCACTCCAGCAACGGCAACCTGCCCGGCCTGGTCGCCGTCGCCGGTGACCACCAGGGCAGTCCGTACGTGGAGGTGGGCCTGGCAGCCGGGATGCCGGTGCGGATCCGTAAGCAGGACCCGTTCGGCAACCAGCGCGGCGCGGCCGACCTGGGCGCCAACATGCAGACCAACGCCGGTTTCCTCGGCGCGACCCGGGACGACGCCTCCGGCTTCGTGCCGCTGGGAGCTCGGCTGTACGACCCGTCGGTGGGCCGGTTCCTGTCGGCCGACCCGATCCTGGACCTGACCGATCCGCAGCAGAACAACGGGTACGCGTACGCCCACAACAACCCGGTGACGCACTCGGACCCGACGGGTCTGTCGGTGTCGTTGACCGCCTCGGAGATGGCGGCGGCGCTCGCGGGTGCCGGCCTGTCGTCGGCGCAGGTGGCGCAGGCGCAGGCCAACATGGGCCGGTCGTTGATGTCGGTGATCCTCGATTCGGCCTGGTACATCCTCAAGGAGTTCATCGGGATCAACGATGCGCTGGGCTGCTTCGGCGGTGACATGTGGTCGTGCGGCAGCCTGCTGCTCAACGCCATTCCGTGGGGCAAGATCGCGAAGATTCCGGCGGTGCTGCGGGCGGTCGACCGGACGATCGCGGCTGTCCAGGCGTGGCAGGCGGCGAAGCGGGCTGCGGAGGCGGTCCTGGCTGCGGCGCGGGCGGCCGAGCAGGCGGCGTTGAACGCCAAGAAGTTGGCGATCGAGCGGGCGAAGAAGGCTGCGCAGGCGGCGAAGAAGAAGCCGGTCGACAAGGTCAACACGACGAGTAACGCGGCGGCGCAGTCGGCGAAGAAGACGGGCAATCCGGCGCAGAAGCAGGCGCAGGCCAAGGCGAACCCGAAGGCGTCGTCGGCTGCGGCGGCGGGTGCGGGCGGCAAGAAATCCTCGTCGGGCGGGTCCAAGTCCGGTGGGTCGTCGGGTGGGTCGGCGCGCAGCAACGGTGGGTCCAGTGGTGGTGGGGCGGGGGATTCCTGCACCAGGCCGAGTAGTTTCGTGCCCGGAACCCGGGTGTTGATGGCCGACGGTTCGTCCAAGCCGATCGAGAAGGTCAAGCCGGGTGACAAGGTCAAGGTGACCGACCCGCAAACTGGTCGGGTCGAGGTGGAGACGGTCACCGCGGCCGTGAAGAGCCAGGGTGTGAAGAACCTGGTGACGATCACCGTCGACACCGACGGCGACGAGGGTACGGCGACCGGCGAGCTGGTGGCGACCGAGGCGCACCCGTTCTGGGTGCCCGAGCTGGACGAGTGGGTCCACGCCACCGACATGCGCTCGGGTCAGTGGCTACGCACGAGTGCCGGGACGTTGGTGCAGATCACCGCGATCGAGCGGCGCCACGTCCTGCAGGCCAGGGTCCACAACCTCACCGTCGCCAACACCCACACGTACTATGTGGTAGCCGGCAAAACCCCGGTCCTCGTACACAACTGCGGCGAGGATGCGCTACAGAACTATGCGGATTCCCTTCGACCCGGCGCCACTAAGAAGGGTCCCCACGTGGCGGCGGAGTACACCTCGCCGTCTGGCAACACCTATTATGGGCACAACGGCCATGGATTATCGCCGCAGCCTGGCGGTGCTTTGGAGCGAGCACTTATGGATTCGGGCCACCACGGCGGATGTGCAGAGGTCATGTGTCTAATTCAGGCGGAGGCTGCTGAAGGTGCTGCCGGAATTGTAGGTGGCTCGATGAGGGCTGTACGAGTGCGCGGTCTTAATTCGCAAGGCAGTGCACACGGCACTCCCATCAGCCCCTGCCCGAATGCGTGTCAACCTCTACTGAATATTCTAAGAATTAGGGCAGAGTAAGGTCCTGCTAGTTTGGGATGGGTCGGCGGGCTGGCGCTGTTGGTGTCGCCCGCTGACCTCGTCCTGGCTCGGTCTACCTGGACTGGGACCTAGCTGTCGATGCTCGAAGGGTGGGAGATCATGAGTGTAGTCGGTCTGCCCTCGTGGCTACCGGATTGGGCGGGGGTCGAGGCGGAATCGCGGAAGTTTGATGTTTCGGCGCTTCGCCTGCGCGCGCAAGAACTTGTAGACTTGGTCTTGACTGAGGAAACAGACTATCTCGACGCACTGCCAGAGATTATCGAATCGGCCATCGTCACGCCCCTGGGTGTTCTGTCTGATGCGCTTGACGAAGGGACCGATGTCGAGGTAATTGTAGCGTCGCGATTGGTGCGGCGGGCCGTTGACCCTTTCCTGGCAGAAGCTCCCGAGGATCTGCGTCGTTTAATTGGCCATCTGCCGTTGCCCGTAGGTCAATCATCGCGTTAGTTGAAATCGGTCTCGGTGTATCGCCGAGCGTTCGGACCTGCCGTGACAATGCCGCTCCGTTGTGCGCCGCTGGTTGTAGCTGTGCGCCCCGGTCGCTGTCACGACTGATGTCAAATACCCGGCACGTATGCGAATGGATCAATCAAACGTCAAGCTCGGATGCAGAGAGTGTGGCTGCTCGTTGGCACGGCGCGTAGCGGCGTGGCGTCGATCCCCGGTAGTGGACCTGACCCGCTTATTCTTGATGTTACGATCTTGAACAGGCGGTATTGACGTGCGGAGCATGGCTGACGGTGTGTTCGACCTGCTTGACATTCCAGCGAGAGAGATTCCTTTCGCGTGGGACGCCGCCGAGTCGGTGATCGGTGCTCGGCTCCCGTTGGACTACAAAGAGTTGATCGACCGAACGGGAGCGGTCATTGTTGACGGTTGGCTCTGTCTTTTCGGTCCTGCGGGTGAAAGTAATGAATCGAACATTGCCTTAGTGATTGATGAGCGAGAGCGTGCCTGGGTGAAGTTCCGGCAGTCTGGCATCGAACTGCCAATTAGGTATTTCGTTGAGGGAAGCAGGTTGCTCGCCTTTGCCGCTGTTGAGGCAAACTATTTCTTCTGGCGCGCCCGGGACGGTGTTGCCCCTGAGGAATGGGGTGTCGTGATCGCCGACGCGGACCTTGAGGGCTGGTATGACTTCGACTTGTCGGCCACCGAGTGCATCTACCAGGTCCTCGTAGGTGATATTGATTTGGACCCATTCGAGGATCTTTTCGGGGGTACGGAGCATCGGGCCGAACCCTTCCTCGGATGACCGGCATCCCGTAGGCGCGCCTGACTCACGTGGGTTGACAGCTTCCAGCGGTACTGCCCGCCGTCAGGCGGGAGATCGTGGGTGGCGCGTCCAGCTGATGAAGCGGGTGAAGTAGCCTCGATCGTTCACGGCTGATGTCGGGCGTTCCGGTCCCGCGTCTGCGATCGTCCTTTGTCGATGAGGTCGGGTCTGGGGCATGGTGGCGGGCCGTCTGTCGCGGCGGTGGGCGTGGTCTCCTTGGGTCCTCCGGTCGTCGGGGCAGGGCTGAGCTGGTCAGCCGGGGGCGGGGATCACCGCGATCCGGGTGAAAGCGGCGGTGATCTGGTTGGCCCAGGGCCAGGTCGGTGGGATGCGCAGCCGGCGGCGGCGTTGGCCTCGGACCAGGCGGGCGGCGGTGTGTAGCAGGCGGTAGCGCAGTCTTTTCGGTTCGGCTTTGGCCAGGTCGCCGTCGAGGGTGAGCAGTTGTAGCCAGGCGATCAGGTCGCAGGCCATGGCCGCGATCTGGCACCAGGCGGTGTTGATGGCGAACTCGCGTGACGGTAGGCGGCGCAGTCCGGTGTCTTTGGCGCAGCGGATGCGGTCTTCGACGCGGGCGTGGGCGCGGTGGCGGGCTTCCAGCCACTGCAAGGCGCCGGCGGTGGTGTTGGTGACGAACGCGGTGTAGCGCCAGCCGTCGCGTTCCTCGAACAGCGACAGCTGGGCGCCGGGGTGCGGCCGTTCGCGACGCACGATCACCCGCATGCCGGGCGGCCAGCCGGCCAAGGCCAGCAGGCCGGTCAGTTCGGCGACCTGCGCGCCGTCGCGGATGCCGCCGTCGGCTGCCAGGGCCGGTGACCAGGCCGCGGCCGGTAGTGCACGGATGGCGGCGCGTTCGGCCTCGCCGATCGACCAGCCGATCGAGTACTCGACGCGTCGGTCGCGTTTGGCGTCCTGCGCGGTCAGCCAGTCCAGCACGGCGTGGGTGGCGGCGGCCGAGTCGCCGCGGATCAGCAGGTGCCGCCGGTGCGCGGCCGGGACCTGCGCGACCGCCTCGGTCAGCACGGTGAGGTGGTCTGCGGCGGTGTTGGCCCCGGCGTTGCCCGGCCGCAGTTTGATCGTCAGCAGTTCGCCGGTGTTGTCGCAGGTCACCAGGATCGGATGGAAGCCGTACGTGTGCTTGTAGGTGGCCGCCGCGCCGTCCTTGTCGCTGTGCGCGAGCACGATCGTGGAGTCCACATCCAGCACCACCACGCCCTCGCCGAGATCCCGGCCCGCGGCACGAGCAGACGGCACCGACTCGATCAGGCCCCATACCCGGGCACGGACTTTCGCCCGCGTCCTGGCGATCCGACGCAGCCCGACGTCACTGATCTCATCGAGGGCCCGCCAGCACGTCGCCGGCGACGCGACCTGGCCGAACACCTCACTCTGGTGGCGCAGCACCTCGATATCCGCGATCGCCTCACCGCCGTCGGCGATCATCACCGCCAGATCGACCAGCACCCTGCCCCGGTCCCGGCCCGGGACGAACCCACGCCGGCTGAGCGCCACCGACAGCGCCTGCGTCAACCCGCTGCGATCAGCCAGCAGCCGCAACAACGCCGCCCCGACGTGCGAGACCACGCCGTGACCGCCGACCTCGACTGACAATCCCTTCGACCACTGGGTAACCTGCACCTACGAAGTGCCTTCCACGCGGGGTACCTGCACGACTCGACACCGGGCAGTTTTCCTTACGTGGCAGGCACTTCGCCATATCTACCGACCCGCTGGACATCCAAGATCACGGCTGCCGTGAAAGGCCGAGGGTAGTACTCGGCCGGGCCGAGGCGTCCTGGGCGTAGTTGCAGGTCGTCGTTGATGGCGTCGTGCATCAGCAGGCAGAGGTAGGTGGCGAGGCCGGCCGGGTCGTGGGCGTACTCCCGGCGTAGGTGCAGCTTCGCGGGCTGGCAGGGCCACGGCGCGCCGCACGCCCGACACCGCCAGATCGGGCGGGCCGCGACGTGCCGGCCGCCCCCGGCAGGGGCGGGAAAGCCGCCGGTCATCGTGGCTCTTCGAAGTTGAGCGGGGTTCGCGGTCGGCGGCGACCCGGACGTGGAGGGCTCGCAGCTCATCGGTGATCATCTGAGTGTCGAGTTCGGATGGTCACAAGTGAAGAGCTGCGAGCATGGTCAACGATACGACCCGGCTGCTGGGTCTGGACGACCTGGTGGTCGAGCGAGTCGAGTTGGACGCCGCCGGCGTCCCGGTTGTGGATCTGTCCACCGGTTGTGAGCAGGCACAATGCTGCCCGGGGTGCGGACAGCGGGCGGTGCGCGTGAAGCAGTGGGCCACGACCCGGCCGCGGGACCTGCCGGTCGCCGGGCGGCCGGTGCGGCTGCGCTGGCGCAAACGACGCTGGTTCTGCCCGAC
>NZ_FMDN01000031.1 GCF_900090245.1 Micromonospora halophytica
AGCCCGTACACCGTCTGCCAGGGTCCGTAGCACTCCGGCACGTCCCGCCACGGCGATCCGACCCTGGTCCGCCACCTGATCCCATCAATGAGCAGCCGTTTACTCCATGTCGGCGGCCGACCCGGCCTCTTGCCCGTGCGCAGCAACGGCTCCAGCGCCGCCCACTGCGCGTCGGTCAGGTCGTGCCGCCTCGTTGCCGCTACGCTGGCCACGAGGTCTCCGGTGTTCAGGTCTTCTTGGTCGAAGAACCATCTACCGGAGACCTCACCGACTATCGATCACCGACACGCCGGATCGATCAAGCCCGGACAGTCAACCCTGCCCACTTCTGAAACACGGCCTAGTGGGCTCTGCGCCGCCTCTGCGGAACTTCGGAGGCGGCGCAGGCAATCAGGTCAGCAGTTCAGCGTCTCGTCCTTGACGGCCCGGATGAAGGCAGCCCAACTGTTCGGCTCGAAGGCGAGGGTCGGGCCGGTCGGGTCCTTGCTGTCGCGGAGCCCGACGACGCCGGGGAGGTTGTCGGTCACCTCGACGCAGTTGCCGGAGCCGTTGCTGCGGGTGCTCTTGCGCCAGGTCATCGTGGTCTGGTTGACCTCTTCCACCCGCGCCGTCCTCTCATGGCTCGTCTATCGCCCCCTGGATCAGGTCGCGCGACTTGCGGGCGCTGGCCGCTGTGGCGACCAGGTGCTCGAAGACGCGGCTGTACTCCCTGACCTGTTGGCCTTCGAGGTAGAGGCTACCCGCGCGGGTCTCGACGTAGACGACCCCCGGATCGGCCGGCTCGGGGAAGGTCAGCACGCTGAAGGCGCTGCCCATCGATCCGTACTCGCCTGCGCCGAAGGTCAGGATCTGGATGGTGCGGCCGGGCCGGTCCGCCTCCTCTGCCAGCCGCCGCAACTGTGCCGCGAACGTCGCTGCGCCGCCGACCGGCCGTCGCAGGGCTGCCTCGTCCAGTACCACCCAGAGCTTCGGCGGGGTGTCGGAGTTCTGGCGGCGCATCCGCAGCTCCACCCGCCGATCGACCTCGTCGCTGGGCGCGTCCGGGTGCTCGGCGCGGATCACGGCGCGGGCGTAGTCGGCGGTCTGGAGCAGCCCGGGAATCAGTTGCGGCTCGAAGGCCCGGATCTCGGACGCCTCGGCCTCCAGTCTGACGTAGACCTCGAACCAGTCCGGCAGGACGTCGTCGTACGCCTGCCACCAGCCGCGCTTGCGGGCGTCGCGAGCCACCTGGACGAGTGCGTCGATCTCCTCGCCCTCGACGCCGTACAGCTCAAGGAGGCCACGGGCGACCGGCGGCATGACGGAGACCTGAGCGTTCTCGATGCGGCTGATCGCCGACTTCGAGATGCCCACCTCCTTGGCGGCCTGGTCGGCGGTCATGCCGGTCTGCTCGCGGAGGCGACGAAGCGCGGCGGCCAGGCGTCGACGTCGGACGGTCGGACTTCCAGTCATGCCGGACAGTGTGGCGGAACCGGACGTGCTTCGCAACGACACACTCTCGAATCGGGAGTTGCGCAAAGGGTGTAGTTCGCTGCACGATGGGTGAGCGGCTGGATCGTCTGAGCTACCAGAATCGCCGATCCACGCTGCTCGCTGCGCCCTGCTGCCGTACCGCTGATCGAAGGCTGCGGTGGTAGGTGCCGGGGTGGGTCCGTCGGTGCGGGGCGGGCCGGTGGGCCTGCCCCTTCCACAGTTCGATCTCGACGGTGAGAGGCAGGTCCTGTCATGCGCGTCTTTTTCCGGCGTGCCCGGCGTCGCCAGCGGTCGGTCCTCGGGCCGACCTGCTACCGCTCGGCGGCCTATCATCCGCTGCGGCCCTGGCAGGTGCGCGAGCGCCGGTTCCGGCCCACCCCGCTCGGTCGGCGTGGGCTCGACCCGGGTGAGGTGGAGGAGTTCCTCGATCGGGTGGCCGGGGACCTGGCCGTCGTCTACGACGCGCTCGCCCAGAGTCGCCGGGAGACCGAGCGGGTCGAGGACGCGCTGCGCCGTTGGCAGTCGGAGCAGGCCCGGGCCCGCAACGAGCGGGGGTGCGAGCGGTGAGCGGGCGGTGGGTCATCCACCTGCCGGTGGTCGCCAACGACCTGCTCTCCGCGCAGCGGCTGGCCCGGGTGGTGGCGCACTGGACGCACGTCCTGCCGCAGACCGAGCCGGGCGGCACCACCGTCTCGGCCGAGGACGACCAGAACGTACGCCACTGGGCCTTCTGTGACCGGATGATGCCCGGGGGCCTGCGCTGCCTGCTGCGACCCGAGCACGACGGCGCGTGTTCCCGGCGTTTCCGCTGGCGGTGACCGCGGCACGGGTCCGCACTCTGTGCGGGGGCGGCTCACTGATCGGCATCCGCAAAGGTCGCGGCTATGACGATCGCGCCATGGCCGAGCGTCGCGAGCGCTCTCCGTCATGATTTCGTTACGCTGAAACACCATCCTCGGTCATTGATATTCATCACCCTCGTTTGCCTGTTTTCTGCCTTGTTGTACGTGAAGCCGCCCTCGTAACCTGAGCGCGCTCGGGTTCGACGGGGGAGCGGCGAATGAAACTGCAGATCCGGCTTCTGGGCAGCATGGAGCTGTGCGTGGACGACCAGGTCGTCACGCCGGGCGCGGCCAAGCGGCGGGCCCTCCTCGCCGGCCTGGCGATAGAGGCGAACCAGGCGGTCTCTCTGCAACAGTTGACCGGCATGGTGTGGTCCGACGCTCCGCCGGCATCAGCGGTGGCGAACCTGCGTTCCCACGCCGCCGGCCTGCGCCGGGCGTTGGGCGACCGGGTGGTCTCCCGCCCCAACGCGTACGAGCTGCGGTTGGCGCCGCACGAGCTGGACGTCACCGAGTTCCACCGGTTGGCGGGAGAGGGGCGAGCCCTGCTCACCACGGCCGACCCCGCCAGCGCCGTCACCACCCTCACCGCGGCGCTCTCGCATTGGCGCGGGGCTTCGGGTGACGGACTGCCTCGGGGCACCGCGCTGGACAGCCGGTGGGCGAGCCTCGACGAGCAGCGGCTCCAGGTGTTCGAGGAACTCGCCGAGGCGCGGCTGGCCGCTGGCGAGCACGGGCAGCTCCTGCCGCAGCTCCGCGTACACCTTGCCGCGCACCCGCTGCGCGAGCGGGCCTGGGGGCAGCTCATGCTCGCTCTCTACCGCTGCGGGGACGTCCCGGCGGCGCTGACGGTGTATCGGGACGCCCGGACCGTCCTGGACGAGGAGCTCGGCATCGAGCCGGGCGAGGACCTGGCCAACCTGCACCGCGCGATGCTGGACCGGGCTGCGGACCTGGCGTACACCCCGCCGGCCGTCCCGGTCACGACGACGACCGTGCCGCCCGCGCCGCCGGGCGACGCGCTGACCCCTGCGGCGCTGCCCACCGGGAGCGTCGGCTGGACCGTCCCCCGCGAGCTGCCGGCGGACCTGGTCACCTACGTCGGCCGCGCCCGGGAGACCGCCGCCGTGGTCACGGCCCTCAGCGGTACGTCGCCGGCGACGGTGGTCGTCACCGGCGCCTTCGGCAGCGGCAAGACCGCCCTGGCGGTACGCGCCGCGCACACCGTCGCGAGCGCCTTTCCGGACGGGCAGGTCTTCGTCGACCTCGGCCACCAGCGCTCCGCAAGCCCGGGCGAGGTGCTGGCGCGGGTGCTGCGTGCGCTCGGGGTCGCCCCCGCCGGCGTACCGGAGAGCACCGACGAGCGGGCCGGTTGGTTCCGGTCGCTGGTCGCCGGACGACGGTTGCTGTTGGTCGTCGACGGTGTCACCCGGGCCGCCCAGGTGCGACCGCTGCTCCCGGCCGGGCCCGGGCCGGCCCTCCTGGTGGTCGGCCAGTCCCGGCTGAGCAGCCTGGACGGCGTACGGCAGGTGACGCTGTGTCCGCTGGCTGCCGCCGAGGCGCGTGAACTGCTCGGCACGCTCGCCGGCCCGCAGCGGCTGGTCGCCGACGCGTCGGCCACCGCTGAACTGGTCCGTCTCTGCGCCGGTTCGGTGCTCGCCCTGCGCATCGCCGGCATGCGTCTGGCGGCCCGGCCGGACAGGTCGGTGCAGGCCATGATCGATCAGCTCGCCGACGGGCGGGAGCAGTTGGACCTGCTGGACTACGAGGACCTGTCGGTGCGGGCCAGCCTTGCGACCGTCGTGGCTGCGGTCCGTGCCGAGGACGAGGTGGCCGGGCAGCTCCTGACGCTGCTCGGCGCGGCCCCCGACGCCCCGCTCCAGCCCGACCGGGCGGCCCGGCAGCTCGGCGTATCTGCCCCGCGGCTGCGTCGCGCCCTGGACGATCTGGTCGAAACGCACCTGGTCCGCCGCGACGAGCCCGGCCGGTACCGGCTGCCCGGGCTGGTCCGCGAGTACGCCGCGGAACTGACCGCGGCGTCGCCCGCTGCGGCGCAGCTGTTGACCGGTCGGCCGGTGGCTCCACGGGCAGCCTGACCGGCTGCCGCCCGGTGCGTCGGTGTCAGGAGACCTCGCCCCGGACGATCGCCACCGCCACCCGGCAGAACTCGTCCATGTCCGGGCTGAATCCGGCGGCGATGTCGGGGTGCAGGCCCGAGCGGGTCTCGTCCAGCAACCGCTGGCAGACCTGCTCGACCGGCTCGCCGGCGTAGCTGGCGCGGACCCGGTCCGTGGCCGCCTGCAAAGCCGAGGTCAGCTGGTCCTCCAGCGGGACGCGCAGCTTCTGCTGCACAGGGTCGAGCCCGCGAGGGTCCAACGTGACATGTGGCTCCGACATCGGCGCTCCCTTCGTCGGCGTCCGCGATACCCGATCGCGGGCGACGGTCAAACCGCGACCGGTACGGCGGCCACCCGCACCTGGTACGAGAAGTCCTCCGCGGGCTCCTCGATGTACGACAGCCGCCGGATCTGCCGGTCGTCGTCGTAGAGCGCGACGTCGACCAGGACGCCGAGGTGGGCCAGCCCGATGTTGGCGACCCGCTTCTTGTCCTGGAGCACCGCGCACACCCCGCCGAGCAGGGTGCTGGCGTCCGAGGTGCGGTGCCCCGGCGGGCAGCGCAGGGTCAGGTCGACCTCGACCGGCCCGGACAGCGGCGTCCAGCCGGTGCGCTGGGCCGCGGCGCAGGCCGCCTGGAGCAGGGCGCGGACCCTCGTCGCCTGCCGGTGCCCGGCGGCGAAGATGGACAGCGCCTCGGTCTTGACCGGTGGCAGGCCGCTCACCTCGAACGTCAGGGCGAGAGCGCGGGTGTCCTGCACGACGGCACCTCCTCGTTGGAGACGATCCTGCCCAACCGGTGGACCGACGGTGGCAGTTCGCGCGAGAACCAACCGATCGGGCGGGCGGGGGTCGGCCGGAGGCGTATCGACTTCGACGGCGACGCGCTGGCGGGGGAGCTCACCTGACGCTAGTCCACCGGGCGGGCGCAGGGTAACCCCGTCGCGTCCACCTGACGGGACGCCGGTCAGATCGTGGGGCGCGGGCGGAAGGCGCAGAACTCGTTGCCCTCCGGGTCGGCCAGCACCCACCAGCCGATCCGCTCGTCCGGCTCGCGCAGCAGCGTCGCGCCGGCCGAGATCAGCGCGGTGACGTCCGGCCCGGTCAGCTCGACGTCCCAGTGCACCCGGTTCTTCACCCGCTTGCGCTCCGGCACCGGGTCGAACACCCAGCGCTCCCAGGGAAAGCCGGCGGCGCCGGTGACCGACGCGCGCCCCTCTTCGGCGGTCTCCACCGAGCCACCGGTCACGCCGGCCCACCACCTCGCCTGGGCGACGGGGTCGGCGCTCTCCACCACCAGGCGGAAGACGCCGGGCCGGGCGTCCTCGCGGCGGGCGAAGGCGCAGAACTGGTTGCCCTCCGGGTCGACCAGGACCCACCAGTCGATCTCGGTGTCCGGCTCGCGGACCAGTCGCGCGCCGGCGGCCGACAGCCCCTGCGGACCGCTGTCGGCCAACCGGAGGTCCAGGTGCACCCGGGTCCTACCGGTCCGGGGCTCGGGCACCCGGTTCACCCAGATCGACTCGGCGGACGAGCGGGCGGCGCGCGGGTCGATCCGGGCGTCCCCGTCGCCGGTGTCGACGAGGTCGCCGTCGAGCAGGTGGGCCCAGAACCCGCCGAGCGCGCGGGGGTCGGCGGCGTCCATGCACAGGTCCTTGAAGCGCGCGATCACCGCCTCATCATGCCGGCCGGGGACGCCGCCGCGCCGTCCCGCGCGAACCGGCCCGCCGCACGCACCGTCCCTCGGAGCCCCGGGTCTCGACCCTTGGCCCGGCTCCCGACCCTCGGGTCCGACCCCGGCCTCCGCCGCCCGGTGGTGATCCTCCGATGACCCACCGCTCGGCGGTGATCCACACCGCAGCGGCGACTGTCGGTCCGGTCTCGTGTCGCCAGGTTTCGCGACTTCGCAGGTCGGGCAGTGTAGGCGCACGAAACGTCCGGGCCAGGGATTTCCGCAACCTGATCCTCCCGGAAACGTTCCGCCGTGCGCCGGGGCGCGGGTGACTCCCCCGGTCCATCGCCGAGGAGAGGGGCAGGGCGATGACGAGGCACCCCGAAACGACTCGACATCGGCGCCGGCCGGCTGTGCGGGTCGGCGCTGCCGCGGCCGCGCTGGCGTTGCTGGCGCCACTGGCCGCGTGCGGCTCCGGTGACGAGGGCGGCACGCCCACCATCAACCTGTACTACCCGCCCGAGCAGAACCTGCAGAAGGTGGTCGACGACTGCAACGCCCAGGCGCAGGGCCGCTACGAGATCGCCTACCGGGTGCTGCCCCGGCAGGCCGACGACCAGCGGGTGCAGCTGGTCCGCCGACTCGCCGCCGAGGACAGCGGCATGGACGTGCTCGGCCTGGACGTCACCTGGACCCAGGAGTTCGCCAGCGCGGACTGGATCCGCGAGTGGACCGGCCAGGACAAGGCCGAGGTGGAACAGGGGACGCTCACCGGCCCGCTGGACACCGCCCGTTATGAGGGCCGGCCCTACGGCGCACCGAAGAACACAAACGTCCAGCTGCTCTGGTACCGCACCGACCTGGTGCCGGAGCCGCCGAAGACCTGGGACGACATGATCAAGGCCGCCCAGGACCTCAAGGGGCAGGGCAAGCCGTACCAGGTGCTCACCATGGGTGCCCAGTACGAGGGCCTGGTCGTCCTCTACAACACCCTGGCCGAGAGCGCCGGCGGGAAGATCCTCAGCGACGACGGCAAGCAGGCCGTCATGGACGCCGGCACCGTGAAGGCGCTCGACCAGCTCAAGCGCTTCGCCACGTCGGGCGTGACGTCGCCGTCGTTCAGCAACGCCACCGAGGACCCGGTCCGGCTGGAGTTCCAGTCCGGCGACGGCGCCTTCCAGGTCAACTGGCCCTTCGTCTACCCGGCGTTGCAGGAGGCCGACCCGGCACTGGCCGAGAAGGTCAAGTGGGCGCGGGTGCCGGGCATCGACCCGAACACCCCGAGCAAGGTCACCATCGGCGGAGTCAACCTGGCCGTCAGCGCCTACTCGAAGCACCCGACGGAATCCTTCGAGGCGGCCAGGTGTATCCGCAACGAGAAGAACCAGAAGTTCTCCGCGATCAACGACGGCGTGCCGCCGACCATCGAGAAGGTCTACGACGACCCGGAGATGACCGAGGCGTACCCGATGAAGGAGACCATCCTGGAGGAGCTGAAGGACCCGGCGGTCCGGCCGCTGACCCCGGCGTACCAGAGCATCTCCACGGTGATGTCGGCGATCCTGTCGCCGCCCTCGGCGATCGAGCCGGAGCGGACCGCCGACGAACTGCGTCAGGCCATCGCCGACGCGCTGGAGTCGAAGGGGGTCCTGCCGTGACCACGCCGACCCACCGCCCCGTGCCGGGCGACCGCCCGGAGGTGACCGGATGAGCGTCAACGCCACACCGGCCGGCGCGCAGGTGAGCGCCGAGGCCGAACGCCCCACCGGCCGGCACGCCACCGTGCCCGCGCAGCGGGCCACCCGCCGGGCCAAGAGCCCGCTGAGCGGGAACAAGAAGGCCGAACGGCGGCTGGGCTGGCTGCTCTGCGCCCCGGCCGCGCTGGTGATGGTGCTGGTCACCGCGTACCCGATCATCTATTCGGTCTGGTTGTCGTTGCAGCGTTTCGACCTGCGCTTCCCCGACCAGCGCGAGTTCATCGGGCTGGAGAACTACGTCACCGTGCTCACCAACGAGTTCTGGTGGACCGCGTTCGGCGTGACCATGCTGATCACGGTGGTCACCGTCGCGGTCGAGTTGGCGCTCGGCATGGGGTTGGCGTTGATCATGCACCGGACCCTGGTCGGCCGGGGCATCGTCCGCACTGCGGCGCTGATCCCGTACGGCATCGTCACGGTCGTCGCCGCGTTCTCCTGGCGGTACGCCTGGACGCCCGGCACCGGCTACCTGGCCAACCTCTTCTCCGACGGGGCGCCGCTGACCGAGCGGGCCAGTTCGCTGGCGATCATCATGCTGGCGGAGATCTGGAAGACCACGCCGTTCATGGCGCTGCTGCTGATGGCCGGCCTGGCGCTGGTGCCGGAGGACCTGCTCAAGGCCGCCTCCACCGACGGCGCCACCGCCTGGCAGCGGTTCACCAAGGTGATGCTGCCGGTGATGAAGCCGGCGATCCTGGTCGCGCTGCTGTTCCGCACCCTGGACGCGTTCCGGGTCTTCGACAACATCTTCGTGCTCACCGCGGGCGGCAACGAGACCTCCTCGGTGTCGATGCTCGCCTACAACAACCTGATCCGGGGCCTCAACCTCGGCATCGGGTCGACGATGTCGGTGCTGATCTTCCTCACCGTGGCGATCATCGCCTTCGTCTTCGTGAAGCTGTTCGGTACCGCTGCCCCGGGCAGCGACGACTCCGAGAGGCGCTGACATGTCAGTCGAAACCACCACGCGGGCGAAGGTGCGCTGGGGACTGCTGGACGTCATCGTCGTCGTCTTCGCCCTGATCCCGGTGCTCTGGATCGCCTCGCTGTCGTTCAAGACCCCGGCCACCCTCACCGACGGGAAGTTCTGGCCCCGGGAGTGGACGCTGGACAACTACCGGACGATCTTCTCCACCGACCAGTTCGTCCGGGCCCTGGTCAACTCCATCGGCATCGCCCTGATCGCCACCCTGATCGCGGTGGTGCTCGGCGCGATGGCCGCGTACGCGATCAGTCGGCTGGACTTCCCCGGCAAGCGGCTGCTGGTCGGCGTGTCCCTGCTGATCGCCATGTTCCCGCAGGTGTCGCTGGTGTCACCGCTGTTCGAGATCGAGCGGCAGCTCGGCCTCTTCGACACCTGGCCGGGCCTGATCCTGCCGTACATCACCTTCGCCCTGCCGCTGGCGATCTACACGCTGTCGGCGTTCTTCAAGCAGATCCCGTGGGACCTGGAGAAGGCGGCGAAGATGGACGGCGCCACCCAGGGCCAGGCGTTCCGGCGGGTCATCGCCCCGCTGGCCGCGCCGGGGCTGTTCACCACGGCGATCCTGGTCTTCATCTTCTGCTGGAACGACTTCCTGTTCGCCATCACACTCACCTCGACCGAGCGGGCCCGTACGGTGCCGGTGGCGTTGTCGTTCTTCACCGGCGAGTCGCAGTTCGAGGACCCCACCGGGGCGATCTGCGCCGCCGCCGTGGTGATCACGATCCCGATCATCCTGTTCGTGCTCTTCTTCCAGCGCCGCATCGTCTCCGGTCTGACCTCCGGCGCAGTCAAGGGATAGGTGACAACAATGGCTGACATCGTGCTGGACAAGGTGAGCAAGCGGTTCCCGGACGGCACCGTGGCGGTGCAGGACGTCGACCTGGAGATCGCCGACGGCGAGTTCGTCATCCTGGTCGGCCCGTCGGGCTGCGGCAAGTCGACCACCCTCAACATGATCGCCGGGCTGGAGGACATCAGCTCCGGTGAGCTGCGCATCGGCGGGCAGCGGGTCAACGACAAGGCCCCCCGGGACCGTGACATCGCCATGGTGTTCCAGTCGTACGCGCTCTACCCGAACATGACGGTGCGGGAGAACGTGGCCTTCCCGCTGCGGCTGGCGAAGATGGACAAGGCGACCATCGACACCAAGGTCGAGGAGGCGGCGAAGGTCCTGGAGCTGACTCCGTTGCTGGACCGCAAGCCGGCCAACCTCTCCGGCGGCCAGCGGCAGCGGGTGGCGATGGGGCGGGCGATCGTCCGGCAACCCAAGGCGTTCCTGATGGACGAGCCGCTGTCCAACCTGGACGCCAAGCTGCGGGTGCAGATGCGCACCGTGGTGTCCCGCCTGCAGAAGCAGCTCGGCACCACCACCGTCTACGTGACCCACGACCAGACCGAGGCGATGACCCTCGGCGATCGCGTGGTCATCATGCGGGGCGGCGCGGTGCAGCAGGTCGGCCCGCCGCAGGAGCTGTACGACCACCCCCGCAACCTCTTCGTCGCCGGCTTCATCGGCTCCCCGTCGATGAACTTCCTGCACGCCGCGGTGGAGGACGGCAAGCTGCGTACGGCGCTGGGTGACGTGCCGATCGGCGAGCGGATCCGCCGGGAGCTGGACTCCGCCGACGCGCCCCGCGAGCTGATCCTCGGCATCCGTCCCGAGCACTTCGAGGACGCCGAGCTGATCGACGACGACACCCGCCGCAGGGGCATGGAGTTCGAGGCGCCGGTGGACATCGTCGAGTCGATGGGCTCGGACAAGTACGTCTACTTCACCGTCGAGGGGGAGCGGGCCAGCGCCGCCGAGCTGGAGGAGTTGGCGGCCGACGCCGGCGCCGACTTCAGCGGCGGGGGAGCGAGCCTGGTGACCCGGCTGTCGGCCGAGTCACCGGTGCGGGAGGGACAGCACCGGCGGGTCTGGTTCAACCTGGAGAAGATCCACCTGTTCGACCCGACCAGCGGGCGCAACCTGACCCTGAACGAGGGCCGGTCGTCGGGCGCGCTCGCCGACTGACCGCGCGTCACTCGAGGGGCCGGCCCGCCACCGGCCCCTCGTCGTTCCGCGCACCGCGCGCTGCCCGGGGAGCGCTGATGCACGCCGCCCCGGCACCGACCACGGTCACCGTCGGCGCGACGGATGCTCAGGCCGGCCAGGTCAGCTTCAGCGGCAGGCCGACGAAGCGGGCGTACCCGGTCAACGCCGCCTCGACCGGTGCCCGGTCGACGTCGGCCAGCGGGTGGACCGTCACGGTGACGCGGGTCTTGCCGAGGGTCCGCTTCCACGTCCCGACCACCCGGCCGGCACGTACGACGGTGGACTGGAACACGCCGTTGCCGCCCGGGATCACGGCCTGCTTGTGCGCGGGGTCGAGCATCAGCGCCCGGTCCTTGTAGCCCAGCAGGTACTCGTCGAAGCCGGGCGGCGTCAGCACGTCGTCCAGCGGCTGCCGGGGGGCGTCGAGCAGGGCCGGGTCGAGCACGGCCTCCGTCTCGCCCACCCGTACCGTGGCCAGGCCGTCGCCGGCGACGGCGATGCCCCGCCTGGCGTCGGCCGCGGTCAGCCCCGTCCAGCCGGCGAAGTCCTGCCGGGTGGACGGCCCGTGGCTGCGGAAGTAGCGCAGCGCGAGGATGCCCAGGGCCT
This sequence comes from Micromonospora halophytica, assembly GCF_900090245.1. Taxonomy (GTDB): domain Bacteria; phylum Actinomycetota; class Actinomycetes; order Mycobacteriales; family Micromonosporaceae; genus Micromonospora; species Micromonospora halophytica. Next base: position 11,486 of record NZ_FMDN01000031.1, read on the forward strand.
CGTCCCGTTCGGGCCGGTGCGGGTCGGGGGCCCACTCGTCGAGCAGCGCGAAGGTCTGCTCGGTGCCGACGTGCGGGGCGATGCAGGTGACGCCGCGCTGGCTGGCGTACCAGAGCAGGTGGTAGCCGCGCTGGCCGGTGGTCCCGATGCCGGCGGCGGCGAGCGTGGCCAGGCACTCGGCGCGGGTCAGCCGGCCACCGCCGGCCAGCGCCGTGCCGAGCACGTCCGCCGCCCGGTCGACCTCCGCCTCGGTCAGGCCCAGCGCCGCCCGACGGGCCTGCACGCCGGCCAGCGCCCGCACGCCGGTCACCGCCAGCATCCACCGGGCGTCGCGCGGGGGCACCAGGTGCACGGTGCCCCGCATCGGCCAGGTGCGCAGCGCCTCCCGCCGCTCCAGCGCCTCGTGCACGTCGGCGGCGGTGGCCCCGGGCAGCCGTACGCCCAGAGACCACATCCCGCTCGCCACGTCCTGGGCCTGCATGGCCCCGAACCACTGCACCACGCCGGCCACCGTGCTCGGCCGGCCACGGGGGTGCTCGCGTAGCAGCAGACTGGTCATCCGCAACGCCAGCGCCTCACCGTCGGTCAACCGCACGTCCACGCCGTCGCCCTCTCCTCCGTGGAGGGCCAGCATAGGAGGCGGCACCGACACCGTCGGGCGGCGTCACCACCCCCGGACCGGCCGCGCCGGGGCGAACGGGCACGACCGGCGGGCGGCTCCGACCTTCCTTCTCCGGCCGCACGGCAGCCGGGCGGGCGGGCCGACGGCCCACCCGCCCGGCGTTCGTGGCCGGTCAGCGGCGTCGGCGCGCCCGCTCGGGCACGTCGGCGTCGACCATCTCCCGCCGCACCTGGCTGTCGATGGGCTGCTCCTCGACCACCTCGTCCTTGGTCAGCCGGACCCGCTCGACCGGGATCTGCTCCTTGCCGATCACCGCACGCTCGGCGCGCAGCTCCATCTCCCGCTGCTCGTCGCCGATGTCGGCCCGGGCGTCACCCCGGTTCGCCGCGGTGATCGGCTCGCGCACCACGCTGACCTCGTCGTGCTCGACCGGCACGGTCGTGTGCACGTCCTCGGTGACCACGTGCTTGCGCAGCCGGGCAGTGCCCGCCGGCTCGCTCTCGGTGCCGACCCGCAGCCGCTCCTCCGACCGGGTCAGTTCCGGTGAGCCCGGCATCCGCTGCGGCGGACGCTCCTGCTGCTGGAGCTGGTAGTGCCGGTAGAGCTGGGCCAGCTGGTCGGCGTCGAGCGGCTGCTCGGTGCCCGACTCGACGGCCGGTGCGCTGCGCACCGTCGCCTTGTCGTACGGCACCTTCAGCCGGCCCTCGGCCATCCCGGCTCCGACCAGTGGCGCCATGGACTCGTGGTGGCCCATCACGCCCGTCTTGACACTGACCCAGGTCGGCTCGCCGGCGGCGTCGGCCCAGACCTGGCCCACACTGCCGATCTTCGCACCCGAGCGGTCCTGGACATCCTGTCCGTACAGCGAACGGATCTGCTGTTCGGTCAGTCGCATGGTTCGTCCTTCCTCTCGTGGGTCACGACGTGGCTACCCGACCGGGGCGAGCAGCATTCGGCCGGGCCGCCACGGATAGCAGTGGCGGCGTCCACCAGCGGGGGACGGGGATGCATGAGCGCCGGTGCCGGGGGAATGCGCCGCACGCGACCGACGCGACGAATGTGAGGTACGAGATGACCGCGTCCAGTGAACCGGCCCGGGGTGGCCGGGTCCGACCGATGAACGCCGGCACCCCGGCCAAGACCAGCGCCGCCGCCACCTTCGCCCTGGTGTTCGGGGTGGCCGCGCTGTTCAGCGTGCTGACCGCCATCCTGGCCTGGATCGGCCTGGTGCTGGGCATCATCGGGGTGATCCTGGGGATCGTCGGGCTGAAGATGAGCCGTCGTCCCGGGGTGACCGGTCGCGGGGTGGCCATCGGCGGGCTGGTGCTCAGCGCGCTGGCGGTGCTGCTCGGGCTGGCCCTGGCCGCCGGGATCACCACGTTCGTGAACAACGAGGGTGCGGTGGACCGCCTCCAGCAGCGGGTCGACGACCTGCGCGACAAGCTCAACGAGTGAGCGGTACCGGGCCGTCGACCCGCTGGCGGAGCCCCCCAGCCGAAGAACGGGCCCCCTGATCGCGCTACGCCCGCCGCTTCACGGGCGGAGCGCGATCCCCCGTTCAGGTTCGTCGGGATGTCGCGGCGGTCCCGCGCCGCCGACACCTGTGGGAACAGGATCCCGGCCGGCGAAGGCCGTGGCACCGCCGTGGCACGGAACTTGCGGAAATCTTGAGCTGCCCCGAGCATGCCGCAGCCGTCGTTTGACGTGGCAACTACCCGGGTAGTCGCCGGAGTTGACCCGAATCGAGGAGGACACGTCTGATGGACGGCCAGGTCAAGGTCGCGGTGATCTACTACAGCGCGACCGGTATCACCTACCAGATGGCGCAGGCCGCGTGCGAGGCCGCCGGTGAGGCGGGCGCCGAGGTCCGCCTGCGCAAGGTACGGGAGCTGGCGCCGGACGAGGCGATCCGCTCGAACGCGGGCTGGCACGCGCACCGCCTGGAGACCCAGGACGTCATGGAGGCCGAGGTCGACGACCTCGCCTGGGCCGACGTGGTGATCCTCGGCTCGCCGACCCGCTACGGCATGATCGCCGCGCAGCTCAAGCAGTTCATCGACACCACCGGCCCGCTGTGGGCCAACGGCGTGCTGGCGAACAAGGTCTACAGCGGCTTCACCTCCACCGCCACCGAGCACGGTGGGCAGGAGTCCACCCTGCTGTCGCTGTTCACGATCTTCTACCACTGGGGCGGCGTGGTGGTGACCCCCGGCTACACGGACCCGAGCCAGTTCGTCGCCGGCAACCCGTACGGCGCGTCGCACACCAGCAACAACGGCGAGATCCCCCCGGACCACAAGGCGCTGGGCGCGACCGCGCTGACCGCGAAGCGGGCGGTGCAGATGGGCGCGGCCCTCAAGCGGGGTCTCGCCGCAGGCTGACCGTTGGCGGGTGACCGGCGGACCGGGCGAGGGCTCTCGACCCGCCCGGCTCCACCGGTCGCCGCCACCCCTACCCGCGATCCGGCGAACCGTGCGCGGTCAGCGCCGGATGCGCCAGCAGATGCCCGAGCAGGTCCGCCAGCACGGCCAACCCGTCACGGCTCAGCACCGACTCCGGGTGGAACTGCACCCCGGCGAAGCCCGCGCCGCGCAGCGCGTGCACCGCCCCGTCCGCCGGGTCGCGGGACAGCTCCACCGGCCCGTACGGGGTGCCGACCCGGTCGGCGTCGGCCAGCGCGGTGAAGGTGGAGTAGAAGCCCACCCGCCGGGGCGTGCCGAAGACCCGCACGTCCCGCTGCAACCCCTGGTACGGCGCCTCGCGGCGGTGCAACGGCAGGCCCAGCAGGCCGGCGAGGATCTGGTGCCCGAGGCAGACCGCCAGCGTCGGCAGGCCGGCGGTCAGCCGGTCGGTCACCAGCTCGCGCAGCGCCGCCATCTTCGGCCCGGTCACCGCCCGCGGATCGCCCGGCCCGGGGCCGACCACGACCAGGTCGTACCGGTCCAGCGGGCCGGGCTTCCGCCACGGGCGGACCTCGACGGCGAGCCCGAGCGCGCCGAGCTGGTGGGCCAGCATCCCGGTGAAGGTGTCCTCACCGTCGACGATCAACGCCCGTCGGCCGGCCAGCCCCGGCAGGACGGTGGCCCCGGGCGCCCGCTGGTCGAGCCAGAACCGGGCCAGCGGCGTGTTCCGCTCGGCGAGGACCGCGCGTACCTCGGGGTCGTCGGCGAGGCGTACCGCCGGGTCGGGGCCCGACGCGGGCGCCTGCGGGCCCAACCCCAGCGCGGCCAGCACTCCGGCGGCCTTCGCGTGCGTCTCGGCCACCTCGCCGGCCGTCGTGGAGTGCCGCACCAGGGTCGCGCCCACCGGCACCCGCAGCTCGCCGGCGGGGGAGATCTCCGCCGTCCGGATGAGGATCGGCGCGTCCAGCGTCTGCCTGCCCTCGGCGTCACGGCCCAGCAGGGCCAGCACCCCCGAGTAGTAGCGACGGCCGGTGCGTTCGTGCCGGGCGATCACCCGGCAGGCGTTCTGCATCGGGCTGCCGGTGACGGTCGGGGCGAACATCGTCTCCCGCAGCACCTCCCGGACGTCCCGGGTGCCCCGCCCGGCGAGCAGGTACTCGGTGTGTGCGAGGTGCGCCATCTCCTTCAGGTACGGCCCCACCACCTGGCCGCCGTGCTCGGCGACGGTGGCCATCATCTTCAGCTCCTCGTCGAGGACCATGTACAGCTCCTCGACCTCCTTGGGATCCCGCAGGAAGCGCAGCAGCGCGTCCCGGTCGGCGGCCGCGCCGGTGTGCCGGAACGTTCCGCTGATCGGGTTCATCATGACCAGGCCGTCGTCGACGCTGACGTGTCGTTCCGGGCTCGCGCCGACCAGGATCCGGGTGCCGGTGTGCACCAGGAACGTCCAGTACGCGCCCCGCTCGGCGAGCAGCAGCCGACGCAACGCCGCCAGCCCCGCCCCCAGCGGCGCGCCCTGCACCGTGGCGCGCAGGGTGCGGTGGATGACGAAGTTCGCCCCCTCGCCGCGGCCGATCTCCTCGGCGAGGACCCGCTCGACGGTACGGGCGTACTCGTCGTCGGCGACGTCGAAGGCGGCGCCGATGGTGACCACCGGGGCGTCGGGCAGCGCGGCGAGCGCGTCGGCGAGGGCGATCCGGGCGTGCCCCGCTATCTCCAGGTACTCCAGTGGCGTGCCGTCGTCGACGCAGTCGAAGCCACGTTCGGTGATCTGCCGGTACGGCACCAGGGCCAGCGTCCGCGCGCCGGCCGGGCCGTCCGGCAGCGGCAGGTCGGCGAGCCGGTCGGCGACGCGTACCGTGCCGGTGAAGAGGTCGACGTGGTCGGCGCCCTCACGGCGGACGAGCGCGAACGGGCCGGGGTCGGCACCCTGGGCGAGGACGGCGAGCAGGTCGTGCGGGCGGATCATCAGGGTCTCCTCCGGGGCTGTACGCCGCCCGGCGGGGGCGGCCCGGGAGCCGGGGAGAGACCGGCGGCCGCCTCGTCGGGCGGCCGCGTGGAAGCTACGCGCGGAAGGTGGCCGCCGGGTCGGCGGGCCACCAGCAGGACAGATGCGCGGGCATGCCGCCACCATACGGGGACCGCGCGGGTGCGGGTAGCCGTTCCCACTCCGTGGCGGGGGGTACGCCGACGGCCGATCATGGCGTCGCCACTCCCGCCTTTGGGTACCGTGACCCGCGATGAACATTCTCGCTCTCGACCTCGGCACCTCCTCGGTGCGCGGGCTGGTGCTCGACGCCGACGCGGACCCGCTGCCGGGCGCCCTGGCCCGCCGTAAGGTGCGCGTCCACGTGACCGACGACGGCGCGGGGACCCTCGACAGCGCGGGCTACCTGGCCTGCCTGGCCGGGTGCCTGGACGAACTGGCCGAGGGCGGGCACCTGCGGGACGTGGAGCTGGTCACCGTCTCCGCCCAGTGGCACTCGGTGGTGCCGCTCGACGCCGCGGGCGCCCCGCTCGGGCCGGTGCTCACCTGGCTGGACACCCGGCCCGGGCCGCCCGCCGGGGCCGCCGGCCCGGCCGATCCGGCGGCCTTCCACCGGCGTACCGGCACCTGGTGGCACCGCTGCTACTGGTCGGTGCGGCTGCCCTGGCTGCGCGAGCGCGTCCCGGCCGCCCGCTTCGTCGGCCTGGTGGAGTACGCGTTGGGCGAGCTGCTCGACTCCGCGCCGATGTCGGTGTCGATGGCCTCCGGCACCGGGCTGCTCGATCTGCGCACGATGGACTGGGACGCCGAGGCCTGCGAGCTGGCCGGCGTCCGCCGGGGGGAGTTGCCCGAGCTGGCGCCGATGGACTGGCGCGGCCGGCTGCGCCCGGAGCACGCCCGCCGCTGGCCCCAGCTGGCGCGCGCCCGCTGGGCCGCCCCGGTGGGCGACGGCGCCGCCTCCAACGTGGGCTCCGGCTGCGTCGATCCGCGTCGCGTCGCGGTCACCGTGGGCACCTCCGCCGCGGTACGGCTGGTGCAGCGTGTCCCGGCCGGGGCCGAGCCACCGCCGTTGCCGGATCGGCTCTGGCGGTACCGGGTGGACCACGAGCACGTGGTGACCGGGGCGGCCTACTCCAGCGGCGGCAACCTGTTCGCCTGGGCCAACCGGGAACTGCGGCTGCCGCAGGGGGCGCGGCTGCAGGCCGCGCTGGCCCGCGTACCGCCGGACGGCCCGGTGGTCGCGAACCCGCGCCTGGGCGGCGACCGCCCACCGGGTCTCGCCCCGGCGGGCGCGGGCGAGCTGCACGGGCTCGGTTTCTCCACCTCCGCGGTGGAGATCCTGGCCGGCCTGATGAGCGGGCTGTGCCGGATGGTCGCCGACGACCTGACCGTGTTGGAGTCCGTCGTGGACGCCCCGGTCGAGGTGGTGCTGGGCGGTGGTGCGGTGACGGCGTCCGGGTGGTGGCGCTCCGCGTTCGCGGCGGCGCTCGCGCCGCGGCCCGTGCGGCACCGTTCGGAGTCGGAGATCGGGGCGACCGGAGCGGCGCTGGTGGCGCTCGGTCGCGTGGCCGAGGCGGAGCGGCTCGCCGGCGCCGGCCGGACGGCGGAGGTCGTCTCCCCAGCTCTGCCGCCCCCTGCCGGCACCCCGTCCTGAGGGGTTGCCCCCGCGGGCCGTTGACACAGCTCGCGGGCCTGGTTGGATGGACCCCGCTCCCCGGCGAGGGGAAGTCGGGCGGGACCGAGGAGGCAGGCGTGGGCGCAGGTCCCGACGCGACCGGCGGCGAGCAGCCCGGTGTGCGGGCCGAGGTAGGGGTCGCCCCCCACCGGCAGCGGTCGCCGTTCCGGCTGCGGGACTGGCGGATGCGCACGAAGCTGGCCACCGTGCTGGTGATCCCGTCCGTGGCCTTCCTGGTGCTGGCCGGGGTGCAGACCACGACGCTGGTGGGGCGGACGACCGCGCTGAGCGACTTCGCCCAGCAGGTCGGCATCGGGCGGCAGATCACCGTCCTGGTGGACCGGATCCAGCAGGAACGCGACCGGACGGCGGGTGAGCTGGCCGAGCTGCGCCGGGACGGGCTCGCCTCGGACCGGGCGGCGTCGGCGCTGGCGTTGCGGCCGTTCCAGGATGCCACCGACGCGGCGGTCACCGAGCTGCGCCGGGCCGCCGAGCCGCTGGCCGACGCCGACGCCTCGTGGCGGATCGGCTACGGCGAGGTGCTGGAGGCGTACGACCAGGTCCGCTACATCCGGGCGGCGATCCTGCCGGCGGTGCTCAACAACGACACGATCCTGAGCAACTACCACCGGGCCGCCGAGGCGCTGCTCAACCTGCTGGCCGAGCCGTCGCCGGGCGAGGGCCAGCCGGAGCTGACCGACGCCGTGCTGCGCTACGTGCAGCTGGCCCGGGTCAAGGAGCTGTCGTCCCGGGTGCGTGCCGAGCTCTATGCCGCCGCCCGGGCCGGCCGGTACGACCTGGACGACCAGGTCACCCTCACCGACCTGCGGGCCCAGCAGCTCTCCGCGCTGGGCGCGTTCCGGGTCGCCGCGACCACCGGGCAGATCCAGCTGTACGACCGGACCTCGGTCGACCCGGCGTTCGTCGCCGCGACGAAGCTGGAGGAGCGGAGTCTCGCCGGGGGTGGCGCCCGACCGGCGGTGCTGCCCGCGCAGCAGTGGTGGGACGCCAGCGCGGCGCGACAGGAGCTGCTGCGCGGGATCGAGGCCAGGGTGCTCGACGACGCGGTGGCCCGGGCCGACGACGTCAGCGGGGAGCAGCTGCGGACCACCCTGCTCGTGGTGGGCGGCATCCTGGTCGTGCTGGGGCTGGCCGTGCTGCTCGCCCTGCTGATCGGCCGTTCCATCGCGAACTCCATGCAGTTGCTGCGCGGGCAGGCGCTGCGGATCGCCCATCTCGAGCTCCCGCACGCCCTGGAGCGGCTGCGCCTGATCCAGGGCGGCGTGCCCACGATCGACGTGGCGCCCCCGGTGGTCTCCTCGCTCGACGAGATCGGCGAGCTGGCCGAGGCGTTCGTCGCGGTGCACCGTAGCGCGGTCAGCGTCGCCGTCGAGCAGGCGGAGACCCGGCGCAACGTCAACGCGATGTTCGTCAACCTGGCCCGGCGTAGCCAGGTGCTGGTGGAACGGCAGCTGGAGCTGCTGGACGACCTGGAGCGGGAGGAGGCCGACCCGGACCAGTTGGAGAACCTGTTCAAGCTCGACCACCTGGCCGCCCGGATGCGCCGTAACGACGAGAGCCTGCTGGTGCTGGCCGGCACCGAGTCCACCCGGCGGTGGAACCGCCCGATCGGGCTCGGCGCGGTGTTCCTCGCGGCCAGCGCGGAGATCGAGCAGTACCAGCGGGTCCGCCACGACGTGGTGGCCGACCTGCACGTCGTCGGCCACGCGGTCGGCGAGTTGGTGCACCTGTTCGCCGAGCTGCTGGAGAACGCCACGTCCTTCTCCCGCCCGGACACCGTGGTCCAGGTCACCGCCCGCCGGGAGGGCCCCGGCGCCCTGGTGGAGATCGTCGACCAGGGGCTCGGGATGAGCCCGGCCGCCCTGAAGGCCGCCAACGAGGTGCTGGCCACGCCGCCGGCCGCGGACGTGGCAGCCTCCGAGCGGATGGGTCTCTTCGTGGTCAGCCACCTGGCCGCCCGGCACGGGGTGCGGGTGCACCTCTCCGGCGGGGCGGGGGGACTGGTGGCCCGGGTCCTGCTCCCGCCGGTGCTGCTGGCCCCGGCCGCCGCGCCGGAGCTGGACCCGCCGGCGTCGCAGCGGATGCTCGCTGCGGCCGGCAGTGGCACGACCCGGCGGCGCACCCTGCCCCGGGCGGGCCGTGCGAACAGCGCCGCCGAGCTGCCGGTGGCCGGTCGCCGCCCCGACCCGACGCCCTTCGCGGGCCGTCCGGTGCCGCTGCGTGCCGAGGACGTGCTGAACCCGGCGCCCGCACCGTCCGCGCCGGCCCCGCCCGCGCCGGCCGGCGGCGGCTGGTGGTCCCGGCAGGGGCCGGCCCCGTCCTCGCCCGCCTCGACCGGGCAGGTGGCGCCCGAGCCCCCCGCGACGCCGGTGACCGGAGGAACCAACAGACAGGGGCTCCCGGTGCGGGTGCCGATGGCGCAGCTCTCCGCCGTCACCGAACCCGCCCGGGCGGCGGTCCCCGCTGCCCGTGAGGATCCGGATCCGGAGGCGGTCGGCGGAATGCTGTCGCGGCTGTACAGCGGCGTCCGCCAGGCGGAGGCCGAGGAGACCAGAGAGATATTCTTGCCGCCGGACGGCGTGGGCAGTGAAAGGGGACGACAGTGACGACGTTGAGCCAGGAGGCGCGCGACCTGAGCTGGCTGGTCACCGCGTTCGCCGAGCGGGTGCCGGGAGTCGCCCACGCGGTGGTGGTCTCGTCCGACGGGCTGCTGGTCGCCATCTCGGCGCACCTGCCGCGCGACCACGCCGACAAGCTCGCCGCGGTGACCTCCGGGCTGATGAGCATCACCGCCGGGGCCGCGCAGATGTTCGACGGCGACATCGTGAAGCAGACGGTCGTCGAGATGGGCCGCGGCTACTTCCTGGTCATGCAGATCCGGGACGGCTCGATCCTGGCCACCCTGGCCGGGGCCGAGGCCGACATCGGCGTGGTGGGCTACGAGATGGCCCGGCTGGCCAAGCAGGCCGGTGAGATGCTCACCCCGGCGCTGCGGGCCGAGTTGCAGCAGGCGCTGCCCCGCTGATCGACGCCGTCCGGCCCGCCGGACCGCCCCCACGCGGTCCGGCCGACCCGGGTGGTCCGTCGGCCGTTCAGAGCCCGTTGTCGCGGATCACGCCCCGGTACCAGTGCGCGCTGCGCTTGAGGACCCGGCGCTGGGTGGCGTAGTCCACGTAGACCAGCCCCCAGCGCTGGTCGTACCCCTGGTCCCACTCGAAGTTGTCGAGCAGGGACCAGACGTGGTAGCTCTCCAGCGGTACGCCCTCGGCGATGGCCCGGTGCGCGGCGGCGAAGTGGTCGCGCAGGAACGCGACCCGGCCGGCGTCGTCGACCGTGCCGTCGGGGCCGAGCACGTCCGGGCAGGGCAGGCCGTTCTCGGTGACGGTGATCGGGACGGGTCCGTAGTCGCGGGTGACCCGGGTCAGGACGTCGTACATCCCGTCCGGGTAGATCTGCTGCCAGTCGGCCTCGGAGGTCGACCAGCGCCGGGTGGTGGTGCCGTCGGCGGTCACGTAGATCGGGGTGTAGTACTGCACGGCGAGCAGGTCCACCGGGCTGGAGATGATTTCCAGGTCGCCGTCGGCGATGCCGCGCGCCAACCGGCTGCCCTCGCCGAGGTCGGCCAGCACGTCCGCCGGGTAGGCGCCGGTGAGGATCGGGTCCAGGTAGAGGCGGTTCTCGTACCCGTCGTAGAGCCGGGTGGCTGCGGCGGCGCCGGGGGTGTCGTCGGCGGGGTAGCAGGGGTGCAGGTTCAGCGCCGGGCCGATGCGGGCGTCCGAGTCGCCGGCGCGCAGCGCGCGGACCGCCAGGCCGTGGGCGAGCTGGAGGTGGTGGGCGACGAGGTACGCCGCCTCCGGGTCCTGCCGGCCGGGGGCGTGGTGGCCCCAGAGGTAGCCGTTCTGCACCACGGTCTTCGGCTCGTTGACGGTGAGCCAGACCGGCACCTGGTCACCCAGCCCTTGGAAGACGGCGTCGGCGTAGTCGGCGAAGCGGTACGCGGTGTCCCGGTTCTCCCAGCCTCCGGCGTCCTCCAACGACTGGGGCAGGTCCCAGTGGAAGAGGGTGACCATCGGGGCGATGCCGCGTTCGTGCAGGCCGTCGACGAGCCGCCGGTAGAAGTCGAGGCCCCGCTGGTTGGGTTGCCCGGTGCCGTCGGCCTGGATCCGGGGCCAGGAGATGGAGAACCGGTAGCTGCGCAGGCCGAGGTCGCGCATCAGGTCGAGGTCCTCGGCCCAGCGGTGGTAGTGGTCGGCGGCCACGTCGCCGGTGTCGCCGTTGCGGGTCCGGCCCGGCGTACGGCTGAAGGTGTCCCAGACCGACTCGCCCCGGCCGTCCTCCTTCGCGGCGCCCTCGATCTGGTACGCGGACGTGGCCGCGCCCCAACCGAAGTCGCGGGGAAAGCGCAGGCCGGGCGCGGCGGTGGCGTCCTGCGGGTCGACGTCCGGCCCGGTGGTGGTGTCGCAGCTCGTGGCCGGGGCCGCGGCCACGGCGGTGGTGACGGCGGGGGAGGGCCCGTCACCGGCCGTGGCGGTGGCGGAGAGCGCGGCGCGGCGGAGCAGTCGCCGTCGGGTGAGCATCGACATGGGCATTCTCCTCGGGTGCGGGCCACCCGACGGCCGGGAGCGCTCCCAAATCGGGCGCGTGGCGACCCGGCCGTCTCGTCGGGCGGACTGCCAGCCTAGAGGGGCCGGACCCGTGCGGGTGGCCGGGATGGGGGTGTGTGGAGGGGGTGGGGCCTGGCCGCTCGGCCGGGACCCCGACGGTGCGCAGATAGCGAGCGAGGCCGGCCGGGTGGCGCGCACGCCTGTCCCGTCGGCCTCTTTTCCCGTCGAGTACGGGGGTTTAGTGTGGGGACGGGGGAGGGCAACCCCCGTCCCCACCTTCGGTGCACACACGCACGTGTGGAATTGGCTGTCCGGCCGTGCGTGTCGCGCGGGAGCCGGGCCACGCGAGTGGCTCTGGTTCCACCTCCCTCCTGCTGGTGGGTGTCGGCTGACGACGGTGTCCGGGCTGGCCCGTCGTCAGCCCCTCGGGCTGTGCCCGTGGCCGATGACCACGGTCGATCCAAATAATTGCATCTCCGTCGATGGAAGCGCTCCCATCGGCGATGCTGCGACTGTAACGCCCGTCACCGCTTTGTGAAAGCCCCAAAACGAGATCGAAACATGGATCTGCGTTTGACCTGCGGTGTTGTTGTGGGAGCGCTTCCATGGCAGACTGTCGCAATCGCGACGCGGAGCCAGCTCGCGCGAGCGCGGGTCGCCGAGGGCATCCGGTTCTCCGGACGGCACCCGAGGAGACGGCACGCTGCCGCTGGGCAGCGCACGGCCGATCCGCACCGACCACCTTCCCGGCGCCTCCGTCCCCCCGCGAACCCTGCTGCGCGTGGAGGCGCCTCGCCGGCGGCCCGTACGGCCCCGGCCCGGTCCGAGGAGACACCGCGCACATGAGACTCATGGCAAGACGTCGCCGGTTGGCGATGCTCGCCGCCACCGCCCTCGCCGTCGGCGGGGTCACCCTGCCGGCCGGCGCCGCGCAGGCCGCCCCCGCCTGCGACGTGGTCTACGCGACCAACGACTGGGGCAGTGGCTTCACCGGCAACGTCACCATCAAGAACCTGGGCGACGCCGTCAACGGCTGGACGCTCAAGTGGACCTTCCCCAACACCAGCCAGCGCGTCACCCAGGGCTGGTCGGCCAGGTGGAGCCAGACCGGAAGCGAGGTGACCGCGACCAACGAGTCGTGGAACGGCAGCCTCGGCACCGGCGCCTCGACCAGCATCGGGTTCAACGGCGCCTACTCCGGCAGCAACCCGAAACCCACCGACTTCACCCTCAACGGTGTCGCCTGCAACGGCGCCCCGACCAACCAGCCGCCCACGGTCTCCCTCGGGGTGCCCGCCGGCCCGTTCGAGGCGCCGGCGGACGTGCCGCTGACCGCCACCGCCAGCGATCCGGACGGCACGATCAGCAAGGTCGAGTTCTACCGCAACGGTCTGCTGGTCAACACCGACACCACCGCGCCGTACGGCTACACCCTGGAGGACCTGCCGGCCGGCAGCTACACCGTCCAGGCCAAGGCGTACGACAACGCTAACGCCAGCGCGGTCGCCGAGAAGGCCTTCACGGTCAGCCCGGCCTCCGGCCCGGTGCTCGTGGCCACCCCGTCGGCGGTCAGTGTCACCGAGGGCGGCAGCTCCACGGTCAACCTCAAGCTGAGCGCCGCGCCGAGCGCCAACGTGACGGCGGCCCTGACCCGCACCGGCGACACCGACGTGACCGTCTCGCCGGCCTCCGTCACGCTGACCCCGAGCAACTGGAACACCGGCGTCAACGTCACGGTCGCGGCGGCGGAGGACTCCGACACCGTCGGCGGCACCGCCACCATCACGGCCTCGGCCACCGGGTTCGCCCCGCTGGCCATCACCGCCACCGAGATCGACAACGACACCCCCGGCGGCGACAACACCTACATCGCGCGCTTCCTCGATCAGTACGGCAAGATCAAGAACTCCGGGTACTTCAGCCCGGAGGGCGTGCCGTACCACTCGATCGAGACGCTGATCGTCGAGGCGCCCGACCACGGGCACGAGACCACCTCGGAGGCGTTCAGCTTCTGGCTCTGGCTGGAGGCCAACTACGGCCGGGTCACCCAGAACTGGGCCCCGTTCAACAACGCCTGGACGGTGATGGAGAAGTACATCATCCCGTCGCACGACGACCAGCCCACCGCCGGCGCCGCCGGCACCCCGCAGTACGCCGCGGAGCACCCGCTGCCCAGCGGGTACCCGTCGCAGCTGGAGCCCAACGTGTCGGTCGGCCAGGACCCGCTCCGCTCGGAGCTGCAGTCCACCTACGGCACCGGTGACATCTACGGCATGCACTGGCTGCTGGACGTCGACAACGTCTACGGCTACGGCCGTTGCGGCGACGGCACCACCCGGCCGGCGTACATCAACACCTTCCAGCGGGGCACCCAGGAGTCGGTCTGGGAGACCGTGCCGCAGCCGTCCTGCGACACCTTCGCGCACGGCGGCCCCAACGGCTACCTCGACCTGTTCATCAAGGAGTCGGGCACCCCGGCCAAGCAGTGGAAGTACACCAACGCCCCCGACGCCGACGCCCGCGCCGTGCAGGCCGCGTACTGGGCGATGACCTGGGCCAAGGCCCAGGGCAAGGAGGCCGACGTGGCGGCGACCGTCGCCAAGGCCGCCAAGATGGGTGACTACCTGCGCTACGCGATGTTCGACAAGTACTTCAAGAAGATCGGCAACTGCGTCGGCGCGTCCACCTGCCCGGCCGGCACCGGCAAGGACTCGGCGCACTACCTGATGTCCTGGTACTACGCCTGGGGCGGCGCGTACGAGACCAACCAGAACTGGTCGTGGCGCATCGGCTCCAGCCACAACCACTTCGGCTACCAGAACCCGTTCGCGGCCTGGGCGCTGACCAACGTCGCCGAGCTCAAGCCGAAGTCGCCGACCGCGGTCAGCGACTGGCAGAAGAGCCTCGACCGGCAGCTGGAGTTCTACACCTGGCTGCAGTCCGCCGAGGGCGGCATCGCCGGTGGCGCCACCAACAGCTGGGACGGCAGCTACGCCCAGCCGCCGGCCGGCACCGCCACCTTCTACGGCATGTTCTACGACGTCGACCCCGTCTACAACGACCCGCCGTCCAACCAGTGGTTCGGCATGCAGGCCTGGTCGATGCAGCGGATCGCCGAGCTCTACCTGGAGACCGGCAACGCCAAGGCCAAGGCGCTGCTCGACAAGTGGGTGCCGTGGGCCATCGCCAACACCACGCTGGGCGCCAACTGGTCCATCCCGTCGGACATGAAGTGGACCGGCCAGCCCAACAACTGGAACCCGACCGACCCGCAGCCGAACACCAACCTGCACGTCGAGGTGACGGTCAAGGGCCAGGACGTCGGCGTGGCCGCGGCCTACGCCCGGACGCTGATCGCGTACGCGGCCAAGTCCGGCGACGTGTCGGCGAAGAACACCGCCAAGGGCCTGCTGGACGCGCTGCACGCGGCCAGCGACGCCCAGGGCGTCTCGATGCCGGAGAAGCGCGGCGACTACAAGCGCTTCGACGACGTCTACGACGCCGCCACCGGCCAGGGCCTCTACATCCCGCCGGGCTGGACCGGCACGATGCCCAACGGCGACACCATCGCCGCCGGCAAGAGCTTCACCGACATCCGGTCGTTCTACAAGAACGACCCCGCCTGGCCGAAGGTCCAGGCGTACCTCGACGGTGGGCCGGAGCCGGTCTTCAACTACCACCGGTTCTGGGCGCAGGCCGACGTCGCCATGGCGTACGCCGACTACGGCCACCTGTTCCCGAACGGGTGAGGTGACCCCTCCGGGTGGGTGGCGCGGCGCCACCCACCCGGAGGCCGACCGGGCCCGGGGGAGCGGACCGCCCGGTCGGCGGGCGGCCTGATTCCCACGGTCAGGCCGGGGGTGGGTCGACCGTCCGGTCGACGCAGCGGATCGGGAGGCCCACCCCACCGTCCGCCGTTCCAGCCGTCGTGGAAAAAAGAGGGCGCCGTGGGATCACACGACGCCCCGCGACGGAGTACCGTGTTCCTCGGAGAGGCCGCTCCCCCCGTGGCGGCCTCTCCCTTTACGTTCCGACCCGCCCCGCTACGGTCCGGCCGTCACCCGCCCGAGGGCGTCACCGGGTGCCGCAGCCCCGGATGACCGGCCGGCAGCGACCGCCGGATCACCAGCCAGCTCACCGTCAGCGCCGTGGCCACCAGCGGCCAGGTCAGCGCCGCCCGGGCCACCGTCAGCGCGACCACCTGACCGCCGAGGTACAGCGGCAGGAACACCGCCACCCGCAGCGCGTACGTCGCCGCCCACACCCAGCTGCCCCGGCCGTACGCCCGCAGCAACGCCCGGTCCCGACGCCAGCGGCCCCGCTGCCGCAACGCCACCCCGACCAGCACCCCGAGCAGAGGCCACCGCACCACGATGCTGACCACCCAGACCAGGGCGCTCGCCGCGTTGGAGAAGAGCTGCACCAGGAAGAAGTCGACCGCCCGTCCGGTGTGGAGGGCGACCAGCGCGGCGACGCAGACCGCGAGCAGCCCGATCAGCACCGACCGCGGCCGGTCACCACGGCGCCACCGCCACAGCGCCACCGCCGAGCCGGCCAGCACGGCCACCGCCACCCCGCCGACGACTGACCGGCCGGTCAGCAGCCAGCCCACGGTGAACGCCACCGGCGGCCAGGTGGCGTCCACCGCGCCGCTGCGTCCGCCGAGCAGGTCCGCCAGCGACTCCGGCCGACCCGCGGTCGTCCGCTCCCGCTCCGATGTGCCGTCCACCGTCACCTCCCGTGGTCCGGCCCCAACGTAGCCGGGACGCACCGGTGGTCCCACGAGCGACCTGCCGGGGGTACCGCTACGGTGTGCGGGTGCGCGCGACGGCGAGGGGTTGGACGGCGGTCTGGTTGGTCGTACTGGCTCTGGCCCAGGCGGCCGCGTTGGCCGTGGTGTGGCGGCTCGCCGTGCACACCGGGACGGGCCAGTGGCTCGACACGGTCGCGTTGACCGGCAACCGGATCGGCCAGGACCACATCGACGGGCTGGTCAACCGGATCCTCAACGCCATGTCCGTGGTCTCCCTGCTCGCCACCACGGCGGTGATCGGCTTCATCGCGCTGATCCGGGGACGCAAGACGCTCGCCCTCGCGGCCACCCTGCTGATCGCCGGCGCCAACGTCACCACCCAGGTGCTCAAGTACGTGATCGACCGGCCCGCCCTCGGCATCGACCCGGAGCGCGACGCCGTCGGCAACAGCCTGCCCAGCGGGCACACCACCATCGCCGCGTCGGTGGCGCTGGCGCTGATCCTGGTGCTGCCGCCGAAGGTGCGCGCGCTCGGGGCGTTCCTCGGCGTCGCGTACGCCGCCGTCGCCGGGGTGGCCACCCTCTCCGCCGGCTGGCACCGGCCCAGCGACGCCGTGGCCGCGTTCCTGGTGGTCGGGGTCTGGGCGGCGTTGGCCGGGCTGCTGCTGCTGATCTTCCAGCGGGAGCAGGCCAAGGTCGCCGGCGAGGACGCCCACCGGGTCGCCGCCGCCGTGCTCGGCGTGGGCGGTCTGGCCGCCGTCGTCGCCTCCGGGCTGGCGGTGACCTCGCTGCTCGACCAGCAGCAGATCGCCGTCCACGAGCTGAGCCGGCGGACCCTGTTCATCGGGTACGCGGGCAGCGCCGCCGGCATCGCCGGGACGATGGGCGTGGTGGCGGCGCTGGTGCTGCTCTCCGTGCACCGCCTGGTGCCCCGCCACAAGGGCTGACGCCCTCGACACACGCCCTAACGCCGGTACGTCCCGACCAGGGTCCCGCTGGCCAGCTCACGGCCGGCGAGGGCGGCGTGCACGTCGGCGGCCTGCGGCGCGTCGGCGAGGTCCAGCGGGCGTTCCAGCGCGTACAGCCGGAAGAAGTACCGGTGCGCCTCCTCGCCCTGCGGCGGGTGCGGACCAGCCCAGCCGGTGGTGCCGAAGCCGTTGGGCCACTCCCGGCCGCCCTCGGGCACTCCGCCCTCGGCGACCCCGCCCGAGGTGGGGGAGATGCCGGTGACCAGCCAGTGCAGGAACGGACTGCGCCCCGCGTCCGGGTCCTCCACCAACAGGAGCAGTTCGGTCGCCGACCCCGGCACGTCGGACCACTCCAGCGGCGGTGAGACGTTCCCGTCCTCCCTGCCGAAGCGCCCCGGCAGCTGGTCGTGGTCGGTGAACGCGGTGCTGCGCAGCATGATCCCGGCCATCTCTCGCCCGCCCCCTCTCGTCGGCCCGGCGCGTACCCGTCGCCCGGCCGACGAAACCGCGTGAGAGGGTACGACCGTGGAGAACGTGCACGGTGCCTTCCGCGACGAGTGCGCCCGGCTGGACGACATCCTGCGCACCCTCGACGAGGCGGACCTGGACCGCCCCACCCCCTGCCCGCCCTGGACGGTGCGCGACCTCGTCGCGCACGTGAGCACCGGCGCCGGACGCCTGACGGACATGCTCGCCGCGCCGGCCCCGAACCGGGCCGAGGTGGACGCGGCCGGCTACTTCGGCGCCGCCAAGTTCGTCCCGGAGGTCGACTCCGCGCGCGTCGACAACGCCCGCCGGGTGGCGGGTGGGCGGCCCGACGTGGCGGCCGTCGCGGTGGCCTTCGCCACCGCCTGGCGCCGCACCGACGCGGCGCTCGCGGGGGCCCCGGCCGGCCGGCTGGTCCGCACCCGGCACGGCGACCCGATGACGCTGACCGACTTCCTGGTCACCCGGGTCGTGGAGGTGGGGGTGCACGGTCTCGACCTGGCCGAGGCACTGCACCGGGAACCCTGGCTCACCCCGGCCGCCGCCCGGGTGGTCGCCGACCTGCTGGCCGCCGGCCGGCCGGTGCCGGCCCTGCTCGGCTGGGACCCGCTCACCCTGATCCGCAAGGCCACCGGCCGTACGCCGCTCACCGCCCGGGAGCGGACCGTGGTCGAGGTGGCCGGCTTCCGCTGGCTCTCCTTCGGCGGCTGACCGTCGGCCCGCCGCGCGCGCTCCCGCCCCCGCCGCCCTCTCGCACGGGTGGCCGCCGCTCGGGGAGCGTCACATCGGTGGCCTCGCCTGTTCCGGCGGCCGGCCCCAGGCTCGGCGGGCGTCGGCCAGCGCGACCGCGAGCAGCACCACCGCGACCAGCGCCGCTGAGAGCAGCGGGGCGGCGTGCAGCAGCAGCGGCACCATCGCCACCAGGACGCCGCCGGCGATCCAGCGCGACGGCGACACCCGGCCGAACACCTCGTACTCGAAGCGGGCCCGGGCGGCCAGGAACAGCAACGGGCCGCCCACGATCATCGCCACCCACGCCGCCTCCGGATCGCTCAGCGGATGCTCGATGGTCAGCTCGTAGCCGATCGCGGTCGCCACCAGTCCGATGACCATCACCAGGTGGGTGTCGGCCGCCGAGCGGCCGGTGGCCGCCGGGTGCCGGGACCTCGTCACCGCCTCGGCCAGGATCAGCCCGGCCCGCTGCACGTAGATCCGCCAGAACAGCACCGAGGTCACCATCGCCACCGCGAACGCGGCGCTCTGCGCGGTCTCGAGCGGAGCTCTGCTGTACGCCAGCCCGCTGACCAGGACCGTCTCACCGAGGGCGACGAGGAAGAACTGCTGGTACCGCTCGGCGAGGTGCTCCCCGGCGATGTCCCAGCGGCTGATCGTGGAGCGGCCCAGCCCCGGGACCGGCCAGCCGAACCGGGCCGCGAGGTACTCCAGGCCCAGCGCCGACGCCCAGAGCACCACCTGCGGGTTGGTGGGCAGCAGCGCGCCGGTCACCCACAGCACGCTGGTCGCGCCGAAGGTGATCAGCATCCGCCACTTGAGCCGCCGGTAATGGTGCTGCCCCAACGCCAGCAGCAGGATGGCCGGGCGGGACACCTGTGCCACCACGTACGCCGCCGCGAACGCCGGTGCGGTCTCGGTGAAGGCGCGGGGGATCGCCACCCCCATCACCATGCTGCACATCAGGGCGGTCACCACCAGCGCCTGCAACCAGATGTGGCGCGGGTCGTACCGGCTGGTGGTCCAGGAGGTGCCCTGCCAGATCGCCCACAGCGCCAGGAGCAGCAGCAGGGTCTTGCCGCCCCCGGTGATCGGTGCCCAGCCCTGGGCGCCGCCGGGTTCCAGGGCGAGATCCTCGAAGGCCCGGTACGAGATCCGGGTCAGCGCGAAGACGTAGACCAGGTCGAAGAAGAGCTCCAGGAAGGTCGCCCGCTGGGACGGCCCGGCCAGCGGGAGAGGCCCGGCCCCCGTCCCGCTCTTCACGATCGTCGCCGTTCGGCCCGGTCCACCTGGCGTTCGTAACATCCCGGCGGCACGGTCCGCCCGGCGTTCGTGGCATCCCGGCGGCACGGGACGACGGGCGACGGCCGGATCCGGCCCTTGTCCCGCCGCGGAGGAACGGGCACGATCGACCGGATGACGAACCGATGGGGCATGACGGTGCCGCTGGGCGGCATCCCACTCGCCGACCACGCCGCGGTCTACGCGGCCCTGGACCGGGCCGGTTTCACCGACGTCTGGTCGTCGGAGGTCAACGGCGCCGACGCGTTCACCCCGCTCGCCCTGGCCGCCGCCTGGCAACCGACGCTGCGCCTGGGCACCGCGATCACGCCGGTCTTCACCCGGGGGCCCGGGCTGCTCGCGATGAGCGCCGCCGCCCTCGCCGACGCCGCGCCGGGCCGCTTCGCCCTCGGCATCGGCGCGTCCTCGCCGGTCGTGGTGGGCGACTGGAACGCCGTCGAGTTCACCGAGCCCTTCCGGCGTACCCGGGACGTGCTGCGGTTCGTGAAGACGGCGCTGCGCGGGGAGACCGTCGACGGCGCGTTCGACACCTTCGCCGTCCGCCGGTTCACCCTGGAACGCCCGCCCGCCGTGCCGCCGTCGGTGCTGCTGGCCGCGCTGCGTCCCGGCATGCTGCGCCTGGCCGCCGCCGAGGCCGACGGGGTGATCCTCAACTGGCTCGCCGCCGACGACGTGCCGAAGGCCCTCGCCGGGCTGGGCGGCCGGGCGCCGGGCTTCGAGGTCGTCGCCCGGATCTTCGTCTGCCCCACCGAGGATGCCGGCTACGCCCGGGCCCTCGGCCGCCGGCTGATCACCAGCTACCTCACCGTCCCCGCGTACGCCGAGTTCCACCGCTGGCTCGGTCGGGAGTCGGCCCTCGGGCCGATGTGGGCCGCCTGGGCGGCCGGTGACCGGCGGGGCGCCGGGGCGGTCGTGCCGGACGAGGTGGTCGACGAACTGGTGCTGCACGGTTCACCCGAGCACTGCCGGTCCGAGGTGCGCCGCTACGCCGACGCCGGGGTGGACGTGCCGGTGCTCGCCCTCCTGCCCACCCCTGAACTGACCTCCGGCGGGGCCGCGGCGCTGGCCGGACTGATCCCCCGGCTCGGCCCCGCGGAAGGACACTGAGATGAACCTGACCGACCGGGTGGCGGTGATCACCGGGGGAGCGGGCGGCATCGGCGCGGCGCTGGCCCGCCGCTTCGCCGCCGAGGGCGCCGCCGCCGTCGTCGTCGCCGACCTGGACGCCGTGGCGGCCGCCGCGGTGGCCGAGGACGTCGGCCCGGTCGCCCACGCCGTCGCCGTCGACGTCACCGTCGAGGACCAGGTCCGCGAGCTGGTGGCCGACACCGAGCGACGGTACGGCCGGATCGACCTGTTCTGCGCCAACGCGGGCGTCTCCACCGGCGCAGGCGTCGAGGCCGACGACGCCGACTGGGACCGGGCCTGGCGGGTCAACGTGCTGCACCACGTGTACGCGGCCCGCGCGGCGTTGCCCGGGATGCTGGAGCGAGGTGGGGGCTACCTGCTCCACACCTGCTCGGCGGCCGGGGTGCTGACCGCTGTCGGCGACGCCCCGTACACCGCCACCAAGCACGCGGCGGTCGGCTTCGCCGAGTGGCTGGCGATCACCTACCGGGACCGGGGCGTACGGGTCAGCGCGCTCTGCCCGCAGGGGGTGGACACGCCGATGCTCGCCGACGGGCTCGCCTCCGGTCACCTGGGCGCGCAGGTCATCGCCGCCTCCGGCGCGGTGCTCACCCCCGACCAGGTCGCCGACGCGACGATTGCCGGGCTGGCCGAGGAGCGCTTCCTGATCCTGCCGCATCCCGAGGTCGCCGGGTACGCCCTGCGCCGCGCCCAGGACCCGGACGGCTGGCAGGCCGGCCTGCGCAAACTCGTCCGTCGCCTCCGCGCCTGAACCCACCCGCCCCCTCGGCCCCGGCCCCGGTGATCGAAAGGCTTGGCGTCACCGCGGGACCGGGTGGGGTCAGCGGTGCCAGCGCAGCGGGCCGGGGTGGACCGACCAGAGCAGGCGTCGCCACCAGGGACGGGCGGCGCGCAGCGCGGCCACGTACGTCGCCGCCTGCGCCGCCGCCCGGTCGGCCTCCGCCCCGGTCAGCGTGCCGGGGGCGAAGGCGACCTGGTTGAGGAGGCGGGCCACCTCGTCCACCCCCGGTGCCGGCGCTCCCACGAGCACTGCCCCGGCAGGGGTGTCGGCGCTGCCACCGGCCAGGGCGGCGCGGGCCTCGGCCAGCGCCTGCCGGGCGCGGGACGCGACCTCGGTGGCGGCCAGGTCGTCGCCGACCGGCCGCCCCGCCAGCCGCAGCGCGTCGGTGACCTGCCGCCAGGCGCCGGCCACCCGGTCACCGGGGTCACCCCGCCCGAGCCGGGCCCGGGCCTGCGCGCGGCGCATCCCGACCAGCGTCGCCAGCGCCGCCCCGACCAGCAGGGACAGCACCAGCACCGCGACGGCGACCAGCGCCGACCTCGACACGCCCCGGTCGGCGTCGCCCGACCCCGGCGCCGCCACCGCCGGCGGGGTCGCCGTCGGTTCCACAGTGGGCTCCGGGGCCTCCGACGGCGGCGGCTCCTCCTTCGGTGGCCGGAAGTCCTCCTCCACCGGGCGGGGCTCGGTGTCGGGGCGGGGCAGCGGATCGAACGGCACCCAGCCCACCCCGGAGAAGAACACCTCCGGCCAGGCGAGCGCATCCGCGGCCCGGACCGGCCCGTCACCGCGCGCGGAGAAACCCACCACCACCCGGGTGGGCAATCCCGTCAACCGCCCCAGCACCGCGAACGACGCCGCGAACTGCTCCGACGTGCCGCGCTGCCCGCCGCCGTTGCGCGGCCCGAAGAGGAAGAAGTGCAAATTCGGGTACGCGTGTCCGCTCGGCGCGTCCGCCACCACCCGGTAGTGCTCGGCGAGGAACCGCTCGATCGCGGTCGCCCGCGCGTACGGGGCGCCGTTGTCCTCGGCGAGCTGAGCGGCGAGCCGGCGCATCGGCTCCGGCGTCCCGTCGGCCACCCGCAGCACCCGGGCCACCTCGTCACCGGCCGGCACGTCGGCGGTGGCGAGCAGGTCCACGTCCGGCCGCTCCCGCAGCGAGGTGACCGTGTACCGCAGCCCCGGGCTCAGCCCCTCGGGGCGGATCAGCGTCCCCGTCGTCGGGTCGTACGCCACCCGCGCGCCGGTGACCTCACGCGGGGTCGGCACCGCCGGCAGCAGCCGGCCGGTCAGGTCCGCCACGATGATCTCCTGCCGGACGGTGTCCACCGCCCCCGGGCCCGGCTCGGCGGCCGGCAGGATCCGCCCCGCGTTGCGGTACGTCGCCCCGACCCGCCAGGTCACCCCGTCGTAGTCGCTGAGCACCGCCAACCGGATCCGGGTCTGCGGGCCGGCCGGCGCCTGCGTGCTGACGTCCAGCAGCTTCTGGTCCGGGTTCAGCGCCCACCCGGAGATCCGGATCAGCGGATTCTCGTCCAGCGACTCCACCCGGGGCGGCTCGACGTACCGGCGCGGATCCACCGGCCGCTCGTCGACCTGCGCGGCCAGCGCCGGGCCGAGCAGCGCGGCCAGCCCGACCACCACCGCCGCCCCGGCCGCCGTACCCGCCACCAGCCGGGCCCGCACCGCCGTCCGGACCTCCGGGGGCAGCGCGGCCGTCGGATCCGGGCCCGTCGTGCCCCGCCCGCCGGGTGCCACCAGGCCCAGCGCCACCGCGGCGGCGAAGGCCAACGACGGCCAGACCGCCGGGTCCGCGTTCGGGCCGACGACGTAGAGCGCGCCGGCGTAGAGCAGCGCCGCAGGCAGGAAACCGAGCAGCGTCCGGCCGGCGCGCAGTGCCACCTCGGCACCGGTCAGCCCGGTCAGCCAGGCCGCCACCAGCGGCACCAGCACCGTGTCCGGGGTCGGTTCGACGGGGATCATCGCGGTCAGCAGTCGGGGGATGCCGTTGCGGGCGGCGTCGGCGGCCACCTCGGCGAAGCCGCCCGGCAGCGCCGCGCGCCGGGCCGCCAGGTGCAGCGCGAACACCGTCCAGCCGGTCATCGCGGCCACCGACACCGGCGCCACCAGCCACGAGGGCAGCCGCCGGGCGGCCACGCTGACCAGCACCGAGCCGACGGCCGCGCCGAGCATCAGCCGGGTCAGCAGGTCGCCCGCGTACACCCGGCCGAGCACCACACCGGCCAGTGCGACCAGCACGACCAGCGCGAGCGGCACGGGCGTCGCGCGCAGTACCCGCAGCGCGAGCCCGCCGGCGTCGTCCTGCGGCGGCGTGACCGGGGCGGACGGACGCACGGCGGTCACGGTCACCACCGGCGCACCCCGTCCCACTCGGCGGCGAACTCGGCGCCGTCGGCGGCGTCCACCACCACCAGCCCCGCCGTCCCGGACGGGGTCGGGTCCTCCGCGCCGAGGACCGCCACCAGCACCGACGGGTACGCCCCGCGCAGCGCGCCCACCTGCCCGAGATCGTCCCGGCCACCCGGACCGGTGAGGAAGACCAGGGTGTCGCCGCCCCGGTCCTGACGCAGCCGCCCCACCGAGGCGCGCAGCGTCTCGGCGCCCCCGTCGGCCAGCTCCACCGCGGCCAGCCGGTCCAGCGGTGGCACGTCGGCCCGGTCCCCGCCCGGCGCCACCAGCAGCAGCACCACCGGCAGGTCCTCCCGGAACGCCGCCGTGACCACCGAGGCGGCCGCCTCGCAGGCCGCCTCGAACGACTCGGCGACCCCGTCGACCCGCCGCGGATGGGCGACGGCCCGGTTGTCCAGCAGCACCACGAGCCGGGGCAGGCTGGTGTCCACGTTCTCCCGGACCATCAGCTCGCCCACCCGGGCGCTGGTGCGCCAGTGCACCCGGCGCAGCTCGTCACCGACCACGTACTCGCGCAGCGAGTCGAAAGTGATCGACCCGTGCGGCACGCTGTCCGAACGCCCCTCCAGGCTGCGGCCCGCGCCGGTCGGCACCGCGCGCAGCGGATGCACGCGCGGATGCACCCAGACCGGCACCATGCCGCCGTACGGGCGGGAGAGCGCCACCAGGCCCAGCGGATCCCGCCGGATCACCCGCAGCGGACCCACCGGCACCACCCCCCGGCGGCGCGTCGGCACCTCGTAGTCCACCGTGGTGTCCCGGCCGGGGCGCAGCCGCAGCACCGGCACCGGCACGGCGGTGGCGCCACAGCGGTCCTCGGCGAGCAGGTTCGCCGCCCGTAGCCGGCCGGCGTTGCGTACCGTCACCGTCATCCGGGCCGCCTCGCCGCGCGCCACCCGGTCCGGGTCCGCGCTACGGGTGACCTCCAGCCGGGGCCGCCAGGCGGCGGACACCACGGCGTAGCCGACCGCCACGACGGCCGCCGTGCCGAGCAGCGCCAACTCCGGGTACGCGTACCGGAAACCGACGCCGAGCAGCACCACGGCGGCGACGAGCAGCCCGACGCCCCGGGCGGTGATCCCCATACCGACCCGGCCGGTCAGCCGTGCGCCGGGGCCGGCTGACCCGACGGCAGCGGCACCGGCACCGACGCCACCGCCTGGCGCAGCACCTCGGCGGCGGTCACCCCGCGCACCTGCGCGTCCGGGGTGAGCAGCAGCCGGTGCGCGAAGACCGGCTCGGCCAGGGTCTTCAGGTCCTCCGGCATGATCCAGCCCCGGCCGTCGATCAGCGCGTACGCGCACGCCGCGCGGGTCAGCGCGATCACGCCCCGGGGGCTGACCCCGACTCGTACCTGCGGATGGGTGCGCGTCGCGGCAGCCAGCCGGACCGCGTACGCGTAGAGCGGCTCGGCGATGTGCACCCGACGGGCCATCCTGACCATCTCCCCGACGGTGGCCGTGTCGGTGACCGCGCTGAGCGAGTCGGGGGAGCGGACCGTCGCGCCGCGCAGCACCTCCACCTCGACCGCCTCGTCCGGGTAGCCGACGGACAGTTTCACCAGGAACCGGTCCAGTTGCGCCTCCGGCAGCCGGTACGTGCCGTCCATCTCCACCGGGTTCTGCGTCGCCACCACCAGGAACGGCTGCGGCACCGGGTGCCGCACCCCGTCCACGGTGACCGTCCGCTCCTCCATCACCTCCAGCAGCGCCGACTGGGTCTTCGGCGAGGCTCGGTTGATCTCGTCGGCGATGACGATGTTGGCGAAGACCGGGCCCGGGTGGAACTCGAAGCCCCGGGTCGCCTGGTTGAAGATCGTCACCCCGGAGACGTCGGACGGGAGCAGGTCCGGGGTGAACTGGATGCGCCGCCACTGGCCCTTCACCGTCGCCGCGATCGCCCGGGCCAGGGTGGTCTTGCCGACGCCGGGCACGTCCTCCAGCAGGACGTGCCCCTGGGCGAAGAGCGCGGTCAACGCCAGCCGGACCACCTGCGGCTTGCCCAGCACGACCGCGTTGACGTTCTCCGCCAGCCGGGCGGCCAGGGCGGCGAAGCCCTGCACCTCCGGCTGGGTGAGCGGTTCCTGGGTGCTGTTCACGGTGGTGCTGCTCCTCGGCTGGGTGGTACGGCTCAGCAGGTGGGCAGGACGTTGATGTTGTCGCCGCCCTCCAGGTTGAGCCAGGCCCACGGGATGTAGTTCTTCCCGGAGTACTCGACCCGCACCCACCAGGTGCTGCGCTTGTCGTTGTTGTAGACGTAGGCGTAGACCTCTTCGCCCTGCTTCCTGCAGTACGCCTTGAGCCGGGTGCCGGGCTTCGCCCACCCGACCTGCTTCGGGTCGTCCTGCCGGGGCACCGAGAAGATCTCGTTGCCGTTGCGGCCGTCGACGTCCCGGTCGCAGTACGTGCGCTGCTCACCCTCCGAGCCGTTGCGGCAGGTGGCGATGCCGTACAGCGCGCCGGTGGCCTGCGCCCGGGTCGCGGTGCCCTTGCCGGCCGCGTTGGTCGCCGTCACCGTCACCGTGTACGCCGTCCCCGGCGTCAGGCCGGTCACCCGCAGGCTGGAGCAGCTGCCGCCGGCGGTCTTCCCGCCCGTGGCGGCGGTGCAGGTGGCCTGACCGCCGCCGGCGTCCACGGTGAACGACACCGTCACCGAGGTGGCGTCGGCCGACGACCCGGTCACCGTCACCTTCGGCGCCGCCACCGTCCGCGCGGTGGCGCTCGCCTCCGCACCCGGGCCGGCCTCGTTGACCGCCTTGACCTTCACCAGGACGTTCTGCCCGTCGCCCAGGCCGCCCACCGTGGCCCGGGTGTCGGTCACCTCGCTGACCTTTCCGGCGACGTCGACCAGGTACTTCGCCACCGGGCGACCGTTGTCGACCGCCGGGGACCACTGCACCGCGATGGTGCCGGGCCGGTTGGCGACGGTGCTCGCCCGCAGCCCGACCGGCTGCCCCGGCGGGGCGAACGGCACCACGGTGTTGCTCATCGGCGAGGCCGCCGACCCGGCGCCCTCGTCGTTGACGGCCACCACGGTGAAGGCGTACTGGGTGCCGTACTCCAGCTCGCCGGCCGGGATCACCAGCTCGGTCTTCGTCGACTCGCCGGCCGGGGCGTTCGTGCCGGCCGAGGTGGCGGTCACCGCGTACTTCGCGATGGTGTTGCCCTGGCCGTTCGCGGCCGGCCACCGCACCAGCACCGTGCCGTCCGGCCGGGCCTCGGCGGTGACGCTGGCCGGCGGGTCGGGCACCGCCGCGGTCGGGGTGACCGGGTTGCTCCGGCGGGCCGGGCCCTCGCCCCTGGCGTTCACCGCGTGCACGGAGAACGTGTACGTCTCGCCGTTGGTCAGGCCCTTGATCTCGATCGCCCGCTGGTTGGCGCCGACCTCGTGCTTCTGCCCAGCGCCCTGCACCACGTACCTGGTGATCTCGGCGCCGTTCGCGGCGGCCGGCCGCCAGCTGATCCGCGCCCGCGCGTCGCCGGCGGAGGCGGTGACGCTGCGCGGAGCGCCCGGCTTGCCCACCTTGGGCTTCTTCGGCGGAGGCGGCGGCGGGGGCGCCGGCGGCGGGTCACCACCGAGCACGTCATTGGCGTACTTGTTGACCTCACGGACCTGGTGCCTGTCGTCCACCACCCGGGCGGTGGAGGAGTCCGGGGCGTTGATGAAGAGGTGGTTCTCCCGCACCTCCAGCTCCAACGGGCCGGTGGCCTTGCCGGCGACGGTGTCGACCAGCTGCCCGGCGCCGTCGAACGCGTAGACGGTGCCGGTCGCCTCGTCGGCGCAGTAGAACCGGCCGGCCCAGGCCACCGCAGGGCTGAGCCGGTCGCCGGCCCCGGGCACGGTGAACTGCCGCACCTCGCCGTCGCCGTCGGCGACCACGTGCACCCGCCGGTCGCCGCTGACCGTGACCGGCACGGCCGGGCCGCTGGTACGGGCCGGCAGCGTGCCGGCGGCGGCCATGGTCAACGCGGTCCGCCGGGTGGTGCCGGCGCGCACCGTGACCAGCGACGCGGAGGTGCGGTCCAGCACCGCCACCCCGTCGTCCAGGGTGGACACCACCAGTTCGTGGCTCGGCTCCGC
This sequence comes from Micromonospora halophytica, assembly GCF_900090245.1. GTDB lineage: Bacteria > Actinomycetota > Actinomycetes > Mycobacteriales > Micromonosporaceae > Micromonospora > Micromonospora halophytica. The sequence continues at coordinate 39,475 of NZ_FMDN01000031.1, forward strand.
GACCGTGTACGTCTCGACCTGCTTCGGGCTCAGCCCACCGGTCGCCTCCGCCTCGGGTGTGGCGGGCAGATCGGCCGCGGTCACCGCCGAGACGGTGCCCTCGCTCGGGATCGCGATCCAGAGCCTGCCCTCGCCGTCGAACGCGCCACCGGTGATGCCCGGCGGGTACCGCACCGGCTCGCCGACCGGGGTCAACGAGCGCGGGTCGAGCTGCCGGACGATGCCCTGCACGGCGTCGACCACGAAGGCGGCGTCCTCGTGCAGGACGACGTTCACGCCCAGGCCCGGCGTGGTGCGGGTGGTCGCGGTGATCTGGAGGGTGGCCAGGTCCAACGAACTGACCTGACCGGTCTTCAGGTCGCGCAGGATCAGCAGCCGGTCGGTCTGGGTGACCTGCATCGGGTGCCGGCGGGCGCCCGGGACCTCCATCCGGGTGTCCACCCGGGCGGTGACCCCGTTGACCCGGGCCATCTCGCTGCGCGCCGCGCTCCACAACCAGCTGCTGGCGTCGTAGTTGGCCACCGCGTTGTCGGCGGCGCCCAGCCCGAGCACGGTCAACCCCATGGCGGCCAGCAACGCGGCCACCGTGCCGATGGTGACCAGCCCGCCCCGCATCCGCGAGCGGCGTGGTGCGGTCCCGGTGTCGGTGCTCACGGCGTCCTCGATGGTGGCCACGGCCGGCTGCCTCCCCGTCTGGCTCTCCCAGGTGGCGCGCCGTGCCCCGGCGACCCTCCCCTGAGCCGTGGGACATCATATGGGCCGCTCCGGCACGGGGAAACCCGCACCGTCCCGCTGTGGACACCCAGCGTGTGCGGTGTGGATCGACGGTCAGCCGGCCGGCGAGCGGCGCTCCCGGTCGGTGCAGACCTGCCCCGAGGTGGCGAAGGCGTCCGTCGAGTACACGGCCAGCACGGTGAAACAGTAGTCCACCGACTCACTGAGCCCGTTGACCGTGTAGCTGGTCTGTCCGGGTTCGACGGTCGCCATCACGCCCAGCGCCTTGCCGGCCCGACCGCCGGCCACCATGAACGGCACACCACCGTTGGTCGGATCGGACCAGCTGATCGTCACGGTGGTGTCGTCGTCGCGCAGCTTCAGGTCGGCCGGTGGCGCGCCGGTCGCCTTCGGCACGCCGGGAGACGCACCCGGCGGCGTCGACGGGGGCGCGGCCTCGTCCCGGTCGAGCACCACCGCGCCGACCACGCCGGCGACGACCACCACCACGACGCCGACGACGACCGCGATCACCGTCCGGCCCCGTCCGCGCCGCTCGGGCTCCGGACCCATCGGGTACGCCAGCGGCGGCGGGAACGCCGGGTCGCCCTGCGGGTACGCCGCGGGGCGTTGCTCCTGCTCGACCGGGGCGGACGGATCGGCCACCTCGGACACCCGCTCGGGAACGTCGTAGGCCACCAGCGAGCCGTCGGCCGGATCGGTCACCCCGTCCGTCGTGTCCTCGTCGGGCTCGTCGTCGGCCGGGGACGTGGTCAGCGGCTGCGGGGGCGCGACGCTGCTCCACGGCGGCGCGGTCAGCCCCCACGGCGGAGCGCTGTGCGGTGCGGCACTCACCGGCGTGGCGCTGACCGGGTGGGCCGGTGGGGTGCTCACCGGGTGGTACGCGGCCGGCGGCGTGCTCACCGGGTGGGCCGGCGCGGGCGGGGTGCTCACCACCGGCGGTGCCGGGGGAGTGCTGACCGGCTGGTGCGGCACCGGAGGTGCGCTCACCGGGTAGGTGGGCGCCGGCGGGATGCTGACGACCGGCGGTGGCGGGACGCTCACCGGACGCGGAGGCGTCGGCGGCGCGCTGACCGGGTGGGCGGGTGCCGGCGGAACGGCAGGAGGGACCGGCGGCGCGCTGACCACCGGCGGCGCGGAGAACGGCCGGGCGGGCGCGGGCGGCGAACTGACGGGCGGGGCGCTCACCGGCGGGGGCGGCGGAACGGCAGGAGGGGCCGGTGGCGCGCTGACGACCGGTGGCGCGGAGACCGGGTGGGTGGGCGCGGGCGGCGTGCTGACCGAGGGCGCGCTGGCCGGGGCGGCATCCGGTCGGGCGGGAGCGCTGGAGGTCCGACCGGCCGTCGCGGCGATCCGCTCGGCCTCCTCCTGCAGCAGCGGTCCGATCTGCTTGACCTGGATCGTCGGCAGGTCCCAGCCGAGCGGCTTCGCGATCGTCGGCGGCCGGTCGGTCATCGACTCCGAGCCGCCGGTGCCCGTCGACTCCGTCGTGGTCGGATCGGCCTGTCGCGGGGTGTCGGCCGTGCTCCGGGCCTCGACCGGCACCGCGGGGCCGGTGGTCGGTGGCTGCGGCGTAACCGGTGCGGTCCGGGGCGGGGCGGCAGCGGCCGTACGCGTGGCCTCGACCGGTGCCGGAGCGCTGGTGGCAGGCGGCACCGGATCGGCCTGTTGCGGAGTGCCGGTGGGGTGAGCCGTGGCGTTGGCAGCGGGTCGCTCAGGGTTGACCGGGCTGGTCGGTTGCGCAGCGGCGATCGGGGCTCGGGCCTGCACCGGTCCCGGGCCGTTGGTGGCCGGCGGCTGCGGTGGGGGCGGAACGGTCGCCGGTGAGGGCACGACCGGTGGCGCCGATTGCGGCGGAACGGCCATGCCGTGCGCCGGGGCCGGGGCCGGGGGCGGCGGGACGACCGGGGGAGCGGAGACCGGACCCGCCGTCGGCTGTCCCCGCTGGGGCGGCGGCGCGACCCGGGGGGCCGGGTCGGGCGACGGCGCGACGGCGCGGGCGACGTGCGGCGGCTGCGGGACGGGAGCCGGTCCCGGCGGCGCAGTCGCAGAGGCGTGGTGGGAGGCCGGCGGTACGACCGGCGGCGCCGGCGGGGTGGCCGGTGACCGGAGGTGCGGCGGTGCCCACGGGGACGTCGCCGGGGCGACGGGGCCCGGGTGCACGGGCGGGCCCATCCGGGGCGGGTAGGGCCCGGGTACGGCGGGTGGCTCGATCCGGGGACCGGGCATCGGCGGGCCTGGCGGCACCGAGACCTGGCGGTGCGGCGGGACTGGTGGCACCGGCCCGGGCGGTGTGGGTGCCTGGTGTGGCGGAGTCGGCACCGGCGGGCCGGGGCGCTGCTGCCGGGGCATCGGCACGTACGGCAGCGCCTGCCCGGCCTGCGGCGGGTAGGGCGGGGCCGGCGTGGGACCCGGGGTGCCGGTGGCCGGACCGGGCCGCCATTCCTGCGGACCCGAGCTCACGGGCGCGACGTGCGGGCCGGGCCGGTGCGGGGTGACCGGCCCCGGCGTGGTCACCGGACCGGGTCGCACGGGCCCTGGTGCGGTCACCGGACCGGGTGGCACCGGCCCTGGCGGCATCGGGCCGGGACGCGGCGCGGGCGGTGGGGCGACGGGAGCGGGCGGTGTCGCCGGAGCGGCGTTCCCGCCGAGGTACTGCCGGGCGGCCCGTACCGCAGGGTGGTGCTCGCCGAGCACGGCGGGGCCAGCGGTGGCGACCCGGGTGTAGTTGCGGCGCGCCTCGTGCCGGTTGCCCAACTCCTCGGCGACGGAGGCGAGGTCGAAGGAGATCGCCAGCATGAGCGGGTCGGCGGCGCTCAGCCGACGCTCGCCCGCGGCGTACGCCTCCTCCAGCACCCGGCGGGCGGCGGTCGGGTCGTCGGCCTCGCGGTGCATCCGGGCCAGCAGGTGAGCGCTGCTCAGCACCTCCGGGTGGTCCTCGCCGTACGCGGGCCGGGCCGAGGCGATCGTGTCGGTGAGCAGCCGGCGGGCGGCAGGAAGATCACCGGCGGAACGCAGGGCGAGGGCCCGCTGCTGGACGGTGGTGAGGGGAGAGGGCTGTGACACGGGAGCCATGCTGCCGTTAGACCGAGCCCGGACGCTACCCGCAGAGCAGGCGGGGACCTCCGGCTCTCCCGGCTGCACGCCTCTGACCAGGGCATACGCGTCGTGAGGGAACGTGCCGGACGGCGATGTGCATGATCCATCCCGGCCGTGTACAGTAATGCCCCGTGCGGCCCGCCAGGGCGGCCGACTGGCGGGAGACCCGCCGCGGCCGACAGGGTAGGCTCACGGAGCAGGTCCGGGTGGCGGAATGGCAGACGCGCTAGCTTGAGGTGCTAGTGCCCGTATAGGGCGTGGGGGTTCAAGTCCCCCCTCGGACACCAAATTGCAGCATCCATGCTGTGGTTCGCGTACTGGTGGTCAAGCACGCTTGACCACGCCAGTCTCAGCGCAGCGGCTCCCTCGATCGATCGTGTCTTGATCGGGGGCGATTGTCGTGGCTGATCGTTCCGTGGCTCCCGTCATCCCTCCCGTGCGGCTGTCGGACCGGGAGCAGGGATCTCGTCGCCCGCGTGGTGGAGCTTCTCGTCGTTCTCCCTTGCCCCTGCCGGTCCTGCCGACGCCACGCGCCGGCACGATGGTGTACGGCTTGGCTGCCATCGACACCAGCGACCGCATCGCCGACCGCGCAATCATCCGTGCCCTTGGATGGGGGCCGGGCACGCGGCTGCACATCCGCGAGGGCTCTGGAGTCATCGTCGTCCGGCTGGACCAACAGGGCGTCTTCACCGTCACCGACCAAGGTCACCTCCACCTGCCGACGGCTGTCCGGCACTGGTGCGGGAGTGGTCGGGCATGAGTGACATCACCGTGGGCCGGGCGGAGCTGGACGCCGCGCGGTTGTTGTTGTCGCGGATGGGGATCTCGCCGGCTGATCTTGTCGCGGCGGCGTCGGATCGTCCACCAGCACCAACGTTCGCCGAGTACGTGCCGGTCATCTCGGCGGCGGTCAGCGACGGTACGCGGCGGGCGTACGGCTCGTACTGGAAGCGGGTCCTGGAGCAGTGGGGGCAGCGGCGGCTTGATGAGCCGACGCCGTCGGAGATTGAGCAGCTCGCCGAGTACACCAAGACGCACGTCGTTGCCCGGCGCAACGCGCGAGGCGGACGCAGTGCGGCGGAGCACCTGATCGCCGCGCTGCGCTGCCTGTACAAGCGGGCCGTTGCCGACGGGTACGTCGCCGCTGCGGACAACCCGGCCCTCAAGGTGGCCAAGCCGCGGCGCCTGCCCAGCACCAGGCGGGCGGTGGCCGACAGCAGGTTGGCGGAGATCAACGCCGTCGCCGCCAGCACGGGCGACGATCCGGCGCTGGACAGCCTGCTGCTGCGGCTGCACACCGAGACGGCGTGCCGTCGAGGCGGTGCGTTGGCCCTGCGCCCGGTCGACCTGGACCCGGACCAGTGCCTCATCCTGCTGCGGGAGAAGGGCGACACGGTGCGGTGGCAGCCGGTGTCGCCGACCCTGATGAGGCATCTGCAGCAGCATGCCGAGGAGCGTCGGGCGGTGGGAACGGGTCAGCTGCTGCGTTACCGAAACGGGCGGCCGATCACCTACCGGCGCTACGACCACCTATGGGTGCGCATCGGTGAGCACCTGCCGTGGGTGTACGTGCAGCAGCTCAGCACGCACTGGCTGCGGCACACGACCCTGACGTGGGTCGAGCGGAACTTCGGCTACGCCGTGGCACGCGCGTACGCCGGGCACTCAGACAGCGGTAGCGATGTCGGCACCACCAGTACCTACGTCCGGGCGAGCCTGCAGGAGGTGGCCGCGGCTCTGGCGGCCTTGACCAGCGAAGCCCATCCTTTGGCCTGAGCGTTAGACAGCGGGTGGGCCTGGCCGCTAGGTCTGGTCCACCCGCGCAAACTGGTTGAAACAAGATCGATAAAGTGGGACGAGTTGGTGCGGTTGGTCCCGGACGTTTCGCCGTGTGTCGTTTCGACACGACCGTAGTGCGGCGGAGGACCTCAGGCGATGTGATCGCGTGGCAACGCCTTCGCGGGCAGAACCAGTACCTTGTCGTCCTCCCGCTGGACGAGGCCGATCTCGACGTCGGGGAGCTCCGAGGTAGCCACCGACTCCTCGGCCGCCAGTTGGCGCAGACGGGCCGGCCAGGCGAGCAGGTTGTTAACTTCGCCTTGCGTCAGCAGGCGGTCCGTGAAGCTCTTGGTGGGAGCACGGAGCCGGAGTTCCACCAAGTCGACCAGGAGCGCGCGCAGCTCGCCTTGAAGTTCGTCCACGCTTCGCTGCTCATCCTGCAGCATCGCGGTGAAGCGATGGAAGTCGAGTTCCGGCGACTTCTGCGCGTGTTGCACGGCTTGGAGAACCGCGACACGTCGTTTCGTGGCGATCGCGAGCGAGGCGAGCCGGAGCTCGACGCGGAAGGCGCCGTTGGGCTGGTCGATCCCGGGGAAGGCCTTGACGAGGTCAGCGACCTCCACACCTTCGGAAGAGAACGCAGCGAGTTTCGCTCGCCAGGTGCCGGCTCTGCGTGTGGCCGCGGCGATGGCGGTGTCGACGGTGTGCACCGCGGCGTCCAGGCCGAGGGCGTGTCCGGCCTCACCCTTGTCGAGCAGGAGCGCGGTGGCTCTCTCGACCGCTGTCGTCGCGCCGTTGAGGCGATCGCGCTCCGCGTCGAGATTGTCGGCGGTCAGCTCCTCGAGAAGCTCGGTGACTCTCTCCATGGCTTTACGCCGCTGCTCTTCGGCGTACACGCTCGCGGCGGTGGCGACGGCGAGGAGAACGAAGGATGCTGCGGCGGTGACCATGCCGGCGCCGGTCACCGCCTTTGCGGTGCCGCTCATCGCCGCGGTACCGCCTGAACGTGGCGCGTCGGTCACCACCGGGACGAAGGTCGCCTTCTTCACGATCCCCGACTTGCCGAGGATGTCGCTGTAGATCCCGCCGGTGGCGGCTTTGGACGGCATGGAGCGGACGAGGCCTTCACCGAGCTGCGCGGCCACCGTCCTCGGCACCACCATCCGGTACAGCGTCTCCGTCGACTGCGCGGCGCCGGCCGTGCTCGTGGAGGCGTTCGCCGGTACTTTCAACAGGTTCCGGAGTTGTACGGCGAGAGGCGAAGCGGCGTCGAGGAGTCTTCCGCCTCGAAAGTGCGCCTCTGCGGGCAGCGGATACGCTTCCACCGTGACGAGCGGTGTGTCGAGAAACGCGGCGAGCGCCTGCCGCAGCCCGGCAAGCCGCTCCGGATTCATTCCCTTGTGGTCCACGGGAAGCTGAGCTGCCCGCGAGACCCTCTCGGGGTCCGTCGCCAGGGTCCAAACCGGCACCTGCAAGTGGTCCGTCACGCGGGTTCCGCCGTTCCTAGTCGTGGCGAGCGCCTCCGAGACTAACCATTGCGCTGCTGGACTGGCAGGAGTGCGTATTCGTCCGATGTGAGTTCCCGCGGGCGAGCCAGCCGCCGTAGGGGCGCGTCACGCACCGTAGCTGCAGCGGGCTTGCGTCGGCATCCGGATCTGTCCAGTCGAATGCGCTCAGTGTGTTTGGATCTCCCAGGCCGGCTGTTGGGGCTCGTCGTTGTGCACGATGATGTCGACGTGATCGGTCGGGCGGACCGTGGCGAAGTAGAGCTGTTGGGAGGGGATGTAGCGCTCGCGCCAGCGCCGTTCGACTTCGGCCGGAGATGACACCCGGCGTTCTCGGATCACGGCACGATCTACGGTCTTGTCGAGCGCGGCCGACACGAAGATACGGAGGTCCCATCGATCGATCAGTTCCGGGCGCATGAGGAAGACGCCGTCGAAGACCAGCACGGCGTCGGCGGGGGCGGTACTGAGCGGCGGGGACAGGGCAGTGTCTGTAGTGCGGTCGTAGACCGCGTGTTGGAAGCGTCGATCTCCGCCTGGGCCGAGCGGATCGAGGAGAGCCCTGTTCAGCGCGTCGTAGTCGTGGGTGTCGAAGTAGCAGCCTTCGGCCGAGTACTCGCCGCGAGGGTAGCGCTGTGCCCGGGGGAAGAGGAAATCGTCGATGCTCGCGCGGATGACGTCGCGGCCTTGCTTGTGCAAGACGTCGGCCAGCTCGTCGGCGAGGGTGGTCTTGCCTGCGGCGGGGGGTCCGTCGATGGCAACTCGGGTCGGGTGGGCGACGGTGACGGATCCGACTGCCTCAGTCAGGCGGCCGAGCAACTCGGCGCGGGTGCCTTGGTCCATGTCCTTCCATCCTGAGTCTCGCAATGGTCGCCACGTCGGCGTCGGACTGAGATGAACGTCGGAGGTGGCAAACAGGCGTGTGCCCGGTGGCGACCGCGATCACCAATGCTTCTCCAGCCACCTCACCGATGGGCGAAGACGAAGGCGCCTTCGACGTTAGGGGCCGGGTGATGCACCATCTCCGCCTCGACGGTGAATCCGGCAGCGTCCAGCCAGGTCGCGACCCGCGCCGGTGACCGACGATGCACGTAGACATTCATTGGGTGGCCGCCGTAGCCCTCCGTCTTGAGCTTGCTGCCCTCGCCGGCGTGGAAGCCCAGTAGCAGGATCCCGCCAGGCCGCAGCACCCGAAAGAACTCGGCAAAGACCGTGGGGACCTCGTCGTCGGGGACGTGGATCAGAGAGAACCACGCGAGCAGGCCGGTCAGCGAGCCATCGGCCAGTTCGAGACTCGTCATGGAGCCGACCTCGAACCGCAGGCCGGGATGGTCCCGCCGGGCAATGTCGATCATCGCGGGGGACAGGTCAACGCCGAACGCGTCCAGGCCGATGCCTTGCAGATAGGCGGTGATCCGACCCGGACCGCAGCCGGCATCGCCGACCGGCCCGTTCCCCTGAGCGCGCACCAGTTCGGCGAAGAGTGCCAGGATGCCCCGCTGGAATGGTTCGCCAGCGAGGGCGTCCCGCAGCAGGTCGGCGTAGCTGACCGCCACGGTGTTGTAGGAAGTCCGAGTGTCGTCGAGCCAACCGGGAACGCGCATGCGGAGCACGATAGCCCCGACTCACGCGGTGGCGTCGCCCCTGGCAATGCCGCCATCAATCGGGCAAGTGAGGGTGGCCAAGGCCGTGGTCGTATGTCTGTGCAGACCAGCGGGAGGTGTCAGAGGGCGTTCGATTTGTTCTTGATCTACTAGTATGTGCCTCGCCAGGTGGGTGTAGCTTCGTCCGTTATGCGGCGGCTGACATTGTCGATCATGGCGATGTGGATCATGGCTTCGGAGCTGGCCGGGTGGGTCTCGTAGTCGCGCACGAGTCGGCGGTGAAGCATCAGCCAGCCCAGCGTTCTCTCTACGACCCATCGCCGTTTGACTACGTGGAAGCCTTTGGTCTCGGTGTTTCTCGGTACGACCTCGGCGTTGATACCGAGAGTGGCGGCGTGTTCGACGAACTTGGTTTTGAAACCGGCGTCCACCCTCTTGGTCACGGTGGGATGGGTGGCTTTTACCTGTTCCAGGGCTTGGATCCCGGCGGTGTTCTCGGTCGTGGAGGCGGCCATGACGGCTCTTCGAAGTTGAGCGGGGTTCGCTGCTGGAGGCGGCCCGAGCGTGAAGGGCTCGCAGCTCATCGGTGATCATCTGAGTGTCTAAGTCGGATGGTCACAAGTGAAGAGCTGCGAGCATGGTCAACGATACGACCCGGCTGCTGGGTCTGGACGGCCTGGTGGCCGAGCGGGTCGAGCTGGACGCCACCGGCGTCCCGGTGGTGCACCTGGCCACCGGTTGTGAACAGGCGCGATGCTGCCCGCAGTGCGGGCAGCGGGCGGTCCGGATCAAGCAGTGGACCACGACCCGGCCGCGGGACCTGCCGGTCGGAGGCCGGCCGGTACGGCTGCGCTGGCGCAAGCGACGCTGGT